>NZ_PXNP01000022.1 GCF_003007675.1 Marinobacter fuscus | reverse complement strand
AGCGTTAAAAAGTCATGGAGACATTCGTATCAAAACTCTAGCTGAACTCTCCTTTGAGTATCTCTGGCTTGTCCTTTTCGCCGGAGAAGACGTGATTGATCTGGATTACTCAGTAAAATGCCAGGAGAACCTATCCGAGTATTTTTCCGCTATGACGCCAGGCGAGAAGGAAGCTTTATCTGCTGTTGCGCGAGAAACTCAAGCAAGGTTGTTGGCAGAGCCTGATGAGCACGGTTACACCCCGCGCAAATTGGTTACTGAGGAGCAACGGGCGTTTCTGGAGGCCTTGGCCTCTGGGGATATTTTTGAGCAATGGGGTTAGACTTTTTAACAAGTCGCAGCAGTACGCGGCCGATGGCCGCCGGACGCCCTTTCCATGGTGCCTTCGGCACCATTCCAAGGTCGCCGCTGTGCTCAGCGTTATTGGTCCTGGCCTTCTTCATTTTGGCTGGGTTAGTGCCAAGGCCTTGGCATCGGTTTGGTTGTAAAGCCGCTTGGGTTGGTGATGGCCAAGGCCGGAAACGTTGCTGTCGGGGTTGGTGGCCAACACCATCCGCAGCTTGGTTATTCATGGAGTGCCCCAGTCGCGGGGCCGTCCAGTTCAAACGGTAATCGGGTTGGTGCGGTTTGCGCTCTGGTTCCTTTCGCCATCCGTTGTGTTGGTGCAAGCTGTTCGGGAGAGGGCATTCAGCGTAGGGTGCCAAGGGAGACCTTGGTGGTGACCGGCCACTAACCAGCCGGTCAACCGGACGCCAAAAGCTAGTAGCTTTTGGTTCCCTCCGCTTGCGCTCCGGCGCCGGTTACCATCAGCGTTAGCTGGTAGTGCTTTGTACCTTTTGGGTGGCTGGGTGCTGATGGCCTTGGCCGAAAGCTGGCAGTAAAATCTGCAACATTGTGGCTTAGCCAAGGCCCGCAGGTTTGGCGTGTTGTTGGCAGCCCAACTGGTTATCAGTACTGGTTTAAAATTTGGACTTGGGCGCGTGGGGCTGTCCGCCGATAACGGATTCCTTGCCTACCTGCTACTCTGGCGCTCAGGTTCATTTGCCGCATCATTGGCGGTGACTTGGAATGTTTACACTGGCGAATGCTGGTGCCAGGCAAAGGTATAGGCCGTGATGTGGGTTGCCTGGAACCGGATTTGGGCAAAACCCCCCAAGCTAACAAGTCGCTGTAGTACGTTCCCGGCCTGCGGCCGTCCACCGGACGCCACTGTCGTGGCGCCGCTAAGCTCAGCGTTAGCTGGTAGTGCTTGGTACTTTTTTGGTGGCTGGGTGCTGATGGCCTTGGCCGAGAACCGGCAGTAAATCCGACAACATGGTGCGGTTGCCAAGGCCCGCAAATTTGGCGTGGTGTTGGTAGCTCAATTGGTCAGTGGTGATGGTAGTAACATGAGCGTTTGGGGCGTGGGGCAGTCCGCCAAAAATTGGTTCCTTGCTTACCTGCTACTCTGATGTTCAGGTTCATTCACCGCATCATTGGCGGTGGTTTTAATAAAAGTGCATCGGCGGGTTTGGGTGCAAGGGCTCCGGTGTGGGCTGCGATGTTGGTTGCCAGAGATCGGGCTTTATCGATGCCCCCAGCTAACCAGTCGCTGTAGTACGTTCCCGGCCCGGAGGGCCGTCCACCGGACGCCACTGACGTGGCGCCGCTAAGCTTGGCGTTA
>NZ_PXNP01000021.1 GCF_003007675.1 Marinobacter fuscus | reverse complement strand
GGTCGAGTAGGCCCTGGGAACCACCCCCAAAGCCTCTCACAGAACCGTACGTGAACCTCTCGATTCATACGGCTCTTGTTATCCAACCATTGCCCTTGATCCTGCCCAGTGAGCAAATAGATCCGGCCGTCGCCGACGCAGTCCATTCACTCTCCGGGCAGCCTGTAACAGACCTCTGAGTTTCCGATACTTCCCTAATGCCCACCGGCTCAACCTCAGATCGAAATGAAACAGCACATTCCGAATGTAGCTGCGGCCAAACAGGCTATAGTACTGCATCCAGCCTCGGAGGCGGGACTGACAGAATCGAGCGAACTGCCCGAGTTCTTTCTGTCGCCACCATTTCCAGGGCCACTCGTTGATCTGCTTGCGGATCTCTTTCGCTGCACTCTGGCTGATGGCCGCCGTGAAGTAGACTTTCTTTTGTCCCAACCGGTTGCGGATCAGCCGCGGTCGGAAGGTGTGACCCAGAAAATCAAACGCGATCTCCGGGTAGTCCCGCCGGTTGTACTCGCTCTTACAATACACAATCTTTGTCTTGCGGGGATGGAGCGTCAAGCCACACGCTGTGAATCGTGCCTCAAGGACCGATTTCAGTGCTTGAGCTTCCCGTTCACTGGAACAATGGCATACGATATCGTCCGCATAGCGTTCGAACTGGATGCCACCCCAGCGCTTCTCCACCCAGCGATCAAAGACGTAGTGCAGGAACAGGTTTGCCAGTAAGGGACTGATCACACCGCCTTGCGGCGTGCCCCGATCGCGTTCCTCCACGGAACCATCCGCCAACTGAACCGGCGCGCTTAGCCAGCGCCGGATGTACAGCTTCTGCCAGTCCTCGGTCACATGACGATCCACGGCCTTCATTAACAGGTTGTGGTCGATGTTGTCGAAGAAGCCTTGAATGTCCATATCCAGCACCCAGGCTTTCTTCCAGCACCGGGCCTGAGTCTGTTTCAGCGCATCGTGCGCTGACTTTCCCGGGCGGTAGCCGTAAGAGTCCGGGTGGAAGTGTTGTTCCAGTTCCGGTTCAATCAGCAGCTTGACCACCATCTGCGCAATGCGGTCGGCAACCGTTGGGATGCCGAGACGACGGGTTGCCCCATCCGCCTTTTCGATCTCCACGCGCAAAACCGGTGGTGGATGATAGCTTCCTGAGGACAAACGGTTCCAAAGCTTGTAAAGGTTATTGCTGAGGTCACCATCAAAGTCTTCCAGACTCTGATGATCTACCCCGGCGCTACCTTTGTTGGCTCGAACCCGCTTGTAGGCCTGATAGACCAAGGCCTTCGGGATGGTAAATGGTTTTGCCTGACCCTGACGGCTCCTCCCGGAATTCGGTTGGCCATCTGGATCCGACGGGATAACTTGCCCCCTTCGCTCCACACCCATTACAGGTGTTTCCACACTACTACGGGCCAATCCGTCCCTGTGTCCTGCATCGGTACTCTCGCCTCGCGGGATCTCCACTTGTGCTTCTCCCTTAACATCAGGACGACAGGTTCTCATGTTCCATACTCAAGCCTGTACCCAGGTCATGCCGCCTCAAGACCGGCTGCCGCTGTGTCCGTTGTGCCAGCTCACGTCACAGCTCATCCCGGGGAGACGCTCGGTCCCCGGTTCTGACAACATCTGTCTACATTTCGACCCCTCATCGGCGGTTCACTTTCGTTCATCTCCTTGGGTACGTACCTGACCGCTCTTGACGGCCTTTTCCCATGTCGCTCACGACCCGCACTCTTAATGCAAGCCGCACAGGGCGGTTTGATCCCGGTGTCTGGTCACCGAGACCGAGGGGCCTTCCCTCATCTTGAGTACAGCAAGAAAGACTGAAGTCTTTCGTCATGACACACGAGCGCAGCGGAGGGAACCAAAAGCGCCACGCTTTTGGCGTCCGGTTGACCGCCTGGTTATGGCCTCGCATGCTTGGTCACCGTATGAATTACAAATTTTCCGCAAACCAAGCAAATGACGAGAATTAGTAATATTTGGATAGCGAAGTTTGCGCCGAAATACCACCAGTACTCGTCAGTTACCTCTTTCTTAGCTGCGACCAAGCGGTCACCAAATTCCGGATCGCGCATCAACGCGTTGGCTTCTTCTCGGGAAAGATCTGATATTGACCTGCCATCCAATGCCAATTCAGCAGTCTGTTTGTTTACGTGCTCTGCCAGTGCCTCGCCAAAAGATCCGCCGAGTGCGCTGACAAGGACTGCCAGTATGAGGCTGGCAAAAATGGATAGATAAACCTTCGTTTTCACTCGACTTCCTTGTAGCCATAACGTGGAAAGCTCAGCCGCGCCGCGTCCGCGGCGTCGGCTGCAGCGCCGGGTTAGGCGCTCTTCGCTTTGTTGCACCTCAAAATTGAACCCGCACAGCCCGCAGTTTAGGTTGCAGGTTCGGAATGCAGGCAGGTGAGCAGCGTGCCGGCTTGGCGGATCAGCTGAGCCGTAGCGTCCATATCAAGAAGGCCGTTCGCATCCGGCTGCCGGAAATCCTCGCGATCGAGTACGGCGACCACCATTGAGCGGCCATGACCGAAACGGGTGGGTTTACGCGCCCTTAGACCAAATTCCCCGGCGTGGTGGGAAATCTTAGCAAACCACTCCCGCCTTAGCGCCCGCCGCTGAGCAGCGTCCTCGACCCCGATCCGGAAGCGCAGCTCACAGGTGTTTTCAGAGGTGTTAGCGAGTTGCACGTGAGCGATGTCGCGAAAGTAAATCCAGAAGCCGAGAAATCCGCCCGACTGGTTGGGTACGTAGCCCCAATCACCCTCGCCGAGGTGCTCCTTCAAGGCCTTGTAGAATCCGATCCAGGCATGCCACCCCCATGATTGCAGTGGCTTAGTTCGATAGGCCTCCACCCGTGCTTCCAAGTGCCGCAGCCACTCCAGATAGCAATGGAAAATGTCACTGGGAGTTTGGGCACCGCTCTCGAGCACGGCGAGCAGGTCACGCCGCAGGAACGGTTGGAACCCCTTCCGGTAAACGTCGTTGTAGTGGCTCTGGTCGCCGGTCTTGAGGTAGATCGCGAGCACGTTCTCAGGCTCGTAATCTCTTTCTTTGACTTTCGTGAGGTAGCGGGTGAGTTGGTCGGAGTGCTCACAGGTGTTGGTCTTATCTTCGATGATTATCGCGAACTTTTCGTCGAGCACGCAGAGCACGTCGATGCGCTCATCCTGCGGCGTGACAACGACGCTGGAGAAATCGGGAACGGCTCGTCCATGCTTCTCGAAGAACGCACCGATCAGTCGCTTAGCGCAGACATGTAGGTAAGGGTCCGCCGACGCGTACTGTGGGTTCGCCCACGATAGCAGCCATGCAATGAAGGCATCTTGCGAGAGCTCACTGGTGGCGTAGCGGAAAAGGTTGGGTTTTTTGAACACAGCTTGGCCTTATCTCCGTAAATCCAGAAGGCGAATTCAAAACTTGCAGGCGTCTTCAAAATCACAATACCCTGGCAGGAAATCACCTTGCTTGGGAATCGGTTCCGCCACAGGCTTTCGGCAGCTGTGCGCTCAGCTCGCTCGCAAGGCGGTCAAAATATTCGTTGAGCGATTCCTGCACGGCGCTCTTGGAATGGCTGACGGTCGAATGATCGTGAAGGATCAGTACGTCAGCATGCTCCTCTAGCTTGAGGAGAGCTGCTTCTGCAACCGCTCGGCGTCGTTCTTCAAAGGAAAACGGGAGTGTTGCGACGGCGGTGACGTGCGCACCAACGGTCTGCGCGATCCCCGCCAACTTAGGTGCCGCACCACTTCCTGTGGCACCGCCAAGCCCGACGGCGAGGATAACCCGCCGGTTTCCGGCTAATATCTTTCGGAACTCATCGGCTGCCTCTCCAGCAGCCGCTTCTGCGGTTACGACCGTCGGCAGACGGCCACCTCGCGAATTAATGTCCAAGCAAAGACGGTGTCGCGCAGATTTTTCTTCAAGACCATTCCCGGCGCTATTAACCGCCAAGACGTCGTGACCGAGCGAGTGACCGAGCTGTTCCGCAATAGCGCAGCCCGCCCCACCGACTCCAATTATCACTGTTCCGTTCATATCACCCCCTAAGCTTGGCGAAAACGCTAGTAAACGTTCCGACATGATGTGTCGCAGCTAGTGTCGCCTAACGCGAAGCTAAGCGGTGGCCTGATAAGGGCATCCGGTGGACGGCCCTCGGGCCGGGAACGTACTTAAGCGACTGGTTAGTTGGGGGCATCGATAAAGCCTGATCCTTGGCAACCAACATCGTGGCCCACACAGCAGCCCTTGCACCAGAAACCGCCGATGCTCCGTAACTAAAACCACCGCCAACGATGCGGTGAATGAACCTGAATACCAGAGTAGCAGATAAGCAAGGAACGATTTACCGGCGGACGGCCCCACAACCAGAACACCCGACTTACTAACAACACCACTGACAGATTGAGCTGTCAGCAAGGCTACGAATTCTGACGGCCTTGGCTGTTACTGCGAATTACCGGTTTTGCATCCAAATTTCCGCCAAGGCCTTTAGCACCCAGCCGCCAAAAAGTGACAGAGCACTACCAACTAACGCCAGCGGTAATGGGCGGCAACGGAGCGGAGCGCAGTTGGCGTCCCGTTGACCGCCTTGTTGTGCGTCATTCGCCATACTCCTCCGTGATTTTCCTCAACCTCTCCTTATACTCTATCTCGATATCCGGGCCGCACCTACCTACCTGATCTTCGAAAATGGGATTCAACGCTGTCTGATAATAGCCGCCACTCGAATCAATTGACTGAATCGTGTACTCGGTGCGCCACTCCCACATATTTTTAGTAGGCACAAAGGTAAAGTCGGTGCCTTTGCCCCAACGTGCAATATCTTCCCCCGATCCATCCAAATTTCTGAATTTACAATAAAAGTATGAGCCTTCATCAGATTGTGACGCGGCAGTCCCGGGGTTACTTGGGTTCTCACTAGTACATTCAGCTTGGCTGATGTCGAACTCTTCACAGCAGCTAATTTGGCTCGTTCGGTCTGAGTAGGCGAGGCATACCCTCAAGTCCATATTGTCTACCGACCCCAAAGCTAACGGGAGGTAAAACAAGCAAACAATGAATAATGGCAGTGTAATTCGTAACACCCGAAAGGCTCCTTCCTATTGTTTTGTTCCATGTATCGGTACCGCACAACGCTGAAGGTAACCGGCACCGGAGCGCAGCGAAGGGAACCAAAAGCAGAAGGCTTTTGGTGTCCGGTTGACCGCCTTGATACTGATTGAGCCTTCTCCCCAGCCCGGCGGTTACCCGCTAAGCTGGAAGGCGACCAAGCACTACAAGGGAGAAGACTCATGAACTTTTACCATAGCACTCACCGTCACTATTGTGGAATCGACCTGCACGCCCGCAGCCTGTACGTTTGCATCCTCGACCAGCAAGGCGAGGTGCTGTTGCACAAAGAGATCAA
>NZ_PXNP01000020.1 GCF_003007675.1 Marinobacter fuscus | reverse complement strand
ATGAGCCCGCAGCTTTCGTCGCTCCGCCAGCCACTATACCAGCAGCAGGCCCTGCCGCCATTCCCAAAGCCGCATCCTGAGCGACCATTTTATATCCTTCAGCCCGGTATTCACGCGTTTTCTCAGCTTGCCGAAGCGCGTCATTGAATGCCTCAACTGCTTGATTATCAACTCCGGGTAATTGGTTGCCTTCAGGATCATAGACTTTGCCATACATGGCGCCAATGGTTTCGCCATGGCCGTTAGGCCCAACAACAACCGTATCCAGCCCCACCGTCTCGCGAAGGTGCCTTTGTGATAACTGACTTTCTGGAACTGGAATTTCTTGCACAGGTTCCAGATTATCCAGAATCGGTGCATCCTCCCCCGTTTCAGCATTCTCTGGGGTAATAACCGCTTTAAACTCTAGCCCCAACGGATCCACAAAATCTAACGGGTTTTTGGTATAGCGGTAAGCATTTAGTCCGCCTTTTAAACCCAAAGGATCTGGCGTCAGATACCGGCCTGTCGCGGGATCATAATCCCGGAACCGGTTCTGAACAATTCCCGTCAGCTCATCCTCAAACTGCCCCGGCAATCTGAGTGACTGATGAATCCCGTGATTAAGTGTGTCGGGCTGGCACTTGCCCCACGCATCCGCATTACCCTCCCAGACCTTTTGCCCCTCCTGATCCCACAACCGAACAGGCATCATCCGATGATCCAGTTCGTAGTAGTAGGGTTGGTTGTCGATCAGCGTGATTAAGGGCTCATCGGTTTGTGGGTCACGGAGGTACCACTGCCATTGGCCGGAAGGACTTTGCTCTCCCAGCAAGACATCGTTGTGCCACAGGTAGGTGGTGGTGCCTGCGTCGGTTTTGCGCCAGGCCCGTCTGCCCAGGGCGTCGTAGCCGTAGGTGATGTGCTGCTCTGGCCGTTTGAATTCGATGAGCTGGCCTTCGGCGTCGAAGGTGCGGTGTTCGGTGGTTTGGCCGGTAATGCGGACTTCTGCGCCCAGGGCATCATAGGTTCGTTTATCGTCGCCGCTTCTGATCAGGCGATCCTGTTCAATCTGGCCGCCTTCCGGGAGTCGGTTGCCGCCCAGGTCGTAGTGGTAGGTTGTGTCGTTTTCATGGATCAGCTGACCCTGGCTGTCCCGCTGATAGTGGGTGTCGCCGGTCAGGTTGTCCTGGGTGGCTTCCAGGCGGTTTTCGGCATCCCAGCGGTAGCGTCTTGTGGCACTTTGTTGGCCCTGCCATTTGCGTTTGATCAGGCAGCCGTAGCGGTCGTGCAGCTGGCTTTGAGTGTTAGAGCCGGCGGTACGGGTGGCTTCGCGGTTCTGGTTGTCGAAGGTGCGTTCAATCAGGGGGTTGCCGTTCACCGCCAGGGTCTGCCAACGGCCTTGTGAGTCGTAGTGGTAGTGGACGGTGGTGCCGTCGGGCAGTTCGATCTTTTCTATCCGGCCACCGGGGCCGTAGCCGTAGGCGGTTTTATATTGGTCCTGATGGTGTTCGGTGATCTGGCCGAGGGTGTTCCACGTCCAGTGCAGCTTGCGGTCGGCGCAGCTGGCATGGGTGCGGCGGCCAGCGGTGTCGTAGCGATAATGGCGGGTGACCGCTTTGCGGTCTTTGCCCTGACTGGTCTGGGTCAGTACCCGGCCAGCGGGGTCTCGCTCTGTGCGCTGCGCCCAGAAACCTGGGTATTCCCGGTGGGTGATGTGCCCGGCGGCGTTGTATTGGAAACGGATGTCCCGGCCATCGGGGGCCGCGCAGCGGTCAATATGGCCTGCGGCATTCCAGCCCAGTTGCCATTGCTGGCCATCGGTGCGGGTGATGGCGGTCAGGCGTTCGCTGAGGTCGTACTGGTACTGAACCTTATGGCCATCGGGTCGGCGATACGCCAACGGGCGCATCAGCGGGCCGTATTCGTAGCCGTGATGGTCGCCCTGGGCGTTGGTGTAGTCGGTCAGGCGGCCAGCCTTGTCGTACTGGTACTGGCGGCTTCGTTTCTGATCCGGAGCCTGTTCCGGATATTGGTGTACGGCCAGCAGGCGCTGGCCCTGGTAATCGTATTGGGTGACCAGGCCTTGTTCCAGCTTGCCCGCTATGCGGCCATCCGGCTGGTAAGCAAAGCGCTGAAGCGCCCCGTTGTGAGTACTTGCCAGCACCTGCCCGGTGTCGGCGCACCCCATATCCACGGTTTCACCGCTGCTGCTGATAGCCTGGGTGGGCCAGCCTTCGGCATCGTACCGGTACTGCCACTGGCTGCCATCGGGGCGAATCTCGCCGAGCAAACGGCCCGCCAGATCAACCCGGCGCTGGTGCATCCGCCCGTCCGGAAACGTCTCTTTGGTACAGAATCCCAGCTCGTTGTATTGCCACCGGTGTCTGCGGCCATCGGGTTCAACGGTTTCGACTTTGCGGCCTTTCTCGTCGTAATGATGGTGCGTCTGGGCACCATCAGGGCGAGTCTCCTGCACCAACCGGCCCAGGCCATCGTAGGCCCATTGCCAGAGCGCACCATCCGGGTCCTGCCGGGCGACAATGCGGCCGCTATTGTCGTAGTGAAACACTTGGGTGTTGCCGTGAGCGTCGTGCACTCGGGTGAGGAAGCGCTCTGGCTGGTACTCGAACCGAAAATCATGATGGCCCTGTTCACCGCGGCTACGCAGGCAGCGTGCATCCGGGCCATGGCCTTGCCATTCGAAGCGGAACGTGTAGCCGGTAGGCAGCTCCCGGTAGGTGAGCAGGTGGCCTTGATACTGGTACTGCTCGGTGCCGTGGTCGCTTTCGGCGCGCAGCAGGTTGCCCTGCTCATCATAACTGTACCGGGCCAGCGAGCGCTTGTTCTCGCCTCCCTCATTCAGGGAAATCGTTTGAACCAGATCCGGGTGGTGTTTGTGGTAGCCCAGCTCCAGGCTGATTCCGGCACTCAACTGAATGCCGACCAGGCGGGCGCCCGCATCGTAGTGGAATCGCCACTGCTGCCCCAGCAGGTTCTGAACACTCACTGGCAACCAGGTGCGGCTGTCCATGGTGGCCAATATCCAGGCGCGGCCATCGGCCTCAGTAAGCACCATCTGGTTATCGCGGCGCCGTTCTACCCGTAAGCCGGTATGCAGCTGCCAGGTAACTTCCCCCGGCTTCAGGGCGTCCATAACCAGTGAACGGGCATCGCCATCGACAATCCAAAGCCGATCATCCTCCAGCACAACCCGGCGCAACCCGGTCATCGCCCAACCGGCACCCAGGCCCAGCTGACGGTCACAATAGCCAGAGCGGTAACGCCGCACCCAGTGCAGGGGCATCGCGCCTTGAATAGCAAAGTCTTCAATATCGAGGATTTCTTCACCGGAAACCGGGGCTACCGGGTCACCCTGACACTGCATATCATCGGTATTGGCTCCCGGGTCACCGGTATCCGCTGCTTTTGGCGCGGAATCAGCCGCTGCGGCAGAAGAGCTTGCAGACGCACCAGCCTGGCCCGTTCGCGCGCTGTCACTGCCACCGCCAGCCCCGCCGCCACCGCCCTCACCCGGCGGCAACTTGTCAACCGGGACACGGTAAATCGCCAGCTGGCCTTCACGGAGCATCTGCGCAACGTGGCGAAACAGCAGATCGCTGTTGTTGGCAACATGCAGCGATACGCCATGGGCCTGAAGAATGCCCAGCCACTGGGGGTTTTCCGTAGCAAAGCCTGAACTGAAACGGCTCCGCAGCCATTGTGCCCAGTTCTCGTTGTCTGACGGGTTCTCCGGCGCACCGGGGCCTTCGTAGGTGTCCGGCTGTACAATGATGTATCGGTATCCGTCCGCACCGTTAATCTGTATCTGACTCGCCATATCTGCGCAATCCTTGCCCTGATGTTGTCCGATGACCTGCTATCGAAAGCGGTTCGGGTACTACCTTTACCGGCACGCAACCGCGCCCAGGTGACTGTCGGACACTGGCAACCGACACTCCAGCCTAATCTCTCCGGCCGCCGTTTTCCGAATATATTCAACACCAAACTTGAACGCCGGTTCCTCCGGGCTGAAACGGACACCGGTAAAACCGGTGTAAGCCGTGTTCTCGAATACCAGCAGTTGCCCGTCTGGCAAAACCAGATCACACACATCCTGCCGATCAATCACCCGCCAGTTCTCACCGGGCCGGATGGCTTCAAACCGCAAGCACGGATAATCGCTCTCGGCATTGAAGCGCGTGTAGCGCCAGAGTGTTGCTCCATGCCGTGCAACCCGAACCTCCATGGCACGGCTATCCACTTCCGGCGCCGACTGCTCCGGCGGGCCACCTGCGAAAACCCAAAACGACAGGCTGCCGACCAGTACAGACAAGATCCATCGGAGTGCAACAATAGGGCGTTTCATTGATTCGTTTTCCGTTGGTGTACCGAACAGTTATTGAAGGTAACGTACGCGCCGCTGGAACCGGTCGCCGGGCACCGACGCCCAAAGCCCGGCATTGCCGATAACCTGGCGGAACGCGTTCAGATCATTGGCCACCACAGGCGGCTGAACCTGTCGCCGGGTTGTTCCGGTGTAATCGCCCCGAAAACGCAAATCCACCAAAGTATCTCGAATACGGGAATCCAGGGCTGGCCAGTCAGTACTGCCATAACGCTCCAGAACATCCTGTTTGCCGCAAATGCGGATCACATCCTGTGCCATGGCGGCATAAACCGTTTCGAACAATTGCAGTTGCACGCTGGCGCTTATCTCGAAATCCAGCAGATCGTTGTCGATGATGAACTGTTCAGCCGCAGCGCCCTTCAAACGCGCGGCGCCTGCAATGGTTGTCGCCTGGTTAGCTGGCAAGCCCGCAGCCGCAAGGTGTCGGGTAACCTCGGCGCGGGACCGCTCCTTCAGATCGTAGCCCCGGCCCACGGTCAGGCCAGACGAGGCTGATGGCACATGCAGAATGCGGCTGTGGTAGCGCCCGCCTTCCTGCCCTTCGGCTTCCCAGGTTAGCCGCCCCTCTGCAGGAGGCAGAATCGCAACCCGGGTTCTTGCACTGCCAAGTGTCTCTTGCAGCCAGCGCCAGGTTTGACTGCCAGCCGCCACCAGCCCGGTAGCAACCTTCACTCCCCGGTCGTTCTGGAACCGGGCGATGGCTGCTTCCAGCTCGGCCCCCGGGCTGCTGTCTATTGGCAAAACAGGCAACGACTGCTGGCGCCGGTGCACGTTCAACAAGGCTCGTACCAGTTTTACATCAGCGGCCCGATTCGCGCCGCCACGGCCAACACTGCCAGTCAGCTGCAAGTTCATTCATCCAACTCCCTGTTGTTCCTGATTGGCTCAATCACCGGCTTGTCGTTTATTTGCCAGGATCGCCCCGTGCTTTTCTGAGAAACTGCAATAACCCCTGCCAACGCGCTGTCTCTGTCCAGCAACAGCAATGCGCCCGGCAAACTCCAGTCACCGAGCCGATACCCGTCCAGTAGCCAATACAATCCCCACAAACCGCCCAGAACCCCGGAAGAAGGCAATAGCGACTCTGGAAACTCCCAACGCAACTGCGGCTGGTTCCATTGGCTGAGCCTTCCGAGGAAGGGCATCAAACGATCCAGGCCGGAATCCCGGGGGTAGTCCGGGCAAACCAACACGTCGATAGCCGGAACCGCTTGCTGTGCCCGCTCCAGCAGCTCACCCAGATCATTAACGCCGTCAGTTCGGCCATCCAGGGCACTGAAACAAACCTGCGGCCCGGAACCCGGCGCCAGTGCCAGTGCCAGAAACTGGAGATCGGAGCCACTCTCTACCGCCAGAATCTGGGCAGGGACACCGGCACGCTGAATGCCCGCCATCGCCAACGCCAGACCGGCGCGCCCGAACCCAAACTGCACATCAAGACCTTCGAACGCAGACTGCCACCTGTCTTTATGGCGCAGCTCTGTGCTTGGCAGAATCACCCAGACTGCGCAATCCGTGGCCAGAAACGGCCTGATCTGTTCCGGCGAGAGCTTTACGGTGGCCTCGCATGGTGTTGCAGGCGGCTCAAACGGGGCAAACCCCTGATCGAAATAGGCCGTCAACTCCTGCCCGGCTATCCGACCAGCCAGCGATACCATCTGCCAACCAGCAGCCTGCCCGGTTTCCATCATTGCCAATACCCGCCAAAGAGTGACCAGGGCGCGCCTTCCAGCAGCCGCCAGCGAGGTAACCAATGGCGTATTCTCGCCTGTATCTGTTCCCGCTCGTTTTTACTCTGCTGCAGCGCTTGTCCGGCCGGCTCACTGTGATCATCACCCTGCACCGCTAACTCCTGCAGCCAGGGCCTGAATCGCTCTGCCCCGGACATTCCCATGGCTTCCACCAAGGCTTTGCTATCAACGTTTCCGGCCAGCCAATTGATCATGCCGGGGTGATGCGCGTCTGGCAGGTTCAGCATCATCGGGTAGAACCACGCTCGCCATCCATCCCGGCGACTCTGCCAGAGCGCATCCAGCAGAGCGCGAAGACTCTGCTCTGTGTGGCTGCCACCTCCCTGAACCTGCAACCAGGCCTGCCACTCGGCGGGTAACGCGTTGGCTCGCCCCCTTCGGGCCATCGCCATAGCCACCCATACCTGAGCTTCTGCGTCATCCGGAAACTCACCTGGCAACGCCGCTTCGGTAAACTGTGCGGCAAGCCGCCAGCAGGCTGTCTGGGCAGTGCCTTCGACCAGAAGCTCCTCAACCACGTTGGTTACATTCAGTCTTGTTGCCAGCTCCAGTTGCAGCGTTTTGCTCCAGTGCTCCGACAGGGCCGTCCACGCCTGCGCTGCCAGCGCATCCGGATACTGCTCGCACCACAAAATCAGTCGCCGGTCTTGCTGTCGCAGCAAGGCCAGCGGCAATGAAGGATTGTCGAGCAATGCCTTGCGCTGGTTAAGCAACTCCTCAAGCATGTTCCCTCACCCCTGAAACCGGCATGCCTCAGTTCAAACTGATCTTCGCCGCTTTCAGGTCGATGGTTGTGCCCTGCACACTGATGCTGGTGCCCTTGATCGAGATCGCACCGGAGGCTTCCATGGTTATGCTGGCGGCGCCTGTTTTCAGGGTGATGCTCTGCCCTGCGTCAATCGTGATCGCCTTGCCAGCGGTGGTTGCCTGGTTACCGGTAACATTGATGGTCTGGTTGTTTTTGACCGTCAGCGTATCGTTGTTGCCAACCGTGGTGGTTCGGTCATTCTTAACGTCATCAGTCTGGTTATTCTTGACTGTAAGGGTGTCGTCGTTGCCGATGGTGGTGGTGCGGTCGTTCTTGACGTCATCTGTCTGGTCGTGTTCGACCGTCAGGGTGTGGTCTTTTTCCGCATGCATCAGGAACAGCTCTTTGCCGATGGTGTCGTCAAAGCTGATCTCGTTGTAATTGGCACCGCCACCCTTGGTGGTCGAGCGTGTCTTGAACCCGGAAATATTCTTCTTCGACAGCGGCTCATACGGCATCTTGTTCTTGCCGTTATAAACCGAGCCCGTAATCAGCGGCAGATCGGGGTCCCCGCTGAGGAACTCAACCAACACTTCCTGACCTTCCCGGGGGATGAACTGGGCTCCCCACTGCTCCCCCGCCCAGGACTGGGCAACCCGGATCCAGCAAGAGCTTTTCTGGTCGTACTTTCCTTCGCGATCCCAATGGAACTGAACTTTTATCCGCCCGTGTTCATCCACGTAAATCTCTTCACCGGGTGCACAGGTAACTGTGGCAGTCTGCAACCCCGGAACCATCGGTTTGGGCAGTTTTCGGGGGACATAGGGTGCGTCGGTTGGAATGCAACGGAAACTGTTGGTGTAAAAATAGTTGCCCATGGAAGGCTGGTTATCCGCATTCAGCGGCACCGACGCTTCAATGGAAATCTCGGTGATCACAAACTCGTTGTGGGGTGGAATCTCATCTTCGTGTTCTTTGAATGAAAAGGTGTGCCCGACACCAAAGGATCGGTAGTCCGACACGGCACGATAACTCTCCGATTCCTGGGCAATACCTTTCAGATGCAATGCAGCCAGGCTGGCACCATCTTTGATAGGGCGATCTTCACCGAAATACCCGAACAGCTCCCGGGAACCAAACGGGCCGCCAGGCACCTTTTCGCTGCTGCTGTCCTTGATTTTCTGCTTCGGAACTTCAAAATCGAAACCATGCTCGATAATTGAGTTGGCGGTCGCCTTGAAACCGGCATACCAACTGGAGATATGCGCAGTGCCCGTTGGCCGTGAACAGAAGACAACAGAACCTTCAACGGCTTTGGTCCAGGCCTTCTCATGATCGGTGATCACCATGGTATGAGAGCCACTGGAATGCAGGAAATAGAAACACAAGCCTTCGTGGGCCAGCAGGCGGCATACAAAGTCCCAGTCGGTCTCGTTGTACTGCACGCAGTATCGATAGGTATACAGACCTTTTTTCAGCTTCCAGCTGAACGCGACGCCATGTTCGCCCAGTATGGTCTCAACAATCTTCTTGACCGTTTTGTCCTGGAATATCCGACAATTGGTGCGGTTGGCCGCAGACCAGGCACGAGGAACAATGATCGCTTCATAGCGCTGTCCATCACTGTTGTGCAAAGGCTTGCCCAGCTCCCATATGCTCAGAAAATGGCCGTGGAAATGCTTTTCACCACCACCGTCTTTCGAGCCCACCTTCAGGCTGACAGTCACACCCTCGCCAATGTGCTTTTTCATGTCTGGAATACGCTGGTTGGCGGTAAAGCCGACACGCACTTCGAAAAGACGGGACATGCCTTCCCGAACGTTCAGACGCTCCAGTACCAGTGCGTCTTTGCCGAGGGAGCTGTGAATCTGAAGAAAATGGTGCTGAAGTTCCTTGCCCATGAATCGCCGCGCCTTCCTGGTTTCGGTAATAAAGAATGACAGAGGAAACCGCTCGGGTTCCCTCTGCGGGTTTCAGGCCAATTCTTAGAACTGCTGGCCTTTGACACCACTGTAGCCGTAGGACTTCGGCCCGGTGATGCTGTTTTTGTCGTCGGTTGGGGTCACAGTCATCATCATTTCGGTGTAAGAAATGGTGATGGACTCTACCGGGCGGTCACCGGAGACAGACACGGAGTAGTTGGAAATCATGGCATCGGTCAGTTCGATCTTCATGATTTCTTCAACAGCGTCGCCCTGTTTGGTGATGTAGAAGGTCGCCTTCTTACCCTTGCCGATAGTGGCTTCCTTGAACAGGTCTGAAGAAGCGTTATCCTGCAGTTTGGTGATGGTAACATCGCCAAGACGGGTTGCTGAGGCCTCACGGTCCATTGCGGTACCGGTGTAAGAGGTGATTTCACGGTGAACGTTAAAGTCCATGGTCAGAACAGTAATCATATCCTTGAACTGATCTGCGGTGGCTTCACCCTTGATACCTTCGTAATCCAGGTAGGTATTCGCTTGCATGTGTATCTCCTTGCGTTTTTAGTTACGTCCTGTAACGAGGACATGGTTATCCCGGCCCCGGCCTCAAACCAGAACCTTGGATTCTTGGGGTATACCCAACTGTCCAGACAGCTATACAAAGGGGGGTTGTTATTTTACTCGTTGCAGTCCCTGGCATTATGTACGCCGCTTCGGACACACAGCAGCCTTGATGAACTCTGCCGGTGATTCGAGATAATCGACTGAAACATAATCCAACTTCCAGCGTTCCTGCTCCCTTCCAAACTCCATCTTGATAACAGCTGGTCTATCAAATCGATCAAATCCATTCAGCGTGAGACAACCGAAGTTACCGTCACGAAGCTCGAAATGGTTTTCTTGCCTTATCAATATATCTGGCAAATCTGACAAAATCGGGAAATAGTCCGGGAAATCGGAATAATGTTTGATTTCCCGACTTCTCATCGAGCGGGTTAGCAAGTCCTCGACAACATATTGATAGTCGCGACTCTGCACTTTATGTGAATACAAACCATACGTGTCATATAAAGTGTCCCTTTTATCATGACTTGCACATCCGGAAGCCAATATTACCAGCAGTGGCAGAATTTTAAACGGTATGGCGCAACAAATTTTCTCAATCGTTTCAGACCACACCGTTATTTTCATTCCAGGCCTCCGGGTACCAGTCAATCCGCAATCGTAAACTGGTTATTTGTTACACCAACATGAATTCGTGTCGGCTTTTCATTAACAGATATCGCTTCAAGCAACATATCCGACAGCATCGGCAATATGTCGCGCTGAATAACCTGCTGAATATTGCGGGCGCCGGTACTTGCCTGGTGACCGCTGTCAGCAATCTTATCGATCACACTGTCATCGTATGCCAGTTCCAAACCGTGTTGACGCTGCATCCGCTGGCACACCCGATCCAGTTGCATGCGCGCAATCGAGCGGAGCTGCTCCTGGCCCAGCGGTCGATAGGGAAGCACCACTGTCCGGCCGAGAAACGCTGGCTTGAAGGTTGCCAGCAGGTCGTCCCAAATTGCCTCTTTGAGTGCCGTCGGCTCCGGAGCGGTCAGCTCATCAACGTACAGATCTGAAATATGTTCAGATGCTGCATTCGAGGTCATCAGCAAAACCGTATTGCGGAAGTCAACATCACGGCCTTCTCCGTCCCGCAAAGAACCTTTATCGAACACTTGATAGAAGATGTCCTGCACACCCGGATGCGCCTTTTCCATTTCATCAAGCAGGATGACACTGTAGGGCTTGCGGCGAACCGCTTCGGTAAGAACCCCGCCCTCGCCATAGCCCACATAGCCCGGGGGCGAACCCACCAGCTGTGATACCTTATGCTCCTCCTTGAACTCGGACATGTTTATGACCGTCATGTTCTGCTCGCTGCCATACACCTGCTCCGCTAGCGCCATGGCGGTTTCGGTCTTGCCCACGCCACTCGGCCCTACCAGCAGGAACACCCCCAGTGGCTTCTTTTCATCCGCCAGTTCGGCTCGGGCGACCTTGATGGTACGGGCGATTTCATCCAGCGCATGATCCTGGCCGGTGACCCGCTCTTTCAGGGTTTGTGCCAGGCTGAGAATACCCGCCACCTCATTGGACTGCATGCGCCCAAGAGGAATACCGGTCCAATCAGACAGCACCTCAGAAACCAACTGGGTGTCTACCTGCCAATGCACCATCACCTGCTCACGCTCTGACAGTGTGGTGCGAATAGCATTCAGGCGCTGCTTGTCGGCCTCGTTTTCAGCTTCCAGTAAGGCGCGACTGATGCCTGCCGCTTCCTGTACCCGTTCTCTTTCCGTAGCCCACTCGGCTTCAAGCTGTTGCTGCTCTTCTTGTGCCAGGTGCAACCGGGTGTTCAGCTCATCCTGGCGGGAAGCGTGCTCCAGACCGACGCGGGACTCCCGCGACAACAGCGCCAGCTCTTGCTCCAGACCCTCAACTTCCGCCCTGAGCCGCTCTACCTGCGACGGCACGCTTGCCTGGCTCATGGCAACACGAGCACAGGCCGTATCCAGCAGGGCAACGGCTTTATCGGGTAGCTGACGGCTTGCCAGAAAGCGTGTCGACAGCACAACAGCGGTCTTCAACGCTTCATCGGCAATCTGTACGCCGTGGTGGGCTTCGAGCGTCGGCACCAGCCCCCGCAGGATCTGAATGGCTGTTTTTTCATCTGGTTCATCAACTTTCACCACCTGAAAGCGGCGGGTAAGCGCGGCGTCTTTTTCAAAAAATTTCCGGTATTCGGCCCAGGTGGTTGCGGCAATGGTGCGCAACTCACCCCGCGCCAGTGCTGGCTTCAGAAGGTTGGCGGCATCATTCTGGCCAGCCTGACCGCCAGCTCCCACCATGTTGTGGGCCTCATCGATAAACAGAATAACCGGTCGTGGCGACGATTTAACCTCGTCAATAACACCTTTGAGACGGTTTTCGAATTCACCCTTCACACCGGCTCCCGCCTGCAATAACGCAAGATCCAGCGTTAACAGGCGCGCCGGTTTCAATGCCTCCGGCACATTGCCTTCGGCAATTCGCCGGGCCAGGCCTTCAACCACTGCCGTTTTGCCCACACCGGCCTCGCCCGTCAGGATCGGGTTGTTCTGGCGTCGACGGCTAAGGATATCAATAACCTGCCGGATTTCGTCATCGCGACCGATAACCGGGTCGAGTACTCCGGATTCGGCCTGGGCGGTCAGATCAATGGTGTACTTGGCCAGGTGCTGCTCTTTGCCGGGTTTTGTTTTAGCGGGCCCGCTCGATACCGCCGGTGCCACCTCAAGCGTTTCACGAATCGTCTGCCAGTTGGCCAGCAAACCGGCGGGATCCAGGCCGTTCAGTTCTCCGGCATGGCGGGTTACCAGCGCAGCCATGGCAGGGTCGCTGAGCATGCTGTACAGGAGGGTTGCACCGCGCATCGCGGGCTCGGCAAACTCGATGGAGGTATCCAGCCAGCACTGGCGGAACAAATCCACCAGCCGCGGGGCCAGGCTTGGCGTGGCACCACTGCCGGTACGGAAAGTTTCCAGCCCCTGCTCAAGCTGGCTGTCCAGTCGCGCGATATCGAGGTTATAGAATGAAAAAATACCCGCAAGATCCGGATCTTCAGTGCGAATCATGCTTTTCAGCAAATGCTCCGGCTCAACGGTGTGGTGTGTTCGCTGAAAACAGAGACCAACGGCGGTTTCCAGAGCTTCTTTACTGGCATCATTCAACTTCTCGACCAGAGACTTGAGTGTCATTGACGACATGCAATCAATCCTTTCCTTGGCTGGGTTTGAAACTGACCTCGACCATCCTGGAAGATTCTGGCCGGGCCCCGATAAAGCTGTCTGCTCCCAGGCGCCCCTGGCGCCCGAGAACAGTGTGAGTAAGGTGCGCGGCACGGGCCGACAGGCGATATCGCACTCGCATGTGGCCACTGACCAGCCGCTGGGTAATGGCTGAAACGGTGTTACTGAACGCGCCACCGGGTAACACGGAAACCAGCGCAGACTGCGATTTCGGGCTGAACACCACATCCAGCCCCTTGTCTGCCATCCAGACCCTGCTGCCAAGCATGGCACTGCCAAGCCTGGCGTGCTGCCCCATCGGCTGCGACGCATCCGGAAGCTGCGACTGATCCTCGTCGGCCAGCGGAGCCCATTCGCCACGCAGGGTGCGAATCTGCACCGACATTCCGGTAATGTCCTCCAGCAACGACCGCAAGGTGCTGGCGGAGCGGGAGCGCCGCGCAAACGCGGCACCGTAATACAGCTGCCAACTTTGTTCACAACCTGTCAGCGCTTTGAGAATACGGGTGAAATCATCTTCGCCGGTGCGCTCCTGCTGCACCGCCGGCTGCGTTTTCTCCCAGCTGCGGTAGAACAGGGAGATCAACCGATGGTTGAACAGATCCAGGAAGTCACGGGTGGCGGGAGACTTCTCTCGAACCTGTTCTAAAACCCTCTCGGTAAAGCACGCCGGCAAGGCACCACGGGCGCCGGTCAGGCCCATTACATCAATCAGCAGATCATGCAGAACTGCCCCGTCGTCGTTACGCCGGCTTGTCATTCGCACGATATCCTGGCCCGCAAAACCCAGGTTCTGGCTGGAACGGAAACGCACCACTTCCTTGTCTGGCCAGCCGTCGTGGCCAACCCGGTGGTACGTCGGATGGCGGTTGATCAGCTGGCGTTCAGCGGCCCAGACAGTACGGAAGAGCGTGGTTGGGGTGCCCATTACAACAACTCCCGCTCACCGGATCTGGCTGGCCACAGGCAATAGTCCCGATGATGACCGCTCAGGCGTATGCGGACACGGGTGAAGGTGTTGATTTGGGCAAACTGCGCGAAAAAACGGTCAAGAATGGCGGAGAACAAATAGATACTGGTACCCGCATAACTTGGCCGTGAAAAGGTGATACAAATTTCGGTGCCCTGGCACACTCCGCTGTGCACACCTTTGCCAATACGGGCAGCAATACGACGGCTGACCACTTTCTCAATACCCTCAATCAGTGCTTCGGTTTCCGGGGTATGGCGGAAATCATGCAGTTTGAGCACAGACTTCAGCCGATCCAGAGCGTCGTTGCCTGTAAAATGCTCAAGATTCAGTTGCTGGATGAACTCCCAGCGTGCCCCATCCGAAAGATCCGGACGGGTGGTTGGGGTAGGCGGAAGCAGCGCTACCGCGTCTTCCACCAGAGGTTCCCCGACCGCTCTGAAACGCGGCTCTCCGCCTCCGAAAGGCAAGCGCTCCGGGATATTGCGGTTGCAGCACCAGGCATTCACCATAAGGATCTCACCTTGCGGCAGGTCCTCGGCGGATCTCGGGTTAAAACGCCGGTCCACCAGAGTCAGGCAGGTTTCAAAACCCGGCTCGTATTGCCCTCCTGCCCAGGTGGTTTCGCGCCGTTCAAGGTGCCAGAACACGTCCAGCCCGGACTGCCAGCGGGGGTGCCCCAAGCCATAAAAGGGCGCCATTTCGCGCACGTTCTCGTTCTCGACCAGACTGGCGGATTCAACGCTGACAACCTCATAGGTATCGGCACCCCGAAAGCGCGAGACCAACCGGTGCTCATGGCTGGAACCATCGTTGGCGACCGGCTCCAGGGATTCGTCGAACAGGTTTACCGCCGGGACACACCAAAGGCGCATATGCTCCGGTACGAAGCTCTTTTCCTGCTCGTTCGAGCTTTCCCCCAGGTACACAAACAGGTCGACCTCGGTGTGTTCCGGCCACTGTCCTTCCAGCCCATCGAGTTCGGCAAACAGGAACTTCTCCTGAAACAGAAAAAACTCCACCAGAAGACGGAATCCATCGAAACTACGCTTGCTGTAGGGCACCAGCGCATCATCCGGTGAAAATCCGACCGGGTTGATGTGTGTTCGGGGATAGAAACGCAACTGTCGGGCATCGTTGGTGGGAGCCACCGCGAAACCGATTCCGGATCGGTGAATCAGGTCATAAAGTTCGTTGCTGAGGTGTGTCTGGCCATGCAGGTAGAATCTTAGCGAGGGCAGGTCTATTTCACTGAACGGCAACGTTGACCGAAGCCGTAGCTTGATCAGGCTTCGCGAGCCCTCTGTGCCCTCCGGCCTGGGAGCATCAAACGGGGCGTTCTCGAAGCTGGCAGACACCACCTCAACCGGGGCCAGGTGCTGATGGGCCGGTGACCGGTACTCGCACGTAGGCAACCCCTCAACCAGGGTTTCGTATCGCTGCTGTTTGTCCAGAGTCGCACAGTGGGTCTGGGACGCTCCGGCACTGAGCTGAAGAATGGTCATGGATGGGATCGGGGCCAGATAATCCGGGTACAGGTTGCCCATCAGGATATTGGTCAACTCCGGGAAGTGCCCGTCGAGGCGCCGCCGGATCTGTGCGGTAAGGAAAGCCACCCCCTCAAGCAATCGCGAAACATGAGGATCCTCGACCGACTCATCACTGACCCGGAGGTTGCCGGCCACCTTGGGGTAGGCCTTGGCAAACTCGGCGCCCTGGCGCCGAAGGTAAGCCAGTTCCCGATTATAATACTGAAGGAGTTCATCACTCATCAGGCGCACTCCTGAAGGGTCATGGACAGATTTACAGGCTCAAGATCCGAGCGGAATGCCACGGCTTCCGGTACCGGGTCGACCAGCAGGATTGCGTCGATGCGCAGGCGCATGGTTCTGTCCAGCGGCGTGTCACTCTCGTCGGAGACCACCGACACTCTGGTCAGCCTGGGTTCAAAGCGCACGATGGTTTCCCTGACTTCGTCACACAGCCACTGCCTGGCTTCCTCGGTACCCAGATCCATTACGGTGAAATCCGGCAACCCGAAGCCGAGCACGGACTGCCGCAGCTCCCGAAGTTCCGGCGGCAGCATCAGCCAGGAGCGGCGGGTATTCAGTAACGCCTCGAGATCACGACGCACCGACTGGCGCATGGTGGCAACCGTTGCCCGGGTACTCGAGTCTGCGGCCAGCCGATCCAGCAGGTTCATCTGGATGCGCTCGTTAGGCATTCGCCGCCACCAGACGCTCGACACGCGATACGCTCTCGAGCCCGACCACATCGTCGCCGACCAGAAACTGCTTCAGCCCCACGCCGGTCACCAGCCCGGCCGAGTGTTCCTGCCAATCGGTTACCCGGCCCAGCTTTTCCTGGTCGGTGGTGCTGGCCTGGTAGATCAGGGGCACAAAAACTTCGCCCTGCTGCCCGGAGGTCAGCTCGACATCCGCCCTGCGCCATGCCAGTTCGACCGGCGAGCCTGGCGGGTGGAAATCGATGGCTTCAATCTCCGACCACCGCCAGAGATAAAACTTACCGTCTGTGCCCAGCGCTTCAATAAATCCGCACAGGCTGTCGTCGCAATCACGGATATCGCCTTCTACATCGCCCAGCCGGAAGCTGGCTTTCTCGCGATGCTCCTCCAGGCTCTGTGCAGCCGCTTCGGCTGCGTCGAGATCGCCTTCGGCCCTGGCAAGCATGAGTGCCAGCAGCGCCTGCAAGTCGTCACCCTCACCGGCAACCACATCCTCCGCCAATTGCCCTTGATGAAACGCCGCTCTCGCCTGCTGTGCCCGCATCAGTTGCCGCAGATTAGCGGCGCCTGCCAACCAGTCCGGATGGTGCCTGGCCAGTGCCCCCAGCATCTCATCGGCACGCTCCAGGTCACCGGCCACGCACAACAGTTCAATCAGCGACGCTCTTGCCTCTGCATCGCCTGGCCTGCTCCGAACCTGCTGCCCTGCATCATTAATCGCCTTGTCCAGACTACCGCTAACAAGATGCTGCTTGATGGCATCCATTCCCGACTCCTCCATTTAAATTGTTCAGGCAGATAGGCTCAGGCACCATCTACCGGTGAAAGTTCAGTAACCAGTCTCAGCCCTGTTACCAGCTGGTCAAGCTGGAAATGCGGCTGCAGATGCATAACCGAATAATATTTTCCCGGCTCGCCTGCCCGCGCACGAACGGTCACTTTTGCGTCGCGGAGCGGGAATCTCGAGATCAGATCCTCAGAACCGCCTTCTGTGGCTGTGGTGTAACCGTGAATCCAGCGTTGCAGAACCGCCTCGCACTCTTCCGGGGTACGGTAACCCCCAATTCGGTCACGCCCCATCACTTTCATATAGTGCGCAAACCGGGACACACAGAGTATGTAGTGCAACATCGATGACAATCTGGCACTGACATCGGCTGCTGTTTTGTCGTACCGCTTGGGCTGCTGCACCGAGGGCACGGAATGAAACGCCAACATCGGCGTATTCGGCAACGGCACCAGCGGCAGAAAACCCTCCTCGGACAACGCCTTTTCCATACGGTCGCTGATCTGCCAGTCCACCGCCTGGCGTGTCGGGTGCAGCTTGCCACTCGGGTTCATACCGGCAATATCCGGCATATTGTCTACAGTGCCATGGGCCACCCGGCCCGGCTTATAACCCCGGATCCTGGAAAACCAGCCAGACTCACAGAAGGCCCGGATCGCCACCGTGCCAAAAGCAAAGCAGGCAGGCCCCCACAGATAATCACGGTCGGTGACTTCCCGCCGCTCCAGAAAGCCAAAGGACTCGGCGCCTTCTCCCAGTTCCCGGTGAGGTGGCCGCATCAGCATACGCGGCACGGCTAACCCGAGAAATCGGGCATCCTCCACTTCCCGAACCGAACGCCAGGGCGCCAGTTCCACCTGGGAAAAATGGCTTTCCAGCTCCCGGACACCGGTCAGTTCCGAATAGTGGTCAACCCCGAAGAAACTGGGGGCCGCATTCAGGATAAGGGGCGCAAACGCGGCTGCCGCAACCTGCGAAAGTTCTTTCAGGGTATCCAGATTGGCGGCACCACCCTGTGTGCGGTGGCTGATAGAATAGGTGCCCAACAGTAACCCGAACGGCTCGCCGCCGGGCGTGCCGAATTCATCCGAGTAGACCTTCGCAAACAGCCGGGACTGGTCGAACTCGATCGCTCGGGCCAGGTCTGCCGAGATAACCTCCCAGGACGCATCCAACACCTTGACCCGCACCTGTTCCTGATGGTCATCCTGGGCAGCCTGATCCACCAGCAATGCAACGCCGCGCCAGTTGGCTTCCAGATCTTTCAGATCGTGATGGTGCAGAATGGCGTTGAGCTGGGCATTAAGCAGCCGGTCGAGGCGCAGAATGTTGTCGCACAACACCGCCCGGATCTGATTCCGCGTCCATTTCGAGCGGCCCGGATACTGGCTCAGAAACAGCATCAGAGCCTGGAGTTCATCGGCCTCGGCAATCAGCCGCTCGGCCAGCCCTCTGTGCAAAGCGCGCACAGGTGGCTGGCCGGCGCTCTGATGCCGGCGGCGGATGTAGTCCTGATCAACAAACGCCAATGCGGAATTCATACCTGCATCCATGGTCTACCGGGCACCCGACAAGCGGGGATTAGTTGCCAACTTCTGGAATCTTGGCAACAAGGCGCAGGGAGGTTGTCAGTTCTTCCATCTGCAACCAGGGGCGCATCCAGGCAATGGCATTGTAGGAACCCGGGCTACCCGGCACTTCACGTACCTGCACTTTGGCATCGGCCAGCGGGAACTTGGCACGGATCTCCTGACCACCGCCCTCAGCGGCGTTCACGTAGCTCAGAATCCAGCGGTTCAGCCAGCTCTCAACGTCTTCGGCTTCCATAAACGAGCCGATCTTGTCACGCGCCATAACCTTCAGGTAATGGGCGAATCTCGAGGTGGCCATCAGGTACGGCAGGCGCGCTGAAATGGCGGCGTTTGCCGTTGCGTCCGGGTTGTCGTAGATGGCGGGTTTCTGGCAGGTCTGGGCACCAAAGAACACCGCGTAGTCCGTATTCTTGTAGTGACACAGCGGCAAAAAGCCCAGCTTGCTCAACTCTGCTTCACGGCGGTCGGTAATGCCGATCTCGGTCGGGCATTTGAGATCCGGGTCTCCATCATCACTGCGGAAGATATGGGCGGGGAGCCCCTCAACCTTGCCGCCGCCCTCAGCACCACGGATAGCGGTACAGAAACCGTATTTGGAGAAGGCGTTAGTCAGACGGCTGCCCAACACGTAAGACGCATTCATCCAGCAGTAGTCATCATGCTTCGGCTTTACCGCCATACCGGTTTCCGAATCCACCTCGAACTCTTCGAAACGGAACTCCTCTACCGGCTTGGTTGCCACTCCATACGGCAACCGGGCCAGCACCCGTGGCATGGTCAGGGTGACAAAACGGGAGTCCTCGCTTTCCCGGAACGAGCGCCATTTGGTGTACTCGATGGATTCAAAGATCTTTTCAAGGTCACGGGGCTTCGAAAGCTCGGTCCACTCGTCAAAACCGAACATGCCGGAGGCACCGGCCGAAATGAACGGACAGAAGCCAGCAGCTGCCACGTTCGACATCAGGGTGAGTGTTTCCACATCATTCGGGTGGCTGCTGAACTCGTAGTCACCGATCAGAGCACCGTAGGGCTCGCCGCCCGGAGTGCCGAATTCAGACTCGTACACCTTCTTGAAAATCTGGCTCTGATCGAACTCAACCGCTTTCGACAGATCCTTGTGAAGCTCGGTCTTGCTGAGGTTCAGCATCCGGATCTTCAGCGTGGCACTGGTCTCGGAGTTCATGATCAGGTGGTGCATACCCCGCCAGGAGCCCTCCAGTTTCTGGAAGTCTTCCTGGTGCATGATTTCCGCCAGCTGGCCGGAGATCATCTGGTCAAGGCGGGCAATGGCCTGGTTGAAGGTAATTGACAGGTTCTTGTTCCAGGTCACCGTGCCTTTCATGGCTTCTTCGGCCAGCGTACGAATCAGTTCTTCTGCACGACTGCTTTCCGTTTGCTTGGTTGCGCCAATGGCTTGATCAAGCAGGCTGGCAGCGCCGGATTCCTGCTCGAGTACGGCACCTTCCATTTGGGTTTCAAGACTCATTCCTTGTCCTCCTCTGCACTGGTCAGTTCTGCGTTCAATGCCTGCAGATCGTCCGAATTGTTCAGTACCCGCTCCAGCAACTCTTCCAGTTCTTCAGAACGATCCACCTTGGTCAGCAAATCCCTCAATTTGTTGCGGGTTTCCATCAAGTTACGAAGCGGCTCCACCTGATTGACAATCGCGGCGGGCTCAAAGTCATCCATCGAATTGAAGGCCAGTTCCACCGACATCTGAGAACCGTCATCCGCCAGTTTGTTGTCCACTTTCAGGCGCAGGCTGGGGCTCATCCGGCGCATAACATCACCGAAGTTATCCCGGTCAATCTGAATAAACCGGCGATCCTTCAGAGGCTTCAGGTCGGTATTGTTGTTACCGGTGAAATCCCCCATCACCCCAACCACAAAAGGCAACTCCTTTTTGACCAGAGCTCCCTCTGTTTCCACATCGTAAGTTATATGCACCCGGGGCTTGCGAACCCGGGACAGTTTGTTGTGGATGCTTTCCATATTACTGTCTCCTTTTGAGCGTCACTGTTGATTTGCCAGTGGTCATTCCTGCTGCTCGGGGGCAGGCACACCGGTTAGTTTGAAGAACCCGTCCCGGGCTCCGTTATCGGATATCAACTCATCCATAAGTTCCGGCAATGACAGCTCACTCCATCGAACTGCCCGTAAAATCGCATAGGAAACCGGTGAATGAGGCTCTGTACTGAGAAAAAATTCCGACAGCTTTCTCAACTGAACCAGGGCATCCTTGCGGCTTTCTATGGCTACTTTTACCGGGTCGACCCGGGCTCCCCGCGCGGCCTGAGCGACTCCGGGAGCCTCCTCCAGCCCGGCGGCTGCGTCCGCCTCATCCGCTTCGCGGGACTGGGCCTGCGCAGCCAGGTAGTCATCAATCCGCTGGCCGGCATGGTGGTTCAGCGTCAGCTGGCAACGCTCCAGAGCCTTGCGGATATTGGAGGTGGGCTGCGGGTCTCCCTCCATGGCCTGATCCATGGTGTCTGACAGCGCGGCAAATGCGGTTTTGCACCGTTCAATTGACAGGCGCATGTCGGCCAGGTGTTCCGTGGGGGTTTCCCGCACAGCCTTTTCAAGAACCTCAAGCGACATGGCGCCGCTCCGGATACGCGCTTCGGCCCGTGCCGAATCCAGCCGTGCGACTTCGGTAGCCTGCTCCGCGTGCCAGGTTGCATAGGATGTAGAGCCGTCGCCATCAAAGAACAGGGGCACCGAAATGATCGGTTTGATCAGCGTACCCTCGCCGTCCAGCCCGTTCAGCCCAACCAAAGGCGCAATGCGGGTTTCCAGGCCCTCTTCGTCCGGCAGCGGGTAGATCTGATCCCAGAAGGTCTCGATCAGAGCCCGGGCCAGATCAAAGCCGTCAGTCAAACCATCGAATCCCCGTTCCCGGCACAAGGCTTCAATCAGCCAGGCCACAAATTCCAGGTCTTTGGAACGGCTTTCAAGTACGCCTGGAATCTCTTCCAGAAGCTGGCGCCACTGGGGTATCTGCGGCGGCTCCTCGTCCGAGAATACCTGGCGCTCCTGCGCCCGGGCCTGGTTTCTGAGATCCTTGAGTGTGAAGTAGGGCGAGGCAGGCGAAGCATCCTCACGGGTATCATCTCCACACGGGGAAGATTCCGAGATATCCGCCAGCAACCGATCCATAGGCAACTGGCTGCTGTACTCCTCACTCATAACGTCTCCGATTGCTTCCATTACTGAACCCATTGCCGCACCGGAAGAGTTGAATCGCTACTGCCCCGGACTTGCCCGGCGGCGGCCTGATCAATCTGTACAATGACCGATGTGATATTGTCACGGCAGCCCTTGACCAGCGCGGCATGCCGCAGGGCCCTGCTGATATCCTCGATCGGCTCATCCGACAGCAACACTTCCAGTTCGCGCAGGGCGAATTCGCGGCTGATGCCATCACTGCACAACAAGAACCGGTCACCGGGCTCAACGTTCCCCTCCACCTGGTCGATCCGGGGTTCCGCCTCGACACCAAGCGCACGGGTAATCACATTCGACAACGGGTGTGTCTCAGCCTCTTCCTCCGACAACAGACCCTGCTCAACCAACTCTGCCACCTGGCTGTGATCTCTGGATAAGCATCGCAACCGGCCGTTTCGCAAAAGGTAGGCACGGCTGTCACCGATCCAGTGCACGCAATAGCGGCCATCGGTAATATTCAGCGCGACCATGGTCGAGCCCAGCGTGGCCCCCGGCAACGTTTCTTCGCCATATTGTCGAATGCGGCGGTTGGCAAGCTCGAAAGCTGCCCGAAGCTGGAGGTTATCCAGACTCCCCCCGTAACGGTGCCACTCCGAACTGACGGTGTCACAGATCAGGGCACTGGCAACTTCACCAGCCTGGTGCCCACCCATGCCGTCGGCCACAACCCAAAGTGCGCCCTCAGGAAAGGCCAGGAAGGCGTCTTCGTTGTGATCCCGAACAGCTCCGATGTCTGTAAACTCTGCGGATGAAAAGCGCATATCAAGCCTGCTCCCCGACAACCGCTGCCTCGAGCCAGCCGTGATTACTCCACTGGCCAACCATCATGGACACAAACTGCCCGATCTTCGGTAGCCCCTCGGTTAGCAGAGTGACCGGCTCCACAAAGGCAGAGCCCTGGGTCCACCAGATAACAGTGCGATTGTCCTTGCGAAGCATGGCCTCCAGCCAATCGGCTTCGCTACTGGCGGTCGACAGCACCAGATTGCCGTCGGCCTTGGGCCAGTGCATACGTGCACGGGTGGGCTCTGGTGCCTGCAAAGCCATCAGTTGCTGACGCCAGGTTTCTTCGCGCCAGTCATCTTCGAGTACCGCCAGAATGCAGTCTTCCATAGCGGACGCCCACTGAGGGTCGCGCCAGCCATCCAGTCCCTGCCCGCCAAACTCCCTGACCACCAGAAACGGAAAGTGCCGGCCTACCCGATCCACAGACGGAATCAACGTGCCCACCAGGCCCGTATCAAGAATGCCGCCCGGTGAGGCAGAGAAATGCCAGATCGGAGATGTCAGGTAAGCGTCCATCCACGCGTCCGCAAGCTGATCCCGGCTGACCGCCAGGGCACCCTGAAACCACTCGAAAAACAGATCGCGCACTTCCGGCCGTATATCCGCAGCCACAAAGTCTCCTCTGGCGGGCACCTTGCCCATATAACCCCACATGACCTTGTCTCCTGATTACAGCCTGGCCGGCAGGGTGAAGTTTTCGATCAGACCTTCTGCGAACGGATGCCGCACTGAGGCAGGCTCGATGCGCAAACGGGCCAGATAGTCACTGAGCATGATTTCCAGGGTAAGGTCACGGCCATCTCCCTGTACGCCATCGTAGGCTTTCAGCATTCTGAACAGCCCCCAGTCACCCGGAAAGTTACGCTGAACCACTGCATCGGTGGTGGAGCCCGGGTTCACGGCAATTCGCACCAGGCCCGGGTTTTCACCGGGCCACTCAAAGTGGTGTTTGCGCGCAGGCCCATGGCGATACACCATTTCAGAACCACCGGCTTCCACGCTGAACTGGGTCACACGGTTATCCAGGTATACCGGCTGCACCGCGTAAGACACCTTCAGATTCTTGGTGCCGTCCTCGAAGAAGGCATTTCGGATTCGGTTGGCTCTCTGGAAAAACCTCAGGCTGTCACGGCGGATATTGAGATCCGTTGACAGTTTCCAGGGGTTGGTGGAGGTATCAACGTGATCGGCCAGATAGCTATTGAAAAAGGTATCAATGGTGCCGCCATGGCCAAAGAACTGGCTGAAATCCGCCAGCCCCACTTCCTCGCTGGCTTCCGGGTCAAGAGGGTAAAGTCCGGCCAGCGCAGATTGAAACTCACGGTAAACCTGATTGCGCCACAAACCATTAATTTTCTGAGTTGCAGAAGATCGCACCAGACCTCGGGATTCGCGCGCAAAGTCAGCCACAATCGAATCCAGGTGATCCGACTGGGTATTACCCACAGTGGCATAGAAGCTGGTTACAGCAGTGTTGAAGTCGCTTCGGGATACAGTCTGGAACCGATTGCTACCACCCGACTGCTCGGCAAAATACCGGGACATGATTCGTGCGCTGTCCTGCAACGATTGGAAAGTTTCTTCCTTGATGTTGTGCAGCACCTTGAACGCATCGTCCACCATGGTGGTCTCTACCGGCTCCTCCCCGGCCAGTGGAAGAATGCGGTTCAGGCGATCCAGCGCACGGCTGTTCCGAGTCACCTCCCGCACTGCCTGGCCTTTGGCCGCATCAGCGGCTTCTGAGGTCTTGTCTGGTGCCACTGCCAGTTGGGTATTGTATTTAACAGCAGACACCAGGCGGTTCAGAGGCGCATCCGGCCCGCTGATCAGGCTGGTCAGATAACGCCCCTGATCCGGGCTCTGGAATGAGCGGATCTTGAGATCCGACATTAACGAATCCCAGGCATGCACATAGTCACGGAAATAATGATCCTCGACCAACGCCTTGATGCGCTCTTCATCGAGGTTGCGGTAAGCCGCCGAATCTTCCCCGTAAACCCAGGAATCTTCCAGAAGATGACTGACGATCTGGTCACGCTCGGGCTCGAACACCCCTTGATAGCCAGCTTTGGTATACAGTGCGGGAATGCCATCGTGCAGGCTCCGGCCAGAACGGCGTTCAAACACTTCTGCCGCGACCGTTCCCAGAACCATGGGTAGCCGGAATTCCGGCAGGCCCGCCGCCTGGGCATCCAGGCGAATGCGCTGATAGGCGCGCTCGGACAAGGGGACAGAGGTCAGCTCATTGCGTGCCACTTCAACCAGCCCCGGGGTAACTCGCAGGGGCTGTTCAAGCGCGAGATAACTCTCGAGGTGCCCCAGCAGAGATTCCCTCTGCGGCCGGTTGATTTCACCGGGAAGCTGGTTCTGTAGCATGAACGAGAGCCACAGCGTTACCTGATCCCTGTCGAAGCGGCTCCGGTCACCCAACATCAGGTAACTTTTCAGTGCTTCATACAGATACTCGGGGTTATCCAGGTGTTGCTGGATATCGGCTTCCAGGGTGTCCTGAAGTGTGGTTGCCAGGCGATACTGCAACACCCGGCCATGCACTCCCAAAGCCGCCTGCTGCAGGGCCTCCAGCTGGAAATAACCAAGAGAGGAAATGCCATGCTGACGGGGCTCCCGGGCCGCACCAGTAAGCTCCGAGGATTCATTAAGCACCGTTTCCATGGCCAGCCAGTCTGCATCTTTTGGCACCCGCTGCAGGGTATCCCTGAGCCCGTCCGCACGGGTTTCAAAACCTGCAATCAGGTCTCTGGCCCGGGCGTAGTCGGTGTACCAGGTCACCGATAGCGCCAGCGTCAGAACCGCCATCGCAGAAAACGCGAACCGGCGAACCAGCATCCGCTGGCGGGCCTTGCCACTGTCGGTAACGGCCAGGCCATGCTCGGAAAAAATGATCCGATCAAAGAGTTTATGCTGGAAAAACCCTCCACTGGGCAGGCTCCGGGTATCGCGGGAGGCTTTGGGGGAGCGCAAGCGGAATTGCTGGTCGACAATGCCGGAGACTTTGTCATAGCCCGCCTGCCCCTGCTCAGACGAAACCAGGTACACCCCCCGGAGCAACGGCACTTCCTCGTACGCGGAAGGGAAGAACACGTCTTTAACCAGATTCCACAGAGGCGTTCGCAACAAAGCCACCTGTTTAGGAAACTCGTAGATTCTGTGCCGGGTAGCGGGAGCCCTTTCCTGCTTCAAGCGGTGCAGCAGGAAGCCGCTGAGACGGTTAAGCAGCTGATCGAATTCCTGCTCGAAGATCTTCGGCAGTTTCTCTGCATCGCGCACGGTGTCGAGGTCAAAGGTGATACCCAGAACCTCTTCACGCTCCTGCTCTGAAAGCATACCGAAGGTATCAACGAAACCCTCCAGCAAGTCGAATTTGGTCAGCATGACATAAACAGGAAACACCACCCCAAGCCGGTTTCGAAGCTCCTGCACCCGTTGCTTGATGGCTCTTGCATGTATCGCCTGCTCCGTCGGCGTCTGCTCCAGCAAATCTGCCACGCTGACCGCGACAATAACGCCATTGATCGGCTGTCGGGAACGATACTTCTTGAGCAGCCCCAGAAACGAGTTCCAGCCCTTGGCATCGCGCTTGTCGCCAGCTTCCTGGGTGGTATAACGCCCGGCAGTATCAATGATTACCGCACGATTGGTGAACCACCAGTCACAATAGCGCGTCCCTCCCAGGCCTTTAACCGGATCAAGACCCATCTCGCTTTTCAGGGGGAATTCCAGGCCGGAGTTAAGCAGGGCTGTCGATTTTCCGGAGCCAGGGGCGCCGACAATCATGTACCAGGGCAACTGATACACCGAACTGAAACGGCCAGACTTCCACTTCTTAACCAGCGCAAGTGCCTTGCGCATGTTACTTCGCTGGGTCTCGAGTTCTTCCTGAAGCAGCTCATCGCCTTCGTCGGTAGCCATCATTTCTTCGACCACCCGCTCGTTATCCCGCCGCTCCTTACGCGACCGCCAGAGCTCCAGTGCCAGATACACGATGATCAGGGTCAGCAGAAACGAGACCCGCGCTATACCCGAAGCCAGCGGTTTCCAGTCAGCGATGGCAAGGAACGGCCCTCCGAACCAGACCAATACGGCAAGTGCAACGAACCCGAATACAACGAATACGGCTCTCAATGTAATCCGGGACAGCATCCGGCGAATCCATGCCATGTATTTACCTCAAGTACTCGTAAGTCCGTTTTCAGGGAATCAGGCTGATTTCGACCCGCCGGTTACGGGCCCGATTCTCAGCAGATGAATTATCGAATCTCGGCTCGGTATCGCCACGGCCCTCCGGCCACAAGCGGCCTTTCAAAGCCGCCGAACCCGCCAATTCGTCTGATACCGACGTCGCCCGCGCCAGAGACAGGTGCCAGTTGGAAGGGTACTGACTGGTCGCTATCGGCTGGCTGTCGGTATGGCCAACCACCATAATGGCGCCTGTGGTCGACTCCAGTGCCCGGGCAATCTTGCTCATCAGGGGGCGAATGTCTTCCCGAAGAAGGGCCGCACCGGAGCCGAACAGGGATTCGTTCCCGATGCTCAGCGTCACCCGGCCATCATCGGTGGTGTCCAACGCCACCAGGCCTTTGTCGATCTCGGTTTGCAACACACGTCGAAGGTAATTGGCCTGGCCGGGATCTGCCGTACCCGAGGCTTTCTGGACTTCCGGCATCGCCAGCGCAGACATGGCGCGGAGTACCGGTTCCGCGTTGGCATCCAGCCGGTGAGAGAAGCCCATGTAGAAGATCATCAACACCATGGCGGCAACCGCTGCCCCCACCCAGACCGGCAACCCCCGGGCAACACCGGGACCCGACAGTATTTTCTGCTCCCAGCTCTTTTCGAAAGGCGTACCCAGGGTGCCACGCGCACTGCTGATTTCGTGATAGAGGCAATCCCGCAAGGTTTCGAGATCTTCCTGGCCCCGGGCCTCAACACGGTACTTGCCTTTGAATCCCAGCGACAAACACAGGTACTGAAGCATCAGAACATCGGTGTGCGCTGTGCGCCGGGCTGCCGCAACCAGATCAAAGAAATAAGCGCCGGACCAGGTCTGGGAGTGAAACTCGGACAACAGAGAGTGCGCCGCCCAGTAGCCGCTCTCGCCCCAGTTGCTGTTGAGTACAATCTCATCAATCAACGCGCAGACGCAGTAAGACGCTGTTTCAACCGTCTCGGAGGTTTGCCCGGCAGCCTTAAGGTTGGCCTGGTACTCTCGCACCAGCTCCACGCATTGCCGGCGCAGCTCAGCCACATCCTCCACCTGCTCGGCATCCGGCAGGCGAACCGCAAGAGACAGCAGTTTCGACGCATTGTCACACACCGGCCCAAGGCGGGTTTCCGGTAGTTTGAAACGGCTGTATCCGGATGCTGCCTGCGGCGCCGAGGCCACAACGGTCTGATCCACTGGCCGGGGTGATGCGGCGGGAGCCGGACCAGCGGCCTGGCGCGCTCCGGGGCGGGGTTTGAGAATGGTGCTATCGTTCATGATGCAATCCCTGCAGTATCACGGGCGGGCTATTGCCGCACCGACCAGAGCTCGAGTTCCAGGCCCGGATAGTTACCGGACACATGAATTGCCAGCCCGCCACTCTGCCGGAGGTGCTGCCAACGCTCACTGCTTCCATCAAGCAGGAAGTAGTGATACCCGGCGTGATAAGGAATCTGCCGGGGCGCCACCGGCAAGGCACTGACGGGTATGCCGGGCAAGTGGTTGTTGACCAGATCCCGGATGTGTTCCACGGCACCAAGCTTGATCTGGGCAGGCAGGCGACGGCGAATATCCTCGGTTGGCAGATCCGCCTTGACCGCCAGCACGAACTGGGATGACTCCAGAACACTGCTGTCGGGCAGCGGCGCAACCCGGATGCCGTACTGGGCGTTTTCCAGCTTCAGGGCAATCGCGGTCTGCTCCAGCACGGTACTGAGAGACTGGCTCAACAGAGCGGCCAGATCACCGAAGGTCTCGGTAAGCTGGTCATGACGATAGCCGGGAAGATCAGGAACCATCTTGTCAGCCCGGGTAAACAACGCCAGCTCTCCGGTCAGGGTAACCGCAAGCTCGTAAAAACGTTCGGGGTGCACCTGCGGCGAGGCTTTCAAGTGCTCGAGCATGGGCTGCCAGCGATTCAGGGTCTGCAGCATCAGCACGTCAAACAGGGTTGAGGACTGCTCTGCGCCCTTTTGCATGCGCACGGCCAGTGCCTTGGCCCGCTGCTTAACCATGCCCAGTATTTCGCGCAGGAACGAGGCGAGCGGGGCAATGGCATCAACGTCGAGGGTTGGAGGAATGAAACCACGGTCAAGTTTGACCTCTTTTTCATTCACAACCTCAACAATTCTGGCGACCGCCAGATAAACGAACCCTGCCAGATCATCGCGGCCCAGCTTGAGCCGGGGGTTGAGGTTGGCCAGCCCCAACAGCTCTTCCTCACCATCGTCTGCCGAGTCGTCCAGCAGGCTGACTTCCTCAAAACGATACCGGGCACCCTGAGTCCCCGCATCTGCGGCAACATTGGTGCCCGCCAGTTTTTCCATGGGCAACACCAGATACACCAGCTCATCACGGGCGTCTTTCGGAACCTCAAGAACCAGCTTTTCGGTCTGGTCAAAGCTGAAGGGCATGCCATCCGGGAAGATACCGGCCACCTTCACCAGTGATACCTGGCTCAGGCCCAGGGCCTGAGCATCCAGTTCGAGGTGGGAAATACCGTAACCGTGAATGGCGGTTCGCGCATGACGATTGCGCGCTGCCTGATACAGGAACCGGTCCTGCTGCTGGAAGTGCTGGGGCCGGAGCAACATACCTTCCGACCAGGCAACTTTGGCTATTCGATCCATGATTTACTGCATCCCTTGTTCATGAACTGGCAAGATGACGTTGCTATCCGAGTCAGCTCTCGTCCCGTGAAATTGAGCGGCTATCAATCCTGATATCACGGTTTTTGTAGTCGCGCGGGTTCGCAACCAGCGTGAGTTTCCACTCGGCGTTGTCGATATCACGGAACGCTCCGATAATGCCCAGGTGGGTGGTATTGTGGTGCAAGCGCATCATCTGATTACGCCCGCGCCCCGGGCGAACAATCAGCTCTGTTGTACCCAGCAGCGTTTCCCCGAGAACCTCCGGAGCATTGTCGTAGAGTTCGAAGAAACCGGCATCTTTGAAGGCCGCAGCGGAATTCAGCTCGTACACCCGCACAACCAGCGGCGAAGAACGGCCACTGTCGTCCGGATTGATATTGCCGTACGCTTTGAAGTTAAGATCGGTGTAGGGGTCAACAATTGCGTTTGCAACCACGCAGCCACCCAACATCAGCACAAGCGTTAACGCTACTACTGCCCGAATCATCTGATCATGCTCCCCCGGATTCGCTGTTGCCGTCGGCAGCCTCTTCATAGGCTTCGATAAAGACATCGCTTCTCAGCATTCGGTCGTTGCTGCCGTATTGTTCTTTCTGCCAGGAACGATGCCGCTGCATTGTTTCAATCGCTTTACGGCGACCGAAAACACCTTTCACTCCAATTGCATCCTTTACTTCCGGCGGATCCGCCAGAATGTCCTGAACCACGGCTTCAACACCCTTGAGCAGCGCCTGCTCATGGGAGAACAGATCGTCGAAGGCGCGATTCACCGAATCTATCGGCCCCAGGTTTGCCCCATGGGGGCGCAGTAACAGGCTGTCTATGGCATCCTGGGGTGTGGCGGAGAATTTCAGAGGATTGTTCTCACTGCGCTGAAACAGCGTCTGCGCAACCCGGAGCTGCTGTTTCTGCCGTGCCCGGACATGCATCAGGTCCAACAGACGATCCAGCAGAACACGGGTAAGCGCGCCGAGCTGACGACCGAATTCCGGCCCGGCATCTTCTACTCGTTCTGCATGCAGCCCAAGCCCTTCAAATATCGCCGATAGCAACTCGGTATCGCTGCCCCTGGCCGCTGCCTGTTCCGGCATAACCGGATCCGCATAAGAGGTTGGATGGCGAGGTTCCTGTCGGTCGGCAGGTGCTACGGGGGCTCCCCAGTTCCATTCTCCGGGGATTTCAGGCTCTGGCAGCGAGACATGACTGTCTTCCATCACCCGCTCGCCGAGCCCGGCGCCAAGAAAATCCCGGAAGTCGTTACCGGACACCCTTGTCGGTGACTCCGGAATGGCTGCCGCTTCAGGCTGAACCGGCTCGCTCATCATCGCCGGGCTCGCCACTGGGGCCAGGCCCGCTGCCGGAAGGTCGGGTGCAGAGTCGGCCACTGAAGCAGATTCGGCCACGGAAGAGGCGGGTGATTCATGGCTTGATCGAACAGTGACCGAAAGCTCGAAGTCCCCCAAGCGCAGAACGTCGCCGTCTGCAAGTTCGGCCATATTGTCGCGCCCAACCGGTGTCTGGCTTCCGTTCAGGAACAAGCCATTGGTTGAGGTATCGGCTACAACGAAACGATTACCATCCAGCCGGAACTCGGCATGGCTGGAGGAGAGAACACGGGAGGGATCCGGCAAGTGCCAGTGGCAATCCGGGGAACGGCCCACCGTTACCACCTGACCGGGCTCGATCAGTTTACGGCCCGACACACTGGGCGAAAGCCTCTGGTAACTGGTGATGTTGAGTTCTAGCAGCATTGCCATACTCTTCCCTGTGCGCCAGGAACCGGGCAATCGACGCCGATCCCACTCTCCTGTTCCCTGGACTCAATGTGTGAAAACCCGAAATTGCCGAGGAAATGCCCCTCTCCGGAGCGTCAGCAATCTCGGGCAAGATACTATGCAAGCAACCCTGAACTGTCAATTTTCGTCAAACGACATTGTCAATATTTAAGACTTCGTCCACAGCGAGGGGTTGACCTGACTAGTCGGATGGCAGAACATTCTGCCCGGTAACACCTACGGACAGCCGATTTTTCAGGGACGCATTGCACATGAGCAAGCCAATTGCTTTTCTCGGGGCCTTCCATCGTTGCCCCGCCTTCAACGGCCCTGTGCCGCACGTTGGAGGCCCTACTCTGGCAGCCTCTCCTAACGTTTTCACCGGTGGCCAACCCGTCGCCAGAATGACTGACAAGCTGGTGTGTGTTGGCCCTCCCGACACCATTGTTCAGGGGTCGGCCACGGTGTTTGCCAACGGACTGCCGGTTGCCCGGGTGGGCGACCTCACCGAACACGGTGGCGAGATCGTTGTCGGCAACCCAACCGTGCTGGTGGGGGGCTGATAATGTCTGAAAAAGCGAGCAAGCATAAGTGGATCGGCGAGATCCTCAATGATCGCTATCGGATCGAAGCGCTGATTGCCTCGGGGGGCATGAGCGATGTCTATCGCGCGGTGGATATCCAGTTGGAGTCCGCCGGTGCCAGCGACTGCCAGGTAGCCATCAAAATTCTCAAGCCGGACATGCTGAATCAGGAGGGAACCCTGGGAGTTCTGGCCCGGGAAGTCGCCAAAACCCGGAGGCTGAGTCATCCCAACATCATTCGGGTGCTGGATCTGCAGCAAGATGGCGACACCTGCTTCATGGTGATGGAGCTGCTGGAAGGCGAACCCCTGAGCCGGATGATTCAGCGCTCGCGGCCAAACGGGCTGAAGTGGAAAGGGGTTCGGGAAATCATCGAGCAAATTCTTGCCGCCCTGACTTATGCCCACAAGCACAGTGTCGTACACGCGGATCTCAAGCCCTCCAATATATTCTTTACCCGCACCGGGCAGATCAAACTGCTGGATTTTGGCGTGTCAAGGGTGCTCACAGATCCGCTTCAGGAAGACTTCCTCAGCCCGGCGCGGGACGAAACGTCGGTGTACGGCTATACCCCGGCGTACTCCCTGCCGGAACTGGCAGACGACAAAGAGCCCACCAGCAAAGCGGACGTCTTTGCTCTGGCCTGTATTTGCTATGAGCTGCTGAGCGCTCAGCATCCGTTCAACCGGCAATCACTGACCAAAGAGCAACGGCAGGCAGCCCGCGTGTCGCGGCCCGGCAATATGCCTCTGAAAGTCTGGCTGAGCCTGAAACAACAGCTGTTGGGCAACCAGAACACCCTGTCTATCGACCGGTTCAAGCGGGCTATTACCCCCCTGCCCTGGGCAACAGCCGCCCAGATTACGCTGACGGTAGGCGCGCTCTCTGCCGCTGCCATGGCCTGGCAAAGCAGCCTGGCCGAAGCCGGGCTGGCCAGGCAGTCCATGAATGACCTCTCACAGCAGCAGGCATACCTTGCTTCACTGAAAGATGTCCCCCCCGCACAGCTGCTGCAAGAGGTTCAGCAGCAGCCTGAAATCGAGCGGGCGGGCTTGCTGAAACTCCGCCAGGAATCGCTGGTGAGCCATTACCTGAACCAGATCGACCAGGCACTCAAGCCAGATGCAGACAATGGCCTGCCAAACATTCCCCAAGCTCTGGATGACATCCGTAGCGCGCTGACCCTGTTTCCCAGGGATGCAGAACTGCGCAGGGTGAAGGCCCGAATTGAAGATCGCCAGATCGCTTTGCAGCAGGCGCTGGACAAAGAGATCAACTCCACCCTGACACAGGGCAACTACACGAATGCGGAAGAATCCGGGACACTGCTGAAACTGGCGCAGAATCTGGAATTTCTGGGCGGCCAGCTATCCCGGCCATCCGACACCGCCATCGCCGGTTACATGAAACGGGTTGGCAATGCACTCGATGCATTCGATGCTCCCCGGCAAGCGCACCTGCTAACCATAGGCAACCGGTTTTTTGCCCAGGTGACAGAAACCGACGAACAGCGCCTGGAGCTTGAAAAGCTCAAAGATGCAGCCAGCGCCCTGGCGCGGTACCGGGAAACCGCCAAAGAAGATGGGTTGCAACCCTTCCCCAGAGAAGCGGCACTGGCATTTTACGCGCGTAAATTCAGCCAGTGGTCGGAAAGCATCGAAGGCGCCCGTTCCAGCTCACAGTTGGATAAGGTATTCGACGACATTCAGGCACTGAAAAAACAGCTTCCGGAAGAGTTCGAAGAAGTCGTGGCGGCAGAGCGGCGACTGGCTGAATCCTATCTGGCCATGGCCGATACCCTGCTCGCCAGAAACCGCACCAGCCGGGCGCAGCCCCTGTTGAAGCGAGCCACTGTACTGATGCGATAAGCCCGGGCTACCGGCGTGGCATACGGTTACATCGCGTAGAACAGCAGGGGACCGAACGCAACCAGTACCAGCGCCATCCCCATGGCAATCAGCGGCATGATGATCCGTTCGTGGCGCTGGTAAAAGTTGCCCGGTTCCTGCTGGGCCGCAAGCACCTCGGCCTCCCCCACCACCTGCCGGGTAAGCAGGTGGTTGAGGGCAACAGGCGGGCTCAGGTAACCCAGCTCGAAGGCCACCAGGGTGACCATCCAGAAGTGAATCGGATGAATGCCACTGGCGTAGGCAATACCGGCTACCGTTGCAGTAACCAGGATCACCGCCCCGAACGCATCCATAATCATACCCAGCACCACCAGGATCAGAACCATCAGCAGCATGGCAGTCCAGGCACTGTCGAACGCCTGCGGGAACGCATCCATGATATGAGCCCGCTCGATGACACCGCCCAGGCTTACAGACAATCCCAGCAACAGCAACAGCGCTCCAATTTCTGCCGTCGTATCATTGGTGGCGCGGCGGACGCTTTGCTCCAGCCCTGGATGGTCCAGCTCACCCGACGCCCCGCCTTTGCCCTTGCGCAGGCTGATATGTTCGTATAACAAAATCGCCAGCATGATTACGGGCAATAACCGGGGTGCTGAAAACTCATCCATCGCAACGTTAAGGGCATAGCGGTAGAACAGTACCACGGCAAAACCAACCGCGAGATAGGGCGCTAATGGACGAAGCGCCCGCACCGAGGCGGGAAAGGCCTCAGCGGCAGGCGCCAGATTAAGTGGGCTTTGGCGGTTGCACACCAGGGCAACAGCGGCAAACAGGGTAGCCGTCAGCACGAATACCCAGCCGCCCCAGGCAAATAACTCGTCGGTGGTTACCTCCCGGTTCAGGTAGGCAATCACCACCACCAGCAGGCAAGGCCGCAATACCACACCCAGAGATCCGGACATCGCCGTTGCCGCCAGCGCCAGATGCCGGCGGGCACCGGCAGCCCGCAGCTCACTGTAAATCACCGCCCCGGCCGCGATCACAAAGATACCGGATGCTCCGGTATAGGCGGTGGGCACTGCCGCCACCAGCACCGCAACCACCGCCAGCAGCTCCGGCGGCATGCGCCAGGGGCGGAAAACATTAAAGACCAGGGTCGCTACCCGGGTCTGTTTCAGCATCATACCAACCCAGACATAGAGGCCAACATTGAGAAACATGTCAGACAGCTCCATCATCTTGCCCAGATATATACCAATGCCGGACGAGTGGCCAATCAGCGCAAAATAGGTGCCGGATATCAGGCACATAACGGTATACAAAGGCACAGCCAGGAGCGCTTGGGCAGGGTTGCCGCCCGCTTTCAGCCCCGCTGGCGCCCGGAACAGCCGAAACAGGCTGGCCAGGGTCAAACATGCAAACCCGGTAATCCAGAAGTTATGCAGCAGCAGTTCCCCGGCCGAAACCGTGGTGCTGCTCGCCAGACTGGACTGGCGGAAAATCACCGACGAAGCAAACAACATCGCATTGGCGATCGTCTGCAGGGTATGGGATACCACATGATCCAGACGGGTTTCCATGGCGCGCATGGCTATATGGTGGCGCGTCAGCGTTGCCGTCACCGCACAGAGCATAACCAGGATCACCAGCAGATATCGCTGTGCCGTCAAGCCAAATGAGATCAGGTCGGCCACAAAGAGCTCCAGAGACCGATAGATCCTGACTCCGGGCGTCAGGCTGCCCTGCAATTGCTGATAACCCACATGGGCTGCCCGGCAATCTGCCAGCGCACGCTCGACAGCCACCCGCACTTCAGCCGGATCTTTATCGTACTCGCCCAACAACGCCGCCATGGGGTCGTTTGCCGGGGGCGCGAGTGCCAACTCACGCGCAACCTCTGCATCTACATCCCGGTTCGGATTGCACTCCGGCACCTCCGGATCCATTCGCAGCTTGTAATAGCCACTCCAGAGCTGTTCTCCGGCCTGTAGCATCTGGTTATGGATGTCACTGCTGGTGGAAAACAACACCACGGCCAGCAACAACAGGCAGGCTGGCAGAGACGACAACCACTCCAGGCCAGTGCGATGCACCCTACCCTGAATCATGAGGCAATACTCCAGTGCCTGAGAATTTACAACAGATCGTCCAGATCCATGGTTTCAACCGGTGCCTGCGAGTCATCCCAGAAGCTTCCGAACTGACCCATTGGCGTTCTATGCCCGGTATGTTCCACCCAGAGCCGGTCGGATATGGCCACCAGCATATTGGTTGCCATGGCATCGACGAACCGCCACTGCGGGTCTGCAGGTTGCTGATCCAGAGACGCCGCGTGATCCCGGATAACCGACTTCACCAGAGGCTCATCACTTTTGTTCAGGGCGGCAATAGCCTGGAACACATGACCAAGGCGCACACCCGCAGCCTTACCCTGGCCAGCAGCAATATCCAGGCGCTCAAACGCATCCTCACCCTGAGGCTGGGTGCCGGGCACCATCGACCAGACTGCCGCTCTCAGCGCCATCGGAGCCCCCCACCACTTCTTGTTGTCGAGGCAACGGGCAGCGCGACCAACCACCGACCCGGTATTGAATGGAACGCCTTCAGAACTGGTGGACTGGATCTGAGCATTCAGCGCCTGCAAGCCGGACAGCAGACCCGCCATATACATAAATTCGTCCAGGTCATCGTCAAAATCCGGGCATTCGCTGCTATCAGGGTTGCCGTAAAACCGGTTGTGATGCTGCCAGCCTTTCAGATAACGGCGGGCTGCCAGTGCATGGGCCCGCTTTTGCCGGATGTATGCATCCTCTGCGGCGGTTGCCTGCATGGCATGCATCGCCGACAACGCCTGCAACTCGTGCTCTCTGGCCTGCTCTTCGGCACAGGTGCCGGATGAGAGATACAGCATAACGGCCAACTGGTCGGGCTCGCTGGTAACCCGCCCGAACGACATCAGGAGGGGGGCGGTGGCTTCACTCATGGAACAGCCCATGGCAAGATCGTCGGTCTGCAGCAGATACGGCACGGTATGATCCCGGGAAAAACCCTGCATCACATCGCCTGTTGTTTTGTAGAGCATCTGGTTCATGGCGCCACAACCGGCCAGTGCCACACTGGCAAAAACCGTTGCCAAAGTGCCCCGAAGCCCTGAGCTGATGCGCGCGTTTCCTCGCCAGCCTGTCATAGTGTCTTACCCGTTTTTTGTTGTCGTAGAGGGGTAACAGCCGGGCGCAGCGGCCGAATGTTACCTTTTGTAAGCGGGCTCTATTATGGCCAACTTGGGCTCAGGTTTATGAGACATCGCCCGCAAAGGCAGTGTCAGTCCGGGTTGCGTTGCGGAAGTAAAGCCACTATAGATTGCTGGAGCCAGTGCCGGATGCCAGGGCCGAATATCGCACGCAGCGGCAGGCTCTGAATAACAACAGAACCGTCTATCGGGAGTAAGCCCATGAGAAAACCTGAACTTGCCGCCGCCATAGCCAGCCAGACCGGGCTCAGCCGGGACAAAGCCGGAGAAATCATCAACGCCTTCACCGATCAGATATCCGCGGCCGCAGCCCGTGGCGAAGACGTGAGCCTGATCGGCTTCGGAACGTTCAACATTCGCAGCAGAGAAGCACGAAGCGGGCGCAATCCCCAGACCGGGGCTGCCATTCAAATTCCAGCCAGCAAAACCGTCGGCTTCAAGCCGGGCAAGGCTTTCAGGGAAGCGCTGGACTGATCGAGCCGCCGGTCTGCAGAACGCAGGCCGGCAAGGTCATCAGGATGCACATTCCGGGCGGGTGCCGTCTGTCCGGCATCGGGTGGCTTTCATCAGCCGTATGGCCCGTTCGTCGTATACGCCCTCTTCCAACAGCGACAACCGAACCTGGCGGAGCATTTTATCGTACTCGGCCACATCCTCCCCGGGCGGATGCATCCAGACGCTCTCCGGAATCCCAGCCTCGGCTTCGGCAATAATGTCGTATGCCTGATCGATGCGCTTGATGGATTCATCACGAACCATCTGCCCGGCGGCATCCGGAAAGCGATCCCGGTGCAGAATCACCTGGAAATTCATATAGGCAATGGCGTATTTGAACACGCCACCCCGGGTATTCACGCCCTTGTACAACTCCAGAGGCTGATATGCGACCGCAGGCGCGTAAGCCAGATCCACACTGCCGTTATTAAACTTTCCGGCAAAATTGGCGGAGTTGGAGCCCACCACAGACGCCCCCACATGGCGCACCATACGCACCGAGGCACTGTCGTAGTCCAGCGTGGCAATTCGCTTGCCCTGCAACTTGTCGACAGAATCGATCGCCCGATCCCGGGTATAGAGGTAAATCGCACCCGCCGGAAACACGCCCGCCACTTCGTAGGGGCCGTCAATCAAAAAAGGCCGGGCCTTGGGCTGGCTCAGGGTGTTGTAAAGCAGTCGCATCTCCTGCTCGCCCGGCACCGCGCCCATTGCTTCAAGGCTTCCGGTAAACTTATTGAACTCCCTGGCCCGTGTCCCTGTAAGCAGTACCGCATCACACTGCCCTGCCTTGAAATCCTCCGCGGCTACTTTTTCATCGGTATACGCTCTCAAGTCGAGCCTGATACCCTGTTTCAGGGCCACTGGCTGAAACTCCCGGGTAATGGCGAACAGCGGCCCGCTGGCACCGACCGGATCAAACACACAAAAGCTGCGCTCCAGAATATCGCCCTGGGCAACAGACACGGAAGGTAACACCAGACTGGCGCAAAGTGTGGCCAGCAGCGTAAGCGGGCGGAGAAGGCGGATGGTTGGCACGGCATGGCTCCTGATTGTTATTGTCGGGCCGGTGATACTGTACAGGATCGACCGATACCCCGTTGTTCCGGGATGATCCTGAATACTCAGGGTTCAGACGACAGGATACGTTGGCTCAGGTGCCGGTTTTCAAGAAATTTCAGTGCCAGGGGCGGATTCTGTGATGATGTCGACAGGGGTTGGACAACCCCTGCCGCATTTTTGTGCTGGCTCAGGCACTGCGCCAGGCGGGCTGCCCTTCTACCAGGGTCAGGGTCACCACCCCGGGTAATGCCCGGCCGATAACCGGAGCATGCTTACCCACCGACAACAGGCTTTCCGCCGACGGTTGCCATCGCGCTTGCGGATCAAAAAGGCACAGGTCGGCCGGAGCGCCTTCCCGGATGTCCGCCTCGCGGCCAAGAATGCCTGCCGGACCAGACGTCAGGGAGCGCAACAGGTCAGCAAGTGCCAACTCACCACGCTGAACCAGCTCCAGCCCGAGAGAGAGCACCGTCTCGATGCTCGACAACCCAGGCTCCGTCGCGGGCAGCGGCGCTTGTTTCGCAGCCGAATCATGGGGCAGATGCTGGCTGGCAATCGCCGCGATCGTGCCTGCCCGAACACCGGCGAGCAGAGCCTGGCGGTCGGCCTCGGATCGCAGCGGTGGCCGCACGTGGAAACGGCTGTCGAAGCCAGCCAGTGCCGACTCGGTGAAACACAACTGGTGCATGGCCACATCAGCCGTCACCGGCACACCCCGCGCTCGGGCATTGGCAATCATATCGACACTTCGGGCGCAGGATATCTGGCTCAGGTGGAGGTGAACACCGGTTTCCTCCGCCAGCAACAGCATTTCCATAACCGCAGCCGTTTCTGCCACTTCAGGAATGCCCAGCATGCCCAGCCGGGTGGTTACCTGTCCATCGTGGGCGTAACCATCTGCCGCCAGGGAACTGTTCTCCGGGCTGAACATCACCGTCAGATCAAAGGTTTTCGCATAGGCCATGCAGCGGCGCAGAATCCGGGCGTTGCGCACGCCGCGGGAGCCATTGCCAACGGCCACGCAGCCCGAAGCTTTCAGCCCGGCCATATCGCTGAGGAGTTCCCCCTCAAGCCCCCGGGTGATGGCACCGATAGGCAGAACCCTCACTGCACCTCGGGCCTCTGCACCGTCCAGAATGAGATTGGTGACGGCGCTGGAATCGTTTACTGGTGACGTTTCCGGCGATGCGCACACGGTGGAAAAACCTCCACGGGCCGCTGCTCGGGTTTCCGACCTGATATTGCCCTTCTGGCCGTTACCCGGCTCCCGCAGATTGCAACAAAGATCGATGAAACCAGGCGCAATAATCTGGCCGCCAGCGTCCAGAGTGTCGCCCGCCTCGTGAATACCCGCACCCAAGGCGGCTATCCGGCCATCGCGGATCAGCAGGCCCGGGTTGTCAACCAGACCACGCTCACTGTCGTAAAGCTGGCCACCGGTTATCGTCAGGGCAATACCTGCCCGCTGTTCTTTCGCGCTCATGCCCGCCCCTCCTGTTGCCCAGCCAGCTTTTGCTGACGCTCCGCCATCTGCCCACCCATGGCCATGGACATAACCGCCATTCGAATAGCAATGCCGTTGGTTACCTGATTCAGAATCACTGACTGGGGGCCGTCGGCCACTGCTGATTCAATCTCCACCCCCCGGTTGATTGGCCCCGGGTGCATAACAATGCAGTCGGGCCTGGCCAGGGACAATTTCTCCTGGCTCAACCCGTAGAGCCGGTAAAATTCCCGTTCGCTCGGCAGCAGGGCGCCCTCCATCCGCTCTTTCTGCAGACGCAGCATGATCACTACATCCAAGTCTTTCATCCCCCGGGCCATATCGTATTCCACAGTACAGCCCAGATCCTCCACATCGAGGGGTAACAGGGTTCCCGGCGCAATCACCCGAACCTCCTCCGCGCCCAGTTCGTTCAACGCCCGGATCTGGGAACGGGCCACCCGGGAATGCAGCACATCACCAACAATCGCCACTTTCAAACCTTCAAACCGGCCCTTGCGCTGGCGAATGGTCAGCATATCCAGCATCGCCTGGGTGGGATGGGCGTGGCGGCCGTCACCCGCGTTGATAATGGCCACACCTGGGGTCACGCTCTCTGCAATGAAATGGGGAGCGCCGCTCTGCGAGTGGCGAACCACAAACATATCGCTGGCCATGGCCTCGAGGTTAAGCAGGGTGTCAGACAGGGTCTCGCCCTTGGACGTAGCCGATGTGGAAATATCGAGGTTGAGCACGTCTGCCGACAGGCGCTTGGCGGCCAGCTCAAACGTGCTTCGTGTGCGGGTACTGGATTCGAAGAACAGGTTAACGACGGTTCGGCCACGCAGCAGGGGAACTTTCTTGATGCTGCGCTCGCCCACCTCGATAAAAGAGTCGGCAGTATCAAGAATATCGGTCAGCAGCGGCCGCTCCAGGCCATCAAGCGTCAGGAAATGCCGCAGCTGACCATCCCGGGTCAGCTGCAGATGGGTCGGGGAAGGGTCATTTGCGGTCATGGTTCGCCTGTTTTCAATTAGGAAATTTTACTGTCCGGATTCCTGCAGCTCGATGGTCAGGGGCTCGGGGCCACGCAATTTCACCCGCTGGCGGGGGGCCAGTGCCAGCGTCTGACCGGCCGCATCGGGCTGAATGGGCAACTCCCGGGCGCCAAGGTCAATCAGAGTCGCCAGTATGATACTGGCCGGGCGGCCATAATCGAACAATTCGTTCATTGCGGCCCGGATGGTACGCCCGCTCATGATCACGTCATCGACCAGAATAATATCCCGGCCTTCGGTATCAAACGGAAGGCTGGACGGGGTCACGGTCGGGTTCAGGCCAATACGGCTGAAATCATCCCGGTAAAACGAGATGTCCAGCGCGCCATAGGGCTCGCTCAGCCCCAGCCGCTTGCCCAGAGCCTCTGCCACCCAGACACCTCCGGTACGAATACCGATCAGCACCGGGTTGTCGATGCCCCGTGCTTCCAGCACACCTCGCAGCCCGCCTTCCAGCGTATCGAGCAGCTCATTCATCTCCAGCAATACGGTCATTGAAGCCTCATCAAGCAGATCCACCGGTTTGTTCCCGGCACCAGGTTTCCAGTATCAGTACCGCCGCGCGGTCATCCACGCCATCACGGCCAAAATCCCGGCTGCCACCGGCCGAGAGCACATCGCCTTTTGCCTCGAAGCTAGTCAGGCGCTCGTCCACCATCTCCACCGCCACGTGGTAGCGCCCGTGCAGGCGCTTGCCGAATTTCCGGGCCCGGGCACACATGTCGTTCTCGCTGCCATCCATATTCAGTGGCAGGCCCACCAGCACAACATCAGGCTGCCACTCTGCCAGCAACTGCTGGATATCCGACCAGTCCGGGATGCCATCTCTGGCCGGTAACATGGCCAGCGGCTGCCCGCTGCCCAGCATCTCCTGCCCGGTGGCCACGCCCATGCGCCGGGTACCAAAATCAAACGCCAGAATACGCCGGTTTCCAGGTTCAGGCATGGCCTATAGAGTCACTCAATTGGTTCAGATCAATGCCCATCAGACCAAGCACAGCGGTGTAACGTTTATCGGGCGGCGTACGGAACAGAATGTCGGTGGTGGCAGGGCAGGTTAACCAGGCGTTGCTACCCAACTCGTCTTCGAGCTGGCCCTCGCTCCAGCCGGAGTAGCCCAGCGCCACGATATAGGACTCGGGCCCCTCGTCCCGGCCGATGCTTTCCAGCACATCCCGCGATGTGGTCAACAACACCTCGTCTGTCACCTGGGCAGTATTCTGCCATTGCCGTTCCGGCGAATGCAGCACAAACCCCCGCTCCGGTTGCACCGGGCCGCCGCAGTACACCGGCAAATCCAGCTCGCCACCGTGCATGTCCAACTGCTCGAGTATTTCCCCCAGATGAATGTCCAGCGGCTGGTTGATCATCAACCCCAGAGCGCCTTCATCGGAGTGCTCGCACAGATAGATAACACCACCGTGAAACCGCGGATCTTCCAGCCAGGGTGAAGCCACCAGAAAATGGTGCCTCAAACTGGCCGGTGCTTCCTGTTGTTTTGTCATCCGGATGTTAGCCCCCGCTGCTGGAACGACCAGGTGCGTATGATCTCCAGCTCGTCCACCTCTTTACGCATTTCTTCCGGGAAGGGCGCAAAGGGCGCTGCCATACGCACGATTCGGATAGCGGCATCGTCCAGCACCCGGCTTCCGGAAGACTGAAGAACCGCCACTTCCTTGATTGTGCCATCTTTCTGCAGGGAAACCAGCATTCGCAAAGTACCGTAAATGCCCGCCTGCCGCGCTTCGGTCGGATAATTGATGTTGCCCACCCGGGTGACCTTGGTAACCCAATTCTGCACATACCAGGCATTGCTGGACTTCAGGGTAGAGGCTGCGGTTACCCGCATCACCCTGGGCTTGCGGGCATAGGCCCGCTGCTGGGCATCAAAGCGGGCTTCCAGGCTGGCAATTTCGAGACTGCGCTCCATCAGGCTCTGCTTTTCGGCGCGGGGCAGGTTTTCCTGTTCGGGGGCAGTGCGCTGTTCCGGCTCCGGCACCTGGCGCCGGGCCTGGCTCTGCGTCTGGATTACCTCGGTCTGTTGCCGGGGCCGCGGCTGCACCGTAGTCTGGGGCTCTGGCTGCACCTGCACCATTTCCGACTGACTGATCTCAGCCGGATTGGGAGAAGTCATTTCCATGGCCTCTTCTTCGGTACCACTGCCCTGCTGATTGGTCTGGGCCACAAAATCAGCCTTGTCCGGGGCCTTCTCATCATCGAACCGGGACAGCGTAATTTCCATCGTCTGTGCCGACGACTGCGGCGACTCCGGTGCAAAGGTAATTCCCAGCACCACGATGGCATGAACCGCCAGCGCCATGAACAGGGTGAAGGAAAACCGGTCGAAATCGCTTACCTGGGTTGCCATAACAGTCTCTGCGTCTCCTGTCTCTGTGCGCCGATCACGCCCCGGCCAGACGGCGCTCAATGGCATCCATCAACAGACTGGAGATATCAATACCGTAGGCGGCGTCGAGCTCACGAATGCAGGTCGGGCTGGTCACGTTGATCTCGGTAAGGTAATCACCAATCACATCCAGGCCCACAAACATCAAACCTTTGGCCTTGATCACCGGCGCTACCCGCGCGCAGATTTCGCGGTCTCTTGCCGTCAGCTCACGGCCCTCGCCACGGCCACCGGCCGCCAGGTTACCCCGGTTCTCACCCTGGGACGGAATCCGGGCCAGGGCGTAAGGCACCGGCTCGCCCTCGATCATCAAAATGCGCTTGTCACCATCGGTAATCTCGGGGATGAACTTTTGCGCCATGGCCTGATGGGCACCATAATTGGTCAGGGTCTCGATAATCACCCCGAGATTGGCATCATTCGGCTTCACCCGGAAAATCGAGCGGCCACCCATGCCGTCTACCGGCTTCATGATGATATCGCCATGCTCGGCGTAAAACTCCCGGAACCGCCGGGCCGAGCGGGTCACGATCAGCGGCGGCGTCAGGTCTTCAAACTGGGTGGCAAACAGTTTCTCGTTGCAATCCCGCAGGGTGGCTGCCGGATTCACCACCAGGGCACCCTGTTGCTCGGCCGCCTCCAGAATATAGGTCGCCATCAGAAACTCCCGATCCACCGGCGGATCCTGGCGCATCAGAATTACGTCCAGGTCGCCCAGGGCACGATCCTGGCTAGCGCCAAAGCTGAACCAGTTATCTGGGTCCATGTGCACCGTCAGGCTGCGGGTGTGGGCCCGGGCCTGGCCTCCGGCAAGGTACAGATCCGGTAACTCCATGTACTCGATTTCCCAGCCCCGGCTCTGGGCTGCATGCAGCATGGCCAGAGAGCTGTCTTTCTTGAAGTGGATGTCCTGAATAGGATCCATCACGATGCCGAGCCGGATGGTCATAGAGTCTCCTGGAAATGTCGGTAAGAAAACACGAACCGGTCTACAGAGCGAACCGGTCATTAAGTGCTATGCTGAACGTTGCAGATGGTATTGTACCCGAGGTGCGATTGCATCCGGAGAAATCCTCGGGAAAATACGTGATGACAATGGCATAAGTACATTTGGTCACAAACAAATACTTTTTATCCAGCCATGGATACTCTATAAATGGGCGGGTTTGATAGAACACCGTATGAGATTGTGTTAAAACCCTCGACTGAACACAGCGAACATCGCTAGAGCGCAAGGCAGTTGGACAATGGATGACAACTTCGAAAATCTGAAGATTATGGTGATCGACGACAGCAAGACCATTCGTCGCACCGCCGAAACCCTGCTGAAAAAAGTGGGCTGTGAAGTCATCACTGCGACTGACGGTTTTGACGCCCTGGCAAAAATAGCCGATTCCGAACCGGACATCATTTTTGTTGACATCATGATGCCCCGCCTGGACGGCTATCAGACCTGCGCTCTGATCAAGAATAATTCTTCTTTCAAAAAAACGCCGGTCATCATGCTGTCGAGTAAAGACGGCCTTTTTGATAAAGCCAAAGGCCGGATCGTTGGTTCGGATCAGTATCTGACCAAACCGTTCAGTAAAGACGAACTGCTCAACACCATCCGCCAGTACATGCCGCAGGCAGAAAAGTAAGTCCTGCAGACACACAGAACCCTCGAGGAAACCATGGCTCGCATTCTGATTGTTGACGATTCTCCGACCGAAGTGAAAAAGATTTCCACTATCCTGGAAAAACACAAGCACGAGGTACTGACCGCAGACAACGGTGCCGACGGCGTTGCCAAGGCCCGTGCAGAAACGCCGGATCTGGTACTGATGGATGTGGTCATGCCCGGCCTGAACGGCTTCCAGGCAACTCGTCAACTGACCCGCGCGCCGGAAACCGCCTCCATCCCGGTTGTCATTGTCACCACCAAGGATCAGGAAACCGATCGCGTTTGGGGTACCCGTCAAGGGGCCAAAGGGTATCTGGTAAAGCCAGTTAACGAAGATGACCTGATCAAGACTATCAATAGCCTGATCGCTTAATAATAATGGAGTCTGCATGTCCGCCCAGGCCGCCCCTTTTGCCGTTCTGACGGATATCGCCCGACGCAGCCGGTCTTTGGCCGCTGGCCTGCCGGAACAGCAAGAAGCCGTTGAACTATGGAATGGCATCGGATTTATTCTTGCTGGCGAGCGCTATGTCGCCCCCATGGGCGAAGTCACCGAAATACTCCACGTCCCCCGGTTCACCCATGTGCCGGGGGTTCGCCCTTTTCTGATGGGGGCCGCCAATGTCCGGGGCCGCCTGCTGCCACTAATCGATCTTGCTTCCTTTTTCGACGTGCCCCGCTCCTCACGCTCCATGCGCGAGCGCCGGGTGCTGATTATCGAACAGGATGATGTCTTCAGTGGCCTGGTGGTCGACAGCGTGCTCGGCATGCAGTATTTCGCCAAAGATAATTTCAGGGCCACTCCGGAAGGAGTACCCGAAAAAATTCGTTCGTTTGTAACCGGCGGTTATGAACGCAATGAGGAAGTCTGGAAAGTGTTTTCCGCTGCAAGTCTGGTGGAAGATGAACGCTTTCTTGATGTCGCACAGTGGTAAGGGTGGCAGTACTGGCAGGACACACACCCTGACCAACTCCAACTCGCTACACATACTTGCCGTTTTCAGAAGAAAGAGGCCGGGAGCCAGAACATGAAAAACAGAGCCGGAAGACTCAGTACGGGACAGGGAGGCAACAAACTGGTTGCTGGCCTGATCGTAGCGCTGATTGCACTCACCGTCCTGCTCGTTGCAGTGCTGTTCATTATCAACAGAGACAGCCAGCACGATCAGCAGTACATCGCCAACACCGCAGAAATGCGGGTGTTGTCTCAGGAAATCGCGAAGAACGCCACCGAGGCTGCCGGCGGTACCGCCGAAGCCTTCGACCAGCTTCGTCGCTCCCGGGATGAGTTCCAGCAGCTCTGGACCACGGTAACCGAGGGCAACCCGAACTCCGGCCTGCCTGCCAGTGAGCTGGCACAGCAAAGCGGCGTACAGGACAACTGGAACACCGTCCGTGAAAACGCCGACAGCATCCTGTCCACCCGCGAAGCGGTGCTCGGCCTGCACGAGGTAGCCCGCACCCTGAACGAAACCATTCCCCAGCTGCAGGTGGAATACGACGACATCGTTCAGATCCTGCTGGATAACGGCGCTCCCGCCGAACAGATTTCCCTGGCCCAGCGCCAGTCGCTGCTGGCGGAGCGGATTGTGCGCTCGGTCAACAACGTACTTTCCGGTGATGAAGACGCTGTTATTGCCGCCGACCGTTTCGGCCGGGATGCCAGCCTGTTCGGGCGTGTACTCGATGGCCAGCTGAATGGCAACCCAGCCATGGGCATTTCCCGTGTTGCTGACGAAGATGCCATTTACGGCCTGGAAGCGGTTGATGAGCTGTTCCAGTTCGTTTCCCAGAACGTTGACGCCATCCTTGAAGCCTCTCCCGACCTCTTCAAGGTACGTACCGCCGCCAGCGATATCTTCCAGAACTCCGAAAACCTGCTAGCTGAACTGTCGGCACTGGCCGAAGGCTTTGCCCGCCAGTCCAGCTCCCGACTGGTCAGTCCCGCCCTGGCCTTCGCCATCTTGGCCGCCATGGTCGCCATCGTTGTCTTCATCGGCCTGGCCCTGTACCGCGACGCCCAGGCCCGCCTGGCAGCCACCCAGGATCAGAATGAACAGAACCAGAACGCGATCCTGCGTCTGCTCGACGAACTCGCCGACCTGGCGGATGGTGACCTGACCACCGAGGCCACAGTAACCGAAGACTTCACCGGTGCTATCGCCGACTCCATCAACTACGCAATCGACCAGATGCGTGGGCTGGTACAGTCCATTCGTGGTACTGCAGTACGGGTAGCCGGTGCCGCCCAGGAAACCCAGTCTACGGCCATGCACCTGGCCGACGCCTCTGAGCACCAGGCTCAGGAAATTGCTGGCGCCTCTGCGGCGGTGAATGAAATGGCAGTATCCATCGACCAGGTGTCCTCCAACGCCGCCGAATCCTCTGCGGTTGCGGAGCGCTCGGTTGCGATCGCCAAGAAAGGCGCGGAAGTGGTACAGAACACCATTCGCGGTATGGACAACATCCGTGAGCAGATCCAGGAAACCTCCAAGCGGATCAAGCGCCTGGGTGAATCCTCCCAGGAAATCGGTGACATCGTATCTCTGATCAACGACATTGCCGACCAGACCAACATACTGTCTCTGAACGCCGCTATCCAAGCCTCTATGGCCGGTGATGCAGGCCGAGGCTTTGCGGTCGTTGCCGACGAAGTTCAGCGACTGGCTGAACGTTCCTCTGCGGCAACCAAGCAGATTGAAGCGCTGGTTAAGACGATCCAGTCTGACACCAACGAAGCGGTTATCTCGATGGAACACACCACCGCCGAGGTGGTTCGGGGTGCCCGCCTGGCACAGGACGCGGGTATCGCGCTCGAAGAAATCGAGAACGTATCCATGTCTCTGGCGGAACTGATCCAGAACATCTCCAACGCGGCACGCCAGCAGTCGTCTTCTGCGTCACACATTTCCAACACGATGAACGTTATCCAGGAAATCACCTCGCAGACGTCTTCCGGTACCAACGCAACCGCCAAGTCGATCGGTAACCTGGCGGAAATGGCCTCTGAGCTGAGATCGTCGGTAGCTGGCTTTACGCTGCCAGACGAAGACACCGCCGATCACGAGGAAGCGGAACACAGTGACGTACCGGTGATCAGCTGATCACCGGTACCGGGCAAATAGCGGTTTATGTCGTACACGCATAACCAGTCGTCGCCCAAGGAAGGTCTCTGGTCGATGCGCCGACTCCCGGATATGGACGAGGCGCAATTCCACCAGTGGCAGACGTTGCTGGAGCATCGCACCGGCATCACGGTTACCGCAGGCCGACGGTCGTTTCTGGAAACCAACTTGGGTATCCGGATGCGAGAGATCGGATGCGGCAGCTACCAGGCCTATTACGAGAAAATCGTATCCGGCCCCGATGCCGTGCGTGAATGGGCCACCCTGGTGGATCGCCTGACCGTGCAGGAGACCCGTTTTTTCCGGGATCCGGATGCCTTCAGGCTGGTGGCTGATTACGTGCTGACCCGCCCCCGTGAACAGTTCAGAAAACGGGCCCTTGAAGCCTGGAGCGTTGGTTGCTCAACCGGCGAGGAGCCCTATACCCTCGCCATGGTGCTCAACCAGTGTATGGCTCAGCTCGGAGTGCAGCCCTTGTATGGCGTAACCGGCTCGGACATCAGCCAGCCGGCCATCGAGAAAGCACGCCTTGGACAGTTCAATGCCCGAAAACTGCAGGGAATGGATGACGATCTGAAATCCCGGTATTTCCGCCCCTCGGAGCGGAACACCGTTGAAATTGTGAACAGCATCCGTGACCGGGTGTGCTTTACCAGGCTCAATGTACTGGATCTGGACGACGCACCCATGCACGGCATGAACATTATCTTCTGCCAGAACCTGCTGATCTATTTCCGTCGCTGGCGCCGACGGGAAATCGTCAAACGGCTCGCAGAGCGTCTGGCACCGGGGGGGTTACTGGTGCTTGGCCAGGGTGAACTGACCGACTGGCAGCCACCAGGCCTGCAGAGGGTACCCTCGGAACATGTACTGGCGTGGATCAAACGCCAGTCCGACGAAGAATAACCGGAGTGGTTATGGGCAATCACCATGACAGTATCGCCCTCGACTGGGTTCGGGGAGAAATACAGGACACGCTGACACAAGGCCAGCACGCACTGGAAGCCTACGTCGAAAACCGCGACGATACGGCCCGCCTGCGCTTCTGCCTGAATTATCTCCACCAGGTGCATGGCACCCTGCAAATGGTCGAGCTCTACGGTGCAGCACTGCTCACCGAAGAAATGGAGAAGCTGACACAGGCCGTTCTCAATGAGACCGTGGTCAGCGTTGATGATGCTGTCAACGTGCTGATGCAGGCCATTCTCCAGTTACCCCAGTATCTGGAGCACCTGGGCAGCAGCAATGACGATTTCCCGATGGTGCTGCTGCCGCTGCTGAACGATCTTCGCGCAGCCCGCGGCGATTCCCTGCTTTCAGACACGTCCCTGTTCAAGCCGGATCTATCGCCCTCCCGGATGGCGGTCAGCGGCAAGGTGTCTGAACGCCTGCAGGATCCGAAAGTATTGGGCCATCTGCGCAAACTGCGCCAGATGTACCAGTTCGCGCTGGCCGGTGTCATTCGCGAAGCCGACCTGGACGCCCATTTCGATTACATCCAGAAAGTCATCCAGCGTCTGGCCAAGCTGTGCCAGAGAACCCCCCGGGGTGAGCTCTGGAAGGTTGCCAGTGCCTTTGTGGAAACACTTCAGGCCAGGGAAAACCCGGTCAACACTGCGGTAAAATCCCTGCTCCGGGAGCTTGATTCGGAAATCCGTCGCCTCACCGACGAGCACGCCGACATTCTGCAGCAACCGGTGCCGGAAGCCCTGTTCAAGCATCTCTTGTACTATGTTGCCAGAAGCCGTGAACTGGATCGGCCCCAGGTTCAGGCACTGCGCCAGGCCTATCAGCTGGATCATGCCCTGCCCTCCGACGATGACGTCGACCAGGCGCGCTCACGGGTTTCCGGCCCCGGCCGTGATGCTATCCACTCCGTGGTCAGCGCACTCAATGAAGAACTGACCCGGCTAAAGGATCAGCTGGACTTGTTCGTGCGGGCAGAGCTGCGCCAGAACAACGAACTGAATGAGCTGCTGCCGGGCCTGCGCCAGGTCGCCAACACTCTGGCCGTGCTGGGCCTGGGCATTCCCCGTAAAGTCGTGGTCGAGCAGGTCGACCTGGTCGAAAAACTGGCCAGCCAGCACGACCCGGTCGACGACGGCACCCTGATGGACATCGCCGGTGCGCTGCTCTACGTAGAAGCCAGCCTGGCCGGTCTCGACAGCGAGAAGCGCCAGGTACAGTCTGCCGGTTCCGAAGAAGAAGCCGCAGCAATCAAGATGGGCTCCCGGGAACTGGGCGAAGCCAATGAAGCGTTGCTGAGAGAGTCCAGGAACACCCTGGAACAGGTAAAGTCGGCCATCGTCAACTTCATCGCCTCCCAGTGGGATACCCGCGAAATCGATCATGTACCCCAACTGCTGCACAGTATCCAGGGTGGCCTGGGACTGGTGCCCCTGGAGCGGGTAGCGGCCATGATCGGCTCGGCAGAGCACTATGTCACCGATGTGCTGCTGAACAGTCAGCAGGTACCGGACTGGAAGCAACTCGACACTCTGGCCGATGCGGTAACCAGTATCGAGTACTACCTCGAGCGCCTGGCGGAAGGCATCAGCGACAACGACGCCATTCTGAGCATCGCCGAAGACAGCCTGGCCCGCCTTGGGTTCCCGGTTGGCCAGAAGCCAACCTGGCAGCAGGAAGAAACACAGATTCCAACGGTGGAAGCGGTCGCGGAAGCCACCGGCACAGCCGATGCAGAGTCGGATGCCAGCGATACCAAAGCGTCAGACACGGAGCTGGTGGACGACGAAATCCTGGCCATCTTCGTTGAAGAAGCCGAAGAAGTCCTGCAAACCATTCATGAGTATTTCCCGCGCCTGCGTCAGGATCATGACGACCGGGAATCACTGACCGAAGTCCGCCGGGCATTCCACACGCTCAAGGGCAGCGGCCGCATGGTGGGTGCAACCAGCATCGGCGAACTGGCCTGGTCAGTGGAGAACCTGCTCAACCGGGTAATCGACCAGACCATCAAGGCCACCGACGACCTGTTTACCCTGATTGACCAGGTCAATCTTCGCATTCCGTACCTGATACAGGAGTTCCGCAGCGGCAATGCCGACGGCGACGTAAGTGCCCTGACCGCCAGAGCAGAAGCTCTGGCCACGACCCGGCGTGCAGAAACTGCAGAACCCGAAAGCACAACGGCCCAGGCAGACACCGCTGGTGACCAACCGGCTCCGCAACCGGCCGATGCAGTACCAACCCTGGAAACCACGCCGGACAACGCTGACCAGGGCGACAACGACGACCTGATCGACGACGAAATTCTGGAGATTTTCGTCGAAGAGGCGGGAGAGGTACTCGATACCATCCGTGAATACCTGCCCATGTTGCTGCGCCAGCATGACGACCGCAGTGCCCTGGCCGAAGTCCGCCGGGCGTTCCACACACTCAAAGGCAGCGGCCGGATGGTGGGTGCCCTGGTCATTGGCGAGCTGGCCTGGTCCGTTGAGAACATGCTCAACCGGGTGATCGACGGCAGCATCTTCATGAACGATGACGTCGCCAGCCTGCTGCAAGACGTAACCGAGGCCGTGCCTGCCCTGGTTCAGGACTTCGAGCAGCGCCAGCCTGCCAGCCTCGACACCTCTGTCATGGAAGCCCGGGCCGTCGCCCTGGCCAACGGTGAAATTCCGGACGCAACCAGCATGCCGCTGTCTGACCATGACACAGACACCGATGACCATGCCGTTCCGGGCGACGACGAGGGCATCGATCCAGTACTTCTGGACATTTTCGAAACCGAAACCGAAACTCACCTGCAGACCATCCGGGCTTATCTGAGTGCGTCCGAAGGCAAGATCACCGCGGCCTACACCGACGATCTTTCCCGTGCACTGCACACCCTCAAGGGCAGCGCACACACCGCAGGCATTGCCCCCATTGCCGATGTCATAACGCCGCTGGAGCGCTTCGTCAAGGAGTCCAGGGCCCAGAACAAACGGGCAGACCGCGAGGTTCTCTCGCTCATCGAGGAAGCCGCAAGCTTTCTGACCGATGGCCTGTCGCAGATACGGAAGAATCCGCAGGCACCACTGGCGGGAGCCACGCCCTACCTGGAGCGTATGGAAAGCATCAGCCGCCGTATTCTTGCGCCCAGAGCCGAAGCCGATTCCACCCAGCCGGTGGCACAGCCGCCATCGCAGCTGGTGCAATTGTTCCTGGGTGAAAGCATCGATATCGTGCTCGACGCCGAGCACATCCTCGACGGCTGGGCCCATCACCCCGAAGAGCACGCGCCCCTGCCGACACTCCGAGCAGAACTCGACCAGCTCTGCCGGGGCGCCTCGGAGGCTGGCCTGACCGACGTGGCCGATCTGACCGCTGCGCTGGCCCGGGTGTACCATGCAGTGCCCGAACAAAGTGAACCTTTGGATAGTGACGTATTCCAGACCCTGCAAGCGGCCCACGAACAACTGATCAACATGATGGATCAGGTAGCAGCTGGCCTGACCACCGAACCGGGCGCAGGCCTGATCGAACAACTCGATGCCCTGGCGGACAGAGTCGCAGCTCTGCCCTCTGCACCAACAGAATTTGAGCAGCAATTTACCGGTGATCTGGAAGAAATCGACCTCAGCCTCGACATGGACGAGCTTGATGAGCATCCGGAAATCCAGCCCGCAGAAACCGAACTGCCGTTGCCTGAGACATCGGAAGACGACCAGGCAATGGATGAAGAACTGGCGGAGATTTTCCTGGAAGAAGCCAGGGATCTGGTAGACAGCACCGCCGAGGCTCTGCACAGCTGGAGCGAAGACACAGGTAACCTGGATCATTTGCGGCTGCTTCAGCGCGATTTGCATACCCTCAAAGGCGGTGCCCGACTGGCGGATATTGAAGCCGTAGGCGACCTGTCCCACGAACTGGAAACCCTGTTTGAAGGCCTGGTTGAGCAGAAATTCGCCGTTACCGATGCGCTTTCGGACATCCTGTTCCGCTGTCACGACCGGCTGGCAGGCATGGTTGATGCCCTTGAGACCCGTGAAGCACCCAGGCCCGCACCGGATCTGATTGCAGAGATTCACAGCTATATTGATGGCGCCAACGGCATCCGCCCGGTTACCGATATAGCTGGCGCAGACGAAGCCGACGCAGAGACCATCGAACTGTCTGCCATCGAGGGCGATGACGCACCGGAGCCCGCGCAAACAGAAGAGCAGGCAGTACCGGCAGCGGGCCTGGCCCACCTGGACCCGGAGCTGGTCGGCATCTTCCTGGAAGAGGCCTACGACCTGATCAACTCCACCGGCAGTGCCCTGCACAGCTGGAGCGAGAACACCTCGGACCGCGCAATCGCCGCAGAACTGCAGCGTGATGTGCACACCCTCAAGGGCGGCGCCCGGATGGCCGGGGTCGATGCTATTGGCGAACTGACCCACGTTCTGGAAGACCTCTTCGAAAAGGTCGCCGAAGGCCAGCTCGCCGCCAGCGACGACATGATCAACCTGCTGTTCGCCTGCCACGACCGGCTGGCCCAGATGGTTGACGACGTAGCAGCACAGAAGCCCTGCATCGCGGCTGACGATCTGATCAACCAGGTTCAGGCCACCCTGAGGGGTGAATCGCCATCGGCGGAAGAACTGACATCGCCCGAAGCTGCGCACTCCGAAATCGAACACCGGGAGCCGCAACCGAAGACGGAAGCTGAGACAGCACAGAGCGCTGATAACGACGACTACAACGCCCTCGACGACCTGACCGAAATCTTTCTGGATGAGGCCCATGAAATACATGAGGCCATCACCGAGTGTCTCGATCAGTGGCGTGATGAACCGGAACAGCTGACCGGCGTCGCCCGCCTGCAACAGGAGCTGCACACCCTTAAAGGGGGTGCCCGCCTGTCCGACGCCGATCCGATCGCGGATCTGGCCGAAGCCTGGGCCGAGGCCCTGGATCAACTGGTTGCCGGAGAGCGGGATCAGCACACCCTGCTTGAACTCAGCGGCCGTGCCAACCTGGCACTGAACACCATGCTGGGCGCCATTGAAGCAAGCGGTCAGGCCCGCAGCGATGCGGAACTGATCAGCCTGTTCAGCCATGCCGGAAAGTCGGAGGCAACGACAGCCTCTACAGAGGCTGCCGCCGATAACCACGACAACGGTGAGGAAATTGACCCGGAAGTGCTGGAAATCTTCCTGGAAGAAGCCGCCGAGATCATGGATCAGCTGGAACAACTGCTGGACGACTGGCGCCGCGACCCCGGCAACGAACACTTCAACCGAGAGGCACAGCGGGCACTGCATACCCTCAAAGGGGGCGCGCGACTGTCCCGGCTGACGGCTCTGGGCGACAAGGCCCACGCCTTTGAAACCCGCCTGATCGATCTGGGCGGCAACAAACCGGACGATGGCCAGTGGCAGGCCATCACCGCAGATCACGACGCCATCATCGAACTGGTCGCCAAGGTGCGCGAAGGCTTTGAAACCGGTTCGATCCAGGAACAAGTGACGGCACCCGCGCCTGTACAGCCGGAGTCGAAGGCGGAACCCGCCTCGCTTGCCAGCGCCGAACGTCCAGTTGACCAGGCACCGGAGCGCACTCCTGAGCCGCAACTGCAGCCAGAACCAAAACCCGCCAGTTCCCCGGCAAAAGCCCGTCGCAAGGCCTTCGACGCCCAGCGGGCTGCCCAGGAAACCATCCGGGTTTCTGCGCCCCTGCTTGACGAACTGGTTAACCTGGCGGGTGAAACCAGTATTACACGGGGTCGTCTGGAACAGCAGTCCAGTGACTTCAGCTATACCCTGGATGAAATGGCCGCCACCATCGAGCGTCTGCGGGAGCAGCTACGCCGGATGGATATCGAAACCGAGGCCCAGATTCTGTTCCGGGCCGAGCAGGAGCACGGGCCGGACTATGGCGACGACTTCGACCCGCTGGAAATGGATCGTTACTCGTCCATCCAGCAGTTGTCCCGGGCCCTGAGCGAGTCCACATCGGACTTGGCAGATCTGCGGGAAACCCTGGCAGACCGGGTGCGTGATACCGAAACACTGCTGGTGCAGCAGTCCCGGATCAACACCGAGCTCCAGGAAGGTCTGATGAAGACCCGGATGATTCCGTTCGCATCCATGGTGCCAAGGTTGCGCCGTATTGTCCGCCAGATCAGTGGTGAGCTCGGCAAGAAAGTGGAGTTCGACGTTCGCAACGCCGAAGGCGAGATGGATCGCAACGTACTGGAACGCATGGTGGCACCGCTGGAGCATATGCTCCGCAACGCCGTCGACCACGGCATCGAGCTGCCGGAAGAGCGCAAGCAATCCGGCAAACCGGCCACCGGCGAAGTAGTTCTATCACTGACCCGTGAGGGTGGTGACGTGGTCTTGCGCATGATCGATGACGGCAAGGGCATTCCGTCAGACGTCATCCGCGACAAGGCCATTCGCCGGGGGCTGATGCGCGCCGATGAGAGCCTGTCTGAGCGTGAGATTCTGCAGTTCATTCTCCAGCCCGGCTTCTCCACCGCCCAGCAGGTCACTCAAATCTCCGGCCGTGGTGTGGGCATGGATGTGGTCGCCAGCGAGATCAAACAACTTGGCGGCAGTCTCGACATTGATTCGTCACCGGGCCGGGGCAGTACCTTTACCGTACGCCTGCCCTTCACCGTATCGGTGAACCGCGCATTGATGGTGTCGACCGGTGAGGATTTCTATGCCATTCCTCTGAACACCATTGAAGGTATTGTCCGGGTCAGCACCTATGAGCTTGAGGAATACTACAAGCCAGACGCTCCCCTGTACGAATACGCGGGCCAGCAATACCGCCTGCAGTATCTGGGCAGTTTGCTGAACAGTGATCACCAGCCCAAGCTGCAGGGTCAGGCCCTGCCGCTTCCGGTGATCCTGGTGCGTGGTGCCGAGCAGCCCATGGCGCTACAGGTAGACCATCTGATGGGCAGCCGGGAAATCGTCGTAAAATCCCTGGGGCCGCAATTCAGTTCGGTGCGGGGTGTGTCCGGTGCCACCATTCTGGGTGATGGCAACGTGGTGGTGATTCTCGACCTGCCAGCCATGATCCGTTCCGACATCCTGTCCGAGCGCCAGCGCCTGGCCAACTTGGACAAAGCCCGCGACGGCAGCCGCTACCAGGAAAGCGCCCGAACGGTGATGGTGGTGGACGACTCGGTCACGGTGCGCAAGGTAACGTCACGGTTGCTGGAGCGGAACGGCATGGAAGTGGTAACCGCCAAAGACGGCCTGGATGCAGTCGCCCAGCTGCAGGATCATCGCCCGGATATCATTCTGTTGGACATCGAAATGCCGCGGATGGACGGCTTTGAAGTGGCCAGCTTTGTGCGCCATGACGACAACCTGAAAGATACGCCAATCTGCATGATCACCTCGCGAACCGGCGAGAAGCACCGGGAGCGGGCTCTGGCCATTGGCGTCAACGAATACCTGGGCAAACCCTTCCAGGAAACCGAGTTGCTCGATACCATAAAACGGTTGACCGGTAACCGGTAATGACCGCTGCCCAGGGACGGCCGCGCATCGGGATCGTATCGGATGTCGTGCTGCAAAGGCACCGGTTGCAGGAGGCCTGCGCCAGGTTCGGCCTGGCCGCCTGCTTCAGCGGTGACCCGGAACGGTTGATGGCCTACCCGGCCTTTCCGGATGCCGGTTTGTGGCTGGTAACTCTGCTGGATGAGGCCGACCATCCGGCGCTGCTGGATCACCTGCTGGACAACACCGAAGCACCGGTGCTGTTCGGGGTGGATCAGGCACCGAAGCCGGGCAGTACCGAGTATTTCCGCTGGGAACGCCGGTTACTCGACAAGCTGGAAAAACAGCTGGGGCATCTGGAACAGCTGGACTCGGCAGACACTCTTGAGGAACTGGCCGAACCGGAAGACAACGGCACCATCACGCCGCCAGCACTGCCCCGATGGATTGCTCCGGCCGCCCCGGGTTCGGTGGCCGAGGAAGTCTGGATTCTGGGTGCGTCACTGGGTGGTCCGGCGGCGGTCAAGAAATTTCTGGATCACCTGCCGCCCGGTTTACCGGTCGGCTTTGTTTACGCCCAGCACATTGATGGAAACTTTACCGATGTGCTGACCCGTGTTCTGGGCCGTCACGCCCACTACAGTCTGAAAAAGGCAGAGGCTGGCTACCGGGTTTGCAACGGCGATGTGGTTCTGCTGCCGGTAGAGCGGGAATGGGCTTTCGACAGCCAACGCAAACTGGCCGAAAAAAACACACCCTGGCCCGGCCCCTATGGCCCGTCTATCGACCAGGTGCTGCTGAACGTAGCAGACGCCTACGGCAAACAATGCCATGCCATTCTGTTTTCCGGCATGGGCAACGACGGTGCGCTCGCGGCCCCCATGCTCAAGGCCTACGGCAGCCGGATCTGGGTTCAGGAAAGCAACAGTTGCGGCAACAGCTCAATGCCGGAGTCCGTCGCCGCAACCGGGTGCAGCAGTTTTTCCGGCACGCCGGAGCAGCTGGCGGCCGAACTGGTCAAAACCATTGAGAACACCTGTCTGCTCAGAAGCAGGCAACAACGGGATTCCGTCTGAGGTAGCATGCAATGAACGAAAACAGCCAAGCCCTCTCCTGCGTGATGATCCCCGTCTCGGATCGGCAGCTGCTGCTGCCTAACGTATCGATTGCCGAGGTGGTGGATTTCAGCAGCACAGACGCAGGCACCAATACACCAGACTGGCTGATCGGCTTTCTGGACTGGCGGGGTCTGGCTCTGCCCGTAATCTCCTACGATGCGGCCAATGGCGGCAAGCTCATTGTGCCCGGCGACAGCCGCGGGCGAATCATCGTACTCAACACCATCGGCCAGCAGCACAGCCAACACCCCTTCATGGCACTGGTTACCCAGGGTATCCCGAGCCAGACCCGGCTGAACGAAGAACAAGTCCGGCAACTCGATGGCGATACCGGCCCTGCCGACCTGATGCAGGTAGAGGTGGACGGCGAAACCGCGTGGATTCCCAACCTGGAGTTTCTGGAATCACTGGCGATGACCGTTTCGCCCTGACCGACCCCGGCTGGCACCACCCCCTGCTAATGTTATAATGTTTCAAATTTTGCAGGATGTCATGCCATGCCGGAACACCCGCTGCCCTACCGCCCGCACAATCACGATGCCTGTGTCAGCCAGGCCCTGGCCGATGCCCAGGCTATCTGCCGGAAACAGAACGCCCGCCTGACGCCTATCCGCGAACGGGTTCTGGAGCTAATCTGGCAGGCCCACAAACCACTGGGTGCCTATGAATTGCTGGCCAGGCTCGGTGAGGATGGCCAGAACGCAGCGCCGCCCACCGTTTACCGGGCACTGGATTTTCTACAGCAGCACGGGCTTGTGCATCGGATCGCGTCGCTCAACGCGTTCATCGGGTGTGCCCACGCCGGAGAGTATCACCGGGGCAGCTTCCTGATCTGCCGTGACTGCGGCACAGTCCTGGAGCTGGCTTGTCCGGAACTCAACAACGCTATCGAATCCGCAGCCCGGCATCAGTCCTTCCAGCCGGAAGAGGTTACCCTCGAGATTGCCGGTCTTTGCCCTGGCTGCCAACAGGCAAACCACCATGACTGAGGCACTGGTTAAACTGGATTCGGTCTCAGTAGAATTTGATGGCAGGGCGGTGGTAGACCGTGTAACTCTGAGCCTGCAACGGGGCGACATCATTACCGTTATTGGTCCGAACGGCGCGGGCAAAACCACCCTGATCAAAACCGTTCTTGGCATCCAGAGGCCCACCCGTGGCCAACTGGCGATGGCGGCCGACCTGGTGATCGGCTATGTGCCTCAGCGCCTGACCCTGGAGCCGACGCTGCCCCTGAGCGTGCAACGCTTTATGCTGTTGAGCGGCCACAACCTTGCCGAGTGTACCTCGGCTCTCGGCCGCACCGGTGTCAGCCATCTGCTCGGCGCGTCGGTTCATCATCTGTCCGGTGGGGAAAGACAACGCCTGCTGCTGGCCCGGGCGCTGGTGCGTAAACCGGATCTTCTGGTACTCGACGAGCCCGCCCAGGGGGTCGACATCAACGGCCAGGCCACCCTTTATGAACTGATCCGCGAGCTCAGAGACGAACTTCACTGTGGCGTGATCATGATCTCCCATGACCTGCACCTGGTGATGGCGGCCACCGACAAGGTTATTTGCCTGAACCAGCATGTCTGTTGCAGTGGGTTTCCAGAAGACATCTCCAAAGACCCGGCCTTTATCGAAACCTTTGGCCATCAGGTTGCCGAATCCCTGGCGGTTTATCACCACAACCACAACCACCGGCACAATCTGCACGGCGATGTGGTTGGTGCAGGCGACACAGGCGGAGGCTGCGGGCATGACCATCATTAACGCCATTCTCGGGGATTTTTTCTGGCGGGCGCTTCTGGCTGGTGCCGGTGTGGCCCTGGTGGCCGGGCCCCTGGGATGCTTTGTGGTCTGGCGCCGTCTGGCCTATTTCGGCGACACCCTGGCCCACTCGGCATTGCTGGGCATCGCCCTGAGTTTCCTGATCCGGTTGCCCTTGAACCTGGGTGTGGTCATCACCTGTGTGTCGGTGGCTCTGGTGCTGGTGGCACTGTCCCGTACCCGGACACTCGCCACCGATACCCTGCTCGGCATTCTCGCCCACAGCGCGCTGGCCATTGGTCTGGTGGCGCTGAGCTTTATGCCGAACGTACGGGTGGATCTTACCGGCCTGCTGTTCGGAGATCTGCTGGCCGTTACCCGCCAAGATCTGCTGTGGATCTACAGCGGTGCGGTATTTGTGCTCGCCTTGCTGGCCGTGCTCTGGCGCGGCCTGTTGATGAGTACCATCCACGAAGAACTGGCCAGGGTTGAGGGCATTCCGGTTGAACGGCTGCGCCTGGTGCTGATGCTGATGTTCTCACTGGTGATTGCGGTGGCCATGAAAATGGTGGGCGTTCTGTTGATCACCGCCTTGCTGATCATTCCTGCCGCCACCGCCCGACGCCTGGCCCGAACCCCGGAACAAATGACCTTGCTGGCGATCCTGTTCGGCCTGGTTGCGGTTGGTGGCGGTCTGTCGCTGTCCTGGCATCTGGATACACCCGCCGGTCCGTCCGTGGTGGTCACCGCCTTTGCCGTGTTTCTGCTGGTTTACGCGAGTGCGCGAAAATAGCCGCGTTCGGGCAGCGCATCGCTTTCCGTTCCCACCGGGCTGAACTAAAGTTAGGCCATCATACCCATGGTAAACGCGCCAACAGGAGCGCTCTGATCTATGGATGGCGCCACTGAACACGCAACACGCCGGAGCCGTGCCCGCCCGGCTTTTTGGCCTGCCCTTTGGATTCCACTGGTCGTTACCCTGGCCGGTTGGGGGGCAAGCCTGTTGCTGGCAGGCACCGTTGCCCAGCAGCTCACGGAGCTCAGCCGGGAAAACTACCGGGCCAGCCACCGGGCACTGGTCGCCAATCTGGCCGCACGGGTTCAGTCCGAACCGGGCAGCGCGCTGCCCGCCGGGGTCAGCGGAACACTGTCAGAGAATCTGCCGCCGGGCATAGAGCTCCGTGTCGACAGCCTCGCCCGCCATACCAAGCGCGCACTGGTGATTGCCGGGCGCGCTGAACAGCCCCTGCTATCAGAGGCCCTGCGAACCGAACTCCGATTACCCGAACGTCACTGGATGATCACCACAACACCGACTGCCGGGCAGATACACCAGCCCGCCGGGCGCATGTACTGGCGTATTCTCATTGCTGGCACCGGGCTGTCGCTGCTCGCAGGCGGCCTGGCACTCTGGCTGTGCCGGAAACTCGGCCTTACCCGGCATCAACACAGGCGCCAGCAGCAGGCACTGGCGCAGGGCAACCAGCAACTGGAGCATCTGCAGATAGAAAAGGCGGCCCTGAGACAGGCGCTCAATGACAGTGAGACCCGCAGCCGAGATCTGATGCGCCTTTGCGGTGCCCTGATCGCCGAACTGGATGAACGGCAAACGATCAGTTTTATCTCTGCAGAAACCGCCCAGATGCTGGGCTATGCACCGGCGGATCTGCTGAACTGGCCTTTCGAAACCCTGGTTACAGAAGCCGACCGGAACCGTTTCCGGGAACTCCTGAGCACCGCGCGCCAGGAACCGGCTATCGCCAGAGCGGATCTGGCCCTGCACCACAAAACCGAGGGCACTGAAGTGCCTGTCACTATCCGGGTTCTGGCACTCAAAACCCCGCTGCCCGGAATTGCTGGCTTCCGCCTGAGCGCCATCCGGCGGAGCACGCCAGACTGAACCCATCTGAGCCCGACTACAGAGGCTGAACCACATCCAGCAGCCGGTCGGTTGCCAGCAACTCCAGAAACTCATCACCCAGGCGCTCGCTCTCGGCGATAGCGGACTTCCACGCCCGCTCCCGCCCGGCGTCATCGCCCAGGTACTTCTCAAAGTCTTTCCGATCCGGCAACTTGCCATCCGGCAGGCTGGCGAGATAACCCGCCGATGGTGCCACCAGAATGACATCCTGGAGCCGTTCGGCATCGCCCTTGCGCCAGGGCAGTGTCTTATCAAACCAGCCCGGAACCACCTTGTCGGTGAAATGGGGATACAACACCACCCCGGGCTGTTCGTAAGGCAGATCCAGGTGGTAGTCCAGCAGCCCGCCATCCCGGTAAACGCCTTCCGGTGCCCCGGGAATGTCTCGAACACCCGACATGACCAGAGGAATCGACGCCGAGGCCAGCAGCGATGGCAACAGGTTTTCACGGCTGAGGGCAACCCGGTGGCTGGGAAAATCCGTCAATTCAGCCACCGGTGTCGGCAGCCGGGCATCGTACACAATGCCCCGCTCCATGTAGCGGCCCAGCCTTTGCCGACCCACCATATTGGCACTAATGGCCCGGGCCAGCCCCATACCCAGACGCCCGCGGGTGTCGTGCGCCAGCGCCCCCAGGCTGCGCACCACCATAATATTCAACCGGTACCAGGGGTGCTCAAGAATGGCCTCTTCACGGCCGCCCAGCAGCTCATCAAGAAACAGCACGCTTTTGCGGGTAACCTCTTCGGCCGGCACCCCTTTGCTGAAGCGCTGGCTGGTGTATAACTCCGCCAGCCGGTTCAGCTGCGCTCTCGGGTTATCAGACGAGGCAATGGCAGCAAACCGCCAGCTCCCGATCGACGAGCCAATCAGCGCGCGCTCTTGGGGAACCTGCGGCAACCAGTCGCCGAAGATCGCTTTGTCGAGCCCGGAGATACCCAGGGCTTTGGGGCCGCCGGCCGCCCCCGGAATCACATGGACATCTTCCGGCCCCAGAGATTTCTGCTGCAATCGCTGCAATGCCCTACGCCCGGCTTTAATCGTCAACGCCGGGGAGCGGCTGAGAATAGTTGCCATGAAACGTCCCCCAAAAAAGTGTCCGGAGTTTATCGAAGTGCACGGCGACAGGCCAATGACAGTGCTGCATCATGTTGATAACTAATTTTGATCATGGCCGGGCCAGCGGCGCAAAAGCGAACCGATGATTCAGTTTTTCCTTTGCAGGCGCCATCCTCATGCTAGACTGATTTCATTTACGGACAGTACCTGCCGGGGGCGGATTGTGAATCCTTTTGCCATGCCGAATACGACGGCCACCAATCCGACTCTGGCGGTCATCGGTTTCAAGCGCCAACTGGTGTATCACCTGCATTTCTGGGCGTTTATCGCCGTCGCACCGCTGGTACTGGTGCAGTGGAAGCAAGGGCATCCGTTACTGTCCGCCCTGCTGATTCTGTTTTGTGGCAACGCCCTGGTGGTGATAGCCCTGCTCCGGCTGCGCGACACCTATTTTCTCAAGGGCCGCCTGTTCCCGCTGCTTGCGGTGGTGTGTGCCACCTATTCCACCATCATCAATGGCCATTCCGGGCTTTATTGGGCCTACCCCGCGGCCATCGCCCTGTTTTTTCTGTTACCCCTGAAAGAAGCCATTGTCTTCAACAGCCTGTTCCTCTCGATTATGTCCGTCGTTGCCTTCTACAAGTTTCCCGAGGCGGATTTCTGGCGCATCACTTTTTCGCTCGGGCTCAGCTGCCTGTTTGCCATGATCTTTGCCTGGCTGGTAGGCAGACTGCAGGCCGAGTTGACCCGGCTCGCCACCACCGACCCCCTCACCGGCTGTCTCAACCGCTCACAACTGGCCGATATCCTGAATGCCCAGATACAAATACGCGAGCGCTATGAACGGGTGTCCAGCCTGGTGCTTATCGACCTGGATTTCTTCAAAAGCATCAACGACCATTGGGGCCACCTGGCGGGCGACAAGGTGCTGAAAGAAATGGCCCAACGCCTTCGCAAACGGCTGCGCGAAAGCGACCAGTTGTTCCGCATCGGGGGCGAAGAGTTCATGATCGTACTGCCGGAAACCCGGCACAAAGACGCCGACCGCCTGGCCCGCCAGCTTCTGACCAGCATCAGTGCCCGGCCCTTCTTGAACGACATTACCCTGACCGCCAGCGCCAGCGTGGCCGAGGTCAGCCAGGGTGAAACCTGGTCGGTGTGGCTGAACCGGGCAGACCAGGCCCTGTACCAGGCCAAAGCCCTGGGCCGCAATCAGGTGGTCAATGCGTCACGGCCCGACGCAGCGTTGCAGGCCGAGCCTCTCCTGGGGCCGGGTGACAATGCCCCCGATGAGGTCGCCCCTGCCTGAGCGCACTGATCCTTTTACCGCCGGATCGCGTAATCGTTTGGAGTTAACCGTGCATTTCCCTTAAGCTTTGGCCTTTGTCAGCAACACCAAACCGGAAATCCCTATGTACGCACCCCTTGACGATCTGACCGACCACTACCGCAGCATAATCACCGGGCTGGGCGAGAACGCACAGCGCGAAGGCCTTCAGGACACCCCCAAGCGAGCCGCCAAGGCCATGCAGTTTCTCACCCATGGCTACCAGCAAAACCTGGAAGAGCTGGTGAACAACGCGGTATTCGAATCGGCCATGGATGAAATGGTGGTGGTTCAGGACATCGAGCTCTACAGCCTGTGCGAACACCACATGCTGCCGTTCATCGGCAAGTGCCACATTGCCTACTTGCCCCAGGGCAAGGTGTTGGGCCTATCTAAATTCGCCCGCATTGTCGATATGTATGCCCGGCGGCTGCAGATTCAAGAAAATCTTACCCGGCAGATCGCCGAAGCGGTAGAAAGCGTTACCCAGGCCGCCGGTGTGGCCGTGGTCATCGAAGCCCAGCACATGTGCATGATGATGCGGGGTGTCGAGAAACAGAACTCCCGAATGAAGACCTCCATGATGCTGGGCCAGTTCCGCAAGTCCCAGGCCACCCGTACCGAGTTCCTTACGCTGATCTCGAACAATCGCTGATACCCGATATTTCAGGAGCTGTCATGTCTGATCACCAGGCCCCTCTGGCCCGTGTACGCATCAAAAATCTGCTACTGCGTGCCTACATCGGCATCAAGGAAGAAGAAATCAACAACCAGCAGGACGTCGTGATCAATGTCTGCCTGACCTACGACGCCTCCGATGCTATTGACCGCAACGAGATTTCGGCGGCCCTGAACTATCGCACCATTACCAAGCAGATCATCGGCCACGTTGATGGCCAGCGTTTTGCGCTGCTGGAGCGACTGACTCACGAAGTACTGGCCATCGTGATGGAACATCAGGCGGTCACCTGGGCCCGGGTCGAAATCGACAAGCCCCATGCGTTACGCTACGCCGAATCAGTTTCGGTTACGCTCGAATCCACCCGCCCAGACTGAAGGAGCCGTTACCCAATGCCAGCCAACAGCCCGGATCAGATGCGCCAGCTACTTGAACGCGTTCGCACCATTGCCCTGGTGGGCGCCAGCGAGAAAACCAACCGCCCCTCCCACGAGGTGATGGAATACCTGCAACAGCAGGGCTACCGGATGATCCCGGTGAATCCCCGGCTGGCAGGCCAACAGGTGCTGGGCGAAACCGTCTACGCCGACCTGGCCTCTGTGCCCGTGCCGGTAGACATGGCCGAACTGTTTCTGGCGCCCGAGCGCACCGATGCCATCATTGATCAGGCCATCGAACTCAACATTCCGGCACTCTGGTTACAGATTGGCGTGATTAACGAAACCGGTGCGGCACGTGCAGAAGCCGCCGGCCTTACCGTTGTCATGGATCACTGCCCCAAACAGGAAATTCCGAAGCTGGGCATCAATACGCCTGCCAGGGCCTGAACAACCCCGCGGCGCCAATGCCCCGTACCGGCGGGGCAGGTGCCGGTACTCCGAAAACGTCAAATTATCGATCTCATTTTGACATAAAACCTGTCACCAGTCCGGCTGCTCTGACATAATTCCCCGATAACAATCATTAGAAGAAACACGCTAACGCTATGGGGGAGAGCACTTTGGATCAGCCCGACACACCAGCCCGGCCGGTGATACGTGCGCTGATGAGCCATGCGTTTACTGTGCTGGTTTTCCTGGCGTTCCTGGCCATGGCGACCGGTCTGCGGTTCGGTCTTATTCAGCAAGACAACCAGCAAATCCAAACCAATCTGGAAAACGAAGCCCTCGCACTCGCCAATTCCCTGGAGCGGGAGTTCATGTTGCATGTGGAGGCCGTGGGGCGAATTGCCAAACGCATGCTGTTGAATCCGGCGATGACGGAATCGGCCTGGCGCGGAGACGTAAAAAATTATCTGGCAGACTTTGGCAGCTACCACAGCATCAACTGGATCGACACAGATTATGTGATCCGGTGGCTGGAATCCATGAACGGTAACCCCAAAGCCCTTGGCCGGAACATGGCCGACGCCGAGCAGTCACACGCCGCACTCCAGCGCGCGGCGGAATCCGGACAGTTCTATATCTCCGGCATCCTGGATCTGATTCAGGGTGGCGAGGGCATCGTAATCTACCAGCCGGTCGGCGAGGGTGAAAACAACAATGGCTTTGTGGCCGGGGTTTTTCAAATCGACGTACTGGCGCGGCAACTCCTGACCCAGCGGGTGCTCGAGCAGTTTCAGGTGACCATCATCCCGCAGGGGCAACGGGTGTACCGACTGAATACCTCGGCCGATATTGATCCGGATCTCGAATACACCGTTCCCGTGGTGTTACCGCGGCTGTTCTGGTCGCTGACCCTGGCCCCTACCACCGCCTGGGTAGAGCGTCAGCGCAGTGACTGGCCCAATCGTACCTTCAGCACCCTGTTGATTATGGGCATACTGACTAGTCTTACCATCCTGCTGGCTCAGCTTATGCTCAAGCGCAAACAGGCGCTGTTGAAAACCCGGCAGGAACTGGATCAGGAAATCGCACAGCGCATTGCCATTCAGTCGGACCTGGAACGCCTTGAATCCAACGATCCGTTGACAGGCCTGGCTAATCGGCGCTTCTTTATGGAAGACTTGTCCCACTCCATTAATCTGGCAGAGCGGCAATCGCGCCAGCTGGCACTGGTGATGATTGACCTGGATCGCTTCCAGATGCTCAACGACTCCCTGGGCCATCAGTTCGGAGATGAATTGCTGGTTCGGGTGTCCGAGCGCCTGAATCAACTCAGCAATGAACGGATTCTGGTGGCCTACTCCGGCGGTGACGAATTCATGGTCTGCCAGCAGCATGTCGACGACATTGACGACGTTATCCACCTGCTGGGCCAGATTAAAGGCTGTTTTCTAAACCCGTTTGACGTCCAGGGCAACCGCCATACCATTACCGCGACCATGGGCGTGGCGGTCTATCCCCAGAGTGGCCTGGATGCCGACAATCTGCTGCGCAACGCCGACATCGCCCTTTACCGCGCCAAGGAGCAGGGCCGGGCCAGCTACCAGTTCTACACCGAAGGCATGCAGAACCGTGAAGTCTTGCGCCTGGAGCTGGATCAGGATCTCAGCCGCGCCCTGGCCAATAACGAATTCGTACTTCATTACCAGCCCCAGCTCAACCTGGACACCGGCGAAATCACCAGTGTAGAAGCCCTGATTCGCTGGCAACACCCCCGTCGGGGGCTGCTGCCACCCATCGACTTTATCCCGCTGGCGGAGGAAAGTGGCCGGATTACCGAAATCGGCCACTGGGTGATGCAGGCCGCCTGCCAGCAGCTGGCACGCTGGCACGCTGGCGAGGCACAGCCTGCGAGCACCTTCGAATCGCTGTCAACCTGTCCGGGCGCGAACTCGACAACGACGCCCTAATCGACGATATCCAGGCCACCCTGACGGCCGAAGGCATTTCACCTGCACAGCTGGAAGTGGAACTGACCGAAGAAATCTTCATCCAAAACATTGAACACAACCTGAACCAGCTGCAGCGACTGAATAACCTGGGTATCAACCTTGCCATCGATGATTTTGGTGTGGGCTACTCATCCCTGGCCTACCTGCGGGACTTCCCGGTAAGCTCACTGAAAATCGACCGCTCGTTCATCACCAATGTCACCGACAGGCACGACAACGCGGTGATTACCCGTGCGGTGATCAACCTGGCCCATAACCTGGGGATACAGGTGGTGGCGGAGGGTGTGGAAACCGACGCTCACCTGCGTTTCCTGACCTCCCACCGGTGCGACTTTGCCCAAGGCTACCTGATCAGCAAACCACTGATTGCGGCGGATCTGGAACAGGCCATCGCCAAAGGTATTCTGGTACCGGCACTGCCCGCCCAGCCCCGATTGTAATTGCACGCGCCGCCCGCCACACTTGGGGCCAAGTCACTGTCAAAAGAGAGAGCTATGTCGGGCCGATATCTGACTGCAGACCAAGACTCACAGCTTCGGCGCTGGGAGCGCTGGAACCGCAACTATTTTGTCTTTGCTTTTGTCGCGCTTATCGTGATGCTGGTGTTCAGCAGCCAGCTGGGGCTTTCCTCCGGCGACGACTGGGGCTCGCTGGGGTTTATTCTGGTGGCCCTGGTGGCGCCGATCGTGGTTCTTCAATTGCGTTTGAAGTGCCCGGCCTGTGAGGCAAAAATCGGCTGGCAGGCCAAACTGATGGCGCCCGACCAGTGCAAATCCTGCGGTGTTTTTCTGCGCGCCCGCAATACCCCCTCCTGATTCCCCCCAAACGGTTTGACCTGTGAGTTGGTCACAGGTTTTACTCTATAGTCCGGAGCTGGAGTTTGTCGTACGAGTGCGGGAACTCTCCAGCCAGGTTTGTGAGCCTCACTTGTATCGCAACCGCTTGGGCAACGCTTATGAAAGTCAAAGACATCGCCACCGCCGCTGGCGTTAGTCCGGATACCGTCCGGTTCTACACCCGAGAGGGCCTGTTGCACCCGGGCCGGAACCCGGACAACAACTACCAGGAATATAACGCCGACGACCTGCGCCGCCTGCGCTTTGCCCGCAAGGCCCGGCAGCTGGGCTTTTCACTGCCGGAAGTCCGCCGCATTCTGGAACAGGCGGATGATCACCACTCCCCCTGCCCCATGGTGCGGGATGTCTTTCAGCGCCGATTGGCCGACGTGGAACGGGAAATTGCCGAGTTGCAACAGTTGCGCGAGCGCATGGTGGCGGCGCTTTCGGCCTGGGAAGATATGCCCGATGGCACGCCCGACGGCCACACCATCTGTCGATTGATTGAACACTGGGATGACCCATCCGCGTCATCCTGTTGCGGGGAGTCCTGAGCCATGACAGACACACCGGTACTGAAAACCGCGCTGAGTATTTCCGGGGCCTCCTGCCAGGGCTGCGCCAAAAAAATCCGCAATGCCCTGGAACCCCTGGTGGGCAACACGGACCTGGTGGAGGTGAATCTGGAAGCGCAGACCGTTGCCCTGCCGGAATCAACCGATCTGGCGGAAGCTGCGCGCATTGTGTCCGACACCGGCTATCCCGCCGAAGTCATGGCTGAAGCAGCCGAACAGCCAAAAGCCTGTTGCGCGGCAAAAACATCCGGGGCCACTAACCCACCCCCGGAGCAACCATCAGCCTGTGCCAATAAACATGACGCGCCATCGGCTGCGCCGGATACCGTACCCAGCCAGAGCGACGCCATTGTGCTGGCGGTCACGGGCGCCACCTGCGCCTCTTGTGTCAACAGCATCGAAAAGGCCCTGCACTCGGTGCCCGGGGTTGAGCACGCCCACATGAACCTGGCGGATGGCACCGCCACAGCTCACGGGCAAGCGGCTCCGGATGCACTGATCAAGGCAGTTGAGAGTGCCGGTTATGGCGCCCGGGTGCTCGAAGACCCGGATCAGGCCGATCAGGACAAACAACAGCAGGATAAGAAACAGTACCGGGTGCTGCTGGTGAAAATGGCCATCAGTCTTGGCCTGGGGCTGGCGCTGATGATCTGGGGCATGGGCTTCGGCAGCATGACCGTGACCGAAGCCAACCAGCTTACCTGGATCAACCTGGGCATTCTCACCCTCGGGGTGATGATCGCCACCGGTGGCCATTTCTACACCGGTGCCTGGAAAGCTTTCCGCCACCACAACGCCAACATGGACACCCTGATCGCCCTGGGCACCGGCACCGCCTGGCTGTATTCCATAGTGGTGGCCAGCGTGCCCGAAGCCCTGCCCGAGATGGCACGCCATGTGTACTTTGAAGCCTCGGCGATGATCATCGGCCTGATCAACCTGGGCCAGGCCCTGGAACTGCGAGCCAAGGGCAAAACCTCTGAAGCGGTCCGTCGACTGCTCGACTTGCAGGCCAAAACCGCCCGGGTGATCCGTAACGGTGAAGAGCAGGACCTGCCCATTGATCAGGTTCGCCAGGGCGATCACCTGCGGGTAAGGCCCGGTGAAAAGCTGCCGGTGGATGGGGTCATCACCGAGGGCAACACGCGAATTGATGAGAGCATGCTGACCGGCGAACCCATGCCCGTCAGCAAGGGCGAAGGGGATGAAGTGTCCGCAGGCACCCTCAATACCCATGGTGCCATCATCTACAGGGCCACCCGGGTGGGCAGCGAAACCGCCCTGGCCCAGATTATCCGGCTGGTGAAAAAGGCCCAGGGCTCGAAACCGGCCATTGGTCGTCTGGCGGATAAGATTTCCTCCGTGTTCGTGCCCTCGGTGATGCTGATTGCCGTGGCTGCGGCACTGGTCTGGTACAACCTGGGCCCCGAGCCTGCCGTGGTACACATGATGGTGGCCGCCACCACCGTACTGATCATTGCCTGCCCCTGCGCCCTGGGGCTGGCGACACCCATGTCGGTGATGGTAGGCGTGGGCAAGGCGGCAGAATACGGTGCCCTGATTCGCCAGGGCGATGCTCTGCAAACCGCGGGCAAACTGGACCTGGTGATTCTTGACAAGACCGGCACCATTACCGAGGGCCGCCCGACGGTGATTCGGGTTCACGCCGAAGGCCAGGGTGAACACCAGCTGATCGGCCTGGCCGCGGGTCTGGAGCAGCATTCCGAGCACCCACTGGCCGAGGCGATTGTCAGCTACGCCCGGGAGCAGGACATCCCACCCGCAAAAGTCAGTGGCTTTGAGGCCCTCAACGGCAAAGGCGTGCGAGGCGAGTTCGAAGGCCAGCCCCTGCGCCTGGGTAACCGCCGCTGGCTGGAAAGCCAAGGATTGTCGGTCTCTCGGGTATCCCAGGCTGCAGACGAAATAATCGAACAGGCCGGAACCCCCCTGTTTCTGGCGCTGGGTAGCCAGGTTCTGGGGGTAATCGGGGTAGCCGATGCCATCAAGGAAGACTCCGCTGCCGCCATTGAGCGGCTGCACCGGTCGGGCATCAAAGTGATGATGGTGACCGGCGATATCGACGCCACCGCCAGGGCTATTGCGGCCAAAACCGGTATCGACGATTACCGCGCCGAGGTTCTGCCCGAGGACAAGGCCCAGGTGGTCAGTGAAATGCGCGGCCAGGGCTATTCCGTGGCCATGGTCGGTGACGGGATCAACGATGCCCCGGCGCTGGCGGCCGCCGACGTGGGCTTTGCCATCGGTACTGGCACCGATGTGGCCATCGAAAGCGCCGCGATCACCCTGATGCGTGGCTCGCTGCACGGTGTGCCCGATGCCATCGAGATCTCCCGGGCCACGGTGAAGAACATTCACCAGAACCTGTTTGGCGCCTTTATCTACAACTCCCTGGGCATTCCCGTGGCCGCCGGGCTGCTGTACCCGGTCTGGGGCATTCTGATGAGCCCGATTCTGGCCGGTGCCGCCATGTCGCTGTCGTCGGTTACTGTGGTCAGCAACGCCAACCGGCTGCGCCTGTTCAAGCCCCATCAAATGCCCAAAACCCACAAGGAGCGGAACCCATGATGTCATTTCTGGTCAATATCGCAGGCCTGGCCCTGATGGCCGCCATTGTCTGGTGGTTCTGGCTTTCCGGCACTGACAGCAACCCGACCGACTCACACCACTGAGGAAACCACCATGAAAAAGCACACCCTGGCTTTTGGCCTGATGGCCGCCCTGGGTTTCAGCACCACCGCCCTGGCGGGCGGCGCGGCAGCCAACATCCACGTGTACAAATCCCCCACCTGTGGCTGCTGCGGCGACTGGATTGACCACCTGGAAGACAACGGCTTCAAGGTCGAATCCACCGATGTCCAGAACATGAACCGGGTGAAAGCGGAAGCAGGCCTGCTGCCCGGCCTCGGCAGTTGCCACACCGCCTTTGTCGACGGTTACGTGATCGAAGGCCATGTGCCCGCCAGCGACATCAAACGCCTGCTCGCCGACGCCCCGATGGCGACCGGCCTGAGCGTGCCCGGTATGCCTGCAGGCTCACCCGGAATGGAAATGGGCGACCGAAAAGACCACTACAAGGTGATTCTGTTCAACAAGCAGGGCCAGACCCGAATCTTTAACGAGCACAACTGATCGCCTCAACCAGCCGCAACGCCCGTTGCGGCTGGCAGCCCATGTTCTGCCTATTTTTTCTACACGAAGGGGGTCGGGTGTTCTATCATGAAAGGCAGACACCAGACGACGATTGGCAGGACAGCTTTTGAGCCTCAAAACACGCATTCTTGGCTTGGCAGCATTGCTGCTTGTAGCCGCAGGTACGGCTTCCTGGCTCGCCTATCAGGAACTCTCCAGAGGCATTATCGAACGCTGGGGAGAGCAGGTGGCAGAAATCCAGGTGCGTTACGACAGCGCCCGGCTGCTGCAATCCCTGGAACGCGAAATCGGTCTGGCCCGACAGATGGCCCAGTCCTCCACCCTGATCCAGTGGGCCAAAAACCCGAACACCCCCGGGCTCACCGACAGAGCCATCCGCCAGATGGAAAGCTTTCGCAGCAACTTTGAAGACAATAGCTACTTTGTGGCGCTGCGCAAAAACAACCACTATTACTTCAACGACGCTGCAGATACCTATGCTGGCGCACAGTTCCGCTATGTACTGAATGCCGAAAAACCGGACGACGCCTGGTTTTTCCAGTTAATTGAAGAAGGCCGGGATTTTCACCTGAACGTCAACCCGGATACCGAGCTGGGCGTAACCAAGCTGTGGATCGACGTACTCATGCGGGACGAGCAGCAGAACATTGTCGGCATGGTGGGTACCGGCCTGAACCTGGACGAGTTTCTGAGGGACATCGTCGACATCGGTCAAAAAGGCATCACCACCCTGTTTGTGGATTATAACGGGGCCATTCAGCTGTACCGCGACCGCAATTACATCGACTTTGCCAGCCTGATCAAACCCGAAGGCCAGAAAAATACAGTGGATCTGTTGTTCGATGAGCCAGAAGACAAACAGCAGATTCTGGGTATGCTGCAACTACTCAAACAGCGCAACGGCGAGAGCGGTGCCGTGGAAACCGGCTTTGTCTCGGTGGACGGCCGCAAACACCTGGCGGGCGTGGCCTTCCTGCCCGCCATTGGCTGGTTCGAAATCACTCTGCTGGATTTGGAAACGCTGATTCCGCAAAGCTATCTCTGGCCCCTGATTGCCGTGTTTCTGGTCAGCCTGCTGATCGTTCTGCTGGTGTTTCACCAGATTATTCAGTCCCGCATCCTACGCCCGGTGATTGGCCTGGAGGGCGCGGTCAAACAGCTGCGTGACGGTAACTTCAACCACCCGTATCTGCCGCGACCAGACAATGAGATTGGTCGACTGGTCGACCATTTTGAGAAGATGTCGGCCACTCTGCGTGACACCACCCGGGAACTGGAAGAAAAAGTCGCCGATCGCACGGAAGAACTGCACCGGCTGGCCCGAGTTGATGCCCTGACCGGCCTGAAGAACCGGCGCGGGCTGGACGAAGTCATTCACGAACAGATCCAGCGCGCCGAGCGTGAAAACACTGGCTTTGGCCTGCTCTGGCTCGACATTGACCATTTCAAGGAAATCAATGACCAGCTGGGACACCAGGCCGGTGACGATATTCTGTGCCGGGTGGCGCTCTGGCTGCGGGCCGCCGTTCGCCCTTACGACCATCCCGGCCGCTGGGGTGGCGATGAATTTGTGGTGTTGCTATCGCCCTGCGATCTGGAAACCCTGGAGCAGATCGCCGCACGCATTCGCGCTAATGTCGAAGCCGAAAGCCAGCGCAGCGGTACCGCAATCACCATCAGTGTGGGCGGTTATTTCTGTCAACCCGGCGAGACTCTGGACACCCTGTTGCGCAACGCCGACCAGGCCCTTTACGAAGCCAAGGACGCAGGCCGCAACCGGGTGCGTATCCTCGCTGCCAAAGGAAAAGCCACCAACACCAGCGGTCAGATCTGACTCCAACTGGCATAACCGTTATACTCCGCACATCATCCATTTTTATCGCCGGGTTTTTTCCATGCTCAATGCCGACGCTCTCAATCAGTTGCGCCAGCTGAAAACCGATATCAAAGAAAACAAGGTGGTCTTCGCCGGTACCGTCAAGCCCACCAACGGTCGTTTCGGCTTTGTCGCTCTCGATGAAGGTCGGGATGTGTTCCTGCCACCGGAAGAAATGCAGAAAGTGCTGCCCGGAGACCGGGTAAACGTGACCGAACATGAGGTTGAAAAAGGCAAAACCCAGGGTGTGGTAGACGAACTTCTCGACAGTTCTCTGACCACCTTCGTGGGTCGCTATCTGGTGAAAGGCAAAGGGCATTTTGTAGCGCCGGAAACCCCAGGCATCAACCGCTGGATTTTCATCCCTCCCAAAGAACGCCAGGGCGCGCAGCCAGACGACTTCGTGTATTGCCAGATCCACCGCCACCCGATCAAAGACGGCAAGGGCCAGGCCAGGGTGCTGCGGGTGATCGGCAAAACCGGTGAACCGGGCATCGAACGCGCCTTCACCCTGGCCAGCTTTGATCTGGCCGACCGCTGGCCAGCGCCAGTCGAAAGCCAGGCAGACGCCCTGAGCGAAGAGTCGGTGGCCGGGTATACCGAAGGCCGCGAAGACCGCACCGGGCAGCCTTATGTGACCATCGACAGCCCGGGCACCCAGGACATGGACGATGCCCTGATGGCCACCCCAAATGCCACCGGCTGGACACTCTCCATTGCCATTGCCGACCCCTCTGCCATGATTGAGCCCGGCAGCCCGGCCGATGAAGAAGCGTTCAACCGGGCGACCGCCATCTATTTTCCCGGCGAACCGCTGCCCATGTTGCCCGACAGCATCAGCACCCGGCTCTGCTCACTAATGCCCGAGGTTCCGCGCCTGGCTCTGGTGTGCGATCTACAGGTGAACAACGACGGCAGCCTGGGCGACTACAGTTTTCATCAGGCAGTGATCCGCTCCCAGGGCAAACTCAGCTATGAGCTGGTGTCACACCTGATTGAAGGCCGTGAAGACGAAGATATCAACGCGCTGCCGGAGGCCGTGGCCAACAGCCTGGATCAACTGCACCAGGCGTCTACGGCGTTGCGCAAATGGCGCACCGAACACGCCCTGACCAGCAGCGACCGCCCGGAATTCCGCCTGCGCCTGGATGAAAACAAGCGCATTCGCCTGATCGAACCTTCGGTACAAAACGAAGCCCATCGCCTGGTGGAGGAGTGCATGGTTGCGGCCAACCGGTGTGCCGCAGATTTTCTGCAGCAACAGCCGCAGGGGTTGTTTATCCAGCACCCCGGGTTGCGGGACGATCGGGCCGACAACATCCGGAAACTGCTTGAAACTTATGCGCCACACCTTGTGGAGCTCGACGCCCACAGCGCCGAAGGCTTCAAATCGCTAATGAAAGAAACCGAGATCCTTCAAGCAGAGGTACCAGTCAAAGCCATACTGTCGCGCCAGCTGGCCCGGGCCGAGCTGGCCTTCAACGCCGCCCCGCACCATGGTATGGGGCTCGCTGCCTACACCACCTTTACCTCGCCCCTGCGCAAATTTACGGATCTTTACGTGCACAGGCTGATCAAAGCCGCGCTTTGGAACAGCCCGGTTCGCGCACTGGACAAAGATCAACTGGAACGTCTGCAGAATACCCAGATCCGTGCCCGCATGGCTGCCAACAGTCTGGAAAACTGGCTGAAAAGCGACTTTGCCAAAACTCTGCCGGATACCCCCATGGAGGGCGTTATCAGCCGCACAGTACCGTCCGGGTTCTTTGTCCGGCTGAATGCCAACGGTCTGGAAGGCTTCGTCAGCTGCAAAACACTCGACGGCAAATTCAGCTTTGATCCGGTCACCCTGCGCCTTATCCACAACAAGAATGGCCGTATCTTCCAGCTGGATCAGCAAGTGACTGTTAGCATTCAGGGCGTGGATGAAGAACGAAAGCAGATCAATCTGGCGTTACTGGATGCGGTAGAAGTGGTAACCGGTACCACCGCCTGAAAACCGATCAGGCCGTCAAACCGTATTTTCTGACAGGTAGATTGCCGCAGGAGGTGTTATGCCCATCAGCCCGCAGGAATTCCTCAGAAAATACGGCTTTGACAAAGACGAAGAAGAACGGGATCACAGCCTGAGAAAGAACGCTCTGGACCACGCCAAACATCTTCGGCGCCCCCACGCAGGAACGCCGCACGATTGGGAAGAGTGGGAGAAATTTAAAAAAGAGCACCCGGATCAGGTCGACGACGAGTCCGACTGAAGTAACCGGTCAAGACGCTTGTCTTTCTGACTCCACAACTGTGCAAGCCATTCCTTGACGTTGCGGCGATGCTCACCATCTGACGAGTAGTCCTTGCCCTTGAGATGTTCCGGAATTGGCTGGATTTCGATCACCATCCGAATCTCCGCTACCCGGCCGCACAGGAAATCCCAGAAGGTCGGCGCGCCATCCGGATAGACGATGGTGACATCCACCAGGGTGTCGATCGAATCGCTCATGGCATCCAGCACAAAGCCAACCCCGCCCGCCTTCGGCACCAACAAGTGGTTGTAGGGGGACTTCTGTTTGTCATGCTTGGCAGGCGTAAAGCGGGTACCCTCAACAAAGTTCATCACGCTCACCGGTGTGTAGCGGAACTTCTCGCAGGCTTTGCGGGTAGCTTTCAGATCATCGCCCCGCTTTTCCGGGTGTTTGATCAGATACTCCCGGCTATACCGCTTCATGAACGGGAAATCCAGCCCCCACCAGGCCAGGCCAATCACCGGCACCCAGATCAGTTGCTGTTTCAGAAAGAATTTGAGAAACGGCGCCTGGCGGTTAAAGACCCGCTGCATGGCCAGAATATCCACCCAGCTCTGATGATTGCAGAGCACCAGATACCAGCTTTCCCGCTTGAGCTGATCGGCACCTTCCACCTGCCAGCGGGTACCCTGGGTAAGTTTCATCCAGCCGGTGTTACAGGCCACCCAGGATTCAGACACCCAGATGATGGCCCGGGTACAGAGCACCCGAAACCCTTTGTGAGGCACCAGTAACTTGAGAGTCGCCGGGATATAGAGCAGCAAACACCAGAACAGCGTATTGATGCCAAGAAGAATCGAATTGAGAATGCCGAGCAGTGGCGCGGGCAGAAAACTGAGCATGGTCATCCTGTTATGGTTGTTTTCCAGAGCTGGCAATCATAACAACCCTGGAATCGATTGGGCAGTGGCCCAAAGTGACCATGGTGCCGGTTATAAATGACGATCTTGCCATGGTGCCACATAGCCTCACACCCTATGCTTCAGGCTGATCAAGACACGCAGCCCGGGGCATTACCATGCGGACACCCTTCAGAAATACCGTCACACGCGCCTCCGGCGTTGCCCGCCAGAGCGCCCACTACGCAGGCAACGCTTTCGACCGACTGTTCCGGGCTGCCAGCCTGGTACAGGCGGGTCAAACGCCTTACCAAACCCTGCACAGCGATGGACTGGTAAAGCTGCGCCACTACCCACCATTGCAGGAAGATTTTATTGAACTGGACGACACCGTCATCCCGGTGAAACGACACAGCCACCGCGTGCCGGTCGTGATCATACCGCCGCTGGCGGTAAATATGCTGGTTTACGACCTGCTGCCCCAACGCAGTCTGGTGCGTTTTCTTCGAGCCAAAGGCTTTAACGTCTACCTGATCGACTGGGGCATGCCCACCCGGGAGCACAGCCACTTCAACCTGCACACCTACGTGGCTGAATTTCTGCCCGCCTGCCTGGAACGGGTCCGGGAACACAGCGGCGAACAGCAACTGAGCCTGCACGGCTGGAGCATGGGCGGCATGTTTACCCTGTTTTACAGCGCACTCAGCCAGGACCCGAACATTCGTAACGCCATTGTGCTGGGCTCTCCCATCGACAGCCACGCCTCGGGACTGATCGGCCTGCTCAATCAGCGCCTGGCCGACGTTGCCGGGTTTATCCGCAAACGCACCGGATTCCGCCTGCACGACGTACAGCCACACTGGTTTCATACCCCGGGCTGGGCCAACACCCTGGGCTTCAAACTCACCAACCCGATTGGCAGCGCTATGGGCTACTGGGAGCTGATTGTGCGGCTTGGCGACCGGGAATTCGTCCGCAATCACGCCAGTACCTCTGCCTTTCTCGACCGCATGGTGGCCTACCCGGGCGGCGTTATCCAGGACACACTGGTGCGGGTGTGGATCGACAACCAACTGGCTGGGGGCACCATCCAGATCGGCGACCACATCGCCTGCCTTGATCAGGTAAGCGCAAACCTGCTGGCCATAGCGGGCAGCGAGGACACGCTGGTCACCCCGGCCGCCGCCAAGAAAATCATGGAGCATGTCGGCTCCACCGACAAAACCTTCCGGGTAATCCCTGGCGGCCACATGGGCATACTCGCGGGCAGCAAAGCCCCGGCCGCGTCCTGGCTGGAAATGGCCGACTGGCTCGCCCCCCGCTCCGATTAACCATCCCCGGCAACCGACAGCGGTGACATGAGGCCCCGGCTATCTTACACTTTGATCCATGAAACCTGTTGATATGTTAAGCCTCGACCTGCGCTCTCTGATGACCTTCGTGGCCGTGCTGGACGAGGGCAGCGTGTCCCGGGCAGCGGTGCGCCTGGGTGTGACCCAATCGGCGGTCAGCCATACCCTGGAGCGCTTGCGGCAAGCCTTTGGCGACCCCCTGTTTGTGAAATCCGGCCGGGGCATCGTGCCCACCGACTACGCCCAACGCACCGGCCCCCACATCCGCCAGCTGCTGGACGATCTGCGCACCCTGCCCTCCGGCCCGCCGTTCGAGCCAGGCACCGCCGACTTTACCTTTACCATTGCCGCCAACGACTACCAGCGCGACCTGCTGCTGCCAGGCCTGGCCCACATCCTGCGAAAACAGGCGCCCGGTATCCGGCTGCAAGTGATCCCCGCAGGCATTCCCAACCCGGACATGCTTCGCAAAGACGCCTGCGACCTGATCATCAGCCCGCACGCGCCGGAAACCACCGACATCATGCAGCGCGGCCTGATGTCCGACCGCATGGTGGTCTACTACGACCCGGAACACCGTGCCGCCCCCGCCGACCTCGCCAGCTACCTGAAAGCCGACCACATCGTACTGATGTTCGCCCCCGGCGAGCGGGTCGGCTTCGAAAGCACCCTGCTCGCCAAAGGCCTGGAACGCAAAAACACCGTCACCGTCTCCAACTTCTCCGGCCTGCCGGAATTTTTGCGCGGTACCGACATGCTGGCCACCGCACCGGAGCGCATGAGCCAGCACCTGATGCGAGACTTCGCCTGGGTACCTCTGCCCTTTGACTATAAGCCCTTCACCCTGTTGATGCTGTGGCACCGCCGACACCAGAACGACCCGGCCCACCGCTGGGTGCGCAACCAGGTAAACTCAGTGGCCGCCACCATGAACGGACTTAACCGCCAATCAATTAATTTCATTCATACGTTGCATGAAAGCCGCCGCCGTTAAAATTCAGCGAGTGAGGCTCTAGACTTGCCCTCCTAAACAACCCCCAACCTGACAACCACCAGGGTTTAATCATATTGTGCTCGCGCTAACAAGTATCTGGACAACCATCTTACTGGCCGCCGCCGTCGCCCTCGGCCCACTGGCCGTGGACATGTACCTGCCCGCGCTCCCGCAAATCGGCGCCGACTTCAACGCAGGTACCGACCAGGTACAGCTCACCCTCAGCCTCTACCTGGCCGGCTTCGCCATCGCCCAGCTCATCTGCGGCCCGCTGGCCGACCGCTACGGCCGCAAACCCATCATGATTGGTGGTTTCCTGGTCTTTACTCTCGCCAGCATCGGCTGCGCCCTGGCCAGCAACATCGAAACCCTGCAACTGTGCCGCTTCCTGCAAGCGCTCGGTGGCTCCGCAGGCCCGGTACTCGGCCGCGCCATCGTCCGCGACATCTACACCCCCAGAGACGCCGCCAAAATCCTCGCCCTGCTGGCCAGCATCATGGCCCTGGCACCCGCCATCGCCCCGACGCTCGGCGGATTCATGGTCGCCAACCTCGACTGGCACTGGATCTTCATCGTTATCGGCGCCTACGCCCTGATCATGGCGGGCGTCACCGCCTTCGGCATCCCGGAACCCCTGAAGCCAGAACACCGACAGCCCCTGCGCCTGGGCCACCTGTTCCGCAACTACCGCCGGATCAGCACCGACCCGAGCTTTATTGGTTACACCCTGACCAACGCGGCGGTCTACGGCGGCCTGTTCGCCTTCCTCTCCGGTGCCTCCTTCGTACTGATCGACGTGCTGGGCGTGGCACCGGAACACTTTGGCCTGTACTTCGCCGCCATGGTGGCTGGTTACATCATCGGTAACCTGGGCTCCATCCGGATTGCCAATTACCTGATGCCCGACCAGATCCTTATCGTTGGCCTGCTCATCTCCATGGCCGGTGGCGGCATCATGGCCCTGCTCGCCTGGTACCAGATCTACAGCCCCTGGGCGGTTGTTATTCCCCAGGCCGTGTTCATGGCAGGCACCGGCCTGGCATTACCCCAGTGCATGGCGGGCGCCCTGGCTAACCACCCCACCATGGCGGGCTCTGCCTCTGCCCTGTTCGGCTTCGTGCAGATGGCCGCAGCCGCCGTGGCCGGGGCCATCGTTGGCGCCCTGCACGACGGCACGCCGCTGGTGATGGCCACCGCCATCGCCGCCTGCGCAGGCCTGGCCCTGGCCAGCTACCTGCTGCTGGTACAACGCTACCCCGCTAAAGCCTTCGAAACCGGCAACGCCGGAGCCTGAAACAGAACCGGCGCCCCGGAAATCCGGTCGCCAGCCTTGATCTATCTAAAGGAAAGGATGAAATGTCATCCAAATTAAGCTACACAGAGTAGATTGCAGAACACTTATAACCAGAAAACAAGGAGTAAACCATGAGCAACGTCACTCTGGACGGCAACCCCATCGAACTCAGCGGAAAATTTCCCCAGACCGGCGACAACGTACCGCCGTTCACTTTAACCACCAGCGGCCTGGAAGACGTCAAACTCGAAAACTGGGCAGGCAAACGCAAGATCCTGAACATTATCCCCAGCATCGACACCGGCGTCTGCGCCGCCAGCACCCGCAAATTTAACGAAAAAGCCGGTAGCCTGGACAACACGGTGGTGCTGGTGGTCTCCGCCGACCTGCCCTTCGCCGCCGCCCGCTTCTGTGGAGCCGAAGGCCTGAAAAACGTCGAAACCCTGTCCAGCTTCCGCAACTACAGCTTCCAGCAGGACTACGGCGTCGCCATCCAGAACGGCCCCCTGGCCGGCCTTTGCGCCCGCGCCGTGATCGTACTGGACGAGAACAACAAAGTTATCCACAGCGAACTGGTCAGCGAAATCAAAAACGAGCCGGACTATGATGCGGCGTTAAACTCGCTCTGAACCGCGCAAGCGACTGCCATTTGCCCATAGACGACTAGTCCGAGTCGTCGAGGCGAGTTCCAGAACACCGAGGCGGTCGGGGATCTCACCCGACCGCCTTCTGCAGTGCTAGAATCCCCGCCACACTCAACACCACAACCCCGAGCTAACGTGCAAAACACCCTGCAAAACGCCTCCCTGGGCCGCCAGCTTTACCACATGACCTGGCCCATGCTGTTCGGCGTGCTCTCACTGATGACCTTCCAGCTCACCGACAGTATCTTCGTTGGCCAGCTCGGCCGCGACCCGCTCGCCGCCCTGGGCTTTACCGTACCCATGCAACAGCTGGTCAGCGGCATGTACGTTGGCCTGGGCATCGCCACCACCGCCATCATCTCTCGCACTCTGGGCCAGGGCGAAGACCTGCGGGCCCAGCGCCTTGGCGGGCTGGTCATCACCATTGGCGCCAGCCTGGCCCTGACTCTGTGTGTCTCGGTCTGGCTGCTCCAGAACCTCATCCTGGATCTGCTCGGCGCCGCCGACACCCTGCGCCCGGTCATTCGCGAATACTGGGCGCCCTGGCTGCTGTCTGCCTGGACCGGTGCCATGGTCTACTTCAGCTACGCCACCTGCCGGGCCAACGGCGACACCCGCCTGCCCGGCTACATGATGATCACCACCAGCCTGCTCAACATCGCACTCGACCCGCTGTACATCTTCGTCTTCGACTGGGGCCTGCCCGGCGCCGCCTGGGCCACCATCACCGCCTTTAGCGTGGGCGCACTGATTGTCTACCCCACCCTGATTCGCCGCCAGTGGCTACGCTTTGACCTGCTGCAACTGCAACTGGGCAAAGCCATCCGCCAGCTCAGCGGCATCATGGCCCCGGCCATGGTCAGCCAGCTGATGCCACCGGTTTCGGCCATGCTCGCCACGGCTCTGGTGGCCGGGTTTGGCTCATCTGCCGTGGCAGCCTGGGGCCTGGGCACCCGGCTGGAGTTTTTCTCGATCGTGGTGGTGCTGGCACTGACCATGTCCATGCCCCCCATGGTCGGCCGCTTGCTGGGGAAAGGCGACATTGAAACCATCCGCAAACTGGTCCGAATTGCGGTGCGCTTCATTCTTGGCTGGCAGTTGGCGGTGGGGCTGATCTGGCTGGTGGCCTCGGGCATGGTGTCCGAACTGTTCAGCCCGGATGCCGACGTACAGAAGGTGCTGGCCAGCTACCTGGTGCGGGTACCGCTGAGTTACAGCGGGTTAGGGGTGTGTATTCTGATGGTGTCGGTGAACAACGCCCTGGGCATGTCGCTGCGCGCCCTGCTGATTTCCACCCTGCGCCTGTTTGCCTGCTACCTGCCGCTGCTCTGGCTTGGCAGCCAGATGGGCGGGCTGACCGGCCTGATGACCGGCGCCCTGATCGGCAACCTGTTGGCCGGGCTGATGGCCTACGGCCTGTATCGGCAGGGCATGGCGCGGCTACGGCAACGGCCGTAGCCATTCGCTAACATCCTCAACAACAGAACTACGCGAAGCGCGCCCTGAACGACTCGGGTACCGGTGCCACCTTGCGGGCGTGATAGTTGAAGAAAACGAAACCGTATTTGGCCAGCGCCACCGGCTGGCCAGTCTCGGTCTTGGTCACCCGAAAGACAAAATCCCCGCCGTACTTGTTGAAATCCATCACGCCGATTTCAAATTTCAGCAGATCCGGATAGAAGGATTCGTTCTGGTACATGGTGGCCAGATCACTGATGATAATCCCCACGCCTTCGCTGGTGATTTCCTCAACCCCGTATTCCACCAAAAACTGGGCCCGGGCCTCCGACAGCATTGAAATCAGGGCATCGTTGCCCAGATGGTTGGCGCCGTTGATGTCCGTTACCCGCACCGGAATGCGAGTTTCAAAGGTAAAAGCGGATTCGGGGAATTCGAGCTGGATTCTGGCCATGAAGAGTCCTTGGTGTGGGTGGCAATATCGAGCCGCCATCATACCCCGACCTTTGTCCCTTCTCATCCCTGCCCCGGATCGGGTATCTTGAAAGTCTTGCGACCAGACCAACAAGATATTGAGAGACCTATGGACATTCGCCCTGCTGCCACTCTGGTTCTGACCCGGGATACCGAGAACGGCCTGGAAGTTCTGCTGCTGCAACGAACCTGGGACGCCGTGTTCATGCCCGGCTATTTCGTGTTTCCGGGCGGCTCGGTGAATGCCGAAGAAACCGACGCCCAGGCCCATGTGGTGGGCATCCGGGATTCCGCCATCAGCCAGATCATGAGCCTGACCGCCGGAGGCGCCGATTACATGTTGGCGGCGGTGCGCGAATGCTTTGAAGAAGCCGGTATTTTCCTGGCCCAGGATAGCAACGGCACCCTCATCGACCAGGCCCATCCGGTTCACAACGAACGCATGGCCTTGTTCCGGGAGCAGGTGTCTCTCGCCGCGCTGTGCGAACAGCACAAGCTGTCGGTACCGCTGGATCGGCTGGCCTATCTGAGCCACTGGGTCACTCCCCCGGGGCTGGCCCGGCGGTTTGATACCCGGTTCTTTGTTGCCGTGGCTCCGGAAGGCCAGGTGGCCCGCCACGACGGCATCGAAACCATTGATCAGGTGTGGATTTCGCCCGCCCGGGCACTGGCCGCCCACCGCGACGGTGACATGCTGCTGGGCCTGCCCACCATCCGCACATTGCGGGTATTGAGTGACTTTAACCATACCGCCGAGCTGATGCGTTACGCCCACGCCAACCCGCCCGAGGTGTTCCCGGATCAGCCCTGGCCTGCGCTGCGCAAAGGCCAGCCGGTGGTGCTGGAGCCCAATGCGCCAGCCTACGACGAAGCCGTTAAGCTGGACCCGGAGGGCGAAGGCTTTGTGCGCGCCGAAATTACCCCGGGAGAACCGGTGGAGATCGCCGCTGGCGTCATCCGCCTGACCGCCCCCAACCCCGGCATGATGACCGGCCCGGGCACCAACACCTATATTCTTGGCCACGAGCGTTTTACCGTGCTCGACCCCGGGCCCGCTGAGGCCCGCCACATCGAACGGATTCTGGAACTCACCGGCGGCATTGTCGATCAGGTGGTGGTTACCCATACTCACCCCGACCACTCCCCGGCCACCGCCGAGCTGAAAGCCCGCACCGGCTGCCGGGTGTTTGGCTTACCGGCGCCGGGCGGCCCCAGCCAGGATCGCACATTCGCCCCGGACGACCAGCCGAAACACGGCGACCTGATTGTGACTGAAGCGGGCATTCTCAAGGTGCTGCACACCCCGGGCCACGCATCCAACCACCTGTGCTATCTGCTGCTGGAGCAGGAACTGCTGTTCTCCGGTGACCACATCATGCAGGGCTCCACCGTGGTGATTAACCCACCCGATGGCGACATGAAGGCCTACATCGACTCCATGCACGACCTGTTGTCCGAATCCATGCGCTTTATCGCCCCGGCCCATGGTTTCCTGATGGCCGAGCCGCCGGTGGTGATTGACTATCTGGTCACTCACCGGCTGTCCCGGGAGCACAAAATCTGGCGGGTACTGGAGGCGGGCGCACCAATCAGCCTGAAAGACCTGACCGCCCGGGCCTACGATGACGTACCGACGGCGCTGCACGGGGTCGCCTCCCGGTCGGCACTGGCTCATCTGCTAAAGCTGGAGGTCGAGCACCGGGCCTTCCAGGCCGACGACCTCTGGCACACGGTAAAACCGGACTGAACAGCGCCTGAAACGGGGCTTTATGACACCGGCATTAAACCTCTGTCACAGCGGTAGGCAAAGCAGGGGGTCGGCTTTATCCTTGGGCACTAATCAAACCATTGCCCGAGGATTTATGTCGTTTTTCAGGGTCAGGAAATCCACTGCAGTTGCCCTCGTATCAATGATGTTGCTGGGTACCGGGCGGGCGTCAGCTCAAGACGCTGTTGCTCCGGACGACAGCAATGACCGGCTGGTGGCCGAACTGGCAGAAGATGAAAACGTCGAAGACGTCGAGCAGTCCGAGCCACGCCACGCCAGCGGGATCGGAACGCAGCCAACCGGTAACAGCGACAACCCGCCTTCGGAGCAGCCCGGGGCTGAACCACCCACGCCACCGGCAGAGCCGGAGAACACCGAAACGCCCCGCGCCATTGCACCCAACATTGACCTGAAAGAGGTCGCACCACTGCCGGAACCCGAGCCAGCCCCGGATGCGACCGAAGAGCAAAGCCCTGACGAAGCGCCCGAACCTGACAGCACCGGTACCGGCACTCCGGATGCCGGGGGCGAGCCAGCCACCAAAACCGGGCCGTTACCGGAAACCACTGGCCCCGTTGCCGCACAGAGTTTCACCCTTTTGGGCAAAGAGATTCTGCCCGCCACCTCAACCCGGCTGGCCTGGTCACCGGGCATTCAGATAGCGGGCTTGTCCCAGATTACCCCGGTTCTGGTGGTGAACGGCAAGTTCCAGGGCCCAACTCTGTGCCTGACCGGCGCGGTCCATGGTGATGAGCTGAACGGAATCGAGATCATCCGCCGCTCTATGTACGACCTGAACCCGGAAAAACTCAGCGGCCGGGTGATTGGCGTGCCCATCGTCAACCTGACCGGTTTTCAGCAGGGCACCCGCTATCTGCCAGATCGCCGGGATCTGAACCGGCATTTTCCGGGCAGCCCCGACGGTTCCCTGGCCGACCGGATTGCCCACTCCCTGTTCAACAGCGTGATCCGCCATTGCGACATGCTGGTAGATATACACACCGGATCGCTGAAGCGCACTAACCTGCCGCAACTGCGAGCCGACATGAACAACCCGGACGTGGCCGAATTCACCCGTGGCTTCGACCGCATGGCGGTTGTTCACAGCACCGGCTCACCCGGCATGCTGCGCACCGCCGCCACCAACGCCGGAATCCGCTCGGTGACACTGGAAGCCGGGGAGTCCCTGCGCATTCAGGAGCATCAGATTGAAGCCGGGGTGAACAGCCTGAACAGTCTGATGGAAAAACACGGCATGATTTCCCGGATGTTTGTCTGGGGTAGCCCCGAGCCGATCTACTACGACTCCACCTGGATACGAACCCAGCACGGCGGCATTCTGTTCAGCGACGTAAAACTGGGGGCCACCGTGTCGGAAGGTCAGATTCTGGGCTACGTGGCCGATCCGATCACCAACGAACAGCACCCGATCCGCGCGGGCGCCGATGGCCGGGTGATTGGCATGGCGGTAGATCAGGTGGTTATGGCGGGCTTTGCTGCCTATCACATCGGCACTGAAGCCCAGATCCCGGGTGAGTAACCCTGTTGTTACTCCGGATTCATCCTCACACCAACGCCAGCAAGGAGACCGTTTATGGCCAGAGTGTCTTTTGTCTCAATCCATTCATTCCGGCTGCTAGGGCTTGCCCTGGCTGCGCTCTCGCTCCAGGTTGCTGCGGCTCCCTGCAACCCCGACAACGCCCAATGGAATCCAAACCAGGTGTACCCGGAAGGCGCGGTTATTTTCCATCAGGGCAGCTGGTACGAATCCCGCGAACTGCATCAGGGGCTGGACCCCGGCATTACCTTCGACTGGAAGCAACTGGATGCGGCGCCCGACTGTGCTAACCGGCCCACCGCTGTAGATACCCGGCCGGCAACAACCAGCGCGAGCAACACCGATAATCTTATTGCCAGCCGCACTAACCCAATCTGTGAAAAGCCCGACCAATGGCTGTTCGCCAAACGCTACAGCGCAGGCAGTGAAGCCAGCCATGGCGGAAAAGTCTGGCGGGCAACACAGTCAACCCGGGGAGACATGCCAGGGCAAAGCTCACCGGAACGCTGGGAGTTGGTTACGGATCACTGCGCCCTGGGGGCCTGATCGCCCTGCGCCAGTTCGGCCAGAGCCCGCTCCACGCGCAGTACAATCTGCTCGAGCATCGCTCTCGGGCAACCGATATTCAGCCGCATAAAGCCTGTGCCCGGCCCGCCGAAGGTGACCCCGGGGTTCAGCCCGACTCCGGCCTGGCGTATGAAGAAACGCTTGAGTTCGGCATCCTTAAGCCCCAGCCCCCGGCAATCCAGCCACATCAGATAGGTGCCCTGCGGGGCTTCTGCCTGAATGCCCGGCCACCGCTGGGAAATCTGTGCCAGCAGATAATCCCGGTTGCCCTGCAGGTACATCCGCAGCTCATCCAGCCAGGCTTCACCATGGCGGTAACCGGCCTCGAACCCGGCAATACTGAACGGGTTGCACTGGGGCAGGTGCAGGCGCTGGAATTGGGCCTGCATCGCCTTGCGCAGTTCTGCATCCGGAATCACCAGCGCTGACAGCCCCAGGCCAGGCATATTGAAGGTTTTGCTGGGCGCCACCGCGGTAATCAGCGCATCCCCGGGCTCTGCCAGAGTGGCCATTACGCTGTGGGCCGATGCGTCCGGGAAGCTCAGGTCGCAGTGGATTTCATCCGACAACACCACCAGTCCATGGCGGCGGGCGATGCCCAGAACGCCAGCCAGTTCGTCTTCAGTCCAGATTCGGCCCACCGGGTTGTGGGGCGAACACAGCAGCAACAGCCGGGCCTCCGGCCGGGCCGCACATTGCTCCAGGTGCTCCAGATCCATGCGGTAGCCTGCCGGTGCCGACGGATCTTCCAGCAGCGGATTTTCGATCACTTGACGCCCCGTGTCCCGGGCTGAACTGAAAAACGGCGGATACACCGGGGGCTGGATAATCACCCCCTCACCCTGCCCGGCAAAGGCCAGGCACGCCGCATGCAGAGAAGGCACCACCCCTGGCGCCATCACGATCCAGTCGCGCTCGATAGACCAGCCATGGCGCACCTGAAACCAGTCGGTCATGGCCTGATACAGGCTGTCCGGGAACAGCGTGTAACCGTATACCGGATGCTGAGCCCGGACCATCAGGGCTTCAGTAACCGCCTCCGGTGCGGCAAAGTCCATGTCTGCCACCCAGGCCGGAATAACGTCATCGCGGCCAAACACCGCCTGGCGGGCGTCGAATTTGACGGAACAGGTATGCTCCCGGGTAATCGATTGGTCAAAACGGCCAGTCATGATAAAACTCCGGCTGATGGATGAGACTGCCCGCTATTGTGTTGACACCGGTGGGCCATGGCAACCAATAGCCAACCCGGGAAAATTACCGGACGAGACAAAAATCAAAGCATGCACCGGGTGGGGCACTCGTCTTTGGTCGAAGAAGGCGCTTTTTCACTTGCCCACACCCTCGAGTACTTGCGAACCTAATCGATTACCTTTTTCCAGAATTTTCGTTCGGAGCAGTCCCATGATTGGCCAGATTCTCTCCACCATGCTGCCGGTGTTCCTGATTGCCGGTTGCGGCGCACTCTATGGCCGGTACCGGACCCCCGATATTCAGGGTCTGAACGTGCTGAACATGGAATTGTTCGTGCCCATGCTGGTCTTTGCGGTGCTGGCCGATCAACAGGCACCCCTGCAGGATTACGGCTGGCTGGCCCTGGCCGCCACCGTGGTGGTGCTGGGCTCGGGCCTGGTGCTGTATCCGGTGGCCAGGCTGCTGAACCTGAACCTGAAAACCTTCCTGCCGCCAATGATGTTCAACAACTCCGGCAATATGGGCATTCCACTGCTCGTGCTGGCCTTTGGCGAAGCCGCCCTGCCTGCGGCGGTGGTGTTGTTCATCGTGGAAATGCTGCTGCACTTTTCGGTGGGCCTGTACATGCTGGATCCTCACACTTCCATCATCAAACGGCTGCGACTGCCCATTGTGTTTGCCAGCATCGCCGGGCTGGCAGTCAACCTCAGCGGTGTCGCACTGCCGGGCTGGCTGCTGGAAACCCTGAACATGCTGGGCGGTGTGTGCATCCCGCTGATGTTGTTCGCCCTGGGGGTACGCATGCTGGATGTGGATTTCAGCGACTGGAAGCTCGGCCTGATCGGCGCCATTGCCTGCCCGGTCTCCGGCCTGATTCTGGCCTGGCCGATGATTGCCCTGCTGGATCTGCCCGCTTTGCAGGTGGCCTGTTTGTGGGTATTCGCGGCGCTGCCACCGGCCGTGCTCAATTACATGGTGGCCGAGCAGTATCAACAGGAACCCCATGCGGTGGCGTCGCTGGTGCTGCTGAGCAACCTGGGCAGTCTGGTGGTGATGCCCGTTGTGCTGGGCTTGGTGTTTACCGCAGGCTACGTGTAAGCTTTCCGACATTACGGAGAATTGATAAATGTCAGAAGCTGCTGCGGTTGTCCGCGCCTCACGCCCGAACTTTCTGATTCTGGCCCCGCTCTGTGCCGGGCTGGGATTTGCCGTGGTCTGGCAGCAAGGGCAGGAACCCGCGCTGCTGCACACTCTGCTGATTTTCCTTGGGGCGATACTGGCCCACGCCTCGGTCAATTTGCTGAACGAATACGACGATTTCCGTTCCGGGCTGGATATGATCACCCGCCGAACGCCATTTTCCGGTGGCAGCGGTGCTCTGCCCGACGCCCCCTCTGCCGCCCGGCGGGTGTTGATCGCCGGGGCAGGCACCCTGTCGCTGGTCATAGCCATCGGCCTGTATTTCCTCTGGCTTCGTGGTTTGCCCATGCTGGTTCTGGGTGCGGCGGGCATTGTTCTGGTGGTCACCTACACCCGCTGGATTACCCGCTCACCAATCATCTGCCTGCTGGCGCCCGGCATCGGCTTTGGCCCGGTCATGGTGCTGGGCTCAGTGCTGGCTTTGGGCGGCAAACTGGACACCCCTGCCCTGCTCGCTGCCCTGGTCGCCCTGCTGCTGGTGAGCGAACTGCTGCTGATTAACCAGATCCCCGATGCCGAAGCCGACCGACAGGTCGGGCGGCGCCACCTGGTGATCACCCTGGGGCCGCAAAAAGCTGCCCGCCTGGTGACGCTGCTGTTGCTGGCCAGCTATGTTGCCTTGTTTCTTGGCGCAATTCTGGCCGCCTTGCCCGTAGGCGCTCTAATCGCCCTCGCGCCCCTGCCACTGGCACTCTGGATCGGCTGGCGCTTACCGAACAGCCTGAATCATCCTGGCGAATTGAACCGGGTACTTGGCATCAACGTCGCCGTGCTTCTGGCAACGCTCGCGCTACTGGCCATCGGCCTGTCACTATAAACCCGCGCAAAGTTCGCAAACGCTTGACCCGGCTCACTCTGTGCGCTTGCAACAAACCCAACTTTGACCGAAGGTTAAGGGCACTTTTGCCCGTTTTCATTGGTGATGACGATATGGAGATCTGCTCATGAGTGTCCTGCTTCTGGCCATCAGTGCTCTGGTACTGATTTATTTTCACATCGGCGGAAAAACCGCGGCTATCGTCATGTCTGCGGCGACTCTGATCGGGGTCGCCCAAGACGACTGGCACCTGGTCAGTTTTCTGGCGGGCGGCGTATTGCTGGCGCTGGCCCTGATCATCACACTCCCCGGCGACCTACGCCTGGACAAACTCAGCCGCCCACTGCTGGGCTGGGTACGGGGGCGCCTGCCAAAGCTATCGGATACCGAGCAGGAAGCCCTGAAATCCGGCTCGGTGGACTGGGATGGCGAACTCTTCTCCGGCCAGCCGGGATGGGAAAAACTGCTGGATGCCGCCCCGGCCCACCTCACCAGCGAAGAACAGGCGTTTCTGGATGGTCCGGTGGAAGAACTGTGTGCCATGCTCGACGACTGGCAGATTACCCACGAACACTACGACCTGCCGGACAATGTCTGGGCCTTTATCCGTGAGCAGGGTTTCTTCGGCCTGGTGATCCCCAAAGAAGACGGCGGCCTGGGCTTCTCCAACACCGCCCACTCCGAAATCGTGATGAAAATATCCACCCGCAGCGTGTCGGCAGCGGTCACCGTCATGGTGCCCAACTCCCTCGGCCCGGGTGAACTGTTGATGCATTACGGCACCGACGACCAGAAACAGCACTATCTGCCGCGCCTTGCCAAAGGCGAAGAGATACCCTGCTTTGCCCTGACCTCTCCCGTGGCAGGCTCCGATGCTGGCGCCATTCCCGACAAGGGCATTGTGTGCAAAGGCCAGTGGAACGGTGAGGAAGTGCTGGGACTGAAAGTCACCTGGAATAAGCGCTACATCACCCTGGCGCCGGTCGCCAGCCTGATCGGCCTGGCCATCAAGGTATACGACCCGGACCAGCTGCTGGGCGAGAACGAAGAAGTCGGCGTGACCTGCGTACTGGTGCCCCGGGAGACCGAGGGCGTTCACGCCGGTGCCCGGCATCTGCCGATGAACACGGTATTCATGAACGGGCCGACCTGGGGCAACGACGTGTTCATCCCCATGGCACAGGTGATCGGCGGCCAGGACATGCTCGGCAAAGGCTGGACCATGCTGCTGGAATGCCTGTCCATCGGCCGCTCCATTTCACTGCCTGCACTGGGTACCGGTGCTGGCAAACTGGCCTGCCTGGCCACCGGCGCCTACGCCTATACCCGGGAGCAGTTCGGCCGCTCCATCAGTCAGTTCGAAGGGGTACAGGAAGCGCTGGAACCGGTGGCAGGCTACACCTACATGATGGATGCCGCCCGCCTGCTGACGGCCGGTATGCTGGATCGGGGTGTGCGGCCCTCGGTGCCGTCGGCGGTTCTGAAATACCGCAACACCGACCTGATGCGCGAAGTCATTAACCATGCCATGGACGTGGTGGCCGGGCGCGGCGTCATCACCGGGCCCCGCAACTTCCTGGCCCGGGCCTATCAGGCGGTGCCCATTGGCATTACCGTTGAAGGCGCCAACATCCTCACCCGCAGCCTGATGGTGTTTGGCCAGGGCGCCATCCGCTGCCACCCGTTCATCGTCGATGAAATCGAAGCCGCTGGCATGGACGACGAAGACAAAGCCGCGCAGAAATTCGACGGCATCTTCTACCGCCACCTGGCCCACACCACCCGCAACGCCCTGCGCGCCCTGGTACTGGGGCTAAGTAAAGGCTGGCTGGAAACCGCGCCGCGACAGGGCGACATCCAACACCATTACCGCCAGCTCAGCCGCTTCTCAGCCGCCTTTGCGCTGATGACCGACGTTACCCTGCTCACCATCGGCGGCGGCCTGAAAGCCCGCCAGCGGTTGTCTGGCCGCATGGCCGATTCCCTGGTGCACCTGTATTACGCCACCGCCGTGATCAAGCTATGGCACGAAGAGGGCTACCCGGAAGACCAGCGCGACCTGGTGGAATGGTGCCTGCAAACCTGCCTGAAGGATCTGCAGCAGGCCATGCGCGACGCCATCATCAACTTTCCGGTACCGGCCTTGCGCTGGCCACTGCGCCTGCTGGTGTTCCCGCTGGGCGCCACCGGCCTGAATGGCCCGGACGACAAACTGGGCGCACGGGTTGCCGCCAGCATCGTTGAAGACACCCCGGTGCGTGAACGCATCAGCCGTGGCACTTACATCAACACCGATCCGAACGACCCACTGGGGCGGGTGCTCAACGCCTACCGGCTGGCCAACGACACCGCCGACATGCGCCAGCGCCTGCACACCGCCATTCGCAGCCGCAACGAAGACGAACTGGACGCCATCGCCCTGCTGATGGGCCACCAGCGCAAGGAACTGATGGACTGGGCCTGCGCCGAAGGCGTGGTCACCGCAGATGAATGCCCGAAACTGGAAGAAGCCCTGACCGCGCTGTACGACGTCATCCGGGTAGACGCCTTCGATGCCGACGGCCTGAAAGAGCTGGCCAAAAACGCCACCGGCAAACGCAAAGTGGTGGAACGGCCCGCCAAGGAATAAACCCGAGGGCGGTCACTCGCCCCGCAAGCCACCCCGAATGGCCTCATCCACCAGCCAGCGCCGCAGAGTCTGAATCCCCCGCTCCCGGCGCCGGCTGGTTTTCCAGGCAAAATAGAACTTGTCCCCGGTCACCAGCGCGTGACACGGCAACCGCACAAACTCCTCGGAATCCTTGCGCGTGCTCAACATATAGTCATTGGTGAGCGCCACCCCCTGATGGTACCTGGCCGCCTCCAGCGCCAGCAGCATATGGCTGAAATGCTGAATCCGGGTACTGGCGGGCAGCGCCCGGTTCACATCCCGATACCAGGCCTCCCAGTCACCCGCCGCCTTGTCGTAGATACTGTAGGTCGACAACAACGGAAACCGGGCCACCTCCTCCGGCGAAAGCGGTGCCTCGTCCACCGCCTCCGGCCGGTCATCCCGCCCCAGCTCCCGGCGAATACGCTGCCAGTAATCCTGACTGCACACCGGAAACAGCCGCTCCTCATACAGCAGCTCATAACTGTACGCCCGCGAACTCTGGTGAATGGCAATAAAACAGTCCGCCACCCGGTCTGACAACGCCGGGTTCTCGGTGCTCATCTCCAACGCCAGATCAATCTGCGGATGCAACCGTTGCAACTCCGGCAACCTGGGTACCAGCCAGCGCACCGCAAACGAACTAAACACCGACAGCCGCAACCGCGACTCCTCATGCCCCAGCAACTGCTCACTGGCCCGCTCGATCTGCAGCAGCGCCGAGCCGATGGCATCAAAATACTGGCGGCCATCATCGGTCAGAGTCACCGCCCGACCAGATCGCCAGAACAGCTGCTCACCCAGATACGTCTCCAGCTGCTTGATCTGATGACTGACCGCACTCTGGGTGATGGCCAGCTCCTCGGCGGCCAGTGAGAAACTGTTCAGCCGGGCCACGGCTTCAAACACCGGCAAGGCTTTGAGGGGAGGAAGCTTCATATCTGCTATCTAAATTTCTAATGGATCAGGAATAATCATCATTTTATCGGATAGTAACACTTCCGTAGACTTACCACAGACACACGGGGATCAAGAGGCAAGCACACAAATGTCAGGCAAAACCGTCAACAGCGCCATACTTCTGCTGGTCATCGGCAACGCCATGGCCATCCTCTCCGACGTCATGATCAAAATGCTGGAACCCGGCGCCCCCGTCTTCCAGTTCGCCTTCGTACGCAGCTCCCTGACCCTGCTGTTCCTGCTGCCGCTGATGAAAAAGCTCAATCGCCAGCACCTGTTCAGCGGTTTCAAGGTACACGCCATCCGGGCCCACGTGCACCTCGCCGGTATCCTGTGCATGGTCGTGGCCCTCAGCAACCTGCCGCTGGCCACCGCCAACGCCATGTTCTACGCCGCCCCCATCCTGGTGATGGTGCTATCCGCCTGGTTCTTCCGGGAAAAACTCACCCCGCTCAGCGTGATCGCCGTCTTCAGCGGCTTCACCGGCATCGTACTCATCCTGCGGCCGGTGGAATTCAACTGGGCGGCCATCGCCGCACTGGTCTCGGCGCTGTCGCTCGCCATCAACGCCGTCATGGTGCGCAAACTGCCCAAAGAACAGAGCACCGTCCACAAACTGTTTTTGAACTACCTGCTGATCCTGCCAGCGGCAGGTGCCCTGGCTCTCTGGGAGGGAGCCAGCATAGAACCGGAACTGCTGCTGACCGCAGCTGGCTCTGCACTGTTCATCCTGTGCTACAACATTACCGTATTGATGGCCTACCGCCACGTCGACGCCAACCAGGTCACCAGTGCCGAATACACCGGCCTGATCTGGGCCGTCGCCATCGGCTGGATCTGGTTCAGTGAAGCGCCGGATCTGTGGTTTCTGGCAGGCAGCCTGATGATCATCGTGCCGCTGGTTCTGCTGGGATTACAGCATCGGCGCCGCTCACCGGCCCGGGGCTTTAACCCGGCCAACCGGGATCGGGAAGCCGACGCCGCTGCGCAGCAGGCAGCAGAACAGGCCGCGTATCAAGAAGATGCCGAGCCGCGAAGGCAGACCTCAATAGCAAAGGTGTGCGGGCAGTCCGCTTCGAGCTGACGCAACGAGTCCGCCAACCGAAGCAGATATTCCGAATTGGGGCCACTGGGCCCCGATGAGGCGGCAATCTGAGCGGCAATGGCAGGCTCAGGTGCCTCGCCCAGATACGCCTCGTTGTCCGCCGTGGCGATGTAGACCAGGCCCTCAGCGTGGCTGCCGTTGTCGAAGGTCATGGGCGTGCGAAACCGCAGGTAACCGTTCTTTTCCCGTACATCCAGGTACTCAAATACGTTCGGCGACACCCGGTAGGCCATGCCCTTGCACAGGGCACCTGGCTGCTCAATCAGCGTGACCACCCGGCCCGGCGCTTCCGGCGTACCCCGATGATCGTGAGAGCCCTGCCAGAACCGCCGTGCCCAGCCTTGAATCGACGCCGGGCGCCGTTCCAGAAACGGAAAGTCCACCTTGTAGATCAGTGAGCCATAACCGAACAGCCAGATGGCGTCGACACCGTCGAAATCGAACCGGCGACGGTTGTGCTCAATGGTGTTGGCCGACATACGGAAACCTTACTGACAAACGGCCTGGCAGTCTGTCAGCCCAGAGACGTGCTGGCAATAAAACCGGCAATGCCGGTCAGCACAATCTCCGCCGCCATGGCAGACAGAATCAAGCCGCTGATTTTTGACATGATATTCAAGCCGGTCTTACCCAGCGCTTTTTCCAGATAACCGGACAAGCGCAACAACACCGCCAGCGCCAGCAGGCTGGACACCAGCCCCAGCAAACCGCCCATCACTTCCGGCACCGCCTTGAGTTCGGCACCGTAAACGAGAATAGCACCAATGGTGGCCGGGCCGATCATCACCGGAATCGCCAGAGGTACCACGGCAATGTCATCTCGGTTTTCGTCGGGCAAACCCGTGGCGTGGTTGCGGGTACCACTGTTCACCAGGCTGATGGCCGTAAGGAAGAGCAGGCTGCCCGCGCCAATCCGGAACGAGTTCAGAGTAATGCCAATGGCACTGAACAGCAGCGGGCCGGCGAAAAACAGAATCACCCCCAGAATAAAGGCTGAGATACAGGCACGACGGATAATCGACGCCTTTTCTACGGCGGGTAACCCCCGAGTGAGCGCCAGAAACATGGTCACCACGAAAAACGGCGCCAACAGGAACAGAAAACGGATGGTGCTGCTGAGATAGGTGGAGAAAAACGTTTCAATCATTCGGGCAAATCCGGCACAGGTTTAAAGCCGGTAAGCATAGCCCCCGACAGGCTTTTTTACCGTAAGGAAGAGAACCTATGGGGGGTCAGCGCTTCTTGATCGACGGCTTACGGGACTTGCCGGGTTTCGAAGGTTTGCCCTTTGACCCCGGGCCTCTACCACCCGGTTTGGGGCCGCCCCCGGCTTTACCCACGGGCCGCTTGCCAGGCCCGGCACTGGGGCCTTTGCGCCCTTTACCGGTCGGTGGCTTGCCACCGGGTTTTGCGCCAGAGCGGGCAGGCTTGCCATCCGCCCCCGACCGCCCCGTTCTGGCACCTGCGGGCTTCTTTCGAACCTTGCTGCCCGCAGGCTGCGCGGCTTCAGACGATGACCCCCGAATGGCATCGAACAGCACCGCCAGTTCCTTCTCGGTCAAATCCCGCCAGGCTCCCACCGGCAGGCCCTGCAGGCTGACGTTCATGATACGCACCCGCTCCAGCCTGGTGACCTCATAACCAAAATGCTCGGCCATACGGCGGATCTGGCGATTCAGGCCCTGCACCAGCACGATGCGAAACACAAACCGGGACACCCGCTCTACCTTGCAGCGCTTGGTGACGGTACCCAGAATCGGCACGCCGCTACTCATGCCTTCCACGAATTCCCGGGTGACCGGCTTATCCACCGTCACCAGGTATTCCTTTTCGTGGTTGTTACCGGCCCGCAGGATCTTGTTCACCAGATCGCCGTTGCTAGTCAGGAAAATCAAGCCCTGGGAATCTTTATCCAAACGACCAATGGGGAAAATCCGCTCGCTGTGGCCAACAAAGCGCTGAATATTGTCACGTTCGGCGCTATCAGTGGTGCTGACAATACCCACAGGCTTGTTCAGGGCGATAAAGACCAGATCTTCTTCATCCCGGGGCTCCACCACCTGCCCGTTCACCTTGACCACATCACCCGGCAGCACCTGATCCCCCACCTGCGCTCGGCGGCCATTGATGTGAACATTGCCCTGCTCAATATAACGGTCGGCATCCCGGCGCGAGCACATGCCGCTCTCGCTGATGTATTTATTCAGTCGGGTGGAGGTTCTGGTGTTCATGAAGCCCTGCCGGATGCCTGGAAATGGGATATCGCTCGGTCGTGTGCGGGCATCATCCCACCGGGTGGCTGTGACGGCAACCGGTAGGCAACAAACGACTTCAAAACTATCCTAATATTATCTAGAACTTACACCAATATTAGACTAAAGCATTAAGTAGTTTTACCAGCATCATTAAGCAAACCATCATGGTTCGCTGTTAGAATGCGACGCTTTTATTTTCGCCCCCGGGCTTTCAAGACTGCCAAAGAGGGGTTAACCGCATCACAAGAGGTGGATCATGTCGACCGAGTCCAGAATTCGTTGCCCCATGCTTAGCAAGCGCATTATGAGCGCCAAAGACGCCGCCAGCCTGATCCCCTCCGGCGTCAACGTAGGCATGAGCGGTTTTACCGGCGCAGGCTATCCCAAAGCGGTGCCCCAGGCGCTGGCCGAGCACATCCGGGAACGCCGCGGCGAGGGCGAAAATTACCGCATCAGCGTCTGGACCGGCGCCTCCACCGCCCCGGAACTGGACGGCGCCCTGGCGGAAGTGGACGGCATTGAGCTGCGCCTGCCCTACCAGAGCGACCCCATCTGCCGCCAGAAGATCAACGACGGCAAAATGGAATACATCGACATCCACCTGTCGCACGTGGCCCAACATGCCTGGTCCGGCTTCTTCGGCGAGCTGAACATCGCGGTGATCGAAGTGGTGGGCATTACCGAAGATGGCCGGCTGATTCCTTCTTCGTCCATCGGCAACAACAAGACCTGGATCGATCAGGCCGACAAGGTCATTCTGGAAGTGAACCACGCCCAGAGCCCAGGCCTGGAAGGTATGCACGACATCTATTACGGCACCGCCCTACCGCCACGCCGCAAGCCGATTCCGATGACCCAGGCCGACGAGCGATTCGGAGAAAAATACTTGATCTGCCCTACCGAGAAGGTAATTGCGGTAGTGGAAACCAATGCCCCGGACCGCAACTCCCGGTTCAGCGATCCGGACGAAAACTCCCGGCGCATTGCCGACCATCTGCTCGAGTTCTTCGCCAGTGAAGTAGAGAAGAAGCGCCTGCCCGCCAACCTGCTGCCGCTGCAGTCTGGCGTGGGCAACATCGCCAACGCGGTGATGGCTGGCCTGAACGAGGGGCCGTTCGATAACCTGACCGCCTACACCGAAGTACTGCAGGACGGCATGCTGGCCATGTTGAAGTCCGGCAAGCTGGCCAATGCCTCCGCGACGGCCTTCTCCCTGAGCCCGGACGCCAACCAGGAGCTGGCGGACAACATCGACTTCTACCGGGAGCGGATCATTCTGCGCAGTCAGGAGATCAGCAACCACCCGGAAGTCATCCGTCGCCTGGGCATCATCGCCATGAATGGTATGATCGAAGCAGACATCTACGGCAACGTGAATTCCACCCATGTGATGGGCACCCGCATCATGAACGGCATCGGTGGCTCCGGCGACTTTGCCCGCAACGGCTACCTGTCGGTGTTCATGACTCCGTCCACCGCCAAAGGCGGCGCTATTTCCACCATCGTGCCCATGGTCTCCCATGTGGACCATACCGAACACGATGTTCAGATTGTGGTCACCGAGCAGGGCCTGGCGGATCTGCGTGGCCTGCCACCCCGCCAGAGGGCACTGAACATTATCGAGAAGTGTGCGCATCCGGATTTCCGCCCGCGCCTGCTCGATTATTTCGAGCGCGCCTGTGCCAGCGGCCGGGGCATGCACACTCCCCACCTGCTGAATGAAGCGCTGAGCTGGCACCAGCAATACGAAGACAGCGGTCAAATGTAAACACCCGCCGCCGCTTTGGCGGCAGGGTCTGATCAACTCAGTAAAGCTTCGCCAGGGACTTCTTGGCGAATGCTTCCACCTCATCCAACCGGCCTTCCTTTACTTTCACCAGCCACTCCGGATCCTGCAGCAGGGCCCGGCCAACGGCAATCAATTCAAATTCGCCATTGTTCATCCGCTCCACCAGCTCATCAATGCCGGATTGCTCTACCGCCTCTTGCTTACTGGCAAAGGTGCCACTGATGAAGTCTTCGGTGAGGCCGACACTGCCTACCGACATAGTGGGTTTACCGGTAAGCTTCTGGGTCCAGCCCGCCAGGTTCAAGGTAGAACCCTCGAATTCCGGCTCCCAGAAACGGCGGGTGGAGGCGTGGAAAATATCCACACCGGCCGCAACCAGCGGTTTCAGGAACTGCTCCAGTTGCTCGGGGCTGTCAACCAGGCGAGCTTCGTAGTCCTGTTGCTTCCACTGGGAGAAGCGCAGCATGATCGGGAAATCTGGGCCTACCCGGTGGCGTACCTCTTCAACGATTTCCACCACAAACCGCAAGCGGTTTTCCAGGCTGCCGCCGTATTCATCGTCCCGCTGATTGGTGCCTTCCCACAGGAACTGATCCAGCAAGTAACCGTGGGCCCCGTGAATCTCGACGCCGTCAAAGCCCAGGGCCTTGGCATCCTGTGCGGCATCACCAAAAGCTTTGATCACATCCTGAATGTCATCTTTGGTCATCGCCTTGCCGTTGGGCTTGCCCGGCGCAAACAGGCCTGACGGGCTGTAGCCCGGTTCCGACGGATCCGGCTCGGTGCCTTCTTTACGTACCGCACCCACGTGCCATAACTGCGGGAAGATGGCCCCACCGGCTTCATGCACAGCATCCACTACCCGCTTCCAGCCTGCCAGCGCGTCATCACCATGAAAGGCCGGTACATTCGGGTAACCGTTGGCTCCCGGATGATTCACCGTTGTGCCCTCGGTAATGATCAGGCCAACGCCCGCTTCGGCCCGGCGACGGTAATAATCCACAACGTTGTCGCCCGGCACGCCACCCGGGGAGAAATTCCGGGTCATCGGGGCCATGGCCACACGGTTGCGCAGCTTCAGATTCAGCAATTCGAAAGGTTCAAACAGGGAACCAAGATTCATACTCATGGGTGGACAACCTCGTTAATTTGGTTTCGTAACGCAACCCTATTAAATTCGGTTTCAGGATGCAACCCCATTTAGTACACTTACGGACATGGCCAGAAAACGTTTTGACGATTCCAATTGCTCCGTCGCCCGCGCCCTGAATGAAGTGGGGGACTGGTGGTCCCTGCTGATTGTATTGCAGGCCATGTACGGCACCCGCCGCTTCGTGGACTTCCAGCAACAGCTGGGCATCGCCAAGAACATTCTCTGCGACCGCTTGGGCAAACTGGTGGACAATCAGGTGTTGAAGAAGGTGGACGTGGGCGAGCATGGTTCCCGCTTCGAGTACAGGCTCACCGACAAGGGCCGGGATCTGTTTCCGGTGGTGGTGGCCCTGCGCCAGTGGGGAGACAAGTGGAACCCTGCACCGGATGGTCAGCCACTCGACCTGCGGGATCGCGATACAGGCCAACCCATTCGCCCGGTGATCGTTCAGAATACCGAAGGCTATGCCCTGGGCATCCGGGATGTATTCGTTCCAGATCAAAGCACTGGCGAAGAACAAACATCCTGACTATCAGCGATGGCCACATTCCGCCGCGTTTTTTGAGTTACATCAAGGTGCGGTTTTCGCACCGAACAGCCGCTTAACTTTCTTGCGCTAAATCAACTTTCTCTTCGCCACGCTCGTTACATTAGCGCCATTGATCTTTCATGGATAAGGAGATGGCTATGTCTCGTGGTTTCAAATTGGGTGTTCTGGCGGCAGCGGTAATGGCAGCGGCCCCGGTGGCTCAGGCTTTTGAGGCGGGTGATTTTATTCTGCGGGCCGGTGCAGTGCATGTAGCACCGGGCGATTCCAGCGACCCCCTGCTGGTAACCGGGTTCGGGCCTCTGGACGGTAAGCAGGATCTGCTGGCGGGTACCGAAGTTGGTGTAGACGCGAATACCCAGGTTGGCATTCGCGCCACCTATATGGTCACCGGTAACATTGGTCTTGGCGTGCTCGGCGCAACGCCCTTCAAGCACAACATCAAAGGTGAGAGCTCTCTGTACGCGGCAGGAAAACTGGGTGAAACCAAGCATCTGCCACCCACGATTACCCTGCAGTACTTCCCACTGGCAAGCAGCTCTGCCTTCCAGCCGTATGCGGGCGTGGGCGTAAACTACACCACCTTCTTTGAATCGAAAACCAACGCCACCCTGACCGGGTACGTCGACAGCACCGCGAATGCGGCCTACGGAACGCCGCTGGGTACTGTGTCTGACACCAAGCTGGATCTGGACGACAGCATTGGCGTAGCGGTCGAAATCGGCATGGACTACATGCTCAACGATAACTTTGGTCTGAACGCAGCGGTCTGGTGGGCGGACATCAACACCGATGCCACCGTGTCTGCGTTTGCCGGCGACACCAAAGTCGCCGAAGCCACCACAAAAGTGGAAATCGACCCGATGGTGTACATGGTCGGTTTCACCTACAAGTTCTGATCGCCCCCCCCGGTAGCGCCATTGGTCTGTCGGCTACCGGAAGGTGTTCTCCTGTGCGGGGCTTCGGCCCCGCTTTTTTTGTTTCAGGCTCAGAAGTTCATGCGCTCTGGCGCTGGCCTGAACGGCCGCTCCGGCTCTGGCCCTGACTCTGACCACCGCGACCACGGCCGCCGCCGTTCCGGCCCGCCGGCTTCGGGCCAAAGCTGCGACCGTTGCCACTGCCATTCTGTGGCCGCTTGTTGCGGGCCTTGCTCGGGCCGGCCTTGGCTTTCGGCTTCAAAGGCAAGTTGTTCTTCGGCTCAAAGCCTTCCACTTCCTTGCGCGGCAACTGCTTCTTGATCAGCTTTTCGATGCCCGCCAGCAACTTGCCCTCGTCGGCACTCACCAGAGACAACGCATGGCCACGCTCGCCTGCCCGGCCGGTACGGCCAATACGGTGCACATAGTCTTCCGGCACGTTGGGCAGCTCGAAGTTCACCACCTGGGGTAGCTGTTTGATGTCCAGGCCACGGGCGGCAATGTCGGTGGCCACCAGCACGCGCACTTCACCGGCCTTGAAATTAGCCAGTGCCCGGGTGCGGGCACCCTGGGATTTGTTACCATGAATCGCCGCAGCGGTAATGCCGTCTTTCTCCAGCTTCTGGGTCAGCCGGTTGGCGCCGTGCTTGGTGCGGGTAAACACCAGCACCTGGTCCCAGCTGTTGTCCTGCACCAGTTTGCTCAGCAGGGCGGATTTCTGACTCTGATCCACCGGGTACACCGACTGCTTGACGGTTTCAGCTGTGGTATTACGGGCCGCCACTTCCACCTGCACCGGGTTGTTCAGCAGGCCCTGGGCCAGGGTGCGGATTTCACTGGAGAAGGTGGCCGAGAACAGCAGGTTCTGGCGTTTCGCCGGCAGCATCGCCAGCACCTTGCGGATGTCGCGGATAAAGCCCATGTCGAGCATGCGGTCGGCTTCGTCCAGCACCAGAATTTCCACTTCGTCAAAGCGCACTGCGTTCTGCTGGTGCAGATCCAGCAAACGCCCGGGCGTGGCCACCAGAACATCCAGCCCCTTACGCAGCTTCATCATCTGGGGGTTAATCTTGACGCCACCGAAGACCACAGCCGAACGGGTAGGCAGATACTTGCTGTACAGCGCCACGCTGTCGTGAACCTGGGCCGCCAGTTCGCGGGTGGGCGCCAGAATCAATGCCCTGGGGCCTTTGCCGGTGCGCGGCTTCTCGGCCAGGCGCTGCAGCAGCGGCAGGGTGAAGCCAGCGGTTTTACCGGTGCCGGTCTGGGCCGCCGCCATCACATCCTTACCGGACAAAACCGCCGGAATGGCTTGTTGCTGGATGGGCGACGGGGTTTCATAACCCTGATCGGAGGTAGCACGGACCAGCTGCTCGGACAAACCGAGGGAAGAAAAACTCATAAACGATGCACTCTTGATGAAATCTGCACCTGCGAACACCGAAACCGGTGACAGAGGGCAGTTGCCATGACAGTCATGGAATAAAAGACGACTACAGTCACGCGCCGGATACGGGGTGACGTCCTCTGACAGGTCGTATGAAATGGTTCGCAAGGCGGCTTGTTGGCCGAAAACTGCGGAATCCCTAGAGGCAGGATGGGCGCACGGTAACAGGTCATCCGGCAAATAGCTATAAGTGTTTGTCTGGTGCTCCGTCGGGCTACCGGGAACTTGCCGGGGTGAATACCGTCACACCAGGCCATTATCCACAGACAGGACGTGACTATGTTGAGTGTGAACCTGGGCCCGCTGAGCCTTTCCATTGGCCACCTTTTGCTGATGCTGGCCTTTGCGCTGGCCCTGGTTGTTGGTGGCCTGCTGGGGCGCCGCTACCGGGTGCCGGTAGCCGGGTCAGTGGCCGATGTCTTTGTGTTTGCCATGGTGGCTGCCCGAGTGGGCTTTGTGGTGGGCTATTTCGAACATTACCGCGACAATCTGCTGGGCATCTTCGACATTCGCGACGGTGGTTTCGATGTGCTCTGGGGCGTGCTGGGGGCGCTTGCTTTTACCTTTTTCCTGCTCTGGCGGCGAGCCAGAGTACGTAAACCGCTGGCCATGGCGGTGCTGGCCGGTACCCTGTTCTGGGCGGGTGCGGCCGGAACCATCCAATTGATTGAACAGCAGGCTCGGGGCTTGCCGGACATTGCCCTGCACTCCCTCTCGGGAGAAGCAGTAGCCCTGGCCGGGATTCCCGATGGCCAGCCCATGGTGGTGAACCTGTGGGCTACCTGGTGCCCGCCCTGCATTCGGGAAATGCCGGTGCTGGAAGCCGCCCAGAAGGAGAATCCGGATATCCGGATCGTGTTCGCAAACCAGCGGGAACAGCCGGAAACCGTGATCGACTTTATCCGGAATCAGAACCTTTCCCTGGAGAATCTATACCTGGATAACCGGGGGGCCATGGCCAGTGCAGTGGGTAGCCAGGGCCTGCCCACCACCCTGTTTTATAATGCCACCGGTGAACTGGTAGACACCCACTTTGGCGAACTTTCGCGGGCCACCCTGGCCCGGGGCCTGGAGAAGATCCAGCCCCCGCAACGCTGAGCTGACGTTCAGGCGCCAAACAGGGCCGAACGCCAGGGGCGACGTACACCTCTGGAAGCCTGCTCACTGACCTGGCTCAGCTGGCCATCAAACTCCAGGTAGCCATCTTCGATAGGCTCGAAACGCAATGTTTTTACATCCTTCATGTAATCCTGTTCGGCTTTCCAGGGGCCATGGGTGCCCTGCCGCGGCAGATGGTCTGCGGCCCGCTTGGTATATCCGGCATCCAGCGAACCCAGCACCGTCTCATCCGCTTTACTGTTCCCGTGATCTCGGGGCACTGCCACCCGGTATCCGTGCTTGTCCATGTGGTTGAGCAGCCGGCACAAGTACTCACTGGCAATATCGACTTTCAGCGTCCACGACAGATTGGTATATCCAAACACCATGCCTGCGTTCGGCATGTTTTCGATCATCACGCTCTTGTAAACCACCCTATCGTTCAGCGTCATCGGCTTTCCGTCAATCACCGGCCGGATTCCTCCCAGCATTTGCAATTCCAGACCGGTGGCGGGCACGATGATATCGGCCGATAACTCCTCACCGGACTTCAGCCGTATACCGGCTTCGGTAAATCGCTCAATATGATCGGTTTTAATGGCGGCCTTGCCGGATTTGACGGCCTCAAAAAGATCGCCGTCTTTGACCACGCAGAGCCGCTGATCCCAGGGATTATAATCCGGCGTGAAGTGGCGCATGTCTGCCGAGCCCTTTAGCTGGCGCCTGATGATGGCCAGAAACAGCCAGCGCATAAAACGCGGACTCTTGCGGGAGCGGTTATACAGCCAGCGGGCAACGGAGATGTTCCTTGCACGGGTGATGCAGTACGCGAGCCCGGGAGAAAACAGCTTCTGAGTCAGCAAGGTGAGCTGGTCGGTGGATGGCAGCGGCATCAGGTAAGTGGGGGAGCGCTGAAGCATGGTTACCTGGGCCGCGTGCTCCGCAAGGGTGGGCACCAGGGTAATGGCGGTGGCACCGCTACCAATCACCACAATGCGCTTGTTGTGATAGTCCAGACCCTCAGGCCAGTGCTGGGGGTGCACGATCTGCCCCCGAAAATCCTGTACACCCGGAAAGTCGGGGGTATAGCCATGGTCGTAATTGTAGTAACCGGTGCAACCCACAAGAAAGCTCGCTGTCCAGGTTTCTACGCTGCCGGTTTGCCCGTTTTCGGCGGTGATCGTCCAGTGTTTATCGGGGCTCGACCAGGCGGCCGTTGTTACGGATCGGCCGAAGCGGATGTGCTTATCCACGCCGTGTTCGCGGGCGGTATCGGAAACATACTGCTTGATAGATGCGCCATCGGCCAGTACCTGTGCTCCGGTCCAGGGCCGGAAGTTATAGCCAAACGTAAACATGTCGGAATCCGAGCGGATACCGGGATATCGAAACAGATCCCAGGTACCACCCAGGGCCTGCCGGCCTTCCAGAATCGCCATGGATTTACCCGGGCATTCCCGCTTTAGATGGCAGGCCATGCCAATGCCCGACACCCCGGCCCCGATAATCAGAACATCCACATGCTGTACCGTCATTGCCTGCTCCCCGGATTCGCGTCCGTTTTTTTTGTAATACACTGTTGGCCATCAACAATAGCCCAGCGCAAGCCATTGGGAAATTGGCCCGCTAAGACTCGCCCAAAGATATTCGGGCCAATGTCCTCCGGGCTGCACATTACCGCTTACCACCGAGGAACCTTGCCATGAAAACCGTTTTTTCGCCGTTGCACAGTCGACGTCAGGTGAAGACCGAACTGGACGGCGGACTGCTGATCGAGCCGCATGAAAAACCCTCCCGGGCAGAAACCATTCTGGCCCGGGTGAAAGATCAGGCCCTGGGTGACGTTCTGGAACCGGAAGAGTTCGGCCTTGGGCCTGTTCAGCGGGTACATACAGCAGACTATGTGGCCTTTCTGGAAACCTGCTGGCAGGACTGGCTGGCCGAGGGCAAGCCAGGGGAAGCTATTCCTGCGGTCTGGGCGGGCCGGGGCATGCGCCATCGGGTTCCGAAAGACATTGATGGCAGGCTTGGCTATTACAGTTTTGCGGCCGAAACTTCAATTTCCGAAGGCACCTGGGAGGCCGCCCGCGCCTCCGCCAACGTTGCCCTGACCGCCCAGAAGCTGGTGGCTGAAGGCGAACGGGCCGCGTTTGCCCTGTGTCGTCCACCCGGACATCACGCCCATGCCGACCTGTTTGGTGGCTACTGTTTCTTCAACAATGCTGCCATTGCGGCCCAGGCGTTCCGGGATCAGGGCTATAGCAGGGTCGCGGTACTGGATGTGGACTTCCATCATGGCAATGGCACCCAGGCCATCTTCTATCACCGGGCAGACGTACTCACCATCAGCCTGCACGGCGATCCGGATCTGGTGTTTCCTCACTTCCTGGGCTTTGAAGACGAAACCGGCGAAGGTGACGGCGAGGGTTATAACCTCAACCTGACCTTCCCGCCCGGCACACCCTACCATGTCTGGAGCCAGGGCCTGGAAACCGCCTGCCAGCGCATCGGCGAGTTCCAGCCGGATGCTCTGATCGTGGCCCTGGGTGTGGATACATTTGAGGACGACCCGATTTCATTTTTCAAACTGGCCTCCGGGGATTATCTCACCCTGGGCAGGCGCCTTGAGCAACTGGGGCTTCCCACCGTCTTCACCATGGAAGGCGGCTACGATGTCGATGCCATCGGCGTGAACGCGGTCAATGTAATGCAGGGCTTTGAAGGCAAAGCCTGATTACGAAAAAAGCCGGTGCACCACGTCCTGCGGTCACCGGCTTTCGGGGTCAGCCTGAACACGTCAGGCCATCGGTAGCGGGTTACTCTGCCGAGTTGCGGATCAGGAAGTCGAAGGCGCTCAGCGCCGCCTTGGAACCTTCACCCATGGAAATCACAATCTGCTTGTAAGGCACGGTGGTGGCATCGCCCGCCGCAAACACACCCGGAATCGAGGTTTCGTTGCGATCATTGATCACGATCTCGCCGTGCTGGCTCAGTTCGATGTCGCCCTTCAGCCACTCGGTGTTCGGCACCAGGCCGATCTGGACAAACACCCCCTCCAGCGCCACATGGCGGGATTCGCCGCTGTTGCGATCGGTGTAGGTCAGGCCATTCACCTTGCCATTCTCGCCGGTAATTTCGGTGGTCTGGCCAGAGGTGATGATGTCGACGTTGTTGAGGCTGCGCAGCTTCTTCTGCAGCACCTCGTCGGCGCGCATCTCGGCACCAAACTCGATCAGCGTCACGTGGCCCACGATTCCGGCCAGGTCGATGGCCGCTTCCACGCCAGAGTTACCGCCACCGATCACCGCCACATGCTTGCCTTTGAACAACGGGCCATCACAGTGCGGGCAATAGGCCACGCCCTTGTTGCGGTACTCAGCCTCACCGGGCACGCCCAGCTGGCGCCAGCGGGCACCGGTGGACAGAACCACGGTACGGGACTTCAGCGATGCACCGTTGGCCAGACGAACCTCATGCAAACCGCCCTTCTCCGCCGCCGGGATCAGCTTCTCTGCCAGCTGCATGTTCATGATGTCCACGTCGTATTCGTTAACGTGCTGCTCCATGGCCGCCACCAGTTTGGGGCCTTCGGTATAGGGCACGGAAATCAGGTTTTCGATACCCATGGTATCCGCCACCTGGCCACCAAAGCGCTCGGCCGCAATGCCCGTGGCAATGCCCTTACGAGCCGCATAGATAGCCGCTGCGGAACCCGCCGGACCACCGCCGATCACCAGTACCTCGAAGGCGTCTTTCTGGTTGATTTTCTCAGCCTCTTTCTCGGCAGACTTGGTGTCGAGCTTCGCCACAATCTCTTCCAGCGTCATCCGGCCCTGGCCCCAGGGCTGGCCGTTCAGGTACACGCTCGGTACCGCCATCACTTCCCGCTGTTCAACTTCATCCTGGAACAGAGCACCGTCAATGGAGGTATGCTTGATCTTCGGGTTCAGTACGCTCATCAGGTTCAGCGCCTGCACCACGTCCGGGCAATTCTGGCAGGACAGGGAAAAATAGGTTTCGAACTCGAACTCACCGTCCAGCTCCTGAATCTGCTGGATCAGATCCTGGGCGGCCTTGGAGGGGTGACCACCCACCTGCAGCAGGGCCAATACCAGCGAAGTAAACTCGTGGCCCATGGGAATACCCGCAAAGCGAACACCAATATCCGTGCCTGTACGGTTGATGGCGAACGACGGCCGACGCACGTCTGCCGCGTCGTCAGTACGCAGGCTGATCTTCTCTGACATACCCGCCAGCTCTTCCAGCAACTCTTTGAGCTCCTGGGATTTCTTGCTGTCGTCGTAGGCTGCCACCAGCTCGATCGGCTGCTGCAGCTTGTCCATGTAGGCATTGAGTTGTTGCTTGATATTGGCGTCCAACATAAAAGGTTCCCCTGTGTCATGTGAAACTGACTGAGCCGGGCGTAAGATAAGTGATCGCCTGCACTCAGTAGTGATTCGCTATTAATCTTGAAACTAAGATAAAGCCTGCCTAACGAATCCTCAAATTGATTGCCACAACCCGAGTGATAGGTTTCTTCTATAAAATTAAAGAAAACCGATTAAATAATCAAAAAAGGCCCGCAATGCGGGCCTTTTTACAAGTTTCACCGTGGGCGGGAAACTTAGATCTTGCCAACCAGATCCAGAGACGGAGCCAGAGTCTCTTCACCTTCTTTCCACTTGGCCGGGCATACTTCGCCGGGATGGTTGCGAACGTACTGAGCGGCTTTCACTTTACGCATCAGGTCGTCTGCGTCGCGGCCAATGCCTTCGGCAGTGATTTCAACCGCCTGAATGATTCCGTCCGGATCGATCAGGAAGGTTGCGCGATCTGCCAGGCCCTGGCCTTCACGCATCACACCGAAGTTATTGGTGATGGTGCCGGTCTGGTCGCCAACCATGTAGTAGTTGATCTTACCGATAGTCTCAGACGTGTCGTGCCACGCCTTGTGGGTGAAGTGAGTGTCGGTAGACACAGAGAACACTTCTACGCCCAGCTTCTGCAGCTCTTCGTATTTGTCGGCTACGTCGCCCAGCTCGGTCGGGCAAACGAAGGTGAAGTCAGCCGGGTAGAAGAAGAAGATGGCCCACTTGCCTTTAACGTCGGCTTCAGAAATTTCGACAAACTCACCCTGTTTGAAAGCGGTGGCGTTGAACGGTTTGATTTCGCTGTTAACGATACCCATTTGTGCATAACTCCTGTTGATTCAAGTCACTGAATTAGTGAAGACGCTGTCCATACTAGGCGCTCACTACGCTCGGTGAAAATTGATTATTTACAACCGTGCAATAGCAAACGCCTATAACCAAACCCTGGATTGGCGATGCCAGCCGGGGCAGTGCATCCCGCACTGCCCCGGCTCTGGTTCAGTATGGGGCCTTTGTCCGCAACTTCAATGGCCGGAACCCGGGATCAACCGGCTGCCCATTCAGGCCATCGGCCGTTTCGCCTGCCCCGGGCGCTGCCGGGCCTGCCACTGCGCATCCATTACCACCGACGCATCCGGGGCGGCCAGGGGCGGTTTGCCAAGAATCAGGTCGGCGGCCCGCTCTGCCACCATGATGGTGGGCGCATTCAGGTTACCGTTGGGGATGGTCGGGAAAATTGACGAATCCACCACCCGCAGGTTCCGAACACCGTGTACCCGGGTTTCCGGATCCACCACTGCCAGCGGATCGGTGCCCATTTTGCAGGAGCAGGATGGATGATAAGCACTTTCCACCGCCTGGCGAACGAAGGCATCGATCTGCTCATCGCTCTGGACATCAACCCCCGGCTGAATTTCTGCGCCCCGGTATTCGTCCATGGAAGGCTGGTTGATGATTTCACGGGTCAGCCGCACGCAATCCCGGAAGCCTTCGCGGTCGGCTTCGTGTTCCAGGTAATTGAAGCGAATGCGCGGCGGCTGTTTCGGGTCGGCCGATTGTACATGCACAAAACCCCGGCTTTTCGGTTTATTGTGGCCAATGTGCAGCTGGAAGCCATCGCCATCAAAGGCTTCACGACCATCGTAGCGCATGGCGGCGGGCAGGAAGTGGTACTGCAGATCCGGCCATTCCACACCCGCCTTGGAACGGATAAAACCGCAAGATTCAAAGTGGTTGGTGGCGCCCAGGCCGTCTTTGCGCAGAATCCAGCGCACGCCGATTTTCAGCTTGTTCCACCAGTCCAGCTTACGGTTAAGCGACACCGGCTGATTGCAGCGGAACTGGAAATAGAACTCCAGATGATCCTGCAGATTCTCGCCGACGCCGGGCAGTTCATGTTTGACCTCGATACCCGCGTTCTCCAGCAAATCGCGCCGGCCAATGCCAGACAACTGCAACAGATGGGGTGAACCGATGGAACCGGCAGCAAGAATCACCTCGCGGCTGGCTGCCACTTCCTTCACCTTGCCACTTTGCTCGTAACGCACGCCGGTGGCGGTTTTGCCGTCCATCAATACCTTGTGCACCAGGGCATGGGTGACCACCGTCAGATTGCTCCGGGCCATGGCCGGGCGCAGGTAGGCGTTGGCGGTGGACCAGCGGCGGCCGTTTTTCACCGTCATGTGCATGGCACCAAAGCCTTCCTGCTGCGCGCCATTGTAATCGCCCGTTTCCATGTAGCCCGCATCCACACCGGCCCGGATAAACGCCTTGTACAGCGGGTTGCGCATGTTATTGCCGTTGTTTACGCCCAGCGGGCCGGAATCGCCCCGGTAATCATCGCCACCAAAGACCCAGGTTTCGGCCTTCTTGAAGTACGGCAGCACCTGCTGATAGTTCCAGCCCTCGGCACCTTCCGATTCCCACTCATCAAAATCCCGGGCGTGGCCGCGCACATACACCATACCGTTGATGGACGAAGAACCGCCGAGCACCTTGCCTCGGGGGCAATGCATGCGGCGATTATCCAGGAACGGCTCCGGTTCGGTTTCGAACTGCCAGGCGTATTTTTTGGTGTTCATGGGAATGGACAGGGCCGTGGGCATCTGGATAAAGATGCTCTTGTCGCTGCCACCGGTTTCCAGCAACAGCACCTTGTACTGGCCATCTTCGGTCAGCCGGTTGGCCAGTACACAACCTGCCGAGCCCGCGCCCACAATAATATAATCGTAACGGTTATCGCTCATACCATATCTCCTCTGTGGACAGCGCACTCAGAACGGGGCGTCGAGATCCTGCATGCCGACATACACCGACTTGATCTGGGTGTAGTAGTCCAGGGTTACCCTGCCGTTCTCCCGGCCAATGCCAGACAGCTTGTACCCGCCTACCGGCATTTCCGCCGGGGAAGCCCCATAACTGTTGATCCAGCAGATGCCCGCCTGAATCTGATGAATCACCCGGTGGGCCCGGCGGATATCGTTGGTGAACACGCCTGCGGCCAGGCCGGTCTCGGTGTTGTTGGCCCGGGCAATGACTTCGTCTTCGTCGCGGAAGGTCAGTACCGACATCACCGGGCCGAAAATCTCTTCCCGCACGATGGTCATGTCGTCGGTGCAGTCGGTGAAGATGGTCGGTTCTACAAAGTAACCACCCTTGCAATTCTCCGGCTCGAACGCCCGGCCGCCGTGGCTGAGGGTGGCGCCCTCGGCCAATCCTTTTGCGATGTAGTCCAGCACCAGATCCTGATGCTTTTTCGAGATCAGCGCGCCGAAGTTGGTGTCCGGGAGCATCGGGTTCCCGGCTTTGATGTTGTTGCGGGTGCGCTCCAACAGGCGTTCGATGAACGCCGGGTACAGATCTTCGTGAACAAACACCCGGGTGCCGTTGGTGCAGATTTCACCCTGAGTGTAGAAATTGCCCACCATGGCCGCAGAAATGGCGTTCTCCAGGTCGGCATCGTCAAAGATAATCAGCGGGGATTTGCCGCCCAGCTCCATGGTGACATCTTTCAGGCTGGAAGCCGCCGCCGCCATCACCTTCTTACCGGTGCCCACCTCGCCGGTGAACGACACCTTGGCAATCGCCGGATGACCGGTCAGCCACTGGCCTACCTCGGCGGCACCCTGCACCACGTTGAACACGCCCGCGGGCACCCCGGCTTCGATAAAGATTTCTGCCAGCTTCACCGCGCCCATGGGGGTTTCTTCCGACGGCTTGAAAATCATGGCGTTGCCGCAGGCCAAAGCTGGCGCTGACTTCCAGCAGGCAATCTGGAGCGGATAGTTCCAGGCGCCGATTCCGGCACAGATACCCAGCGGTTCCCGGCGGGTGTAGTAAAAGTCACCCCCCAGGTCCTGCTGGTTGCCTTCAATGGACGGTGCCAGCCCGGCAAAGAATTCGATGGCATCGGCGCCCGTAACCACATCCACCGCTTCGGCTTCCTGCCAGGGTTTACCGGTATCGCGCACTTCAATTGCCGCCAGCTCGTCGTTGCGTTCGCGTAACAGCCCCACCGCTTTGAGCAGAATCCGGCTGCGTTCGATCATCGGGGTGGCCGACCACTGGCGGAAACCGGCCCGGGCGCTTTCGATGGCAGCCTGTTGAACCGAGGCATCCGCCACCTCCACCTGGTAGATCACCTGGCCGGTGGCAGGATTGACCACCGGAAAGGTTTGCCCGGTGCCGTTGGCCAAAAAGCGGCCGTGGATAAAGTTCTGAACCACAGGAACAGTTGCAGACATAAGCGTGATTCACCTCGAATGATCGTGTCGGGCCTTATAGCCGGAAATGAATTGATGGTCAGGTGCTGGCGCCCGCCAGCACCTTGTGGACAAAGTCTTTGCAGAAATGCTCGCTGGCCTCGAAGCTGGCCGCCGGATCCTGGCTCAGGGCGCTGCGCAACCAGAAACCGTCGATCATCGCGGCGGCCTGATGGGCGGCGGTGGTGGCCTGTGACGCCGGGAGCACCTCAGCAAAGGAATAACGCAGGTTGCTGTAAAGGCGGGCTTTGTTGATTTGCTGCAAACGCTGCAAACCGGGCTCATGCATGGAGCGGGCCCAGAAACTCAGCCAGGTTTTGGCAGCCAGTGCAGAGCGCTGGAAATCGGAGAAATTAGCCTCGATGATGCAATCCAGCCTTTGCGCCGGGGAGCTTCCGGTGCGGGCCATGCGCTCACGCAACTCGGTGCCCAGCAAGTCCAGCAAATGGCGCAGGGCGGCTTCAATCAAGCCCTGTTTGCCACCGAAATAATGGCTGATGATTCCAGAAGACATACCCGCCCGCTTACTGATGCTGACAATCGTGGTGTTTTGCATCCCCAGTTCGGCGATGGAGTCCATCGTGGCATCAATCAGTTGCTGACGACGGGCGTCTTTCATTCCCACTTTTGGCATGCCGGTTCACTCACCCTGAAACATTATTGATTGAACGTTCAATCAATATAAAGACTACAGAAACCAAAGTCCGATTTCAAACTGACAGGTGGCGGGGGTATTTCTCGCGGTCATCACACGGGTGGCGCTGGCAGCCGGGTTGGCTGCCGAGCGTAAACGGTATGCGGGCGAAGTACGCTAACCGGGCGTTACTCCGGCTTAGGCTGCGGCTCCTGTTCCTGCCCCAGAAACAGCCGCTCAAACTCCAGAAGGCCATCCTGAATCAGGTTGAAACCATCATCAATGTCCGCCGACAGGGTCTCGTTCATCATCCCCAGAGCCTCAATCTGCTCCCGGGCTTCGGCATACCCCTGCTCAATACCGGCACGGGCCTGCTGCATCAGTTCCGTCAGCCGCTCCACATCGGCACCGGCGTCGGCTTCCTGCTGCAAGCGGTTCTGCACAAAACCGAGAATGGTGTTGGCCACGTCCGACGCGGTAGGTGGCTGAGCCTGAGCGGCGTATTGCTCGGACGCCCCCGCCGGTTTGGCTGGTCCGCCCATGGCCTGCTGCACCCGCTGTTCCAGGCGGGTACGCATTATATTAATGGCATCAGCCGGGGTGCGAATGCTGGCCTGAGCACCGGCAGACGACGCCTCTGCAGCCCTGGCTGCAGGCCGGGTTTCCGGTGTTCCGACCGCCACCCGGTTGGGCACATCCGGCCCGCGACCAATAATGGGGTTAACCATGGCGTTCTCCTCTACGCAAACAGTGGTAGATCAGTTAACGACAGCGGCACCCGTAACATTAAGACCGATTGGTTATACAATAACCAACTTTCAGGCCCAACGCCGGACAGGCTAGCTGCCCGGCCGTGGTCAATCAGAGCAGCTCTTTACGCAGCTGCGCCGGATCTTTGGGCGACAGCAACCCCGGGGCAATATCAAACACCGTGCGGGCACCCACCTCGCCCGCCTCGGCCAGGCGATGCACCGCCCGCGCGTAGGCCACCAGGACACTGGCGGTAAACTCCGGGTTGCTGTTAAGCGCCAGCGAATACTCGATGGTCTGGGTGTTATTGTTGCCGGTCAGGCCACTGCGAATCACAAACCCACCGTGGGGCATGCTCTGATGATCCCGCTCGAAAGTGGCTTCATCAATGAAATGCACCTGGGTGTCGTAGTCCGCAAAATAATCCGGCATGGTGACAATGCTGTGGCGCACCGTGTCGGCATCGGCATCCGCTTCCAGTACCACGTAACATTCCCGAGTGTGTTTCTCGCGGGTGCTCAGCTCCGGCTGCTCGCCACTGCGAACCCGGGCAATCGCGGTCTCCGATGGCAGGGTGTACTGCACACCGCGCTGCACGCCTGGCACCCGACGCACCGCATCGGAGTGCCCCTGGCTCAGGCCCTTGCCCCAGAAGGTATAGGTTTCGCCTTCCGGCAAAATGGTTTCGCCATACACCCGATTCAGGGAAAACAGCCCCGGATCCCAGCCGCCGGACAACATGGCCAGGTGGCCGGATTCACGGGCCGGTGCATCCAGTGCAGCGTGGTACTCGTTCACCTTGGCGTGGGTATCAAAGCTGTCCACGGTATTGAAAAAACGGGCCATGTAGGGGCCCTGTTCCGGCAAGTCGGATTTCGACCCTCCACACAAAATCATCACGTCTACCTTGTCCTGGAATCCTTCAACCTCGGCCATGGCATACACCGGTACCGAGCTATCCAGCAGTTCAACCGTGGCAGGATCGCGGCGGCTGAATACCCCCACCAACTGCATATCGGGATTCTGCGACAGCGCCGCTTCAACACCACGGCCCAGATTGCCGTAGCCGGCAATGCCCACCCGGATGGGGTTTGTCATAATCAGTCACCTCTAAATCAGTTAACAATTTCAGTCTCAAGGCTCAGCAGCGCAGTTTTAGCGGCCAAACCTCCGGCATAACCCGTCAGTCTACCATCACTGCCAATCACCCGATGACAGGGCACAAAAATCGACAGGGCATTGGCACCGTTGGCACCGGCCACCGCCCGCACCGCCTTGGGCTCGCCCAGGAGCTCCGCCAGTTGCCGGTAGCTGGCGGTGGTACCGTAGGGGATTTGCTGCAAGGCACTCCAGACTTGCTTCTGGAACGGCGTACCCACCAGCATCAGCGGAAGATCAAAGGTTCTGCGCTGGCCCGCAAAGTATTCATTCAGTTGCTGCCGGGCCCGGTTCAGCAGGTCGTCCTCCTGCTCCACATAGCTGGCACCCAGCCCTTTCATCAGCCGGGCATCAACGGCCTGGCGTTTTGCCCGGCCCCGCCAGTCACACAGGCACAGCTGTTGCTCGTAGGAGCCCAGAAGCATCTCGCCCCAAGGCGTGGTGAAACAACCAATGTGAATGCTCGACATGGCGATGCCTCCAGTCTTTAGCCGTTTGCCAGCGCGTAATCGATGGCAGCACACACCGCAGCCGTCTGGGCTGCATTGCACTGCTCGGGTGTGGCCCGAGGGCTGTCGGGATAAACCTCGGTGGTGGTGGTGAAAGGCGCGCCGGTCATTCCGGCACAGAGCCCCAGTGATTGCAGGGGATACTCGATCACTCCAGGCGCCACCATCGGCGAGCCGATGATCTTGCCCTGGGCATCGGCCGGTGCGATGTGGGTGATCTTCTCCACCGCCTGAATGATGGCCTGCTGAAACCCGGGGCTTGGGCGTTCGCTGTCGTCGACCAGATAGAAACCATCGGGAATATCACCGGGCTCGAACGGCTCACCATCCCGCGCCGCCAGCGCCGGGCGAAACTCGGTTTCGTCGGTATCGGTGGTTTCGTGCAAGTCGATATGCATCAGAATCCGGTCGCGCAACGGCGCTACCAGGCGCATTAACGCAGCGGCTTCCTCCGCCGGGCTGTCGGCCCGGAACGAACGGTTCGGGTCGATTGCGTGGGCATTCCAGCGGTGAATGCGCTCATAGGCCCAGGGGCTGACACAGGGCGCCACCAACAAATTCACCTGCCCCTCGTAGTCTGCCGCGTGTTCGTCCAGAAACTGCAGCGCGCCATGCACGCCGCTGGTTTCATAACCGTGGACTCCACCGGTCACCAGCACCACTGGTAGCTCTTCCTGCCAGTCACGGCTGCGAATGGCCATCAGCGGGTACTGATCGGCGCCGTAACGGAGCTCGCCATAACGCTCCAGATCAAAACGCGAATCCAGGCGCTCGATGGCCATCAGCACTTCTGCCTGATAGCTACGCTGGCGAACCTGGCGTGACAACCACTCGGCACGTTCAGCGTCGCCCCAGGGTTCACCCGGAGTGCCAATGGGATAGGCTGCGGGGGCTGTATTCATGCTGGAGGTCTCCATCAACGGTTAATGCAAAGACGCATTCTAGCATTTTGAAAACCAGCGCATGATACCCCCGAGAATAGACGGAAACCGTTTCGGGAGCAGCAACGCCAGCACCGCGAAAACTATGATGCAGGAAACAAGGTAGGGACTGCTGAGAAAGCCAGCTCTCTGCAGAGGTATCAGGTGTCAATCTCACATAACGCCCGGTCACGCGCCGGTTTGGAGCTGCAAATCAGTGGAAAAGCGGTCGCTGTGCAGCCAATTGTTAAATTCGATAACGTACGGTATCCTGACCATGAACAACATCCTGTACAGGAGCAACCTTATGGATGCCATTAGCTACACTGCCGCCCGAACCAATCTCGCAAAAACCATGGAGCAGGTCTGTGAAGACCATTCCCCAGTCATCATCACACGGAACAAGTCGCAGTCAGTGGTAATGATCTCCCTGGAGGACTACGAGGCGCTGCAAGAAACCGCATACCTTCTGCGCGCACCAAAAAACGCCCGGCGCTTGCTGGAATCCGTTGCCGAGCTGGAGCAAGGCAACGGTCAAGAAAAGGAACTTCTTGAATGAAACTCATCTTCTCCGAGAACGCCTGGGAAGACTATCTGTACTGGCAGAAAGCCGACAAAAAGATTCTTTACCGAATCAACAAACTGATCAAAGAGACTAAGCGAGAGCCTTTCGAAGGTGTTGGTAAACCTGAGCCACTCAAACACAGCCTCGCCGGGTACTGGTCTCGCCGAATTAATGAAGAACACCGAATAGTTTACAAAGTCACGGGTGACGCTTTACTTATCGCCCAACTCCGGTACCACTACTGATTTAGCCCGGCTTTGCGGCATGCCGGAGCGCAGCGCAGGCGCGTCCGACAACAGCCGCTTGATACTGATTGAGCCTTCTCCCCAGCCCGGCGGTTACCCGCTAAGCTGGAAGGCGACCAAGCACTACAAGGGAGAAGACTCATGAACTTTTACCATAGCACTCACCGTCACTATTGTGGAATCGACCTGCACGCCCGCAGCCTGTACGTTTGCATCCTCGACCAGCAAGGCGAGGTGCTGTTGCACAAAGAGATCAA
>NZ_PXNP01000019.1 GCF_003007675.1 Marinobacter fuscus | reverse complement strand
ATCTGGTCTGCCTGTCGCTTAACCTCAGGCGGATGAGTTCGCTGATGAGGCTGACATAGGCAATCTGAGGCGGCGTGCCGGGCCGTGCTGAGTGGTCGGGCTACGGTTGTGAACTTGCCTATAACCGTCTTGATTGCCTGAATAGAAAATCGTGACTCTATCCGGTTGGATACTGCGCATATACTCTCGGGCACAACCGTGATTCGGCGCGGCGGAGGCAATTGCTCAAAACACTTCTGCCGCGCAGACTCCTAGCTGTATATTGTCCAATGGCACCTTCGGTGTTTTTCAAGACAGTTGGCACTGATTTCTCCGTTTAAGCGACGCCTTTCTCTACCACTCGCTTTTCCGAATTCAACGTGGTTGAGCCGACGGGCTCACAATTCCTGATGGGGCGACGGCCCCATCGACCTGGAGTTCTCTTTTTTGCCTGCTCCAGAACCCGCTGACGCTGGGCGAGGATAGCGGCGTCCTCACCACTGTGGCGCTCATGCGGTGTTACGAACCGCAGCTTGCTGTGCTTGTGCTCATGGTTGTACCAGTTGACGAAGCGGTCGACCCAGCGCCGGGCTTCCTCCAGGCTGTTAAATCCCGATGAAGGCCATCCCGGGCGGTATTTCAGAGTCCGGAACAGGGACTCCGAGAACGCGTTGTCATTACTAACCCGGGGTCGACTGTAAGACGGCAGGACACCCAGCTCTTCCAGCTTTGCTTTCATCGTCTGCGCCTTCATCGGGGCTCCGTTATCCGAGTGCAGCACCAGAGGCCGGTGGAGGCACTGCTCTCGCAGCAGGCAACGCTGAAACAGCCCTGCAGCATAGTCGCCGCTCTCAGTCTCGTAGACTTCGTAACCCACGATCTTGCGGCTGTATACGTCTTCAAACATGTACAAGTAATAGAACTGCCCACGCACGGTTGAAGCGGTAGAGTAAGAGGCAGGGCGTAGTCGAACTATCTCCCTGCCTCTCCTCTCCGAACCGGACGTGCACCTTTCAGCGCATCCGGCTCTCCGCTTAAACGCTGGCGAAGGCCATAGCAACTTCGGGAAAGCGAGAGGTCCACGTGTTTCTGGACTCTGTCCTCAGGTAGGGATTACCCTCTGGAAGACGCCAACGGAATCGCTTTTTCCCGTGACCGACGAGTCGGTACAGGATGGCGCCACTAAATAGCCCCTGATTGGTTTTGCCATACAGCACCCAAGTCTTACTTTGACCTGAAGCCGGGGCTTTGAACCAATGACGCATCAGCGGTTTGAGCCGGGAGCGATATTTGCGGCCCAGCCAATGGGCCAGTTTCCAGAACACGACACCATCGATGTAGCTGAAGACTTTCGCTTTGTAATCGACGAACTGGTAGAACGCCGCCCAGCCTTTCAGCTTTCGGTTGATGGATTCGACCATGTCGATTTTGCTTTCACTATAATTGCCTGACAGCTTGGCGGTTAAAGATGCTGCAAAGTTACGTGCCTTATCCCGGGGGATTGTCGTCACCACCCGCATGTCGCCATAGCGGCTCCGCTTGCGGATGATGCGATGCCCCAGGAACACGAAGCCGTCATTCACATGGGTAATCTTGGTCTTATCCATGTTCAGTGTCAGCTTGAGAGTTCCTTCCAGCATCTCCCGGCATTCTTCTCTAATCGCCTCTGCCTGGGCTTTGGTGCCCTTGACGATAACCACAAAGTCATCGGCATAGCGGCAGTAGGCGACGGCTGGCTTCCATTGTCGGTTCTCTCGGATGGCTGAGCTTCGACCGATTCGGATACTGTGGTTCCAGTACCATCGATCCTTTCGGGCCTTTTTGCCGAGGTAGCGCCTATTCAGGTACTGATCGAACTCATGCAACATGATATTCGATAGCAGTGGCGATATAACACCGCCCTGAGGTACGCCCTCACTTGCTGCCCGGAAAAGACCTGCATCAATATGACCGGCTTTTATGAATCGCCAGAGAAGGTTCAGGAACCGTCGGTCCCTGATTCTGCGACGTACAGCTTTCATCAGAAGCCGGTGATGCACGGTATCAAAGTAGCTGGACAGATCCCCTTCAATGACCCAGCGTCCGCGCGTTTCCTTATTGTCCGTCAGTTGCAGTTTCACTGTACGGATCGCGTGATGAACGCTCCGCTCCGGTCGGAACCCGTAGGAGAGCGTATGGAAGTCGCTCTCCCACATGGGCTCCATCGCCATTAACATGGCCCGTTGAACGATGCGGTCGCGTAGGGTCGGGATACCCAGTGGTCGTTGCTTGCCGTTGGCCTTTGGGATATACACCCTTCGGGCCTGTAACGGCTGGTAAACATCGGAGAGTAAATCACTCCTGATCTGTTGAAGAATAGCCGGCAGCCTGTCCTGCACAGTCAGCTTGATCTCTCCGTCTATCCCGGGCGTGTTTGCCCCTTTGGAAGACAGAGTGACCCGAGCCGCTTCTGCGAGCCAGTCAGGCTGTGCTATCAGGCGCAACAACCTGTCCACCCGGCGGGTGGGGTCGGTTGTTGTCCAGGTCGCTAGCTTGCGTTGCATTTCGCTGATTATCAAAGGTCTTCACCTTGTTTGGTCAGGTAGTTTGCTTGGCAAACACGTTTAAACTGCTCCCCTTCGCCATGTAATGGGCTTTCCCCATCGCGGACTACTACGGGAGCTCCGCCAGTCAACTTGGCATCGGGGTCATGCCCCCTTGGCATCCAATATTGACCTTCCCCGGTTTACCTATCTGGACTCCAGCATGCTGAGGAGGCTGCCCATCGCACTCTTTACCCTTGCTTGCCGCAAGTTGACAGGAAGCAGCAGTCCAATCTGTGATGGATACTGCTGAACCGAAGCCCGAGCTACCAATTTGGACTTCTTCGTTTGGCAGCGCCTATGCGTCATGCTGCCCAACCTTCCCGTACGGCTTATCAGGTCACGTAAGCCGTGGTGACATTTCAACCCACAGAGGCGGATGAATGGGTTCATGTTCTTCAGCCTTTCAGCACTCAGCCTTGAGGATCATCTTGGCTTAGTGACCTCGCCTCAATCCCCGTTGTCAGCGGGTTACATCACCCTGCGGGCATACCGCAGGTCACTGCCGCTCAGGCTCACCACCCTCACAGTGGGTGGGATTGATTGGTTACTTCCTCCTGAATTACCGGTTCAATATTCCAGATAGACTCGTGGTCCATTTGAGCTTCCATGCTCGCCCTGGACTCCGGGCACACCAGTAGGTAATGTCCCAGCACCACACCTCACACGGGCCGGAGGCATGATGTGTGGTCGCTTCCCGGGACCGCTGCGGTGCGAGGCTTTGTCCCCGATGGTTCAACTGGTTGTGGGCTTTGAGTATCCGGTAGAACGACGACTCCGAGGCCAGGTACAGCCCCTCGTCTATCAGCGATGGCACGATTTGAGACGGCGGCAGGCTCTCATAGCGGGCCGAGTTACAGGTCGACAGGATTTGCTGGCGCTCTGCTTCACTGAGCTTGTTGGCCGGCCTGGGGCGCACAGCGTCCGGGCGCTTATCGGGCTGAACCTCGCCTTCACGGAACCAGCGGCGATAGGTACGCAAGCCAATGCCAGCTTCTCCACAGGCCTTGAACAGCCGGGCTCCGGCGCTCATGGCTTCCTGAATCAGGTTGATCATTACCCTGCGCTCAGGGACCGAGGTTAGTCGTCCTCGTTGTCGTTTTCCCAGAGCGCATCCAGCTTTTTTCGCAGCACCAGCAGTGCAGCGGTTTCGGCCAAAGCCTTTTCCTTGTGGCGCAATTCACGCTCAAGTTTCTTGATCTGCTTCTGGTCTGACTGACTCTTTTTGCGAAGTTGCTTTTCCCGCTCGGCACTGCGCTGGAAGCCTTGCAGGGACTCTTCTTTCCAGCGCCGGACTTGCTCAGGGTAAAGCCCTTTTTCCCGGCAGTACTGGCTGAGTTCTTCTTCGGACAGCGCGGCTGTCTCAATCACGGTTGCCAGCTTTGCTTCTGCTGACCACTGGTCTGACTTGGCTTTGGAACCGGGCACCGGGCGTCCTTCATCTCTGGCTTGTGTCCGCCAATTGTAAAGGGTTTGATCCGAAATGCCTTCCTGCCGCGCCAAAGCAGCAACGGTCATACTATGAGGCGGCGATAACTTCGCCAGCACGGCGGCTTTACGTTCTTCGGAATAGCGAGGCACTATCAACACCTGAACCGCCCAACTGGTTAAAAATTAAGTAGTGCCAACTATCCTGCCAGAGGGGGGCATACCCGTTTCTTTTTCATCACGAGGAAAGGCGGATGCCGGCAGCGAGGATTTCCATGCGACAAATCATCGAGGTCTTGCGCCTCAAGTACGAAGCGGGCCTGAGCCATGAGCGCATTGCCCGTGCCTGCGGCCTCTCCAAGGGCGTGGTAGGCAAGTACGTCAGCCTGGCCACCGCGCAGGGCCTCACCTGGCCGTTGCCGGAAGGCACGGACGAAGCTCGGCTGGAAACCCAGCTGTTCCCGGCCAAGACGCCCCCATCTCGCTTTGCCGAGCCCGACTACTTCCAGGTCCATCAGGAGCTGAAGACCAAGGGCGTGACCCTGCAACTGCTATGGGCCGAGTACGTGGAACGCCACGGCGACAAAGCCCGACGATACAGCCAGTTCTGCCATCACTACCGGCTCTGGCGAGGTCGGCAGAGACGCAGCATGAGCCAGGTTCATCGGGCCGGGGAAAAGATTTTTATCGACTACTGTGGCCCCACCGTGCTGGTGGTGGACCGCAACACCGGTGAGATGCGTAAGGCCCAGGTCTTTGTGGCCGTGCTGGGCGCGTCCAGCTATACCTTCGCCGAGGCCACCTGGAGCCAGAGCCTGCCGGACTGGATCGCCTCCCACCAGCGGATGCTAGCGTTCTACGGTGGGGTGCCGGAACTGCTGGTTCCGGACAATCTCAAGGCAGCGGTCACCAAGGCAGACCGATACACTCCCCGGATCAACGAGACCTACGCGGAACTGGCCGCCCATTACCAGACGGCGGTGTTGCCGGCACGCCCCTACAAGCCCAAGGACAAAGCAAAGGCTGAAGCCGCTGTGCTGCTGGTTGAACGCTGGATCCTGGCCCGGTTGCGGCACCGAACGTTCTTCTCACTGGCCGAACTGAACTCGGCGATTGCAGACCTGCTACCGGCACTGAACCAGCGCCCGTTCCAGGGGCGCTCCGAGAGCCGCCAGAGCCTGTTCGAAGCGCTGGACCGACCCGCGCTGAAGCCACTGCCGGCAACGCGCTACGTCTATGCCGAGTGGCGTAAGGCACGACCGGGCATCGACTACCACATCGAGATCGACAAACGGCTGTACAGCGTGCCTCACGCTCTCGTGGGCGTGAAGCTGGATGTACGGGTGACCGACACCGCCGTGGAAGTCATGCACAAGGGCCAGCGGGTAGCGTTGCATCCGCGCCACGGCAAGAGCCGCTTCGTCACCCTGACCGAGCACATGCCCAAGTCCCACCAGGTCCATCAGAACTGGTCTCCCGGGCGGTTCCTGAACTGGGCCACGGACATCGGTCCCGCCACGCTCGACGTGGTACAGCGACAGCTTAAGGATCGCCCTCATCCGGAGCATGGTTACCGAGCATGCCTGGGTCTGCTGAACCTCAGTCGCCGCTACAGCCGTGACCGCCTGGAGCAGGCTTGTAGCCGAGCACTGGCCATCAACTCGGCCAGCTACCAGAGCATCAGCTCAATCCTGAAGCAGGGGCTGGATCAACTGCCTCTTCCCCTGACCGAGGAAGAACCAGAGCTGGCCGATCTGCCAGTACACACCAACGTTCGCGGCCCCCATTACTACCACTGATCCCGGAGACACTGATGTTGACTCACAACACCCTCGATACCCTGCGACAGCTCAAACTGACCGGCATGTGCGATGCCCTGGAACAACAGCGGGCGCAGCCCGAAACCCACGACCTGGCGTTCGAGGAGCGTCTGGCCCTGCTAGTAGATCGCGAAGTAATGCACCGCGAAAACCGGCGACTGGAGCGGCTGCTCAAGGCCGCCCGTCTGCGTGTGCCGGCCTGCATTGAAGACATCGACTACCACCACCCGAGAGGGCTGGAGCGCTCTCGCATGGCCGGACTGGCCAGCTGTGACTGGATCCGCCAATCCCTGAACCTGTGCATCACCGGCCCGACCGGTTGCGGAAAGACCTGGCTGGCGTGCGCCCTGGGCAACCAGGCCTGCCGGCAGGGGCTCTCGGTTCGCTACCTGCGAGTACCGCGCCTGTTCGAACAACTGCGCATCGCCCACGGCGATGGCAGCTACGCCCGCCTGATGATCCAGCTGCTGAAAACCGACTTGTTGATCCTGGACGACTGGGGCATGCAGAAGGTCACCGCACAACAGCGACAGGATCTGATGGAAGTGATTGAGGACCGCCACGGCAGGGGCTCAACGCTCATTGCCAGCCAGTTACCAACGGAGCATTGGCACGATTACATCGGCTCCGCCACGCTCGCCGACGCCATCCTGGACCGGCTCCTGCACGGCGCTCACCGGCTCAATCTGAAGGGAGAATCACTGCGAAAAGCGAAAACACAAAAGACGGAATCGGTTGACCCATCGTGACCGCTCAGAGTACAAAATCGACTCCAGCGTGATGGCCGTGTGCAAATCGGTCACGATCCCCGGAATGACCGGTCACGTTCGCCGGAATACGCATATATTTGACCAGACTCTGGAGCCAGTGGATTTTGATGCTGACAGAGCCCTCGGTGCGCTTTTCCACTTCATCCGCCCACCAGAGTAGCGCGTCATTGGTCGGACGGTCGGTTGGGGGTGCCGGTGTAGAAAAATTCAAGGTTCTGGCATCTACATCAGCTGCATTCAGGCCAGAGGCTAGAGCCAGTGACAGTGTGAGTACGGAAAATACCTTTGGGAGTGCCAGACGGCTTAGGGATTTCATTTTATAACCTCAGTTTATTGTTGTGTTTTGGCTTGCACCCGGAACATCAGTCTAGGTAGAGCGGATGAGGAGACCAATGACAGATGCGATGAACTTGATTGGCAATTCTGTGCACCGCCAGGAGAGCCCGGTGGTGCAATTATAATGATCTGATTAAAGCGGCTTTTTAGGGTTTTCCTCCGGCGCACACAAGTACCTGACCACTGACATAATCGGATTCTGGAATACAAAGCATGTAGACTGCACCCGCAGCCTCCTCTGGTTTGCCACCGCGGCCAAGAGGAATGGTTTTTTCCGCCATTTGCAGAATTTCAGGGCGTACGCCGACCTTGATTTTCTTACCTTCAATATCAATGCTGGCATCTGCATCTGCGGGGGATTCGGTTAGACGGGTCATGATCAAGCCGAAAGCGACACTGTTAACGTTGACGTTATAACGCCCCCACTCCTTTGCCATGGCCTTTGTCATACCGTTTACACCGGCTTTCGCCGCGGCGTAGTTGATCTGACCTGCATTGCCGTAAACGCCAGCTGTGGATGAAATGTTCACTACCTTTCGGTGGACCGGTGTGCCGGCTTCAATTTCTTTCTTGGCGGCTTCACGGATAAAACCGGAAGCAGCTCGCAGAATTCGAAAGGGTGCGGTCAGGTGAACGGAGAGAATGGCTTCCCACTGTTCGTCTGACATTTTCTGAACAACGTTGTCCCAAGTGTACCCGGCATTGTTAACGATGATGTCGATGCCGCCAAAGCTATCGAGAGCGGTTTTGACAAAGCGGTCAGCAAACTCTGTCTCAGTAACGCTGCCGGTGCAGACGACAGCCTCGCCCCCAGAGGATCGAATTTCGTCAACGGTCTGTTGGGCAGGTTCTTGGTCAAGATCGTTGACCACTACGCGAGCACCCTCGCTGGCTAGCTTTAATGCAATCTCGCGGCCGATGCCCCGGCCTGAACCTGTGATCAGTGCAACTTTTCCGGCAAGTTTCTGTGTCATGTACATCGTCTCCTGAGTTAGTTAAGTATCACTGCAGCGCAATTACAGCATCGCCCGAGAGTTTGGCTTGTCCCTGCTGATCGCAAGTGCTCAGGGCCAGGCGGATTCTGTTCTCATGCCCGACTGTGAATTTTTCAGTGACTTCCGCCTTGCAGGTGATCTGGTCGTGTATCTGGGTAATGGACACGAAACGGACACCAAAGCTGCGAATGGCCTCCTGTGGTACCCAGTTGGTCAGTAGCCGGCCGAGCCAGGCCATCGACAACATGCCGTGGGCAAAGACATCTGGCATGCCTGCGCTCTTGGCAAAATCCGAATCCACGTGGATCGGGTTGTGATCGCCCGAGGCTCCACAATAAAGCGCGAGGGTATGCCTGGAGATCGGTGGCAGTTTCAGGCTGGCAATCTGATCACCAACCTGAATGTCATCAAAACGCTGAAGCTTTTCTGTCATCTCTGTTTCCTTAACCATTGCGGGACACGGTCACGCTGTGCAGATCGGCAACGTGAGTACCCAGCTGGTTGGTAACGGTGGTTTTGCGAACCACAAACTCTAGGAGTCCGTTCTTTTTGTCGTAGATGTCTTCGACGCTTTGCTCAAAGGTCAGTACATCGCCTGCATAAGCCATCTCGTGATAGGTGAAACTCTGCTCTCCATGGAGCAGCTTCCGGTAATCAAGGCCGAGCAAGTCTCTGAATGCATCCTTGTCCGGAGATGCAGATTCCAGACAGAAAAAGAAGGTTGGTGGTACCGGAAGACCCCTGTGGCCAGCTGTCTTTGCCGCTGATTCGTCAATGTAAACCGGGTCAGTCTGCCCGGTAGCTTTCGCAAAAAAGCACAGCTGTCCCTTTTCTACAGCAACCGAAAATTGCGGCATTTTGTGGCCAATAAACTTGCGGTCAATCATGATGCTGACCTCAGACTTTTTGATAGAGCGTGACAACACAGGCGCCGCCCAGCCCCAGGTTGTGTTGCAGACCAAAGCGCGCACCCTCAACCTGTCGCTTGTCAGCATTTCCGCGCAACTGGGAAACCAGTTCGTAGCACTGGGCAAGGCCTGTCGCGCCAAGAGGGTGACCCTTGGACAGGAGGCCGCCAGACGGATTGGTTACAACCCGGCCACCGTAGGTGTTATCACCATCAAGAATGAACTTCTCCGCTGTGCCTTCCGGAGTTAGCCCCAGTCCTTCATAGGTGATCAGCTCGTTTGCTGTGAAACAGTCGTGGAGCTCTACCACCTTAATGTCTTCCGGGCCAACACCGGCAGCCTCGTATACCTGTTCTGCTGCAGATACAGTCATGTCGTAACCCACGACTTTGCACATGTCGTCGCTGTCAAATGTGCTGACGGTATCGGTCGTCATGGCCTGGGCGGCAATGACGACATCCGTATTCAGATTGTGCTTTCTTGCGAACTCCGGAGAACACACAATTGCGGCGGCAGCACCGCAGGTTGGAGGGCAGCACTGATATCGGGTGAGCGGGCCGTAGACCGTTGGTGAAGACATGATTTCTTCGAGGGTGAGTTCCTGACGGAATACCGCCAGTGGATTACGAGCTGCGTGCTGGCGGGCCTTGACAGAAATTCTGCCCAGCGTGTCAGGGCTGACGCCGTATTTTTTGATGTAATCTGCGCCAGCTCCACCAAAGAACTGAGCGGCTCTCGGTGCATTTGGATCGGTGCCCTGATGGGCATCCATCGCATGCGCAAATCGCTCCATTGGGGATGGGCGATCTGTGTAAGCTCCCTTTAGTGCGCCAGGGGTCATTTGTTCAAAGCCCAGTGCAATGGCGCAATCAATCATACCGCTGGCGACCGCCTGGCGGGCAAGGAATAGTGCAGTAGAGCCAGTGGAGCAGTTATTGTTGACGTTAATAACGGGAATTCCGGTCAGTCCGACACCATAGACGGCAGCTTGGCCAGACGTCGAGTCACCGTAAACGTAACCAACAAACGCTTGTTGTACCAAACTGTAATCAACTCCAGCGTCCTCGAGTGCGAGTTTTGCGGCGCGGGCACCCATCACGTGGTAGGGTTCGCTGGCTCCGGGCTTGGTAAAAGGGATCATCCCGATGCCTGCTACGTGTACAGGTTTTTGAGAAAAAGACATAATTACTCCTTGATGTTTGTTGTTCAGGTATTTATTCGCTGGCTTCAAGTGACTGTTTTCTCTGCCACGGATAGCCATGTTCCTGCACCTCGCGCTCAACCTCTGCAATGTGTGTCATCAGGCGTTCATGCAATTCGTGCGCAGCCGGATTACGCTTGGCAATGTCATTAATGTACTCCTCGATTGCGGGAGCCATGTCTTGCTCCCAGGCGGCTCGCTGGGCTTCATTCAGGGTGTAGTATTCAACCGGATACCTTGGGTGATTCTGTAGCAGCTGGATGCTCTGTTCGGCTTCTTCCAGCCCGGCTTTTGTCATCTTTTCGCTGAACAGTGGTTCCAATTCCAGAAAGACCTCGCGCTCTTTGTCTGTCAGGCTTTTCCATACTCGTGCATTCATCATGACCGGAATCAGCGACTGGCCGATCGTGGTATTGACCACATGCTTGGCCACTTCGTTGTGTTTGTATGGCGCAATGACATATAGATAGCTTTGTGCACCATCGATAGTTCCTCGCTCCAGAGCGGAATAGATGTCCGTAAAGGTGATGTTGACCGGCGTGACATTCCACTTGCTGTTCGTTCGGGCAGAGATGGCTCGTGGTGTCATGCGAACTTTGTCGCCTTTGAAGTCATCCGGAGTCAGGTAGGGGCGTGTGGTGCTGATGTTCACTCTCACGCCGCTGGAGTAGTAACCGATAGGCCGTAGGCCGTTTTGGGCGCTCTCTTATTCCAAAGGGGTAAAGCCATTGGTAGCGCGGCGCCAGGCTTCGGTAGCAATGTAGTTGTCGCCTGATCCGGTTTCAGTCTGGGTGATTGCCCACAAAGGATTTCTGGCGGCGGTATATTCGGGCGTTACATCGCCGATATCGGCGACACCCGATTGGATGCCCCGGGCTGCATCCCTGAATGCGACGAGGCTCTGAAGCCAGTGCACTTTGATCTCGATGGTTCCGCCTGTCCGGGCGTTTACTTCATCAACCCACCACCTCAGGACATCGTTGGTCGGGCGCTCCGTTGGCGGGCGTGGAGTGGCAAAGTTAAGTGTGCGCGCATCGGCCTGCGCTGTCTGAAAACCGGCTGCCAGAGCGAGCATCAAAACAGTGGATGTGGCGAATCTGATCAGTTTTCGTGGCTTTTTTGTCGTCATGTTGCTTTCTCTCATTGTTGTTTTTGTCTGAAGTTCCGACGCTGATTTTCTGCTTACTGAGCCAGAATATTGCCTTCGTGCGCCGCTACCAATGGCGGATTTGGCTATCCTGATTGACAAAACTGTGCACTCTGGTGGCTAGTATTTGGGATGCGTTGCTAGGGTTCTGGGGGGTGGCTTATCGTTTAAGAAGGTCTTGATCGCTGCTCACAAATGTGTGACATTTGACATTATTCAGGCGAATATCGAACTATGGTTCCGAATATCGAACATTTTTAAGGTTCGGAACTATCGTTTACTTACCCATACAACATTTTTGGAGGCCCCGATGGCACTAGATAAAGACACCTTGAACCAGTTCGTGGATAGCGTCAGGCGGTATGTCCGTGAACGCCTTGTTCCTCTGGAAATGCAAGTGGCCGAGGAAGACCGGATTCCCGAAGAAGTAATCAATGAAATGAAAGAGATGGGCCTGTTCGGCTTATCCATTCCTGAAGAGTTCGGTGGTCTTGGTTTGACCATGGCTGAGGAGGTAGCCGTAATTCAAGAGATGGGGTACACGTCGCCAGTTTTCCGTTCCATGTTTGGTACCAACGTAGGCATCGGGTCTCAAGGGATTGTTATTGACGGAACTCCTGAGCAGAAGGCCCACTACCTGCCGAAAATGGCGAGCGGTGAATTGATTGGTTCTTTTGCGTTGACGGAGCCGGATGCGGGGTCTGATGCGGGTTCGGTTACTACGATGGCGCGTCGGGAAGGTGACGAATACGTTATCAATGGCACCAAACGTTACATCACCAACGCGCCGCGTGCGGGTGTTTTTACGCTGATGGCTCGTACCGGAACCAAAGAAGAGGGTGGTCGGGGTGTGTCTGCATTTCTGGTAGATGCTGACCTGCCCGGTATTACTTTGGGTAAGCCGGACAAGAAAATGGGCCAGAAGGGTGCCCATACCTGTGACGTAATTTTCGAGAACGTTCGTGTACCGGCGTCTGCTTTGATTGGCGGAAAAGAAGGGCAGGGGTTCAAGACGGCCATGAAGGTTCTAGACCGGGGCCGACTGCATATCAGTGCGTTGAGCGTCGGGACGGCGAAGCGCTTGATCGAGGAAAGCGTTAATTATTCAACCCAGCGCAAGCAGTTCGGAACCGAAATTTCTAACTTCCAGCTGGTTCAGGCCATGCTCGCAGACAGTCAGATGGAATACTATGCCGGCAAGTGCATGGTGGAAGAAGCGGCAAGATCCTATGACGCAGGTGAGTCAGTGTCTATGAATGCTTCATGCTGCAAGTTGTTCTGCACTGAGATGGTCGGCCGTGTTGCTGATCGCGCTGTGCAGGTTCATGGTGGCGCCGGTTACATCGGTGAGTACTGTGTAGAACGATTCTATCGTGACGTTCGTCTGTTCCGTCTGTACGAGGGGACCTCGCAGATCCAACAGCTGGTCATTGCCAAGCACCTGATCCGTGATGCTCAGAACGCTTGATAATCGGAGAGATTAAAATGTCAGGTCCATTATCAGGCATTCGTGTACTGGATTTGTCCCGTGTGATGGCGGGGCCATGGAGTACCCAGATTATGGCGGATCTGGGTGCGGAAGTTATCAAGGTTGAGCGCCCGGGGCTCGGTGACGACACCCGCCAGTGGGGCCCGCCCTGGCTGAAAGACAAGGATGGTCAGCCAACAGCCCAGTCGGCTTATTATTTGTCGGCAAATCGGGGCAAGCACTCGGTAACAATTGATCTGGGTAGTGAGGAAGGGCAACAGTTGGTCCGTGAACTAGCGGCGGACTGCGATATCCTGGTTGAAAACTTTAAAACCGGTGGCCTGGCCAAGAAGGGCCTGGGCTATGATGATCTGGCCAAGGTGAATCCAGGCTTGATCTATTGCTCGATCACAGGATTCGGTCAGACCGGTCCGATGGCCAGTTACCCGGGCTATGATTATTTGATTCAGGCGCAGGCTGGGCTGATGAGTATCACCGGCGTTGCCGATGGTGATCCGGGTGCCGGCCCTCAGCGAGTTGGCATGGCGGTAGCTGACCTGACCACCGGCATGAACGCCACCATTGCCATTTTGTCGGCCTTGCATCACCGGTCGAAGACCGGGGAGGGGCAGTACATAGACATGGCTTTGCTGGACGTTCAGGTCAGCTGGTTGGCAAATCAGGCGCTTAACTATTTCTGCAGCGGTGAGATTCCTACTCGGACGGGAGAGTACCACCCGAACCTCACGCCGTATCAGCCATTCCCCACAAGTGATGGGCAGGTAGTAATTGCAGTGGGTAACGATGCCCAGTTCAGACGCCTGTGTGAAGTGATTGGGTGTCCGGAAATCCCTGAAGATCCGCGATTTGAGAACAATCCGCAGCGTGTTGCGCACCGGCAGGAATTAGTCGGCAAGATCTGTGAACGGACCCGGACTGGCACCAGTCGTGAATGGATGGAAAAGCTTGTCGCTGTGGGTGTGCCCTGTGGCCCGATTCAGAATATCTCGGAGGTTTTTGACGATCCGCAGGTCCAGGCGCGTAACATGAAGTTGGAGCTCGAGCATCCGGGTATTGGCCCGGTGCCGGGCATTGCGAATCCAATTAAATTCTCCAAAACACAGCAGAGCTACAAGAAGGCGCCTCCGCTGCTGGGGGAAGACACGGATTCTGTCTTGAGCCGAGTGCTTGGAAAGTCTGTAGGTGATATCAAGGCGCTGCGTGATAAAGGCATAATCTAGACAGCGCTGTTTCTGTTATACAGAGTCGAACCCTGCCTCGCAGAGGGCGGGTTCGACTCTTTTTTTTAGAAGGGGAAAATCGGTATGTTGGTTACTTATGAGCTGGTTGGTGACTTGGGCGTTATTACCATCAATAACCCACCGGTAAACGCACTGTCACAAAAGGTGCGTCAGGGCTTGGTGGAAGCAATTGCGGAAGCTCAGACAGATAACTCAAAGGCGATCGTCTTGATTTGCGAGGGCCGAACCTTTGCGGCAGGGGCGGATATCAAGGAATTTGGCAAGCCACCGATGGCCCCCTCCTTTCCGGAAATGAACGAAGCTGTTGAATCTTCCGCAAAGCCAGTGATTGCCGCATTACACGGAACCGCTCTGGGCGGCGGTTTTGAGCTGGCGCTCAGCTGTCACTATCGCTGTGCGCTAAAAACCGCGGCTGTGGGCCTGCCGGAAGTTAATTTGGGTATCTTGCCTGGTGCTGGTGGAACGCAGCGTTTGCCAAGACTGGTAGGCGTGGAAACAGCCCTGGATGTCATTACCTCAGGCAAACGAGTAGCGGCGCCGAAAGCTCTGGAGCTGGGCATGGTTGACCGTGTGGTCGAGGAGCCCCTGCAGGAATTGGCTTTGGCTTACGCCCGATCCCTTCTGGACGAGGGCGCGCCACTGCGCCGGATCAGAGATCTTGAGGTGCCTGCAGCCCAAGGCAGTGCAGATGTCTTCGAAGTATGGCGCAAGAACATGGCCAAGCGCCGGCGCGGGCAGGTTGCTCCCCAGAAGATCGTGGATTGTGTGGAAGCGGCGGTCTCGAAACCCTTTGAGGACGGCCTGCAATTCGAAAGGGCGAGTTTTTTTGAGTGTGTCGGCTCTGACCAGGCAGCTGCGATGCGGCATATGTTCTTTGCCGAGCGCAAGGCCGCAGTTGTTGAGGGCCTTAGCGGAAACGCTGCAGTGAAACCCATCAACCGTGTTGGTATTATTGGTGCCGGCACCATGGGTGGCGGTATCGCAATGACCTTTGCCAATGCCGGAATCCCGGTCACGCTGCTGGAGCTTAACCAGGAGGCACTTGACCGTGGCCTCGCGCTGATCGCCAAGAACTACAGCATCACCGTCAGCAAGGGCAAAATGTCGCAGGAGGCTGCGGACAAACGTCAGGCCTTGATCACCGGCAGCACAAGCTATGACAGCCTGGCCGATGTCGATCTGGTTATCGAAGCCGTGTTTGAAAGCATGGATGTGAAACGGCAGGTTTTTGGTGAGCTTGACCGGGTGTGTAAGCCCGGGGCTATTCTTGCCTCAAATACCTCCTACCTTGATGTGAATGAAATCGCTGCCTGCACTTCGCGCCCGCAAGACGTGGTCGGGCTGCACTTTTTCAGCCCGGCGAATGTGATGCGCCTGCTGGAAGTAGTTCGTGCCGACGCCACATCTGAGGATGTGATCGCGACCTCTATGGCGCTGGGCAAGAAAATTGCTAAGGTGCCGGTTCTGGCTCGGGTGTGTTACGGCTTTATCGGCAATCGGATGCTGCGCCCATATGCGCGGGAAGCCCAGCTGTCGATGATTGAGGGGGCGTCACCTGAGCAGATTGACGGTGTCCTCACTCGTTTTGGTATGGCCATGGGGCCACTCGCGGTTGGTGATCTTGCCGGCCTGGATATCGGCTATAAGGCCCGTCAGGCCCTGACGCCTGAGCAAAAAGGCGACCCCCGCAGCTATTGCATTGCTGATGCGCTTGTGGAGATGGGACGTTTGGGGCAGAAATCTGGAGCGGGATATTACCGCTACGACCCAGAAACTCGGGCCAGGTCTTCGGACCCAGAGGTTCTGGAAGTGATTGAAGCGCAGGCCAAGGCCCATGGCGTTCAGCGCCGGACGATGAGCGATCAGGAAATTCTTGACCGGCACTTGATGGCGCTGATTAACGAGGGTTTCCACATTCTCGGCGAAGGCATTGCGCAAAGGCCCAGTGACATCGATGTGGTTTATGTGAATGGTTACGGCTTCCCGGTATTCCGCGGTGGCCCCATGTTCACTGCAAGTCAGATGGGGCTCAGGGAAGTGTACGACTGTATCTGTGCGCTCCGTGACAAAACGGGGGCAGATTACTGGCAGCCTGCACCGTTGCTGGAGCAACTGGCTCTTGAGGGGAAAACGCTTGATAGCTGGAGTGCTGATAAGAGATGATGCTGTTTTACCTCAGCTTTATGGACCGATCTAATGACTGATCAAAACAAGGATATGTCAGGAGCTGACAAGGAGTTTCTGACGACTTTTGCCCGCGGGCTGGAGGTTATCCGATCCTTTGATACTGATAATCCTTCTATGACGTTGTCTGCCGTTGCAGAGAAAAACGGGCTGTCCAGAGCGGCAGCCCGGCGGTTTTTGCTGACGTTACAGAAACTGGGCTATGTATCTCTGGAAGACAAAAAATTCAGGCTCACTGCAAAGGTACTGGAGCTTGGGTATGCCTACCTGGCGTCACTCGATTTTTCAGAAACCATCACTCCCCATCTGGAAAAGGTGGCTTACGAACTGGGTGAATCCTGCTCCGCACTCGTTCTGGATGGGGTTGATATCGTCTATGTGGCTCGTATTCCCCGCAGGGGCCTGATTCCGATCAATCTGCAGATTGGCGCAAGGCTGCCGGCCTATGCGACATCCGGTGGGCGTGTTCTGATGGCTTATCTTCAGCAGCCAGAACTGGAGGCGGTGTTCGAAAAGTCGCGTTTCGAGAAACATACGCCGAACACCAAGGGGCCGGACGAGCTGAGAGTGGAGCTTGAAAGGGTTCGAGAGCAAGGGTACGCGATTGTAGACCAGGAGTTGGAGCTGGGTATGCGTGCTGTTGCAGTCCCTGTTGTAGACCGGAGGGAGCAGGTGCGGTTTGCGCTCAACTCCAGTAGCCATGTCAGTTCTGTCACGCTGGAGCGAATCGTTGATGAGTATGTGCCGATAATGAGAACGGCTGCCCGTAACATAGCATCTGTGTTGCCCTGAACCTGTTCATGCGCGTAGCCGGTACAATTAGTACCGGCTACGGCGTTTTCTTTCCCCTCCATCGTTTGCGCCTGCTTGCATCGGCCCGTCTATTAGTCGTATTGCTCCCCAATTGATCAGAATTTGTTCGTAAAAGTACTTGCGCGAGCAAGCGTATTATGTGAGATTGGCACTCGAAAATACGAACATATGTTCGATAATCGAACCAAAGATAAGCAGGACAATGACAAGATGATTAGTACATCAACTAAACTGTTTAAATCCGCGGTTGTTGCAGCCGTTGCATCTGTCACTCTCGCGATGACTGGAGTTGCGCATGGTGAAGAGTGGCCAAGTGATAATATTCGCTTGGTAGTACCGTATTCCGCTGGCGGCACTACAGATCTGCTCTCCCGTAAGGTGGCAGACCTTCTTCAGAAAGAACTCACTACCGTTGTTGTAGAGAACCGTCCCGGTGCGGGCTCTACTGTCGCAACAGCGCAGCTGGCGCGTGGCGGCCGTGGTTCCGATCATATGTTGGTGATGGCCTCCCCGGGGCACACAATCGGCGCCTCAATTTATCCCAATCTGCGCTATGACCCGGTAGAGGATTTCGTATTCATTCGCAATGTCATCGACATTCCGAACGTGATGGTTGTGCCGGCAAGCAGTCCTTATAACTCTGTTGAAGAGTTCGTTGCTGCCGCACGTGAAGGGCAGTTGTCGTTCAGCTCGCCTGGCATTGGCAGCTCGATCCATATGTCTGGTGAGCTGTTCAAGAACCTGACCCAAACCAACCTGATTCACGTTCCTTTCCGCGGTTCGGGTGAAGCGTTGCCGGCGCTGCTGGCGGGGGATGTCGACGTGGCCTTCGAAAACATGCCGACGGTTTACCCTCATATCCAATCCGGAAAGCTGAAGGCTCTGGCGGTAACCACGGCTGAGCGGTCAGAATTCCTGCCAGAAGTTCCTGCGCTGCAAGAAGTTGGTGCAGAGTTTGGTCTTGGCGATTACGTCACTTCGGCCTGGTTTGGCCTGATCGCACACAAGTCGTTTCCCGAGGAGGCGCAGGCCAAGCTTGGGGCTGCGCTCGAGAAAATTGTTGAAAGCAAAAACTTTAAAAGCTTTTTGCCGCAGTTTGGTGCGGTAGCAGGTAAAGAGGTTGGTGACGAGTTTCGTGCCTTCGTTGCTGACGAGCTTGAAAAGTGGGCAGAGGTTGCTGAGCAGGCAAACCTGAAACGCTGATCAATCTTGCACTGGGCGGGACCGGTTTGACAGGCCGGCCCGCCTTTTCTTTGTTAACGAATACTGTCGAGATATTTATCATGGCTATCTCCGAGAACCAGATTGCCGATGCGCCGGCAACTCATTACGGTCGACTCAATCCGAATACGATTGTGGGTGCGGCATTCTTTATCCTGGCCCTGGTTTTTCTTTATTACATAATCCCGAACTACATTTCGTCTCCTCCGTTCATGCAGCATCCGCTGCTGTCGCCGAAGTTCTTGCCCCAGGTGGCGGGGTGGTCGGTGCTGGTGCTGTCGCTGGTGCTGATGGTCAGTGGCCTTCGTGTTCCTCCGGAGCGCGAGCCCGGAGATGAGCTTCGCCGGGGCGTATCCGTTATCCGCCAGGGGTTGATGGTAGCGGCAGGTGTGGTTTACGCATTTTTCTTTGAGCAGTTGGGTGCCATCGGCAGTGGTGTACTTGCCTGTGTGTTGCTGTTTTTGGCCAGTGGCTTGCGTAATCCGTTGATTTACCTGCTCGCCGCTGCTTTCCCGGTGCTTGTAACCTTGTTGTTTATTTACCTGCTGAATGTGCCCCTGCCTGCCGGGGAGCTGTGGGAAGCCTGGTTCTGACGCCAGCAAACACTTACTAAGTATGCGCGGCCCTGATGTGTAGGGCAGGCGTTAGTTCAAAAGCTTTGGGTGCCAGAAATGGAAAATTTTTCTGAAGTTATGTCGCTCTTCCTGAGCGTTGATAATTTTATAGCGATAGCCGTCGGGGTTCTTATTGGCGTTGTGGTGGGTGCCATCCCGGGGCTGACCGCTACTATGGCGGTTGCGCTTGCCCTGCCATTTACCTTCTCACTGGAGCCGGTAACAGCAATACTTTTGCTGGTCGGTATTTATAAAGGCGGCATGTACGGCGGCTCGATTACCGCCATACTGATTCGCACGCCTGGCTCTCCGGCCTCCGCCTGCACCTTGCTGGATGGCTACCCCATGGCGCAGCAAGGCAAGGCAAAAAAGGCGCTGAAAACGGCGCTGTACTCTTCCGTGGTCGCGGATGTGATCTCCAATGTGGCGCTGATTTTCTTTGCCGCTTACCTGGCAAAAATCGCCCTGAATTTCGGGCCGCCAGAGTATTTCTGGCTGATCTGCTTCTCGCTGACCATTATTGTCTCTGTTTCTGGCAGCTCTGTTGTGAAAGGGCTGATTGCGGCGTTCCTGGGGATTATCGTCTCTACGATTGGTCTGGATGCGGTCTATGGTACCCAGCGCCTGACCTTCGACAATTACAACCTGATGGATCGGGTGTCCTTTATCCCCCTGCTCATTGGGCTGTTTGCAATACCGGAAGTTATTGATTTTTACACGTCCAAGGTTGCGCCACACATCCGTACGGCGGTTACCGGTGCGTCGCTGACCTGGCAAGAGTTCAAGGCCTCCCTGAAGACCATTATCCGGGGCAGTGTCATTGGCGTGATTATCGGGGCAATACCGGGAACGGGAGCCACGTCTGCCGCGTTTATCTCTTACAGCGAAGCCAAGCGGACATCCCCGAGAAAGGATAACTTCGGCAAAGGCGAGGTTGAGGGGGTTGCGGCAGCGGAGGCCGGTAACAATGGTGTTGCGGGTGCCACTCTGATTCCACTGCTGTCGCTGGGTATTCCCGGTGATGTGATCACGGCCATTATTCTCGGCGCCTTTATGATTCACGGTCTGACTCCGGGGCCCGTACTGTTCCAGGAAAACCTGACTCTGGTCTATGCCCTGTTCTGCGGGATTCTGGTGAGTTCTGTAGTTCTGCTGGTTGTGGGTAATGCTGCTATCAAATATTTTTCTCTGATTGCTGATATCCCCAAAACCATTCTGCTGCCGATTGTTCTGATGTTCTGTATCTACGGGGCCTATGCAGTCAATAACAGTACTTTTGATATCGGCTTGATGCTGGCATTTGGTATTCTTGGTTTTGTGTTCAATCGCACTGGTATTGCTGCCGCACCGTTTTTGATCGGTTTTATACTTGGGCCCATGTTCGAAGATAACCTGCGCCGGACCATCCTGATCAGCAAGGGCGACCCATCGGTGTTTTTCCGTGGGCCAATCACCTGGGTCTTCGTTTTGTTAACCGTTGCCTCGCTGGCCTTTGCGGTTCGTCGGTATTGGGTGACCCGTAATTGATAGGCGTGCCTCTGCGTTGTGGTTGAAGGATCGGCTGTAGCTCGGAATTGAAGTGTTGACCCCTCCTTTGCCGCCAGGCTTCAAATTGAAGTCTAGGCGGTTTTTTTCGTTTGGAAGCTGATGTTCTCCGGTGAACTAATGCTGTTGGTTCGGTATGCGGATCAGGCATAGGTTTGATAAAAAATATGCTTTTCTCAAAGGATTGGTATCTTGCTAACGTGATCTAATAACTACAATCAGCAGGAGTTGGTATGGATAGGCAGGAATCAGGCTTGTCTTTGATCGATGCAGTCAGGGGACGGCATTCTGTACGGGGGTTCCGGCCTCAACCGGTTCCGCAAGCAACCCTCGAATCTATTTTTAAACTTGCGCAGAGTGCGCCCTCTAACTGCAATACGCAGCCTTGGCATGCATATGTCGCATCAGGACAGAGCAAGGACCGTCTGCGCCAAAAGTTTCTTGAGCGTGTGAACGCTCAGGCTCCCGGTAATCCCGATTTCAGCTATGTCTCACGTTTTGAAGGCAAGTACCGCAAGCGACAGGTGGATTGCGCTGTAGCGCTCTATAACGAGATGGGCATAGCCCGTGATGATAAAGAAGGACGCGCCCATGCAGTACAGCGTAACTTCGAGTTCTTCGACGCCCCGCACATAGTGTTTTTAGGTATGGATAAAAGTTTCGGGCCGGCAATTGCGCTGGATGTGGGTATCTACGCTCAGACACTTATGCTGGTTATGGAAGCGTATGGTGTGAGTTCCTGCGCTATGGGTAGTATGCGCGCATATCCAGACCTGGTCAGAGAAGAGTTCGGAATTGATGATGAGATCGGAATTCTTCTTGGGATCAGTTTTGGTTATGAGGATCCGGGCGTACCCGCAAATCGAACCAGAACTGACCGGGAACCTCTAGAGAACTCTGTGGTTTTCAGTAGTTGACCTTTTATTAAGGCGCGTGGGAGCACTCCCAGTGCAGTTATCTCCCCTTTGTAATGGAGCCAGTACCGTGGATGCGAGTTTATCGTCTGATGATTTGAAGTTTCGAGAAGAGGTTCGAGCCTTTTTCCACAATGCTGAGCCGGAGAAGGCCCAGCAGCTAATTAATAATCCCCGCACCTATAAGCAGGGTGCTGTGCAGTGGCAAAAGAAACTTCATGAAAAAGGCTGGGTCGCCCCGTTTTGGCCTACGCAATACGGTGGGGCTGGGTGGACAGTTACCCAGTCATATATTTATGAAACCGAGCGGGTGAAAGCAAACGCTCCGGATGTAGTTCCCTTTGGCTTGAAAATGGTGGGGCCCGTTATCTACACCTACGGAAATGACGACCAAAAAGCCCGCTTTCTGCCCGGTATTCTCAATAGTGATGACTGGTGGTGTCAGGGATACTCGGAACCCGGTGCAGGCTCTGATCTGGCGTCGCTCACTACCCGAGCTGTGTCGGAGGGCGATGACTACATTGTTAATGGCTCGAAAATCTGGACCACTTACGCTCAATACGCGGACTGGATTTTTTGCCTGGTGCGCACAGATGCCTCCGGTAAGCCTCAGCAGGGAATCAGTTTCCTGCTAATTGATATGAACACTCCCGGCATTACAGTTTCTCCGATCCAGAGTATTAACGGTGTTCACTCCCTGAACGAAGTGCACTTTGAGAATGTGCATGTGCCGAAAGCGAACCGGATTGGTGAGGAGGGGCAGGGTTGGACTTATGCGAAATCGCTGCTTGCACATGAGCGAACGGTGATTGCCCGAGTGGCGGATTCCAAAAAGCGCCTCAACACACTCCGCCAGATTGCTTCTCGAGAGCTCCAGGGTGGTCAACCGATAATTGAGGATGCGTCGTTCCGGCACAGGTTTACCAATATCGAAGTTGAGTTGATGGCCTTGGAGTATATGGAGCTCAGGGTTCTTGCTGCGATGGCCCGTAATGAAAGCCCCGGAGCAGAGTCGTCCTTGTTGAAAATCAAGGGCACGGAGATTCAGCAAGCGCTGCACGAATTGACTATAGAGCTTGCGGGAATTTATGGCGGGGTCGTTCTTGATGTTGGTGAGCCCGGATCATCAGTTGGTCATGATTTCGGAGACAGCGCGCGAAAGGATTTCATGTACGGCCGGGCGTCCACGATTTTTGGTGGCTCTAACGAAATTCAAAAGAACATTATCGCCAAGCGTGTACTCGGGCTTTAAGCGAAACGCAGAGCCAACTACAGAATAAGGAATCCGCTGTGAATTTCAATCTTACTGAAGAGCAACAGATGCTGCAGGACAGTGCGGCGCGATTTGTGGGCCAGGATTATTCTTTTGAACGCAGGCAACGTGATGTTCAAAACGACGTCGGTTTTGACCCGGAGTTGTGGCGACAGTTTGCCGATCTCGGATGGCTATCGGTTCCGTTCGCGGAAGAAAACGGTGGTTTTGGAGGTGATGCAACAGATCTCTTTGTGCTGATGGAGCAGCTGGGCAAAGGCCTGGTTGCCACTCCGTATCTGCCCTCGATTCTACTGTTTGGTCGCTGTTTGGAAGCAGGGGCGAATCCGGCGCTTAAAGCTGAGTTGCTTGAGCGACTCATTGCAGGAGAGCTTCAGGGCGCCTTGGCCTATATGGAGCGTCAGTCCCGTCATGAGCTGTTTGACGTACAGACTAACGCGCACCGGGATGGGGATGAGTTTGTAATCTCGGGTGAGAAAGCTTTGGTAATGAACGCTCAGGCCGCGAATATGTTTGTGGTATCTGTTCGCACTTCTGGCTCCGCTACAGATAAGAATGGCGTAAGTCTGCTCTTGGTGGATGCGAAGGCGCCGGGTATTGAGTTGAATTCGATCCAGTTAATGGACGGCCAGAAGGTTGCTAATGTTACCTTTCGTGATGTCCGGGTCAGTACTGACCGGTTGATCGGTCTGGAAAATCAGGGCGCAGTGGTTCTTGAAGAAGTCGTGAATCAAGCGATTCCGGCTATTTGTGCTGAAGCACTGGGGCTGATGACTCACCTTACAAACACGACCATTGAGTACAGCAAAACTCGAAAACAGTTTGGCGTTGCCATTGGTTCCTTTCAGGTGCTTCAGCACCGAATGGTTGATATGTTCACCGCTTGTGAAGAAACCCGTTCCTTATTGTACCGGGTGCTGTGCTCCGCGGGTGAAGATGATCTTCTGGAACATAAAAAAAACCTGCATGCACTGAAGGTTATTACGGGGCTTCGTGGCAAACGGGTAGGTAACGAGTCTATCCAGCTGCACGGCGGGATGGGCATTACCGATGAACTTGATGTTGGCCATTACGTGAAGCGACTGATGGTTCTGCATTCAGTGTTTGGTGATGCGGACTATCACCAGCAGCAGCTTGCCCGATTGTCACTGCCGCAGTGATTATTGGTGCGGCAGTGTTGAAACGGCAGGATAATTGGGAGGATTTTGCTCGGCTCCCTGCCACTGTTTGCCTGTTGATTGCGACTGCTTGTGCGATTGCCCGGCAGTTTGGTGGTGAGGAGTGGTTAACCATACCGGCAGCAACTGCGTTACTGGTGTTTATTGCCCTGCAATGGCAGGGCATTACTATGACCTACAGAATATTCTCCGTTGTCACGCCAGGGCTCGCTACAGGGCTTTGGTTATCGGATAAAATCGATGCTCAGACGATTGCGAATGGCGTTGACAGGGCAGCTTTTTTTACCTTCTTTTTGACTTCGCTGGCGGTATTGCGAGAATCTGCCAAGTCCTCGACTTTGGTCCGGGAGTGTGGAAAGGCCTTGGTGAATCAGCCACCAGCTCGGCGATATATGCTGATGTCTTTTGGATCCCATCTTTTTAGCATCATGCTTAACATCGGCGCATTAAATGTGCTGGGCACCATGGTTCAGCGTGCTGTTCGTATAACGGGAGGAGGGGACGCTCAGCGGCTGGCGAGTATTCGCAAGAAAAGGATGCTGACAGCAACGCTTCGTGGGTTTTGTGGTGTCCCTTTGTGGGCGCCGACATCTGTCACCATGCTACTTGTGCTTTCAAGTTTGCCGCAGTTAACCTGGGAGCAGTATGCACCGGTAGGTCTGGTGTGGACGGTATTGTTCATACTTTGGGGGGCACTTTTGGATTGGCTGGCGTATCCACGCCCACGAACAATCCAAGTTGCCGATAGGAACCTGTCGGTGCTAATACCTTTTGTAGTTCTCGTCGGGCTGATTCCAACCCTGGCCTATTTCTTATCACGTATTACCGGTCTTGATATTTTCCCGATGTTGCTCATGTGCGCGCCGGTCATTGGAGTCATATGGATCTGGTATCAGTATCGCCGTGCAGATCATTGGCTCCGGCTGCGATTGGTTTTTCGAAGAATGAAGCGCAGCTTCCCTAAAACTTTTACTGTGCAACGGAATGAAGTTGTTTTGTTTGCCAGCTCCGGGTTTCTTGGCGTGATTCTCATTCCTTTGGTAGACCCGGAGGTTGCTCGTAACTTTCTGGTTCATGCCAATGTCAGCAACGCAACGATCATGGTGAGCCTTTCGTTAATCATGCTCATATGCTCGTTTTTGGGCATAAACGCGATTATTACAGTAACGCTTTTGCTGGGTACTCTGCAGCAAGTTCCAGGTCTCGATATTGCACCAATGGTTCAGGCTTCAGTGGTTGCCATTACATGGGCAGTATTTGCAGGAGCGTCACCTTTTACCGCGTCGCTAAGATTTATAGCCGGCTTTTCCGGTGTTTCGGCGCTCCGGCTCGGGGTGGTCTGGAATGGCTGGTTCAATGTGAGTGTGCTCGCAATTATGTACATGGTTCTTTACATCGTGCTTTGAGGCACAAAACCTACAAGAAACAACAAAGGAAAAGATATGACCATTCCAGCTTCACTAAAAGACAAGCTTAACCTGCCGGTACTTTGCTCCCCAATGTTCATCATTTCCAACCCGAAGGTTGTTATAGAGCAATGCAAGGCCGGGATTATAGGGTCATTTCCTGCGTTGAACGCCAGGCCAGCAGAAAAGCTCGATGAATGGCTTTCTGAAATCAAGCAAACGCTGGCCAAATATCAGACTGAGAACCCGGATCTGAAAGTTGCGCCTTTTGCTGTTAACCAGATTTGTCATCCCACCAACGAGCGTCTGCAGGCCGACATGGATGTGTGTGTAAAGCATGAGGTGCCAATTATCATTACCAGTCTCCAGGCCAATGCCGAGATAATCAAAAAAGCTCACAGTTATGGCGGGCTGGTGTTTCATGATGTAACCAATATCCGTCATGCAAAGAAAGCAATCAGTATGGGCGTGGATGGATTGATTCTGGTAACCGCCGGTGCGGGAGGGCATGCCGGGACACTGAATCCATTTGCGTTGCTTTCGGAAATTCGTGAGATCTTTGATGGCCCGGTTGTTCTTGGGGGGGCAATCACAAAGGGCAACCATGTCCTTGCTGCACAAGTGATGGGTGCTGATCTTGCTTACATGGGAACTCGTTTCATCGCTACCGAAGAAGCCAACGCCGACCAGGCCTACAAGGCTATGATCGTTGAGTCATCGGCCTCGGATATTGTGTACACCAACTTGTTTACCGGCGTTCACGGAAATTATCTTCGCGGCAGTATTGAGAACGCGGGGCTCGACCCCGACGACTTGCCGGCATCGGACAAGAGTAAGATGAGCTTTGGCTCTGGTACTAGCAAGGCGAAGGCATGGCGTGATATCTGGGGCGCTGGCCAGGGTGTCGGCGGTATCTCAAAGCTGATGTCGATCGCAGATGCCGTGCTCCAGCTGCATGATGAGTACGACACTGCGAAGCAAGGTATCGTTCATTAATCCAGAAAAACAGTTTCTAACAGTGAATTCTATGAGGTGAGTTATGCAAAAAAGACGTGCAGCCATTGTTGCTCCGGTACGCACCGGTGTTGGAGCTTTCGGTAAAAGTCTGCGGCCGGTGTCTGTCGAAGACCTGATTGCAGCTGTGGTGAAAGAGACTATGAACCGCTCTGGCATCGATCCTGCGTTAGTTGAGGATGCCATTGTGGCACAGTCCTATGCCAACAGTGAGGTCCCCTGTGTGGGCCGTTGGGCGGCCCTGCACGCAGGACTGCCCCTGCATGTTCCGGGAATGCAGGTAGACCGTCGTTGCGGTGGCGGCCTGCAAGCGTTGATCAACGCCGCCATGATGGTGGAATCCGGAGCTTGTGACGTGGTGCTTGCCGGTGGTGTTGAAAGCATGAGTAACATCGAATATTACTCCACCGATGTCCGCTGGGGTAAGCGTGCGGGATCTTTCACAATGCATGACCGGCTTGATCGCGGCCGTGAGCGGTCACAGCCTGAAGAGCGCTTCGGATATATCTCCGGCATGATAGAAACAGCAGAGAACCTGGCAACAAAATACAATATCACCCGCGAGCAGGCCGACGAGTTTGCTGTTCAGAGTCACAAGCGAGCGGCAAAGGCTTGGGAGGATGGCCTTTTTGATGAGGAGGTTGTGCCTGTCTCCGTTCCACAGCGAAAAGGAGATCCTCTGGTATTTCGCAAGGATGAGGGTATTCGTCCAGATACTACAATGGACTCCCTGTCCGCACTTCGCCCCCTGATTAAAGGCGGAACGGTAACCGCTGGTAATGCTAGCCAGCAGAGTGATGCAGCGGCTGCTTGCCTGGTTGTTGCCGAGGATAAGTTGGAGGAACTTGGTCTCGAGCCGATGGCATTTCTGACGGGCTGGAGTGCCATGGGTTGTGACCCTGCAACTATGGGTATTGGCCCGGTGCCAGCGGTTGAAAAACTGATGCGGAAAACTGGCCTGAGTCTCGCCGACATGGATCTCGTAGAGGTAAATGAAGCGTTCGCGTGTCAGGTGTTGGCCGTACTGAAAGAGTGGGACTGGAACGATTCGGATAAGCTCAATGTAAACGGCTCAGGCATATCGCTTGGTCATCCAATTGGGGCGACGGGTATGCGGATCATGACTAGCTTGCTACATGAAATGAAGCGCCGAAACAGTCGGTATGGGCTGGAGACTATGTGTGTGGGTGGTGGGCAGGGAGTTGCCGCTATTTTCGAAAGAGCATAATCGATTGAAGGCATTGGGTATATAATCTTGGCATGTCTCGCATAGAAAAACGATTTGTTGATGAATGGATTAGTTGTTGACCCGCTGATGTGAGGCCGGATAATTGTTGGAAGATCCGGCCTCGGTCCGGTCAATAAGTAACTGTACAAAATGGTTGCTTCATCACAAAAACAATTAGGAGATGTGCCATGTCCTTTCTCTCTAAGCAAGTCAAACGTCCGCTTGTTGCCGCCGTCACTTCAACTGCACTGATGTTTGGTGCGAGTGTGGCGGTTCAGGCGGCAGAGCCTGATCTTCCCAGCACGATGACCTGGTCGTCCTACGATGTGGGTTCCGCAGGCTATGCGGAAGCATCAGCCATTGCTGATGCGTTCGGTAAGCAATATGGCACCCGTATTCGTATTCAGCCATCCGGATCTGCTATCGGGCGCCTTCAGCCTCTGCTGAGTGGTCGGGCGGCTGTGGGTTTCCTGGCCACCGAGACCTTCTTTGCTGCAGAAGGGGTTTACGACTTTTCAACTCGCCAGTGGGGACCCCAAGATTTGAGAGCGCTTGCAGGTCGTCCTTCTTCTATTGGTATTTTTACGGCAAAGGACGCTGGTATTGAGACACTGGAAGATCTAAAGGGAAAACGTTTCGCTTATGTCGCTGGGAATCCCTCAATCAATGTAAAGTGTAATGCGTTCTTGGCGTTTGCCGGTTTGACTGAGGATGACCTTGAAGCCGTGATGTTCCCCACGTATGCGAGTGCGATGGGCTCGCTTGCCCGGGGCGAGGCTGATGCCTCCTGTACAACGACAACGCCGAGTCATGTGTACGAATTGGCTGAGTCACCTCGAGGTATTCGCTGGCTGAATATGGACCCTGAAGATACCGAGTCCTGGGCCAAGGTTAATGAGGTAGCTCCGTTCTTCGCACCGTTCAAAGAGACTATTGGTGCAGGTATCAGTGAAGAAAATCCTGTCGATATCATGGCATATCGCTATCCCGTGTTGGCGGTTAAATCCGATATGGATGCAGATACCGCATACAATATGCTTAAGGCGGTTGATGAAACCTATCCGATGTACAAGGATGCTACTGCAGCCATGCCTCGCTGGGATATCAATCTCGCCGGGGTGCCCGCCATTGACGTGCCGTTCCACGAAGGCGCCATCCGTTACCTGAAAGAAAAAGGTATCTGGACTGACGAGCATCAGGCTTGGAATGACGCTCGGACTGCCCGCCTGAACGCGTTGCTGGAAGCCTGGCCGAAAGCCGTTGCCGAAGGTGAGGGCAAGAGCGATGAAGAGTTTGCCCAGATCTGGGAAAAGCATCGTCAGCAGGCGCTTGGTGCGCTCTGATTCTACTCTGGATTTCACTCTGATCGACAAAGTGGGTTGATTCTGGGGAGGCATCTCACGGATGCCGCACCCAGGGTTTTAACCCTGGAGCCATAACAATATGACCTCTTCGCAGGGCGCCGATGCCCAAACCACTACTACTCCTGAACCCAAAAGCTCCGACAAAGGACGTCTGCGTGGAATCGGCTACTGGATAGCCCTGGGGCTGGGTACTCTGGGATTGCTGATGGCAATCAACCAGACCTTTAACCTCAAGTTTCTCGGTTTCCAGCCTCTGGGTAACTCCTATCTATATTACCTGATTGGTATCTTCCTGGCGGCGGCGTTTCTCTGTTTTCCGGCCTGGTCCGGCGCCCGTAATCGGATTTCCTGGTATGACTGGGTGCTGGCGGTGCTGGCGCTGGTGTCCTGTGGCTATCTCGGCTATCACGGTCTGACCATGATCAACATGGGCTGGGAGTATATGGCGCCGACTGAAGCTACGGTGTTTTCCGGCATCCTGCTGGTACTGGTGCTCGAGGGCGTGCGCCGCTGTGGTGGCTGGCCGCTGCTGTTCGTGTCGCTGTTCTTCGGCACCTACCCGCTATACGCCGACAGCATGCCCGGCTTTCTGTGGGGCAACCAGTACGAGCTGCCGGAGCTGCTTCGCGCCCACGTTATCGGTGTGGAAAGCATTATCGGGATTCCCATGCAGGTGGTGGCGCAATTGGTCATCGGTTTCGTGGTGTTTGGCGCCGCGCTCACCATCACCGGTGGCGGCGATTTCTTTATGAAATTTGCTACCTCGCTGATGGGTCGCAGCCGTGGGGGGCCGGCGAAGGTGTCGGTGCTGTCGAGCGGCATTCTGGGCAGCCTGTCTGGCAGTGTTATTTCCAATATCCTGACCACCGGCCCAATCACCATCCCGACCATGAAGAAAACCGGCTACCCTGCGCATTACGCCGGAGCGGTGGAGGCCTGCGCCTCCACGGGCGGCACCCTGATGCCGCCGGTGATGGGTGCGGTGGCCTTCATTATGGCGTCGTTTCTTGGGGTGGCTTACGCCGAGATTATGATTGCCGCCTTCCTGCCAGCGCTGTTGTTTTACCTGGCGTTGCTGTTCCAGGTGGATAACTATGCCGCCCGCCGCGGTCTCAAGGGCTTGCCGGAGGAGGAGATTCCGTCACTAAAAGAAACCCTGAAGGAAGGCTGGCCTTACTTGTTCTCCTTGGCGATGTTGGTCTACATGCTGTTGGTAATGCGGATTGAGGCCTACGCGCCGTATTACGCTTCGCTGGTGCTGCTGGGGGTGGCGTTGTTTAAGCGTGACTACCGACTGAACTGGACTCGTGCCAAGGCTTTTATTGCGGATCTGACCACCAATGTGTCCAACCTGGTGGCGATTTTGGCAGGCATCGGGCTGGTAGTTGGCGGCCTGTCATACACTGGGGTGGCGGGTGCGTTCTCCCGGGAACTGCTGTTGTATGCCGACGGCAGCATACCATTGATGCTGATTGCTGGCGCCATTACCAGTTTTGTCCTGGGGATGGGGATGACCGTCAGTGCCTGTTACATCTTCCTGTCGATCCTGCTGGCGCCAGCGCTGGTCAATGCGGGGCTCAACCCGCTGGCCAGCCACCTGTTTATCCTGTATTGGGGCATGTTGTCATACATCACGCCGCCGGTATCGCTGGCTGCCATCACTGCGGCAGGCGTGGCAGGCTCGAACGCCACCAAAACTGGTATCTATGCCATGCGCTTGGGAGGCATACTCTTTATCCTGCCGTTCCTGTTTGTACTGAATCCGTCGCTGATTCTGCAAGGGGACATCGCGCGAATCCTGATATCGGCTCTGACAGCCATTACCGCCATCTGGCTGATTGCCTCTGCCATGGAAGGCTACCTCTACCGCATCGGCATTATAGGCTGGCCCATACGGGTACTGGCGCTGGCCGCCGGTGGCTGCCTGATCTACCCGAACCTGTTTTCAGAGGCGGTTGGGCTGGGCCTGATTGTCCTGATGTACGTTGGCAAAGGTTTGTTGAACCCGCCGCGTGTGGCGGTACCCCGCAGTTAGGCTGTGGCGGCAAACTTGCGACAAAAGTAGCAAACTATCTTACGGCCGGTAATCATCTCCGTTATGATTACCGGCCGCTGTTCGTTCTGGACGGCGATAATTCATGATGACTGACGGAGAGCGTTTCGAGGATGGAGATCGAATGAAGGCTTTGCTGCAACCAGACAGTTTCTCTCGTCCCCGCTCCATACTGGCTTACCTGGCCTTGCTGACCGGGATCGCGACCTTTCTTCCCGGCCAAATCTACCTTTCGACCTCACTGGCGTGCCTGGCTATTGTGCTGGGGTGGGGTAACCTGCGCATGGTCGGCCGCGCCATTTTTGTGCTGATTCTCTTGCTGACTGTGGTTGCGCTGGTGAACGAGCCGTCCGCGGTGCCCAGGGCCGCGGGTAACATGGCGCGTATCGGTTCGCTGATCATCACCGTGATGCTGCTGTCCGCGGTGTTGGGCCAATCGAACGACCTGAAGGTGATCTCCCGCAGTTTGTTTGGCGGTAAACCCCTGTTGCGCTATGCGGGTATGACGTCGGGAACCGCCATACTCTCCATTCCTCTTAACTTTGGAGCGGTCGGTGTTATCGCCACCATGATTGGCCTTCAGGTGAAGGATCAGGGCGACAGCCCGATGGCCCGCAATGCTGCTCGGGCAGTGATTCGGGGCTTTGGGGCGTCGCCCATGGCGTCACCGCTGTCCATCGCCATCGTCATGACCGTGACGTTTCTGCCCGGCTTATCGAGCTGGAAGCTGATTGCCCTCGGGCTGCCGTTTGCCCTGCTTTACCTGTTCGCCGGTACCTTTGCTCGGGAAGAGGAGCCACCCCGGGAGGCTCTCCTGGTGGATGACGCTGAACCGGAGTCGGCTTTGCTGCCATGGCTGCGCTTTATCAGCATCATTGCACTGATCTGTGTGGGCGCCTTTACCCTGAGCGCCTGGGGTGGGCTGCTTTATTCCCAGGCGGTGACCCTGAGCTGTCTAACCGCTGTGGTGATCGGACTGATCTACCGCCGGTTACACGATGGTGTGCTTGCCATGCCCTCTTTGGCCATGATCAATAATGAGCTGGCCATCATGGGTGGCTCTTCGTTTCTCGGGGGCATTGTCAGCACCTTTGCCCTCGGCTGGCTTGGCATGGACTTCAGTCTGCCCATCTGGGCCTATCCGCTGGTGGCGATGGTGGTGCCCTGGCTATTCTTCGCTGGTGGTGCGATCGGGGTGAATCCGATCATTTCCGGCACCCTGTCCGGCAGTATTCTCGGACCGATCTGGCCGGAGTATGGACTGCTGGGCCTCGGACTGGGCATTGTGGCGGGGTGGGGGATTACCATTGCCGGCACGCCGTATTCGGCCAATTCGTTGCTGCTGGAGCGTTGCACCGGGTACAGCGCCCAAACGGCATCCTATGGCTGGAGCCTGCGTTATTCCCTGGCCGCGCTGGTTGCCTGTAGCCTGGTCTGTGCGGTGTTTACCCTGCCGTTCTGATGACTCGACGGGAAGCGTCGCTTCCCGTCCGAACCCCTGTCTCAGGCGTGCCCAGCCACCTGGTGGGGCACATAGTGGGCCTCGAGGGCGGCTTTCTCGTCCTCGCTCAGCTCCAGTTCCAGGGCTGCAAGGGCCTCTTCGATATGACCTGGCTTGCTGGCCCCGATGATGGGGGCGGTAACGGCGGGGTTGGACAGCACCCAGGCCAGTGCAACCTGCGCCATGGAGCTGCCGCGGTTGTCCGCAACTTCCCGCAGGGCGGAGATAACAGGCTGATCGATGTCGCTGCCGAGATGCCACCTGCGGGTATTCTCGTCGGTGCGCGCCCGGGCCGTCTCACCGTCCTCGCCCTGTCTCGTTTTCCCGGCCAGAATGCCCCGGGCCAGCGGACTCCAGGGAATCACTCCGATGCCCTGATCGACACACTGCGGCAACATTTCCCGCTCTTCTTCCCGATAGATCAGGTTATACATCGGCTGCATCGTGACAAAGCGGGTCCAACCGTGTTTTTCCGCAGTGAACTGGGCCTTGGCAAATTGCCAGGCAAACATGGACGAGGCGCCAATATATCGGGCCTTGCCTGCCTTCACCACATCGTGCAGCGCCTCCATGGTTTCCTCGATGGGGGTGTGATAATCCCAGCGGTGGACCTGGTACAGGTCGACATGGTCGGTGCCCAGTCGCCGCAATGACGCGTCGATGGCCGTCATGATGTGCTTGCGGGACAGCCCGCGGTTGTTGGGACCATCCCCCATGGCATTGAAAACCTTGGTGGCGATAACCACATCCTCGCGCGGTGCATAATCCAGCAGTGCCTTACCCACCACCCGCTCGGACTCACCTATGGAATACATGTCCGCGGTATCAAAGAAGTTGATGCCCGCGTCCAGCGCCTGTTTGATAAAGGGTCGACTGGCCTGCTCGTTCAGAACCCACTCCCGCCATTTGGGCGAGCCATAGGTCATGGTGCCGAGGCAAAGGCGGGAGACTTTCATGCCGGTTGTTCCGAGGCGGCGGTATTGCATGGTTTTCTCCAGGATTGCAGGTGAAAAATATCAAAAACGGGGGAATATAAATTGCGATTCGAAATCGGTCAGAAAAATCGATTGATAGTTCTTAGGATAAAGACCATGGTAACTCGAAGTTCAAATTAAAAACGGGCCTCGAGAGGCCCGGTCAGACTGCTGACGAACCCCGGTTTTTCCGGGGTTCGTTGCGTTTGGGCGCTGTTGAGTTCCGTTAGTGATGGGTTCAGCCCAACTGCCAGCTACGAGAACTGCTTGCGTTCCAGGCGCGAGCGGATGCAAGCGAGCAGGAAATCCCGGCCCAGACTGGTTGAGTCCCGTCTCCAGATACAGCAGGAGGTATAGCGGGTATCAACTCCGGCCAGAGGTACGAAACGCACATTGTTCATACCGGACAGTTCCAGGGACTGGGGAACCAGTGAAATGCCCAGTCCATAGGACGTCAGCGCCACTACGGTCTGCCAGTGGGAGGCTTCGTGCTTCACATTCAGCTCAAAGTTCTTGGCGCGGAAAATGTTATGAAAATGCTGGTGGAAGTGAGGGGCCAGTGCGCTGTTGAGCATGACCAGTGGTTCCCTGTCGATGTCGGTAAGTTCAATAACATCGCGTTGCGCCAGTGGATGGTTTGCTGGCAGACAGCAAACAAATTCGTCGACACCGATGGGTAGCGAATCGACTTCGGCTGGCAAGGGTATCGAATTGATAAAACCGATATCGATGCGGCCGCGGCAGAGTGACTCCACCTGATCCAGGGAGTACTGCTCGAACAGCTGGATGCCGATGCCAGGATACAGATCCTTGAATTCGGATAGCAGTGGTGGCAGGCCGCGGTAGATCATGGCTGGTGTCGAGCCAATGCGCAGAACCTCATAATCCGACTCGGCAGTGCGGCGGAGCATATCCTGGGCATCGTCGAGCTGGCCCAATAGTAAACGTGCCTGGCGCTGGAACAGTTTACCCGCTGGCGTCAGTGCTACACACTTACTGTTGCGTTCGAGCAGCTGCACGCCAAGCACCCCTTCAAGCTGCCGGAGACTGGTGCTGAGTGGTGGCTGCGAAATGTGCAGGCGATCCGCGGCACGACCGAAATGCAGCTCTTCGGAGAGCACAACAAAGTAGCGGAGCTGTTTCAGTGTCAAGGCCATAGGGTTTCCTTCGCAGCGCGGAAAAGCGGAATGTCAGTGCCGAGTATAACAATCATTCAAAAAACTGTATCGTTCCTGATTTATATAGTATTGGGCAGCATCCCGAGTGTTTTGTAGCCTGTAGATAGGCAAAAAAACAAAGAGAGGATCTGCTCATGAGCCATCAAATTGACAGTGTTGTACCTGATTCCCGCGGCCACAGCGCCTATGCATCCGACCCTGATTTCGCCCGCCTGTTCAGGCTGTATGCGGACGACGCGCTGGTCCGCCACGTAGAGCCGCGCCTAGAAGCACTGGGTGCCCTTGTTGGAGACGAGCTTGAGCAGCTGGCCCTGACCGCTGACAAGAACCCGCCGACACTGCAACTGCGTGCCCGTAACGGTACAGAGTCCCAGCGACTCGAGAAACACCCGGCCTACCAGCGCCTGGAGGAATACGCACTGGCTGAATTCGGGTTGGCGGCCATGTCGCACCGGGCTGGCGTGTTTGACTGGCCAGAACGGCTGCCGCCGATTGTTAAATACAGCCTGACCTATCTGTTTGTGCAGGCTGAGTTCGGGCTGATGTGCCCGGTCAGCATGACCGATTCCCTGACCCGCACCCTGCGCAAATTTGGTGACCCCGCTTTGGTGGAGCGGTTTATCGAGCCGCTGACATCCCAGGATTTCGGTGAACTGTATCAGGGCGCAATGTTCATGACTGAGCAGGAAGCCGGTTCAGACGTTGGTGCCACCATTACCGAGGCGCGTCTTGAGGACGGCGTCTGGCGGTTATACGGTGACAAATGGTTCTGTTCCAACCCGGATGCCGACCTGGCCATGGTACTCGCCCGTCCGGCCGGTGCCGAGCGGGGCACCCGTGGCCTGACCCTGTTCCTGCTCCCGCGGAAACTGGCGGATGGCAGCCTCAACAACTACCGCATCATCCGCCTCAAGGACAAGATGGGTACCCGCTCCATGGCCAGCGGCGAGATCGTGCTTGAAGGCGCCGAAGCCTACATCGTGGGCGAGCAGGGCAAGGGCTTCAAGCATATGACCGACATGATCAACATGTCGCGCCTGTCCAACGGTGTGCGTGCTGCCGGGCTGATGCGGCGGTCCCTCAACGAGGCGCTGTTCGTCGCCCGTAACCGCAGTGCATTCGGCAAGCGCCTGATTGAGTTGCCGTTGATGGAGCGTCAGCTGATCAAGATTATGGTCAGCGCCGAGCAGGGCCGGAGCATGGTGTTCCACACCGCCGACTGCCTCCGACGGGCGGACGCCGGTGATGACGACGCCGCTAAGCTGTTGCGCATCCTGACACCGCTGATCAAGTTCCGCACCACGCGCGATGCCCGCAAGGCTGCTGGTGATGGTATGGAAGTGCGTGGTGGCTGCGGTTACATCGAAGAATTCTCCGATGCCCGGGTGCTTCGCGATTCCCATCTGGGTTCCATCTGGGAGGGAACCAGCAACATTGTGGCGCTGGACGTTTTCCGCGCTATCCGTCGTGAAGGTACTCTGCCGGTGCTGCAACGCTACCTGCACAGCCTGCTTGGCGATGCTGGCTTGCCGGAGGCCTCAATGGCACTGCTGGCCAACCTGATTGATGAAGTTGCCGACCGTGCGCTGATGCAGGTGGATGCCGACGCCGAGGAAGCCGACGTACGCCAGATCGCCAGCGCGTTGTACAACATCACCTCTGCCGTTTTCCTGGCCTGGGAAGCCGCGAAGATGGGTGATAACTGGCGGCGCCTGGCGCTGGCCCATCTGGTGATCGTTCATAAACTGTTGCCACGGGATCCGCTGGGCACCAGTCACCCTGACCAGGCAGAGCTGATCAGGGCGCTTCTTGAAGAACGCGAACTGGCCCTCGATGAGGTAATCCGGCTGGTTCCGGCCCGCAAACACCGGGTCGAGGAGGTGGTCTGATGGGCAGCGCACTGGACGGCATCCGCATCATCGACCTCAGCCGTGTGCTGGGTGGCCCCTACTGCACCCAGCTGTTGGGGGATCATGGCGCGGATGTGATCAAGATCGAACCGCCGATGGGTGACGAAACCCGTGGCTGGGGGCCTCCCTTCATCAACGGCACGGCGTCCTATTTCCAGGGCGTCAACCGCAACAAGCGTGGATTGGCTCTCGACCTCGCCCGTGAAGAGGGCCGTGAGATCCTGCTGCAGTTGCTTGAGGATGCCGATGTGCTGGTGGAAAACTTCAAGACCGGCACGCTGGAAAAGTGGGGCATTGGCTATGACCGACTGCACCAGTTATTTCCCCGCCTGATCCACTGCCGCATCAGCGGCTTTGGCGCCGACGGCCCGCTCGGCGGGCTGCCTGGCTATGACGCCATTGCCCAGGCGATGGGTGGGCTGATGAGCGTCAACGGGGAGGAGAGCGGCGACCCGCTACGGGTTGGCCTGCCGCTGGTGGACATGGTCACGGGCCTTAACGCCGTGGCTGGCATCACCCTGGCACTGCATGAGCGTACTCGCAGTGGTGAGGGCCAGTTTGTGGAAGCGGCATTGTTCGATTCCGCGCTGGCGCTGATGCATCCGCATTTCCCCAACGTCTTCGGCGGTGGCTCCGAGCCGAGGCGGACAGGCAATGCCCACCCCAACATTTCGCCTTACGAGGCGTATGCCACGGGTACCCAGAAAATCTTCCTGGCGGTGGGTAACAACACCCAGTTTGCCAAGATGTGTGCAGTGCTGGAGTGCCCACAGATCCTTGAAGATGCACGCTTTCAGGACAACAGTCAGCGGGTGATCAATCGCGCCGAACTCCGTGGTGAGCTCGAAACGGTGCTCAGCCGCTATAACGGCAGCGAAATTGCAGAAAGGTTGATACGTGCAGGCGTACCCTGCGGCCCGGTGCTCAACGCCAGTGAAGTCCTGAGTCACCCCCATACTGCTCATCGCGGCATGCTGGTGGAAATTGGCAGCTACAAGGGCACCGGCACGCCTGTGAAACTGAACCGCACCCCTGCCAGCTACCGCAACGCCCCTCCGGCATTCGCCCAGGATTCCAATGAAATCCTGGCCGGGCTGGGGTTTGATGAAAGCCGCATCCGGGAGTTGCGGGAGAGTGGCGTGGCGCCACCAGCGTTTGATTCCGGTTATCACCAGGACGATTGTGCAGACTGCAAAGAGACCATCAAGCCAGGGCCGCTCGGGGTGAGTCAGTAAAGTATCTGTCCGGGTTGGCGGCAGGTTGAATCTGGACGGGCCTCGAGAGGTCCGTTTTTTTTTATTTTTATTTGCCGGAAGTGGCAGGGTCAAGTTAGGAATAAACTTCGTTCCAACGTGAGCGTTCATTCCGGGACGCTCTGCCACCCCAGTAAGTTTCGCCCTACAGTAACCTCACATTTCCCGACACGAGGTTACCCCCCATGAGAAAGCACCGTACTCTAGAACAGTGGCAGGCCCTGGTTGATCAGCAGCGCGCCAGCGACCTGACAGCACCGCAGTTTTGTAAAAAGGAGAAGATCGGTTACGCCAGCTTCTGCAACTGGCGCAAGCGTCCGTCCGCCGATCAGTCGACCGATAATTCGACAGGTTCCGATGAAGCCAGCTTTCTGGATCTTTCATCCTTGATGGGTAACTCTCCATCCTCCGTTCCAGGCTGGCACATTGTGCTGAGCCTCGGCAACGGCGTGGAACTGCGGCTGAGCCAGAACGGATGATCGGGCTCGATAGCCAGGCTCGCATCTGGCTGTGCACCGAGCCTACCGACATGCGCAAATCGTTCCGGGGCCTGAGCGCCTTGGTTCGGAATCAGTTGAAGCATGATCCACTCAGCGGCCAGTATTTTGTCTTCGTCAATCGCCGTAAGACCCAGATGAAGATGCTGTATTTTACTGCCACCGGATACTGCCTGTGGGCCAAGCGCCTGGAACAAGGGCAGTTCCGGGTGCCGTTATCCGCCTCTGGTCAGCGGGCCCTGACCCTAACGGATCTGCAACTGCTGATCGATGGCATCGAGGTTCAGAAATACCGTCAGTTCAAGCGTTTTCGAGGGGTATAGAAGACCGACTTCCAGTATAATATCAGCCATGAATTCAATGGCTTCCACTCCCGATTCCAACCCGCCTTCCTACTCGGCTCTGGCCGAGGAGAATGCCGTGTTGCGGGAGCAGCTGTAAGCCCAGGCAGAAGCGGTTCGGCAGCTGACGCATCAACTGGACTGGTTCAAGAAGCAGCTGTTCGGTTCCAAATCCGAGAAGCAGGTGTATGACCTGCCAGAGCAGGACAGCCTGTTCCAGCCCGATGAAGCACCGTTGCCAGAGCAGCCTGCGGATGAAAAAAGCGCATCATTAAGGCCTATCAGCGCGGCACCGGCAAAAAGCAGCGGGAGGACGACTGCCTGAACGACACCGGTCTGCGCTTTACCGCCGATGTGCCGGTGGAAGTCATTGAGCACCTGCCACCGGAGCTGACCGGCCCCGAGGCCGATCATTACGAAGTGATCGGCAGCAAGACCACCTACCGGCTGGCCCAGCGGGCCTCCAGCTATGTGGTGCTGAAGGTGGAGCGGCCAGTGTTCCGGCGCAAGGGAACCGAGAAGCCGGTGACAACTCCAACTCCGTTCAACGTGCTGGACAACAGCCTGGCCGACGTCAGCCTGCTGGCCGGGTTGCTGGTGGACAAGTTCCAGTTCCACCTGCCGCTGTATCGCCAACACCAGCGCATCCAGCAAGCCAGTGTGACCGTCAGCCGCAGCACCCAGACCAACCTTGTGAAACGAGCCATCGATCTGCTTCGGCCCATTGTGGACGCCCAGACCGACAACGTGCTGCGCAGCCGGGTGCTGGCGATGGACGAAACGCCCATCAAAGCTGGCCACCAAGGCCGGGCGGGCCCGCAAAAAGGCAAGATGAAAACAGGCTGGTTCTGGCCGCTGTATGGCGATGCCGACGAAGTGGTATTCACCTACTCGAACAGTCGGGGCCGGCTGCACATCGAGCAGGTTCTGAACGACCAATTCAGTGGCACGCTGATCAGCGATGGTTATGCCGCCTATGCCCGCTATGCCGCGGCCCAACAAGGTATTACTCATGCTCAATGCTGGGTGCATAGCCGCCGTTGCTTCGTCGAGGCCCAGAAAGATCATCCGGAGCAGGCCACCGAAGCTCTGCAGCAGATTGCCAAGCTCTACCAGAATGAAGAGGCGATCAAAACCCAGGGGCTGACTGGCGAGAAGAAACGCCAGTACCGGCTGGAACACTCAAAACCGGCGGTCGACGACTTCTTCCAGTGGTGCCGCGATCAGTTGGGACAGGGGGGATTGCTTCCCAGCGAACCGCTGGCCAAAGCCCTGAACTGCGTGCTCAGCCGCGAAGCGAGTCTGACCGTGTTCCTGGAAGATCCCGACGTTCAGCCAGACACCAACCACCTGGAACGGGCCCTACGCCCAATCCCCATGGGCAAGAAAAACTGGATGTTCTGCTGGACCGAGCTGGGCGCGGAACACCTGGGCATCATCCAGAGCCTGATCAGCACCTGCAAGCTGCACAACATTAATCCCTACACCTACCTGGTGGACGTGCTGCAACGCATCAGCCAACATCCGGCCAGCGACGTAGCCAATCTGACCCCACGACTCTGGAAAACCCGGTTCGCCGAGACCCCGTTACGTGCGCTGATCGACCCACGCCACCCTGACCGACAAAGCAGACAGCCGGAGGCCACCGTTCATGCGTATTGAAGACATGAGCATCGACCAGTTGCTGGAACTGAATCAAACCATCTGCCGGCGCATTGATGAACTGCGGGACCGGGAAAATCTCCAGGCGCTGAGCCAATTGCGGGTGGGCCTGAAAGTGACCTTCGAGGCCCGGGAAGGCCCCGTGCTGGGGATCGTCACCAAGATCAACCGCAAGAGCGTGATCGTGTTAGCCGAGGACGGCACCAAACAGTACAAGGTCTCGCCGGAGTTATTAAGGCCTCTGCGTGACGTGAAGTAGGTCAACTACGCCGTGGAATGAACGCTTACGTTCCAACACAGTTCAGCCAGTTGATCTGCCGTCTCGATATCTCCCACGAGTCCGTTCCATTTTTCAATCAACTTGGACATGTTGGCGGTCAGTTGCTGAGTTCTCGAGACATCGATTTTGTATTCGTCAGCATAGAATTTCGGGATGAACTCGAGGTCTGGTTTGATGAATTCTCTAAATTTTTCAAGAAGATCACCTTCCGCTTTCAGAATGTTGATACCTTTCTTCTCAGCTTTTTCCATGTCGCTATAAGCTTGTTGCTGATAGAGGAGGGTAACATAGGCAGCCATAACTGAACCGGCCTTTAGCAGCCCCTCTTTCTCCTCGTTATTGAAACGATTCCAGGTGTCACGATTAAGGGTTGCTGCTCCAACCGCGGCATATAATCCACCAGGTACGTCGGTGAATCGTGCGCGAGCGAGAGGGGTAGTTGAGACAGCAAATAAGTTCGGTAACGTTACTGGATCAGTGCTCTGATAATTAGTCAGCTTGTGAGCAGTTATCCATATCGTTGCAACAGACTTTCGCAAAACTCTTGAGCAAATGTCGGCAGGCTCTCGAAGTCCACGGAACAAAGCTGGAAATTACGCTCGGCCCAGGCATCCACCAGCTCAATCTGTTTGATATCCCGGGTGCCCTTGTGGCGGGCGAAGCCCAGTTGCGGAATGATTGCGATACCTACCTTAGCGGCAACCATCCGGTAGATCGCATCGTAACTGGCGACTTGTACCCTGATGTTAAGATCAACATGGAGCTTTTCAGCTTCACGGACCAGAAACTGGTGTATGGCAGAAGCCTCAAGCAGGGATATCAGCGGATATGACAGACAGTCTTCGAAGCTGATCTCTTTGTGTTCAGCAAGGGGGTGATCCATCGGGCAGATAACGATCAGTCGACTGCGAGCAAAGGGGCGGGTTTGAAGATCGGCGGTGGGTATGTTGCCGGAAACGATCCCCAGATCTGCCATGCCTTCCTTGACTGCGCGAATAATCTCCTCACTAACTTTTTCTTTCATCTCAACGTGTACATTGGGGTGGGATTGTAGATATTCCCCTAATACGGCTGGCAGTAGTTCTGTAATTGCAGTTGTGTTTGCAAACAGACGCAATTGCCCTGTGACGCCTTTGGTAAATTCCTGCAAGTCACCGCTAAGCACCTCTAGCTGGGCGACAATCTTACGAGCATGGCGTAAGTAAACCCGGCCTTCGTTAGTAAGGTTCACGCCTTGCGAGGTTCGCTGCAGTAGCTTTATACCTAGATTGTCTTCCAGGTTCCGAACCCGATTGCTCGCCGCTGGCACTGACATGTGGCACTGCTCCGCGCCTCTAGAGAGACTCTCCGTTTCTGCAATTTTGATAAACAGCCGAAAATCTGTCAGATCGTACTTTATTGCCATTAGTTACCCCGGTGGCTTCAATGTCCGATCTGAAAACATACGGCATCTTATGGTTTTGAGCCATAGAACTTTTTGGCCAGACATAAACAACCCCGCGACAGCGGGGTTGTTTGAAAAAACGGGGGGGAACGGTCAGAACACCTGCTCTACTACCTCGTCTGCGGGTAGTCCGCGCTTATTGAGCGGCTCTGCCCATTTTTTATGAACTTCGGTCAGTTCACCCTGAACTTGCTTGAGTTCGTTTTCTGGCAGGTTGAGTGGCTGGATACCATGTTTTTCTTGAAGGTCGGTAATTGCTTGTGTTTCCGCGCGATTTACGTAGTCACAATGGTTCTGGTTGGCATACTGCCCGGCTTTGACCAGTATTTCCTGCAGTTCCGGAGAAAGTTTGTTCCAGGTGCGGTCACTGATTGAGTAGGTCACATTAAAGCTTCCGACGCTGAGGTTAGGAATCATTTGGTCCAGCGCGGTTTCCAGGCTCCAGTCCTCAATGCTGATGAGTCCCCAGAATACGCCGTCCAGCGTTCCTCTGGACAAGGACGCCAACACGTCTGAGCCTTGCATCCGGATGGGGTTTGCTCCCAAATGGTCTGCGGTCATTGCCATGGCCCCGCCCGCCGTGCGCAGTTTGAGCCCTGAAAAATCAACAGGCGAAGAAAGTTCCTGTTTGTTGGTTAATATCCGGTAGGGGCCAAGGTTAGCGGTAAACAGCGGGCGCACCTTGTTCTTTTTATACTCTGCTTCATAAAGAACGGCGCCAGGCTGCGCCAGTTCATAAAATTTGTTGGCGGCGGTACAGGAGTCCGTCACCGCCCCGGGGAGTTCCACCACTCCGGACAGGGGAAGATGTTCCGACACATAGGCAGGAGCTACGTTCGCAACATCTGCAACCCCACTTTGCAGCAGCGTCAGCGACTCGGAACCTTTACCAAGCTGCTCGGCAGGGAAATACTGGAATTTGATCTGGCCTTTGGAAAGCTCTATTGCTTTCTCCATGAATGCTTTCGCGCCGTAGCTTGTGGTAAAGGCGGATTCTGGCATCCAATCAGCGAATCGGAGGGTTACGGACTGGGTTGCGTGAGCCGTACCTGACACAGCAAGTGTAGCGATGCAGGCCGATATAAGAAGTTGTTTCTTGAGCATGTAGTTTTCCTTATTTTTTATTTTCTGGATTAAGCATCTTCCAAGCTATCAAATATCTGCAGTATCGGCGTTTCTAAAATATTCAGCGCCTGTTAATCATCGCTTAATGCGTGGTAAGTGAGATTAATGTTGTTCCTGTTAACCACTGGTTAAGAATGTGTTTGATAATTCTGCATTGACTCTTCCGTTTGCGCTGACTGATATTGGAAGGCGAAAGAACGGATGGCATCAAATCCAAAGTTCAAAGCCTCCGAATCAATTATAAAAAGGTCTCTGCCATGATTCAGACTCGGCGTATCGGTGACGCTACTGTCACCCGCATCCTGGAATATTCTGGTCCTACCCATGATCCTGCTTTCCTGTTTCCGGAGGCCGAGCGAGGCGATTTTGATCGGCTTGAGAGCATCATGGCGCCCCACCATTGGGTGCCTCATATGGGTAAGCTGATCGTGACAATCCAGTTCTGGATCGTACAGACCGGCTCCAGCATCATTGTGATTGATACCGGAGTGGGCAATTACAAGCCCAGACAAGATATTCCCCGCATGCATATGCTGAACACCTTGGTACGAGAATGGCTCGTAGCTGCGGGGGCGGCACCTGAGGATGTGACCCACGTGGTGATGACTCATCTGCATGCCGACCATGTCGGCTGGAATACCACCTGGCAGGATGGTCGCTGGGTCCCCACATTTCCGAATGCAACCTACTACTTTCCGGAAGATGACTTCACTTTCTGTCAGGAGGGAAAGAACAAGGCACCCGGTGTGATCGACGTGTTTGGTGATTCGTTCTTTGACAGCGTTATGCCAATCATGAATGAAGGTCTCGCCCGTCTTATGCGTCCGGGTGATGAAATTGCTGACTGCCTGACCGTGCATTCGGCTGCCGGCCACAGCCCCGGGCAGGTCACGTTCCGGCTCGAATCGAAGGGCGAGGTGGGCATTTTTAGTGGTGATATTTTCCATAGCCCTCTGCAAATCATGCGTCCCGAATTCAATTCCGGCTACTGTATCTGGCCAGAGCGGGCGCGAGAGGTAAGGATGCAAATGCTCAACCAGTTGGCCGACGAAGAGGCTCTGCTTCTGCCTGTTCATTTTGGTGACCCCTATTGCGGCTATGTGCGACGTCAGAACGGCGGCTTTGTGTTTGAGCCTGCGACCTGGTGATCAGTGTGATCGGGCACCTAAAAGTATCAGTTTAAGAAGGGGATGACGTTGACTACTTTAGCTGTTCCCGGCCCTCTAGCCTGGCTTGACCGCGCCGTTCGTTATGTCGAAAACCTGTTGGTGGGCGTTGCTGCGCTTATGATCGTAGTTGCGATGGTCGTTACCTGTGTCGATGTATTCCTGCGCTACGTCTTGTCCAGCCCGTTGAGTTGGTCGTTTGACTTCATCGTGCTGTATTTGTTGCCCGGTTCTTATTTCCTTGCCTTTTCCTATGCGCTGCGAATGGGGACCCATCTCAAGGTCGACTATTTCGGTGAAAGAATGAACGACCGGGTGCAGGGAGTGGTGCTCTTCATCGTCGGGCTTGCTTCTGTTGTGTTGTTTGCCTATATCGCATGGTTCTACCTTCAGGAGGGGTGGCACGCCTGGGTCGACGGTGATGTGATGGGTGGGGTCATTCCATGGCCAATGTGGCCAGCAGACATCCTGGTGTTCCTCAGTTGTGGGGCTTTTGCCCTGCGCCTCCTGACGACCAGTTTTCACCAGTTGCTGGCGCTGGGAGGAAGTCGGACATGACGATTTATCTACCATTTTTTGTACTTTTTGCGCTACTGGCTTTTGGTGTGCCGGTTGCGATCAGTCTGGCGCTCTCTGGTGCACTTGGCATTTTTCTGGCGACCAATGCCGATGTGCTGGTTGGGATACTGACCGCGTCACCAGGCTCCGCATTGAGTACCTATGAATTGTTGACCATTCCCATGTTTATTCTGATGGCCGAGTTCATGGGAGTAAGCGGTATTACGTCGTCTTTGTTCGATGCAATCGCTAAATGGACTGGCAGGGTCAAAGGAGGGGTCGGAATCGCAACTGTGATCACCGGCGCGGCTTTTGGTGCCATTTCCGGTTCAAGTACTGCTGCGGCCGCTACACTAGCCAAAACCAGTGTGCCTGCCATGCTGAATGAGGGATATCCCCAGCGAGTCGCTGGCAGCATCGCGGCTATATCAGGAACCATTGCGATGCTTATTCCTCCTAGCGTCGCGTTAATTTTCTATGGCCTACTCAGCGGCGTGAGCATTGCTGATCTGCTCATCGCAGGAATTGTACCCGGGATTCTGGTAACACTGACCATTGCGCTCACCATCAAGGTTTTGCTGTTCCGTCATCCACTCCCTGAAAGTTATAGGGGCTATTCATTCCAAGAGAAGATACAGTCACTCAAGGTCGCCGGACCCTTTATTCTCTTGTTTCTCGTGGTGACAGGGTTGATCTACACCGGAATCGCTACACCCGTTGAATCTTCAGCGCTTGGCGCATTTGGGGCGTTGTTAATTGCGGGGAAATCCGGAAACCTTAACGGCGAAAGATTTCGAACAGCACTCGTTAACACCTGTGCAATTTCCGCAATGATCGGTTTAATTATCGTTTGCGCACATATTTTTGGTTATTTCATTACTTTTACGGGGGTTACCCGGGAGATGGTGGCATGGGTGGGTGGTTTGGATGTTTCCCCCTATCTGATTCTTGCATTTATCGTCTTGCTATATCTGGTGCTTGGCCTTTTTCTGGATTTGATTTCTATTCTGATTCTAACCGTACCGGTGGTATTACCTTTGGTAATCAGCCTGGGTTTTGATCCACTTTGGTTCGGAGTGATCGTTATTCTGCTGTCTGAGATCGGAATTGTGACTCCGCCTGTTGGGATAAATGTATTTGTCGTGGCTAAATCTGCCAATATTCCAGTGGAATCTATATTCTCTGGCGTCCTTGCGTATGTTCTCGCACTGTTGGCACTTGTTTTTGTCCTGATTGTTTTTCCTGACCTGGTCCTTTGGTTACCCTCTACTGCAGGTTAATCAATTAAGGGATTGATGGAGGTGGTGGATCGTCGGGTAAAGTTTCTTGACCGATTATTTTTTATTGCTCAAAAACAAAAGGGAATAGAATGATTGATAAACAAACAAGTGATCTTCTGGAGGTAGTCTCCAGGGTTAACGAGGGAGACACTGTGGCCATTGGCGGGTTTGGTGGCGCTGGATCTCCCAATATGCTCATTGACGCATTAATAAAAAATAAAAATGCCAAAAATCTTGTCATTGTTACGAATAATGCCGGGCAAAAGGAGGAAGGCATTGCTGCTTTGCTAAAGGCCGGGAAAGTCAGAAAGATTATCTGCTCCTTTCCAAGAATGAAAGATTCCTGGGTGTTTGAAGATCTGTATCGAAAAGGTGAAATTGAGCTTGAACTGGTGCCGCAAGGCAACATGGCTGAGCGGTTAAGGGCTAGTGGGGCTGGGATTGGAGCATTTTTTACGCCAACCGGATATGGCACTGCTCTGGCTGAGGGAAAGGAAACGCGAGAGATCGATGGAGTTAACTACGTCTTGGAGTATCCCATTCGTGTTGACGTGGCGTTGATCAAAGCGGCTGTCGCCGACCGTTACGGGAATCTTACCTATAAAAAGACTGCCAGAAATTTTGGCCCTGTAATGGCCATGGCAGCAAAGACAACCATTGCCGAAGTCAGTGAAGTCGTTGAGGCTGGTCAGCTAGACCCGGAATGCGTTGTGACTCCGGGTATCTATGTCAATGTTTTCATTAAAGTCTGAGTCTTCTTCCCTAACAATGGTTAAAGGTTTGCATTATGAATACTGAAGATAGGTCTATGCTAGCGGCGAGAATTGCCGGCGATATTCCAGAGGGCGCGTACGTGAATCTGGGTATTGGTATGCCAACTCTGGTGGCTAACCATTTAGGAGAGGGAGATAAGGAGGTTATTCTCCATACCGAAAACGGTGTGCTTGGGCGCTGGATTGATGCTCCGGAAGGTGAGCAGGATCCTGATCTCGTTAATGCCGGAAAAGTGCCGATCAAATTGTTACCAGGCGCGGCAATTTTCCATCATGCGGATTCGTTTGCGATGATGAGAGGAGGGCATCTGGACATCTGCGTGCTCGGGGCTTTCCAGGTTGCCTGCAACGGCGACCTCGCCAATTGGCATACTGGAGATCCGGATGCAATCCCGGCGGTTGGCGGTGCGATGGACCTGGCGATCGGTGCAAAGCAGACCTTCGTAATGATGGATCATGTAGATCGGGATGGCCGCCCCAAGATTGTGCCACAACTGACCTATCCACCGACCGGGCTCGGTTGCGTGACCCGTATTTACACGAACTATGGGACTTTTGAGACCTGCAGTGACGGGAACAAGGTTCGTGCGCTGTTTGTGAATCCGGCGGTCTCGCGGGAGGAAATCGTGCGCAGCACCGCTGTAGAAGTAGATTTTTCGGGCATATAATTCCGCTGATTGAGAGGTTACCTATGATTAGAATCGTGTATTTGTTGGTGCGACCGGAGCATATGTCCCCCGAAAAATTTGCGGAAGAATGCAGGGTTCATTATGACATGTCCCATGATGTCCCGGCCTTGTATAAATATGAGGTTCGACTGGTCGACCGGGAGCCGAAGGACACACATGTTCCTTATCTTGGCGTGGGACCATTTGATGCGGTAGCAGAGTGTTGGTTTGAGAGTGAGGAGAAATATCAGGAGTACCTGAAATCGAGTGTTCGTAAGCAATGGTTTGAGCATGGCAAGAGTTTTATTGGAAAGCTTAAGCCTATAATCACCCGAGACGTTCATTAAAGGCCCCAGCTTCTAACTAAAAAATGACTTTCGAGGAGTAGTGACGATGCTGTTCATGGTTCAAATGAAGGTAAATCCCCCTTCACACTTAACAAAAGAGGAATTTGATGATGTCAAGGTTGCGGAGAAAAACCGAGCACTTGATATTCAACGTAAGGGAAAGTGGCCTCATTTATGGCGAGTGACAGGAAAATATTCAAACGTCAGTATCTTCGATGTAGAGTCGAATCAAGAACTGCATGAGTTATTGAGCTCCCTTCCTCTGTTTCCTTACATGGATATTGAGGTTACGCCATTGAATGAGCACCCGAGCGCACTTAAAGACTAAAATAGATGTTGCACGTCTATCTGCAGCTGGGGAGGTTGTATGTGCGAGGAAACCCACTTTTATCGGCCGGCTGAAGGTCATGGCTTAGCCCATGATCCGTTTAACGCCCTGGTGGCACCACGCCCTATCGGGTGGATCTCCTCGCGGGACCGCAACGGCGTGCTGAACCTCGCACCCTATAGTTTCTTCAACGCCTTCAATTACCACCCGCCCATCGTCGCCTTCTCCAGTATCGGCTTCAAGGACTCTGTGCGGAATGCCGAGCAAACGGGAGAGTTCTGCTGGAACCTGGTGACCCGTCCACTAAGCGATGCCATGAACGAAACATGCAGGGCAGTCGGGCCCGAGGTGGACGAATTTGCGCTATCGGGTGTCACCCCGGCGCCATCCCGGGTGATTGCGGTACCACACGTGGCGGAAAGCCCGGTCAGGTTTGAATGTCGGGTATCCCAGGTACTCCAGCTTGCCGGTGCCGACGGTGAAGAGCTGGACACCTGGATGGTATTCGGTGAAGTCGTCGGCGTTCATATTGCGGGGCGCCTACTCCGCAACGGAATCTACGATACCGCTGGAGCAGAGCCTATACTTCGTGGTGGCGGCCCCGCCGACTACTTCAAAGTGGATGCCTCTCAGAAGTTCCAGATGCACCGCCCCGAATGATAAAGGCAGACTAGTTGCTAACACCCAAATCACGCTCGGCAGCCATTTCTCTCAGCTTGGCCCTTTGGATCTTGACGCCATTGGGGCTATCCGTAACTGGGAAGGCATCCAGAAACCAGACTCGAGACGGCACCTTGAATGGTGCGATAACGTTTCGAAGCCATGCTCTGATGCCATCGGCATCAATATTGCTGCCCGGTTCGGCAATCACGAAGGCAACACAAGACTGCACGCCATCAACATCTGCTCCAATCACTTGGGCTTCGACGATACCCGGGCAGCCTTTCAGGACATCTTCGATTTCTGACGGGTTTACCAGGAACCCGCTCAGGCGGATTGCATCACCCTGTCGGGTTTGGTAGACGAACGAACCATCCTTGCATAGGTAGCCAATATCCCCGGTAGAGAAGTATCCATCCTGATCAATGACCTCAGAGGTGGCGAGAGGGTTGTTGAAATACCCGGAGAAGTTACCCGTAGCGTTAATCTCCAGAATGCCGCTCTGCTCCGGAGGCATCAACTCACCAGACTCAGTGTCGCGAATCCTCACCTTCGCCTCCGGATCGGCAGGAAAGCCACCGCCTTTGCACCGTTCGTGCATATTCTTTTGCGTAGGCTGAATAGAAAACAGAGCCTGCACCTCACTTGATCCATAGACACCTGCAATCGGAATGCCCCGGGCATCAGCCTGCCGGACAAGCTCTTCCGCGCCCGTCTGGAATGCGGCAAAGCCACATACCCGGAGGCTATCCAGGCTAGCGCTCTCGGGCAGCACATCAAGGATACGCCGATACATCTCGTCACTGCCGAACAGGTGGGTTAACCGGAGTTTTCGGATCAGTTCAACTGCGGGCTTAGCATCAAACGTCTCCATGACCGCAATGGGCGTACCTGCGGCCAGAGCTGCAATCGCCGGAACCAAACCAAAGGTTCCACAGAATGGTAACGGAGCAAGCAGGCCTGCGCCCGGCTGATTAAGCATAAACGCTTCAGCCACGCATTGTGCGTGGCTGGCCAGCGAGTATTGAGTATGCATCACCAACTTCGGCATTTTAGTAGTGCCTGAGGTGGTAAACAGTATAGCCAAGTCATCATCGCGGGATTTATCAGCTACTTGCGATGCATTTGTGTTCGCCAGGTCAGGAAAGGTCAGCCCGGAACACCCTTCCAGCTTTGGTAATGGCATTTCCGGATCAAGCACTGCAATCGCTTCCAGGTCGGGTAACGTGTGGGGCTTGAGGTCCTGCAGCAAAGCCTGAAAATCAATGTTCCGAAAACGTGGCTGCATGATCAGAATTCGGGCTCCCGACAGAGACAGGATGTGTTGCAATTCTTCCGTTCTATAACGAGTGTTCACGGCCACCAGCACAGCGCCGATGCGGGATAATCCCAGCATTAACGCGAGCCACTCAGGCCGGTTAACTAGCCATACAGCCACGCGGTCACCTGGGCGAACACCTTGCTCTCGCAGCCAGGCCGCCGCTGCGAGGCCCATTTGGTCCAGCTCCCGGTAGCTGAATTGACGGTGGTCCACTACAAGCGCACAGGATTCCGGGGCCCGCTCCAGATGCTCAGACACCAACGAAGTCAGGGTCAGTTTCTTCAGCATCAGTACAGCTCCATCAGCTTCTTATTATCACTCAACTCTTCCGGCAGGCCTTCCCACGTCATTTGACCGGATTTCATCACCACGACCCGATCAGAGATTTTCAGAGCCTCCTTAACATTCTGCTCCACTAACAGGATCGACATGCCTGTTTTCTGCTGCAGTTCCCGTATCGGGCCACAGAGATCCTGAAACAACTTTGGAGCTAGGCCGATCGAGGGCTCATCCATCAACAAGCAGCGAGGGCGGCTCAGCAGGGCTCGGCCAATAGAGACCATTTGCTGCTGTCCGCCGGACAGGTCCCCAGCTCGTGTCCGGTAAAACTTTTTCATCACCGGCAGGATCGACATTACCCAATCAGTTCTCTCCGCCCGCTCATTTTCGGGAACTCCCGCCGCCCACATGCCCAGACTCAGGGTTTCCTCTACGGTCATGCCGGGGAACACGCCACGGCCTTCCGGCACCATGGACATGCCCGCCATGGTCATCGCCCGAGGGTCGATGACTGCGGGTTTACCGTTGAACTGAATGCGGCCACCTTCGTGCGGTACTAGTCCAAATATGGACTTTAACAGGGTGGATTTTCCGGCACCGTTATGTCCGATCAGGCACAACACTTCATTGTTGTTAACGTGAACATTGATATCCGTCAGCACGGGTCGGCCGCCATAACCAACCACCAGATTCTCAACCTGGAGAATTTTGTCTGTCATGGTTATCGCTCTCCGAAGTAAATTGCGGCCAAGGTTGGGTCGTTCAGGATAGTTTCTGGCTCGTCATCGGCCAATAACTTACCCTGATCCAAAAATGCAATTCGGTCGGATATATTCACCACTATGTCGAGGTTGTGTTCGATGATGCAGACGGTGATACCGTCTTTGACCTCTTCTCTGAGCAACTGCAGAAACAGGTTGTAGGAGTTTGGGTCAAGCCCTGACGCCGGTTCGTCCAGAAGCCACAATCGGGAATCTGTTGCCATGATACGGGCCAGACTCAGGAACTTGCGTTCGGCATAAGCCAGATCCAGTGCCCGTGTATGGCGTTTGTCTGTAAGCCCGGTTCTCTCAAGTATCCGGTCCACTTTGTCGTATCGCCTGGCCTTGCCTGATTTTCCACCAAGCTGCCAGAGCCAGGCCCCCGGCTCCATCATAGTGAGAATGTTTTCTTCCACCGTCATGTGGGTGAACAGTCGAAGATCCTGAAATGTCCTTGCAATCCCGCCTCTTGCAACTTTCCAGGGTGACTTTCCGATCAACGACTCGCCCTGCCAGCGCACATCGCCCTCAGAAGGCTGAATGTGACCGGTTATCATATTGAACAAGGTGGTTTTACCTGCCCCGTTCGGACCTACCAGGGTCGTGACAATGCCGGCCCGAAGGCTTAGGGACACATCACTGATAGCCTGAAGACCACCAAAGTTTTTACTGAGGTTGTTTATCTCCAGTAATACTTCCTGTTCCCCTGTCGAGCTTGTCAAGCCGGAATCGGGAGCAGGGTTTGAGTGCTTCTGAACTGGAATTAACGGCTCGTTCATTTGCCACCTCCCGGGTGTGAGCTCACAATGCCTCCAGGGCGGAAAATCATCAGCAATACCATGGCTAGTCCGTAGACGATTTGCTGGATGGAACCGATTTCTGTTTGTGGCAGGAACCACAGATAAGTCAGGGCGCTAGGCAGTAACATCAGCAACCCGGCGCCCAGTAGCGGCCCCAAAATCGTTGCAGTGCCTCCAATGATTACCATCGCCATTACCAGTACCGACGTATCAAGCATAAAGCTCTCAACATTGATAAAGCTCATGTAAAAGGCGTAGAGCGCTCCAGCTACAGCAGCCAGCGACGAGGACAGAACGACAGAAAGCGTTTTGATCACCGTTATATTCTTGCCCGACGCTAATGCTGCCGACTCACTGTCTCGTATTGCCTTTAGGCTCCGTCCGAAACTGGTGTGCACCAAAGTCCGGATAATGACAATAATAATCGCCAAGCAAATCAGTGAGATAATCAGAAATTGCCACGGTTTGTAAACGGGATAGCCGAACAGTTCCACGGATGGAATCCCGATGACACCACCAATGCCTCCGGTGAAGCTTTTCCACTCCGAAAACAAGGTTACTGCCAATACCTGCAACCCTAGGGAAGCCGCCACGAAGTATTCGCCCCTTACTCGAAGGGCAGGCAAGGCCAGTAGCAGAGACGTTCCAGCGGCAGCGGCCATGGCGATAGGAATCGCCACAAAGAACTCCGGACTAACATGCATGGCCACTAAGGCCGCAGTGTAGCCGCCGATTCCGAAAAACACTGCATGGGCCAGAGAGAAGATACCGGCATATCCGATAATGAAATTCAGTGTGGTCGACAGGATCGCGTAAACCGAGATCAAGACCAGCAAGTTCAATATATAAGCTGTCATGTCAGCGCCTCACGAAACCGTCTGCCGCCCAAAGAAACCGGACGGTTTGAAGATGATAAAGAAGAACAAGATCGCGAAGGTAATCGCTTCGCTCCATTGGGTACCTAACTTCCACATCGCCAGGTTCTCTGCCACACCGATCAGCAAGCCGGCACAGGCCGCACCCCGAAGACTGCCAATCCCCCCCACAATGGTTGCCGCCAGGCTGATCAACATGACATGGTGTCCAACAGCCGGGTTGATGCCGGTACCAGCTGCCGTAAATATTGCACCTGGCACCACCAGCAACGACCCGAGCGCAAAGGCGTAAGTCGATAGCCTGCGGGGGCTAAGCCCAAATGTGCGAACCAACTCAGGGTTTTCGCTCAGCGCTCGCATACCCTTACCCACAAACGTGCGGGTCAGGAATAAGTGCAGAGCGGCGAAACAGATGATCGCCGATACAATTGCCAATCCGTTCAGTGGCGAAAGATAGATGCCCGGAATTACCTCGACAGAGTTGCTCAAGGGGGTAGCGACCGACATGAAGCCCCGTCCGAACACACTCCCAAGCAAATTCTGGACGACAATTCCAATACCGAAGGAGGCGACAAAAACGGTAAAGAAAGAGCCTTCGTGGCGCTGGATCGGTGCGTACATTAGCCGATCCAGCAAAATGCCAAATACAACCGCACTGACGGCTGCCAACAACACCGCAAAAGTCCAGTGCATGCCCAGTCCGGCTAACGCAAAATGGAACAGGTATGCCGCGATCGCGAAGGTTGCGCCGTGGGCGAAATGAAATATCTTGGTAGACCCGAAGATCAGTGAAAAGCCAGCCGCTGTGAGGGCGTAAATCGCCCCCACCTGCAGGCCGTTCGCAAGGAGTTGCAGAAACAGCATGACAGCTCCTTACTCAGCAGTATTTACAAAAACTACTTTGCCGCTGCCTGAGCCGTCCACTTCGAGCACCTGGATCGGTGCCAGCAGGGTGCCATTTTCCTGGAAAGACACCTCGCCACCAACCAGCTTAAAAGTGTCTGTGGCCTTACGCTGCGCCAGGAGGTTGGCCCCGGTAATCTCTTTACCCTGTTCCTCTAGATCTTGAGCGAGCAATGCGAAAACTCTTACAGCGTTATAGTAGTTGGCAATGTAAGACGTCGGATTCTTGCCGTGCTCCGCGTTATAATCATCGACAAAGCGCTTTGTAATCGGATCTTCGGAATCCCAGTCAATGCTCTGAGTTGTGAATAGTGAGCCCAGAGCTTCCTCTTGTTGTTGCAATTCAGGTACGGAGAATGCGGAATAGCTCGCAATCTGTGCCTTAACACCGTTGTCGCGAAGTTGTTTTACGATCTGCAACTGCTGAGACCCGTAGGAGGCGACGTATACCATGTCCGGATTAGCGCTACGAACTCGTGCCGCCACCCCGCTGAACTGCTGGGCAGAAGAGGCAATGGAGTGGGCATCCACAAGCTCAGCACCCAGTGGTGGCAATGACTTTTCTAACTCTTTTTGAATAGACTCCCCCAATGGATCATCAACATACACCAGAACAAACCGTTTGTGTCCCAAATCGTTCACCGCATAGCGAACGAGTGCGCCCACCTCATTGTTTGCCAAAGGTATAACGTTCCAAAAATATTCGCCCAGTTCTGCCAGATCCGGGCCAACACCGCCGCCGTTTACCGCCACGGTCTGACTCCGCTGTGCAAGAGTTGAGATTGCCTTGGATACACCTGTGAAAGCTGAGAGCACGTACGGTACGGCCTCAACATTCACCAGTTTGTTCATTGCGACAACACCCTGCTGAGGTAATGCCTGGCTATCTTCATAGATAATGCTTAAGTCATCTGACAGCATTTTGTCTTCATTCGCATGGCGCACAGCAAGATCCGCGCCTGACATAAATATGTCACCGTAGGTGGCGTTAGGCCCGCTGAGGGGAAAAAGCGCTCCGATTTCTTCTGAGTTTGCGGAAGACGTGATAAAAAGACTTGCAGTGATTGCGATAAAGGGAAGTTTGCCACGCAACATAATTAATCCTCAATATTGTTTTTATCTTGATTAAAGCTAACACTGTTTCTGTGTTCGACAATTCATGATTTATTAATGCGTTGTTAATTTAACGTAAACAGGCTTTGATTCTCCTCGAACAAGTATCAATAAGTTTCGAGAATGGCCAGTAAAGAAACTGGCTTCGAGTCTATGCCGAGACGCAGGTAGTCTTGGCCAGTTGCGAGAGAGTTACGAATTCAGACAGAAACGGAGTGGGTCCCTCCCCGCTGCACGGGAGCCTCTTTGGCAGCGAGGCTTACTAACTAACCACAACCACAACCACTCCAGGCGGCTACCTTATTTAGCCGGTCATACTCATCTTCAGGAGTTAGCCCCTCTTCATAAGCCTTGCGAAGAATCAGTGGATCGTTTGGGACGATCCACTCACAGATCTCCTGATTCGCTATAGCGCGCAGCTTCTCACACCATTGTTCGAAGCTGATATCATCGTCATTTTCATGCATAGCCGGGGTCTCATTCTCGACTACATGTTCGGGTAGTTCGGACCACCGCCGCCTTCCGGCGTTACCCAGGTGATGTTCTGGGCAGGATCCTTGATGTCGCAGGTCTTGCAGTGAACACAGTTCTGGGCGTTGATCTGGAACTTTTTGCCGCTGCCGTCATCTTTCTCCACCACCTCGTACACGCCCGCCGGGCAGTAGCGCTGGGCCGGTTCGTCGTACTTGGGCAGGTTGTCCTTCAGCGGAATCTCCGGGTCGGTCAGCTTCAGGTGAACCGGCTGGTCTTCCTCGTGATTGGTGTTGGAAATGAACACCGAGGACAGACGGTCAAACGTCAGCTTGTTGTCCGGCTTGGGGTAGTTAATCTTTTTGCACTTAGACGCTGGCTTCAGGGTGGCATAGTCCGGCGTCGTGTCGCGGAAGGTGATCGGCAGGCTGCCGCGCAGAATGTTCTGCTCAACGAAGGCAATGGCGCCGCCGACAATGTTGCCGAACTTGTGCATGGCCGGACCAAAGTTACGCTCGGCGTAAAGCTCCTTGTACAGCCAGCTGTCTTCGAACCGCTTCTGGAAGCTGGTGATTTCCTCACCGGACTTGCCTTCCTTGAGGGCTTCGAATACGGCTTCAGCGCCCAACAGGCCAGATTTCATGGCGGTGTGGGAGCCCTTGATCTTGGAGCTGTTCAGGGTGCCAGCATCGCAACCCAGCAGCAGACCGCCCGGGAAGCTCATCTTCGGCAGGGCGTTGTAGCCACCCTTGGCGATGGCACGGGCACCGTAGGCCACGCGCTTGCCGCCTTCCAGATATTTCTTGATCTCCGGATGATGCTTGAGACGCTGGAATTCTTCGAACGGGCTCAGGTGCGGGTTGCTGTAGGAAAGATCGGTAATCAGACCAACATACACCTGGCCATTTTCCAGGTGATACAGGAAAGAACCGCCGGTAGAGCCGGACTCATTCAGCGGCCAGCCGGTGGTGTGAACAACCAGGCCGGGCTCGTGTTTGGCCGGGTCGATGTCCCACAGTTCCTTGATACCGATGCCGTAGTGCTGCGGATCCTTGCCTTCATCCAGTTTGAAGTCGTTGATCAGGCGCTTGCCAAGGTGACCACGACAGCCTTCGGTAAAGAGGGTGTACTTGGCGCGCAGTTCCATGCCCGGCATATAGCCGTCTTTTTCGGAACCCTCGCGGGCAACGCCCATATCGCCAGTGATGATGCCTTTTACCTGACCATCTTCCACGATGGTTTCAGCGGCAGCAAAGCCCGGATACACTTCCACACCCAGCTGTTCGGCCTGCTCAGCCAGCCAGCGGCACAGGTTGCCCAGACTGATGATGTAGTTGCCGTGGTTGTGCATGTTTTTGGGCACAAAGGCATTGGGTACTTTGGTGGCCTTTTCCTGATTTTTCAGCAGGAAAATATCGTCCCGGGTAACCGGAGTATTCAGTGGCGCGCCTTTCTCTTTCCAGTCCGGGAAGAGTTCGTTCAGGGCCGTCGGCTCGAATACGGTACCGGCGAGGATATGCGCACCGATCTCAGAACCTTTTTCAACCACACAAACGGTCAGTTCTTCGCCGGCTTCCTGCGCCAGTTGCATAACGCGGCAGGCTGCCGACAGGCCCGCAGGGCCGCCGCCGACGATCAGAACATCAAATTCCATCGATTCGCGTTCCACGTTGGTCTCCTGGTAAAAAAGCCCCCAACAGGGTTGGGGGTGAAGGGGGAAGGGTAGAAGCCCCTCCTGAGGGTCGCTCAGCTACAAACTTTGTCGAGCTCCTGCTCAAACTCAGGAATCGCCTCAAACAGATCCGCAACCAGGCCGTAGTCGGCCACCTGGAAGATCGGGGCTTCTTCGTCCTTGTTGATCGCAACGATCACTTTGGAGTCAGACATGCCCGCCAAGTGCTGGATGGCGCCGGAGATACCCACCGCAACGTATAGCTGCGGCGCAACAATCTTACCGGTCTGCCCTACCTGCATGTCGTTCGGCACGAAGCCAGCGTCAACCGCGGCACGGGACGCGCCAACCGCAGCGCCCAGAACATCCGCAACCTGCTCCAGCATCTTGAAGTTGTCGCCGTTCTGCATGCCACGGCCACCGGAGATAACGATACCGGCAGAAGCCAGATCGGGACGATCAGACTGGGCTTTCTCTTCACCAACGAAGGAAGAGAGGCCAGCGTCTTTTACTATGTCCAGCTGCTCAATAGAGGCAGAACCACCTTCAGCGGCTACCGGGTCGAACGCGGTCGGACGAACCGTCACAACCTTGATGCTGTCGCTTGCCTTAACGGTCGCAATGGCGTTACCAGCGTAGATCGGACGCACGAAGGTGTCTTCGGATTCAACGCGGATAATGTCAGAAACCTGGGCGACGTCCAGCAGCGCAGCAACACGCGGCATGATGTCTTTACCGGTGGTGCCGGCAGAGGTCAGGATGTGGCTGTAACCCTTGCCTACCTCAGCAACCAGCTCAGACAGGTTTTCTGCCAGGAAGTGACCGTAAGCGGCGTTGTCGGCAACCAGTACCTTGTTCACGCCTTCTGCCTTGGCAGCGGCTTCAGCGACGGCGCCTACGTTCTCACCGGCAACCAGCACGTCGATGTCGCCACCGATGGCCTTGGCAGCCGCTACAACGTTCAGAGTAGCCTGTTTCAGGCTGCTGTTGTCGTGTTCAGCAATTACCAGGATGCTCATTTAGATCACCTTCGCTTCGTTCTTCAGTTTATCCACCAGCTCAGCTACGTCAGCCACCTTGATACCAGCCTGGCGTGCAGCCGGGGCTTCGACTTTCAGGGTGGTCAGGCGCGGGGCGATTTCAACACCCAGATCAGCCGGAGACATGGAGTCCAGCGGCTTCTTCTTGGCTTTCATGATGTTCGGCAGAGAAGCGTAGCGCGGCTCGTTCAGACGCAGGTCTGTGGTAACAACCGCCGGCAGGTTCAGAGCAACTGTCATCAGACCGCCGTCTACTTCGCGGGTTACCTTAACCTTATCACCGTCAACAACCACTTCAGAGGCGAAGGTGCCCTGGCCCATGCCAGTCAGAGCAGCTAGCATCTGGCCGGTCTGGTTGTTGTCGGAATCGATGGACTGCTTGCCAAGAATCACCAGCTTGGGCTCCTCTTTCTCAACAACAGCCTTCAGCAGCTTGGCCGCTTCGAGGGACTGAACTTCTTCGTCAGTCTCGATGTGGATACCGCGGTCAGCACCCAGAGCCAGGGCAGTACGGATCTGCTCCTGAGAAGCCTTCGGGCCAATGGATACAACAACGATTTCACTGGCAACGCCCTTCTCTTTCAGACGAACCGCTTCTTCAACTGCGATTTCGCAGAACGGGTTCATTGCCATCTTGACGTTGGCGAGATCAACGCCGGTGTTGTCCGGCTTGACACGCACCTTCACGTTGTAGTCGATAACTCGTTTTACAGCGACGAGGACCTTCATTCACTTCTCCTCTTTCTAATATTGGCAACCTACAGGTTCCCAAAGCCAGATTGTATGCAACCGGGAAGTATGCACGCATGTCATTAGTCAGATTCTGAAAAGCCCGGAGCAGCCAGAGAGGAACGATGTCGTCGGGATTTCCGGTAGTCACCATAGCTTCAGAGCCCCCAGGCCTTTCAGGGCCCGGGGGATCCGACAGTTCTGGCTTTATCAGAAGTTGTACTGGGCAGCGAACAGCACGCGGCTGGCGTCGCCATCTTCCCCGTTGACTTTCTTTACTTTGAAATAGCCATATTGAACGCCCAGGTTTACGCTCTTGACGGGTGACCACTGGTAATTGAAGAAAGCGTTGGTGTTGCGCTCGTGCTTTTCAGAAACGCTAATGCCATCTGCCTCTGCATCGTCCCAGTCCATCTCGGTCATACCGGCGACCAGGTTGAATGTACCGCCGGCGGCTTTCAGGCTGGCGCCGATATTTCCACTCATGCCGCTGATGGTCTCAATGTTCCCGTTAACAACGTAGGCATCTTCGCCGTAGTAATTGGTTCCGGAGCGCCATAGGTAGGCATTACCACCGTCACTGTAGTTAACTGAACCCTGAATACTGAGCGTGTCTGTTAGAGTCAGCTTGGCGGAGCCAAAAACGGCGTAGCCAAAGGCTGTATCATCGTCGGTACCGTCATCGTAGCCCACCTGCTGAACCACGGCGGCCGTTGAGAAGGCGACCATGTCCGATTTGTCTTCGAAGCGGGCCGTAAACGCAGGAAGGCCGTTCTTCGGTGTGGCGCCTTCGATACGGGTTGTCGAGTCTTCTACAGACAGGGACAGGGGGCCATTGGTGTAACGTACTTGAGCCTTCCGAAAGCGCAGGCCAGGGTCACCGGCGACGCCGTCAAATTCCAGGACTGAAGTGCCACCTACAAAACTGTTGTAGTTGGACCATGTCTGACCAAGGAGCCAGTTCTCGTACTGACCATAGGCGTGACGGAGCCGGACAGTCCCCCCGGTAGAGCCGCCGCGGAAGTCACCTTCGATGTTTACCTTTACACCGGTGGGTAGTGTGGTTCGCACTCCAATGCGGGACTGAACAGCATCGGCATCGAAGTAACCAGTCGCCTCGTTGTCTTCGTCAGCGCCCGTATTGATTCTGCTGAAGTCGCCGGACTGGGTGCCAGTGGCGCGACTGATGGATTCGTCTATGTCATATACCGCGTTGAGCCGGGCATAGCCATAAAGGTCAACCTTTGCATCACCCGCTTCAAAAGAAATTGCGCTGGCATGGGAAGCAACACCCATGGCCATGGCTGCGGTCACGCTCGCTGTAAGTTTTTTTTGGTTGAAGTGCATAAAAATTGTCTCCGGAATTCTTGTTGGAATAGTTGGCTGGTTCTCGGTGCATTCGGTTTTACCAGCCCAGCATGTAGTGCCATCGTGCGGCAGCGACAAATCTATCAGTGGTATGTGGCTGCAACAATTATCTATATTAGATATGAGGTATGCGGTTGTGGCATACCTTCCTGCATAAGACGGATCTGTTTCTGTTATCCGGAGATGTCGGCGAGATTTCGTTCAGGTATCGCCGTCCATTTCTTTGGCTGTTTGAGCGATCTCTTTTGGGTTGAACAGTAGCTTTCCGCTCCAGTGGCCCGCTTCAACTTGTTCGGCTACCTGCTGCATGACGATTTCGGCGAGTTTTGTGGTCGCGACGGAGGCTGGTAGGTCTGTGGGCGTAACGATGGATAGTGTTCGCTTGATTTCCGGGTCAACAATGGGGATCGCTACAAGCTCCTTTCGTTGGACCATGTCGTGAACTGCTGCGGATGAAAGGATCGTATAACCCAAGCCGCGACGCACCATGTCTGTCAGCATGGGCCAGGCGCTTACTTCCAGGGCCAGGTTGATGGTTTTTTTTCTTTCCGCGGCCTCTTTTTCCATGGCTACCCTGAGACCGTGCTTTTCTTCTGGCATAACCAAGGGTAAATCGATCACTTCAGTCAGGGTGATTTCAGATCGCTTCGACACTTTACTGTTCGCGGGGGATATCAGGTAAAGGCGTTCCTCCAGAAGTGGTTTGTATCGAAGGTTTTTGTGGTTACTGTGGTTATAGGTGATTGCAAGGTTCAGGCGGTGTTGGGTAACCATTTGCTGAAGTGTGCCGCTCATGGCGGATTTGACGGCCAAGTGTACCTGGGGAAAGCGCTTGCGGTACTGCTCAATGATTGTGCCGGAAAAGGCGTGGGTCACTGTGGGCAGCAATCCGAGCGTTACTTGTCCGGTTACCTCGCCGGCAATAGCTGTAACGTCAGCTTGTGTCCTTTCCAGGCTTTGAAGGAGTAGTCTCGCCCTCTCGTATAGCAGCTCTCCTGCTGCCGTCAGCACAACCCCTCGGCCATGACGCACGAATACCTCAACGCTGAGTGCATCTTCCAGCATCCGGATCTGTCGACTAAGGGCTGGTTGGGCAATAAATAATTTCTCGGACGCTCTGCTGAAGCTTCCAGTATCCGCAACGGTCAGGAAGGTGTTGAGTTGGCGCAAATCAATATTAAGGTTAAAGGACATAGTGCGGGCCTTCTTCAGCTGTGTGGTTGCTAGGTTCTTACTCTATATCAGTGGTGGAAACTAGGCATAGGTTTAATGGTCCTGGTATGCCAAGAATAGATCAGTAGTATAAAAAGTATATAATTGTTGTAGTTTTTTTTAGCTGATAGGGTTTCTGGCAAGGTTTAAAAGCCAAGTCAGGCCCCGATGCTGCCTCTACCGAAGTGAAAGGGAGTCGTTCGGAGCGCCAGACCTGTATTCATTAAGAGGATAAAGACTATGCAAAATCGTTCCATCTACAGCAGCGACCATGAGCTGTTTCGCGAAAATGCTCGCCGCTTTTTTCGTGAAGAGCTTGAGCCCAATATTGAGCAGTGGGAGAAGGATGGCATAGTTCCCAAGGCGTTCTGGCGCAAGGCAGGTGAAAACGGCTTTCTGTGCTGTGGCGTTCCGGAAGAGTATGGCGGGCCGGGTGCTGACTTCATGTACAACATGGTGTTGTCAGAAGAGACCGGTTACGCCATTGGTGGTGCCAGCGTTGGCTTCTCAGTAAGCGCAGATATCGTTGCTTACTACTTGCTTCACGCGGGGACGGAAGAGCAGAAACAGAAATGGCTGCCGAAAATGGTTTCCGGTGAGGTGATCGCTTCGATTGGTATGACTGAGCCCGGCGCCGGTAGTGACCTGAAAGCAATTCGCACATCCGCGGTCCGCGACGGTGATGAGTATGTCATTAATGGTCAGAAGACTTATATCACGAACGGCCAGAACTCCGACTTTGTGCTCCTTGCCTGTGTAACCGACCCCTCCAAGGGTGCCCGTGGTATCAGCATGATTATTGTTGAGGCCGATCGTGCCGGTTTCGAGCGGGGCCGTAATCTCGACAAGATTGGACAGAAGGCCGCCGATACATCTGAGATGTTTTTCCAGGATGTGCGTGTTCCGGTATCTAACCTGGTAGGAAATGAAGGTGAAGGCTTTGCGATGATGATGCGTGAGCTTCCGCGCGAGCGAATCACCATCGCTTGTCGCGCCCAGGCGGAAGCTCAGCGTGCATTTGATGTTACTAATGCATACGTTAAAGAGCGCAAAATGTTTGGTCAGGCGCTGGCCGATTTCCAGAACACTCAGTTCACCCTGGCAGATCTGAAAACGAACCTCGACGTGGGTTGGGCCTACCTGGACCAGTGCATCAAAAAGTGTAATGAGGGTACGTTGACCCCGGAAGAAGGCGCCATGGCCAAGTTGTGGACCACCGAGAATGAAGGTGTTGTGGTTGATAAGTGTCTTCAGTTGTTCGGTGGTTATGGCTATATGACGGAATACCCGATTGCGCGGATGTTCGTAGATGCTCGCGTACGTCGTATTTACGGCGGCGCCTCCGAAGTCATGAAGCTGGTTATTGCTCGCTCCCTCTAATCCTGACGTTTCCGGTCAGCGTGGCTGGTCGGAAATGCACCAAAAGTAAGGAAGGAAATGATATGTCAGGTATAACCGCATACGGCGCCTATATCCCGAGAACCCGCTTGCTTAAGTCGGCGATTGCTGATGCAAACGACTGGTTCGATGCGGGTCTTCGAGGATTGGCTAAGGGTGAACGAAGCGTCTGTAACTGGGATGAAGACACCATCACAATGGCCGTTGAGGCCGGACAGGACTGTTTCTCGGTGTTGGATCGCGATTCGGTCGATGCTCTCTATCTTGCTTCAACCACCATGCCGTTCCTCGATCGCCAGAACTCGGTGGTTGTGAGTCAAGCTCTGAACCTGGGTGACAAGCTGCGCACGATGGATGTAACCGCATCGCAGCGGGCGGCAACGTCGGCCCTGATTTCTCTGTTCGAGTCCGGCAGTGGAAAGGGCAATTCTGTTTTGGTGGCCTCCGAGCATCGCCGGAGTAAGTGCGGTTCCCGCGGTGAAATGTTGTGGGGTGACGGCGCAGCAGCAGTAGCTGTTGGTGCCGACGATGTGATTGCCGAGTACCTGGGCAGTGAAACCTATGTGACAGACTTTGTGGATCACTATCGCGGCGAAGACTCGACTATCGATTACGAGTGGGAAGAGCGCTGGATTCGTGATGAAGGCTTCATGAAGAGTGTGCCCACCGCCGTATCCAGATTGCTTGAAAAAGCAGGGGTTCCGGCTTCCGAAGTAGCGCACTTCATTCTCGCTACTGATCAGGCGAGGACGCCTGCGGCTGTCGCCAAGAAAATTGGTGTGTCGGCTGAGGCTGTCGTTGATAACCATATCACCGATATGGGGGTCGCCGGAGCTGCTCACCCGGTTCTGTTGCTGGCCAAGGTGCTGGAAAACGCCGCACCTGGTGACCTGATTCTGCTTACCGGGTTCGGGCAGGGCGCTGACGCGATCCTTTTGCGCGCCACAGAGCTTGTGACTTCCAAGCGTCCTGCAACTGGCTTCTCCGGTGCTTTGGCACGTCGCAGGGAAGACTCGAACTACAACAAGTTTCTGAGCTTCAATAACCTCGTTGACCGGGATGTTGGTAAGCGTGGTGAGCTTGATAAGCAAAGCTATCTTGCTGCCATGTATCGTCAGAAGGACTTGCTGACCGGATTTGTGGGTGGCAAATGTCGTGACTGCGGCACCATTCAGATTCCGAAAGACAACTATTGCGTTAACCCCGAGTGTAACGCCCTGAACAGCCAGGAAGATTATCCCATGGCTGCTCTCAAGGGGCATGTCAAGACCTGGACTGCTGATCGCCTCACCTTCGACTGGAATCCACCGGCATATTTCGGACTGGTGGAGTTTGAAGGTGGCGGGCGCCTGATGATGGACTTCACCGAGGTTCAGCCGGGTGCGATTGAGACGGGTGTAGAGGTGTCTTTGCACTTCCGGATTCGCCAATTTGACCATCAGCGTGGTTTCCGGAAGTACTTCTGGAAAGCAACTCCGGCCCACCAATAATTCAGGCAGCTAACGATAGGGGAATAGCAATGGCTAGTGGAATTAAAGATAAAGTAGTAATCCTCGGAATGGGCTGCAGCAAGTTTGGTGAGCGCTGGGATGCGAGCCCTTCAGACCTGATGTCCGAAGCATTTGAAGAGTGTCTGGCAGACGCCGGCATTGACAAGAACCAGATTCAAATGGGCTGGTTCGGTGCAGGCATTGATGCCTATAACGTAGGCTCCAGTGCAATGCCACTGTCGGTAGCTCTGAGACTGCCGAATATTCCGGTAACCAAGGTCGAAAATATGTGTGCCACTGGCACAGAAGCCTTCCGTGGTGCTGTCTATGCGGTAGCCTCAGGAGCCTGCGATATCGCTCTGGCCCTGGGTGTGGAAAAGCTGAAAGACGTAGGCTACGGCGGCCTTCCCCAGCGTACTCGCGGCGTTGAAAACGATATGTTCTGGCCGAACCTGTCAGCCCCCGGAGCTTTTGCACAGCTGGCCAGTGGCTACCGGGCCAAGCATGGTATTAGTAAGGAAGACCTCAAGCGTGCAATGGCTCATGTGTCAGTAAAGAGTCACGCAAATGGAGCAAAGAACCCCAAGGCTCACTTGCAGCGCGAAATTACTGAAGAGCAGGCGTTGAAGGCTCCTTATATTGCCGAGCCGATCGGATTGTTTGATTGTTGTGGGGTAAGTGACGGCGCTGCCTGCGCCATTGTGTGTACTCCAGAGATTGCTCGCGCTCTTGGCAGGGATGACATGATCTCTGTTAAGGCCCTGCAGCTTGCTGCTTCGAATGGCGAAGAAGCCAGCTACAGCGAGTGGGACGGTTCTTATCTGAAAACTACCCGTGTTGCTGCGCAGCGCGCATATGACGAGGCTGGCATCAAGAACCCCCGTGAAGAACTGAGCATGACAGAGGTTCATGACTGCTTCTCGATCACCGAACTGGTGACCATGGAGGATCTCCAGTTGTCCGACGAAGGGCAGGCTGTTCGGGATATTCTGAACGGTGACTTTGATGCCGATGGTCGTATTCCCTGCCAGATCGATGGCGGCTTGAAGTGCTTTGGGCATCCGATCGGCGCCTCCGGTCTCCGCATGATCTATGAGAACTATCTGCAGTTCCAGGGGCGTGCCGGAGCGCGTCAGCTCAAAGATCCGCGCTTAGCTCTGAACCATAACCTTGGTGGGTTCCCGCACCAGAATATTTGCAGTATCTCGATCATTGGTCGGTATGAATAACGGTTAGGCGCTTGCCTCCGGGGCGGGAAAGATCCTGCTCCGGCTTTTCTCCGCTCCCTTTGACTAGGTGAATTGACTATGAGTTTCAGTGACTGGGCTTCGGCTTTAGATCAAGCAGAATATGCCGTTCGGGCTCTGGACCCCCACGTTGGTCAAGGTCTTAGAAGCCTTAAAGCGCACTGCACGGTAGACGGTCGCCTTGATGGCGAACTGCTGGATCGGCACCAACTTAGCTGTTATGAGTTGGCATTCTGCGTGGCTGAGCTCGAGGCTTCCAGAGAAGTCTGTGAGTATGCGCGCTCTGCAGCACAAACCGATGGCCTGGCTGCGAACAATGCATTGGCGTATACGGCGGAAGCTGTTCAGTCGGTTATGCAACGCCTTTTGGCGCGAGCTAAGGATCTTGGCTTGAATGTCGGGGAGCTTTCCGGACTTTATGCGGATGCAGAGTTCCAGGCGTTCCTGGCCAGTTTTGGAAGCGCGGAATTTCTGGCCGGTATTGGAGAAACCGTAACGGCTCGCGGATCGTTACACCTTCCGTCATTGTTGTCTGAAGACAAGGAAATGGTTCGGGATATGTTTGCCCGGTTCGGCGCAGACGTCGTGGCTCCCCTTGCGGAGGAGATTCACCGTAAGGATACGGATATCCCGGATGAGATTCTGGTGAAAGCGTCAGAGCTTGGCTGCTTTGGAATCAGTATCCCGGAGCGGTTTGGTGGTTTGCAGCCAGATGATCATGATGACAGTCTCGGGATGATCGTGGTGACAGAGGAATTATCGAAGGCCTCTCTGGGGGCTGCGGGTTCTTTGATCACTCGTCCGGAAATAGCGGCAAAGGCTCTGTTGCAGGGTGGTACGTCCGCACAACAGGAGAAGTGGCTGCCGCAAATTGCGTCGGGTGAAAAGCTCTGCGCCATTTCCATTACCGAGCCTAACTACGGTTCCGATGTGGCCTCACTTGGTCTGAAGGCGACTCCGGTAGAGGGTGGCTGGCTGCTCAACGGCAGCAAGACCTGGTGCACCTTCGGTGGTAAAGCCAGTGTTCTGATAACTATGGCCCGGAGTGAGCCTGACCCCTCGCTAGGCCATAAAGGCCTGAGCCTCTTTATCGTCGAAAAGCCTTCAGCTTCCGGACATGAGTTTCGGCATCAGCAGCCGGGTGGTGGCGTAATTTCAGGTAAGGCCATCGCCACTATCGGTTACCGGGGAATGCACTCTTTTGATGTATTTTTCGAGGACTATTTCGTTCCGTCTGATTGTCTGATTGGTGAAGAAGGTGGAAGAGGCAAAGGGTTCTACTTCACCATGGCCGGGTTTGCCGGCGGACGCATTCAAACGGCAGCCCGTGCAACAGGCGTCATGCAGGCAGCATTTGAAAAGGCTCTGAGCTATTCACGGGATCGTAAGGTGTTCGGCAGCCCTGTCGGGGACTATCAGCTTACCAAGGTCAAACTCGGCCGGATGATGGCAACGCTAACCGCCTCGCGTCAATTCACCTACGCCGTGGCGCGCATGATGGATAAAGGTGAAGGTCAGATGGAGGCGAGTCTGGTCAAGCTCTTCAGTTGCAGGGCCGCCGAGTGGGTTACCCGTGAGGCAATGCAGATTCACGGCGGAATGGGGTATGCGGAAGAGACCGCGGTCAGCCGATACTTTGTCGATGCGCGGGTTCTGTCAATCTTTGAGGGCGCCGAAGAAACTCTGGCTCTGAAAGTAATTGCCCGAAACTTGGTGAGCCGCGCCTGAAGGGCGCCGCCGGGTGCAATTAAGCGGTGATGCCTTGGCATCACGACAATATTTATTGGTAAGACTACAACAAGCTTTAAGGAGATAATTGTGAGCGACAATAAACTGTTAGATGGCAAGGTTATTATCGTAACGGGTGCCGGCCGCGGCATTGGGCGTGCAACCGCCCTGATGCTGGCAGAAAACGGCGCTAAAGTCGTTGTTAACGATATTGGGGGCAGTGCGGATGGTTCCGGGAATGACGCCACGCCGGCCCAGGAAGTGGTAAATGAAATCAAGGCTGCCGGCGGCGATGCTGTCGCCAACTTTGACAGCGTAGTGTCATGGGACGGTGGTCAGAACATCGTCAAGGCTGCTGTAGATACTTTCGGTCGGCTGGATGGTGTGGTTAACAACGCTGGTAACCTGCGTGACGTCATTTTCCACAAAATGACCGAAGACGATTTTGATTCCGTAATCGCGGTTCACCTGAAGGGTACTTTCAATGTAAGCCGTGCAGCTGCGACTATCTTCCGGGAGCAGGGAAGCGGTACCTTCGTAAACATGACCTCAACATCAGGTCTGATTGGCAACTTTGGCCAGGCTAACTACGCTGCAGCGAAGATGGGCATTGTCGGGTTGTCCAAGTCTATGGCGCTGGATATGGCCCGCTACGGTGTGACTTCCAACTGTATCGCTCCGTTCGCCTGGAGTCGTTTGATCGGAAGTATTCCGACCGATACAGAAGAGCAGAAAGCTCGCGTAGCCAAGATCCAGCAAATGACTCCAGACAAGATTGCTACACTGGCGGTCTCTCTCTGTTCAGACAAGGCCAAGAATGTAACTGGCCAGATCTTCGGTGTTCGTAACAACGAAATCTTCCTGTTCAGCCAGCCGCGTCCATTCCGTTCAGCCCATACTTCTGAAGGCTGGACTCCGGACACCGTTCTGGATCGGGTACTGCCTGCGTTTGAAGCCGATTTTTATCCTCTGAGCCGTTCTGCTGATGTATTCAGCTGGGACCCTTTCTGAAAATATTGCCAATGACTCAGGGACGTGCCCGGATCAACCTGGGCACGTCTGGCGATGATACAAGAACAAAGGAGAGCTCTGGTGGCGATCGATTACAACAAGCTGATGAGTCGCAAGTTTGAGCGGCTGGAACATACCTTCACGGAAAAAGACACCATTCTGTACGCTTTAGGCGTGGGCATGGGTATTGATCCCCTGGATGAGCAGTGCCTCCAGTTCGTCTACGAAGATGGTTTGAAGGCTCTGCCGAGCATGGCCAACGTGCTGGCCTATCCAGGATTCTGGGCGAAGGAGCCAGATACCGGGATCGACTGGGTCAAAATTCTCCATGCTGGTCAGGAAATGATCATGCACAAGCCTTTGCCGGCGTCAGGCACGGTTGAGGCCACCACCAAAATCAATGAGATTGTTGATAAGGGGGAGGGCAGAGGTGCTCTGATCCTGTCTGAGCGAACTGTCCGTGACGCAGCAACCGGTGAAGATCTGTGTACACTGATCAGCACGACGATGGCCCGCGGTGACGGTGGCTTTGGCGGCCCTGCGGTACCCTCACCTAAACCGGACCCAATTCCTGAGCGGGCACCAGATATGACCTGCGATCTTCCGACCCTGCCCATGTCGGCTCTTATCTATCGCCTGTCAGGTGACTATAACCCGCTGCATGCGTCTCCCTCCGTCGCTACTGCCGCAGGGTTCAAGGCTCCGATTCTGCATGGCTTGTGCACATTTGGCGTGGCCACCCACGCTATTCTGAAAACCCTCTGTGACTACGATCCGGCCCGTTTCCACAGGATCCGACTCAGATTCTCCTCGCCGGTTTATCCAGGCGAAACTATCCGTACCGAGATCTGGCGTGAGGACGATGCTGTGGCGTTTCGCTGTCGTGTGGTTGAGCGTGATGTTGTGGTGATCAACAACGGATATGCAGAAGTAAGTTGACGATAGGTCTTGGCCGCCGGTTCGGCGGCTTTTTTTCTTTGCTCTGATCTTCAGGAAAAAGATATGCAGAACATACTTTCAGGCCTTCGAGTGGTGGAAGGCAGTGCGTTCGTTGCTGCGCCTTCAGGTGGCATGACGCTGGCCCAGCTTGGGGCCGATGTGATTCGCTTTGACCCTATTGTTGGAGGTATCGATTACCGCCGCTGGCCCGTCACAAAAGACCAGAAGAGTCTCTACTGGCATAGCCTGAATAAGGGTAAGCGGTCGATCGCCGTCGACTTCAAGCGCCCGGAAGGTCAAGAGCTGCTGACTCGACTGATAGCGGCGCCAGGTGAACAGGCCGGTATGTTTCTGACGAATTTCCCTGCCAAGGGGTGGCTCTCATATGAGCGCCTCAGGCAGGAGCGCGAAGATCTCATTTACCTGAACCTGGTAGGCGACCGCCATGGTCGGGGCGCACTGGATTACACAGTCAACTGCAAAGTTGGGTTCCCTTCCATGACTGGGGTGGGACACAGTGGAGACATTGCGCCTTTAAACAATCCGATGCCAGCCTGGGATGTTATTACTGGCCAGCAGATTGCGCTTGGTCTCCTTGCGGCCGAGCGCCACCGAGCTCGCACCGGCGAGGGGCAATTGGTACGTATTGCCTTGGCCGATGTGGCGCTCGCGACACTTGGTAATCTGGGCTATGTGGCGGAAGCCATGATCAATGGTACTGAGCGTGATGCCATTGGAAACAATATCTACGGCACCTATGGCCATGATTTCCAGTGCAAAGATGGCGAACGCTTGATGGTTGTTGGAGTGAGTCCAAACCAGTGGCGTGCCCTGGTTCAGGTAACCGGTACCGAGAATGAAATAAAGGCTCTGCAAGATCGGCTCGGCCTTGATTTCAGGAAAGAAGGGGATCGTTATAAAGGGCGTGATGGTATTACAGAGGTGTTCAAGCCCTGGTTTGCTGATCGTAACTTCTCCGAAGTAACTGCTGAACTTGACAAGGTTGGGGCGTGCTGGGGCAAGTATCAGACCGTGAAAGAGGCGGTCGAGCAAGACATTGATTGTTCGGTAGATAACCCCCTTTTCCAGATGGTTGAGCAGCCGGGCATTGGTAAATACCTGATGCCGGACCATCCTCTGCGGTTCACTTCCGTTGAGCGGGAGCCTGTGAGGCCTGCACCCAAACTTGGCGAGCACACGGAAGAGATTCTGGCCGATACGCTGGGCTTATCGGCCCCCGAAATTGCCCGACTTTTCGATGAGAAGATCGTAGCTAGCTCGTAACAACAAAAATAAAGGCCACCACATTATGGCCTGTTGGAGGCAGTAAACATGGGACCGTTACACGGGTTTCGCATTATAGAACTAGCAGGGCTGGGGCCTGGCCCCTTTTGCGGAATGGTACTTGCGGACCTTGGTGCTGAGGTAATCAGTATTGAGCGTTCAGGTTCCAACCCTCCGGCCGTAGCGCTGGATTGCAGTCGCCGTGGAAAGCGGTCAGTCGCGTTGAACCTTAAAACGCCCGCAGGAGTTGCTGCGCTGCTGGACTTGGTTGAAACAGCAGACGCTCTCTTTGAAGGCTTTCGCCCAGGTGTGGCCGAGAGGCTGGGAGTGGGACCTGAACAATGCATGGCGCGAAACCCCCGGCTGGTCTATGGGCGAATGACCGGCTGGGGCCAATTTGGTCCTTTGGCCCGCGCTGCTGGCCACGATATCAATTACATATCCCTAACGGGTGCCCTTCATGCAATCGGGCGGCCCGGGGAAAAGCCTGTTCCGCCATTAAATCTGGTGGGGGATTTCGGCGGTGGTGGAATGTTTCTGGCACTGGGTCTCGTCGCGGCGCTTCTGGAGACTCAGAAGTCGGGCCAGGGGCAGGTAATAGATGCTGCCATGACGGATGGTTCCGCTGTGCTGATGGCGATGTTCCACAGCATGCATGCGATGGGAATCCATAGCTTGGACCGCGGCACTAACAAGCTCGATGGGGGGGCTCACTTCTATGACACTTATGAAACCCGTGATGGCAAATACATCTCTATTGGATCGATAGAGCCTCAGTTCTATGCTCAATTGCTGGATGTGGCGGGGCTTTCAGAAGACCTGTTTCGAGACCAGTTGAACAAGGAAAACTGGCCTGAGCTCAAGCAGGCGGTGGCGGAGGCCTTTGCTCAGAAAACCCGGGATGAATGGTGTGAGCTCATGGAAGGGACCGACATCTGTTTTGCTCCGGTGCTGGACCTCGAAGAAGCCGCGTCGCACCCTCATAACGTCACCAGAAAAACCTACATTCGTGTTGGGGAAATGGTTCAGCCGGCTCCTGCCCCGCGGTTTAGCAGAACCGTTTCCGGCACACCCTCTCCGGCTAAGCCTTATGGTGCCGATACCGAGGCCGTATTTACCGAGCTAGGTTATGACAGCGAAAAACTAAGCGCACTCTAGTTGCGAAATCTAAAAAATTCAGGTGCCGGTATCACTTATCCGGTAGCGCGAGGAGAACAAAAATGAGTCATCTTCTGTACGAAGTAGAAAACGGTGTTGCTTATCTCACGATGAATCGACCAGAGGTTCGCAATGCATTGTCGCTGGAAATGCGCGAGCAGCTACTTAGAGTATTCCAGGAGCTTGAAACAGACTCCACCGTGCGTTGTGTTGTGCTTCGAGGGCACGGTGACCACTTTGTGGCAGGTGGCGACGTTAAGTCGTTTTACGACTTCACTAAACTGACGCCTGCTGAGCGGCGAGTTACGTTCATTAACCGCATACAGGCCAACTTGAATGGTTTGATTTCAACGATGCGGCGTTTAAACAAACCGATTATCGCTTCTGTCAACGGCGCAGCAGCGGGTGCGGGTGTGAGCCTGGCGTTGAGTTGTGATCTGGTCATTGCATCTGACAGTTCCTTTTTTACTTTGGCTTACTCTCATATTGCCAGTAGCCCGGATGGCGGTGCGACGTATTTCCTGCCGAGACTGGTCGGAACAAAAAAGGCAATGGAAATTGCCTTGTTAGGCGACCGATTCGGTGCTCAGGAAGCCAAGGACATTGGCATGATTAACCGGGTTGTGCCCGCTGATGAGCTTGAGACGCAAACCCGTGCACTTGCTGAAAGGTTAGCGAAGGGGCCCACCAAGGCCTACGGCAATATCAAAAAACTGATTGCCTCCTCACTTGAACACTCTCTCGAATACCAGTTGCAGGCTGAAGCCGAAACCTTCGGAGATACGGTGACAGCCGACGATTGGGTTGAAGGTGTTACCGCTTTTAACGAGAAGCGAAAGCCGGTGTTCTCTGGCCGTTGAATTCCGATTGTTCCAGAGTTGAGTAAAGTTTCAGGAGACAATTAAGTGACTGACCCAATGGTAGATAAAAAGACATTCAAAGGTATCGTCTGTGGCGACCGGCATTTGAGCCACGAGGAGTTTCAGAAAGAGATACGCAAGGCGGCGGCCGGGTTTAAGGCGCTGGGAGTTAAAGAAGGTGAGTGTATCGGGATATTCATGCGCAATGATATTCCTTTCCTCATTGCTAACCACGCGGCCAACTTTATTGGTTCTTATGCAGTCCCGATCAACTGGCACCTTGCTGGCGAGGAACTCAGCTACATTCTGAATGACTGTAACGCAAAGGTTCTGGTCATTCACGCTGACCTCTGGCGATCAATCCACGACGCGATTCCGAACGGCGTGACCTGCCTTGTGGTTGAAACCCCTGAGGATCTTCATGAGGCATTCGGTCTGTCTCCTGAAGTTTGCCGGGTTCCGGTTGAGCAGATTCATTGGCAGGAGTGGCTGGACTCTTGTGAGCCTACTGAAGAGGAAGCAGTGGTAGGGCCCTCCTCAATGCTTTACACGTCGGGGACGACCGGGCATCCGAAGGGGGTTCGACGCGCTCCGCTCAGAGGTGACGATGCCGCAGCAATGCGAAACTTCCGGTCACGGGTCTACGGCTGTGCCCCTAAAGCGCGTTGTATGGTTCCGGGACCTTTGTACCACAGTGCACCGAATGGCTATGCCATGCAGGCTTCAGCCATCAGCGATCTGTTAGTCATTGTGCCAAGGTTTGATGCGGAAGATACGCTGAAGTTGATCGAAGACTACAAACTGACCGGTGCCATTATGGTTCCCATCATGTTTATCCGAATGCTCAAGCTGTCTGAGGCGGTTCGGAATAAGTATGATCTTTCGTCCCTGGAATTTGTTATTCATGCCGCCGCTCCATGTCCTGCAGATGTGAAAAAGGCAATGATCGAATGGTTCGGGCCAGTGATCAACGAGTTTTATGGCTCTACCGAATCTAATGCCATTACGGCCCTGAATTCCGAGCAGGCTCTCGCCAAACCGGGAAGCGTCGGCAAAACCGTAGAGGAGGCAGATATCCGCATTCTGGACGAGAATGGGAACATCCTCCCACCGAACACCATTGGGGAAATCTACTCCCGGTTTCCACTATTGGACTTTACCTATCATGGCAAGCCAGAAGCGAGGGCTGAGATAGACCGGGATGGTTATATTACCTCCGGTGACATGGGCTACATGGATGAAGATGGCTACCTGTTTATAGCAGATCGAGCCAAGGATATGGTGATATCTGGTGGTGTGAATATCTATCCAGCGGAGATCGAAGCGGTGCTTCACAACTACCCGGGACTGAAAGATTGTGCCGTTTTTGGGATTCCCGACGAAGAGTTTGGTGAGTCTGTGATGGCGGTGCTTGAGGTAGAGCCTAGAAGCAGTATTTCCGTCGACCATGTAAAAAACTTCCTACGGGAGCATCTGGCCGGTTTCAAAGTTCCGCGTTTCATTGAAATTGGTAAAGACTTGCCGAGGGAAGATTCAGGTAAGATTTTTAAGCGAAGGCTTCGTGATAAGTACTGGGAAAATTCAGGCCGTAAGATCTGAAACTAATATATGTATTTCTGAAAAGGGGCCGTTAAGGCCCTTTTTTGTTTGCCCGGCGAAGCCGGCAAACCCGGCCATCTGAAAGAAGATGGCGTCACCCCGACTGAGGGGAAGACAATCCGACTGGCAAGGGCGTCACTGGCCAACGGTGGGGTCTGAAGGAAGCCATAGGAAGTTAACGGTACACAACGCAAGTGAACCTGCTTCGGCAGCCCAGGTGGGTTAGCGTGCAAAATAGCGCGACGCCCGATACTCAGTCAGACCTGGGCTGTGTTTGAGGGTGGCATCGTTAACAGGGAGCCGGTGCAGTAACCGGGGAAGCCTGACACCGAATCCGGCGATGCCGGAGGCTGTGGCGCAAGGTGAAAGCCGAGGCCGCAGTCGGTGCGAGGTGGCAGATGAAGCCGTAGTAGTGAGGAAGTTCCGGCCTGAGAAGCCTGGTAACAGCGTGGAGGACAAAACCGGAACGACCGCTGGCGGAGGTTCAGCGGACCGGTCAGGGTCAAAAGCTCTGGTCGGATGCGAAGGGCGGAAGTCATTAACGAGAGTGACGGACGACGAGCGAACAGGTGGACGCTGCGTTCACAAGCTGCCCGACGGGGCAGGGACGTGCATCGGGGTGCTGCGGGAACGCAGTGGCTCTGGTGTTCTCCGAACAAGGGAGTAGAGCGATACCGTGGCGGCAGATTGCCAGAGCGCTAGTACCCGGGCGGATCGCCTGAAACAGACCGGCAGCCAGACCGATCCTCGAAGCCGTCACCACAGAGATGAGCAGGCATGAGGAAATACTACAGTCTGTACGGGCAATTGCTGTCAAAACAGCGCCTGTATGAAGCCTTCAGACACATCAAACGCAACAAGGGCGCGGCCGGAATCGATGGGCAGAGCCTGAGTGCGTTTGAGGCGAATCTGGAGGTGGAGCTGTCGTGCCTGTTGCTCGAGCTGAAGGAAAAGCGCTATCAGGCGCAACCGGTCAGACGCGTTGCCATCGCCAAGGATGACGGCGGTGAGCGTCTGCTGGGCATTCCGACGGTTCGGGACCGGGTTGTGCAACAGGCGCTGCGCCGTATTATCGAACCGATCTTCGAGCCGGATTTCCACCCGTCGAGTTACGGGTATCGTCCGGGACGCAGTGGTCACCACGCCATCGGCAAGGCGGAGTTGTTTATCCGCCGCTACCGGCGTGACTGGGTTGTGGACATGGACCTGTCGAAATGCTTCGACACGCTCAACCATGACCTGATCATCCGCCAGTTCCGCCAACGGATCACGGACGGCAGTGTCCTGTCACTGCTGCGCCAGTTCCTGGAAAGCGGCGTGATGGTGGGGTACCACCTTGAAGAAACGGAGCTGGGAAGCCCGCAGGGCGGCGTGATCAGCCCGCTGATTGCGAACGTCTATCTGGACGCCTTCGACCAGTTCATGAAAGCCCGGGGTCACCGGATCGTCCGCTACGCGGACGACATCCTGATCCTGTGCGGCTCACGAGCGGGCGCGGAGAATGCGTTACGGGTTGCCCGGCGCTATCTGGAAAATGAGTTGAAGCTGACGGTCAATACCACCAAAACCCACATCGCCCATAGTGATGAAGGGGTTAAGTTCCTGGGCGTGGTGATACATAGCAAGTACACCTGCATACAGGGAAAGAAGGTGGTCAGGCTTAAGCAGAAGCTGAAATCACTGACGAAGCGAAACCGGGGCATCGGACTCGCGGCCATTATACGTGAGCTGAATCCGGTGTTGCGGGGCTTTGTCAGCTACTTCCGGGTGGCGAACTGCGCGCGGGTGTTAAAGCAGGTGATGAGTTGGCTAAGGCGGCGCCTGCGCTGCATCCAGCTCAAGCAGTGGAAAAAGCCGAGTCGGCTGCATCGGAGGCTGAAACAGCTGGGTTACCAACCCCCGTTCCGGCATATCAAGATGCAAAGCTGGCGCAATGCGGCATCTCCACTGGCCAGTCTGGCCCTGCCCAACACCTACCTGCACAATGACCTGCAGTTGATGGATCTTGCGAAGGTCAAAACCGGCATCACCGTCCCCGAGTTCGGGGTAAGTTAATGGCATGAGCCGTATACGTGGCCCGTATGTACGGTTCTGTGAGAGGGATGAGGCGGTAACGCCTCACCCTACTCGCTATATGCCTGACCTGTATGGCGCATATCAACAAATTATAGAGGTTGTTAACAGGCTTCGGTGTTAGCTTGGGAAATACAATAACAAAGGAGTGAATCATGATTATCAAGAAACTGTTTTGCGGATTGGCAATTAGCCTTTTCTCTATCTCCCTTAGTGCAGAAACCACGTTACGATACTCGGAAACAGGGCCGAATCGGGGAACCCGAGCCCAGGCGATCGAGTACTTCATGAAGAATGCGACCGAGCTGAGCGGTGGTGAACTGAAATTCGATATTCATTGGGGTGGGGCATTGCTGGACTATAAGGCTGCAGCTGGTGGATTATCAGTTGGGACGGCAGATATAGGTTCGGTTCTCGCTGTTTATGCGCCGACCAAACTCAAGGCCCTGGCGATTGGTGATATTCCCCACCAGTCTGCAGATCCCTGGGTGGGAATGCGGGCGATGTACGAGCTTATGAATACAAATGAAAGCCTAAAAAAGTTACTGGAGAAAGAGAATCTGGTTTATTTGACGAACTTCTCTAGTAGTGGGGTTCAGTTTGAATGCTCAGGGTCTAATAAAATTGAGTCCATAGAAGATATTAAAGGAAAAAAGATCAGGGCTGTCGCTATTTATAGCAAAGTACTGAATGATCTTGGTGCAGAAATTGTAGGTGTTACAGCTGGTGAGATTTATCAAGCACTTGATACAGGTCTGGTGGATTGCAGCGCCAGCTATCTGTATACCGTGCGGGCTCTTAAGACGTTCGAGGTAATCGATCATTTGTCCCTTTCGGATTGGGGACAGATCGCAGGCTTCGCAATTGTCATGAATGCTGACAGTTGGTCATACCTTAGCGCTTCCGAGCAAAAGGCGTTGAGGGAAGCGGGCTCCAATATGATCGATTATTTTGCCCGTCTTCAGGTAGAAGAGATGGATAGTGTTGTGGATGGCTTGGAGACCGGGGAGATTGGTAATCAGGTTCCCGTTACTCGGTGGGCCCCGGAAGAGCGTCAGAGACTGGTTGAGGCGTCTGAAAAATACACGCAAGACTGGATTGAGTTGCTGAATAAATCTGGCGTTAGCGGCGAGAAAATATGGGAACAGTACATGGATATTGTTGCCAGATATGAAAAAGAGAAAGAAGAACTTGGGTATCCGTGGGAGCGATAAATTTCACGGGTAGAGGTCAATGCGCCCCCCGGCATGTTGAAAAGCCTGGTGGGGCGTACTGTAAAGAAGCGTGAATGTTATGAGTCAAGAAAATATTGCACTGGAAGCCGAAAACATGAGTGGCTTCCGTGAGGTTCTGGGTTTTGCTATCGAGGAGTGGAGCCCGGGGTATGCAGTCATTACGGCGCCGGTGCAATCGAAGCATATGAACCGAAATGGATTGGTGCATGGGGGGGTATTTGCTTCATTGCTCGACAGTGCGGCGGGCCTATGTGGAACGTATTGCACGGTGCCCGGGAATGTCCGGCGTTGCATAACCATTTCGATGAGTACGCAATTTGTGAACGCCGTAAAGGAAGGGGTTTTGAGGGTCGAGGCCAGGATGGTGAGCCGCGGACGTAAGATTTTCTTCGCTGACGTTAGGATAACTTGTGAAGATAAAGTCATTGCGACCGGGCAGTTTTCGCTTAAGTACATTTCTGGTGGTGCAGAGGATAAAGGCGTCGCCCTCTAGAGGGGGGTGACCATAAAATGCCGGCATAGCGACTATAGAATATGGTGAGTTGTTGTTATTGGTTGGTGGTGTTAGTTTTTTGAACAGCGTGATCGGTTTTCACGAAATTATTTCCCGTTTATTGCACCAGCGCCAATTAATCCAAAAATAAGAGGTATAGCAGATGGCCTTCAATAAATTGATCAAATCAATGATCGCCGGCTCGATTATTTCATTGTCCACAATCGGTGCAGCAGCCGCTGAGACGACGTTCCGTTACGGTGAGGCTTCTCCGAACCGGGGGGCCCGTGCTGATGCCCTGCAGTACTTTGCTGACCAGTTGGAAGCGCGGTCGAATGGCGATTTGAAGCTCGATATTCACTGGGGCGGGGCTTTGCTGAAGTACAGTGCCATTTTGGGGGGGGTTAGTTCAGGTACCGCTGACATGGGAAGTGTTCTGGCGGCGTATGCGCCACAAAAAATGCGAGCACTCAGTGTGGGAGATGTTCCTGTTCCGCAATCGGATTCGTGGGTTGGTATGCGGGCTATGTATGAGCTGATGACCACCAATGCACAAATGCAACAGGCGTTTGAAGATAACGATGTTGTATATGTGACCAATTTTACTACAAGTCCGATGCAGTTTGAGTGCGCTGGTGATGCCCGGCTGGAATCGTTGTCTGACTTTGAAGGTAAGAAGATCCGTGCATCGGCAATTTATGCCAAGATCCTGAATGATGCGGGTTCAAACATGGTGAACTTTGTTTTCTCAGAGGTTTATCAGGCATTGGATACCGGTCTGGTTGATTGCTCAGGAACTTACCTCTACGCAATGCGAGCTTTTAAAACCCCTGAGGTTGTTAATAGTGTGGCGGTAATGGACTGGGGGCAGATTGCTGGCTTCGCCATGGTTATGAACAAGTGGAGCTGGGATGATTTGTCGAATGAGCAGCGCAGTCTCATGCGCCAAGTTGGCTCTGAGATGATTGACCACTATGCGCAAAAGCTGGTTGAAGATCGAGAAAAAGTTCTTGCTGAATTGCCGACGGGTTCATTAGGCAACAAAGTGGAAGTCATCCGCTGGTCTGATGAGAAACGGGCAGAATTGTTCGCAGAATCTGATAAGTACATCAAAGAGTGGATTCGTGACATGGAAAAGGCGGGATATGATGGCGCTCAGATTTGGAAAGAATATCAGTCACTTCTGAAAAAGTATCAGAACGAACTAGACGAGAAGGGCTATCCCTGGGCTCGCTCCTGATACTCTTCCAGGTGAGCCGGGCAGCCTGACCGATCCGGTTCATCACCTTCTTTCAGTAACAATAATCACAATTTCTGAAGCTGGGCTAGCGGTTAGCTAGCCAGATCTTCGCCTGGAGGTGTGTATGGCGAATTCACTGAATTTTTCTGCTCAAAGCTCAAAGTCTGCGTCTTCTGCGCCAATGAAAGTATTGTTGAGTTCTCGTGGCTTTCTGGGCGGAGTGGAGAAAGTTTTTCTGTACGCCGGCGTAATATGTGTCTTTGCCTTGGCATTATTGATTTCAAGTAGCGTTCTCTTGCGCACTGTATTTAATTCGGGTATTCCAGATGAGGTCGTCATTGTCGGCGAATTCATGATTGGTGCCCTGGTATTGCCGCTAGCTTTTGTAGCGGCGGATAGAGGGTTTATTACCGTAGAGATATTTACCCAGAAATTCGGTGTCAAGATTCAGCAGGCGTTGAATGTTTTGGCCTCGGTGTTCGGCGTTATTGCCGTCGCTCCAATTACTTACGCTGCATATCTGTCATTTATTGATGTTGTTGATTCGGGTGCCTATTTTTTCGGCTTGCTTGAGTTGCCAAAGTGGCCAGGTAGAAGCCTGTTTTTCTGTGGATATATCTTGTTTTTTATCAGGCTTATCGACCTTTCCATTTTTGATGTTTTGGTTGTGTTTGGCGTAGTGAATGCTCCGGAAGAAGGATCAGAGAAAGAGGGTGGCTACTAATGGAACCGACTGTTATTGGTGCCTGGGGATTTGGCTCGGCGTTATTTCTTCTTTTTATGCGCGTTCCTATCGCATATGTCCTTGTAGGGGTAGCGTCTATTTGCTCGTTGATTACCTATGCCTGGCGGCCTGGCAGCGACTTTATCTTTGAGCGTGGTCTCAGACCGGCCTTAGCTCTCATTGAGTCCAATGCTTTTGATTTTATCCACTCCTATTCGTTGAGCATGATTCCGTTGTTTATCGCTGCGGGTCATATTGCTTACCACACCAGGATAACCACAGACATTTATGAGGCAGTCCGCGTTTGGCTCGCGAAAATGCCTGGCGGGCTGGCTGTAGCCTCGCTGTTTGGTTGTGGTGGTTTTTCGGCAATTACCGGCTCCAGTCTGGCATGTGCGTCCTCAATGGGGCGCATCTGTGTGCCGGAGATGCTTCGTTTTGGCTACAACAAGCAGCTTGCTACATCCACCGTTGCTATGGGGGGGACGCTGGGTTCGCTCATTCCGCCGAGCGTACTGTTTATTCTTTACGGCATGTTCACGGAGCAGTCGGTAAACAAGCTGTTTTTGGCGGGGGTGTTGCCGGGTATTCTGACAATAACTGGCTTCATTCTTGTGGTTATGGTCTGGGCGATTCTCAAGCCCCATCATGCGCCGGCGCCGAAGGATATTGTGATTACCAATCGAGATCGGTTCAGGGCAGCCGTTAAAGGTTGGCCGGCATTAATGCTGATGTTCATTATCATTGGTGGGATCTACGGCGGCGTGTTCACGGCGACCGAGGCCGCCGCAGTGTGCTTCGTGTTTGCGGTTGGTTTTGGTGTTATATCACGCAGACTCTCGTGGGAAGATTTCCTTGGTTCCATGAAGGAAACCACTTTCCAGACCGCGTCATTATTTTTTATTGCAGTCGGTGCAAAGATCTTTGTCTCCTTCGTGTCGTTAACCGGTGTTACCGGGGCTTTCGTTGGATTTGTTGAAGGGCTTGGGCTTGAAACCTGGCAAGTACTTTTCTGTATTGTGTTGCTTTACATTGTTCTTGGTATGTTTCTCGACTCCATTGGTACCATGCTGTTGACCCTTCCGTTCGTGATTCCTGTGGTTGAAGGGATGGGGATGGATCTGATCTGGTTTGGCGTGGTTGTTGTCAAACTACTGGAAATTGGTCTTGTGACGCCGCCACTTGGTATGAATGTATTTGTCATCAATAGTGTTGTTGGCAAAGATATAAAGGTGCATACAATTTTCTCGGGTGTGATCAAGTTTTTAACGGTGGATATGATCGTGTTGGCTTTAATTGTTGCGTTCCCGATCATTTCACTACTCATACCGAATTCAATGGGGTGAGATTAAGGGATGCCGGTTTTTTATACGGGTTATCTCTCTTTGGTATTTGTAACCTGCAGTTAATTGATTGATATTGGTGTTGTATTGTTGTTTGTCTACCCCCTTATTTGGGTCAGGGTTTTCTTGTTAAAGAAAACCCTTTTTTTTGCCAGAGCTGACGTAAAAGCAACAGCGAGTATTTGGTATGAGTGGAATCCGTTTTAACTTTCCGGCTCCTGAACTTGATCAGAGCATCTACGATCTCAGAAGTGAAGTCCGAACCTTCTTGCGTGAGGAAATCTGCAATGATCGCTTTACTCCGGTAACCGACTGCTGGTGCGCTGGGGTTGATCTGGATTTCAGTCGTAAGCTTGGCCAAAAGGGCTGGCTCGGCGTTACCTGGCCCAAACAGTACGGTGGGCGAGAGCTGAGTGCGCTCCATCGATATGTGATTACCGAAGAATTATTAGCCGTTGGGGCGCCCGTGCATGCGCACTGGATTGCCGACCGGCAAAGTGGTCCGCTTATTCTCTCTTCTGGTACCGAGGATATGAAGCGCAACATTCTTCCGCGTATCGCTGCAGGTGAGTGTTTTTTTGCGTTGGGATTGAGTGAGCCTGAGGCTGGCTCTGATCTCGCATCGGTCAAAACCAGGGCGCGAAAAGTTGATGGCGGTTGGGAAATCACAGGTACCAAGCTTTGGTCCTCAGGTGCACAGCATTGCCAGTACATGACGGTTCTGGCGAGGACTTCCGATCCGCTTGAGGGTAAACGCCACGAAGGGTTGACCCAGTTTCTCGTTCCGCTTGATTCCCAGGGTGTTGCGATCAGTGGCATTCGGGATATGAGTGGCCTGATGCACTTTAATGAAAGTCATTTTGATAGCGTTTTTGTACCGGATGACTCCGTGCTTGGGAAGGTTGGTGAGGGGTGGAAACAGATTACCAGTGAGCTTGCTCTGGAACGCTCAGGGCCGGAACGTTTTTTGAGTACGTTCATTGTGGTTGAGCATGCCTTGGTTCGGGCGGCTTCGGATTTGGATGCGCGCCAGGCGGCTATTGTAGGCGGCATTATCGCCCGTGTTAGGGCTCTGAGGGCGATGTCACTGGGTGTCGCTGCACTGTTGGAGTCCGGTAAGTCTCCGGATGTTGAGGCGGCGTTGGTGAAAGATCTGGGAACGCGTTTTGAGCAGGACGTGGTTGAGCGGCTACGAGCGTTCCGGCCAATCCTCTGGAAAAGTGGTAATGGCGATGTTCTCGATGACTTGATGACGGATAGCTTGTTACGCCAACCGTCGTTTACGTTGCGTGGGGGGACCAATGAGGTGCTCAAAGGCATTGTAGCCCGGGGAATCGGGCTCCGATAAGTCGCATCGCGCCGAACGGGCTAAGGACATACTATGAATGAGACTGATCTGCTTATCCTTGATGCAGCCGAGCGGCTGCTGAGCGATATCTGCACGACCGAAGCGGCGGTGCGGTATGAACAGGGGCAGGTGCCGGAAGATCTGGCAAATGCAATTCTTGATTCTGGATTACCTTTGGCGTGGGTGCCTGAGGAGTTTGGGGGTGTTGGTGGTTCGCTGGCGCTGGGGTTCGAGTTAATTCGTAAGGCTGCCTCTTTTGCACTCCCATTACCGCTTGCGGAGACACTGGTGGCAAATCTGTTGCTGGCTGTCAGCGGGCTGACCGTTCCCGGACGTTGGACGGCCCTGGGGTACGATGGGGGTGAGCTTCCGGTTGCGGTGCGTGGTGAAGTGAATGGCACCATTGAGATGGCTTCCGGCGCTCACGAGGCATCGGTGATTGTTGTGCCTGTGCTCGAAAAAGGTCATCTGAGAGTCGCTTCTTTCGCACCGTCGACCATTGATATGGAGCATCGGCGTAATCTGGCCGGAGAAGTACGCACAAGGATCATCTTGCGTTCCGCTATACCCAGCCAACTGTCTGGGCGTATTGAAAATCTCACCGAAGACGGCCTTCGGCAGTTCTGTGCTTTGCTGCGCGCCGTTCAGATCGTTGGCGCTCTGGACCGGGTTGGGGAACTGACACTTGACTATGTGGCTGAGCGCAAGCAGTTCGGGCGAGCGTTGGGTAAGTTTCAGGCTGTTCAGAATCGGGTCGCAGATATCGTCGGGGAGACAGCGCTTGCCGGTGCTGCGGTTCAACAGGCTGTACGCACCGTTAGCAATGCGGAACGGCCACTTCGTGGTGATCGTTCAACTGCTATCGCCATCGCATCGGCGAAGTTTGTTGCCGGCGAGGCGGCTCAGAAAGTTCCGGAAAACGCCCACCAGGCTCATGGTGCTATGGGGTTCAGCTATGAATACCCGTTGCAACATTTTACTCGCCGGGTCTGGAGTTGGCGGGAAGAGTTTGGTTCCGAGTTTTATTGGTCGGAGTATATTGGTGAGCTGATTCAAGACGAGGTGCAATCCGGTCATGGCGATTCTGTGCTCGGTAAAGCGTGGGATTTGGCGACTCGATAATATAGGGAGTGTTTACTGTGACTGATTATGACGATTTGAATGTGCAGTGGTGTGGTGAGCATGTGGTGGTGGTCGAGATCTGTCGCCCACCCACTAATTTCTTTGATGTGGAGCTGATCAAGCAGCTCGCGGACACCTTTGAAACACTGGAGCGGAATGATCGCTGTCGGGCCGTTGTGCTTGCCGCGCAGGGCAGAGTATTTTGCGCCGGCGCGGATTTTTCGGGGAGCGGAGCTGGTCTGTTCGATGAGACTTCGGACCACAATGCGTTGAGTCTGTATCAGGAAGCGATCAGGCTTTATAAATTTACCAAGCCGGTTGTTGGTGCCATTCAAGGGCCCGCGATTGGCGGCGGACTGGGATTGGCGTTGGTGCCGGATTTCCGAGTGGTGTGTCATGAAACCCGCTTCGCCGCGAACTTCGTTCAGCTAGGGGTGCATCCGGGCTTTGGTATCAGTCTGGTTCTTCCAAAACTGATTGGGGAGCAAAATGCAAAGCTGATGTTGTTGACCGGTCGCCGCATCAAAGGTGAAGAGGCTCTTAGGTTTGGCCTGGCCGACTTACTGGTAGATGCTGAAGAAGTGCAATCTGCCGCCATCGAATTTGCGACTGAGATCGCCCAGTGTGCACCGCTGGCGGTTGAGTCAACCCGCTCCACGATGCGCAGTGGTCTGGTCGAGCAGTTGGCGAGTCATCTCGAGCATGAGTTTGCAGAGCAGGTGTGCCTGGCCAAGACGCTGGATCACAAAGAGGGTGTGACGGCAGTAACAGAGCGTCGCCCCGGTGTATTTCGTCGAGGTTAGATGGGGCTCGTCAGGCAATTGTCCTGAGTACTTTAGTGCTCTGTAAGATTTTGAAATTGCTCGACTAGGGCTTTGCCGCATTTCGGCAGGGCGTCCAGTTCCCGCACGATCAGGCTGCGCTCTCGTTCAGCCCAGTCATCGGCCAGGTCTACGGTGTGGATGTTCATGAAATCGGCATAGCGGTGGGCAATGGAGCGGGGCAGGATGCTGATGCCGACGCCTCGGCTGACCATTCGACAGGCAGACTCAAAGCCGTAAACCTGGATGCGCATCTGAAGGTCTACACCGGCTTCCTGAGCCTGGCTTTTCAGGAACTGGAACAAAGTGCTGGTTTCACGAAGCCCGATGTGAGGGTATCCCAAGCTTTGCCGGAAGGATACCTGGGCCTCTCTGGCCAGCTCGTGATCGTGAGGTGTAACCAGTACCAGGCGGTCGACGCTGAAAGGTATGACCTGAAGCTTTTTGGCGTCTTTCACCGGGCCGGCAATTACACCCAAATCGGATGAGCCGTCCAGTACGCCGCGAACGATTTCGTGAGTCATGCGCTCTTGCAAGTCAATGGTGACACCTGGTCGGTCAACCAAGAAGCGAGCAAGTACATCGGGCATGAAGTCACTGACAGCGGTTGTATTGGCGAAAATCCTTAAATGGCCAGACTGACCCTCGGCGTATTGTGAAAATTCGTCTTTTATGTAATCGACCTGTCTCATGATCGCGCGTGCATGAACCAGGAGGTCGTGTCCGGCAGGCGTCAGCTCCACCCCCTGACTGTCACGGTAAAACAGCCGGGTTTCGAGCTGACCTTCGAGCGATTTGATGCGCATGCTGGCGGCAGCAGTTGAGAGGTTGGCTCGCCGGGCACCGCCGGTCAGGCTGCTGGCCTCCGCGACATGGATGAACAGGTTCAGGTCGGGAATGTTGAAGTGCATGGTTGCTGCAGCCGATTAGATGTTGGAGAAATGGGTAGGTTAGCAAGATGTTCAAGAAAACCGAAAGGCCCCTTGCGAAAAAACAAATTCTACCGCATCTATTATAACGGCATTATTGGGAAGGTGCAGAACCCAGAATAAAGATTGATAGAGGTTTGGTATGGCAAGTTCACCACAAGATTGGATTGGTAAGCGGGAAACACGCTGTGACAGGCTTGATCCGGCGCATGCGGAACGTATTGCCGCAACGCTCGACAGGGCTGCGCCGGCAGAGGGGGATTCTCTGGCTCCCTTGTGGCATTGGGCATACTTTCAGATTCCGGTTCCACCCTCTGGAACAGGACCGGATGGGCATATCGCCCCCGGTGGTTTTTTGCCGAAATCTGCGGGCGATACCCGCATGTGGGCAGGTGGCCGGGTGGAGTTTCACCAGCCCTTTAAAGTCGGGGTGGCTGCTGAGCGTAGCTCAGAAATTCTTGCCGTTCAGGAAAAAGTGGGCAGAGCCGGTAAGTTGTTGTTTGTGACGGTGGGCCATGAATATCGTCAGGACGGTGAACTGTGTATTTCTGAAGAGCAGGATATTGTCTACAAGGCTCCGGCGCCCCCCCGCCTGTCTCTGGATAAGCCGATTAAGGATGCAGAGTGGAGCCAGACTATTACGCCGTCACCACTGCTACTGTTCCGCTATTCCGCGGTCACGTTCAATGGCCATCGTATTCACTACGATCATCCCTATACAACCTCGGTAGAAGGATATCCGGATCTTGTGGTCCACGGTCCGCTGATTGCCACTTTGATGTTGCAGGCGTTTCTGGAGGCCAATCCGGGCTTGCGCCCGAAAAAACTGTCTTATCGTGGTTTACGCCCTCTGACAGTCAATAAAAGTTTTAACGTAGAAGGCCGAATGGATGGCGAACGTCGTGCATTGCTTTGGGCCGCCAACGAGGATGGCCCTGCGCATGAGGCTGAAATTGAATTCGAGGAGAACTGAAAGATGACTAGCCCTTCCTTAAACAAGTATGAAGATATTCGCGAAGGCGTGCGTGGGTTGTGCGCTGAGTTTGATGCGGCCTACTGGCGCAGCGTTGATGAGCGTAAAGCGTTTCCCGAAGAGTTTGTTGAGGCGATGACCAAGGCCGGTTGGTTGGCCGCGATGATTCCTGAGGAATATGGGGGATCTGGCCTCGGCGTTGCCGAAGCTTCGGTCATCCTGGAAGAGGTTAATCGCGCTGGTGGAAACTCCGGAACCGTGCACGGGCAGATGTACAACATGTTTACCCTGTTGCGTCATGGTAGCGAGGAGCAAAAGCAGAAGTACCTGCCAAGAATTGCGGCTGGTGAGCTGCGTTTGCAGTCTATGGGTGTAACTGAACCAACGACCGGTACGGATACAACCAAGATCAAGACCACCGCAGTTAAGCGGGGTGATAAGTACGTCATCAACGGTCAGAAGGTGTGGATCTCCAGAATCCAGCATTCAGACCTGATGATTCTGCTTGCCCGCACAACGCCGCTAGATGAAGTGACCCGGAAGTCGGAGGGCATGTCGATCTTTATTGTCGATCTGCACGAAGCTATTGGTAACGGTCTGACCGTTCAGCCGATTGCTAACATGGTCAACCACGAAACCAACGAGCTGTTTTTTGACGACCTGGAAATTCCGGCGGAGAACCTGATCGGGGAAGAAGGAAAAGGCTTCCGTTATATCCTCGATGGCCTGAACGCAGAGCGCGCGTTGATCGCCGCCGAGTGCATCGGTGATGGCCGCTGGTTTATCGAAAAGGCCCGAAACTACGCCAATGACCGGGAAGTGTTTGGTCGCCCCATCGGCAAAAATCAGGGGATTCAGTTTCCGATTGCCAAGGCGCACATCAACGTTGAGGCAGCAGATCTGATGCGCTGGAGAGCGTGTGAAGAATACGACAGCGGTCGCAATGCCGGCGCCAGTGCAAACATGGCTAAGTACCTGGCAGCTGAGGCTTCCTGGGAAGCGGCAAACGCTTGCCTGCAGACCCATGGCGGCTTTGGTTTTGCGAACGAGTATGACGTTGAGCGGAAGTTCCGTGAAACTCGCCTGTATCAGGTTGCGCCTATCTCAACCAACCTGATCCTGTCTTACGTTGCGGAGCACTTGTTGGAGTTGCCTCGTTCATTCTGAGAATCTGCTGTTTGGGATGGTCTTGTGGAGATGGAAAATCGAAGACAGCTTCCTTTGGAGGGGGTGACCGTTGTAGCGCTTGAGCAGGCGGTGGCCGCTCCTTTATGTACCCGCCATCTGGCGGAACAGGGAGCCAGGGTTATCAAGATCGAGCGGCCGGGCGAAGGGGACTTCGCCCGGGGCTATGACACCCGGGTGAAAGGCTTGTCTTCGCACTTTGTCTGGGCGAACCGATCGAAAGAAAGCTTGACGCTCAATGTTAAGTCAGAGACCGGGCAGCATATCCTCCATCAGCTTTTATCGACGGCGGATGTGTTTGTTCAGAATCTGGCGCCGGGTGCGTGTTCGCGTCTGGGGCTTTCCTTCTCTACGCTCCAGGCCAGATATCCGGGCCTGATTGTTTGTGACATCTCGGGTTATGGGCAGGGTGGCCCTTACCAGCATAAGAAAGCTTATGACCTTTTGATCCAGAGTGAGAGTGGATTCTTGTCGGTGACCGGAAGCCCGGAAGAAGACGGGATGTCCAAAGCAGGTTGCTCTGTCGCTGATATCTCGGCGGGTATGTACGCTTACTCATCGATCATGTCGGCACTTTTGTTGCGGGCCCGCACTGGCGAAGGATCTCACATCGATGTGTCGATGCTTGAATGTCTGGTTGAGTGGATGGGGCACCCACTCTACTACAGTTTCGAAGGGGCTCAGCCACCTCCCCGGGCTGGCGCATCCCACGCAACAATCTATCCCTACGGTCCGTTTTCTATTGGTGATGGCGGTGTGGTGATGCTGGGCCTGCAGAATAACCGGGAGTGGAAGGTCTTCTGTGAACAGGTCTTGCAAGATGACAGTCTGGCGTCTGATCCCCTTTATGTTGATGTACCTCTGAGGTCGGAACACCGGATTGAGCTTTCGGCCCGGATAACCGCCGCATTCCGATCAATGTCGACGCAAGATGTGGTTAACCGTCTCGATGACGCCGGGATAGCCAATGCTTTGGTAAACAATATGGCCGATGTGTGGGCTCACCCACAACTAAGAGCCCGTGGCCGCTGGCAAGAGGTGCAAACACCTGCTGGAGTCATTCCATTTTTGAAGGCACCAGGAATCTGGTTTGATGACACCGTTTCGGCCGTTCCTGCCCTGGGCGAGCACACGACAGCGATCCTGAGTGAGTTGGGCTACAGCGAGAATCAAACGCATAACTTTATCAATCAGGGCATCGTCTGACGCCCTATCTATTGTTAACAGGAGTCTGGCCATGACCGCCAACGACTTGACTACCATGCTTTTTGTTCCGGCAACGAAGCCTGAACGCATCCCTAAGGCAGTCGCTTCCGGTGCCGCCGCGGTGATCGTGGATCTTGAAGACGCTGTACCAGCGGGCGCAAAAGAGGAGGCCCGGGCCGCACTGGACGCCTTCCTGGCCACGCACCGCGAATCTGCGGTTTTCGTTCGTGTGAATGCACGTGGAACCGCGGAGTTTTCAGCAGATCTTGATCTGTGTCGCAAGCATGAAAATGTTGCAGGAATCGTGCTGCCGAAAGCCGAGTCTGCCGCCGACATTGTATCTGCAACCGAGGCCGGAAAGCCGGTGATTCCGCTAATCGAAACGGCGTTGGGAATCAGGTCTGTGAATGAGATTGCAGCAGCCAGGGGAGTCGAAAGACTCAGTTATGGGGGGCTCGACCTGAGCGATGACCTGGGCATTGAAGGGGACACTGAAGGTGCCCAGGTTATTCTCGACCATTGCCGGTATCAGTTGCTGATTGCTTCTCGAGTTGCGGGACTGCCGGCGCCGATTGAGACAGTGTTCCCGGTCTTTGATGACCCTGATGCAGTGACACGGCGTGCTCGCCGGGTGCGTAACATGGGCTTTGCCGGAATGTTGTGTATTCACCCGAAGCAGGTTGGACCTGTGCAGACCGGATTTGCACCGACGCAGGAGCAGGTGGCGTGGGCGGAACGAGTGATAATCGCTGCAGAATCAGCCGAAGGTGCGTTCAAGGTAGATGGTCAGATGGTTGATGCACCTGTAATCGCCATGGCGAGGAGCATCTTGGCGCGCGTCGCTTGAGCCTTGATGCCGCCCTAGTCATATGACGTTTTAGTCCACAAGAATGGCACAAAGGACGAGACCATGCCCAACCCTGTGATCGGGATTTCGCACAATCGAGGTAGAGTGACAACGAAGCTTGTTGTCACTCTGGCCTTGCTTGGCGTGCTGTTGGTGGTTGTCGCCCAGTGGCTTTTTTACCGGATGAGTCACGTGCACGTAGTGGACGCACGCATCAAGAGCGACATGGTCGCCGTAGCGTCCAGGTTACCCGGATGGTTGGATCAGGTCGCGGTTGACGAGGGCGATGAGATCTTAAAGTCTCAGCCTCTGGTGACTATTGATAGCGGAGAGCTCCGTCTTGAGCTGAAAGTTCTGGTTAGCCGTCAGGCCACGTTGCGCGCTGAGCTGGACCGCCTGGATGCGGAACTGGCCTATGTCGAAGCTGTAGACCGGGCCGAATTGTTTCTGGCTGAAGAAGCAGTAGCCAGGGCTCAGATAGAACTCAATCAAGCCAAGCTTGAACTTGAGAAGGCGGCGGCTGATTTGAGGCGCCTGGAGGGCATGACCGCAAACGCGATGGTTTCGGCCCAGCAGCTCGCAGATGCTACGTATCGTCGCCAGCAAGCAGATGTCAAAGTCAGTTTCGCGGGCAGTGAGCTTCGATCAACCAATGCGGCTTTGGAGAAGGCCCGAGCCTCTTTGGCGCGCAAGGGTGTGCTTGCCGGCCAAAAGGGTGTCGTCACTCAGGAAATTGCCGAGCTCGATGCAGAGGAGCAAAGGCTTCGACTGAGACTTGAGGATCATAGTGTGCTCAGCCCGCTGCCTGGTCGGGTTGCCAAGGTTTTCGTCGAGCAGGGTGAGTTTGTGCAGGTGGGGCAGACGCTGATGCTTGCCTATTCACCAGACTCTCTTTGGGTGGAGGCTAATGTCAAGGAAACCGTCATACGGAAAATTTCTCCGGGTCAGGCGGCGATTATCACGGTAGATGCTATGCCGGAGAAAACATTCCAGGGAGAGGTTACCCGTGTTGGCTATGCAACTACGAGCGAGTTTGCGCTGATTCCGAGCCCGAATCCCAGTGGCAATTTCACGAAAACCACCCAGCGTATACCTGTTCGCATTCGCTTTGATGCGCCTGACCCGCGGCTACGTCCGGGCATGATGGTGGAGGTTGGAATACGTGTCCGGGATTGATCAGCTGTTTGATCGCTACGGGCCTGCCTACAAGTGGCTAAGCACTTTGACAGTCATGCTTGGTACTTTATCGATGACGCTTGCGGCAACCATCGTTAACGTAGCCATTCCGGACATTATGGGGAATTTTGGAATTGCCCAAACCAAGGCTCAGTGGCTTTCGACTGGATTTCTGGCGGCCATGGCGTCTTTTATGCTGTTGAGTTCGTGGGTGCTTGAATCCTTCGGGATGAAGGCGGCTTATATCGGTGCGATGGTCATTTTCATCCTTGCGGCGGCGATTGGCGGCATGAGCGTGCACGAAGATATGGTCATTGTTTCCCGGGTGGTGCAGGGGGCGATGGCGGGCATTATTCAGCCCTTGGCTATGACTGTTATTTTCCGGGTTTTTCCGTCGGATCAACGGGGGCTAGGGATGGGGGTTTATGGCCTGGGCGTTATTCTTGGGCCCGCTGTTGGCCCTGCCTTGGGGGGCTTTCTTGTTGATCTGATGAGCTGGCGGGCTGTTTTTTTTCTGCCGCTACCAGCGTGTCTCGTTGGCATAGTTCTGGCGCTCTTTTTTGCGCCTGACCGGGAGTCAGACTCCGTGCGCAGCCCCTTTGATTGGGGCGGGTTTCTCCTGTTGTGCATTGCTCTTTCTGCGTTGTTGTGGACGCTGTCGAACGGTCAGCGTCTGGGTTGGACTTCGTTTTCGATTGTGGGGGGCGGAGCGCTCGCACTGGCTGCTGCCGTGGTCTTTATCGCTTGGGAGTGGCGAAGTGACAAAGCACTTCTGGCAGTGAGGATCTTTGCCAACCCCGGGTTTGCGGCAGGGTCTTTGGTGGCCTTTTGTTACGGTGCCGGGCTGTTTGGTTCAACCTATCTGGTGCCTTTGTTTGTACAGGAAATTCAGGGTTTCACAGCGACAGCCTCAGGCCTTCTGTTGATGCCCGCGGGACTTGCGATGGGGTTCATTTTTCCGATTGCCGGCAAAATGAGTGACCTCTATCCGGCTCGTATCCTGATTGCTTCAGGTGTGATGCTCTTTGCCTGGTCCTGCTGGGAACTGGCGAAGGTGGATGTAAGCACCTTGCCCTGGGTTCTGGGCGGCTGGGTGCTGGTGGGGCGCTTGGGACTGGGGCTGGGAATGCCGTCTCTGAGTACCGGGTCGTTAAAGGTGCTTCCGGATCATTTACTGAGTCAGGGAGCCGGAGCAAACAACTTTGCTCGGCAGTTAGGCGGCGCTGTCGGGGTGAACGTACTGGCTGTTGTTCTGGAGTGGCGCAGTTCTTTTCACGCAGCAGCGATCGCCAGCACCCAGACATCAGGAAATGTTGTAACCAGTCAATGGCTCACTGCCATTGAAAATGGGTATCAGGTGGTTGGTCTCAGCCCGGAGCTTGTTGGGATGTTTGCTCGCTATCAGTTGGGGGAGTTGGTCTGGTTTCAGGGGTATGAGAGTGGTTTCAGGGATAGCTTTCTGGTTCTGGCATTGATTTTTGGGTTTGCACTGTTGCCAGCCTGGCTGATGAAGGGTGCAAGCGGTAGCCGGTACCAGAATTGCTAATCAAAACACCCATTATTGCCATTGGGAAAAGTCTGTTTGGCTTTTACTCTGGAGTCGAGTTTTTGAGCCAAGTGGCCTGCATAACAAATAGAGAGGACAAGATTTTGGGCCAACAGTACAGATCTCCGTGGATGACTGAAGAGCTGGAAATTTTTCGTGATTCGGTACGCAAGTTCCTGGAAAAGGAATTTGTGCCTAATCAGGACCGCTGGGGAAAGCAGGGGTTTGTTGATCGAGAGGCCTGGTCCCGCGCCGGTGAAATGGGCCTGCTGTGTGCAAGTATTCCGGAGCAATACGGAGGTGGCGGCGGTGATTTTACCCATGAGGCCATCATCAACATCGAAATTACACGGGCCTTGGTCAACTTTGGTATTGGTGTGCATAACGGCATTGTGTCGCACTATATCCTCGCCTATGGAAGTGAAGAGCAGAAGCAGAAATGGCTGCCACGCATGGCAACCGGTGAGTTGGTGGCTGCGATTGCGATGTCTGAGCCAGGGGTTGGTTCCGATCTTAAAAGTGTTCGGACCAAGGCGGCCCGGGATGGAAAACACTATGTCATTAACGGTTCAAAGACGTTCATCACCAATGGCTACCACGCCAACCTGATTTGCGTTGTTGCCAAGACCAACCCAGAACTGGGGGCAAAGGGGATTTCACTCATCATGGTTGAGACGGATGAGGTTGAAGGTTTCCGCCGGGGTAAGTTGCTGGAGAAAATTGGTCAGAAAGCCCAGGACACGGCAGAACTTTTTTTTGATGAAGTCCGGGTGCCAGTCAGCAACTTGCTCGGTGCAGAGGAAGGAAAGGGTTTTGTTCAGCTGATGCAGCAGCTGCCGCAGGAGCGGATGATCATCGCTCTGGGTGCCCAAGCGAGCATGCATCGGGCCATTGAGTTTACCCGTGAATATGTGAGTCAGCGGGAAGTGTTCGGCCAGAGCCTCAGCCAGATGCAGAACACCCGCTTCAAACTTGCTGAATGTCAGACGGTTGCCACCATTGCGACGACGTTTGTTGACCAGTGCATGATGCAATTGTTGGCCGGCGAGCTTGATACAACGACTGCAGCGATGGCGAAGTGGTGGGCTACCCAAAAGAACTGCGAAGTGATTGACGAGTGCCTCCAGTTGCATGGCGGTTACGGCTATATCCTCGAATATCCGATTGCGAAGATGTACGCCAATGCCCGAGTCAGCAAGATCTATGGCGGCTCTAACGAGATCATGAAAGAGCTGATTGCGAGAAAAATGTTCTGACTATGAAGTCAGAGTTCCGGAAATTGAGATAAGAGACGTTAACGCAGGAGAATAAATATGAGTGCTGCGACAACCGAGTATTGGCCCAAGGGCTTCCCCAGAGAGCTTCATGTCCCAAAGACGAGCTTGTACTACAACCTGGAGGTCGCCACCGGGCGTTACCCCGACAAGCCAGCGATCGTGTTTTATGACACTGTGTTGACGTACTCTGAATTGTCTGAACAGGTCGAGTTACTGGCCGGTTACCTGCAGAAAGTGTGCGGGGTTAAGCCCGGCGACAGGGTGGCACTGTATTCGCAGAACTGCCCTCAGTTCGTGATCGGTTACTATGCCGTCTTGCGCGCACAGGGTGTGGTGGTGCCGGTTAACCCGATGAACCTGGGCGAGGAGCTTCGCTATTGTGTTACCGACAGTGGCGCCCGGGTGGCCCTTGCTGCACAGGAGTTGTTCAGTAACGCTGAGCCACTGTTGTTTGCCGGGGATCTGGATCATCTGATTGTCCACGCCTATTCTGATTTCATTAAGGAGGATACGGATCTCAACCTTCCGGCTGCGGTGCAGGAACCCCGGGTTCAGCATTCCGGTGCTGGTATTGTTCTATGGACGGATGCGCTGGCCCAGAGCCACGAGCCGATGGAGTTTTCTGGATGCAGTGAAGATTTGGCCGTGATCGGTTATACCTCTGGTACTACTGGAAACCCAAAGGGATGTGTTCACTCCCATTTCACTGTGATGGCATCGATTGAGAGCTCAAAGATCTGGCGAGGTGGCTCTTCTGCACAGACCGCTCTGGCGATAGCTCCCCTGTTTCATTTCCTGGGCATGCAGGGCGGTATGAACTCACCCCTGCTGACCGGCGCCACTTCTGTGTTGATGCAGCGCTGGGATCGTGATGTTGCACTGACACTGATTGAGCGTTACGGGGTGAATGTCTGGAGTGCGCCGCCTTCAATGATTGTGGATTTCTTTTCGAACCCCGCGCTGGCAGGGCGGGACGTTTCAAGCCTGACTCGATTGATGGGCGGCGGTGCAGCAATGCCGGAAGCAATCTCGAAGAAGTTGCGGGATGAATTCGGCATCTCCTACAACGAAGCATACGGGCTGAGCGAAACGGCGGCCTTTATTCTTGGCAATCCGATCGAGCGTGGTAAGCGCCAGTGCCTTGGCATCCCCAGTTTTAACGTGGATGCACGAATTATCGATCCGGCCACGCTCAAAGAGTTGTCGCAGGGCGAGACAGGTGAAATCGTTCTGCACGGCAATCAGGTGATGCTCCGCTACTGGAACAATCCTGAAGCCACGGAGAAGACCTTTATCGAACTCGATGGTAATCGATTCCTGCGCACAGGGGATCTGGGTTATATCGATGATGAAGGCTATTTCTTCATGGTTGACCGTCTCAAACGGATGATCAATGCCTCTGGGTTCAAGGTGTGGCCGGCGGAAGTCGAGAGCATTATGTATGGTCACCCGCATATACAGGAGGCCTGCGTGATTGGAGCACCAGACCCCAAACGGGGCGAAACTGCGCGGGCGCTGGTTGTTCTGAAGGTGGGCGCTCCTGAGAACCTCTCCGAGGCCGATATTATTGCCTGGTGCAGGGAGAACATGGCGGTTTACAAAGTGCCTACCTCTGTACACATCGTAGATGCACTGCCCAAATCCGGTACGGGAAAAATTATGTGGAGAAAACTGCAGGACGAAGCGTTCGAGGAGAGCGCAGCTAATGTCTGAGTTGGCTTCGAAGATTCAGGGTGCAAGGCACAGCCCCGGCCCTGCAGAAATGCTGGAGGTGGCGCCGAATGTGCATTGGGCTCGCATCCCGCTGGCGGGTAAGCTGAATCACATCAATGTCTGGCTGCTGCAAGATGCAGATGGTTTTACTCTGGTTGATACCGGCATGAATACTCAGGAAGCCAGAGATGCCTGGGGCGCTCTCATGGCTCAGATGCCGAATGGAATGCGTATCAAGCGCGTTATTGTCACCCACTTGCACCCAGACCATGTCGGTTTGGCTGGCTGGTTGATGGAGAGCGGCGCTGAAGAGTTCTGGATGACCCGGACGGAGTATCATACCTGTCAGACAATGATCTCCCATGCTGAGGACGATCAAACGCCCGATGACTTTAGAGCATTTCAGATCGCGGCAGGTTGGTCCGATGATGCCATCCAGGGTTACCTGGACCACTATCCAAATTATGGCAAGCGTATCTACCGTTTGCCCCGCAGCTACAGGCGCCTTGAAGAAGGCCAGTGTCACCAATTTGGTGGCCATGAGTGGAAAGTGATCATTGGAAGCGGCCACTCTCCAGAGCATGCATGTCTTTATTCAGAAAAGAGCGGGTTGTTCATTTCGGGGGATCAGGTGCTGCCGGGAATCTCATCCAACGTATCGGTAACTCCTTTAGAGCCCAATGCAAATCCGATGGAGGATTGGCTTGCCTCATTGCGAAAACTCAAAAACGAAGTGCCAGATGATGTGCTCGTATTGCCAGCCCACCAGCGCTGTTTTGAAGGGTTGCACGCACGGATTGATAGCTTGCTGCATAGCCAGGAGCAAGCTTTCAATCGTTTACGGAATGCGTTGTTAGAAGGGCCCAAGAGAGTTGTCGATCTGTTTGAGGTGATCTTCGGTCGCCACATAAATCACGATCACTTCATGATCTTTAATCTTGCGACAGGCGAAGCTCTGGCCTGCCTGAATTATCTTATCAGTGAGGGAACAGTTGGGTTTTCCGTCGATGCTCGGGGCGCTCATTGGTACGGACTAAGGTAGACATAAGCCGGGTCAAAGCCGTGCTTGATATTGCATAAAAAATAAATTTTATCGGGAGTTATGATGTCTTCAGCAAAACTTGGTTGCGACTCAGGGCAACCATCATCTATCGCCGTTCAGAATCTGTTGGAGAGGGCCGCCGAGCTCTGGCCGGACAGCCCTTCTATAACATTTGAAGATCGAACTTTCTGCTGGCGAGAGACTTATGAGCGCTGTTGCAACTTTGCAGAGGTTTTAGCCGCGAAAGGAATTGTTGCGGGGGACCGCGTCGCCTATCTGGGTTTCAATTCGCATTGGTGTTTTGAGCTTTTTTTCGCTGCCCCCAAAGCAGGTGCTATCGCGTTACCTCTGAATTTCCGGCTCTCTACCGCTGAGATGATTGCCTGTATGGAAGATGCCCGGCCTGAGCTCTTGTTAGTAGACGAACATCACATTGAACAGGCTCAACTGCTGATGGATGCCTGCCCTTGGTTGAAGACCGTCATCTATGCCGGTAATGGTGCACCTCCGGAAAGTATGGAAGGTTACGAAAATCTTTTGTCTTCACCTCAGCCACAGTGTTCCTTCGGTAGTAGTGGTGATGACACCCTTTTGATTTTCTATACCGGTGGCACGACGGGACGATCAAAGGGAGTCATGCTTACTCATAATAACCAGTTTACAAACGCCTTGGGGGGATTGTCCTGGTATCGGATGACGGAGCGGGAAACCCACTTGCTGGCTAGCCCTTTGTTCCATACGGCAGCAGGATCCCGCGTTTTCACCGCCACCATGACTGGTACCCATTCTGTAATTTTGTCTCGGTTTGACGTGATGGCCGTCATGGATGCAGTGCAACGGTACCGCATCAACACCATGCAGATAGTTCCCACTATGTTGCAGATGATGCTCGAACATCCTCAGTTTTCTGACTTTGAATTTTCCAGTCTTCGCCTGATTACCTATGGCGCGGCACCGATGCCGGTTGCTTTGCTTGAGCGGGCCTTGAATGAATTGCCCGGCGTTTCGTTTGCCCAGTCTTATGGTATGACCGAAGCATCGCCCGTGGTTTGCGTGCTCGACGGTGATGACCACTCTCTCGAACCAGAAAGATTGACACGTCTTGAATCTGTAGGGCGCCCGGTGTTCCATAACCATGTCCGCATTGTAGATTCGCAGCGAAAGGTTTTGCCTGTCGGGCAGGTCGGTGAGATTGCAGTAAAGGGCTCCAACGTGATGAAAGGGTATTGGCGGGCGCCCGAACTCACAGATGCTGTTTTGAGTGACGGTTGGTATTACACCGGGGATAGTGGTTACTTTGACGAAGGCGGATATCTTTTCTTGTCTGGCAGGATCAAAGATATGATTGTCAGCGGTGGTGAAAACGTCTATCCGATTGAAGTCGAGAATGTACTGTCACGATATCCGGGGGTAGTCGAGTGCGCTGTGATTGGGATTCCCCATGAAAAGTGGGGCGAAGCTGTTCATGCGGTTGTGAGGTTGGCCGAGCCTGGCAGTGCGACCGAGCAGGAGATAAAGGACCATTGTCGCGGGTTTATTGCACATTACAAATGCCCTGTTGCGGTGACTTTTGTTGATGAACCTTTGCCGATTTCGTCTGTTAACAAGATTTTGAAGTCGGCTGTCCGGAAAATGATTATTAAGTGAGCAGGGTAAATCTATAGAGGTGCCGGGTCCACGCCTCAGACTAGCCGAAGGCTGGACTGGGGTGTTGCTGTGCTCATTATTTATTGCCCTTTGTATTCAGGCCTTTGCTTGCTCTGATGTGCACGTATGCCTTCAGCAAAGTCATCCGTGTTGAAGGCTATTTGCTGGCACTTCGCCTCAAAACTTAAAGTGCTATCCAGATCCTCTACGTAGTCGGCCCTGCAAAAACGCCGCTTTCAGATAACCAGCAATTCACCGGTCTCCATTGATTCCTCCGGCAAGGCCAGAGTCGAACAAAAAATAGCCAAAATCAGGCGTAAATACCTCTTCTTTTGGCAGAGCCAAAGAAGCTTGGCGAGCTTCCTCAAAACCTTCCTCAGGTTCAGGCCCACACCGCACAGAACCGCGTGTATCTTGTCTCCCGCAAACCCTCTGAGGAAGTTCCGGAACATCAGGCCGTCACTTTTCAGATGTCCGATGATCGGTTCGATACTGTTTCGCCGGTGTTGCTGATCGGGGTGGGCTTTGCCGCGTCCTCTCCGCTTGCCGGTGATATGAATTTTGGAGAGGAATGTGCTCTCGCTACCTCGGTAGCCACGGTCAGCCAGCAGATGCTCCGGCATCTTGCTGGTATGCAGAAGCACTCGTTTGAGCGCCGTATCGACGGTGTGGCCATCGTAGGGGTTGCCGGCCAGTGCCTGGCAATCCAACACGAAGCCCTCTTTGGCGGTGGTCACCACGCTGACCTTGGAGCCGAACTTATAGCGAGTGCGGGCCTTGCCTTTGGCGATACACACCACCTCCGGTTCGTGCAGGCTGTACAACCGGGGTTTAACGCTGCGGTCGCCATACTGGTTCAGTAATCGCAGTGCCTG
>NZ_PXNP01000018.1 GCF_003007675.1 Marinobacter fuscus | reverse complement strand
GCGTTAAGTTTAGGGAGAAGCCGTGAACAGCATTATTGAATTCATGCTTGAAAGCGCTGTCGTAAACTCGATCCCGATATTTTTTGCCGCTGGAATTATCGCGCTCATTGGAGGGCCGTTACTCAAGAAGGCTGGTATTGGAACGTACTTCCGTGGCTTGATCTATTCTGTCATTGGTGTGAGTGCCGGAGTATGGAGTTATACCGTATTCGACATACCGGGTCGCGGTATTGAATTGCTTGAGTTTGCTACTCTTACTGTTGGTATGCTTCTCTATAGCTTGGTAATCATCATGCCCATTGTTGCGATTAAGAACCGCGCAAAAACTTAACAAATCGCAGCAGTACGCGGCTGATGGCCGCCGGACGCCCCTGTCGGGCCGCCGCTGTGCTTCGCGTTATGCAAAAAGAGTACAGGAGTTAACATGAAACTCGGTTACACAATAATCTATGTCCCAAAGGTGGAAGAATCACTTGCCTTTTTCGAAGCGGCATTTGGTTTTAGTCGTCGCTTTTTGCATGAGTCAGGTGATTATGGTGAGCTTGAAACGGGGGAGACGACATTAGCGTTCGCGTCCTATGAGCTTGGGAGTATGAACTTCCCAGACGGTATCGTCGGTGCGAGCGAATCTACCAAGCCCCTTGGGTTTGAAGTTGCTATGGTCACAACAGATGTCGCAGGCTCTCACACCAAAGCACTGTCTAAAGGCGCTACAGAAGTTAAAGCACCAGAATCCAAGCCTTGGGGTCAAACAGTTTCTTATGTCCGTTGTCCAGATGGCATATTGGTTGAAATCTGCTCGCCCGTTTCTGTCTAATTTGGAGTAATATCTTGGCAACTAAGAGTCTTCAAGCATTACTGAGTGATATTCGCCTTCTGGGTGGAGAGCAATATTCGATAGTCGAAGCTGTACGTACTCTCGTCAAAGCCAGCTTTCCCGACATGGTTGAGGAAGTGAAATATGGCGGCATTCTTTTTTCCTCCGGCGTACAGTTCTGCGGTGTGTTTGCCTATAAAGAACATGTGTCCGTTGAGTTAAGTATGGGGGCTAAAATTGCTGATACTTATGGCTTCCTAGAAGGTCGCGGTAAAGGTCGCAGGCATTTGAAGCTTTTTACTGTGGTGGACGTTGAAGAAAAAAGGTTGGCTCACTATCTACCGCTTGCGTTAGAGGCAGCGGAGGAAAATGCATAACAAGGCGCTGCTACGGAAAATTTACTCGCTAGCGCTCCTAAATTTCCGCAGAGCGCGGCGTTAGAACTTAAAAAGGAACACCGAGTGAGTGACGTAGTTTTTTATGTTGGTCTTGGAATATTCATCATTGGCGGAATCGGTCTGCTAATTTCGGCTTTTAGAACAGGCATTTTTTGGGGGCTTGCAGTCTTTTTTATTGCACCAGTAGCGCTCATTTACCTGATCGTTCACTGGCAAGACGCTAAAGGCCCGTTCAAGCTACAAGTTTTCGGCGTTCTAATTATCGGGATCTTTGCTTATATGAATGGTGGCGTATCGTCCGTCACAGCCGCAACTTCTGATCTCACCAGTTTAAATTTTTCCGAGCCCGCAAGCTCAAGTTTTTCTAAACCTATGGTGTCCAATCAGAAATTCAGATGTGACGGGAGAACATATTGCTCTCAGATGACATCTTGTGCGGAAGCGACCTA
>NZ_PXNP01000017.1 GCF_003007675.1 Marinobacter fuscus | reverse complement strand
CTATAGCAGCGGAGGGGTTGGATCCATCAGGCAACGACGGGCTGCTGCCGGCCATCAGCGGACGCAGGGAGGACTTTCCGCAACCGGCCGTTCGATGCGGCACCGATGGCCTTCGCGCAGGGGTAGTGAATCCGCCAGGATTGACTTGCGCTGCCCTACCTCTCACTAGTGAGGGGCGGCAGCGCATCAAGCGGTGAGCGCACTCCGGCACCGCCAACTTTCAGCACATGCGTGTAAATCATCGTCGTAGAGACGTCGGAATGGCCGAGCAGATCCTGCACGGTTCGAATGTCGTAACCGCTGCGGAGCAAGGCCGTCGCGAACGAGTGGCGGACCAGCGCCGCGAGCATCATATCGAACAGGGCGACGCCGCCCGAGCGCGGGACGGCCGCATCTTCTATCGGCGTAGTCTTCTCGCCACGTTGCGCGAACGCGAGGTTGCCCGCGTCGGCGCCGAGATGGCCGAGAGCAAAGGTCTGCCGTTCCGCGCAGCAGCGGATGGCGAGAGCGTCAGCGGCAAGTTCACCGGCACCGTGCAGCTATCGAGCGGCAAGTTCGCCGTGGTCGAGAAATCCCATGAGTTCACCCTTGTCCCATGGCGGCCGATCATCGACCGTCAGCTCGGCCGCGAGGTCATGGGCGTCGTGCAGGGCGGATCGGTGTCTTGGCAGTTGGGCCGGCAGAGAGGGATTGGACTCTAGGTGGTCCAACCCCGGATTGGCAGCTCGACGCATTGCGATGGAAGGGATGATCGGATAGAATCGCCATCCATCTTTTCAATGTGAGGTCAACGGCATGGGAGCCAGTATTACAGCAGACAAGTAAGCCGCAACAACAAGCATTGTTGTTGCGGCGTTCTGTAAGACCAATCCTGTTTGATTGCTGACGAGCAGACGCCGCCCGGAATCCTTATTCGAGAGGTTGATTCGTCATGACCACCACACGCCCCGCGTGGGCTTATACGTTGCCGGCAGCTCTGCTGCTGATGGCTCCCTTCGACATCCTCGCGTCACTGGCGATGGATATTTACCTTCCCGTCGTTCCGGCGATGCCCGGCATCCTGAATACGACGCCATCTACTATCCAACTCACGTTGAGCCTCTACATGGTGATGCTCGGCGTGGGCCAAGTGATCTTCGGGCCGCTTTCGGATCGCATCGGGCGACGGCCAGTCCTGCTTGCTGGCGGGGTGATTTTCGTCGTTGCGTCTCTCGGAGCAGCATGGTCGTCAACGGCCGCAGCCTTGGTCGCCTTCCGCCTGCTTCAAGCGGTCGGCGCATCGGCTGCGCTGGTGGCGACGTTCGCGACGGTTCGCGACGTGTATGCCAGCCAGCCCGAGGGCGTCGTCATCTACGGCCTTTTCAGTTCGATGCTGGCCTTCGTACCTGCTCTTGGCCCAATCGCTGGAGCACTCATCGGCGAGTTTTTCGGATGGCGGGCGATATTCGTCACGCTGGCTGCGCTTGCGTTACCCGCACTCTTGAATGCCGGTTTCAGATGGCACGAAACCCGCCCGTTGGACGGAGCAGGAACGCGCCGATCCGTTTTGCCGATCTTCGCGAGTCCGGCCTTTTGGGTTTACACGGTCGGCTTTAGCGCCGGCATGGGCACTTTCTTTGTCTTCTTCTCGACGGCCCCCCGCGTGCTCATAGGCCAAGCGGACTATTCGGAGATCGGATTCAGCTTAGCCTTCGCCACTGTCGCATTCGTCATGATCGTGACAACCCGCTTCGCGAAGTCCTTTGTCGCCAGATGGGGCATCGCGGGATGCGTGGCGCGTGGGATGGCGCTGCTCGTTTGCGGAGCGGTCCTGTTGGGGATAGGCGAACTCTACGGCTCGCCGTCATTCCTCACCTTCGTCCTACCAATGTGGGTTATGGCGGTCGGCATTGTCGTCACGGTGTCTGTTACCGCCAACGGCGCGCTTGCACAGTTCGATGACATCGCAGGATCGGCAGTCGCGTTCTACTTCTGCATTCAAAGTCTGATCGTCAGCATCGTCGGGACATTGGCGGTGACGCTGTTAAATGGCGACACCGCATGGCCCGTGATCGTCTACGCGACGACGATGGCGGTGCTGGTATCGGTGGGTCTGGCGCTACTTCGATCCCGCGACGTTCCTTCCGAGAGGTCGCCAGTCGTCTAACCGGCGATTGGTAGGACGGCTGGCACCCATGCGGCGCACCCGCCATCGCAGCCTCGTGAATGGCGGTATCCTGTCCGGCAGGATACCGCTCATTTCCCTTGTTCAGTTCGTTGCCGTCGCTGAGCATCTGAACTTTCGGCACGCGGCCAACGCGCTCGGCGTCAGTCAGTCGAGCGTCAGCGCGCGCGTTAAGGCGCTGGAAGAAAATCTTGGTGTCCTGCTGTTCGAGCGCCATGCGCGAGGCGTCCGGCTGACGGATGCAGGCAGACACTTCATGGAGCGGGTCGTGGCAGGCGTCGATCAACTCGATCACGCCGTCAAGACCGCCGGCATGACAGCGCAAGGCGAATGCGGCCGGCTACGCATCGGTGTCTATGCCCTGATTCCGGGCAGCTTCCTTGCAGAGCTGATTGGTCAGTATCGAAAGGACCATCCCAATCTCGACATCGAAATCACGGAGGGCACAGCACGCGATACTCTCACGCAGCTTCGAGCCGACCGGCTGGATATTGCGTTCGTTGCCGGCACGTCCAAACCGCCCGACTGTCATTCCCGGCGAATATGGACCGAACCCCTTTTAGCCGCTGTGTCGGCGCGGCACGCTCTTGTTGGACGCTCGGCCGCCACATGGGCTGATCTGGCAGCGGACACGTTCATCGTCAGACATGGTGGCACCGGCCCACAAGTGCATGACCATATCGTTTTACGCCTTGCCGGAACCTGGCCCGCGCCTTCGATCCTTAGATTTGATGTTGGGCGCGGCACCTTGCTGTCGATGGTGGGACAGGATTTCGGTATCACTGTCATAGGTGCGGCTTCGTCCCTCTTGCCAACATCCGGGGTGGTCTTCCTGCCGATCACCGACGAACCCGAGCCGGTCGCTTTCTCGGCGGTCTGGTCGCCTCACAATCGCAGTGTTGCGCTCCGAAATTTGCTTGGACTCGCCGACAAGATGAGCCGATCTAATTGATTCATTTGGATGTGCTCGAAATTGCGAGCACCCATCCTATTTGCCGCCGATAGTATCCGGCAGCCCTCCTGCATCATCTTTGCTATTGCCTCCCGCGCAAACGCTTATTCTCTAATCGGCTCAATCTCTCTTGCCAACTGGAGCCTGCATTGCGCGGAGGCCGAATCCTTTGGGGTCAGATCGCTGTCGTTTTCACCATCGTTCTGGTGATGACGTGGGCGGCGACGCAATGGATAGCATTCCGCCTCGGCTTCCAGCCGCAGCTTGGCAATCCGTGGTTCGAGCTGGTGGGCCTGCCGGTCTATTATCCACCGGCCTTCTTCTGGTGGTGGTTTTCGTTCGACGCCTATGCGCCCGCGATCTTCGTCGAGGGCGGCATCATCGCCGTATCGGGCGGCTTCCTCGCCATCGCTGCCGCCATCTTCATGTCGATCATCCGCGCGCGCGAAGCCCGGAACGTCGCCACCTACGGTTCGGCGCGATGGGCCGAGGACAGAGAAATCCGCGCGGCCGGATTGCTCGGCCCCGATGGCGTCCTGCTCGGCCGATACGACCGGGACTATCTGCGCCATGATGGTCCCGAGCATGTTCTATGCTTCGCCCCGACGCGCAGCGGCAAAGGCGTCGGGCTGGTGGTGCCGACGCTGCTGACATGGCCGGCATCCGCCATCGTTCACGACATAAAAGGCGAGAACTGGACGCTGACAGCGGGCTTCCGCGCGAAGCATGGCCGCGTGCTGCTGTTCGATCCGACCAACGCCAGATCGTCGGCCTACAACCCGCTGCTGGAGGTGCGGCAGGGCGAATGGGAAGTCCGCGACGTGCAGAATATCGCGGATATTCTGGTCGATCCCGAAGGCAGTCTCGACAAGCGCAATCATTGGGAAAAGACCAGTCATAGCTTGCTGGTCGGCGCGATCCTGCATGTTCTCTACGCGGAGAAGGATAAGACCTTGGCGGGCGTCGCCAACTTCCTGTCCGATCCCCGCCGCCCGGTCGAGGCGACCTTGCGCGCCATGATGGACACGCCGCATCTCGGCGAGGCGGGCCTTCATCCCGTCATCGCGTCGTCCGCCCGCGAACTGTTGAACAAATCCGAGAACGAGCGGTCGGGCGTGCTCTCCACCGCCATGTCGTTTCTCGGCCTCTACCGCGATCCCGTGGTGGCGCGGGTGACGGCGCATTGCGACTGGCGCATTGCCGATCTGGTCGGCAGCCGCCAGCCCGTCACGCTCTATCTGGTCGTGCCGCCATCCGACATTAACCGCACAAAGCCGCTAATCCGCCTGATCCTCAACCAGATTGGGAGGCGGTTGACCGAGGAATTGACCACCTCCGGCAAGCGCCATCGCCTGCTGTTGATGCTCGACGAGTTTCCGGCATTGGGCAGGTTGGATTTTTTCGAGTCCGCCTTGGCCTTCATGGCAGGCTACGGAATCAAAGGCTTCCTGATCGCGCAGAGCCTCAACCAGATCGAGCGGGCCTATGGGCCGAACAACGCGATCCTCGACAACTGCCATGTGCGCGTCAGCTTTGCCACGAATGACGAAAGGACCGCCAAAAGGGTGAGCGACGCGCTCGGCACCGCGACCGAGATGCGCGATTCCACCAACTATGCCGGCCACAGGCTCGCGCCGTGGCTCGGGCATCTCATGGTTTCACGGCAGGAGACAGCCCGGCCGCTGCTCACGCCGGGCGAAATCATGCAGCTTCCGCCTACCGATGAAATCGTCATGGTCGCGGGCACGCCGCCGATCCGCGCGACCAAGGCCCGCTATTTCGAGGACGCGCGGTTGCAGGAACGCATCCTGACCCCGCCCGATCTGGTCGCCGCTCCGCTGGCGCCCAGCCCATCCGCCGATGATTGGTCCGGCCGCGTGGTCGCGGCGGAAAGCCGTTCCGCGACGAGGGGAAACGAGGCCGAGGGCGACCCGGCCAATGCCGGCATCCGCCGCGAGCCGGAATTGCCCGAGCATGAGGAAATCGTCACGCCGACGCCATCGCCCGAACAGGAGTTCGAGTTTCTGGACGACGAGCCGGACGTTGACGCCGCCAAGGCCCGCGCCATGCGCCAGCGGGCTCTGTTGCAAAAATCGTGAAGCTTGAGCATGCTTGGCGGAGATTGGACGGACGGAACGATGACGGATTTCAAGTGGCGCCATTTCCAGGGTGATGTGATCCTGTGGGCGGTGCGCTGGTATTGTCGCTATCCGATCAGCTATCGCGACCTTGAGGAAATGCTGGCGGAACGCGGCATTTCGGTCGACCATACGACGATCTATCGCTGGGTCCAGTGCTACGCCCCGGAGATGGAGAAGCGGCTGCGCTGGTTCTGGCGGCGTGGCTTTGATCCGAGCTGGCGCCTGGATGAAACCTACGTCAAGGTGCGGGGCAAGTGGACCTACCTGTACCGGGCAGTCGACAAGCGGGGCGACACGATCGATTTCTACCTGTCGCCGACCCGCAGCGCCAAGGCAGCGAAGCGGTTCCTGGGCAAGGCCCTGCGAGGCCTGAAGCACTGGGAAAAGCCTGCCACGCTCAATACCGACAAAGCGCCGAGCTATGGTGCAGCGATCACCGAATTGAAGCGCGAAGGAAAGCTGGACCGGGAGACGGCCCACCGGCAGGTGAAGTATCTCAATAACGTGATCGAGGCCGATCACGGAAAGCTCAAGATACTGATCAAGCCGGTGCGCGGTTTCAAATCGATCCCCACGGCCTATGCCACGATCAAGGGATTCGAAGTCATGCGAGCCCTGCGCAAAGGACAGGCTCGCCCCTGGTGCCTGCAGCCCGGCATCAGGGGCGAGGTGCGCCTTGTGGAGAGAGCTTTTGGCATTGGGCCCTCGGCGCTGACGGAGGCCATGGGCATGCTCAACCACCATTTCGCAGCAGCCGCCTGATCGGCGCAGAGCGACAGCCTACCTCTGACTGCCGCCAATCTTTGCAACAGAGCC
>NZ_PXNP01000016.1 GCF_003007675.1 Marinobacter fuscus | reverse complement strand
GGCAACTCGGCATTCCAGGGCAGCAACGCTTCGAGCTTCTCCAGCGTGTCGGACTCAGCAATGCGTTCCAACACATGGTGGATATAAGCTGAAGGCTCCAGGCCATTGGCCTTGGCGGTTTCGATGAGCGAATAGCAGGTGGCGCTGGCTTTCGCCCCTTGTGAGGTATCGGCGAAGAGCCAGGCCTTTCTGCCGAGGGCAAACGGGCGGATGGCGTTCTCGGCTCCGGCATTGCTGATCTTCAGGTCACCGCGCTCACAGTAGCCGACCAGGTAGTCCCATTGGTTCAGGGTGTAATCCATGGCCTGACGGGTAAGCAGGCCTTTCATCACCTTGGGGGCATTTTTCTCCAGCCAGGCTTTAAAGGCGTTCAACAACGGCAGACTCTTTTCCTGGCGAACCCGATATCGCTCCGCGTCGCTCAGATCCCGGGCGGCCTTTTCAATGGCGTACAGTTTGCGGATGTGGCTCAGGGCTACATCCGCCTTTGAGGGTTGGCCTTTTTTGCCTTTGGCCGGTGCCGCCCGGGACGCCTCCACGTACTTACGTCTCGCGTGATCCCAACACCCGATCCGCGTCAGCTTGTTCGTGGCACAGACCTGCCCATAGCCGGAATAGCCATCGGCTTGCAGAATGCCCTGGAAGTCATCCAGCAGACGCACCGGTACCTTGCCACCTCGTGATGGATCATACTCGAACAGAACCGAAGGTTTTCCCGGTGGACCACCCCGGGTGACCCACATCCATTTGTCGGATTGGGCGGTCTTACCGTCTTCCTTGAGCACCTGGATCCGGGTTTCATCGGCTTGCAGGTAATCACCGCTATTCTGGGTTTCCCGCATCAGGTTGATCAGCGGCTGGAAGACGTCATTCAGCCGGATGATCCAGTGAGCCATGCTGGTGCGACTCACTTCATGCCCCAGGCGCTGGAACATTTGTTCCTGACGGTACAACGGCAGACCGTCGGCATACTTGGAGGTAATGAGGTAAGCCAGCAGTGACGGGGTGGCGATGCACTTGCCCAGCGGGCGCGCCGGACGGGCAGCCGCAACAATGCGCTCTTCGCCGTCCTGCTCGAACACCGCCTTTTCCTGCCAGTACTCCAGCACTTTCAGTTGAGCGGGAATGTACTCCAGCTCTTCCTTCACCTTGGTGAAGAAGGTCTTGCTGGCACCGGCTTTCTCTTCGTCGCTGAGGGTTAATTCAATACGCTCACGCAGCAGCGTATCGGAGAAGCCACGTTGGCGGCGCTTGCGGGAACGGCGGGGCGTCTCTTCCTCTTCGACATCGTCCGGCAGCTCATCGCGCAGTTCATCAATCTCGACTTCCAGCTCGACCTCATCGAACAGCAGGATCTGATTGGGCAGCTTTTCACTGCTGGCGGCGAACTGCTGGATCTTCTTATGGCGCAGCAGTTCTTCGAGGATCTCGATGCGAGCGTCTCGTCGCTGGATGGCGTCTTCTTTGGAGGCGAGTTGCTGCTGAAGGCCGCTGATAACCGCCACCATCTCAGCGGTCGATAAACCGTTGAGATCCGGGGTTTTGAGGGCGTTATCAGGCGTTGATTTCATGGCGGAATTATAGCAAAAACAATGCCCTGGCACACCTAAAACGTAATGCAAAAAGGGCTATCCGACACTCTCATAGTGCAGGGTTTTATGGCCCCGCAACAGACTGATGTCGTAGCCGTCCAACAACCAGTTGATCTGTTCACCGGTCAGCGGCATCAGCTCATCCGCAGGCCCTGGCCACTTGAATTTTTCCTCAGCCAAGGCTTTGTAATAGAGCACAAAGCCGTTGTCTTCCCACATTAGACATTTGATCTTGTTCCGCTGCCGGTTGGTGAAGGCGTAAAGTGCACCGGAGAATGGGCTGTGCCCCAGTTCCTGTTCAACCAGCAGGGCCAGGCCGTTGGCCTGCTTGCGGAAGTCGATGGGCTTTCGGTACAGGTAGATCTCCGGCAAATCCCTGGAAGGGCGCAGATAGCGGTGACGCATCACAGCTGTCTCAAGACGGCACCCAGCAAATCGATATTACCGGCATGCAGACCGGTGATCGATACGCCGCCGGGCAGTGACACGGTCAAACTGACTCCGGCATCCGGAGTCGGAGTCGGAGTCACGCGAGTGAATCCGGATCGAGCGTGAACCGGTTCATCACTGGATTCGACACGACCGGTCAGCTTCTGCCGCCAGTAGACAAACCGATGATAAACAAGCGACTCTTGTTTGCAGTAGGCTGCACCGGACAGGCCCGAGGCCTGCCAGTCCGACAGCGTCTCTTGCCAGAACTGGTGTAAATCAGGGGTAGTCATCGGATTCCTCTTTAATGTGAAAGCAGGAATCAGTGTGGCGAAACTCGGGCGTCAGCTACAGGTGCGGATTTATTGGCGCTTACTGAACACCTGCTGCGGGGAAGAAGCGAGTTTTGATCAATATGCTGCACTAGCAGAAAGCGTTGAAGGGCGCCTGCGTCAGGGCTTTAGCCTGAAGCAGGCGTTGGTATTGGAGCTGGATGGTGGAGAGGGCGATGAACAAGAACGGCGTGCCGGTTGCCTTGATGCATTGGTGAGTTACCTGAAAGGCAACGACACGGATGAACTCGCGAAAGGAGAACACGATGACCGGTGAACTGACCCCGCAACAGATTTCCCGTGCACTGTTTGAAACAGACCCGTTGAATACCTGCTGCCGAGAAAACGACTGCACAGACGAATACGACTATGTCGCGCAGACAGTCTATGACCATCTGCAGCAGGGAGAGGCGTTGTTGGTTGCCATGACAAAAAGCATCGGAGAGTGGTTCTTCGATGGCAAGAGCTTCAATACCGGCATCCTGGCGCCCGCACTGGCGATACTCGAGGGGCGGCCATGATCGTGAACTTCAGAACAGACCTAGCGGTTCGCGCCGCAGCGAAGCCCCACGCTGAGATCCTCAAGACGATGGGGTACGCCACGCCCACCGCCAAGAACTACAGGCGATTACAACGGGCCCTGGAATCGCCAGACCTGGGCCTGAGCTCTGGCGACTACGATTTCAAATATGGTGGAGCCGAATTCTTGGCTGCGTTGTGCCGGGCGGTTGGCGTAGATCCGGTGGTTGCCGACTTCCACATCAAAAGAATCACCACCCGCCTTGAAGAAGAACGGGCGGCCTTCAAGCCTTACATATGGGTAGATACCGGGTTTGTAAGAACAAGCCAGCCACTGCTGGCGCTGGCCGCATGCGAGCACCAGCGATACCTGGGGTTCGAAAAAGGATTTTGGCGATACTCCCTGGGTGAGCAGCTACCCCAGGTTAAGGCCCTGATTAGAAAACATGTCTCTGAAATGGATGGAAAACTTGGAATATGGGGCAAGATCAAGCAGTATCACTTTTACTACAAAAAGGACGCAGCCTACGTTTTTAATCCGGATGCCGAATGGATAGGCCAACACAGCAGGCCGCCCCGTAACAAAGCCACGTGTAACCGGGTAACGGGTATCATTTCGGCAGCAGTTCAAGGCAACAACAAAGGGTAATCAGCAGGAAAGCACCATGTACGACCTTATTGGGGATATTCACGGCCACGCAAAAGAGCTAAAAGCACTCCTCGCGAAAATGGACTACCAGCTAACGGATGGCGTGTGGCAGCACCCGAACCGCAAAGTTATTTTCCTGGGCGATTTTGTTGATCGTGGCCCTGAACAGGTAGAAACCGTCACCATCGCACGCAAGATGGTAGAGAAGGGCCAGGCGCTTGTGGTAATGGGCAATCACGAATTCAACGCCGTTGCCTGGGCCACCGAAGACCCCGACAACCCGGGCGAGCATTTACGCCCGCACACCGATAAGAACTTCAAGCAGCATCGGGCCTTTCTGGATCAGGTGGGTGAGGGGAGCGAGCTGCATCTCGACATCGTCGAGTGGTTCAAAACCTTGCCGGTTTACCTGGAGTTTCCGGAGTTTCGGGTGGTTCATGCCTGCTGGCACCCGGATCATCTTGCCAGGCTTTCCCGCTATACAGATTCCGAGAACCGACTGCGTGCTGAGGCATGGGAGCAAACCAGCCGCAAAGGCTCTACTGCTTACGAAGCCATAGAAACACTGCTTAAAGGCCTGGAAATCCCACTGCCCGGTGACCACCACTTCTTCGATAAAGACAGAAACAAACGCACCGACATTCGCACCGAATGGTGGCGAGAGGGCAGTTTGACCTACCGGGATCTGGCGATTGTTCCGGGGAGCATTATCAACAGCATTCCCCATGAGCCCGTAGCAACAGACATCCTGCCAGGGTATGACAACGCAAAACCTCTGTTTGTTGGGCACTACTGGATGTCTGGCCACCCAGCACCGCTTACCAAAAGCATTGCCTGCCTTGATTACAGCGTGGCAGCCGGTAAGGGCGGAAAGCTGTGTGCCTACCGGTTTGATGGTGAGCAATGTTTGAACGCAGACCGGTTTGTGTGGGTGAGCACCACCGATACAGGAAGCAAACACCATGAGTAAACGCAGCAAAGCACGAAAAGCCGCCCAGGCCAATGCGCTGTGGGTTATAGATTTCGTAGACAGGATGACACCATCAGACAGCTTCGAGAGCGAGCCGATGCCCTATGAGGCCGCAAAGGAGCGCTACGATAGCCTGACCGCCAATGGAACAACGAAAATGGAAAGAGACCGGAAATCGGTTTGTTATTATCGGATGCGGCGGTAGTGTTCAGAATTCTGTGTCGCGAGCGCCCCTATCGCCCACAAAACCGGTCAACCCAAGGTGCGGCTATCCAAACTTATTAACTTCGCGATTTTCACCTCTAAGTCGAAACCAGTCAAACATTCGGAACATTGGCCGGGTGACTACCCGGCCAGCCCCCAAACCCTACAAATAAAACGGCAAATACAACGCCACAATCGGGAAGAAGTACACCAGCAGCAGGCAGATAAACATCATAATGATGAAGGGCCATACACCGCGTACTACGTCCATTACCTTCCCGCCAGCCACGGCCTGTATCACGAACAGGTTTAGCCCTACCGGTGGCGTTATCAGCGCGCACTCGATCATGATCACGAAGATGACCGATGATGCCGAACCAGATGGGGTCGATGCCCAGTGGTGCCAGAGACGGGTAGAGCACCGGCATCATGATCAGCAGCATGGAGATGGATTCAGGAAGAATCCCATCACCAGCAGCACCAGGCACACCGCCAGAATGAACAGCCCTGTGCTGCCAATGTGCATGGATACCATCAGTGGTGACATATCGGCCACCAGCAGCATCGCCAGGCCCAGCATGGGTGCCGAAGTGGCGTTGATGGCAACCGAATCCATCACAATGTGGGCGCCAGGAATACGTATCGGGTGCCCGCTTCCAGCACGGCGAGAGCGTCCGCCAGCTTGTGCTGCGATGTCCAGCTTTCGATGGCTTCGTCCAATTCGTCGCTGCGTTTGGCCCGGCCATCGTTGTGTTCCAGCTCGGGGTCGTTGGCCAGACAAAGCCGAACATGCCGTATTCGGGAATCAGGCTTTCCATTACGCCGAACACCGCCTCGTACAGTGCAACGGCGACAAACTGGCCTTTGCCGCCGTTCATCTTCAGGTGGTGCATGGCCATCATGGCGCCGATCACACCGTAGAGCGAGGCCAAGGTATCACCGATGCTCACACCGGCACGTACCGGCGGGCAATCCGGATAGCCTGCCAGGTAGCGCGTGCCGCCAACGGATTCGGCAATGGCGGCGAAGCCCGGCCGAGAGGCGTAGAGGCCTGCAATAAGAGAGCCCAGTTCAAGTACGCGAACGCCTTCCAGCGGCTGTGGCGTTGGTTCCCGGTCGCCGTTGGGTTACCTGAATGCGCATACGAAAGTCTTTTTCTGCCGCCGCAGCTGCTTGCAGCAGTTTGTTGTTGATGGCGCTGCCCGTGTGCAGGCCCACGTAATCGTATTTCAGGGTGTCGGTAAAATAAATGCTCTGGGCCTGGCTGAGCGGGTGCTGGTTGGCGGTAATCAGTGCCAGCCGATCCGATTGGTAGGGGAACCGTGCGGAAGAGCAGGGGTAGGCTCGCCGGTTGCCTGTCAGGGCGTGACGAGCATTTTTACCGCGTTCTCCAGCGAAAAGGTTTCCAGTTGCTCTGCCGGCATTGGTCTGGCGTATAGAAAGCCCTGGGCGAAATCACACCCCAGGTTCTTAACCAGCTTGTGTTGTTTTTCGGTTTCCACACCCTCTACCAGCACGCTCAGCCCCAGGCTGTGGCCAACCGTCACCATGGCTTCCATGATTGCCATATCGCTCTTATTTTCCATGGCGTGGTGCAGGAAGCTGCGGTCAATTTTGATGCAACAAACCGGCAGCTTACGTAAATACACCAGTGATGAGTAGCCGGTGCCGAAGTCGTCGATGGAAATGTGCAGGCCAGCTTCTTTCAGGCGTTCCAGTTGCCGGGTCTGGCTTTCGTCACTGCCAAAGACTTCGTTTTCTGTCAGTTCTACGCCCAACTGTGAAGGCATCAGTTCAAAGCGCTCCAGGCTCTCGAGGATCTCCTGCGACAGATAGGGGTTGGTGAGCTGGCGCCCGGACAAGTTAACATCTACCCGCAATCCCTCCAGCGGTGTGCCTTTCCAGGCCTGCATTTGTTGGCAGGCTGTGTGAATCACCCAGTCGCCAATCCGATTGATCAGCCCGGATTTCTCGGCCACGGGTATGAAGACCGCCGGGGAGATCATGGTGGAATCTTCATCAAAACAGCGCAGCAGGGCTTCACAGGAAGCGATTTCACCGGTGTTCAGGTCGATCTGGGGCTGGAAGTAGAGTTGCAACCGCTCTTCTGCCAGTGCCTGGCGAAGTTGGGCGGTGATTTTCTGGTGGTGTACCAGGCGGTCGTTGATGTCGGAGGTATAAAAACAGATGCCGTTTTTGCCGGCTTCTTTGGCCTGGTACATGGCAGCGTCGGCGTGGCCCATCAGCTCCTGTACACTGCGGCCGTTTTCGGGAAACAGGCTTACCCCAAAACTGGCAGATACCTGGTAGCAGTCGCCATCGATGCGCACGGTCTGTTCCAAGGCGATGATTAACCTGTTGAGCAGGGCAAGAATGCCTTCCGGGCCTGCAAAATCGAACAGCAAGAGTACAAACTCATCACCGCCAAAGCGGCTAAGCACATCGCCAACGCGTAACTCTCTTTCAAGAATTTCGGCAACGGCTTTTAACAGGCGGTCGCCGTGGTGGTGGCCCATGGTGTCGTTGATCAGTTTAAAGTTATCCAGATCGATGAAAACCACCGCCACTTCGTGATTCAGTCGGTCTGCTTCGGCCAGCCGGGCGGTCAGTTCGGTTTCCATCAGGTGGCGATTGGGCAGCCCGGTAAGATCATCAAAACAGGCGCGCCTATAGAGCTCTTCCCGCGCCCGCTTCTGCTCCAGCAGGCTGATGTCGATACAGAACATCTCGCATTCGCCGGTGTCCTGCTTGATCATCACATGGCTTGAATAGACGGGGATCAGGTGTCCGTCTTTGTGTTTTAGATCAATCTCTTCCGCGGGAATGCTGATGCCTTTTCTTAGCCATGCATCATGGGCAGCAATCACGCCTTCGCGCATGGCCTTGGGAATGATGAGATCTTCCAGTAATTGCCCCAGGGCTTCCTGCCGTGAGTAGCCATATATGCGGGTGCTGGCCTCGTTCCAGTAAATAACCCGGCGATTCCGGTCGTAGCCTTGTACCGCCACCATCGGCAAGCTTTCGATAAGCTCGTAGAACTTCCGTTCGCTGGGGTTTGCGGCTGGTTCCGTTACTTTTCTGGTTGCCATGGCAGGCACAACATCCCCCGATTGATCACGGTGTGGTGAAACGGTTTGCGATGCGCACACTTAGAATAGGTAGGGATTGCCGTTTTTGCGAACAGAAACTCCAACAATCTGTCACGAATTATTCGGAGCCGGTCATGCCCCAACGTGTTCCCCGGGCTTTCAACCGATAGAATTCTTCAACAATGCCTGCCATGGCTTCTGGGCAGTATTCACGCAAGCCGCCCAGCACCAGGCGCTTGGACACCTCGCCAACCACCTTGCCATCGGATGACAAGTTGTAGGCCAGGGTGACGTTGCCTCGCTTGCCAGCCACTTCTAGCTCTGCATGATCCAGTTCCAGCTCTGGCGCCGGGTTGTCCAACTGGTTCAGGGATACGCTCATGCTCTCGTAGATCACCATCGGGCGATCCGGGTTGAACATCACGCCGTGGCTTTCCATCAGCGGTTTGAGGGTATGGGGAAAGTTCTTGCCCGAGGCGGCGACGTAACAACGCGTGAATTCTTCGATGACTTGCTCGTCTCGGGTGATTGCGCCGCTGCGTTGAACGTCCAGGTACACCTTTTCCGCCTCATCAATCACTTCAATGGTTTCGCCGTTGTTGCTCTCACGAAACTGCAGGGGAACTTCGGCGCCCACCAGGTTGCGAAACTGGAAGGTCATCTGCTCGGAAAGCCCGAACTGGGAGAGCACAATGGCGAACAGCAGATCGCCGGGCACACAGAAGCGGCGGGCGTCCGGGTCGTGAATGGGGTTGAAGTCTCCCGCAATTTCTTTGGCAAAATAACTGGCCTGATTGGCCGTAATCAGGACACGCCCATCCCGGACGACAAAAAATTGTTCAGAAAACATGATAGGCCTTATCCAAGTTGCAAAGAGGGCAGGAACCGCAATCGAGCAGTCTGCCGCCTATTTTAAGAGCTCGGTGACACCAGCGGCAGCCCGACCATAGTCCTAGGAGTCTGTGTTGCCTGGCCGGACAGGTGTATTCCGCACAGATTCATTCCGCACGCCCGCATTTCTGGTAGGGTACTAGGTTTCTGTGATGACCGCCAAAACCAACAAGGAGAATCCATGCCCAGGTTTCTGCACACCGCCGACTGGCAAATGGGGCGAACCTACAGCCGTTTTGAGCCCGAAGACAGCGCCGCCCTGGTGGAGGCCCGGTTTCAGGCCATCGAAACCCTGGCGCAGTTAGCGACTGAACGGCAGTGCGACGCGGTGTTGGTGGCGGGCGATGTGTTCGACGCCCAGACGGTGTCCGACCGCACCATCCGCCGGGTATTCAACGCCACCAGCGGGTTCGCCGGGCCCTGGGTAATGTTATCGGGGAACCACGACGCGGCACTGGTGGAAAGCGTGTGGACACGGGCCCAACGGTTAGGTGCGGTGCCGGAAAATGTGCATCTGGCGCTGCAGCCGGGGGTGATCACGCTGGAAACCCAGGGGCTGGCCGTACTCTGCGCGCCGCTGACCCAGCGGCATACCTATGGCGACCTTACGGAGCCGTTCACCCAATACCAAACCCCGGAGCACCTGGTGCGGGTGGGCCTGGCCCATGGCGGCGTTCAGGGCCTGCTGGCCGAGGGTATCGACGCCACCAACCCGATTGCCGAAGACCGGGCACAAACGGCGCAGCTGGATTATCTCGCCTTGGGTGATTGGCACGGCACCCGCGAGATTAACCCCCGCACCTGGTACAGCGGTACCCCGGAACCGGAGCGATTTCGCAACAACGATGCAGGTAATGCACTGATTGTCAGTATTGAAGGCCCCGGTGATGCGCCGCAGGTGGAAGTGGTGGAAACCGCCCGTTACCAATGGCAGCAGTGGCGGCTGTCGCTGGCCGTGGAGTCGGATCTGGAACAGTTGATTGGCCGATTGGAAGCACTACCACCGGCGACGGTTCTGGATCTGCGGTTGTCCGGTGAGATCACCCTGGCAGGCGAAGACCGGCTCAACCAGGCCCTATCCATTGCCGAAGCCCGGTTTCGGAGTGTTCGCTGCGATCGTAGCGAATTGCAGCTGGCTCCCACGGAAGACGATATTGCGGCCCTGCACGCAGACGGTTACCTGGGTACGGTTATCGATGCACTGCGTGAACGCCAGGAGGGTGAAGACGGCGAGAGCGCCCGGGATGCCCTGGCCATTCTGGCCAGCCTGCTCAAAGACGACAATCGCGAGGTGCAGCCATGAAGCTTCAACGATTGAGGGTTGAGCAGCTCCGCCAGTTTCGTGAACCCTTTGTGCTCGACAACCTGCAGCCCGGGTTGAATTTGATTCACGGCCCCAATGAATCCGGCAAAAGTACCCTGGTGCGCGCCATACGGGCGGCGTTTTTTGAGCGCTATCGCTCCAAGTCGGTTCAGGATTTGAGCCCCTGGGGCGACTCGGGCGCGGCGCCCACGGTGGATTTGCAATTCGAGCACCAGAACACCCGCTGGCATCTGGTAAAGAGCTTCCTGAAGCGCACCCGTTGCGACCTGACCGTCGGTAATGCCACATTCAGTGAGGATGATGCAGAAGAGCAAGTGGCCGAGCTGTTGGGCTACGAATACTCCAAAAAGGGCGGCAGCAAGGCGGCTCATTGGGGCATTCCGGGGCTACTTTGGGTTGAGCAGGGCACCGGCCAGGAGATTGAACAATCGGTGGAGTTTGCCGGTGATCACCTGAAATCGGCGCTGACTTCTCTGGTCGGCGAAGTGGCAAGCTCCGGCGGCGATGCGGTGATCGACAAGGTGGCCGCTGAACGTGCCGTCCTGTTGACCAAAACCGGGCAGCCCACCGGTGAGCTTCGGCAAGTGGCGGAGGCCCGGGAAGAGCAGCAGGCAGCAGTCGCCCAGCTGCAGGAGCGGGTTGATCATTATCAGGAGCAGGTTGACCGACTGGAAAGCGTGGCTGAAGAACATCAGCGATATCAGCAGGAGCGGCCCTGGGAAGCCGCGCAACAGCAGCTGGACACCGCAAAGCGGAATCTGGCCGAGGCCGAGCGACTGGAGGCGGAACAACGACAGGAATCCGAAACGCTGCAGCGCATCGAACAACAACACCAGATGGCCAGCCGGGCGCTTTTACAGCTGCAGCGGGCCGATGAACAGTTAGCGGAGCGCGACCGGGAGCGACAACAGGCCGGGCAGGCGTTGCAGGCGGCAGAAAGCCAAGGCCCGGGCGTTGTCGCTGAACTGAGAGCCGCAACTCAGGCCTTTCAAGCCGCCGATGGACAGTTGAAAGCTGCGCGGATGCAGGAGAACCGAAGTCGCCTGCTGCGCGATCAGTCGCGCCTTGCCGAGCGGCAGCGGTCTTTAACGGCAAGCCTGGACAAGGCCCGGGAGTATCAGGCACTGGTTGCTGCGGCCCGCGAACAGGCCGTCCGGAACCGTATTGAGACCGCGGCGGTGGCGGGCCTGAAAAACACCGAACGGGCGTTGCGGGAAGAGCGCATTCGCTCCCAGGCGGTGGCGACCCGTCTGAGCTGGGATTTGCAGCCGCAGGCTCATCTGTTGCTGGAAGACCAAGCCTTGAGCGGCCAGGGGGAACAGCAGTTACTGGACGCCGCCCGCCTGGTGATTCCCGATATCGGTACGATTACTGTTAGCCCCGGTGGCGAGGATCTTGCGGCCACCCGGCGCAAGCTGGTCAGTCTGGAGCAGCGGTTTGACAGCGAGCTGGCGGAGTTGGGTGTCGGCTCTGTCGACCTGGCCGAGCAGCGTAAAGCAGCGTTCGACGCGGCAGAGCGACAGCGAAAGCATGCTGAAGAGCTGCTGCGCTCGGTGGCGCCGTCGGGGGTGCCAGCGCTTGAAGCCGAGCTGGCGGATATTGTTGGTGAGCTGGAGGCCCTGAGCCAGCAGATCGAGGCGCTACCCAAATCGGATTCCGAACAGCAGATTGCCCCGCTGGTTGAGGCTGAAGCCCGGCTGGCGCACGCAGAAACCCAGTTGAAAGCAGCGGAACAGCGGCAGCGGCAGCATCAGAGTGCCTTGCTGATGGCGGAACAAACCCGGGATGCCGCACAGCGGGAATGGCAGCGCCTGCATGACGACACGCACAGCGACAAACGCCAGGCTGAGCGGGCCGAACTGCAAGCCCGCCTTACTCAGTTACAGGCGGAGATGACGCAGAAACAAGGCAGTCTGGCCGAGCGCAGGGTCAAAATCGAACAGGCCCGCCCGGACATCCTCAGGCAAGACATTGACCGGTATCAGAAGACCATAACCCATCTGCAACAGGCCCAGGAAGCCAGGGAGCGGGAAATCCGCGAGGCCCGCGTGCGCCTGGAAGCCTGGGGTGCCGAGGGGCTGGAAGAGCAGCTTAATGAAACGCGGGCCGCCTGGGAGCAAAGTGAGCGCCGCTATCAGGAACTAAGCCGCCGTGCCAAAGCACTGGATCTGCTGCTGACGCTGTTAACCGAACAGCGACAGGAATTAACCCGCCGCCTGCAGGCGCCACTGCAGAAACATCTCGACCACTATGTGTCGCTGCTATTCCCCCAGGCGAAGCTTGAGGTGGACGAGCAACTGCAACCCGGCCGATTCAGCCGAGGCACGGAACTTGGCCACGTAGCTGAGCTCAGCTTTGGTGCCCGGGAGCAAATGGGCCTGATCAGCCGCCTGGCCTACGCCGATCTGCTGCGCGAAGCCGACCGGCCAACCCTGATCATCCTCGACGACACCCTGGTACACAGCGACCAGGCCCGGCTCGACAACATGAAACGCATTCTGTTCGACGCCGCCAACCGCCATCAGATCCTGCTGTTCACCTGCCACCCGGAGAAATGGCAGGATCTCGGCGTGCCGCCGATGGATTTGCAAAGGCTGAAGCAGCAAGGCGGAGTGGTTGTCTGAGGTCTGGTTGCACTGGTACTAACCCTGATTGAACAAGCCGGATTCGCCGCCATATTAGAGAGTGTCTTGGTTAGTAACGATTTGTTCGGAGCAGGGATAAAATTAACAGAAACATTCAGTCTGTCGTTAAGGCGTTATCGCTTCTTAGCCTTCTGATTCTTGGCGTCATCTTTCTCGGGCCAGCACTCAAACTGCTGCCGCCCGAGCACTTTCTTGCAGGGAAAGAAAAGATCTTGCGGGGCATTCTGCTGATGGCCCTGGTGTTTTCCGTGGCGCACCTGGTGAATCGCCTGGCGGTGAATCAGCTCACCCAGCGGCGCAAAGGCCAGCGACCGGTGCCCAAGGTGCTGCTGGATATTCTCAAGGTATTCCTTTATGCCCTGGCGGTATTGATCGGCCTGCCATTGTTGCTGGGCCAGGATATGACCGGCTTTCTCACTGGCTCGGGCATCTTGCTGGCGGTGCTGGGTTTTGCCATTCGTAACGTAGTGGCCGATACCCTGTCGGGTATTGCCATTGGCATTGAGGCGCCGTTTCGAATGGGAGACTGGGTTCGCATTGAAAATCTGGCTCAGGGCCGGGTGCAGGAAATTGGCTGGCGCACCACACGGTTGGTGAGTCGGGATGAAACCTACGTGATTCTACCGAACAGTCAGATCTCCAAGCAGAGAATCACCAACTTCAGTGCTCCGAAAAAGGAGTATCGGGACCAAGCGGAATTTACCTTGCCGGTGACGGTGCCCGTGGCTCAGGTGCGCAGCCTGATGATCTCTGCCTTGGCGGATTTGTCCTGGGTGGTGGATGGCACAGCCATTGAAGTTCAGGTGGCCCGTTACACGCCGATGGGCATTACCTATCGGGTGAAATACTGGGTGCCGAAACACAATGAGGAATCCCGCTGCCGTAACGAGGTCATTGATTTGATTGACCAAAATCTTCGCGAAAACAATATATTATTGCAACAACCTTACAGTCCGTGTCAGGAGCAGGTGGAAACTGCCATCGTGACAGAACTGCAATAATTTTTAGCCCAGCCGGTTCCTCAAGTTACTGGTGAGCCGTGTCATGATCTCGCCTCCATGGCGCCAGAAGTGCCAGTAGAGGGGCACGGTCAGGCCGTGGCCGGGCGCGATGCTGGTGAGTTGGCCGGTTGCCAGTTCCCGGGCCGCCTGAATCTCCGGAATCATGCCGTAGCCCATGCCTGCCAGGGCCAGTTTTACGAAGCCCTCTGACGACGGGCACAGGTGGTAGGGAAACTTGCCGTGGTAGCCCGCCTGTGCAAGAAACCTGTGCTGCAACTGATCGTTCGGGCCGAAAATGATGGCCGGTGCGGCTTGCAGGCTGGCGTCGGCCAACCCCTTCGGAAAGTAGCGCTCGATATAGGCAGGTGTTGCCAGAGGCAGGTAAGTCATGCTGCCCAAGGGCTCGCAACGCCCCCCGGCAATGGGCTGGGGGCTGCTGCACAGGCAGGCGGCCACGTCGCCATCGCGCATTCGGCGCAGGCCGACGTCCTGGTCTTCGATTACCAGGTCGAGCAATACGCTCTCTCTGGCACAGAATTCACCCACCGCATCTGCCCACCAGGTGGCGAGGCTGTCTGCATTGATGGCTATTCTCAGGCGAGTAGCGGGTTCTGATAGAGACGGAATGGCCTGGGCCAGATCTTTCTCCAGCATTCGCACCTGATGAACGTGGTTCAACAGCCGTTGCCCGGCCGGTGTGGCGCGGGGTACCGGGCTTCGCACCAGCACCGGTTGGCCCAGGCGGATTTCCAGCGTGCGAATCCGTTGCGAAACCGCCGACTGGCTGATCTCCAGGGTGTCGCCGGCTTTTTCAAAGCCGCCGCAATCAATCACCGCCGCCAGCGCTTCCAGTAATTTGTAATCGAGCATCAGATTTTCTTATGCCGTATTAACATTATGAATTTTAAGTATAGCGGAAACCGACTATTCTTGCGCCATCTTCAAAGGGGAGTTGTGAGGCTGTGCTGGAAAGTTACCTGACCGGATTGATTGTCTGTGGTGGAATCATTGTCGCCATTGGTGCCCAGAATGCCTATGTGCTGAGCCAGGCCATCCGCCGTGAACATCACTGGTGGTCGGCAGGATTGTGCATGACGTCAGACGTTCTGCTGTTCTCGCTGGGGATGTTTGGGGTCAGCGCGGCGTTAATGGCGATGCCGCAGGCACTGGTGGTCTTGCGCTGGCTGGGCGTGGTGTTTCTGGGCTGGCTGACGATCCAGGCGTTCTATCGCGTGTTCAAGGGTCGCGCCTCACTGGAGGCGAGAGACACAGCAAGTACAACACTGAAAGGGGTTCTGTTCACCACCCTGGCGGTGACTCTGCTGAACCCCCAGGTGTACCTGGATACTTTACTGTTGGTGCCCGCCATCGGCGCCCAACAAACCGACAGCACCACCTTTCTTGCCGGTGCCAGCAGTGCTTCGATTTTCTGGTTTGGACTGCTGGCCTGGGGTGGCTCAAAACTGGCGCCCTGGTTGGCCACACCCACCGCCTGGCGCGCCATTGATGGCGTGATCGGGCTGATGATGGCGGCGATTGCGGTGCAGCTTGCGGTGGCAGGAATCTAGTGCCCCTGAAATAGCTTCCTGAAGTGGCTAAGGTGCTGGCTGCGGCAGAACTCCATCCACCAGAAAGGCCTCCCGGCTGAATTCGAAAACCCGTTTGCTGCCGTCCGGTTCCGAGAGGCTCATGGATACCTCGCTTGCCGATGCCACGGCAATCAGCTTCTGGTAGCTGCGCGGGGCCTGATCCCGGAAGCTGGCAGGGCGGAACAGGGCAACATTGACCCCTTCCATACCCTTATCCGGTTGATAGGGCAGCGCATATAACCCGGCCTGCAGGGCCCGGGCAGAGAGAAACTGGAACGCACCGACATTCAGCGCGCGCATGTCCATCCCCAACGCCTGGCTTTCGCGGTAGTTGATGGGGGAGGTCAGTTCAGCGTGAAGATCCTGCCAGTTGTCTGCCTGCAAGCGTATGCCGCGCTCACTGCGAAATCGGGCGCTGAACACCGTGTGCAGGGTGGTCAACGGCCGGGCGAACGGCTCGGCGACGTGGCTCAAAAACACAAACCGGTAGAAGGCGGTTTCCGCCAACGCGGTCGGGATGGCCATGGCGCCGTAAAACAGGCTGGGTTCAAAGCTGCGCCCGTAGCGGGAGCCGTATTTCAGTGGCGGGTAACGAAACGGTGTGGTGAGCAGGTAATGCCGTGTTGGTGCGCCCTGTGGAATCTTTGGTTTGCTGCTTTCCAGCAACTCTTCCAGGCGATTCTGTTCCTGCATGTTATCGACGATGCGGGCGGTGGCAATGTCTTCCTGGCTTTCCACCACCCGGAACAGACTGCCTTGCAGGGGTGCGATGGCATCTGCCAGCCGCTGTTGATAATTCAAATCTGCCCCCGCATGGCATCCAGATAGTGCACCACCCGAACCAGCCCTTCGGTGGTGCGGATCAGTTCTCTCGGTGTTGCTTCAAAATAGTGGTTGGGGGTGTTCAGCCAATGGTTCATCGCGTCCCGTTCGCCGCCGGTGAGGGCGTAGACGCTGCGGTAGAGGCGGATAAACAGCAAGGCCAGCTCCCCGGATTTGCTGTCCGGGTCGATACCATCCCGGGCCAGACCGGTACGGTTGCGGCCCACCACGGCGGCAACATCCGTCTGGGATAAGCCAAAGGTTCTGGCGGCGTTCAACAAGGCCTTTGCCAGCAACGCTTTGTCGCTGGTGCCCGGTGCAAGGCCAACGGCTTCCGACATACCTGGGTCTCCTTTGTTGAATTTTCATCAGTATAGTCCATTTTGACGAAAATCCGCCATACAGCGTTATCGAGGATAGCCGGTAATCTCCCGAATCTTTTTGTACAGTGGCTGCAGGCGCGGGTACATATCCTGGTACACCTCTTTGTACAGGCGTTGATAGAGCGCCGATGCTTCGGGTTCCGGCATGAAGATCTTGCCGGTTCGGGTCATGGCGCCCACCGCAGTCTCGAAATCCGGATGCAGGCCAAGCCCGACGGCTGCGTCGATGGCCGCGCCCAGGCCGGAGGTTTCGTAGGTGTGGGGCCGCTCGGCGGGCAGGCCGAAAATATCGGCGGTCAACTGCATGGCGGCATCGCTCTGGGAACCGCCCCCGGCCACACGCAAGCGCTGGATTCTTTGGCCACTGCGTTTTTCGATGCGCTCCTTGCCTTCCCGGAGCGCATAGGCCAGGCCTTCGAGAATGGCACGATACACATGGGCGCGGGTGTGGACATCGCCAAAACCGATGATGGACCCCTTGGCTTCCGGGCCAGGCTGGCGGACGCCGGGGCTCCAGTAAGGTTGCAGCATCAGGCCCATGCTGCCTGGCGGCACGGCATCGACCAGTTCATCGAACAGCGCTTCCGGCTCGACCCCGCGCTGCTCGGCCAGCTTTTGCTCCCGCAGGCCAAACTCCCGCTTGAACCAGCTCACCATCCAGAAGCCGCGGTAGATCATCACTTCCGTGGAATAGTGGCCGGGCAGTGCAGACGGGTAGGGTGGCATGAACCGGGCGGGCTCTACATAGCGGGCGTTGGTCATGTTGATGGTGGCGGTGGTGCCGTAACTCATGCAGCCGATGTCGGGTGACAGCCCGCCGGAGCCAAGGATTTCGCAGGCTTTGTCCGAAGCCGCAGCAATCACCGGCAGGCCCGCTGGCAACCCAAGATGCGCCGCCGCTTCTGGCAACAGCGTGCCAATGGTTTCGCCGGGTTGAACCAGCTCCGGCAACATGGCCCGGGTAACGGGCATCAGGGGCCATTTGAAGTCCCGGCGCCCGGCCCAGGCCTGTTTCTTGTAGTCGAACGGCAGGTAACCCACCTGGCTGCCAACGGAATCGCGGAATTTCCCGGTCAAGCGGTAGTTCAGGTAGCCGGACAACAGCAGGTATTTGTGGGTCTTTGCCCAGATTTCGGGCTGATTCTGGGCAATCCAGTTGGCCTGGGTTTTCTCGCGGAAGCGGTGAATGGTGTCCTGCAGCCCGGCAACTTTGAACAGCCAGCCCCAGGGCCCGGCGACCGGCCCGTCAACACGGGCGTGGCGTTGATCCAGCCAGATAATGGCCGGGCGAAGGGGCTTGCCGTGCCGGTCGAGGTTGATAACGGTACCCCGTTGGGTGGTGGCGGTTACACCCACCACCTGTTCTGGCCGGGCCTCGGTGCTCTGCCAGAGTTGCTGGCAGGCCAGCCCAAGGTTGGCCCAGAAATAGTCCGGATGCTGCTCTGCCCAGCCCGGCTGTTCTGAAAAGTAGGGCTCGATTTCCTGCTTACCTTTCCCCACCAGGTTACCCCGAGTGTCAAACAGCAGGGCCCGGACACTTTGGGTGCCGTTGTCTATGGCAAGAATCAGCGGCGGCTTAACCACGGAGGGTGTCTCCGGGTTGAAAATCCGCCGCTGGCAGCTGATAGGCCTTGCGGTGCAGGGCGAGATAACGCGCCTGTTCCTGATCCCAGCGCCCGTCACTCCAGCCCAGCAAAGCCTGGCAGCGTTCGCGAATGTGCGGAAGGGTTTCGCTGCCCCCGTTGGGCAGTACCAGCCCCAGACGGGTGCGGCGCAACATTAGATCGTCCAGGTGTTCCACCTGTTCCTGCTGGCAGGCCCAGAGGATCTCGGCCCAAAGTACAGAGGTATTGGCAACGGTGTTGGTGTCTGCCTGGGACAAAAGCGCGGGCAGGTCTGCACCGTAATAGCCCTGCAACCGCTGCCAGGTTATTGCCGGAATGCCTCTGGGCCTTGCCGATACGGGGCCTGGCGTAAAAACCGGGGCGATATCTGCTCTCAGTTTGTCGGCGGCGCCTTTGCCAAGTGCCAGCGTCAACGCCTGCCGGGCCATAGGTCGGAAAGTGGTCAGTTTGCCACCCGCGATACTGATTAACCCATGATCCTCGCAAACGGCATGTTCCCGGTTCTCGCGGGAAGGTGTCTTGCTGCTGCCATCGGTCACCACGGGCCGCACGCCCGCCCAGGTCGACAGAATGTCGTGCGGCTCAATGCCCGCAGTCGGGAACAGGCGCCCGGCGATCTGCAGCAGATAGTCGACTTCTGCGGAGGTAATGGCTGGTTCCTGGTTCAGATCACTGGCGTGCTCCAGATCCGTTGTGCCCAGTACCGTGGCACCGGCCCAGGGAAAGGCAAACACCGGGCGCTTGTCACTCGGGTGCATCAGCGACACGGCGCAGGTTACCGGTAGCTTGTGCCAGGGAATCATTAGATGGCTGCCGCGCAACGGCCGCAGGGTCAGGTGGTTGTTGGTATTCACCTGTTTCTGCAGGCGGTCTGCCCAAACCCCCGTGGCGTTGATGATGTGCTGGCAATGGACGGTCAACCCCGGTTCGTCACCGGAACTCTCCGGCGCGGTTTCAGGACACAATCGAACACCGGTAACCCGGCCATCCTGATCACGCTCGAGGGTGTCCGCCGCAACGTAGTTGAGGCACCAGGCGCCCGCCAGGCTGGCTTCGCGAATTAAACGCTGCACCAGGCGGGCATCGTCGGTTACCGCATCGGTAAACCGGCTGGTGGCCAACAGATGCTTGCTGTTTAGGCCCGGCGCCCATTGCCCGGTTTCTGCCGCTGTGAGCTGGCCGCGACTGCGGATGCCTGCCAGGCGATCATAAAGCCGCAGCAGTATCTGGAAGACCCGGGGCCCGGGAAAGGCACCTTTGTAATGGGGCATCAGAAAGGGCAGCGGTTCCACCAGGCCTGGCGCTTCGCGCATCAAACGTTCCCGTTCCCGCAGGGCATCCCGGGTCAGCCCGAAGTGGCCACTGGCCAGGTAGCGCAAGCCACCATGCACCATCTTCGAGGAGCGGCTTGAGGTGCCCCAGGCAAAATCCTTCTGTTCCACCAGCAGTGTTTTCAGGCCGCTACCCGCAGCCTCCCGGGCCACACCGGCACCGGTTATGCCGCCGCCAATCACGATCACGTCAAACGTGTGTGGCTTGGTTTGCAACTGCTCAAGCATCTGTTGCCGATTCATGGGCACCTCAGTCCAGCAGGGTCTTGGGGTTTAGCAGGCCACTTGGGTCGAAGCTCTGGGTCAGGGCCGTGATGGCCTGCATGCCCAGTTGGCCCTTCTCCACACTGAGGAACGGCGCATGGTCTTTGCCCACACCGTGTTGATGGCTGATGGTGCCGCGGTTCCTGACAATCACCTCCGAAGTGGTGTTCTTCAGGTGTTGCCAGCGCACCAGGGTCTCCTGGTAGTTGTCTGCTACCCGGAACACGTAGGTGGTGTAAATCGAGCATCCCTGGCCGTAGAAATGAGACAGATGGGTGAACACGTGAGTGCTTTCATTCTTGTCAGCCAGGCCATTGCGCAGGCAGGACTCCATCTTACCCATCAGGTTATCCACGTTATCCCAGTCGGTGGCGGTTTCCAGGGTGTCGACGGCGTAGCCCATCTGCCACAGGGCTTCCCGGAGGTAGGGCATGGTGAAGCGCTTCTCTGCCCACTTCGCACCCAGCCGCGTACCGGTGTACACGCCCTGATAACGCCCGCAGAGCTTGCGGGCCTCGGCCAGGGTGGCGCGGCACTGGGCTTTGCTGCCGGTTACACCGAAGGTCATCATGCACTTTCCGGTATCCGCGCCGCGCAGGGACAGAAAACGCTCTAACAGGCCGATCAGCCTGGGGTGCCCGGCCAGGGCCAACTGGGTTTCGGTTTCAATGGGGTTGCTTAGCCGCAACATCGACAGCGCCACCCGGTTCTGAACCAGCTTTCGGGCAGCGGTGCGGGCCTGTTCCCAGTCCGGGAAAAACACCACATGAAAGCTTTCCTGCTCTGGCAGTTTGCTGATACGGACGTTTACTTCGGTGATCAGCCCCAGTCGCCCTTCGGAGCCCAGGATCATTTCCCGGATGTCCGGGCCAGCGCTGGAGGCCGGTATGGTGGGGATATCCAGTGTGCCTTGCAGTGTTTCAATACGGCCACCGGCAAACAGTTGCTCGATGCGACCGTAACGCAGGGATTGCTGACCGCTGGAGCGGGAGGCCACCCAGCCGCCGATGGTGGACAGTTCGAACGACTGCGGAAAATGCCCCAGGGTGTAGCCGTGGGCGCGAAGCTGCGACTCTACCAGTGGGCCCGGGGTGCCCGCTCCAAAGGTGGCGATCTGGCTTTGACGATCGATATCAAGCAACCGTTTCATTTGGGCCAGGCTCACGGTCAGCACCGGCTTGCCCTGTTCAACCGGGTTAATGTGCCCGGCCACGCTGGTGCCGCCGCCGTAGGGAATCAGGTGTACATCGTGATCCCGCGCATACTGGAGCAGCGCACGGACATCGGTGTTGGTTTGGGGCAGGGCTACGCCGTCGGGAAACAGGCCGATGTCGCCACTACGCAGGGCCAGCCAGTCTGCCAGGCTCTGGCCCCGGGCGTGGCGTACGCGGACTTCCGGAGATTTGTCGATCAAATCGGTGACCAGCGGATCGACCGGCAAGCGGCTTTCCGGCACCTGGGCGCAAACGTGATCCAGCGCGGCATCTGGCAGAGCGGTTCCGCCACCTATTCTTGCCGATAGAAAATCGCCGCCCTGTTCCGGTAAATCCAGCGAGAACTGATCGTCACCCCAGCCATTCCAGCGTCGCATGCCTTACTACTCCCGTGATCTTTGAAGGCACTCATTCTAACGACCGTTTGAATAAAGCAGGGTGTCATGGCGCGACACAGGCAGTGTCATTTGGCGCCAGAAGGAACGACAGCCGCTTACATAGCCTGCTCCGACAGGCGCTTGTTCAGCTCCTGCCAGCGGTCAAGTTTGCCGGCATCGCCAATGCGGGCATTGCCTCCGCCACTGCGGTTCAGCCAAAGGCCTTCACCGTTAAAGCTATAAATTGGTTCAAGATCAATTCTTTGAGATGCAGGCTTAATGTCATTTATAAGGTTGTCAAGCACCAGCGGGTCGGCACCGGGGGTCTTGTACCAGGCCAGCACCATGTGGGCCTGGTTCAGTTCCAGGGCCTTGACGTAAACAATGCGCAGCTGGTCGTCTGGCACACCCATGGCCCGCAGGGTCAGATACTTGGCAATAGAGAAGTCTTCGCAATCACCGCCGTTGGTCGTCAGCAGTTCAATGGGGGTGGCCCAGTAGTCTTCTTCACCCCAGTGCCGGATGTCACTGACAAAATTAATCCGGTTGAAGAACGAGTTCACCAGCCTCAGCTGTCGATCCACCGGTGCGTTGGCGGCGAGTGTATGCAGTCTTTGCCAGTTTTCCAGGCGTTGATGGGCCGTTTCGCCGAATTCTTCCAGCACATAGGCCATCAGGCGACTGCTCAGTTCCAGCGCGCCGACTGTGGTGGCCAGTGCCAGTGCAAGCACCACCGGTAGCAGCAGGTTCCGTGGTTGCGATAATGCCGTAACCGCAGTCATGGCCAGCCTCAGTTTGTCTGTAGCCGTTGGCGTAGCTGTTCCAGCCTGCGGCGGATTTCGTCTCGCCGCTGTTGTTCTGAAGGTGAAGTCTGACTGGCCTGGGAACGGGGTTGCTGGGCCGCGGGCGGGGCAACAGACTCGTCCATCGGTACGTCATTATTGCTGGCCAGATCCATACCGGAGCGGCTTTCAGATTCTGGAAAATAGAGGTTCTCCAGCTTGCCTGTTCGTTCAATAATCACCCGGTTGGCAAAGACATGGCGCAGGGTGGCGTTGCCCGGAAGCTCGTCAGATACCAGGTAGGCCTCGGTGTTGCCTTTATCATCTTCAATCAGCGCGCTGCCGGTGAAGTCTCCGTCTGGCACCAGTACTCCCCTCAGCAGAAGCCGGAGGTTGGTTTCGGGAAGGTTTTCAGTGCTGCTTTGAGCAGGTGTTGCACCGGTGTTAGCGGCACCAAACAACTGGAGTTCGGCAAGACGGATATCCGGGGGCATGTTGGCCTGTTCTGTTGGCAGCGGTGCCACCACAGAACGGGCGACCGGGTTCGTCGCCTGCAATTCGGTTTTCCAGAACCGGTAGCCTTGCCAGCCACTCACGCCGATCATGGCTACGAGCGCAATCAGCGCTGACAGCTTTGGAACCCGTTGATCTAATGCACCCATCAGCCGTCCTGATCGTGTCGGAAATGTGGAAAAAACTCACAGATTATCAGACTGTCATGAATTAGTGGCAGTATAGTGCATAGAGTTGTTCAGTGGTTCCCATTCCTGTGGTAGCCTTTTGATATTCGCTGAACCGGAGCCATGTAGAGCGTAAGATTATGCTCTATAACAATATTTAGCGATCTGACGAATCTGACGAGGACAAGCTTGACCACCGATACCGATATTCGGCCGCAGGATGCGTCGCTGGACCGCCTTCCGTTTACGTTTGCCAAGCGTAATGGCGTTATTCTTACGCGCAGTGAAGACGGCACTCCGGTAATCCTTGTGCGCCCGGGAGCGCCACACACTGCGCTGGCAGAAGCTAACCGGGTGAGTGGTGGTCATGCCCGTTTTACCCGTATTGAAGCGGATCATTTTGACCAGGCCCTGAATGCCGCCTATCAGAACGATTCGGCAGAAGCCATGCAAATGGTTGAGGGTATCGGCGACGACATGGATCTGGCCTCGCTTGCGGATTCCGTGCCGGAAACCGAAGATCTTCTGGAGCAGGAAGACGACGCTCCGATCATTCGCCTGATCAACGCCATCCTTACCGAGGCCGTTAAAACCAATGCTTCGGATGTCCACATTGAAACCTACGAGAAGCAACTGGTGGTGCGCTTTCGCATCGACGGTGTATTGCGCGAGGTGGTACAGCCCAAACGGGCACTGGCGCCGCTTCTGGTGTCGCGGATCAAGGTAATGGCCAAGCTCGACATCGCCGAGAAGCGGGTGCCTCAGGATGGACGGATCGCGCTGCGGGTAGCTGGCCGTGAGGTCGACATCCGGGTCTCAACCATGCCGTCATCCAGCGGAGAGCGCGTGGTTTTGCGTTTGCTCGACAAGCAGGCAGGCGCCATACGCCTTGAATCCCTGGGCATGGCCGGTCAGGATCTGCAAACACTGCGCAAGCTGATCCACCGGCCTTACGGTATTCTGCTGGTTACCGGGCCTACCGGTTCCGGTAAGTCCACCACACTTTATGCTTCGCTCCAGGAAATCAATGATCGCAGCCGGAACATCCTGACCGTTGAAGATCCGATCGAATACAACCTGCCAGGCATCGGCCAGACTCAGGTAAACACCAAAGTGGATATGACGTTCGCCCGTGGCCTCAGAGCCATACTGCGACAGGATCCTGATGTGGTGATGATCGGTGAGATCCGGGATCTGGAAACCGCTGAAATCGCAGTTCAGGCCAGTCTCACCGGCCACCTTGTGCTCTCTACTTTGCATACCAATACAGCGGTTGGCGCCATTACCCGCCTGATGGATATGGGCATCGAACCGTTTCTGATCTCGTCGAGCCTGGTGGGGATTGTGGCCCAGCGCCTGGTGCGAACTCTGTGTACCCATTGCCGTGAACCCTATCAGCCCTCTGCGGAACACTGCGAGTTCATGCAGCAGAACCCGGACAATCCCCCCAGCATTTACCGGGCCAAGGGCTGTGAACATTGCAACCAGCTAGGCTATCGTGGCCGAATCGGTATCTATGAGGTTGTAGGCATTACTGAAGAAATCAGTGCTCTTATCCACAAGCGGGCAGGGGAGCTGGACCTCGAGCGGGAAGCTCGCCTGCACAGCCCGAGCATTCATGCCGATGGCGTTCAGAAGATTCTGGACGGTGTAACCACGGTGGAAGAAGTCCTGCGCGTGACCCACCGGAGCAAGTAAGCCATGCCAGCCTATGAATACAAGGCGCTGGACGCTCGCGGCAAACAGAAGCAGGGTGTTGTTGAAGCCGACGCGCCAAGGGCGGTTCGCCAGCAGTTACGCGAAAAAGGCCTGACGCCTCTGGAAGTTGTCCCGGCGGTCGAAAAGCGCTCCCGGAGTAATCCGCTGGGCAATCGAGGTTCGCTGAGCGCGGCTGATTTGGCGCTGGTTACCCGTCAGCTGGCCACCCTTATCCAGTCTGGCATTCCCATTGAGCAGGCGCTCAGCGCAGCGGCCCAGCAGTCCGCCAAACCCGCCATTCGCAGTATGATGATCGCCATTCGGGCCAAAGTCATGGAAGGCTACACCCTGGCCGACAGTTTCGGGGAATTCCCCAAAGCATTTCCCCGCCTGTATCGCTCCACCGTGGCAGCAGGCGAGCACGCCGGGCACCTGGATCTGGTTCTGAACCGGCTGGCCGATTACACCGAAAGTCGACAGGAAGCCCGGCAAAAAATCCAGTTGGCGGCCATATATCCGATCATCCTCAGCGTGGTAGCCGTTGCCATTGTGGTATTTCTTCTGACCTACGTGGTGCCGGATATTATTGAAGTGTTTCTGAAGCAGGGCCAGGAGCTGCCCGGGCTGACCGTTGCCATGCTGGCGATCTCGGATTTTCTGGCGAGCTTTGGGATCTATCTGCTGATTTTGTTGGTGCTTGGCATTGTCGGGTTCCGCTACGCGCTTAGTAAACCGGGCTTTCGGCTAAACTTTCATAAACGGCTTTTGCATGCACCGCTGTTTGCAGGCATGGTGCGGGGCGTGAATACCGCTCGCTATGCCAGCACCCTGAGCATCCTTACAACCAGTGGCGTACCCCTGGTGGAAGCTATGAAAATTGCCGGCGAAGTTTTGTCGAATGACCACTTGCGGCAGGAACTCCGTGAAGCCGCAAGAAAAGTCAGTGAAGGCGGGGCATTACACCGGTCGCTGGACCAGACCGGGTACTTCCCCCCGATGATGTTGCATATGATTGCCAGCGGAGAGGCCAGTGGCGAACTAGACAGTATGCTGGAGCGCACAGCGCGAATGCAGGAGAACACCCTGCAGTCCAAGATTGCCGCGATCGTCGGGCTGTTTGAGCCAATGATGCTGCTTGTGATGGGAGCGGTGGTGCTGATTATCGTACTGGCGATCATGCTGCCGATTCTGAACATGAGTAACCTGGTGGGTTAGTGGCCTGCCAACCAGCCCGCCGGAGCTTTGTCCGGCAACGAATACCCATGGATCTAAAACGAGTAAAACTATGAACAGCAAACAATCTCGCGGAATGGCCCGCAGCCGGGGCTTTACCCTGATCGAAATTATGGTGGTGATGGTGATTCTCGGGTTGCTGGTGGCCATCGTGGCGCCGAATATTATGGGCCGGAGTGATCAGGCGAAAGTGACGGTTGCTGAAACCCAGATCAGCAATATCGCCAATGCCCTGGATCTGTACCGGCTGGACAACAGCCACTATCCGTCTACCCAGCAGGGGCTCGAAGCCCTGGTGAATAAACCCAGCGGCAGCCCCGAACCGAAAAACTGGAACCCGGACGGCTACCTGAAGAGTGTTCCCGAAGATCCCTGGGGAAACAGCTACCAGTATGTCAGCCCTGGTGTTGACGGCCCATACGATCTGTATTCCCACGGATCAGACGGACAGGAAGGCGGCGATGGCGACGCCGCAGACATCAGCGTGTGGAATACCGGGAACTGATTGATTGTGGCAGATCGGGCCCGCCAGACCGGCTTTACGCTGATCGAAATACTGGTTGTCCTGATAATTGTCGGGTTACTGGCAGCGCTGGCTGTGTTCAATATGGCTGGCAGCTCCCAGCAAAGGGAGCTTGAAAACGAAGTGCGCGAACTGTTTCTGCTGATGCAAACCGTTCGCGACCAGGCCGTGCTGAACAACCTCGAAATGGGCTTGCTGCTGGAAGACGATGGCTATCGCTTCGTGGCATTCCAGGACGATACCGGGGAGTGGAAGGCGTCCGGTGAACGGGTGTTCCGCAAGCGGCCCTTGCCGGAATGGCTCGAGGTTACTTCTTTTGTTGAAAGTGATACTCCCAGGCTGGCCAGCGTGGAGGATCGCTTGCGGCCGGATGTCGTGTTCTTCTCCAGCGGTGAAACCACCCCCTTTGAGCTTGAGTTCTCGATTGGCGCAAACACCGGGCAAATGCATGTGCTTGCATCGGATGGTTTGTCACCCATGGAGTGGCGCCGCCCCGGGGGCGGGGAAGATTCATGAGGGCGGGACATCGCGGGTTCACGCTGCTGGAGGTGTTGGTAGCGCTGCTGGTGTTTGGCCTGATTGCCACGGCCGCGGCCGAGGTCGGGAGCAATTACATCACCAGTTACGAACGTATCCGGGATAAAACCCTGGCAGGATGGATTGCCGATAACCGCATAAGCGAGTTGAGGCTTGAGGAAGAACTGCCCGGCATCTCCGAGAACGCCAACGACACCGAATTTGGCAACTTCCAATGGCGGGTCACCACAGCCATCAAGGCGACCGCCGAGCCTACCATGCGCCGGGTTGAAGTCACGGTTTCGAAATATCCGGAAAGCCGGAGCGAGCCATACAGCGTGCACACGCTATCCGCCTTTCTGGGAGAGCGCTGATGACACCCGCCATACCTGTGCCAGCCTCCCGACGAACCCAGGCGGGCTTTACCCTGATGGAGGTTCTGATTGCCGTTACCATCACGGCGGTCATCGGGCTTGGGGTCTGGCAGGTGGTCAGTGGCGTTATGAATTCACGGGATCGGGTGGATGCCGTTGCCAGCGAATTTGATGGCCTGCAACGCAGCATTCTGCTACTGGAGCGGGACCTCACGCAATTGGTAAACCGGTCTGCCCGGGATGTTTACGGAGACTACTCGCCGGCCCTGAGCTCCCGGGACGATGCGTTTGCCCTGGTGCTCACCCGGCAGGGATGGCGCAACCCGCTGGGGCTAAGGCGCTCGGGCCTGCAGCGGGTGGCCTGGGAATACACCGGAACAGACCTGCGGCGGCGGCACTGGCCGGTGGTCGACCAGGGCCAGGAAGATGAAAGTCGTGACAGGTTGCTGCTTAACGACATCACGGATTTTTCGGTGCGGTTTATGGATGACAAGCGGCGTTGGCATGATCAATGGCCGACCGACGAGGTGCTTGCCCAGATGTTGCCCGGCTCCCGGCCTGATATCGCCTTGCCCCTGGGTATAGAGGTTACCCTGGAACACGACCGCTTTGGCAAGATTACCCGGCTGTTCAGCCTGCCGGATTTTGAGGCCAGCCAGGCGCAGGCCATTCTCAATCAGCAGGGCTCTCAGGCTGGCGATGACGACAGCCCGGGCGAAGACCAACCGGGCGGCGACGAGGGGGCAGGCTGATGCGCCCTGTATTCGTCAGCCGCCAGCGGGGTGTGGCCCTGATTATGGTGCTATTGGCCATGGCGCTGGTCGTTCTGATGGCCTCGGGCATGACTCGCCAGCAAAGCCTGCGGGTATTCAAGGCCGGGCATTATCTTGCGCAGCAGCAGGGGCAGGCCATTGCGCTGGGCGCAGAAGAGTTTGCCAAACGAATTCTGATCCGCGATTTTGAGGAAGACAAAGAGGCGGGCACCATGGTCGACAGTCCGGACGAGTTCTGGGCCATGCATGCAGCAGTGCTTCCGCTGGATGAAAACGGTGTGGTTGAGGTGCAGATTGATGACCTGGGCGGTCGTATCAATCTGAACGATCTGATCACCAGCACCGGCGAAGTTGATCCGATGACCCGAGACCGTTTAACCAGATTGTTCCGGGCCCTGGGCATTACCGGGCTGACGGTTGACCCGCTGATCGACTGGCTGGATGCAGATGATCAGCCGGTGAGTGCCTATGGCGCCGAAGATGGCCAGTACCTGATGGCCACTCCGGCTTACCGGGCCGGTAACCAGCCTTTCGTGTCGGTCACCGAGCTTCGGTTGATTGAAGGAATGACTGAAGAGATTTATGTGGCACTCAGGCCACACGTTACTGCCTTGCCGGTTACTGGCGTGGGTATTAACGTTAACAGTGCCACAGCGCCGGTACTGACCAGCTTGCATAATGATTTGACGGAGGCCCAGGCCGAGTCGCTTATTGAGAGGCGATCGGAAGAACGTTTTGAGAACCTCAACGAATTTCTGGCACTTCCGGAATTTACGGCAACAGAGCTGAAGCCTTCAGGGTTGAGCCTGCAGACGCGTTTTTTTGAAGTTGTGTCCCGGATTACCTACGATAACCGGGTTGTGAACATGGTCAGCACTGTCTACCGCACGCCAGACGGCAAAATCCGGACAGTTAGCCGGAATACCGGGCAGAAAAACCGGATCACCAAGGAACCTTTCACTTTTTCAGAAGGATAACCGATGTCATATCGCCTTTACGTCCGGCCGGTTCCTCCCTACGCCGACCCGGTTCACAGCCCTGAAGCCCAGCTCTACAGTTGGGCGCTGCAGGATGCCGGAGGCGACAGCCAGGCCAGCGGTGCCGCCGACACCCGTGACACCATCGAGCAAGCCCTGGCACAGAACGCCCTGGAAAATGTGCGCTTGATCGGCCTGATTCCCGGCGACGAAGCGGTGTTTTGTCTTGCCGACATTCCGGCCCGGCAGGCTCGTTTTATCCAGCAGGCACTGCCCTATGCGGTGGAGGAGCAGATCGCACAGGATATAGACGCCGTTCACCTGGCGCTTGGCGAGCATACCGCCAACGGTTACCGGGTGGCAGCAATCGACCGGGAGCGCATGGCGGGCTGGCACAGTCTGTTCGCCGGCTGGCACCACACCCGCCTTGAAGCCGTTTATCCCGAGGCGTCGTTACTGCCGGTGAGGGAGTCCGGTTGGGTTATATGCCTGGACGGGGAATACGCCTTGATGCAGAGCAGCAGTGGCGAGTGGCTCAGAATGCGCGCTGATAACCTTGAAATGCTGGCCATCACTTTTGCGGCCCCCTCTGAAGACGAAGTTGTGGCCGAGCTGCCGGTACAGGTTTTCGGTACGGAAGCCGATCTTGAGCACTACGATACGCTGCTCACCGGGCTGGCCCGAACAACCGGACATCTGACGATCGAGCGCACGCCTCTGGAAGTCTCTGTCACTGAGTTTCTGGCCTGGTCGCAGTTTCAGCAAGCAACCCGGGCCATTAATCTGTGCCAGGGTGCCTATTCCCAAAAGGCTGAAGGCCCCGGGCGACTCAAACCCTGGAAGCCGCTGCTGGTGGTTGCGTCTTTGTGGTTTGTGATCCAGCTCGGGCTTGAGGCTGGCATGGGCGTATACCAGCAACAGCAGGCGGAATCCTTGAACAGTCAGGCCATGACGATTTACCGGAAGGCGTTCCCGGGTGACCGGCGCACCCATTCAGGCAACGTACGGCGAGTGATTGAGGGCCAGCTGCGGGTGGCCGGAACCCAGGGAGCACAAATTGATTTCATCACCCTGATGAAGTACACCGGAGACCAGTACGGTCGGTTGCCGAATCCTTCTGCCGTGTCTTTCAATTCCGTTAACTACAGCAATACCCGGGGCGAACTGGTGGTGGATGTGCGGGCAGACAGTTATGACCGCCTGAGCCAGCTACGCAACGGACTGTCCGGGGAGGGGCTGAACGCGCAGATTGGTTCTGTGGTGAATGAATCCTCGGGCGCCCGTGGCCGCCTGACGGTATCGGGGGGATAACGCCATGTGGACCCGTTTGAAAAATCAGCCGGCCATCGGCAAGCTGGTCGCCCGTTACGACCAGCTGCCATCCCGGGACCGTCAGGCGCTTTCGTTGCTGGCCGTGGCTTTGCTGATTGCGTTGTTGTATTTGCTGGTCTGGCAGCCGGTCACGGGCTTTCATGACCGTGCCGAGGCGAGCCGGAAGAACGCCGCTGAACTGCTGGCGTGGATGCAGGCAAATGAGCAAACCATTCTGCGCCTCGGCCAGGCGGGTAACAGTTCGGGCGCCTCAGGCGTTGATAAACCGCAGGACGGCCGCGCCCTTATGGCATTGGTAACACGATCGTCCGGTGAAGCGGGGCTGTCGTTACAGCGGTTCGAGCCTAGTGGGGAGAGCGCCATCCGAATCTGGCTGGAAAACGCGCCCTACGCCGACGTCGCCGCCTGGCTTGAACGCTTGCACTCCAGCCATGGCGTGATTATCGACCAGGCCGCCATGGATCGGGGCAATGAGGCTGGCAAAGTGTCTGTGCGCCTTACGCTGGCGATTTAACGCCGGTTTCCTCTCAAGACTATTTGCAAAGACAGGAGTAACTGTGTCTGAACACCGTGATTATGATCTGATTGTCATTGGTGCGGGTTCCGGCGGCGTGCGGCTGGCCCGCATGTCTGCCCAGCAGGGCGCCCGTGTGGCTGTTGTTGAATCCCGCTACCTGGGAGGAACCTGTGTCAACGTGGGCTGTGTGCCCAAAAAGCTGTTTGTCTATGGCGCTCATGTCCGCGAGGAGCTGGAAGACGCACGGGGCTATGGTTGGTCTGTTCCCACCGCCGACGTGAGCTTCGACTGGCCAACCCTGGTCGCCAACAAGAACACCGAAATCGAACGTTTGAACGGGATCTATGGCCGGTTGCTTGAGAACGCAGGTGTTACGGTTATCGAGGGCACAGCCAGCCTGCGGGATGCCCACACGGTGGTGGTCGGCGACAAAAGCTATACCGCTGATCACATTACCGTTGCCACCGGCAGCTGGCCGGTAGTGCCGGATATTCCCGGCAAGAATTTTTTGCTGACCTCCAACGAAATGTTCTACCTGCCGCAATTACCACGCCATGCGGTGGTGTGGGGCGGCGGCTATATTGCCGTGGAATTTGCAGGCATTCTGGCGGGCTTGGGGGTAGAAACCACGCTCCTGTACCGTGGCGACCTGTTTCTTCGGGGCTTCGATGGTGATATTCGCCGGTTTACCGAACAGGAAATGCGCAAAAAGGGCGTTGACCTGCGATTCAACGTGACCATCAACTCGATTGAGCAAGCCGACAGCCAGTACCGCGTAGACCTGAGCGATGGCAGCCAGCTGGACACCGGGTTGGTGATGGCCGCTACCGGCCGCCGCGCTCTGGTAGACGGGCTCGGCCTGGAAACCCTGGGCGTCGGGTTGAACGGTTCTGGCCACATTGAGGTGAATGACCATTTCCAGACAGCCGTGCCGTCTATCTATGCCCTGGGCGATGTGATCGGCACGCCCCAGCTGACCCCTGTTGCTATCGGCCAGGCCATGGTGCTCTCGCGGCGCCTGTTTGGCGATGGTGAGGGAGAGATGGACTATGGCGCCATTCCCACCGCCGTGTTCTGCCAGCCGAATATAGGAACCGTTGGCCTGACCGAAGAGGAAGCCCGCAAAGCCGGCCACAGGCTGAGGGTCTATCGCTCTGAATTCCGCCCCATGAAGTACACCCTCAGTGGCCGCGACGAGCGTTGCCTGATGAAACTGGTTGTAGACGACGGCTCAGACGTTGTACTGGGTGCCCACATGGTAGGGCCGGATGCCGGTGAAATTATCCAGGGCCTGGGGGTGGCGATCAAAGCCGGTGCCACCAAAGCCCAGTTTGATGCGACGGTTGGCATCCACCCGACCTCGGCCGAGGAGTTTGTAACCATGCGCGAGCCGGCTGCTGACTAGCGTCCTGCCTGGCTCAATGTGTTGTCGCCGCTGGATTCGCTCTGGCCGTTTTGGCCAGAGCCTTCTCCGACATAGTTCAGGGTGAGCTCAAAGCGGAACGCATTGCCCTGAACGCTTCCTGTGTCTATCTGGATATGACCGCCTTGCAGCTCAACCAGGCGCTGTACCAGGGCCAGGCCAAGCCCGCCATGGCTGCTGAATCTGCTGGCGCCCGCGTCTGACTGTTCCAGACTATTCAGCTCGGCGTGCAGTTGATCGGTCGCCAGGCCGGTTCCGGAATCCGTCACGGTGCAACTGAGAGCCGCGCTGCCGGCATCGATGGCGCGCCAGTCTGCATGCACATTGATAAAACCGTCGGAGGTGAGTTTCAGAGCGTTGTCAATCAGCCCGGCAAGGATCTGTCGGAGCCTGGGTGCATCTGCCATCACACGCGGCTGCTCTGGCCATTCACCGATAAACCGCAAATCCAGGCTCAGCCCCTGTTGTTCCGCCTGGTAGCGATAGGACGACACACAGTTGGTAATCAACGCCTTTACATCAAATTCCCTGCGATCCAGCACCAGGCTGCCGTCTTCTACGCGGGCATAATCCAGCATGTCCGAGATCACCATCAACAGATCCCGCACCGATTGCTGCGCGGTTGTCAGATCATTCTGCTGCTTCTGGCTCAGGGGTTCTTCTGCTATGCGCCGGGCCATTCCAAGCACGCCATTTAGCGGTGTTTTTAACTCATGGCCCATGGTCACCAGAAATTCGGACTTGGCGTTGCTGGCTTGCTCGGCTTTCTCGCGCGCTGTTTCTGACAGTGCCAGTGTCTGATCCCGGGCGACCTTTAATTCTTCCAGGTGCAATGCCAGACCATTCAATTGCCGGTGAATGGCGGCGACCTCTTGTGTTGCACCTTTGGCAACAACCGGAAGGCGTCGGTAGTCGCCATCGATCAATCGCCCGACCCGCCCGGAGAGATCCCGAAACGGCCGGAGAATGTTGCGTAAAAAGTGATCAACCAAAACCAGTGTGAGTAGCAACAGCGCAATACCGACAGACAGCGAAGACCACAGAATATCGTCTTGCCGCGCCTGCAATAGCGAGGGGTCGACACCGACTTCAATCCGCCCGACACGCAGTGCACCGGAACTCAGCCCCCACTGGCCGCTGAACCAGTCAACGGAACCACCCGAGCCCATCTCGAGCGGTTCCTGCAATACCTCGGCGTGGTATACGACAAAGTCGGCCGTGTCGACAGCAGATGGTTGAAGGTTATTGCCGACAAATCCGAGCACATCTTCAGACACATTGGTAACCCGAATCCAGCTGGCCTGGCTGTGCTTCAGGGATTCCGCCAGTATTTGCTCCAGTGCCTGGGTGTTGCCAGCCACCACCGGGTACTCAAGGGCAGGTGCCAGACTGTCAGCCAGCAACTGGCTGTTTTGGGCGATTTCTGCACGGGCGTCATCAAGCCGGGCGGAGGTAAAAAACAGCATCAATGCCACAAAGACAACGATGGCGGGCAGGGCGCCGAGCAAAAGCAGTCTTTGTGACAAAGACATTCCGGCGGCCGCAGCAGGCTGACTCATGGGGTGCCCTCCGGGTTGCGGTCTTCAATCAACGCATTAACCGCGTTGGAAATGCGTTCACGACTGGGCATAGGGATGTTCAGGGAACGGGCAACCTGTTCGTTGAGCTCCACCCGGAAGGTATCGGGATATCCGGGCCCGGGCAATGCACCTGTCCGGAAAAAGTGCTCCAGATACTCCACGGCCTGTGACGACATGGCTTCAAACGACGCGTAACTGGAGGCCAGGGAACCGGCCTTCACATAGGCCTGGTTGGGCCCGATCAATATCTTGTTGCGGCGGTAGGCAGTCAGAAGAATGTGCTTGATGTTGGCCGGGTTATAAATAGTGTTGTCCGGGCCTGCCAGAATAAAGTCGCCATAACTTAAGGCCCGGATAAGCCCCGGAATCAGTTGATCCGGAGTGTCGGCAATAAACACTCTGGCCGACATACCGTAGTCCGGCAGTGTTTCGATCAGAGCGTCGTAAATCCCTACCGTTTCCGTGGTTGCCAGCAGGGCAATCCTGATGGCTTGCGGCAAGATCGCCTTGCCCGTCAGCGCCTGGCGTAGCAGCGGAACATCGTAGTAGACCGCAGAGACCTGCATGGGCGACGCTTCAACATAGGGTGCAAGAAACGCTCGGCTTACCAGCAGCCCTAGAACCGGCACACCCGGGCGGGATTGATAGACTTTTTCGAAGGCCTCCGGCCCGATAGCGACGATGGACGCTCCGGTAATTTCAGATAGCGGCGGTTCGCTGATGGGAAGCAGCAGGGCCGTCTCCTCTAGCCGCTCCCGCAATAGCCGGGTAACGTGATCATCCAGTGCGGAATTGCCCGAGCCAGCCACATAGACAACCGGCCTGGGCGCTTCTGCAAGTGCTGAGATCGGCGTGCCAACCAGGCAAGCCAGACACAATAGCCAGTTCAGGAAGGGGATCAGCCACCTTCCGAAAGCCGGCTCGCTCCGGGCCCGAGCGTACAGATCGCGTGGTGTCAGACGATGCCATTCCATTGTATATGTAGTGTCCCGAAGCCTTCCGGTCAAAAGCGCAAACCAGCTTCGACGAAGAACTGGTTTTGGTCTTCAATATTATTATCAGAGCTTAGCTCAGGTTCACGGTTAAGGTAATGCTGCATACTGAACGCAATTTCTGCCGTGTACCTTGGCTGAATAATTTGCTTGGCTATGCGTGTGTCGAATCGTTCGAACTGGGTACGGAATTCGTCTGCCCAATAGAAGGCGCCAGACCAGCGCAAGCCATACGGTAAATCCTGAACCACGGCCAGGCTACCGGAATGCCGTACCGACATGCGGGTGAGAAGCCCGGCGGCGTAATTCTCTTCCCGGAGATTGCGGTCGCCATTGCTGTCGATAATGGGCTCTCCGACATATCGGGTGTCCTGATCCAGATAACCATAGCTGGCCCGGAACGAGGTGGCCGGGTAGTCGAGCCTGGCCTCCACTTCAAAGCCTTTCTGATCCACTGCCACGTTGTTATCGATCGTCCACTTCTTCAACTGGATAACACCGCTAACCATATCACGCAGTTCGTCTTTGAACCCCCGGACTTCCAGTGACAGTAATGCGCGATTCAGCGGAAACTGGCCAAAATAGCTGATTTCCCGCGATGTGATGGTTTCTTCCTCCAGGGGCTCCCCCAGTGTCAGCAGCGCCGGGTCTTCCACGGCGGCGGGAATATCGACACGAAAGCCTTCAAGGTCGCTGTAGGTGCCCGGTGAAACGTTTCTGAGTGTGTAGCCCCAGTCTGGCTTCTGCTCAAAGCTGTCTGGCGTGCGCACGGCCTGTGAAAACACCAGTCTTAAGGCATGGTTCTGATTGAAAATGAAATTGCTGGCAACCCGAGGAGAAAAGTAGCTTTCACCTGTGGTGCTGGTGCGCTCCCAGTTGCCGCCAGCGTTCAGAGTTAACCATTGCCAGGGGGAGTATTCCAGGTTGCCGAAAAGTCGCGACTGGTAATCGCTGCCCCGACCATTGAAATAGGTTTCTGAACGAAACACATCCTTGCGAAAGCCCGCGCCGGAAACCAGTTTCAGCTGTTCACTGACTAACAATGTGTTCTGCAGTTCGAGTTCCATGCGGGTATCTTCGGAATCCGCAGTTACATCGGCCGTTAAATCGGGGCCACCCTGGCTCACAAAACACAAACGTTCGCGGCTGTTCCCGAAGTAGGTGTACTGGTAGAGCGGTGTTCCATTTTTGAGGCAGTCGACGGCGCTGTCAGGCAGGCGAACGGTATACTGCTGACGCCGGTCAAAATTCTCCACACTTGCCTGAATATGGAAGAAGTGGCTTTCGGATGTATTGAAGTTGAGCCGCCCCTGCAGATAAAAATCACGCACATCCATGTCTGGATTATTTTGCGGGTTCAATTCACCCGTTTTGTGCTTATCCTGGTACTTGCTGCCATCCACCACGCCCGCGTGCAACTGAAGGTTGGTGTCCGGGCTGAATGTGACGCGTGAGTCGTAAAGAAAGGACTGCACATCATGGCCATCATTGAAAGGAAACTCATCGGGGCCACTCACCTGGTAATCAAAGCCGTCGAACTTGCGACTTTCGTAACTCAGCCGCCAGTCGTATTGGCCATCAGCATTTCCGGTTGCCGCGAAGGTACGCATGTTCCGGCGCGAACCTCGGGTGACGGTGGCTTCCAGATTGGCCGTGTCGGCCGGATCACGGGTAATGATGTTAATAGTGCCAAGAAACGCATTGATACCGTAGGCCGCGGAGTTAGGGCCGCGGGCCACTTCGATGCGTTCGATCAGTTCCAGCGGTACCGGCATGGTTTCCCAGTCCATGTCCGACAGGTTGGCCCGGTGGGCGGTCCGGCCATCGACCAGAACCTGCATTCGCCGCTGCTCGTAGTGAACGGTGCCGTGGTAGGTGGTGACCGGCTGATGGTTGCCAACGAAATTGACCACCATGCCCGGCACCAGGCGAAACACTTCGTAGAGATTGCGGATGCCGAGGTTCCGGATCAGTTCGCCTTCGATCACTGTGGTGCTGCCGGGAACCCGGGTTTTCGGTTGCCGCAATCGGGTGGTGGTCAGTACCTCCGGAATTTCCAGAAGCATGCCATCCAGCCCGGAGTTAAATTCCGGGGCGGGGGCCGAGGTGCCGAAGGCCTGAGGAATATGTGTCAGGGTAAAGGCAAGAGATACTGAAGCAACCAGCCACTGGCTTCCTTGCACGCGACGCTTTGCTACTGGCTTCACACAGGAGTAATTCGTAATAAGCATGCGTGTCGTTCTATAATCCGGGGTATGGAGTACGGTTTGCATTTTCAACTAATCCTAAGGGACGAAAAGCCGTTTGTCTCGCTAAAGATTACTTTATTTACATGTACGGAGTTTCCGGTTTATGACGTGTTGGGATCTGCTTGGTATCGAACCCACGGGTGATCTTGATCAAATTCGTCGCGCCTACGACCGGCAGATGAAGTTTGCGTCGGGTGATGAGGCCAGGGCCCTTGAGCAGGCGTTTCGGGAAGCTACGGGTTCAGCTCCGCAACCCCAAAGTACACCGGCACCTGAAGCCCTGGCACAGGCGCCAGCAGCCGACGATACCGCTGACGGCGACACGCTGAGTGCCGAAGAAGCGCAAATTGCCAGGGAAGTGGTTATCCAGATCCATGCGTTGATGAACGACAGCGGCCGCCAGCAAGATGTGGGCATTTGGAAGGCCATTCTGTGTGAGCCACCGGCGGATCGCCCGGCTGTCCGGCGCGAAATCGCCAGCCAACTGGAGCCGCAGATTCGCCCGCTGGCGGAGAACGGTGCCTTCCCCGGCCCGGTGGTGCGCTTTCTGGGTGACTGGTTTGAGTGGTTTAACCTGAAAGACGTGGCACCGGAGGTCGATCCACGCAGCTACCCGGAAACGGACGATAGCATGGTCAGGCAGGAGCAGGCTGCGGATGCCCAGGAGCCGCCCCAGATGGCCAATTTCTGGCCAGCCGTCATTGGCTGGATTGTCGGGCTGGTCATTCTAGCCACTATTTTCGGTGGTATGGGTGGCGGCTGAGGCCGCCTGTTCAATTTTCACCCTGTACCGCTGGGCCAGCATAGCCCCGACAATTACCTGGACCTGGTTGTAGCACATAATCGGTAATACGATCATGCCAAAGCCGGGGTGCCCGGAAAACAGCACCTTGGCCATTGGCAGCCCTGAAGCCAGGCTCTTTTTCGACCCGCAAAACACCACCGCCGCTTCATCTTCAAGGCTGAAGCCGAAGCGCCGTACCAGCAGGCGCGCGACATACACAAACAACGCCAGCAAGCCGAAACACAGAGCTATCGCTAGCCCAATGGCTTTCAGCGGCAGATTTTGCCAGAGTCCGCTCACCACCGAGTGGGAAAACGCCGAATAGACAATTATCCAGATCACGCATTGATCGTATCTGGCCATCAGATGCTCGTTCCGCGACAGAAAACCGCCCAGCCAGGGGCGCAAGGCATGGCCAATGGCGAAGGGCATCAACAACTGCACCACAATGTCCTTGAGCGCTTCGGTAACGGCAAATTCGCCTGCGCCGGAGGTTGAGACCAGCAGCAACAATAGAAACGGCGTCAACATCATGCCAAAGACATTTGACGCGGCCGCGCTGCAAATGGCGGCGGGCACATTGCCGCGGGCCATGGCGGTATAAGCGATGGACGACGACACTGCAGACGGCAATACCCCGAGGTAAAGAAAGCCCAAGCCAAGGTCTTCCGGCATCCACTGTGGCGCAAAGGTGCTCAGCTCATTCAGCGGGAGTACTGCCAGCGGGAAGAACACAAAGGTGAGCGCGGTAATCAGGATGTGCAGGCGCCAATGGGTGGCGCCATCGACAATTTGCTGGCGTGACAAAGCGGCCCCATGGAAGAAAAACAACAGCGCCACCGCAATGGTGCCGGTGGTGGCCAAGGCGTCTGCCGCCTGGCCGGTTACCGGCAGAAATGACGCAAGAACAATGGCGCCGAGCAGTAACCAGGTAAATGTATCAAGACGAAATTTCACGATGATGCCTCGTTGGTCAGGGCGTTCAGGCTGGGTGCCAGCAAACTGCGGGATAGCGCTTCCGCTTTCTCCGGATCTTTGCGTCGAATGGCAGCCAGCAATAATTCATGAGCTTCCTGGCTGGGTTCCGGAAGATCGGAGTCTCGCTCGGTATGTTCAATGGTCTGGCTGACGGCGTGGAAAAAGTAATCGTATAACTCCAGCAGGGCAGGGTTGTGGGCGGCTTTCACCAGCGCCTGATGGAACCGCTCATCATGGGCAATCTTTTCACTCACCTGCTCACTGGCTGCCGCACGGGCATCGAGAGCATCGGCCATGGCTTTCAGGTCGGCCTCGGTTCGGCGCAGCGCTGCCAGGCGTGCAGCCTCGGTTTCCAGAATGGTTCGTACTTCGATCTGCTCGGCCAGTTTGCTGCGGGAAATGCGTCGCAAGGTTTCCCCGGCATCCCTATCTGCCCGCACATAGGTACCGTCGCCCTGGCGGGTTTCCAGCATTCCTACGTGCACCAGCACTCGCACCGCCTCCCGAATGGTGTTGCGGCTAATACCCAAGGCCTCGGATAGCTCTGCCTCTACGGGTAAGCGAGTGCCCACCGGCCACTCGCCGCTTTCAATGGTTTGGCGAATGCTTTCGATCGCGGTATCTACCAGCGAACCTTTTCGGATTGGTTTTAACATGCCCGATCACCCAATAAACTGATGATCCAATCATCCTATGAATAATAGCCGCGGTCAACCGGACGAAACACTCGGCCGTGGTTCTGACAAAATCCTTACATCAGAATCCCGGCCGACCCTCAATCCTGGGAGACTGCGCCGGGGATTTCTAACGCCAGCAATTGTTCAGACTTCTGCGCCATAAGTTCCCGCAGAGCTGGCGATTCGAATTGTCGGCGAATGCGGATGGCATAGAATTCCTCGTAAACCCCGGGCAAGGCACCGTAGTCGGTCAGCTCGCCATTCTTCAGCTCATCGCGCACAACCACCGGCGGCAAGATCGCAAAATGGCCGCTGTCACGGGTGAGCAATCGCATCATGGCCATATCATCCACTTCCGCAATGATCTCCGGCCGTAGTTGGTGGTGCTCACAAAGCTGATCAAAGGCCTGACGAATGTTGCTGCTGGCATCCGGTAGAATCAGCGGTTGTTCCTGCAACAGCGCAGGAAAGGCACCGGTGCTTTCCTGGCCGGGCGGGCCGATCACACTGACCGTTTGCCGTGCGATCCGCCGACACCGCCAGGGATTCTCCTCATCGCCATGCACCGGCTGATTCGACAACACCAGATCCAGTCGGTGCGCCGACAGGCGTCGCAACAGATCCTCCAGGCTGGCACTTTCCAGTTTCAGCACAAGATCTTTCCGGCCCAGCAAAGGGCGAAGAAAGCCTTCCTGAAAGTTTCGTGACAGAGTGGCCACAGCCCCCACTTTCAGGGTGTCCCGGTTGGCCAGCTTGCCGGTTCGGAAGAGTGATTCCAGTTCATCGCCCTGGCGGAAAATCTCATCCGCGTAGGCAAAGGCTACCCGCCCGGCTTCAGACAGCCGGAGCCTCCGCCCCTCCCGGATAAACAGGTCGTAGCCAAGATTGTCCTCCAGCTTTCGGATCTGGCCCGACAGCGCCGATTGCGCGATATGGAGGGATTCCGCAGTGCGGGTGAGGTGACCGGTGCGGGCCACCATCCAGAAATAATACAGATGATGATAGTTCAGTCGCATGGCGTGTCCGGCTCATTTTTATTGTTCGCTTTATGTGAACGAATTGTTCTTTATAAACCATTTTATATATGGATTGGCGGGCTGCATAGTAGGCGAAATCTGAAGGAGCCAATCATGACACCAATCACCACTTCGATTTCCTACACGCTGATTCTGGCGTGGCTCACGATTCCGATCTGCCTGTTTATGCTGGCGGGCTTTGCTAACTGGACAAAGAACACGGCTAAACGGCACCACTGCTGGCGTTTGGCCGAGCGGCTGTTACAGGCACTTCTGATGGCAACCCTGGCCATCGGCGCTGCATTGCTGGCGGGCCATTGGGGCCTGACATTTGGTTTGCCGGGGCTGGGCAACCGCTTCGGGCTCCAGCCCGACGGGCTGGCGGTGTGGATGTCCCTGATGGTCGCCCTGGTGGCATGGTCAATTCTGCGGTACGCACGCGACTATCTGCGCAACGATTCGGCATTCAACGACTTTTTGCCCTGGTTCCTGCTCACAGTTGCCAGTGTTCTGGTGCTGGTGTTTACCGATCACTTGCTGGTTCTTGCGGGCGCCTGGGTTGGTGTGAGCCTGGCGCTTCATCAGTTGCTGACGCTGTATGCCGACCGCCCGCAGGCGAGGCTGGCCGCCGCCCAGAAATTCATTGCCAGCCGTCTGGGTGATCTTTCCATTCTGGGCGCGGTTCTGCTGGTGGGCAGTCACTACGGAAGTTTTCGATTACCGGAAATCTACGCAATGGCCGGGCAATTGCCGGCACAGTCCATGGAGCTGACGGTCGCATCGGTGTTGCTGGCCATCGCTGCGGCCCTGAAATGCGCCCAACTGCCATTCCACGGTTGGTTGATCCGGATGATGGAAGCGCCTACACCGGTGTCTGCCTTGCTCCATGCGGGCGTGGTTAATTTGGGCGGTTTTCTGTGGCTGCGGATGTTCCCGGTCTTTGATGGCTTTACGCCCGGGCACCTGATTCTGCTGGTCGTTGGTGGCAGCACCGCGGTGGTGGGGGTGTTCACCATGATGACCCAGAGTTCCGCAAAGCACACGCTGGTGTGGTCTACCAATGCTCAGATGGGGTTCATGCTGTTCGAGATCGCGCTGGGAGCCTACACCCTGGCCCTATTGCATCTGCTGGCGCATTCGGTCTACAAGGCCCATTCGTTCCTGGCGGTGGGCAGAACGGTAAAGGTGTCCCGGCCGGTACACAGTGGCGGCGCGCACCCCCTGATACTGGCTCTGGCGCTGGGAACCGCAAGCATCGCCGCCGTTTTACTGTGGCTGGCACCGGAACTGGTGGCCCATAAACCGGTACTGGCGGGCCTGCTGATACTGGCGGTGGCGGCTACGGTGCTCGGCGCACCGGCGCCCTGGCGACTGGCCAGCCAGGCACGAGTGGCACTGCTCGCCATTTCGCTTGTGCCTCTTTACGGCTTTCTGAATCTGATCTTTGGTGCGGCACTGCCTGCCGCCAACGAAGTGCCGCTGCCAGGATTGGCCGCCTTGCTGGCCTGGGCCACTTTGGCCGCGCTGGTGGCTCTGTCGCTGATGCTGTTTTTCCTGCCACAAAGTCGTGTGGCCCAACTGCTGCAGCGGCAGTTCAGCCAAGGGCTCCACCTGGATCGTCCCTTTGAGGCATTAACCCGTCGCTGGGCCCATGCCTGGCTCGACCGGAAGGCTCGCCAGAGCGGTGATACCCAATCCCATGCAAGTCTGTCAGGAGAGAAGTCATGAATGCACCTGTCAATGCCCCAGTGGTGAAGTCGTCAGCTATAGCCGCGCAGGTCATCCAGGCCTGCGAGGGGATTGCCCCGATGTGGCCACTGGATCGCTGGATTGCGGTGAACCCCTGGTGGGGGCAGCGGCATCAGGCGGTTGAAACGGCCTCGTTCGAGCGGGAGATGCTGTGTTCAGGTGGTATGTTGATGCCACCTGCCTTCTACCTGAGCGCCTGGCGGAGCGGACGAATCAAGGATAGCGACCTGCAGCAGGCGGCCAGCTTTGCCGGTGAGCCGACAACCGTCGAACAGCTGGTAGAGCAGCTGCGGGCCGGGAGCACGTCTCCCCACGGATTTCCTTCGGCACTGGCTGGGTTTGCCAGTAACTCCGAGGCACTAAGGCTGGCCCGCGAGCAAATTGGCCAGGCCTGCATGCGCTACTTCGACCAGCGCCAGAGCCGTTGGCAAGTTCCCGTTGGCCAACGAACGCTCTGGCAGTTCTGGCTGGAAGAATCGGGCAAATCGGGAGCTGCACCGGATGGCTGGGAAGCGGCAGTGACGCATTTCGGCGCACAACTGCCATACACCGATGCCCAAAGACCCTGGGCGATTCAGCATCTGCTTGGGCAGTTGCCGGGCTGGGCCGCCTGGTGTCGTGGGATGGACTGGCGAGCCGGGCTGGAGCAGCCTGATAATTCTGGCGCTGCCGGGCTCTGTGCCCAACTGGCAACGATCTGGTTGAGTTGTGAACACGACGCAGCCATCGGCTTGACAGAGGCTGAGCGCCAGCATTGGCACGAGCGCCTGAAAGAACTTAAGGCGTATATGACGCCGGACTGGCACACTCAGAATCTCTGGGTATGGCACAACGCCTATGAGCTGGCCTGGCAAAAGCGGTTTTTAACGCAGTTGGATTTGGCCTGCAACCGTCGGCAATCCGAGCCCGAGAAGCCACAGCCCACCGAGGTGCAGGCAGCTTTCTGTATTGACGTCCGTTCTGAAGTGCTGCGACGCCACCTGGAAAGCGAGTACCCTGCCGTGCAAACTCTGGGCGTTGCGGGCTTCTTTGGAATGCCCATTGCCCACGCGCGCCATGGCACCGGAACGTCGGAACCCCGGCTACCCGGATTGTTGGCGCCTGCCTACCGCTTGTCCGATACCCTGGGTGATGCCGCAGCCGATGCGAAACTGTCGCGATCACTCGAGCAACGGGAACAGGTTCGTGAATCGGTGCGTCGGGCCAAGTATTCCAGTCTTTCAACGTTTACCCTGGTGGAAACCACCGGCCTTGCCTGGGCCTGGAAACTGGTGCGGGACGGCCTCAACCGTAATACCACCACAACAGACGCCGGGTATAACAGCTACCTGGAAACCATGGGCGGACAACCGTTGCCACTGCAAGAGCGGGTAGATCTGGCCGAAGGAATACTGAGTGCCATGTCGCTCACGGCAAACTTTGCCCCGATTGTCCTGTTGGTGGGCCATGGAGCCCATACCGACAACAATCCGAACGAAGCAGGGCTGGCGTGTGGCGCCTGTGGTGGCAACAATGGCGGGGTGAACGCCCGTGCCGCAGCAGCGCTGCTCAATACTCCGGATGTCCGGCAGGGTCTGGCCGGCCGGGGCATTGTGCTACCGGAAACAACCCGGGTACTGGCCGCTGAGCATTGCACCGTGACCGATCAGGTCAGGGTGTTTGATGCCGATGCACTGCCGGAGGGTTCCGCCCGCATTCTCGACACCCTCAAACAAAAGCTGGCGGCCGCAGGCACTCATTGTCGCCGCGAACGGGCCACGGTGCTTGGTCTTAAGGGCGAAACAGACGTTGGACTGCTGGCTGAACTCAAACGTCGCACCCGCAACTGGGCGGAGGTGCGCCCGGAATGGGGGCTGGCCAATAACGCGGCGATGGTGATTGGCTCCAGAAGCCTGACCCGCAACGCCAACCTGGCGGGGCGCTGCTTTCTGCAGGAATACGACCCGGATCTGGATAAGCAGGGCGATGTGCTCGCGGCTCTCATGGCGGCGCCCATGGTGGTTGCCAACTGGATCAACCTGCAGTATTTCGGCTCCGTAGCGCGCCCAACGGTATTTGGTGCTGGCAACAAGCTGCTGCACTCCGTGGTGGGCGGCAATCTGGGCGTGATCGAAGGTAACGATGTGGACTTGCGACAGGGTCTTCCGTTGCAGTCAGTGTTTGACGGCAAGCACTGGCGCCATGAACCCATGCGGCTTGCGGTAGTGATTCAGGCGCCGGCAGAACGCATAGAGGCGGTGCTTGCCAGCCATACCGATGTGGGCGCTCTGATTGAAAACCGCTGGCTGTGGTTATACCGCACAGATGGCCAGACCATTCAGAGATACCGCGGCGGCCGGTGGGAAACCACCTGACCGCACTCACATATTGCTGGCGTTGGCAGCCTCCGTATACTGCCAGTCAATTGTCCGGGGTTCGGCGCCATCTGCCAGAAACAGATGGCCCACCTCTGGCACCGCGTACCACAGCTCGCCCCGGGTGGGGCTTTGCCTTGCAAACTCGCTGTGGCTCATGCCCACTTCCCAGACTTCGTCGCTCTGCCAACCCTCTGGCATCAGCTCGATACGCACTTCCGAGCCGATCAGGCTAATAGACGCAATGCGCAGCGGCAGTTTTGCTTTTACCGAAGGCGCTCTGGCCAATTGCACCTCGTGGGGGCGAAGATACAGCTGGGCTTCCTGGTCGTTGCGAACGCCCGGCAAGGAGATCCAGGCGTCGCCCTGTACCAGCTTCTGGCCCTTAACCAGCCCAACCACCGTGTTGACGTGGCCCAGAAAATCGAACACAAACCGGCTCTCTGGGCGGGCATACAGAGCCGTGGGTGTGTTGACCTGTTCGACTTGGCCCTGGCTCATCACCACCACCTGATCGGACAGCTCCAGCGCTTCTTCCTGATCGTGGGTCACAAAGATGCTGGTGAAGTGGTATTCGTCGTGCAGTGCCCGCAACCAGCGGCGCAAGTCCTTCCGAACTTTGGCATCCAGTGCCCCGAAGGGTTCATCCAGCAGCAGGATTCGAGGCTGAGTGGCAAGGGCGCGGGCCAGGGCAACCCGCTGCTTCTGACCACCGGACAGCTGGGAAGGATACCGGTTGGCCAATTGCGGTAACTGAATCATCTCCAGCAATTTTTCTACACGCTGGCGGATTTCCTGCTTACCGGGCCGCTCTTTGCGGGGTAGGGACTCCAGACCGAAGGCAATATTCTCAGCCACGGTCAGGTGCCTGAACAGGGCGTAGTGCTGGAACACAAAGCCGATGTTCCGATCACGGACGTGCAAGTTACTGACGTCATCGCCTCCAAACAGCACCCGCCCGGAATCCGAGGATTCAAGGCCAGCAATAATCCGGAGCAGGGTGGTCTTGCCGGAACCGGACGGGCCCAGCAGTGCGGTCAGTTTGCCTTCGGGAATTTCCAGAGAGACATCGTTCAACGCCGTAAAGTTACCGAAGCGTTTGTTGATCCGATCGATGGTGATGCTCATATCAGACACCTCCTTCTGCGGGGGTCGCGTGTTCGGTTCGGGCCTGTCGCCACTCAACAAAGGCTTTGGCGATCAGCGTAAGAATGGCGATGGCGGCCAGTAAAGCAGCACTGGCGAAGGCGCCAACGATATTGTAATCCTGATAAAGCAGTTCAACATGCAGCGGTAAGGTATTGGTTTCACCACGAACGTTGCCAGAGACAACGGACACGGCGCCAAACTCACCCACGGCGCGCGCGTTGGTCAGAACCACACCGTAAATCAGCGCCCATTTGATGTTCGGCAGGGTGATTTTTCGGAATATCCGCCAGCCGGATGCCCCCAGCACCACGCCAGCTTCTTCTTCCTCGCTGCCTTGTTGCTGCATCAGCGGTATCAGCTCCCGGGCCACAAAGGGGCTGGTTACGAAAACCGTCACCATCACAATACCGGGCCAGGCAAACATCAACTGAATGTCGTAGCTACTCAACCAGCCACCCAGCCATCCATTGCGGCCATACAGGAGCAGATACAGCAAGCCAGCCACCACTGGGGAGACGGCAAAGGGAATATCAATCAGGGTGATCAACAGTTTGCGACCGGGAAACCGGAAGCGGGTAACCGACCAGGCCAGGGCGGTGCCGAACACCAGGTTCAAGGGCACTGTCAGCGCGGCGACAAACAGGGTGAGACCGATGGCATCCAGGGTGTATTCATCCATCACGTTGGATGCCAGGGTACTCCACCCGGCACTCAGGGCCTGGGCGAAGATGACGACCACCGGAATCACCAGCAGAATCAAGGTGAGCATCAACGCCAGCCCGATCAGGCTGCGCCGAACCCAGGGTTGATCGCCGATACGACGACTATGGGTGGCCATCTAGCGACCCTCCAGCCGTTTAAGATAACGGCCCTGCCAGAGGTTGATGGCAAACAGCAGCACCAGAGAGACCAGCAGCACCACCGAGGCAATTGCGCTGGCCGCAGCGTAATCGTATTCCTGCAAGCGGATGAAAATCATCAAACTGGTCACTTCGCTGATATAAGGAGTGTTGCCAGCAATAAAGATAATGGCGCCGAATTCACCCAGGCTGCGGGTGAAGGACAGGGCAACACCGGTAACGAGCGCAGGCCACAACGACGGGAAGATCACTTTACGAAACACCCGGCTGTCAGAGGCTCCCAAGCTAACGGCCGCTTCTTCATCGGCGGGTGAAAGCTCTTCAAGAACCGGCTGTACGGTTCTGACAACAAAGGGAATGCTGGTAAAGGCCATGGCGACCACGATGCCGATGGGCGTGTAGGCCACTTCGATACCTGCCTTAAGCAACCACTGGCCATACCAGCCATTCTGAGCGAACAGGGTAGCCAGAGTGATACCGGCGACCGCCGTAGGCAGTGCGAAGGGTAGGTCGACCACAGCGTCAATCAACCGTTTGCCCGGAAATTCGTAGCGCACCAACACCCAGGCCAGCAACAAACCAAAGAACCCGTTAAACAGCGAGGCGGCAAGGGCCGTCCAGAGGGTCACTTTATAAGACTCGACCACCCGTGGATCGGTGATGGTGAACCAGAACTGATCCAGGGTCATACCGGCGGTTTCCACCACGAGGCCCGTCATGGGCAGCAGCAAAACCAGGCTGACGAAAAACAGGGAAATACCGAGGCTCAGTCCGAATCCCGGTAAGACCCGTTTGCTACGACTGGCAAAGCGCCGCACGGGGGCGGCGCCTGCTTGGGCGGACGTCGACATCAGGTGCTCTTACCGACGACGCTGGAGTTGATCAAGTTTGCCGCCACTGCTGAAGTGGGTGTTCATGGCGTTTTTCCAGCCACCGGCAATCTGGTCGATCGACAGCAGAGTCAGGGCCGGGAACCGATCCGCCGTTTCTGCCTTCACCGTTTCATCGTGTACACGGTAGTTGAAACCAGCCAGCAAACGCTGGGAGTCTTCGGTGTACAGGTGTTTCAGGTACTCGTTAGCCAGTTCGCTGTTGTTGTTCTGTTCCGCGTACTCGTCGATCAGTGTCACCGGGAACTCGGCCAGGAAGCTCACTTTGGGCGTGACCGCAACATATTCACCGTTTTCGAAACGGTCAGCAATGTTCAGCACTTCGGACTCAAAGGTCAGCAATACGTCACCAATGCCACGTTCGACAAATGTGGTGGTGGCACCACGGCCGCCGCTATCAAACACTCGCACCTGACCCAGCAAGTCGGCCATGAACTGGTCAATTTTTTCCTGATCATCGCCGAAACGCTCCTGGGCATAACCCAGCGCCGCCAGATAGGTGTAGCGACCGTTGCCGGAGGTTTTCGGGTTCGGCATGACCAGTTGAACGTCTTCGCGAATCAGGTCGTCCCAGTTCTGGATGTTCTTCGGATTACCCTCGCGTACCAGGAAGGCCATGGTGGAGTAGTAAGGTGAGCTGTTGTTGGGCAGGCGCTGGGCCCAGTCCTTAGGTATCAGCTTTCCACGCTCGTGGAGAATGTCGATGTCGGTTACCTGGTTGAAGGTGGCGACATCGGCTTTGAGGCCCTGAATGATGGCTTGAGCCTGCTTGGAGGAGCCGGCATGGGATTGTTTGATTTCAACCGTCTCACCGGTTTTTTCCTGCCAGTGCTGCGCGAACTCTACGTTATAAGCCGCGAACAGTTCCCGGGCAATATCGTAGGAGGTGTTGAGCAGCTCGCGATCTGCGGCCAGAACCGGTTGAGTGGAGAGCAGGGCAGCGCCCAGTGCGATTCCTTTGAACAGATGCTTCATGAAGAGCTCCTCAGGGTGATGACTTCAAACTGAGGAGCAATCTATCAAAAAGTTATAAGAACGAAAAAGATTATAAATAAATATTCAAACAACAAATCGGAATAAGGCCCGGTTGCATCAATACCGCAACAATGCCGAGCCCCAGGTAAAGCCACCACCGAAGGCCTCCAGCAATACCACCTGATTACGCTGAATCCGGCCATCCCGCACGGCTTCATCCAGCGCCAGGGGAATCGATGCGGCCGAGGTATTGCCATGGCGGTTAACGGTAACCACCACCTGATCCATGGCCATATCCAGCTTTTTGGCCGTTGCCTTGATGATGCGCAGGTTCGCCTGGTGCGGCACCAGCCAGTCGATGTCGGATTTTTCCATCTGATTGGCACTCAGTGTTTCATCCACAATCCGGCCGAGGGTGTTCACCGCCATCTTGAAGACTTCGTTGCCCTTCATCTCCACAAAGGCCTTGCCAGCCTTCACTGCATCAAAATCGTTGGCCACGCCACAGGGTACGTGCAGAAGTTCTTCGTAACGCCCATCAGCGTGCAGGTGCGTAGACAACACGCCGGTTTCTTCACTGGCCTCAAGCACAACAGCGCCAGCGCCATCACCAAACAGCACACAGGTGGTGCGGTCTTCCCAGTTGAGTATGCGGGAGAAAACTTCGGCGCCGATCACCAGAGCCTTCTTGCTGGTACCGGTTCGAATGAACTTCTCTGCCGTGGCCAGGGCGTACACAAAGCCGCTGCAAACGGCCTGAATATCAAAGGCCGGGCTGCCCTGAATGCCCAATCGCGCTTGCAGAATACAGGCACAGCTGGGGAACACTTTATCCGGCGTGGTGGTGGCAAATACGATCAGATCGATGTCGGTACTTTTAATGCCAGCGGCTTCAATGGCGCGCAAGGCGGCTTGTTCAGCAAGGTCGACGGTGGTTTGGCCTGCGGGCGCAATATGCCGTTGCTCAATACCCGTGCGTTCACGAATCCACTGGTCAGAGGTATCTACCCGCTGCTCCAGGTCGCGATTCGTCACAATATTATCCGGCAGATAGGAACCGGTTCCGGCAATGCGTGCAAAGGTCATGAATACGTCTCGATGATTATTAGAGTAACGATAGACCCATGCTAACGCTTTGCAAGTGGATTGGTTATTAGCGGATTGTCAAAGACTACCCGGCGACATAGCCCGGGTAGTCGACGCAGGTCAGCTGTCTTTCAGGGTTTTCATGTCGATAACGAAGCGGTACTTCACATCGCCTTTCTTCATGCGCTCGTAAGCTTCATTGATATGGCGGATGTCCAACATTTCCACATCGCACGTAATGTCGTGCTCAGCGCAGAAATCGAGAACTTCCTGGGTTTCCGGCATACCGCCGATCAGTGATCCGGCAATCACCCGCCGTTTTGTCACCAGCAAGCCAGCCTGGACGGCAGGTTCAATCGGTGTAAGCAGGCCTACCAGAATGTGCGTGCCATCGTAGCTCAGGCAGTTCAGGTAGGGGTTCAGATCGTGGGCCACAGGGATGGTGTCCAGCAGGTAATCAAAGGAACCTTTGGCCGCTTTCATTTGCTCCGGATCGGTGGAAATGATCACATGGTCGGCACCCTGTTTTTTCGCTTCGGCCACTTTGGCCTCGGAGCGGGTAAAGATGGTGACTTCCGCGCCCAGTGCCTTGGCGATTTTCACGCCCATGTGGCCCAGGCCACCCATACCCAGAACACCCACTTTGTGGCCTTTGCCAACATTGAAGTGCTTGAGCGGCGAGTAGGTGGTAATGCCTGCGCAGAGAATAGGCGCGGCGCTGGCGGGATCGAGATTCTCGGGAATCCGCACCACAAATCGCTCACTGACCACAATACGTTCGGAGTAGCCGCCATGGGTGATGGAGCCGTCGTGCCGGTCGAAACCGCCGTAGGTCATGGTCGAACCGTCCAGGCAATACTGCTCCAGACCAGACTCACAGGCAGAACAAGTTCGGCAGCTGTCGACCATGCACCCAACCCCCACCATGTCGCCTTCTTTATAGTGGGTCACCCCGGAACCAACAGCGGTAACCCGGCCAATAATCTCGTGCCCGGGAACAACCGGGTATTTGGAGCCGCCCCAGTCGTTTTCAACCGTGTGGAGATCACTGTGACAAACGCCGCAGTAATCAATCTCGATGGCTACGTCATCTGCCCGCAACTCACGGCGGTCGATGGCGTAAGCTGCCAGACCGGAATCGGCGCTGGTGGCTGCATAGGCTTTGGTGTTCGCCATTCGTTTGCTCCTTGTTCGGTGTAATGGATGGCTCGGAGTACTTAGTGTGCTGTGAATGTCGCAAGCACCCCAAGCAAATTAGATTGTAACCTACGTTCGGAGTGCGTGATCGGTTCTCGGGTTACGGGGATAGTAACGATCCGGCAAGCATTCGATGTGCGGGAAGAATCGGGTGTCTTTGTAGGGCATCTTCATAAAACCCGATACGCCCAGGCCGGTGATTTCTTCAACCGCAGACAGAATCTGGCCGAGCAGCCGCCGGAACTCGGGCTCACGAGCCGGGTCGAGCAGGCGATAGTGGCTGTGGATCTTCAGGTGGCGAGGCAAGGCCTCGAAAATAATCATGCCGGTGTGGTGGATGCTATTCAGGGCTTCCAGGGCACAGATGATGGTGTCGGGCAGTACCAGGAACTCTTCCGGGTCGGGGCCGTCTTCAAAATACGAGTGTACGCGGGTTTCATCCTCCACATCCGGGGCGGCGCTCACTTCATAATGCAACGCTAAATCCGGGTCGATCAGGAACGGCTGGCTGGCATCGTCGCGCTCTACGTGCAGGGTGTTACGCGCGTTAAACAGGCAGCTCTTGAAAATGCCTTTACGGTAAATGGCCTGAGCGAGATACACCATATTATTGACCGCCTGCACAAAGGCCGGTTTGAGGTCCGGATCCCGCAGGTTCAGCGACGTATCAATATAGATGCCGTCGGTTTCCCAGCGCACCGCCAGACCACCTTCCACGGGGTAGCGTCCAAGGCGACTGACCGCCGCCAAAAAGGCTTTTTCGGTATCGCCCATGCCCTGCATGAAATTTTTGTAGTAGCGATCCAGCTGCACATCGTTAACGTCGTTCAGGGTTTCCGGCGCGCCTTCCTCCCGCAGGAAGGATTTGCGCGAACTGTACACCACGGTGTCGATCTCCCGCCCGGTTTTCCGGACCCACACCGGCACTTGCGGCACTACTGGCGGCTGCGGTAAGTCGATCATCACCGTCCGTGCCATACGCGGCATTTCCCGCAGGTAGTAGTCACCCGCCTTGCGTCGGGTATCCAGGTCCGGAGACAGCATGCCGTCGAGCATCCGGGCGAATTCCATTGGCAGCCCCAGGGAACTGGCTGGGATCACCCGGCTGCCAAACCGGCAGGACTGGGCTGACGCCAGAGCGTACAGCGTTCCGGCGGCACCCTGCTCGTCAAACCGGGGTGACGACAGGCAGCCGTTCAACTGTTCCTCGCCAATAAAATACACATCGCCCAGGCGAGCGTTGGTTTGTTGCAGGTTGTCCGACATCAGTTCCATCACGTTGGCGGTGACAAACTGCTGGTTGGCATCCAGTTGGGCAAATACCGATGAGCCCCAATCAATCAGAGCAACGTTCTCGGTATTCTCATCAAACACCAGATTTGAAGGTTTGATGTCACCGTGCACAATAGGGCGGCCCGCCAGGCCGGTCTCGCGACGCAGATTGCGCAGTATGTCCGCCAGTTGATCGGCAATGCGTACGATCAGCCGCGGTTTGAGCCGCCCCTCACGCAGCGAGATCTCCTCCAGGTTCAGCCCCGGTGCCCGCTCCATCACCATAAAGGGCTGGTTGTTGGCCCGCAGATAAGCGATCAGCCGAGGCACCCGGGAGTGACTTACCTTTTCAAGCGTGTAGGCTTCATCTTCGAGCCGATCCTGCAGGTGTTGGGGCAGGGTAATGCGGGTAAACTTGAAGACGTGCTCCGGGCCTCCGGGCGGATACCCCGGCAATCGACCGGCAAACACAAAGCCATAGGCACCTTTGCCGATCAGCTCGATGTCCTGATAACCCAGTTGGCGAAGCTGGGCAGCGCAGAGCGCCACCCAGTCCTTGAGCTTTTTGGCATCGTCGTGGCTGAGCAGGTAAACGGACTGCTCTTCGGGTATGTAGAACTGCTGGAGATGCTGTTCCTGCTCCATACCCACCGCTTAGCCCATCTTCAGCAGCATGGTCTGAGGCGACTCCAGATACCCTTTCCAGAGGTTGCAGAATCGCGCGATGGTACCGCCATCGATAATGCGGTGATCACCGGCCCAGCTCACCGTCATGATAGCGCGCTCTACCACTTGGCCGCTGGCATCGAAGCGGGGCAACTTCTGGGTTCGGCCCAGCGCGACAATCGCCACCTCCGGTGCATTGATGATGGGCGCAGCGTAAGTGCCACCCAGTGCACCAATGTTGGAAATGGTAATGGTACCGCCCTTGAGATCCTCCGGGCTGACCCGCCCGGATCTCGCTGCTTCCGTTAACCGGGCTACCTCGTCGGCGATCCCCAGCAAGGTCAGCTTTTCGACACCTTTGATGTTGGGCACGATCAATCCGGCTTTGCCATCCACAGCCATACCGATATTGCATTGGGGCAGGTAGTGGATTTCAGTCACATCATCGTTCAACTGGCTGTTCAACACCGGGTATTCCTGCACGGCCAATGCCATGGCCTTCATGAAAAACGGCATCAGCGTCAGTTTCGAGCCGCGAGCTTCTGCTTCTGGCTTCAGCTGTTCCCGGAGCTTCAGCAAGTCCGTAACGTCAATGTCTTCGCTGTAGATAAAGTGCGGTATCGTGGTGGCCGATTTCACCATGGATTTGGCCATCGCCGCCTTCATCCCCTTGATCGGCTCAATGCGTACTTGAGATTCCTGCGGCTGTGGCGGCACCGCGTTGCGGGCAGCGGAGCGGGCGTCTTTCGCCGATGTTTCGGGCAACCGGGTGGCTTGATCCAGGTGGGCCAACACATCCGCTTTCAAGACCCGACCATCCTTACCGGAACCGGCGATGTCCGACAGTTTCAGATCATGCTCGCGAACCAGCCGCCGCACTGCCGGGCTGGCGGGTATCCGGTGCCGGCTGCCAGTCGACACCGGCTCGGCCCTTGCGGGCTCGGTTTCCCTGGATACCACGGGCGCTGCTGGCCTGGGACGGTCGTCCTCATCCTCGCGGTCGCGAGGAATAAACGCAAAGAGCGGCGCGTGAACCTTCGCCATGGCCTGCTGCTCGTGATATAGCTTGGTTACACGGCCAGCCTTGGGGGCGGTAATCTCCACCATGGCCTTGTCGGTCATGACGTCGACCACCGGCTGATCTTCCTCAATTTCGTCGCCTTCGGCCACGCGCCATTCCACGACCTCGCACTCGACGATGCCTTCTCCGATATCCGGCAGGATAAAGTCCTCACTGGCGTTGTCACCCGCGGACGAGTTAATTTCCTTCGCCTGCGGAGGCTCCGCCGGCTCAGCGCTCGCTTCGGATTCCGTCTGTGCCGGGGCAGCGTTGTGATTTGAGACCTCAGCGGCGTTGCTGTCTTCCACCAGCTCAAACAACGGCGCATGAACCTTGGCGATTTCGCCTTCCTGATAATACAGGCGGGTGACACGCCCCTTATAGGGAGCCGGAATTTCGACCAGCGCCTTATCGGTCATTACCTCGGCCACCGGCTGGTCTTCCTCGATAACCTCGCCTTCGCTAACCAGCCATTTGACCAGTTCACATTCCACGATACCTTCACCGATATCGGGCAGAATAAAATCACTCATCGTTGCACTCCTGTCCTGATATCCGCTTAGAATTCGACACTTGCCCGAATGGCATCGTAAATCTTCAAGTGGTTGGGCAAATGCTCTTTCTCCAGCACCAGGGGGAAGGGGGTGTCGAGCCCGGTGACCCGTGCAATCGGGGATTCCAGATACAGAAAGCACCGTTCTTGTATGGTGGCGGCGATTTCTCCGGCGAAGCCCCCGGTCAGTGGCGCTTCGTGGGTGACAACCAACCGGCCGGTCTTGAAGACTGAATTGGCGACGGTCTCGTAATCCCAGGGCAGGATGGTTCTCAGATCGATGACTTCACAGGATATGCCGTCTTTTTCCGCACGCTCCACTGCCTGCTCAATCACTTCCATCTGGGCGCCCCAGCCGAGCACAGTAATGTCGGTGCCTTCCTTAATAACTTCCGCTTCACCCAACGGCAGGCGGTAATCGCCGTCGGGAACTTCGCCAACCGACGCCCGGTATAACCGCTTGGGTTCAAAAAATAATGTGGGGTTTGGGTCGTGGATGGCTGCCAGCAGCAGGCCTTTGGCCTGGTGGGGATTGCGTGGAACCACGACTTTCAGCCCGGGCGTGTGGGCGAAATAGGCCTCCGGCGACTGGGAGTGGTACAGGCCACCGGCGATACCGCCACCGTAGGGTGAGCGGATGGTGAGCCCACCGACATCAAACAAGTTGCCAGAACGGTAGCGGTACTTGGCCGACTCGTTAACGATCTGGTCAAACGCGGGAAAGATGTAATCGGCGAACTGAATTTCTGCCACCGGCACAGAGCCTTGGGCGGCCAGGCCATTGGCGAACCCGATAATGCCCTGCTCAACCAGGGGGGTGTTAAAGCAACGGGATTTACCGTATTTCTGTTGCAGGTTGCTGGTTGCGCGGAAAACGCCGCCAAACACACCCACGTCTTCACCAAAGCACAGTACTCGTTCGTCCGCTGCCATGGCGGTGTCCAGGGCGTTATTGATAGCCTGGAGCATGTTCATTTTTGTCATATCAGGCTCCTCCCTTGGCGTGCTCGGCACTCTTCGGATACTCATCCGGGTATTGCCGGATGTGCGCTTTCAGCTTGTCGAACTGCTCGGCCAAGGCCGGGGGCACTTCGTCGTACACGTCGGTAACCAGGGTTTCCAGGGGAGGTGGGGGACGTTTTTGCGCCCGCTTCATGGTTTCGAGTACTTCACGACGCATGCTTTCCTGCAGCTTTTTCTCGTCGCTTTCGCTCCACCATTTTTTGCTTTCCAGCCACAAGCGCATCCGGAGAATCGGATCTTTTTCGCGCCAAACGGCTTCTTCATCTTTACTGCGATAGCCAGAGGGATCGTCGGAGGAGGAGTGAGCCGCCAGGCGGTAACTCATGGCCTCAATCAGAACAGGCCGGTTGTGTTCTACCGCCAGTTTTCTAGCCTGCCGGGTGGCCTCATACATGGCCAGAATGTCGTTACCGTCTACCCGGATAACATCCATTTTGTAACCGTAGGCCCGCGGGGCCACGCCGTCAGCGGCAAACTGCTCGGTGGCTGGCGTGGAAATGGCGTAACCATTGTTACGGCAGAGAAAAATAACCGGCACCCGATGCACCGCTGCCATGTTCAGCGCGGCATGAAAGTCGCCCTCAGAAGCGGCACCTTCGCCGAAATAGGTAATGGTGCAGTGGCCCTTACCGGCCAATTTCTGACCGTAAGCATAACCGGTCGCCTGCGGAATCTGGGTGGCCAGGGGCGAGGAGATGGTCATGTAATGGAGTTTTTTCGAGCCGTAATGCACCGGCATCTGGCGGCCTTTGCCATAGTCGAGTTCATTGCCGAACAACTGGTTCATGAACTCGTCGATGGTAAAGCCGCGATAGGCGAGGGCGGCTTGCTCCCGATACTGGGCCATGATCATGTCGTTATCATCCAGTGCTGCGGCACTGCCAACCACGGCGGCCTCTTCGCCGGTACACTGCATGTAGAAGCTCAAGCGCCCTTGCCGCTGGGCAGCCAGCATACGCTCGTCCAGTATGCGGGTGGTTACCATGGCTCGGTAAATCCGGAGGGCCTTGTCTTTGTCGAGATCAGGAGCCTTGGCATTCTTGTAGAGCTTGCCGTCCTGCTTCAACAGCTTGAAGGTGGGAATCTGGAACTCCCCACCATCGGTAAATACAGGAGAATACGCAACTTTCGGTTTTGTTGTTGTCATAATCCTCTTCCTTGGGTAGTGGCCTGAGGAACAGAACACGCCTTTTGGGCATGCCTCTTTATCATAGTCGATAGCACGCAAAAATCTGGTGTGATTTCAGCGGCCCGAGCTTTACCTTAACGTAAACGTCCGCCTCAGCATAGCCCTGTATCCAGGTTTGTGATTTGAGAAGCCCGGAATCCCGCCATTTTCAGCCGGACATCGCTATACTGGGCTGCGCCGAACCGACCATCAGTGAGGTAAAAAATGATCTCCAAAGAAACACTTGAAGCCTTTTTCCGTGAAAATTTTCCAAATTCGGACTTCACGATTGAGTCTCTGGGAGACAAAGCGGCCACTTTGCGCCAGCCGGTCTCCGACAACCACCTTCGCCCTGGTGGCACGGTGTCAGGCCCTGTTCTGATGGCCATGGCAGATGCGGCAATTTACACGGCCATTCTCGGCTCGCTGGGCCTGGTGGCCATGGCCGTGACCACCAACCTGAACATCAATTTCATGCGTAAGCCGCAAGCCAATCGAGCTGTGATTGCCGAATGCCGCCTGTTGAAGTTGGGGCGGTCACTGGCCGTGGGCGAAGTGTTTCTCTATTCCGAGGGGGATGACGAGCCGGTTGCTCATGCCAGTGGTACCTATTCAATACCGCCGATGGAAGAGTGAAATCAGAAGTCAGGCTGCGCCTTTAGTGAAGATCCGTTCCGAGTGGTAAGAAAGCCCCCGGTTCCCATCATCATGGAATCAGGGATTCGATTGAGCTTTCTCGTCTAGACCAGTGCGCTGCCGGGCTCAGGCGCCTAAGCAGCGCTGGCAGCGTATGCTCGCTGTGTCCACGGCAATTCCTTTACCGGCAAATGTATCAGGGCAGAAATAGCCCCTACGCCAACACCAACCCACCAGACAATGGTGTAATCGTTGTACATATCGTACATGGCACCACCCAGCCAGACCCCCAGGAATCCGCCTAGCTGGTGGGAGAAAAAGACCAGCCCGTAAAGCGTACCCATGTAACGCAAACCGTAGATATGGGCCACCAATCCGGATGTTAACGGCACCGTTGCCAGCCACAGTGAGCCCATGGCAATCGAAAACAACACGACGGTTTCTGGCGTAATCGGGGCGATAATGAAAGCGGCGGACACCAGGGTTCGCAACAGATACACGGATGCCAATAGGTATTTGCGAGAATAGCGCTGGCCCAACCAGCCTGCCAGCAAGGTGCCACCTATGTTGAAGCAGCCAATAATGGCGATGGATATTGCACCCAGCCCGGACGCAGACGTTACCCCGACAATATAGAGCAGGCTATCCGGTCCGATCGGGCCACACATTTCGGTGATAAATGCGGGAAAGTGGGCGGTAATAAAAGCCAACTGGTAACCGCAGGAGAAAAAGCCGATAAAGATGAACCAGAAGGTTGGGTCTTTCAGTGCCCTTTTGAGCACGGCTCCCATGGGTTCATTGTTGGTATCGGATTGGTCTTTTTGAGGCGCTCGCAGCATATGAAGTGCAAACATTGATACCAGAACGGCGCCCGCAAAGATGATGAATACCGACTGCCAAGGCATTTGCGCAATGAGCATCTGGGCAATGGGCGGGCCGACAATCTGGCCAGCAGAGCCTGCTGCCGTAGCGATCCCCAGCGCCATGGATCGGTGTTTCTCTGGCGCAGCCCGCCCGACAACCGCCAGGATTACGCCAAAACCTGTGCCTGCAATCCCGAAACCAACCAGAATCTCCAGGAACTGATGCTGGCCAGGTGTTATGGCAAACGCGGAAAGCACCAAACCCAGCGCGTAGATCACGCCCCCCGCCAGAATGGCCTTTCGATCACCAAACCGTTCGGCCAGAGCGCCAAAGATTGGCTGGCCAATACCCCAAAACAGGTTCTGGATCGCGATTGCCAGGGAAAACGATTCCCGAGGCCAGGCAAATTCCAGAGCAATGGGCAGCTGGAAGAGCCCGAATGAGGCCCGGATAGCAAAACTCACCAGAATGATGATGCAACCGGCAATCAGTACCGGATTGATCAGTGCCTCTGGGGCGCGATTGGAAAATGTTGTTTGCATACTGAGTTTTGCATCATGTAAATAGGGTGGTAATGATAATAGAGAATTGAAGGAAGAGAGTGAATATGCACATTAGAAGGATTACCGTTTCAGGGCCACGCTGTTCCAGAGCTTGGTGGTTAGATGCGTTTTAATATCGACGGCGGATATATGGACATCCGATGGCCGGTTGCTTGCCAAAAGTTTTCAAACAAACCTGATTTTTGGCTGAGCGGGTTGCCGCATGGGCCAGGGCAACACCGAGGAAAAGCTGCGAAAGCCCACCTAAGTTCAGCTGCGAATTGCCCTGGCAACCTTAAACCAATCGACGCCGCCCCTCGGATCGACGCCGTGCCTGTTCCGCATTAACGTATACCGACTCGGTAAAGGTAGCGTTAGCGTGGCCCAGTTCCTCGCTGATGTGGCGGATGTCGGCACCGGCCTCAATGGCCTGGCTAGCCCCAGTGTGGCGCAGGTAGTGAGTTTCTGAGCGAATGGCCAACATTTGCTTGGCTTCATCAAAGTAGCCGTCACGTTCCATTCTCTCTGCGGTGGCGACCATAGCCTGCTCATACAGGCGTTGAACTTGCCGCTTGCCAATGGCATCACCTTTCTTTGAGGGAAGAATCGGCGAGGATTCACCCGGTACCGGCAGGGGAGACGACAGCCCAAGATGGCCACGCCACCGCTTCAGGTAGTTAAGGTAAGCATCTGGCAGCGTAACCTGACGGGTTTTGTCGCCTTTGCCGAATACCGAATAGATCCAGTAGGGCTCGCCATCAACCACGGTACGCCGGAAGTCACCAAAACTGGGCGTGCGCACCTGGCCACGATCCACCGGCCGGGGCGCCAGTTCGCTGACTCGCAGAAACAGGCTTTTCATGGTCACAATAATAAACAGTTGCCGCTCGAATTTTGTGTCCTCGCTGGCTAATTTCGTCAGTGTTTCAAGTAGGTAGGACCACTGCCAATCGGTTAAGCGCCGGACTTCTGCATCGCGGTCGAGCGTCAGATTCGGCTTGGCGCTGCGATCCCGCTTGCGCACATCCAGCAGCGGATTGCGAAGCAGATAATCCTGCGTAACCAGATACTTGAAGAAAGTTTGCAACGCCGTTCGGCTGGCATTCAGGCTGGCCTGGGTAACAGAGTAGGGGGCTTTCGTATTTTTTCCCCGAAGTGCCATGGGCCGCCACTGAGGGTTCTGGCGGCGGAGATCACCATCGCTGATGAAAGCCGGATAAATGCCGCGTGAAATCCACGCGACCGGTGGCGTTTTCATAAACGCAAAGTAGCTGCTCACCAGTTCACTGTCCGCTTGGGCCAGCGATCGCCTGGCAATCAGCCAGGTGTAATTGAGAAAGCGCTGGACTTCACCACGAAACCGGTTAAATGTGCCGCTAACATCGCTGTATTTCACCAGAAAGCGGTGCGCAATCCGAAAATCCTCTGTAACTTCCTCAGCGGGTAGTGACAAGGCACTCAGGGCGGACTTGAGATCCGGATAGAGCTCGAAATCAGACTGCTCGTGAATACGATCGGCGGTGTCGAACAGCGGAAAACCGGGAAATTTGGTTTTGGCGGTCATAGTGATGAGTTAGCGAATAGAGTGAATTGTACGGCCCTTAATGTCCAATACTCCTAAATATTGGACATAGTGTAAAGCCCCGATTTCTCGTTATTATGTGACTGCACAGCCGATCACTCTGCTGCAATGCCGCGGGCCACCAGTCGGCTCCGAAGCCGTTCAACCCGATCGCGGTTAACGCCCATATCGGCGAAACCAAGGCGCGACTGTGACCGCACATTCAGCTGCAACTGCTCTGGATCGACCAGGATTTCGAGATAATCCGGAAAACCGAAGATGTCGCTGTAGCAGGTGATATTTGCGTAGCCGAAACGCACGTGGTTCAGTGACGCGCCGGGTAACGTGAGGGCTTCTGCCTTGATGATGGCCCAGGACGACTCATTGAGTGGTTCCCGTAAACGGATAGGATTGATGGCATGCTGGCTTTCGGTAGCTGATGTCGATACACAGTTCATAAACGGCGGACAGCCATCCAGTGTGAACCGGGTACCGGTTGGGGGCACGTTCTCAGTCGCAGAGCATCCTGCCAGCCATAACGTTGATAAAGCGATAATAATGTTGCGCATGGTTTTAGCCAACTCCGTTGCACGGCGACCATAAGCCGCAAGGTAAGCCCGAAAGACAGGTTATTCTCCATGACCGCGCCCTGACTGTATATGGTACTACTCCATCTCCGACTGCGTGTAATGTATATTATGTTAAATGCTGTATGTCATCGCACAGCGGCCTCGTATTTGTTGCCCACCAAAACTGCGTATAAAATCCGCCACCAGACTTTCCTCCCGCAATTCCCTGCGGATTGCGCTGGTCTTTTACCGCGGTTCGGAATTCCAACATGCCGATGATTGATGTTGTTTTGATAGCCCTTGCGGTGCTGGCTTTGCTGGGTGTGATCTTTGAAGAATCCATTCATGTAAACAAAGCCAAAACCACCCTGTTCTTTGGCACGCTTAGCTGGGTGCTTCTGTTTCTGTTCAGTGACAGCCCGGAGGAAACCGAACTGATTTCCAGCGGCCTTGCCGAGAGTATTGCCGAGATTGCCAGCCTCTGGCTGTTTCTGGTGGCGGCCATGACATTCGTTGCCTATCTCAACAAGAAAGGCATGATTGAAAACATGATCTATCTGATCATGCCCCGGCAAGTGACCGAGCGGCGGCTGCTGTTTCTGACGGGTCTGTTCTGTTTCGCGTTTTCTTCGCTGGCCGATAACATCACCGCCACCCTGGTATCCTGCTCGCTCATCCTTTCTCTGAACCTGGAGTTGAAGAAGCGGCTGCAGTTTATTGTTCTGGTGGTGTTTGCCGTGAACTCCGGCGGTGTATCGCTGATTACGGGCGATGTCACCACGCTGATGATCTTCCTGGAAGACAAGGTGGAAATCCTCACCTTGCTGACGCTGGCCATTCCGGCGTCAATCACGGTGTTTATTCTGGCGGTGTTTTTGTCGGGCGGGCTTAACGGTACCGTTACATTGCGGGCCACCACGAACGACGTGCGCACGGTCGATGCGGTAATTGCGGGGCTGTTCCTGCTGACCATTCTCGGCACCATCGCGGGCAATGCGCTCTTCAGTGTGCCACCGGTACTCACCTTCCTGTTTGGTCTGTCCATCATGTTTCTGGTGTCCCGTTTCCTCAGCACGGATTCAGACCTGGATCCCATCCTCGAATACATCCGGGTGATCGAGTTTGAAACACTGCTGTTCTTCCTGGGCATTTTGTTGCTGGTCGGTATGCTCAAGGAAATTCACGCGCTGGAATCCTTCGTGGCGATTTACGATGTTTTGCCGCCGGTGTATGCCAACTATCTGATGGGTATATTTTCGGCGGTGATCGACAACGTACCGTTGACCGCGGCCTTGCTGAAATCCGGGATTAGCATGAGCCCTGGCGAGTGGATGGGGCTTACGTATGCCGTGGGGGTTGGGGGTTCCCTGCTGGTGATCGGCTCGGCGGCGGGTATTGTGGCCATGAGCAAGATTGAGGGGCTAACCTTTGGTGCTTATCTGAAGTACGTGCTGCACCTGCTGGCTGCCTATACCATGGGATACGCTGGCGTAATTGCGATGGGCGCGCTTATTAATAGCTGAGGCGCCGAAAGCGAGGATATCTGCGGAGCCATAGCTCCGCAGATAGGGGGCCGGGCCACTCAGAAGTTAAGCTGAAGCCCCAGGCCAAGGCCATCTACGGTGTAATTACTGTCATCGTAGTAGCGCATGTATTCCAGGTTGCCAGACAAATTCTGAGCCAGTTTAACGTTCAGGCCAGCACCGTAGGAAAAGTCTGAGTCATCGTCTTTCGCCGGACCGAACTCAGCTTCTACCCGGGTAAAACCCAACACCGCGTAGGGCGTCACAGCACTTTCATTCACCATATTAAAGGTGACATAGCCGCCGAAGAAGTTGTCCAGTGCCACGTCCTGGCCGAACAGGCGGTCGTCGTCTACGCCAAAACCGGCGCGGGCTTCCACTCCGATATAGTCGGTGGCCTGTACGCCCACTTTGCCGGACAGTGTTCCTACATCGGCATCACCCGCACGGTCAAAATCCATGTTCATAAACGTGTAGTTCAGGCCCGCATACAGGCCGCCCATGCCCGATTTGTACATATCCTGGGCGGTGGCAGAGCCAGCAAACAGTAGGCCAGTGGTCGCAGCGGCAACCAGAAGTATTTTGCTCGTCATTATTCAACTCTCCCTATTTATAAGGCCGGATAGGCCAAGCCTGTTTAAGGTGCCCGAGCCTCGCCGGGTTCACTATAGGTGTGTTCCGTAGTTTGGCGCTTGTTACGCAAGTTTCACAGGTTGGCAATGATCATTCCCGGGCCGCTTTCCTTGCGGTCTGCCTGGGCCGCGGGTATCCTGACGCGGTCTTTTTCTGCTGGCTTGAGTGCGCTTTGAGAAACCTTGCCCCCGTTGTTTTTATCATCAGCGTCATGTTCATTATTTTGAGCGTTTTCATGACGTTGCCCGTGCTACTTTTAATAGCAGGGGGCGCTGAGGCACCCAACGCCACAGCCTTTGCCGAATCTTCAGCCATCGTGTGCTGCCTGGGTGTTTTGGGTTTGTTACTTACGTTTCGCAAATCCCGGGATCTCAAGCCCCGATACATGTTTGTGTTAACGGTCTCCAGCTGGTTTGTCGTCGCCCTCTTCTCTTCCCTTCCTTTTTACCTCAGTGACAACAACATTTCCGCCGCCGATGCCTTCTTCGAGGGCACTTCGGGGATTACTACCACCGGCGCAACCGTGTTCAGTGGACTGGACACCATGGATCGGGATTTGTTGCTCTGGCGTTCGATTCTGCAGTGGCTGGGGGGTATCGGCATCATCGGCATGTTCGTTGCGGTGCTGCCATTCTTGCGGGTAGGTGGAATGCGCCTGTTTGCTACCGAATCGTCGGAATGGACAGAAAAGGCCTTGCCCCGAATGCGTACGCTCAGCCGGGGCCTGCTGCTGGTATACCTGGTGTTTTCAACCGTGGCGGTAGTCACTTACTGGCTTTCGGGGATGTCGGTATTCGATGCGTTTAACCATGGCCTCACCAGCATCGCCACCGGCGGTTTTGCCACCTCCGATCAGTCCATGGGTAAGTTTGATGACCTGATTCTGATGGAAGCAACTTTCTTCATGATCATTGGCAGCTTGCCCTTCTTCCTGTTTGTGCGGGAAATGCATGGGCAACGGGGTGTCCTGTTCCGGGATCAGCAAGTGCGCCTGTTCCTGTCTATTCTGCTGATTGTTCCGGCAATGATCACCCTGCATCGCTGGTGGGTATCGCCGATTCCGTTTGACCCCATGCACAACTATATCGCTACTCTGTTTAACGTCACCTCAGTGGTCACCACAACCGGCTATGCCTCGGAAGACTATTCCGCCTGGGGGCCTCTGGCCTTCGTACTGTTTTTTTTCCTGATGTTCGTGGGCGGCTGTTCCGGCTCGACCGCAGGCGGGATGAAAATATTCCGCTTTCAGCTCTCATTGATCATTCTGCGAGAACAGTTGATGCGCCTGCTGCACCCCCGGGCGGTGTTTACCCGGAATTACAACGGCAAAGCGGTCAGCGACGAAATCATCTCGTCGATGATTGCCTACACGTTCATTTTCCTGCTCTGCCTGGGCATCATCACGGTGCTGCTGGCGTCTTTGCAGCTGGACTTCGTAACCGCCCTGTCTGGCGCCCTCACCTCGCTGACCAACGTTGGCCCCGGGCTTGGCGACATCATCGGGCCGTCGGGCAACTTCGGCCCTCTGCCGGATGCCGCCAAATGGATTTTGTCTGTGGGTATGCTGATGGGGCGACTGGAAATCCTCAGTGTGGTGATTGTCCTGTCGCCCGGGTTCTGGCGGGGCTAAGCTGCAAACCGCGTTAATCTGCAGGCGGGGTATTGGCAGCCAGCGAGGTAACTACCGGATTAGCGTACATATCCAGCAAGTAGGGGCGCTCTGCGCTCTCGCAACCGGCCAGGCGCTTTTCCATTTCCGCAATTGCAGCCGTCAGTGCCTCTGGCGTGCAGGTTTTGGCCATGGCCACGGTCTTTGCCAATTCCTCGGCGGCACCCGGATTTTGCTCGCCCGGCCCCCGTAACTGATAAGCAGCGATATTTGAGGGGTGCAGGTGGTAGTTGGCGTGCATTTCATGGTCAATGCGGGCGGCCAGAGCTTTCGGGTTATCCGGTGAATCCTGGATCGGTGCACCGAAATGCACATGCACGTGGCCCTTGTAACCGGTCAGCCCTTTTACGATCTGGCTGGTGTCTTCGCCCTCGGATTTTTGATAGGTGCCGGTTCTCTCACGCACTTCCAGTTCCCGCGCCTTGTCGCCATCGCAGGGGTCGTACTCGTAGGCAATGGATACCGGCACAATGTTCAGGCGATTCATTGCTTCATCAAAACCCAGGCCGGATTTCTTGCAGCTCATGTAGAACATTTTCACGATGGCCGGGTCTGTGGCGTCGATGCCGTCTTTCGCCCGCCCTTCACGCTGGGCAATCCAGATGCTGTGATTGGTCTGAATGCTGTGATTGATAAAACCTGACAGCGTCAGATAGGCGTCTCGCATTTCCCGTGGGCTGGTCATATTGCGACGCACCACAAAACTCTTGTTCAGACGCATCATCTCTGCAAACACCCGATTTTCCAACAGGTTGTCGCCAATGGCGATGCGGGTGGTGCTGAAGCCATTTTCGAACAGCAGATAGTTGACCACCATGGGGTCGAAAACAATGTCCCGATGGTTGGAAATAAACAGGTGAGCCTGGTCTTTGCGCAGGCTCTCAAGGCCACTGTGGGTAACCCGGGAAGTGGTGTTGCCCACCAGATCGCCCACGTAATGGGAAACACCGGCCTGCAGGTCGTCCACTTTGCTGTAGTGGCCGAAATTACCTGACAGCCACCGGCGGGTAAAGATCCGGAGGATGGCTGGCGCCCAGTGCGCCAGCCTGGGTGCTTTGAAGCGACCGATCATGTCCAGAAACTCCTGGTCATTCACCAGACGCCGGATTGTGGGTGCGGTCTCTTCATCCGAATAGGGACGGATTGCGTCGAATTCCTGCATGCAAGCCCTGTTGTTGTTCGCAGAAGTGATTCAAGTATAGAAAAAGGCGCGCTATTGTATCCTTTCTGTAGGCTGTTTGCCTCTCCCCCGAAAAGTCGGTTGGTCCAACCCTCATCACGATCTGGTATCATGCCCCTGCGTTAAACTCCCGCCACAGGCTTGCTGCTGAATGTACACCGATCACGATTTCGACCAACTTCTTACCGAACCGCCGGGACTCGCTCAGAAAAGCCCGGAACAGGTACTGCACGATGTGTTCGGCTACGAGAGCTTCCGCCCTTTACAGGGGGACATTGTTCAGGAAGTTGTGAACGGCGGCGACGCCCTGGTGCTGATGCCAACCGGAGGCGGGAAATCGCTGTGTTACCAGGTGCCAGCACTGGTACGCCCCGGCACGGCGATTGTAGTGTCACCATTGATCGCGCTGATGCAGGATCAGGTTGCGGCGCTGCGGGAACTGGGCGTGCGGGCCGCGTTTTTGAATTCCTCCATGGATTTCGAGCAGGCCCGAGCCACAGAATATGCCCTCACCACCGGCGAGCTGGATCTGCTTTATTGCGCGCCGGAGCGCCTAATTCAGCCCAGAACGCTGGAATTACTGCACAGCGCATCCTTGTCGCTGTTTGCCATTGACGAAGCTCACTGCGTTTCCCAGTGGGGGCACGATTTCCGCTCGGACTACCTGCAACTGAGTATGCTGGCAGAGGCCTTCCCGGGCGTGCCCCGCATTGCCTTGACCGCCACCGCCGATGAACGTACTCGAAAGGAAATCGCCGAGCGGCTTTCCCTTACACACGCCCGGCACTTTGTGAGCGGGTTCGACCGTCCCAACATTCAGTACCGGATTACGCCAAAAACCAATGCAAACAAGCAATTGCTGGCCTTTATTGATGCGGAACATCAGGGTGATTGCGGCATTGTCTATTGCCTTTCCCGGAACAAGGTCGATGCTACGGCACGCCTTTTAAGCAGTAAGGGCTACACGGCACTGCCCTATCACGCTGGCCTGGATGCCGCTGAGCGAGCCCGCAACCAGGAGCGTTTTCTTCGGGAAGACGGCGTAATTGTGGTAGCCACCATTGCCTTTGGTATGGGTATCGACAAACCCGACGTTCGCTTTGTAGCGCACCTGGATCTGCCAAAAAGCCTGGAAGCCTATTATCAGGAAACCGGCCGGGCTGGCCGCGACGGCAAGGCATCCACTGCCTGGATGGTGTACGGCTTGCAGGATGTCATCAAGCTCCGGCAAATGCTGGAAGGCTCACTCGGCAATGATCAGTTCAAACGCGTGGAGCGCCAGAAACTCGATGCCATGCTAGGACTGTGCGAAGTGACTGGTTGTCGCCGACAGGTGCTACTGCGCTACTTCGGCGATCAACTCGACGCCCCTTGCGGTAATTGTGACACCTGCTTGACCCCACCCGAAACCTGGGACGGCACCGTGGCGGTACAAAAAGCGTTGTCATGCGTGTACCGCACCGGCCAGCGCTTCGGGGTCAATTACGTGATCGATGTGCTGCGGGGCTCCGACAACGAGCGCATCCGCCAGGCCGGACATCAGGCCATCAGTACCTACGGCATTGGTATGGAACTGTCCGTCACCGAGTGGAAATCGGTGTTCCGGCAACTGGTGGCCAATGGCTATTTACGAGCCGACCCGGAGGGATATGGCGCACTTCAGCTGACCGAGAACTGTCGGGCGCTACTGAAAGGCGAGCAAGCCATTGAGCTTCGCAAAGACCCCGTTCCCGCAAAAACCAGCGGCTCAAAAAGCACGTCTGGTAATCGCAAGTCCGGTGCTGCGGTGCGCGACCAGATTACCGACCATGAAGGCTGGGAAGCTCTGCGCGCCTGCCGAAAGGCATTGGCGGAACAACAGGGAGTGCCGCCCTACGTGATCTTCCACGACACCACCCTGTTCGACATGCTGGAGCGCAAACCGACCACGCTGGCGGAACTGGCCGAAGTTAGCGGCGTAGGTGCGGCAAAGCTGGAAAAATACGGGGAGCACTTTTTACAGGCACTGAGGGAGATCGGCAGCGCCTGACCCCCCTCAGTCTTGCTGGGTTTAGACCTTAAAGCGGGTCACTTTCTCGTTAAGAGCTTCACCGATGGTCTCAATGTGGCCGCTGTACACGTCGTTCTCGCTGGCCACACTGGCCGCTTCCTGGCCCTGATCGGCAATGCGGGTAATGGACGCATTCAGCTCCTCGGTCACCGAGGTTTGCTCTTCGGAAGCCGTGGCAATCTGCGACGTCATCTGGCTGATGGCAACAATGGCTTCCACAATACGGTTCAGCGAATCCATCGCATCCTGCGCTTTTTCCATGCTCACGTTCGACACCGCCGTGGATGCCTTCATCACATCAACGGCATCGCTGGCGCCCTTCTGCAGCCGCTCTATCATATTGTTGATTTCTTCGGTTGAAGACTGGGTGCGCTGGGCAAGATTGCGCACTTCATCGGCAACCACCGCAAAGCCGCGGCCCGCTTCACCGGCGCGGGCGGCCTCAATCGCAGCATTCAGTGCCAGCAGGTTGGTTTGTTCCGCAATGCCCTGAATCACCTCAAGCACCGTGGTGATCGACGAAACATCCTTGCCCAGAGTATCAATCACTTCGGCGGCCGAATTAATCTCGTGTACCAGTTTTTGAACCGCATCCCGGGAAGCGGTGACGGTTTCCAACGAGCCGCGGCTTTCCTGGTCCGCATTCTCGGCAGCTTCTGCCGTCTGCTGGGCATTCTGCGCGATCTCGCCAGCCGCCGCCGACATCTCGTTAATGGCGGTGGCAATCATGTCGATTTCACTCTGCTGGCTTTCCACACTGGTACGGCTGTGACGTGAAGTTTCCCGCAGCGACGTCACATTGGCGCTCAGCTCGTCACCACGCTCCTTCACCTCGGCAACCACCAGCTGAATGTTGGCCACGAACTGATTGAAACTCGCCGCCAGCTTACCGAACTCGTCGCTGGCAGAATCATCCAGGCGCTGGGTAAGGTCGGCTTCCCCAGAGGCAATATCCGACATCGCCAGGTTCAGACGGCGTACCGGTGCCATCAGCGCCCGAATAGCAAAGTGCAGTACAATCAAGGCGATGATCAGGCCAACAATGGCTATAACGATACCGGTGGTACGCGCGGCGGCCACAGGCGCGTTGATCTGATCCCAGTTCACGACCGAGCCGAGGTACCAATCTACGCTTCGGGCGTCGGAAATCGGAGAGAAAGCAACGCTCCAGGTAACGTCGCCTCGTTCGAATTGTTTCGGCGTGCCATCCAGGGAAGGTTTGAAGCCCAGCAGGTCGGAGGCTTTCTTGCCGATCATGTTCGCATCCGGGTGATACAGGATGTTGCCGGTGCCGGACATCAGCACCGCGTACCCCGCATCGCCCAGAGTAATGGTGGACAGCAAATCTTGAATAGCGTTCAGGGTGATGTCGATACCCGCAACGCCCTCAAACTGGCCACCAGGCACCGGTGCAACGGCAGAAATAAGCGTCTCGCCGCTCTGGGCGTCGCGGTAGGTTTCTGTAAAGGTGGCCTGGCGCTCTTTCATGGCTTGCTGATACCAGGGCCGCTGGCGGGGATCAAACCCGGCAGGCAAACCGCGCTCGCTTTCTTCGGTGCGCATGATCATCCGGCCATCACGGGTGCCCACGTAAACATCTTTCGCGCCAGCGCCGCTGGTGATGCCATTCAGAAGGTTTCGGGCCATATCGTCGCCCCGAATATCGCCCAGCGTTTGCGCCGTTGCCGTTGCAAGGTCTAACCGGGTGTTAAGCCAGTCAGCGATACTGGCCGTACTTTGCTCTACGGCGCCGTCAAGCATCGCAGACACGTAAGTATCGGTTGTATGCTGAAGGCGCTGATCTGCTGTAATTGTAAATACAGACATGATCACGATGATCAGCACACCAACGGTTAATAGCAGTTTCTGGCCGAATGAAAATCGCACGATTAGGCGTCCTCCTGAATGAGGCTGGCAATGATAGAGATCAAAGACAAGCATAGCTGTTACTGATTGTTTCGGCTGAAAATCCCGAGACTTTAATGGCCTGCCCCTGGCATCTGCTAGAATTTCAGCGTACAGAACTGCCCTGAAAGACAGTCACGGAAACAGACGGAGAATTCCTGAATGGCCCATGAAGACCTTCATTTGAATTTGCGTAACCTCACCCTGGGCGACTATGACCAGCTCCAGGAGCTGATGGATGAGGTTTATGACGACATTGGCGGCGCCTGGCCCAAGGAAACCATCAAAGCCCTGGTGGAACAGTTCCCCGATGGCCAGATTTGCATCGAGGAAGGCGGGCATCTGGTGGCCGTTGCCCTCACCGTGTGCGTGAAATACGAGCGCTTCAGCAACCCCCACGCTTACGACGATCTGATTCTCAGAAATGAAAAGATCTGGCACAACCCGAACGGCGATTCGCTATACGGCCTGGATGTCTTTATCCATCCCGAATACCGTGGCTACCGCCTTGGCCGGCGGCTGTACGAGGCCCGAAAGGAACTGTGCCGCTCCATGAACCTGCGGGCCATTCTGGCCGGTGGCCGCATTCCCAATTACTTCAAATATTCCGAGCAGTACACCCCGGAAGAGTACATTCAGCGGGTGGATCGAAAAGATATTTACGACCCGATTTTAACCTTCCAGCTCTCCAACGACTTTCAGGTCACCCGGCTGATGCACAAATACCTGCCGGAAGATGAAAAGTCGCTTGGCTACGCAACCCTGCTGGAATGGCGCAACATCCTTTATCTGCCGCCCTCGCCAGTGCTCAACGTGAAGAAAACCCAGGTTCGAATGGGGGCGGTGCAATGGCAAATGCGGGAATTCGCCTCAGTAGAAGAAGTACTGAAACAGGTTGAGTACTTCGTCGACGCACTCTCTGACTACAAGAGCGATTTCGCACTCTTTCCGGAGTTTTTTAACGCACCGCTGATGGGGCTGACCGATCAGATCGACCAGACCCGAGCCATTCGATTTCTGGCCGGTTTCACCGAACAGTTCCGCAATGAAATGTCGGACATGGCGGTCAGTTACAACATTAATATCATCACTGGCTCCATGCCGTTGATTGAAAACGACCGAGTATACAATGTGTCTTACCTGTGCCACCGCGACGGCCGGGTAGACGAGCAACGAAAGATTCACATCACGCCCCACGAACGGCGGGACTGGGTGATCGAAGGCGGTAACCAGTTTGAAGTGTTTGATACCGATGCGGGCCGAGTCGCCATCATGATCTGCTACGACATCGAATTTCCCGAACTGGGCCGGATTGCAGCCAGCAAGGATGTCGACATCGTCTGCGTGCCCTTCTGGACAGACACCAAGAACGGCTACTTGCGCGTGCGCCACTGCGCCCAGGCCCGGGCGATTGAAAACGAATGCTATGTGGTGATCACCGGCAGCGTGGGCAACCTGCCCAAGGTGGAGAACCTGGATGTGCAATACGCACAGTCTTCGGTGTTCTCGCCCTCGGACTTTGCCTTCCCGCACGATGCGGTGATGGCCGAAACCACGCCAAATACCGAAATGATCATGTTTTCCGATATGGATCTGGAGAAGTTAAAACTGGTTCGAAACGAAGGGTCGGTAACCAACCTCAAGGATCGCCGGGTAGATATGTATCAGGTGAAAACCCGCTAACGGTTACAAAAGTGAACCAGAACCTGCCCCTGGCGGTCAACCACTGACGCAGGGGCCGACAAGATTGCCAAACTTCGTCAATACGTCTATTGTTGAACCTTGATTCAAACGTGTGACTCAATGACGTTCCGAGAAAGCTCCATGCAAGAAGAATTACCAGACATTGTTGCTCGCTTTCGCATTCGCCACGGCCTTTTTCGTAAAGAAACCGTTGTGGCAAAGCTCTATGAGCTCGACAGCTTTGGCTGCGTAATGAAAACGGACAAGATCTTCGAACCGGGCGATACCGTTGTTCTCGACCTTGTAATGGATATGCCCTTCGAAGAAATACGGGCCGAAGGTGTTTCCGGGCTTGTCACGGAAAAGAGAAAGCATTGCAGCAACTTCTTCTATTCCATTGATTTTTCAGAGCTTACTGCTCGACAAAAATCCCCCGAGGCTGAACAACTGCGCCGTATTCGGGAAGTGCTTTTAAAAAAGCAGAACCTTAAATCCCGCCGGGGCTCCGGCGGTGGATCCTCCTCCAGTTTGCGACAAATGGCCTGATTCCTTTCACGTTCCCTCAATCGACTCCCGCAAGGAGACTGCGCATGGCGAAGAAAGCCAAACCGAGTGTCGAGAAAATCGTAAAAAAGGTAAACAAGGAATTCGAGAAAACGTCCGCCCGAATCGAAGGGCTGATCAACGACGCCCTCGGGCAGTTTGATACCTTGCAAAGCCAGATTCAGGAACCGGTACGCAAGCTCCTGAAAGACATGGACGAGCTGAGAGACCGCGAAATGAAGCGGTTTAACGATGAGTTTGAACGCCGGATGGACGAGTTCCAGGAATTGCAGTCGGCTCTGCTGGAGAGGTTGGGCGTGGCTCCCGGCAAAGCATCACAGGCTGCGCCCTCGGCTAAGACCAAATCAAGCAAAACCAGCGATAACAAAGCCGCAAAGCCAGCCAAAGCGACACCAAAAGCGAAGAAGCCGCTGGATAAATCGGATCTTACCCGGGTAAAAGGCATTGGCCCCGCCACCGCGAAGAAGATGCAGGATGCAGGCATTACGTCCATTGAGCAGATTGCCAATCCAACAGACGCCGACTTGAAGTTACTGCAAAACTTCAAGAGCATGAAGGGCTTCAAGGATCTCACCACAGAAGCTCAAAAGGTTCTATAGGCCAGACGAGACTGTTTCAGGGCAGCTTCATTCCTGCCCTGAAACCCGCGCCAGCGCCTCTTCCAGGCTCTTGAGCTCCTGTTCAGGGGTAAACCCGGGTGCCAACTGGTCAACCTCTTGCTTTAATCGAGCCAGAAAATCCGGGTCTGTTTCTGTGCGGTACATCAAATCTGCGAGCGCTTTCTCGTCTTTCACCGGGAAATACCCGGGATACCTATCCCCCAGCAATCCCCGGTTACCCGGAATATCAGACGCCAGTATCGGCAAGCCCGCACGGCAAGCCTCCGACACCACGTTCGCACCGCCCTCCATAACCGAGCTGATAACCATCACGTTGCAGACGGCCACCAATCGGTTCAGCCTTTCTTTGTCGAGCGGGCCCAGGTAACGAAAGCGGGCGTTGTCACGGCTTTCCTCGCGAGCCTTCTGATTCCACTCCTCGGTGTGGGCACTGCCCGCGCAGGAAACAATAATCTGCGAATCCTCAGGCAAGTAATCACAGGCCCAGGCAGCACGCAGCGAATCCTTTTCATCCCGGAGATGCCCGATCACACAAATGTGGAACTGACCGGGCTCGGCCCGCGAGCCTGCCCGCACCTCTGGTTTGGGCGCCGATTGACGCAAACACAATAGCTTGCTGTGGTACTTCGTATCGATGTCGGCGGCAACCCGGTCGTGCAGCCCTATCAGAAGATTTGCGCTGTCCATAGAGGCCAGCGTGGGCTCCGGGTACTCATGCTGAAACCGGTAAATATCGGTACCGGTAAGTACCACAATCAATTTGCCCTCCGGCCATTGCTTGCGGTACTGCGCCACAGACTCTGCACTGCGCCAGGCATGAAGCGCGATCAGGCAGTCTGTTGGTTCACCGTTGTATTCAGTACACACCTGCACCGAGTTCCCAGCGGATTCGAGCAGACCCTGCCAGCGCAGAGCTGTGGCACGATTGCCCGCTTTCGAGTCCGGGCCAGCCGGTGTCACAATGGTCAGGTTCATGGCATCTTTCTGATTTCGGTCATGGCAAAAATTCTGCACTGCGTACGGCTCCAGGTAAAGCTTTAGGCGTATATCAGTTCAGACTCGTCACGATAAACGGTATGCTTATCAGGCTTTATCACCGGCGCCCCGGTGCCGGAAAGATCCAAATAAACAAAGGAATGACGAATAATGTCTAACAAAACTTTCCGGAAGTGGGCGGCAGCCAGCTTACTGTCCCTCAGCGCGTCTACGGTTGCCATTGCAGACACCTTCGTTTTCACGGCAATCCCGGATGAAGACGAAACCAAACTGGTGGAGCGGTTCCGTGGAGTAGCGGATTATCTGTCTGAGCAGCTTGGCACAGAGGTTCGTTATATTCCTGTGAAGTCCTACGCCGCCGCGGTATCCGCATTCCGCAACAATCAGGTGCAGCTCGCCTGGTTCGGTGGCTTGTCCGGCGTACAGGCCCGCCGCCTGGTGGAAGGCTCCGAAGCTCTTGCCCAGGGTGTTGAAGATGAGGCATTCCAGACCTACTTCATCGCCAATACCAACACCGGCATAGAACCGGGCGACAGCCTGCAGAGCATGGCCGACGACCTGAAAGACCGCACGTTCACCTTTGGCTCCAAGGGCTCAACATCGGGCCGACTGATGCCGGAATTCCATATTCGAGAAGCTTTTGAGTCCGCACCGGAAGACGTGTTTTCCCGCGTTGGCTTCAGCGGCAACCACACCCGCACCCTGCGCCTGGTAGAAGCAGGCACCTATGAAGTGGGTGCGTTGAACTTCCAGGTTTGGGAGAAGGAACTTTCAGACGGCAACATCGATACTGACTCTGTTCAGGTAGTCTGGAAGACGCCCCCCTACCCGGACTATCAATGGACAATCCGTGGCGACGTCAACGAGCGTTTTGGCGATGGCTTCAAGGAAAAGGTAAAGCAAGCGTTGCTCAACCTGGATGACCCGGCTTTACTGGAGAGCTTCCCCCGCTCTGGTTTTATCCCGGCCTCGAACGACGACTACGAGCCAATCCGCAAAACGGCTGAAAGTATCGGAATTCTCGATTAATGGCCGAGTTCGATTTCCAGGGCCTGACAGCCAGTTTCAACGGAGAGCGGGTTATCGGCCCGCTCTCCTTCCAGGTGCATCGGGGCGATCACATCGGGCTGGTGGGCAAGAGTGGCGCCGGTAAATCAACCTTGATTCGGTTGCTGTACGATCGCCTGGAAGCAAAGGCTGCGCTGGTACCACAGGCCCTGGGGCTCGTGAACGCCCTGCCGGTGTTCCATAATGTGTTTATGGGGCAACTCGACAGGCATTCTGCCTGGTACAACGCCGTCACCCTGGTACGGCCTTTCCGTAAAGACCGGGAAGCGGTTCGCCTGCTGCTGGAAGAACTCGCCATACCCGAGAAACAATGGGCACCGGCGGCATCCTTGTCCGGCGGACAACGCCAGCGCGTTGCCATTGCCCGGGCGGTTTACCGGCAGGCACCGGTTCTTCTGGCAGATGAGCCGATTTCCGCCCTCGACGGACCTATGGCCCAACAGGTTATGGCCATGCTGACCAAGCATTTCAGCACCAGCATTGTCGCCATGCACGATGTAGATCTGGCGCTGGCGCACTGTACGCGGATTATCGGCATCCAGAACGGCCAGATTGCCCTGGATGCGCCCGCCAGCGAGATCGCTGCGGCCGACATCGCCACGCTCTACTAAGCGGCCCACACGCCATGCTCGCCTACCCGACCGTTCGCACCAGTTTCCTGTTTCTCGCCATCGCTCTGGCGGGCCTGCTGGTGGCCGATATCGCGATTACAACGTCGAATCCCTGGCAGGACCTCGGGCGTTTCTTTCTGGGCGTTGCCACTCCCAATTTTTTCAGTACAGAGGGCCTGTTTACCGCCCTTTTGCGGACTGTAGCCTTTGCCTTTGTAGGCGTAACCCTGGGTAGTATATGCGGTTTTTTACTGGCGCTGATCTACCGCTTTCTGCCCGTTCGCATTTTCTGCGCCTTTATTCGCGCCATTCACGAGCTATTCTGGGCGCTTATTTTCCTGCAGTTTTTCGGCTTTCACCCACTCACCGGCGTGCTGGCCATTGCCATTCCCTACGCAGGCATCTTTGCCAAGGTGTATTCGGAAATTCTTGAACAGGCGGACCCGGAACCGGCGCGCCTGCTGCCGCCGGGCACCCATGCTTTTGCGGCTTTTTTGTACGCCCGCATTCCGGACTGCTGGGCACAACTGCGCACCTACACGGCCTACCGCCTGGAGTGTGGTTTGCGCTCGTCTGCGATTCTCGGTTTTGTGGGCTTGCCAACGCTTGGCTTTTATCTCGAAGCGTCGTTTTCTCAGGGCCAGTATTCCGACGCAGGGGCCATGTTGATTCTGTTCTACGTGCTGATTGCCACCATCCCACTGTGGGTGCGCCCCCGGCTATTGCCAGCCTATGTGGTGGCCGCGCCCTTCTTTCTGGGAGAAGGCCTGCCGATTGTCTGGGGCAATGTGAAGCGCTTTTTTACCGAAGACATTATTCCCTCCCCTATCCGCAAGGGCGAGGGCCTGGCGGAGCTCTCCGGCTGGATGAGCGATTTGATGATTAACGAGGCGCTGCCGGGCATCTGGAACACGGTTGTGCTTACCCAGATTGCCCTGGTGGCCACCGGTATTCTCTCCCTGCTGGCCTTTCCGCTGATCTCCAATCACTTCGGCGGCCCGGTGCGGCGCACCAGCGGCCATATATTCCTGGTGATTGCACGATCCACCCCGGAATACATACTGGCTTATATTCTGCTGCAGTTGTGGGGGCCGTCTATGCTTCCTGCCGTGGTTGCACTGGCCCTTCACAATGGCGGCATTATCGGGCACCTGATCGGCCGGCAAACCAACACCCTGCAACTGCGGCCAGACGCACCCACAGGCTTCGCACGCTACAGCTGGGAACTGGTGCCCCGCGTATACCATTCCTTTTTGGCCTTTCTGTTCTACCGCTGGGAAATCATCATGCGGGAAACCGCCATTCTTGGCATTCTCGGCATCTACACTCTGGGCTTCTATGTTGACAGCGCCATCCAGAATATCCGGTTCGACCGGGCTATGGTGCTGATTTTGATTACCGCCCTGCTCAACATTGGCATAGATGCTCTCGGGCGCCACATCCGGCGTAAGCTCGCCCTTCAAACCATGCCCACTTGTTAGTGCCCCGTCTTTCAGTTGTTTTTGCGACATAGCTCGCTGCAGCGCACGATTACAATCCGTTACAATTGACCGCATTATCAACAAACGTCAAAAAGGGCAAAAAAATGATCGTAACCGGCGTGGTTGCGCTGACACAACTGGTTCTGCTTGGCTTGCTGGTGCTTCTGGCTCTGCGGGTCATTACCCTGTCCCGCCAAAGCCGCTTTGCCTGTGCATCACCGGGTGCTTTCTGTGAAAGCCCTGTAAATACGTTTCGGGAAACCTCCGGGCAGGCCGCTGCCAACGCCAGTCACTCACGGGATCACACCGGGCTTTTCACCCAACTTCATATACTTGCGGGGCTTCAGGAAAAAGACTGCAAAGTGAAGGGTCTAACGCTGGCTGAGGCACCCCGGGCAGTAAAGGACTACGCGACCGCCTGGCTGTACGGTGCAGGCTGTGCCCTTTGCGAACACCGGGATCGGCACACAGGTCCCCTGGCGGAAATTGTGGCGGGAATTATCAGCCGGAAGACCCTGCTGACCCAGGGCAACGCACTGGCAACCATTGATGAACTCACCCGCTGCCCGGTGTTACTGGCGTGCTACCGGGCAGGGCTCGAAGGCGCGGGATTCTGGCAGGAAAAGCAGTATGTTCCGGAGCGTGACAGCCTGTACGAGGCCATCACCGTGAATGCGTTTATCTGATGGCCGGGGCGTATTCAGGGTGTCTTATCAACCACCCAGTCCGTGCCCAGATCGACAACCGCGGCGGCATTATCCGGCTCATCTAGCGGCGCGCCGTGAATCGCCGGGCGTGAGAAACCACCATCATCGGCGTACGCCATAGACGTAACATCCACGGATCTTACCCACCAGACCCGGCCGTTGGCCCGAACACAAGCACGATGCCCCAGCCCGAAGACGAACCGGCAGTAATCCAGCTTCAACTGCTGCAAATCCTGTTCTGCCTTCTGAATCTTCCGCAACAGCACTTTTTGAACGCTTTCGCCGTATTCCATCACTTTTCCCTAACGATCTCATAAGGTTCGCCGGATTTTAGCTATTTATCGGCCTGAAAAACCAGTGCGTGGGGCACATTACCAAGCTTTTCCTGGCCGCTTTGCAAATCAATGCGCCAGACCATGCTTGCCCCGGTGGTGCAAAAAGGTGCGGTGAACACGGCGCCGTAGGAGCCCGGCCCGAGTTTCTGCAACGGCACAGGGTATTCCCCCATATACATGGACTCCCCCCGCAGTACTGCCAGAAAACGTGAAGGCGCTGCCGGTGCTGTCACTGTCAGCCGATACTCGGTGCCCTGAACGCCCTCACCTTCGGGCGTCAGTGTGACCTGCCAGTTTCCGGCATCTTCCTGCCAGTCACAGGCACCCGCAAGCAGATTACATTCCGGTAACTTGGCAGCCGGGGTGCCGTTGCTGAACCATTGGAACCCGACAGCCAGCAGGCCCAGGCCCACCAGTAAACCTGTAACGATTGCGGCTCGTACCATTACCACATCTCCCCTGCCAAAAGCGGCATTATGGGGAGAATTCCCGACATAGCAAAGGTTTCTAAACAACTGCCAGCATGAGAAAATGCCCGGCTTTACGCTCAACACCATCAGAACAGGATGCGCGCCCGTGCAACCGGACATTTCCGTAAAGCACCTGAACAAGATCTACGAAGGCGGCTTTCAGGCCCTCAAGGATGTGAACCTGGAAATTTATCCCGGCGAGATCTTTGCCCTGCTCGGGCCTAACGGTGCAGGCAAAACCACCTTGATCTCGATCATCTGCGGCATAGTTAACCCGGGAGACGGCGAAGTTAAGGCCGCCGGCTACGACATTCGCAAACAGTACCGCAAAGCCCGTGGGTCTATCGGCCTGGTCCCCCAGGAGCTGAACACCGATTCTTTCGAAACCGTGTGGGATGCTGTCTCCTTCACCCGGGGCCTGTTCGGCAAGCCACCCAAGCCGTCCCACATCGAAAAGGTTTTGAAAGACCTGTCGCTGTGGGATAAACGCAACAACCGCATTATGTCGCTCTCCGGTGGCATGAAGCGCCGGGTAATGATTGCCAAAGCCTTATCCCACGAGCCGCGAATCCTGTTTCTGGATGAACCGACCGCCGGTGTCGATGTGGAACTGCGCCGGGATATGTGGGAAATGGTGCGCAAACTCCGGGAGAACGGCACCACCATTATTCTAACCACCCACTACATCGAAGAAGCCGAGGAAATGGCGGATCGCATCGGCGTTATCCGCCAGGGCCAGATCATTCTGGTGGAAGAAAAAGATCGCCTGATGTCCAAGCTGGGTAAAAAAGAGCTGCGCCTGCAGTTACAGCAAAAGCTGGATCAGGTACCCGGCGAGCTGACCCTGGAGCCTATCGAGCTCTCCAACGACGGCTGGGAACTGGTGTACACCTTCGATTCCCAGCAGCAACAGGCCGGTGTGGCCCGGCTGTTGCGCACCCTTGGAGACCTGGAAATCGAGTACCGGGATCTGCAAACCCGGGAAAGCTCACTGGAAGATATTTTTGTCGGCCTGGTGAACGAGCAATCGCCGCAGGAACGGAGTACTGAATGAATCTTTACGGTGTAAAAGCAATCTACCAGTTTGAGATGGCAAGAATGCGGCGCACGCTGATGCAAAGCGTGTTATCGCCCGTGATCTCCACCTGCCTGTACTTTGTGGTGTTCGGGTCGGCCATCGGCTCCCGCATGGGCGACATCGACAGCATCAGCTACGGCGCCTATATCATTCCTGGCCTGGTGATGTTGTCCCTGCTGATGCAGAGCATCTCCAACGCCTCTTTTGGTATTTATATGCCGAAGTTCTCCGGCACCATCTACGAAGTGCTTTCCGCCCCCGTGTCCTACATCGAAATCGTGCTCGGCTACGTAGGCGCGGCCACCACCAAAGCCGTCATCCTCGGGCTGATCATTCTGGCCACGGCCAGGCTGTTCGTGGATTATTCCATTCTCCACCCGTTCTGGATGTTTTCCTTTCTGGTGCTCACCGCAGTAACGTTCAGCCTGTTCGGTTTCATCATTGGCATCTGGGCGGATGGCTTCGAGAAGCTACAGATCGTGCCCATGATGATCGTTACCCCGCTGGTGTTTCTGGGCGGCACCTTCTACTCCATCGACATGCTCCCGGAGATCTGGCAAACCATCAGCCTGTTCAACCCCGTGGTGTACCTGATCAGCGGATTCCGCTGGGCGTTCTACGGCGTCTCGGATGTGCATGTGGGCATCAGTGTGGGCATGACTCTGGTCTTTCTAACGGCCTGCCTGACCATCGTCTGGTGGATTTTCAAGACCGGCTACCGGTTGCGCTCATGATAGGTCGCGCACTGGTTCTTGGCGTGGCTGCCATCGTTTCCGGCTGCGGCGCCGCCGACGCCAGACCACCGGATCACTTGCCCACTGTGCAGGGATGTTTTGCTGCGGCTGAACACACACACCCGGTTGTGCTGGAAGTGGCCAGTACCCCCGAGATCCGGCAAAAAGGCTTGATGGGCCGAACCGCCATGGCGGAAAACGCCGGAATGCTGTTTACCTACGATTATGAGCGAAGCCCCGAACAGGGCTTCTGGATGTTCCAGACGTTACTGCCGCTCGATATCGCCTACCTGGATGGACAGGGCACGATTGTCAGCATCCGGCAGATGCACCCCTGCGCCTCTGCCCGGCGCAGCGACTGCCCTGGGTATCCGTCATCTGCCAGCTATCGCAATGCGGTCGAGATGAACGCTGGCTATTTTGCCAGCCACAAAATCAAGGTGGGTGATCAACTGCACTGGGATTCACCAGACCATTGCGAACCCTGATCAGCAGCCCGCCCGGTGGAAAACCGGGCGGGCGTTGGCTCAGCGGTGCTTCCAGCTCGGTTCCCGCTTGTCCAGAAACGCGGAAATGCCCTCCCGGGCATCATTGGCTTTCATATTCTCTGCCATCACCTGCGCCGTGTAGTCGTAAGCATCGGCCAGGGGCATTTCCAGCTGCCGGTAGAAAGCTTCTTTGCCGATTTTCAGGGTATGGGCGGATTTACCGGCAATGGTATTGGCCAGCGCATACACGGTTTCATCCAGGGTTTCCGGGGCAACCACCCGGTTGATCAAACCAATATTCACCGCGTGTTCGGCATCTATCATCTCGCCTGTCAGCAGCATTTCCATGGCGTGTTTGCGGCTGACATTCCGCGACAGTGCCACCATGGGCGTGGAACAGAACAGCCCTATGTTAACGCCGGGTGTAGCAAAGCGCGTACCCTGCGCTGCCACCGCAAGATCGCAGCTCGCCACCAACTGACAGCCTGCCGCCGTAGCCACCCCTGCAACCCGAGCAATCACCGGCTTGGGAAGGTTCACAATCTGCTGCATTACCTTGCTGCATTGTTGGAACAGCCGTAACTGATAATCCTGGCTGTCGAACTGCTCCCGCATCTCCCGCAAGTCGTGCCCGGCACAAAAAATATGCCCGGCCGATGCCAGCACAACAACCCGTGCTTGATGATCACCCGCAACACCGGAAAGCGCCTCTGACAACGCCTCCAGCATGGCCATAGAAAGGCTGTTTCTGCGTTCCGGATGGTTGAGTGTTACGGTGGCTATGCCGTTGTCCGTGTGCACCCGAACCAGGGCGTCTGATGGCGCATTCATAGAACACTCCCTTTACCTTTTGAATAGACGATTACGATATCTGCCAGTATTCCCAACACCGCCATCGCTGTCGAACCGACCTTCGGCGTATGGTTGGAAAACGCCAGACCAGCCTCACTGTAATAGAAGGGATGCAACAAAGGAGAAAAGGTATGTTCCGCTCAACACTGCTGAAAGCCATCGTTGCCATTGCCATTCTGGTTGGCGGCATTGTTGTGGTCATAAAGGACGAACCCGCAGCGCCGACTGGCGACATCAACAGCATAGAGCCATTACCAGCGCAGGATAGTCCGGATCGGTAGTGGAGCGGTCGGGGTAGTGTTGTCGATCACGAACAAAATGGTGCCCGGAGCCGGAATCGAACCGGCACGGCCTTACGGCCGAGAGATTTTAAGTCTCTTGTGTCTACCAATTTCACCATCCGGGCATCGGAGGGAACTGCGAAGAGGGCGGAATTGTATAAGGCCAGGTGGCGTAACGCAATTCTGTTTTATTCCTCGGGGAATTTGTGGCCACCCTCGTGCTTCGGTATGCCAGCCCTGCCCTGATAGATGAATCCTGCGATCTTGGGTGCATTGGGCATGTAGAAGGTGCTCAGTTCACGGATTTCAAAACCCGCCTGTTGAATCAAGTCTGCAATAGGCCGGTTCAGGTGACAGCCTCCGGCAACTTTGCGCCAACCAGGGGTGATGCGGTGTTGCCAGGTACACACTTTTGGGTCTGGTGATTCGCCATGTTCCAGAAACAGCAGTTCGCCATCCGGTTTCAATACCCGCTTCATCTGTTCCAGCGCTTTGCGCCAGTCGGGAATGGTGCACAGGGTAAAGGTGAGTAACACCGTGTCTACCGAGTTGTCGGGCAGCGGAATCTCCTCTCCCGGCAGATCCAGCCATTCTACGGGCACCGGTGAATTCGCCAGGTTGCGGCTGGCTTTTCGTCGCATTCCGGCGGAGGGCTCCAGCCCGTAGACGAACTCTGTGCGGTCGGAGCGATAAAACGCCAGGTTCAGGCCAGAGCCCATCCCGACTTCAAGCACCTGGCCCCGGGCTTTGGGCACCAGTTGGCTGCGCAGTTTCATTACCTGGCCGGTGGCGCAGGCTTTGTTCACCAGGTGTGGGAGAATCCGGTCTTCGTAAAAACCCATCAGACTTACCATAATTGTTTTATATCAAGGGGTGCGACAAACTGCCCTATCGAAAGCTGCTATTTTTTTAGTAGTATCGTAACTATCTGCCGGTAATAACAACATAACAAAACAGAATAAGACACCTTTGGCTAAAAAGCCCAGAGGTATCAGCAGGCAGCGACTGAGCGGAGCTTCGGCTTCTTTGTTATGACTTGTGTGGCTTACCGGAGGTTCCTATGGAACTCGACCCTCTCATCCTATCGCGAATCCAGTTCGCGTTCGTGGTGTCATTTCACGCCATTTTCCCGGTTTTCACCATCGGGCTTGCCTCTTACATTGCCGTTCTCGAGGGCCTTTGCTTCAAAACCGGCAATCCGGCCTGGACGAAACTTTCCGGTTTCTGGACTAAAGTGTTTGCGGTGGTTTTCGGGATGGGGGTGGTCTCCGGCATCGTGATGTCGTTCCAGTTTGGTACCAACTGGAGCAATTTTGCACAGGCCTCCGCCAACTTCCTCGGGCCCATGCTCAGTTATGAGGTAATTACCGCCTTCTTCCTGGAGGCAGCGTTTCTGGGCGTTCTGCTTTTTGGGCGCAACAAGGTGCCTGCGGGAGTACATCTGTTCGCCGCCATTATGGTTGCCACCGGCACCTTCATTTCGTCGTTCTGGATTTTGTCTGCGAACAGCTGGATGCAGACTCCGGCCGGCGTCGAACTTCGCGAGGGTGTTTTCTATGTAACCTCCTGGACAGAAGCCATTTTTAATCCGTCGTTCCCTTATCGCTTCATGCATATGGTGCTGGCTTCCTTCCTGACCGGTGGCTTTGTGGTCGCGGGGGTCAGCGCCTGGTACCTGCTGCGGGGCCGCGAGGTGGAAGCCAACCGCAAGGCCTTGTCCATGTGCCTTTGGCTGCTGCTGATTATTGCGCCAACCCAGGCGGTGGTGGGTGATTTCCATGGTCTGAGCACGCTGGAACACCAGCCCACCAAGGTAGCCGCCATGGAAGGGAACTGGGAAACCTCACGCAATGTGCCTTTGTTGCTGTTCGCCATTCCTGACCAGGAAAACCAGACCAACCACTTTGAGATTGGTATTCCGAGTCTGGCGAGCCTGATTCTGACCCACGACTGGGATGGGGAAGTTCCCGGGCTGAATGAGGTTGCGGTTGAGGAGCAACCGCCGGTGGCCGTGGTGTTCTGGTCGTTCCGGATTATGGTTGGCCTGGGCGTGCTGATGATTCTGTTTGCCATTACCGGGCTGCTGCTGCGCCCCGGTGGCCGCCTGTATGAAGCCCGCTGGTATCTGCAGGGGCTTCGGTTTATGAGCATCACGCCGTTTATTGCGGTACTCACTGGCTGGTTCGTGACTGAGGTCGGGCGCGCACCCTGGCTGGTGTACGGCATGATGACCCATGCCGAGTCGGTTACGCCCTCGCTGACCGGCGGCATGGCCCTGTTTACCCTGATTGGATACGTGGTGGTGTATTCGCTGGTGTTCAGTGCTGGCGTCTATTACCTGATGCGGGTGCTCTATGTCGGGCTTGAAGACAAGGATCATCAGGAGAATGCGTCCGATCGCCCGGCCCGGCCTCTGTCTGCGGCCCATGTTCCATTTGAAATGGAGCCACTGAAAAGTGCACCGGCACAACCTGCCAACAAGGGAGGCCTGTAATCATGGTACTGTTTGATATTGCCTTTATCTGGGCATGCATTATCGGCTTTGGCATCATCATGTATGTGCTGATGGACGGGTTCGACCTGGGCGTGGGGATTCTGTTTCCGTTTGCTCGCAGCGAGACGGATAGGGATACCATGATGAACTCGGTGGCACCGGTCTGGGATGGCAACGAGACCTGGCTGGTGCTCGGTGGCGCCGGGTTACTGGCGGCCTTCCCCATGGTTTATTCCATCTTCCTGCCTGCGCTGTACATCGGGGTCTTCCTGCTGCTGGCGGGCTTGATCTTCCGGGGCGTGGCCTTCGAATTCCGCTTCAAGGCCCGCACCTCCCGCTACCTCTGGAACTGGTCGTTTGCCGGTGGCTCTACTATCGCCGCCTTCGCCCAGGGTGCCGTGGTGGGTGCCTACATCCAGGGTTTTGAAACCGCCAATGGCGTGTATGTGGGTGGCGCTCTGGATTGGTTTACGCCGTTTACCGTGCTCACTGGCCTGGGGATGCTCGCAGGTTACGCGCTGCTGGGCTCTACCTGGCTGATCATGAAGACAGAAGGCGCCCTGCAACAGTGGGCCTATCGAATCACCCAGCCGCTGCTGCTGGCGGTGCTGGTGGTCTTCGGTATTATCAGTGTCTGGACGCCCTTTGTAGACGACATGGTGCGGGAGCGCTGGTTCACCAACCTTAGCGTTATCTGGGTACTGCCTGCCCTCACCCTGCTGTGCGCTTTCCAGATCTGGCGTTCGGTTCGTAACCGCTTTGAAGGTATGCCCTTCGTTGCCACCATGGGCCTGTTTATCACCACCTACCTCGGATTGATTGCCAGCAAGTGGCCCTACGTGGTGCCGCCGAACTACACTCTGTGGGAGGCAGCCTCGGCCTACGATTCGCAACTGTTCCTGCTGCTTGGCCTGCTGTTTGTCATTCCCATTGTGCTGGTATACACGGCCTGGACCTACTGGGTGTTCCGGGGCAAGGTGCGTGCCGGGGAGGGTTATCACTAAGTGTCTGCTTCCGCCGGGCCCAAGGTCAAAGACTGGCTCTCGGGCCTGGCCCGCGACAGTCAGAAGTGGATTCGTGCCACCGTCGCCGCCGGAATGATTGCCGGGCTGGCCACCATTGCCCAAATGGTGCTGCTGGCCTGGGTGGTGCATGAAGGTGTGATCGAAAAAACACCGGTCGCCGAGCTGGTACCGGCATTTCTGACACTGCTGGCGGTGCTCGTGATTCGGGCGGCTGGCCAGGGGCTGCAAACTCGTTTTGCCGCCCGCTGCAGTGAGCAGGTGCGCCGAGGTGCCCGCCGCCAGTTGCACCGGCACTGGCAGGCGCTGGGGCCGGTAAGGCTGGCAGATACCTCTTCTGCATCCCTGGCCCGGGAATGGCTGGATCATACAGAGGCCCTGCACGGCTACTTCGCACGCTACCTGCCCCAGATGTTGCTGGCGGTGATTATTCCCCTCGTCATTCTGATTCTGGTGTTCTGGCTGGACTGGCTCGCCGGTATTTTTCTGGTGCTGTCTGCACCACTGATTCCACTGTTTATGGCACTGGTGGGTATGGGTGCTGAAAAGCTCAACCAGCAGCATTTTGAAACCGTCAGTCGGCTCTCTGGCCAGTTTCTCGACAAAGTTCGTGGGCTTACCACTCTGCAGCTATTCGGCCAGACACAGGCCGCTAGCCGAACCCTGGCGGTCCGCTCTGACCAGTATCGGCAGATCACCATGAAAACCCTGAAAGTAGCGTTTTTGTCGTCCGCGGTGCTCGAATTTTTTGCCTCTGTGGCCATTGCGGTGTTGGCGATCTACATCGGTTTTGGCCTGCTTGGCTACATCCAGTTCGGGCCCAGTACCGAGCTTACCCTGTTCAGCGGCCTGCTGATTTTGTTGCTGGCGCCGGAATTTTTTCAGCCATTACGTACGCTGTCCCAGCATTATCATGACCGGGCCGCGGCACTGGGCGCGGGGGCCGAAATCCTTGCCCGCCTGGCGCAACCGGTGCCAAACGGAGATCGGCCGGAACCCTCAGTGGCCAATTCGTCCCGGGACATCCGCTTCAACGGTGTTACGGTTGCGTATGACGATGCACCGGTTTTGTTTGAAGGGCTGGATCTGCGCCTGAGTGCAGGCGAAGTAACCGCACTCACCGGCCCGTCTGGCGGCGGCAAGTCCACCCTGCTCCATCTACTTGCCGGGTTCGTGCAGCCGACTGCCGGAAGCATTGATGTGCTTGGGCAGCCACCCGGTACCGATGCATTTGGCTGGCTCGGGCAGAAGGGCTTCTGGGTTCAGGGAAGCTGGGCCGAGAACCTTCGGCTCACCACCCCGGATGCCACTGATATCGCTATAGAAAGCGCGCTGCGGCAGGTTGGTCTGGGCGAACTGTTGGACAGCCGGGAGGATGGCATTCACAGCCTGATTGCCGAGGATGGTCAGGGGTTGTCTGGCGGCCAGGCGCGGCGCTTGAGCCTGGCCCGGATCTTCCTGGCCGATTATCCGCTTATTCTGCTGGATGAACCCACCGCAGGGCTGGATGCCACCAGCGAGATCCTTGTACTGGATGCGCTGCACAAGCTCAGTGCGGCGGGTAAAACAATCATCTTTTCCACCCATCACCAGGCCCTGCTGGCCATTGCCGACCGGGTGTTGATTGTCGATTCCGGGGAGGTTCGGGATGCCTGACCTAAAACCCTGGCTGGCTCTGATCTTTCGGCGCAGAGGCCGTCTGGTGAATGGCGCCCTGCTGCTGTTGGGCACCCTGTTGTCCGGGATTGGCCTGCTGGCCCTGTCTGGCTGGTTTCTCACTGAAACCGCGCTGGTGGGTCTTCTTCTGGCCGCGGGCGTGCAGGCGAGCATCAATCTGTACGTTCCGGGCGGAGGCATCCGGTTTTTTGCGGTCTCCCGCACGGTATTCCGCTATCTGGAACGGGTGTACAACCATAATACCGTTTTGCAGCTGCTCACGGATATCCGAGTCGCCTATTTCGACCAACTTGCGGCGCGAACCGGCAGTGAACGCCGGGCCCGCACCGGCGCCCAGTGGCTGTCCCGCCTGACTGCCGATGTTGATGCACTGGACACCCTGTACCTGAGATTGATTGCGCCCGCCTCGCTGGCAGCACTGGTTACACTGGTTCTGGCCGGTCTGGTGTGGCTGCTGCTTTCCGGGCCCATCGCGTTGGTGGTCGCGGCCCTGCTCGGATTTGCCTTTGTTCTGTCCAGCTGGCTGGTCTATCAGCGAACCCGGCAGTCGTCCGGGCAACTGAATGACCGACAGGAGAACCTGCGTAGCGAGTTGGTTGAACATCTGGAAGGCTTTGCCGAACTCACCGCCGCCAACCGCACCGGCAAAACCACCGCCCGCCTGATGCGCCGAAGTATCGAACTGGCGCGCTCTCAGGCCCGCATCGATACTCGCACCGGCTGGCATCAGGCCGGTGCCCAATTGTTGATTAACCTGGCCGCAGTACTCAGCCTGTGGCTTGGTTTTTATCTGTTTGAACAGGGTGTAGTGACCGGCCCCGTGCTGGTTCTGGTGCCTATCGCACTACTGGGTCTGGCAGAAGTCTACGCTATGCTGCCGGAGGCCTTCGGCAAGCTTGGCGCCACCCGGGCTGCCGCCAGACGATTGAGCACCGACAGCCGGGCCGTAGCGGAAACTACGGGCACATCGCGATTAAGGTCTGAACCGTTGACTGGCGGCTTGCGGGCCCAAGACATTACCGTGGGTCACCCCGGCCAGGCTCCGTTGCTGACTCATTTTTCACTGGAGTTGGACGCTGGCAACACGGTGGGGATCGTTGGGGTGTCCGGCAGTGGCAAGTCGACGTTGGCGGATACGCTGGCGGGTATGATACCTCCTATGGCCGGACACGTAGATTCCGAAGCGGTCGCCTACCTTACCCAGAGCACGATGATTTTTGAAGATACGGTAAGAGCCAACTTGCTACTGGCAAATCCGGGCGCTGATGATGGCGCACTCTGGCGCGTACTCGAGCTGGTGGAACTGGCGGAACGCCTGGCCCAACGGCCGGAAGGCCTGGACACCTGGCTGGGCAGCGCAGGTAGCCGCTTGTCTGGGGGCGAGGCCCGGCGCCTGGCTCTGGCCCGGGTACTCTTATCGCCAGCGCCGGTGGTGATTCTTGACGAACCCTTTACCGGCGTGGACAGTGCTACCAGGGAACGGGTGTCACCCGCGCTGAGCCGCTGGCTTGAAGGCCGCACTGTCGTGTGCCTGGGCCACGGGCCGGAAGCCTTGCTGGCCTCCGACCGGGTGCTCCACCTTTAGCGGGTTTCCAGCACCTCAAACGCCAGCCCGGCTTTTGACTGCAAGCGCTCAAGCAGTTTGCCATTGAGTGCCGAGGCAGGTGTCCAGAAGCCGCCTTTAACATCCTCCGACAGGTCAAACGCCAGGCACAGTCCGGCTTCACCCAGCATTTTGGAGGTTGAGCCATAACCGGGATCCCGGTCACCGGTCACTTTGGTGATGATACTCTTGCCATCCCGGGTGTGGCCGACAAAGCGGATGTCGTAAAAGCCATTCTCTTGCTGCTCTTCGGTTGGCCCCTCGCCCGGCTTTGGCACCAGTTTTTCCACCACCCAACGGGTTGGCTTGATGGCCGACGCCGTAAAAAAGGCCCCGAGCGCCCCAACAATGCCATAGGCGGTCAGTCGGCCTTTGATACCCTTACCCGTCATGATGGCTTCATCGTAGGTGAACTCCTTCCCGTAGCTGGCACCCAGCAGTGCATTGGAACGGTGAACCACCCGGGTATTGATGGCCCCCATCACAAAAGGCGCCAGCCAGGCGTTGAAGGTACGGTCGAACTCCGCGGATTTGATGCTCGGCTGGCGCTTTTGGGATCGGTGATCCGTTGGGCAGATCGAAAATGGATTGGCCAGTTCCTTACGCAACGCCGGGCTGGCGCCCACCTCTTTGGCAATGTTGATCATGGAGGCCACGGTGCCACCCGACAGGCCACCCTTGGCCACCTTCACCCGCATCCGGACATCCTGACAGGGTTCACCAAAAGTCTGTTGCGCCTGCTGCTGCAGGAACCACACACCCATATCGGAGGGTATGGAATCGAACCCGCAACAATGAACAATCCGGGCACCCGATGCCTGGGCCTGGTCCTGGTATCGCTCAATCATCCGGCGAATCCACTGCACCTCACCGGTCAGATCGCAGTAATCGGTGCCAGTCTCAGCACAGACTTTCACCAGGGGTTCACCATACAGCGCGTAAGGCCCAACCGTGGAAATTACCACGCGAGTCTGGTCGCACAGGCTGCGCAGTGCGGTTTCATCGGCTGCATCCGCCAGAATGACCGGCAACGCCTGGGCTTTGCTGCCCAGTTTTGTTTTCAGGGCTTTGAGCTTGCTGTCCGAACGTCCGGCAATGGCCCAGCTTACTTCACCGTCAACGCCATAGTTGGTCAGCAAATACTCAGCCAGTATCTGGCCGACAAAACTGGTGGCGCCAAACACAACAAGGTCATACCGGGCAGCATTGTTTTCACTCATCTTTTGATCCTTGTTCAAACAAATGTATGAGCCGATGGTAACAGGTTTGCCAATTGGGCGACTTTCCTCATGGCACCTGCCCAGCCGTCCGCTCGGCCAATCGTTTATCTTGCCAACTGCGGCACACTCTGCGGCTTTCAAAGCGAGGACTTGCCAATGACGCTTTTTCTGACGCTGGTCAGTTTGCTTCTTCTTGCAACTTCTACATTCCTCGGTTGGCAACTGCTCGAACAACGCAAGCTGATCGAGCGCATCCAGCGGGATCAGGACACCGACACCAACCCGTTACCGGAACTGGTACTAACCCTGAAGGTACAGAACCCTCTGGCGATCGCCAAACGGGAATCCAGGGCTGGCCGCATGCTGGCAGACCGACTACCGGGAATGATTCGGAAGATGGTCTATAAGGAGGTAATGAAAGAGTTGGCAAAAGAGCTTAAGGAGCGGGAGATTGAAGTAGAAATGAATCTTGAGTACCGCTAACGGGCAAAGCCGAAAAACCCCTTGTACCAAAAACAAAGAAGGCGCCCTGAGGCGCCTTCTTTAGCAGAACTTGCAGAAGGTTACAGAGCCTTCTTCAGTTCCTCTTCCAGCTGCGGTACCGCTTCAAACAAGTCCGCAACCAGGCCATAGTCGGCCACCTGGAAGATCGGTGCTTCTTCGTCCTTGTTGATCGCAACGATCACTTTGGAGTCAGACATACCGGCCAGGTGCTGAATGGCACCGGAGATGCCCACAGCAATGTACAGCTGGGGAGCAACGATTTTACCGGTCTGGCCAACCTGCATGTCGTTCGGCACAAAGCCAGCGTCTACCGCCGCACGGGATGCACCAACGGCAGCGCCCAGCTGATCAGCAACCTGCTCCAGCATTTTGAAGTTGTCGCCGTTCTGCATGCCACGACCACCGGAGATCACGATACCGGCCGAAGCCAGATCCGGGCGATCAGACTCGGCCTTCTCTTCGCTTACGAAGGCAGACAAGCCAGCGTCTTTTACCACGTCAAGCTGCTCAACGGAGGCAGAGCCACCTTCCGCAGCGACCGGGTCGAAACCTGTCGGGCGCACCGTCACAACCTTGATGCTGTCGCTGGCTTTAACCGTGGCGATAGCATTACCGGCATAGATCGGGCGCACGAAGGTGTCTTCAGACTCAACACGGATGATGTCCGATACCTGGGCAACGTCCAGCAGCGCCGCAACCCGCGGCATGAAGTCCTTACCGGTAGTACCGGCAGACGTCAGGATATGGCTGTAACCTTTACCAACTTCGGCAACCAGCTCAGACAGGTTTTCCGCCAGAAAGTGGCCGTAAACCGCATTGTCTGCGACCAGAACCTTGTTGACGCCTTCTGCCTTGGCAGCGGCTTCTGCGATGGCGCCTACGTTTTCACCGGCAACCAGCACGTCGATGTCGCCACCGATGGCCTTGGCAGCCGCTACAACGTTCAGAGTAGCCTGTTTCAGGCTGCTGTTGTCGTGTTCAGCAATTACCAGGATGCTCATTTAGATCACCTTCGCTTCGTTCTTCAGTTTGTCTACCAGCTCAGCAACGTCTGCCACCTTGATACCCGCCTGGCGTGCTGCCGGGGCTTCGACTTTCAGGGTGGACAGGCGAGCGGCTACTTCAACGCCCAGATCAGCCGGAGATACAGATTCCAGCGGCTTCTTCTTGGCTTTCATGATGTTCGGCAGAGACGCGTAGCGAGGCTCGTTCAGACGCAGGTCTGTAGTAACAACCGCAGGCAGGTTCAGCGCAACGGTCATCAGGCCGCCGTCGACTTCGCGGGTTACGTTAACCTTGTCACCGTCAACCGCCACTTCAGAAGCGAAGGTGCCCTGGCCCATGCCAGTCAGCGCCGCCAGCATCTGGCCGGTCTGGTTGTTGTCGGAATCGATGGACTGTTTGCCCAGAATAACCAGCTTGGGCTCTTCCTTCTCAACAACCGCTTTCAGCAGCTTGGCAGCTTCGAGAGACTGTACTTCTTCGTCTGTCTCGATGTGAATGCCACGGTCTGCGCCCAGCGCCAGAGCGGTGCGAATCTGCTCCTGGGAAGCCTTGGGGCCAATGGATACCACAACGATTTCGCTGGCAACGCCCTTCTCTTTCAGACGAACGGCTTCCTCGACTGCGATTTCACAGAACGGGTTCATTGCCATCTTGACGTTGGCGAGGTCCACACCGGTGTTGTCCGGCTTAACGCGTACCTTCACGTTGTAATCGATAACTCGTTTTACAGCGACCAGAACCTTCATAGATTCCTCGTTCTTTCTACGATGGGTTTAATGACTCGCAATCCTTGACGGAGAGCCCGCTAACTAAAGCGAAATAATACTGCAGGCTCAAATTTGCGGGGTCAATAGCCCCATCCAACGCGCCAGGACTGCCTATACAGCCAATACGACCGGGTTGACCCGGCCAGGCAATGAGACGATACTAAAAATCGACTCAAAACACACGACATTTCGGTGTTTACGTACAATGCCAAAGGATAGCGGCAATTTCAAACAAACGTTTGTTTGATTTTTGAAATGCGTTATGATTTTGCCATAGACAGCCGTAATTCGCGGTTTTGAGCCATCGTCTATCCCCTGTTTTGGCGGTACGATGGCGTTACTTATAAAAGCCTGCGGGCGACCATAATTCATTAAAAGCTGTTTGAGGAGACCAACGTGGAACGCGAATCGATGGAGTTTGATGTTCTGATCGTCGGCGGCGGCCCTGCTGGACTGTCTGCTGCCTGCCGCGTCATGCAACTGGCACAGGACGCGGGCGAAGAACTGACCGTTTGTGTCGTGGAGAAAGGCTCCGAGATCGGTGCGCACATCCTCGCCGGTACGGTGTTTGAACCCACCGCGCTGAACGAGCTATTCCCGGACTGGAAAGAGAAAGGCGCGCCGTTGAACACACCGGTTACCCGGGACGACATTTTCCTGCTGAAAAACCAGGAAAAAGCCACCAAGGTGCCTAACGCCTTTGTGCCCAAGAACATGCACAACCACGGCAATTACATCATCAGTCTGGGTAACCTGTGCCGCTGGCTGGCCGAACAGGCCGAGCAGCTCGGCGTTGAGGTGTACCCCGGTTTTGCCGCCTCGGAAACCATCGTTGAAGATGGGCAGGTAAAAGGCATTATCACCGGCGATATGGGTGTGGCCCGCGACGGTTCCGAAAAAGACGGCTATATGCCGGGTATGGAGCTGCGCGCCAAATACACCCTGTTCACCGAGGGCTGTCGTGGTCACCTGGGCAAGCGCCTGATCAACGATTTCAAGCTGGATGAAGGCAAAGACCCTCAGCACTACGGTATCGGTATCAAGGAACTGTGGGACATCGACCCGGCCAAACACGAGCCCGGTCTGGTCGTACACACCACCGGCTGGCCGCTGAATGAATCCGGTTCCACCGGCGGTTCCTTCCTGTATCACCTGGAAAATGGCCAGGTATATGTCGGCCTGATTACCGACCTGTCTTACAGCAACCCGCACCTGAGCCCGTTCGAGGAATTCCAACGCCTGAAGCATCACCCGGAGGTGAAAAAGTATCTCGAAGGCGGCAAACGCGTGGCCTACGGTGCCCGCGCCATTGCCAAAGGCGGCTACAACGCTCTGCCAAAAATGAGCTTCCCGGGCGGCCTGCTGCTGGGTTGCGACGCAGGCACCCTTAACAGCTCCAAGATCAAGGGTTCGCACACCGCCATGAAGTCTGGCCTGCTGGGTGCCGAAGCCGTGTTTGAAGCGCTGAAGGAAGGCAAGTCTGGCGAGGAAATCACCAGCTTCCAGAAACGCTTTGAAGACAGCTGGCTGTACAAAGAGCTCTACGCCGAGCGTAACTTCGGCCCGGCCATGCACAAGTTCGGTAACATCGTGGGGGGCGCCATCGCCTTCTTCGAGCAGAACATTCTGCGCGGCAGCCTGCCGATCACCTTCCGTGATACCACGCCGGACCACGCAACACTGAAGCCCGCTGCCGAGTGTAAGCCGATCAACTATCCGAAACCGGATAACAAGCTGACCTTCGATCGCCTGTCGTCGGTGTTTATTTCCAACACCAACCACGAGGAAGATCAGCCGGTTCACCTGAAGCTGACCGACCCGGACATTCCGCTGCGGGATAACCTGCCGAAGTACGACGAGCCAGCACAGCGTTATTGCCCGGCGGGCGTGTACGAGGTGGTTGAGAAGGACGACGGCAGTGGCAAGAAGTTCCAGATCAACGCGCAGAACTGCGTGCACTGTAAGACCTGTGACATCAAAGACCCGGCCCAGAACATTACCTGGGTAACGCCGGAAGGCGGCGGTGGGCCGAACTACCCGAACATGTAAATATAAGCTCTCTTAAAACGGCCCAATCGGGCCGTTTTTTGTTCTGATTGGTCAGACAATGAGCAATATTGAGTTAAATCAATAATCACACGTTTTATGAGGAAATTGTCGAGCGCTCTCCGAACATCGCCAGAAACAGCTGCTATAACTATCTAAATTCGTCGGTTTGGAGCCCTTCCTGCCGACACCTGTTTCGGCCGAAGGAGGTGTGATATGAAGCTTTGGAAACTCAAGCGCCGGGATTTTCTCAAGGGGCTGGGGGCGACAGCCACGGGTGCTGTGGTCAGCGGTAATGGCTGGGCACTGAACCGGCTGGAGCCCATTGCCAACACCCTGAATACCGAATACCCCTACAGAAGCTGGGAAGATCTCTATCGCAACGAGTGGGACTGGGATCACATCGGCCATGCGGCTCACTGCATCAACTGCATGGGCAACTGCGGCTGGAACGTCTATGTGAAAGACGGCCTGGTTATCCGCGAAGAGCAGATCGCAAAGTACCCTCAGGTAAACCCGAACGTTCCCGATGCCAACCCCCGGGGCTGCCAGAAAGGCGCCATCCACTCTACCGCCATGTATGAAGCCGATCGCCTGCGCTATCCCCTGAAGCGTGCCGGTGAGCGCGGTGAAGGCAAGTGGCAGCGAATATCCTGGGATCAGGCCACGGAAGAAATTGCCGACAAGATCATCGATATCTTTGAAAAATACGGCCCGGGCAAGCTCAAAACCCACCAGGGCTCCGGCAACCAGACCATGGTGCGCCAATCCGGCCCCAGTCGCTTTGCCTCGCTGGTGGGCGGCATCCAGTTGGATGGCTTTACTACCGTGGGCGATCTGATCACCGGCGCCCACCTAGCCTACGGCAACCCCCTGGAAAGTTTCACCTCCGACGCCTGGTTTGATGCAGACTATATCCTGCTGGGCATGATCAACCCCAACGCCACCCGCATTCCCGATGCCCACTACGTGTGGGAGGCCAAATACAACGGCGCCCGCATTGCCAGCACCGCACCGGACTACAACCCCAGCTCCATTCACACCGATCTCTGGATGCCAATCAAACAAGGCTCCGACCCGTTCCTGGGCATGTCCTTCGTGAACGTGATTATCGAAGAACAATTGTACCGGCCGGAGTTCATGAAAGAGCAAACCGACCTGCCCATGCTGGTGCGCACCGACAATGGCAAGCTATTGCGGGAGAGCGATCTGGTCGACGGCGGCTCGGAAGAGGTGTTCTATCACTGGGATCTGAACAACAAGGGGTCGCCTCAGAAAACGGAAAATAAAGCACGCTAAGCCGGTTGCAACGGTCGTAGCGGCCTGAACTTGCCCGCGCCGATCTTGGCGCTGCTGCGCCAGAGGTAATCGCCGGTCAGGTTGATGTGTTCCCAGCCGAGCGGCGACAGGTATTGCAATAGCGCGTCATCGACAGCATGCCCGTTGCCACGCAACGCATGTGCTGCGCGCTCCAGATAGACCGTGTTCCACAACACGACGGCCGCCGTCACCAGGTTGAGGCCGCTGGCCCGGTAGCGCTGCTGCTCGAAGCTGCGGTCGCGGATTTCGCCCAGACGGTTGAAGAATACGGCGCGGGCCAGCGCGTTGCGCGCTTCGCCCTTGTTCAGTCCAGCGTGGACGCGGCGGCGCAGCTCCACGCTTTGCAACCAGTCCAGGATGAACAGCGTGCGTTCGATGCGCCCCAGCTCGCGCAGGGCGATGGCTAAGCCGTTCTGGCGCGGATAGCTGCCGAGTTTCCGAAGCATCAGCGAGGCTGTCACCGTGCCCTGCTTGATCGAGGTCGCCAGCCGCAGAATTTCATCCCAGTGGGCACGAATAGCCTTGATGTTCAGCCTGTCGCTGCTAATCATCGGTTTGAGCGCGTCATAGGCGGTATCCCCCTTGGGGATGAACAGCTTGGTGTCGCCCAGGTCACGGATGCGCGGCGCAAAGCGGAAGCCCAGGAGATGCATCAGGGCAAAGACGTGATCGGTGAAGCCTGCCGTGTCGGTGTAGTGTTCCTCGATGCGCAGGTCGGACTCGTGGTACAGCAGGCCGTCAAGTACATAGGTCGAGTCGCGCACGCCGACATTGACCACCTTGGTGTGGAACGGCGCGTACTGGTCGGATATATGGGTGTAGAAGGTTCGCCCAGGGCTGCTGCCATATTTCGGGTTGATGTGACCGGTACTCTCGGCCTTGCTCCCGGTTCGGAAGTTCTGGCCGTCCGACGATGACGTGGTGCCGTCGCCCCAGTGTTCGGCGAAGGGATGCCGGAATTGGGCGTTCACCAACTCGGCCAGCGCTGTCGAATAGGTTTCGTCGCGGGTATGCCAGGCTTGTAGCCAGGCGAGCTTGGCGTAGGTCGTGCCGGGGCAGGACTCGGCCATCTTGGTCAGGCCCAGGTTGATCGCGTCGGCCAGGATGGTGGTCAACAGCAGATTTTTGTCCTTGGCCAGATCGCCCGATTTCAGGTGCGTGAAGTGGCGGGTGAAGCCCGTCCACTCATCGACTTCGAGCAGCAGTTCGGTGATCTTGACGTGTGGCAGGATCATGGCTGTCTGGTCGATCAGCGCCTGCGCGGTGTCGGGTACCGCCGCATCCAGCGGCGTGATCTTCAGGCCCGACTCGGTGATGATCGCATTCGGCAGGTCGTTGGCCGCTGCCATGCGGTTGACCGTGGCAAGCTGCGCTTCAAGCAGCGTCAGGCGGTCGTGCAGGTACTGGTCGCAGTCGGTGGCCACGGCCAGCGGCAATGCGCTGGACTGCTTGAGGCTGGCGAACTTCGCGGGCGGCACCAGGTAGTCCTCGAAGTCCTTGAACTGGCGCGATCCCTGCACCCAGATGTCGCCCGAGCGCAGCGAGTTCTTCAGCTCGGACAGCGCGCACAGCTCGTAGTAGCGCCGGTCGATACCCGCGTCAGTCATCACCAGCTTCTGCCAGCGCGGCTTGATGAAGTCGGTCGGGGCATCGGCAGGCACTTTGCGGGCGTTGTCGGTGTTCATGCCACGCAGTACCTCGATGGCATCGAGCACGTTCTTGGCGGCGGGTGCGGCCCGCAGCTTGAGCACGGCAAGGAATTCCGGCGCGTAGCGGCGCAAGGTGGCGTAACTTTCGCCGATGCGGTGCAGGAAATCGAAGTCATCGGGCTGAGCGAGCTTCTGCGCCTCGGTGACGCTTTCGGCGAAGGCATCCCAGGACATGACGGCCTCGATGGCGGCGAACGGATCGCGGCCAGCTTGCTTGGCCTCGATCAGCGCCTGGCCGATGCGCCCGAACAGCCGCACCTTGGCGTTGATCGCCTTGCCGGATGCCTGAAACTGCTGCTGATGCTTGTTTTTGGCGGCGTTGAACAGCTTGCCCAGGATGCGGTCGTGCAAGTCGATGATTTCGTCGGTGACCGTGGCCATGCCCTCGATGGCCAGCGCCACGAGGGTGGCGTAGCGCCGTTGCGGCTCGAACTTGGCTAAGTCGGCGGGCGTCATCTGGCCACCCTCACGGGCGATCTTGAGCAGGCGGTTCTGGTGCACCGACCGCTCGATACCGGAAGGCAGATCGAGCGCCTGCCACGCCTTGAGGCGTTCGATGTGTTCCAGCATGTGCCGCGAGTTCGGTTTAACCGGCGACTGGCGCAGCCAGGCCAGCCAGGTCGTCTTGCCGTTGTCCCGGCGCCTGAGCAGATCGTCGAGGCGGCGGCGATGCGTGTCCGACAGTGGTTCGGCCAAGGCGTCATAGATGCGCCGGTTGGCGCGAGTGATGGCCTCGGCGCTAGCGCGCTCGATGGCGTTGAGCGCGGGCAGGATGATCGACTGTCGCCGCAGATGCTCAACCAAGGTGCTAGCCAGCACGATGCCTTTGTCGGTTTGCATGGCCAGGTCGGTCAGCGTGTGCACGGCCTGCCGGTAGTGGCTCATGGTGAACGGCTGGAAGCCAAACACCGTTTGCAGCTCGACCAGGTGCTCGCGCCGGGTCTGCTCCCGCTGCCCGTAGTCGTCCCAGCTTTCGACGCCGACCTTGAGCTGGTCGGCGACCAGTTTCAGTAGGGGCAAAGACGGCGCCTGATCGACACCAAGGAAGATTCCGGGAAAGCGCAGGTAGCAGAGCTGCACGGCAAAGCCCAAGCGATTCGCAGGCCCGCGCCGCTGGCGGATGATGGAGAGATCGGTATCGCTGAACGTGTAATGTCGAATTAGGTCGTCCTTGGTGTCCGGCAACGCCAACAGGCTTTCCCGCTCGGCGGCGGACAGTATGGAACGACGAGGCATATTTATTGATCCAATTTCAAGTATTGATACAGGGTCTCCCGGCTGACACCAAATTCACGGGCCAGCTTCGCTTTTTGCTCGCCCGCCGTGACGCGCCGTTTCAGTTCAGCAATCTGTTCACCGCTCAGAGACTTCTTTCGGCCTCGGTAGGCTCCGCGTTGCTTAGCGAGCGCGATGCCTTCGCGCTGCCGCTCACGGATCAAGGCCCGCTCGAATTCGGCGAATGCCCCCATGACCGACAGCATCAGGTTCGCCATCGGTGAATCCTCGCCGGTGAAGGTCAGGCTTTCCTTGACGAACTCGATGCGCACGCCGCGCTTGGTCAGCTTTTGTACGAGGCGGCGCAAGTCATCGAGGTTGCGCGCCAAGCGATCCATGCTGTGAACCACCACGGTGTCGCCTTCGCGCACGAAGGCCAGCAGCGAATCAAGCTCGGGCCGCTGGGTGTCCTTGCCCGACGCCTTGTCGGTGAACACCCTGCCGACTTCGACATGCTCCAGTTGCCGCTCCGGGTTCTGGTCGAAGCTGCTGACCCGGACGTAGCCGATGCGTTGACCCTGCAAGATACCTCCAAATACGAAAGTGTCAGGAAGAAATCTATGACCTTTCGCCGCAGGTGTCAAGAAACACAAAAGTTAACTCTATTCTGACGTTGCTGTCGTTTTCAGAAGACGGCTGCACTGAACGTCAGAAGCCGACTGCACTATAGGGGGTCGTTTGCGGGAGGGGGCGGAATCCTGCGCTAAGGCTTTGGCCAACGATATTCTCCGGTGAGATTGATGTGTTCCCATCCAAGCGGCGAGACATGGGCCAGCATATCGGGCGATAGCAGCTTTCCGTCTCGTTTCTGGCTGGCGACGACTTCGCCGAGCTTCATGGTGTTCCAGAAGATAATGATCGCGGCCAGCAGGTTCATGCCGGCGATCCGGTAGTGCTGTCCTTCGGCGGACCGGTCGCGGATTTCTCCCCGGCGATGGAAGCTGATGGCCCGTTTCAGCGCATGATGCGCTTCACCCTTGTTGAGACCGATCTGGGTCCGGTGTTGGAGTTCGGCATCCAGAATCCAGTCGATCATGAACAGGGTTCGCTCGACGCGGCCGACTTCCCGCAGGGCCGTCGCGAGTTCGTTCTGCCGCGGATAGGAGGCGAGTTTCCGCAGGATCTGGCTCGGCGCGACGCTCCCGGCCGCGATGGTGGCGGCGATGCGCAGGATGTCGGGCCAGTTGCGCTCGATCATGGCCTGGTTGATCTTTCCGCCGATCAAGGCCCTCAAGTGCGCCGGCGCGGACGAAGGATTGAACGCGTAGAGGCGCTTGGACGGCAGATCCCGGATACGAGGGGCGAACCGATAGCCGAGAATGGCGCACGCGGCAAAGACGTGATCGGTGAAGCCGCCCGTGTCGGCGAACTGCTCGCGGATATGGCGGCCGGCATCGTTCATAAGCAGTCCGTCGAGAATATAGGGTGCTTCGCTCGCCGTCGCGGGAATCACCTGGGTCGCGAACGGCGCATATTGATCCGAGACGTGGCTATAAGCCTTCAAGCCCGGTGTATTGCCATATTTCGCATTGACCAGGTTCATGGCCTCGCCTTGCTCGGTCGCCGCGAAGAATTGTCCATCGCTTGATGCGGAGATACCCGCGCCCCAGAATTGAGCCATAGGTAGTGCCGCCTGCGCCTCAACCACCATGGCCAGCGCCCGGTCGTAGGCTTCGCCCTCGACATGCCACCGTCCAATGCGGATCAACTCCCAGAAGGTGTGGGTATTGGTGGCGTCCGCCATCTTGCGCAAGCCGAGATTGATCCCTTCCGCAAGGATGACGTTCATTAGCCCGATCCGGTCCGCGCAGGGCGCTCCCGTGCGCAGGTGGGTGAATGCTTCACAAAAGCCGGTCGCGGCATCCACTTCCAATAAGAGATCGGTGATACGTGTCGGCGGAATCGCCTTGTAGAGATCGAGAACCATATCTTCGGCGCCGGGCGGCGCGGCAGCTTCGAGCTTCTCGATATGCAGGATCCCGTTTTCGATGGACCCGCCAGGGATCGTGCCGGCGCGAGTAGCGCGGCCAAGCTCGCGCAACCTGATATCAAGGCGAGCTTGCCTGTCTGCCAGCCATTCCTCCGGCCGCAATGGCACGGCGAGGCGGCCGCTTTCCGCCACGGCCTGAGCAGGTACGAGTGCGTGCTTCAGATCACCGTAGCGCCGGGACCTCGCCAGCCAGACATCTCCGGAGCGGAACGCATCGCGCAGATGGAACAACACCGCGATCTCCCAGAGGCGGGTATCGCCGGCCGCCTGACCACGAAGATGACGATGCCATTTCGAGCTCGGCCGCAGAAAGGCGGTATGCGGAGCATTGTTCAAACCGGTGCGCAGGGCTGTCACCGCTTCCAGAAGCTGCTGCGCGACAGGGGCAGCCCGAAGATCGAGCAGGCGCAACATGCGAGGAGCATACCGGCGGAAACGGTGATAGCCATCGAGTACATGATTGAGCGGATCGTCCGCCATGGTGGCCGTCAGTCTGGTTGCTATCGCGACAAGGGTTTTGAAGCCGTCCCAGCCTGATCCGCTCGCGATAACGTCGCCCAATGGCTGGCCATCATCCTGGGCATCGACCAAGGCTCCGCCGATTTCAGCGAAGGATTTCAGGGTGTCGCGCACCGCGTTCGCTTCGTTGGTGATCTTGGCCTGGCAAATCCTTTCCGACGCCCGGTAGAGCCTGCCCACGATCCGGTCGTGGGTTTCGACCATGGCATCGGCAAGCATCGCCTGCCACTCCGATGCGCAGACGGCCAGAATTGCAAGCCGCCTGTCCTCCGGGAGATCGCGCATACCATCGGCATAATACCGCTCGCCCTGCCTGCGCAGACGTGTCACCCTATGGGCAGGAACACCGGCCAGCAGATCCTCGGGAAGATCGACACGTTGCAGATATTCCAACCTGTCGAGCAGCCGGTTGGCCGACGAAGAGTTCGAGCCTGGCTCGAACTGACGCAGCCACACGAAGCGGGTCACCCGATCGTCGGCCGTTTCCTCAAGCAATGCCAGTAACTGTTCCCGGATCGGTATGGGCAAGCGACCGGCAATCCGCGTCTCGATTTGCCGCTCAGCATCGACCAGAGCCGTGGCGCAAAGCCGCTCGATCGTGGATGTCGCGGGAAGAACCGTGCGGGTGCGTCGGCACTCGGTCACGAAGCTACGGGCAATGTCCTCGTTCGACACCGCCAGTTCGGCTTCCCGGAACAGCCAGTCCTTCAGCTCGCGTGCTCCACGTCCGGAGAAGGTGCGGAACCCATAGAGCGCCCGCAACTCGGCAAGATGCTCGTGCCGCGTCTCCTCGCGGGAGGCATAATCAACGAGATCATCGGCGCCAAGGCCGAGTTGCGCTCCGATGAACTCGACCACCTCGGCCGGGATCAGTTCGCCCGGAGCCAGCACCCGGCCGGGATAGCGCAGGACGCATAATTGCAGGGCGAAGCCGAACCTGTTGTGAGCGCGCCGACGTTGCCTGATGTGGCCGAGATCTTCATCGCTCAGCGTATAATGCTTCAGCAAATCCGCCTGCGAGGTCGGCAGGCGCAACAGCGCGTCCTTCTGCCGATCGGTTAGAGTGACGCGACGCGGCATCAATGTTCCTTTGGCTCTGTTGCAAAGATTGGCGGCAGTCAGAGGTAGGCTGTCGCTCTGCGCCGATCAGGCGGCTGCTGCGAAATGGTGGTTGAGCATGCCCATGGCCTCCGTCAGCGCCGAGGGCCCAATGCCAAAAGCTCTCTCCACAAGGCGCACCTCGCCCCTGATGCCGGGCTGCAGGCACCAGGGGCGAGCCTGTCCTTTGCGCAGGGCTCGCATGACTTCGAATCCCTTGATCGTGGCATAGGCCGTGGGGATCGATTTGAAACCGCGCACCGGCTTGATCAGTATCTTGAGCTTTCCGTGATCGGCCTCGATCACGTTATTGAGATACTTCACCTGCCGGTGGGCCGTCTCCCGGTCCAGCTTTCCTTCGCGCTTCAATTCGGTGATCGCTGCACCATAGCTCGGCGCTTTGTCGGTATTGAGCGTGGCAGGCTTTTCCCAGTGCTTCAGGCCTCGCAGGGCCTTGCCCAGGAACCGCTTCGCTGCCTTGGCGCTGCGGGTCGGCGACAGGTAGAAATCGATCGTGTCGCCCCGCTTGTCGACTGCCCGGTACAGGTAGGTCCACTTGCCCCGCACCTTGACGTAGGTTTCATCCAGGCGCCAGCTCGGATCAAAGCCACGCCGCCAGAACCAGCGCAGCCGCTTCTCCATCTCCGGGGCGTAGCACTGGACCCAGCGATAGATCGTCGTATGGTCGACCGAAATGCCGCGTTCCGCCAGCATTTCCTCAAGGTCGCGATAGCTGATCGGATAGCGACAATACCAGCGCACCGCCCACAGGATCACATCACCCTGGAAATGGCGCCACTTGAAATCCGTCATCGTTCCGTCCGTCCAATCTCCGCCAAGCATGCTCAAGCTTCACGATTTTTGCAACAGAGCC
>NZ_PXNP01000015.1 GCF_003007675.1 Marinobacter fuscus | reverse complement strand
GCCTATGTCAGCCTCATCAGCGAACTCATCCGCCTGAGGTTAAGCGACAGGCAGACCAGATCCCATTCGCCTTGCACGGCATTAAGCCCCCTCAGGCTGAACTGCCGGAAGCCCAGAATATGCTTGATCCAGCCATTAACCGCCCCAACCAGATGCTTGCGCCGGGCGTAAACCGATCGCCCCGTCGCGGTGGCCAGCTTCTCGGCCATCCGTGACTAGCTTTTTGTGCCGGATCTCGATCTGGGGACTAACCCAGCATGACCTCTAGTGCCTTTGAGTTTCAAGAGAACCAGCGCTGCTGAACTGGCGACGCTGGTTTCTACTACTCAGCCATATAGACACGGCTGAAACGACCACCTACTTTGATATTGAACCCCTGCCAGTACACCCGAGTTCACTCGAATAACTAAAGGTGCCGGTGTTGTCAGGGTTGAGAATGCCCGTGGCTGTCACCGTATCATCAGCATTCGAGGCAAACAGACTGAGGTTGCCGCTCTCATCCACCTCGCCAGTAAATGAGAGTGGGGCGGATGGAAAATCATGGTATGTTAGTCTAAGTATCCCTGAAACATAGCAATCGAATCTAGAGCAGGTCTCATCGCCCATCGCCATAACTTTCATTGTGATGGTCGATCCGGTTGGGCAATATACATCTTCTGTATCGCCATCGCCGGAAAATGTGCCAGACCACGAACCGATAAATGAACTCGGCTCAGGCTCAACAGGCTGCGTTCCCCCCTTTGGCGTTACCAATAGATTTACAACTGTTTGTACAGTCTTTTCATTGGCGTCTGTAAAGCTAACTGTAAATACGCCTGTTCCTGGCTCTTCCGAAGAGTAGTATCCGCCAGAGAACACTCCGACCCCTCTATCAAACTGCCATTGAATGCCGGGGTTATCAGAGCCCAAAACAGTAGAAGAAGATCCGTCAGCGAAAAACACTCTCTGAGCCAGATAATTCACGGGAAGCTTTTCCCCTACCTCCATTGAAAACTGACCATTGACGGGCTCAATAGAAATTGCCCCGACAGCATCCTGCTCAATGGTTTCAGAGAGGACTCTTCGAACACCTGAATCCGCAGCAGTCAGAGTTAGCGAAATGTTAAAGTCGCCATTGGCAGGTCCGCCCTGTATTGAAAGTGGTTGATTGTTCTCAAACTGTGTGTCGTCTAACTCCCAGTTGCCAGATTCTGAATTGATACGACCATTGGTTAGATTGAGTGTGCATCCGGTCACATCAGGAATTACTTTTGCGTCCATCCAGACTTCACCAGAGGTCTGCAGCGTAAAACTAGCAGATATGGAGGATATATCGCTACAAACCGGCTTAGACGCCGATGGATCGCCAGTTTCAGGTGGCTCTGTGGTAACAGGCGCTGATTCAAACGGTTCATCCACAGGCGTATTGTCTGCCAGGATTCTGGCGTTCGTATCGCCCTCGGTGAGTTTGAAATCCGGAATGGATACGGGATGACTGTCTGAATTACTTAACACCAACTCGCCCTTCACATCTGCGGGCACAAACACCTGGCCTTTGTTGTTAGTCGTCCCGGTTACGACCAGGCAGTCGGTTGTGCAGCCGCCATTCTCAGTCTCGCCAGAAGTGAACACATAATTGTATACCACGCCCGCAACACCTCCTGCTGCGGCCCCCACTGCAATAGCTGGAATCATACTAACGCCTGCAGCACCGGCCGCAACGCCTCCAACTACACCGGCAAATCCTGAAAATACCCAGCCAGCCCCCGTTGTTACCACGTTACGAAGCTCGGTCATTACGGCATTTCCGTAATCCGCAGCTTCAATGTTACTGGACTCCACCTGTTGCCGTAGGTTCTCGCCTTTCTCCTTGGCCCTGGCGACCATATCCTCGATCGCTTTGGCGTTCGCCACTCCAACATTCGAAGAGCCCGGCAAAAAGCCGAGTAAATCGTCAAATAGAGCGTTTACCTCAACCAGGAAGGGGTCCGAGTACGCCTTTATACCTAATGCCTGGGAGGCCATAGCGCCTTGCACACCCATCTGCGCGCCTGCATTGTCCATCTTTCGTAATGTATTGGCATAAGCGAGCAGTGCATCAAGAAAACTATCAATGCGTGCCTGAACTTCCGATAGCGACATTGTGTCGTCGATTGCCAAAGCCTTTTGGTAGGCCGAATCAACCCCTTTACTTGCTTCGATGGCATCTGAGACGGCAGAGTTGTATTGCTTGGATAGTGTTTGCTGATCACTTACTGAAGGTGGAGGGAGGGAGCCTTCTCCATCCTTATCGGCATCGCTGTCTGAACCACCACAGCCTGCAAGTAACAGCGCAGAAGCAATGCTGGCAAAGCAAATGCGTTTTTTTCCATGAGTCATCGCAAACTCCGTTAACTATTTTGGCTCAACCCAGATCCACAATGCCTTGAGTCGGAATTAGACAAAGGGTCGGAATTAAACAAAAGAGTAGCATGCATCGACATAAATACACTTGTTTATTGTTAGGTTTTTGTATTGTTTCTGTATTCAGCAGGTCGATTCAGCTAGTAGTATCGCCGTTTGAGCTCATCGCACTGAATGAGGGTATTCAGTTCCTCAAAACTGTGATGGAAGCCCGGGGAGCAGGTTGTCGGGTGCTATGAATCCCTTATATCATCAATCACAGATCCCACACAGCATAGGCGCTACTTCTGGATGAGGTGCAGGCCGCGTCGTGGACGCAGCCACGGCAGGCGGGGTTGTTCAAAGGAATTGACAAAAGAAGAGCGAAAATGCCCCAGTACAAACTGATGGATCGGTTTGGCAATGAGCTCAGCCACGGCGATCTTCAGAAGAAACTGCAGTGGTGCAAGGATGGTGAACAGCTGGAGCACGAGTTTCTTCATCTTTTTGGCTCAAGGTTCGGATTGCGGCTGAATGAACAGAAGCATAAGGATCCAACCGTTCCGGACTTCATACACACGGCGAGCGACCGCTACGTCGATCTAAAAACCCAGAACACACCCTTCTTCAATGCCCGTCGGTACGGTGTAGAGCCTCAGTTTGCCGTTACTCTGAACAAGATTGATGTGGATCGTTACACCCGCCTCTACCCGGGGTTGATTATTCTCTATCATGTGAACTGGCTTGCGGTGAAGCTGCTTAAGCCGGACGGCTCCTTTATTGAGGTGTCACCAATGGAGGGTATCTGGGCCGCCAGTATCCGGCATATCCCGGCGTTGTGTCGCCGCAACAATCTGCATTCCTACCTGCAGCGAAAGGCAGATCAGTCCGGAAACGCTAAAGACAGTTACGTTCTCGACCTCAGGAATCCGGTGTTCCGAGCCTTTTCTGTTACAGACACCCTTGCACGGATAGCTGGCGACACCTGACTCGGCTTACACAAGCTCAAAGCTACCCTGCAGGCCATGTGCATGGCTTTGTATCCGGGCTTCAAACTGGGTCTTCCATTCATTATGCGAGGTGTTCCTGTACCTTGAGTAACTGAAGTCTGGTATGGAAACGATATTGTCCCCAGACAGCATTTTTCTGAGCAGGCGCCCGACCGCAAAGCCAAGCCCGATGGGCACCGCGTTACCTATTTGTTTGTATTGCTGCACCAGCGGGCCCGCCAGCTCCCAGGCATCCGGAAATTGTTGAATGCGTTTGTACTCTTCAATCGACAATGGCCTGTCTTCTACCGGGTGTGCCAGGTCTGTCGCAGGCATAGCCGGGTGGGTGACCAGCGTTGGTGAGGGTTTGTCCCATCCAAGGCGGCGCAAGAATCCTGTCTTGCCTCCGCCGGAGAAATAGGATTTTCCCATGGCTTCACGTTGCAGTTCGTCCGGAAGTGCCTTCCAGTTCTGGCCGGGCTCGAGCAGCCGGTAGTATTTCAGGCGTTTCTCGGGAAAGTTGAGGTGATGGTGTTCCCGGATGCCCGCCACACAGGACTGAAAGGTTTTCCAGGGTGGCAGGCCATGAGCCCCGTGTTCGGCGTGGGTGGGCTCAAGAAACGGTGGAGCGTCGCCGTCGCGGGAGCAGATCAGAATGACCCGCTCGCGAATCTGGGGGGTACCGAAATTCGCCGAGTTGTAAAGGTTAAACGACACCCCGTACCCCGCACTTTCCAGCAGGCTTAGAACAAAATTGAGCGCGCCGCCTTTGAGTTCGTCTTTGTGCAAACCCGGAAAGCCTTCGCCACGCCGGTTGTGGGGGCGATGTTCCATGGGGCAGGACAAAAGTCCTCGAACGTTCTCGATGACAATGAATTTCGGGCGAATATCGAGCGCAACATCAATGTACTTGAGAAAGACGTTTCCCCGTGCATCGTTGAATCCCTGGCGTTTACCAGCTGTACTGAAGGCCTGGCAAGGTGGCCCGCCGATGATGACATCGATATCGTCGTCCCGGCATAAACCGGCAGTCTCAAGGACATCATCTGCCGAGTATTCCAGGATGTCGCCTAACAACGCAGTGTCCGGCCTGTTCAGAGCGATAGTCTGACGGCAGTATTTGTCGAACTCACAGGCAAGCCGGATCTGGAAGCCTGCTTTTTCGATTCCCAGATCCAAACCCATGGCACCGGAGAAAAAACTGAGTGCTACGGGCTTGCCCGGTAACGGAGGTCTCTGCTTTGACGAATGATCGCAAGCCACGGTATGTGCGGTTTTCAAGCCATATCTCTCAACGCTTTCTTGCGACAGTACCCAGCTGTTACCGACTTTCTTTGCATCAATTTTGTTATCTCTGCATAATTCCCGCACCCGCTGGGTACTTACGCCCAGCATGTTGGCGGCGTCCTGAATAGAGATTTGGGTACTCATGCGGGCTTTCCTTTGCGAAACTTTCAGTGAGTACCCATTTTAAAACGGCTGCCTGAATACTCAAGATCTTGTAGCCGGAAACCGCCGTTTATTATGGTCATTGTCGGGCACCGCACCCGAAGACCGTCACGCCAGTAAAGGGGGCAGCTGATGTCCGATAGTATCAAGCCTGACGAAGACTCGGCTCGCGCAAAAAGAAGGTTTGCCGTTTCTGCAAATCGTGGGAGCGCCAGCCATCGGGTACGTTATGTAGAGACCGGAGGAAGCGCGGTGGATACCGAAGACTGCACCTTTTGTCAGTCGGTTCCGGATCTCACAAACGAGGACGGCCGGGAAGAAGATAAGTAACACGCAGGCAAGGCATTTTGTCTGCGTGTTCTGCAGGCAGGTGATCAGATTTCCTGTCGGCCTGGATAGCTCTCGGCTTTTCGGTGGGCTGCCATTTCGGCACGGGCACCTAGCTGCTCAGGCGCATTGTCCGGTAGATTCCACCCCTTGAGATTGTCTTCAATCAGCTGAACCAGTGCCTGTATGTGTCCTGGCGTCGCATTCAGGCAGGGAATGTAGTTGAAGCCCTGTCCGCCCGCTTCCATGAAATACTCCCGGTTTTCTTCGTTAATTTCCTCGATGGTTTCCAGGCAGTCAGCGGAAAAGCCCGGACAAAACACATCGATAGACCTGGTTCCCTGGCCGGGCAGAGCCTTCAGGGTTTCATCAGTGTAGGGTTTCAGCCACTCTTCCCGGCCAAACCGGGATTGGAAGGTGGTGAGATAGTCGCCCGGGGACAATCCCAGGCGTTCCGCCAGTAAGCGAGAGGTCTTGTGGCATTCGCAATGGTAGGGGTCGCCTTTCAGCAGATATTTCAGTGGAACCCCGTGGTAGGACAAAACCAGTTTTTCGTTGCGCCCATGCTCGGCCCAGTAACCTTCAATGTGGTTTGCCATCGCCTCAATGTAGGGCGGGTAGTCATGGTAGTGCGAAATAAACCGGAAATCCGGTAGCCAGCGACGTTTGGTGAAGTCTGCGGCCACGGCATCAAAGGTGGAGGCCGAAGTGGACGCGGAGTATTGTGGATATAAAGGCAATACAATCAGCTTTCGTACGCCTTGTTGCTGCATTTCATCCAGCACCCGTGCAATAGACGGATTGCCATAGCGCATGGCAAAGCCGACCACCACATTGGTGCCGTACTTCTCTTGCAGCGCTTCCCGAATGCCTTCGGCCTGGCTGGCGGTGTGTGTCAGTAAAGGCGAGCCTTTTTCTTCCCAGACCCCGGCATAGGCTTTGGCGCTGCGGCTTGGGCGAATACGCAGAATCACGCCGTGCAGTATCAGCCACCAAATGGGGCGGGGCACCTCTACCACGCGGGGATCCCAGAGAAACTCTCCAAGATACTTGCGCAGAGCGGGAGTTGTCGGAGCATCGGGGGTGCCCAGATTGGTGATCAATACGCCAAGCCGATCCGGCTGATTATGGCGATAGTCAGCTGACCCGTTGTAAGCCATGAATACTTCCTGATGTTGTGAGGGTTACTGCGTGTTGCCGGCCTGTTGCAAGAGACGCGGGATCAGACCGGTGAGGTCGTACCCGGCCTGATGGGCACTGGACAGGATTTCACGTGGATCCTGCTCGCGGGCCGCACTGAGCGCCCAGAGTACCGTGCAGCGGGTGCCTGAGCGACAGAAGGCCATTACGGGCTTTTCTGCCTGCTGGATCATTGGGGCGAAGTTTTCGACGTCCTGGTCGGTAATGTTGCCAGAGGCGACCGGCAAATAAACCCACGCCAGGCCGTGTTGTGCCGCTGCCGCTTCAATCTCGGCCATGGCAGGTTGGCCGGGCTCTTCCTGATCAGGCCGATTGGCTACCAGCGTTTTGTATCCCAGCCTGGAGATCTCCGCGACGTCGGCAACAGTAATTTGAGGTGAAACAGATAGGGTCTCGTCAAGCTTCCGGATATTCACGGGATTCTCCGCTGTTCAGGATGACTGGTGTTTCATAACAACATCATACCGGCCATGTCGAGGCTAACAAAGTGGATATTCGGGCAGGATCCGTGGCCGGGGCGGAACGGTGGCGGGCAGCACAACAAAAAAGCCCGGCAAGGACTGCCGGGCAGAGGCGTGCGAGTAGTATCCATGAAAGACTTCCAGACAAACCGACATCATGGAAGATGCCGGTAAGAATGAGTATTGACCATATTTTGCACAGTTCAAGCGAGAGCATGATTCCATTGAAAACATTTTCGCATATCCCGGCCGCCCTTATACTGGGGTCTTTAACGGTGGGGGTTGTAGCCCTGCCACTGCATTCCCCGATGAGCTGTAATACAATAGCGGAATTACAGTAAGCCAGAATCTCCAGAGGTATTGCATGTCTGAGCAAGACGACAACAAGTCCGATACGGATTCCCAGTTGCCGGGCAAAATCAAGGATTCTGCACGGCAAATCTGGCTCGCGGGTCTTGGGGCCTATACCAAGGCCGAGGAAGATGCCGGGCGGTTCTTCGATCGACTGGTTCAGGAAGGCGAGCAACTGGAAAGCAAAACACGTGGTGTGGTGGAAAAGCAGATCCGCACTGTCGAGGATCGGGTTGGTGAAGTGCGTGATCGGGCAACCGGCACCTGGGATCGGTTGGAGCACATGTTTGATCAACGTGTTTCCGGCGCCCTGCGGCGGCTGGGCATCCATCGCCGTGAGGAAATCGAGGCGCTGGAGCATCGGATTGATGTGCTGGAACGTGAGCTGAGCCGCCTGCGTGGCGCTGGCACGGCCCGAGATGAGGAGGAATAACCGTTACCGATAATCCGCGCTGATCAGCTTCACCTGTTCCTGCTCGTCTTCCCGTAAATAGGGCAGCAGCAGGTGCAGCATTTGGTAAACCCCTCGCCCGGGGTCAACTGCATCCCGGTCTTCCAGATGTGACAGGGTGTCGAAGCTGCTCCAGTAACACACGGTCAGTGTTAACTGCTCGCACAGGGCCCCGAGTGCCTCCGGCTCGATATCCATCATTTCCTGTCGTTGGAAGCTTCCGCAAAGCGATTGAAACGCCGCCGTTTTTTTCTTGAGAATCCTTCGGAATCGCTGCTGCAGCTGACTGTAGCGGGAGAGCACGTTCACCAGATCCTGATAGAGAAACCGGTACCGAGCCACTCCCTCAAACAGCAGATGCAAAAAAAAGCTGAACTGATCCAATGGGATGTCGGCGTCTTCCGGAACCGCCAGCAAGTCCAGCATGTCGGCTTCATAGGCCCGGAACAACTCCTCAACAATATCGCCTTTGCTTTTGAAGTGGTAATACAGGTTGCCAGGGCTGATCTCCAGTTCATCGGAGATCAGCAATGTGGTGACATTGGGCTCGCCCAGGCTGTTAAACAGATGCAGGCTGGTGTCGACGATCCGATCCCTGGTTTTGACTTTCTTCATCCGCTAGCGCCAGTGGTCGGGTCAGAGGTCGAATGAGGCCCACACCGGGCAGTGGTCAGAGGGCCGTTCCATGGCGCGGATATCGTAGCTTACTCCGGCCGCTTGGGCTTTTGGCAGCAGGCTGTCACTGGCCATGATCAGATCAATCCGCAGGCCGCGCTTGGGTTCCCGCTCAAAGCCTTTACTGCGATAGTCAAACCAGCTGTAGGTGTCGGCTTCGTCCGGGTGCAGATGGCGGAACACATCGGTCAGGCCACGTTGCCCCACCTGGGCCAGCCATTCCCGCTCTTCCGGCAGGAAGCTGCATTTGCCAGTCCGCAGCCAGCGTTTGGCGTTGTCCGGGCCGATGCCGATATCCTTGTCGGTTGGCGAAATATTCATATCACCCATCACCACAAGATGACCGGGCTCGTGGGAGAGTTCATCAAGATAGGCCATCAGGTCGGCATAGAACTTCTGTTTGGCTGGAAACTTGACCGGATGATCCCGGCTTTCGCCCTGGGGAAAGTACCCGTTGATGACGGTGACAGGTTCGCCATTTACCGTGAAGCGCCCGGTGATCAGTCGTCGCTGGGCGTCATCATCGTCGGTGGGATAACCCTTGAGTACCGCTTCCGGCTCCTCTCTCGACAACAGTGCCACACCGTAGTGGGTCTTCTGGCCATGAAAATGAACGTGGTAGCCCAGTTCACGCACCGCTTCAACGGGAAATTCCGCGTCTGTGACCTTGGTTTCCTGTAGCCCGATGACATCGGGGTTCAGCTCTTTGATCACAGCTTCCAGTTGGTGCAGTCGGGTGCGGATACTGTTGACGTTGAACGACACGAACATCATGGTTTGGAGGTCTCCCGAATCGAGTTTTCAGGAGTTTACCACAGGCGGCGGCCATGAAAGCGGGCTTCACCGCCCTGTTCATCGTGTGAGTTCACAATTCGGCAGCTGTAGCACCTGGTATCGTATATGGGCTGTGTGGTTGGTATCTGTGTTCTTGCGGATATTGGTCAGGCCCAGGTAATGGGTAAGCGCACCATCGGCCCGGTAACCCAGCAGGATGGGGTCGACCAGAAAACGCAGCAGCAGGCCTGCGGGCCGTATCTGCACTTCCAGATCGGCGTCGAGGCGCCCGGTTGATATCGGCTCAAGGGTAAACTCATAGTGCTCGCCACGGGTTGGAGCCAGGAACTGAAACGACAAACTCTCCCCGGCATTCAGTGCGGCCCAGTTGGCCCGGACGAAGTGGTCAAAGCCTGCATCTACAACCAGGTTGTTCACCCGCGACAGCTCGTAGGCGACCGGTGCAGACTCCGGTGCTTGCCAGCGAATAGAAATCTCGCTTTCGTTCGGGTAGTCGATGTCCAGCTGTTCGCTGAAGTCTGGTTGCCGGAATGACACGGAGGGCGTAAAGGGTGCTTCACCATAACTCAGATGCTTCTCGGCGAAGAGGCTGTCGCTGCCAGCGCGCTGATAGCTCACCCGGTGTTCTTTGGGCGCAAACTGCCCATCTGAGCAGGTACCTTGTACTTGATGAAATTCGGTATACAGTTCGGTGCCGCCGCTCGCAGCGGTGCCGGAGAACTCGAAACGAGTGGCGGCTGTCGCGCTCAGGGTTGGTATCAGTACGATGATAAGCAGGAAGCCCGGTTTCATGATACCAGCTCCGGATACAAGGCTCGGCGCAGCCAGAGCAGCAATGGGAAGAGGATCAGCCAGCCCGCCGCCATCCCCAGCAGGGAAGTGAACAGGCCCGGCAGATTAACCACGCCAAGTTGGCCGGCCGACCAGTAGGCGAAGGGGCCCGCAACGGGGGCAAGCACAAACGGCAACCAGCGTTTTGCGCTGATCCAGTTGAGCGAGTGGCACAGGGTGGTCATGAACACCGCCCAGATCGCAATCAGCCAGGGTGGTGCGAGTATTATCTCTTCTCCGCTATCAAGCCCCAGCACGCCAATACGGAACCAGAGGCTGTCCATCAGCCCGCCCAGCACAATGCCGAGCCCGATAAACTGCAATTCCATGCTGCGTTGCTGGCTGATAACCGCCAGATGAAACACCACCACAGCCAGGGCAAACAGGCCAGAGCCCAGGCCGGGATAGAGCACGCACGCCAGCCAGGCGCACTGGAAAAGTACGAAGTTGACCAGATTGCGTGTGGCCGGGTTAGCAATCATAGGGTCAGGATATTGGCGCGCTTGTTGGCGGGCTTGGCCATCACCAGATGGGCAACGCCGATTGCACGTTCACTGAAACCGGCTTCGCAATAGGCGAAATAGAAGTGCCAGAGCCTCTGGAACGCCTGGTCGTAGCCCAGTTGCTCCAGGGCGGGCTGCTGTGCCAGAAAGCGGTCACACCAGTCTTTCAGGGTTCGGGCGTAGTGAAAGCCGAAATCCTCGGCGTGAGTCAGCACCAGCCTGGTTTCGCGCTTCATTGAGGTCAGGATCGCCCCGAAAGATGGAATAAAGCTGCCGGGGAAGATAAAGCGCTGGATAAAATCGACGTTCTTCAGCGCTCGCTGGTAGCGCTGCTCGGGCATGTTGATCGCCTGTATCAGCGCCAGGCCATCGGGCTTCAGTAGCTGGTCAATCTGGGCCAGATAGCTGTCGAGGAACTGGGGCCCGACCGCTTCAATCATCTCAATCGAGACCAGCTTGTCAAACTGGCCCTCGAGATCCCGATAATCGTCGAATAGCAACGTAATTCGATCTTCCAGCCCCTCGGCCTGCACCCGTTCACGGGCCAGTTCCAGTTGTTCCCGGGAGATGGTGGTGGTGGTCACGTGGCAGCCGTAGTGCTTGGCGGCATGGATGGCGAAGCCGCCCCAGCCGGTGCCAATTTCCACCACCTGGTCGCCGGGCTGTAAATCCAGCTTGCGGCAGATGGTGTCGAGTTTGTGCACGGCGGCTTGCTCAAGCGTGGCTTCCTCTGACGGGTAAATAGCCGACGAATACATCAGGGTAGGGTCCAGGAACAGGCTGAACAGGTCATTGCCCAGATCGTAGTGGGCGCTGATGTTCTTGCGGGAACCTTCCGGGGTGTTGCGATTCAGCCAGTGTAGTGCCTTGAGGGTGGGCTTGCTGATCCAGGCAAACTTGTCCTCAAAGGCATTCATGGTGTCCAGGTTGCGGGTGAAGAACCGGAGCAGGGCGGTCAGATCTGGCGAATGCCAGTCGCCAGCCACGTAGGCTTCAGCCGCGCCAATGCTGCCGCCGGTAACCAGATCCCGCCAGGTGCTGTGATTGCTAATCTCCAGCACGGCTGGCGGGTACGCGCTATCGCCGTCACCGAAGGTCAGGTCGGTAAAGCCGGGCTCGCGGATGGTAAGCGTGCCATGGCCCAGCATAGCCAGTTGCTGGCACACCAGGCGCCTGGCCACACGGCTGAGAATTGGCAATCTGGTGGGTGCCGTTTGCTGGCCTTCCAGAGTGGTGTTCAGGTTCTCCATGAGCTTACCCTTCCTGCAGAATCCGTAATAGTGTTGTGTTCCGACGGCCGTTGCCCCACATCAATCCCCTCGTCGTTGTTGCCCCGGCCGAAGGCGTCGTCGGTTGCGGGCAGTTTGTCGGGGTGGGTGTAGAACGGCGCTCCCTTGAGCTTGAGTTTCAGTGCATTCCAGTAAATACCCCCGATGCCCTTCAGGGTTTCCAGTGGAAACCGTCGCAGGCTTCGATGCAGGGTTATACGGTCGAGCGCTTTGCGCTGGACTACCAGAGTGGCGTCAAATTGCTTTCGATCGGCTTCTTCCACGTTCATGTGAATACGCAATTCCGGCCCCCGGAAACTGAACAGCCATTGGTACTCCTGGTTCATGCCATTGAACGGCGATACGTGGAACCGCTTGTGAAAGGAAAACTTTTCCGTGTGCCAGTTATCGGGCGCGCCCGGGCCGGGTTGCAGGCTTTCCAGGCAATAGACATGGCGTTGCTTCCAGGGTGTGTTGGTGATCTGCGCCAGAATGGCGCGGGGAATTGCTCCCCGGGCGGGGTCGCAGCCGTTCTCGTAACACAGGTAGAAGCTTACCGGGTTAAACACATAGCCCAGATAGCGGGGGTGGGTAATCAGTTGAATGGGGCCGTCCGGCGCCCAGCCGGTCGCACTTTTTACCCGGTTGTAGACGGCCTGGCGAAGGCTGGGGATGTCCGGATCAAGATAGTCCTCGCGTTTCAGCCCCAGCCAGTTGAACCGTTCCAGGGAAAAGAACGGGCTGATTCCGGTGACCGAAAACCAGTCGTCCACGTCCAGTGCGAGCATGCCGATGTTGTACTGAAATTCATGCTGAACCGGCAACTTACGACGATGTCTAATGGTCCCTTCTAACCATTGACTGGCCATAGTCAGAGTCCTGTACCAAACGCCCGGGTTACTCGAAGGGCGCTGCGAACGCCGTCTTCGTGAAAGCCGTTAAACCAATAGGCACCACAGAAATGGCTGCGGTTACGGTTGCCAATTTCGTCGTACCGATCCTGGGCGGCCACGGCCTCCAGGGTAAATACCGGGTGGTTGTAGTCAAACCGCTTGATGACTGCGCCAGGGTCGATGTCGTGGCTGCGATTTAGCGTTACGCAGAAGGTCTCCGGCGCATCATCAAAATTCTGCAGGATGTTCATGTTGTAGGTAACCGACACCGGCTGGGTGCTGTGCTCGGGAATCCGGTAATTCCATGCGGCCCAGGCGCGGCGGTTCGAGGGCAACACCTGGCTGTCGGTATGCAACACCACATCGTTCTTCTGGTATTCGATGGCTCCCAGAATCGCCCGTTCTTCGTCGGTGGGGGATTCGAGCATCGCCAGCGCCTGATCACTGTGGCAGGCAAACACCACCTGATCGAACCGGTGCGTTTGCCCGTTACTGTGCACAGTCACGCCGTTGTCGTCCCGCACTACCAGGCTGACCGGGCTGTTCAGGTGGGTACAGTCGCCAAGGCGATCCATCATGCGGTCGACATAGGTGGCTGAGCCCCCGGAGATGACCCGCCAGGTCGGTCGGTCATCCACCGAGAGCATGCCATGGTTGTTGAAGAACTGGAGGAAAAAACGGATCGGGAACTGTTCCAGCACAATTTCCGGCGCAGACCAGATCGCGGCCCCCATGGGCACAATGTAGTAGTTTCGAAAATACCGGCTGTAGCCATGACGGTTCAGGTAGGCGCCGAGGGTTTCGGAATCGGAAATACGGCCTGCCGCCAGGTCGGCGCGGGTTTCTTTGTTGAACCGGAGAATTTCCCGGATCATTCGCAGAAAGTTCAGGTTCAGCACGTTTTTGCGCTGGGCAAACAGAGTGTTCAGGCTGGTGCCGTTGTAATGCAACCCGCTGGCCTGACAATCCACGCTAAAGCTCATGTCGCTAACTTCAGACGCGACCCCCAGCCGATCCATCAATTTGATAAAGTTGGGGTACGTCCAGTCGTTGTACACGATAAAACCGGTGTTAACCGGCCAGGTGCGGCCACCGAGTGGCACCTGTTCGGTATTGGTGTGCCCGCCAGCGTAATCGCCAGCCTCAAACACCTGTACATCGTGATTTTCGGCAAGCAGCCAGGCGGCGGTCAGGCCGGAAACTCCGGCGCCAATCACAGCAATGCGCTGACGATCCTGATTCATGCAAAGGGCTTCCTTGGGTCAACGTTAATAGTCATGATTTGCGGGCCATGGCGGCGGCCATCCGGTCGATCAGTGGCTGGGGTAAGGCACTCAGAAGCTTCAGCGTCCAGGTGAAGCGCCGTGGAAAGGCGATTTCGTTGCGGCCCCGATCCAGCCCGGTCACGATCCGGTCGGCGGCGTCTTCCGCGCTGACCATAAAGGGCATGGGGAAATCGTTCCGGGCAGTCAGGGGCGTTTTTACAAATCCGGGAGAGACCACCACTACCTGGATGCCCTCGGCAGCAAGATCGGCCCTCAACGCATGTGCAAAATAGCTGAGGGCGGCCTTGGAGGCGCCATAACCCTCGGCCCGGCCGAAGGGAAACCACCAGGCGGAAGAGCTGACAATCACCAGCGTCGCGGGCTTGCCAGCCGCTCGAGTGGCGCGCAACGCAGGCAAAGCGATGTCGAGGCAGCGGGCGGCACCCAGCAGGTTGGTATTCAGGTTGCGTTCAATCACCCGGCTGTCGTATTCCCGCACCTCCAGATATTCGCAGATACCGGCATTCAGTATCACCATGTCCAGACCGCCGAAGTGCCCCAAATCACTCCGAATGCCAGCCAGTTGCTCGGTGCTTGTGGTGTCGGCCGGTGCCGGATGTACCTTCTCGGGGTGCTGTCCGGCAAGCACCTCCAGGTGCTCTTTCCGGCGGCCAGTTACGATCAGTCGATGGTTTTGCTGCAACAGTTTCTGGCACAGCGCCTCGCCGATACCAGACGTTGCACCGGTCAGCCAGATGTTGCGGGGGCTTGCAAGCAGGCCGCTCATCCGGCTTTTTCCTTCACCCAGCGGATCACGCCCCCGACGATCGGCAGGTTCTCGTAGAGCAGTTGCCCGGCATCAAAGTAGTCGCGGTGATACCGAACCTTGCCATCGCGAATTTCCAGGTGGCTGATGCCGTTCACCAAAACGATTTTGCCGCCGCGAATCCGCTTGTGAGAAAGCTCCATTACCCAGGGCAGGGAGCACCAACAATCCTGAATCACCGGCATGGTGAAACGGAACTTGCAGGTGTTCACGTTCTTGTAGGCGGCGGCCATGTATTCGGTGAGATCATCCAGACCTCGCACTTCACCGAATGGATCCTGAAATACAATATCTTCACTGTACACTTGCTGGAGCTTGGCAAGGTTACCCTGATCCAGCTCGTTAAACAGGCTCTGAAACTTTTCAAGCGCCACAGACAGGCCTGAATCGGCAGCTCCGACTTCAATTGCAGAGGCAGGCGTCTTCATGACCGGTTCCTCCTTTGGTTATCCAGTTCCCGGGTTTCTTCAAGTACCTTGGCGGGAATCGGGTTCAGATCCCAGATAATGCCGAGCTTGGACATCAGCCATAGCCCGTACCAGGTGATGTCGATTTCGTACCAGCGAAAGCCTTGCCGAACCGACAGAGGCCAGCGGTGGTGGTTGTTGTGCCAACCTTCACCGAGGGTGATCAGAGCCAGCCAGAAATTATTGCGGGAGTCGTCGCTGGTTTCAAAACGGCGTCGGCCCCAGACATGGGAGAGCGAGTTAATGGAGACAGTCGCGTGAAACAGGACAACGGTTGAAATAAAGAAGCCCCACACCAGTAGCTGAAGCCCGTTGGTATGCAAGCCCGGAGCCCAGGCAGCCAGGGCTTCGCCCAGAGCGTAGATGCAGACCGCGGCGAGCGCGGGGATGGCAGAGTCGAAACGATTGAGTAACCGGAGCTCCGGAAACTTCAGCCAGTCGCGCACACGCTTCTCGTTCATGGCAAAACCGGCGTCGCAGGTAAACCAGCCAACGTGAGACCACCAGAAACCGCCCTGGTGGGGCGAGTGCAAGTCTTCTTCATTATCCGAGTGCTGGTGGTGATGACGATGGTGGGCTGCCCACCAGAGCGGGCCACGTTGCGCCGCACTGGCGCCCAGAACCGCAAAGATAAACTGTGCCGGTCGGCTTGTTTTAAACGTTTTGTGAGAGAAATATCGGTGGTAGAAGCCTGTGATCGCAAACATGCGCACCAGAAAGAAGCCGAGCGCAAAGAGCACTGCAAAGGTGCTGGCGCCGGTGTCGATTACCAGCAAGCAGGCTGCATGCAGGGCAATAAATGGCAGCACTCGCACCCAATTAAAAGAGCGCGATGTGGTGTCGAGGTGATCTGTTCCTGCCTCGGAATCGAACCACCTCAGAATGTTCGTTAACCAACTATTTACTCGGGTCATAAACTACCATGCAAGAAGTAACCTCAGACAACACATCAATACGCCGGGTTGCCGTAATCGGTTCAGGGCTGGCGGGCCTGACTGCGGCTATTTTGCTTGGCGAATCCGGCCATAGTGTCAGGGTCTTTGAAAAAAGCCGTGGCCCAGGTGGTCGGCTGGCGGCCAAGCGGGTGACTGATGGCTCCGCGGATATCGGTGCACAGTATTTTACCGCCCGCCATCCGGGGTTTCTGGCGTTTTTGAGCGAAAAAGCCGGGGACACGACGTTTGCCCCCTGGGGCGCCCGGTTGGGCTTTCAGTCGAATGCCGAGGGCTGGCAGCCGTTCCCGGAGGAGCCTCGCTATGTGGGCACACCGCGAATGACGGCCGTCACCCGTGCGCTGTCTGCCCACGTTGAGTTGGAGGCCAATGTAAGGATTCATCGGCTGCAACGGGATGGCGAACGGTGGCGCCTTGAGGATACCGAAGGCAATGTCTACCGGGATTTTGACCGGGTTGTGATTACCGCGCCGCCAGCCCAGGCCAGTGAACTGCTCCACAACAGTGGCATGGCGCAGTTGGCTGAGCGCCTTGTGCCTCACGTAGAAGGTATTCTGCCGTGCTGGGCGGTGGCGGCGCACTTTCCTTCGGCCGTCGATTTTGCCTACCAGGGCGCCCGGCCACATTCCGACACGCTGTTCTGGCTTGCGAATAATTCCTCCAAGCCGGGGCGTGATGGTAAAGGCCAGTGGTGGGTATTACACGCCACGCCTGAGTGGACAAATAACCACCTGGAAACCCCGGTAGATCAGGTTTCTGACGCTTTGGTGGCGGAGTTCCAGGCATTGACCGGCCACCAGGTTGAGCCTATCGAGAGTGTTACCCACCGGTGGCTGTACGCTCGCTCGGAAGCCACTGATTGCCCGGGGTATCTCTATGACGATTCGACGGGCGTTGGGCTTGCAGGTGACTGGCTGGCTGGCGGCAGGGTAGAGGGCGCCTGGGACAGCGCCCGTCAACTGGTCGAATGCATCGATCGCGATTGAGATCGGGCCGGGCGCCACTCACTCTGGGTGGCGCCCGGCCTGCGGTAAAAGTGGGTGATGGTGCCATCGCCAAATTTCGAGAAGAAGGCACTCACCTCAGTGATCTTTTTCAAACTGCGCTGCCGGGTTATCGGTGCTTTCACCAGCACCTTGATGCCATTGAAATTATCCTGAATGTTGGAAAACCGTGCCCGCATGGAGCAAGTCACCACATCGTTCGCCTGAATGCCCAGTTGTTCGGCCAGCCATTGCTGGTGTTTCCGGATGTCATCGCTGCTCAGGTTCTCCCGTGTGTCCAGGTGGTTCAGTTTGACCCGGTTAACAATGCAGAAGGAGTCGCTGTCCGGTTTATTGCGGGCGACCTTCCGGAAGGCTTCCCAGAAAAAGTTATCCGTGAGCTCGGCAAACCAGATCATGTTACTCAGGCAGGTGTCAATCCAGGCAAAGTTCTCCGGGTCTTCCAGGACTTCGTTAATGGCTTCCCGTAACAGCCAGTCGAAACCCAGAGCGGTTTTGTGGGCGTACACCTTGCGGTACATCTGGTATCGGCTGTACACGAAATCTTCCAGTGCCCCAAGACCTTTTGGGGTAATGGCCAGGCCCATCCAGGGCTCGGAGACATCCCAGCCAAAGCGCAGGTTGCTCAGCAGGTGGTCGAGATTGAAACCACCGATGGTCACTGAGCTATGGAAACCGTCCCGCAGCATGTAGTCGGCCCGGTCGGCATCGATTTCGCCCGAAACAATGGACGAAAGCAACCCCAGAACCAGTTGTGGAATGTCTTGTTCCGGAATCGCCCCGGAGCTGGCGTCCTCGCCGGCAATAAATTCCCAGAAGGTGCGGGCGTGGCTACAGAAGGTGTCGCTGGGCGTAACCTGGGTGGTTTCCATAATGCCGATTACATCCACGGCCGCCAACCCGGCACTCTCCAGATCTACCGCAGCAAGGACTTCGTGGGCAACCCGCACAGAGTAGTGCTCGTGCTCAAGCTCTTCCGGCTCACAGGGGTGGTATACGGTAAAGTCGACACCATCCCAAAGATCCCGGAACCGGCCGGGGCGGGACATCAGCTGGCGGATTTTCCGAGCCTGGGTGAACTGGTGTGAGAAACTGGAATGGCCGCTGTCGTGTAACAGGCAGCCCAGCCGAATAGTCTTGGCCAGATAATCGATGGCATCCAACTGATTGAGGCTGAGGTCGGTCTGTTCACTGAGCTGGCGTTCGCGCAGGTACGCATCAATCATGGCCCGGAACATCCGGGTGCCTACGTGCATCACCCCGATACTGTGCAGAAAACGGGAATGGGTGGCGCCGGGGAATACCAGACTGAGAATATCGTTCTGGCAGATATTGCGAAGGCGCTGGAACAGCGGGTGATCGATAACCTGAATTTCGTGCCGGTAGAGTGGTATGCCACCGTGCACCGGATCCATGATGAGCTTGTCGTAGGCGCCGAGTAAATCGTTAACGGCACGTCGCATGGTTATAAATCTCCCAAATTGGTGATCACAGCCTTGTTATATCACAGCCTCATGCCAAAATAGGCCTTATGCAGGCTTTTTTCTTTACCACTGCTAGCTTAGGGCAATCCACATGACCTCGCGCACCGAGCGCATTCTGATTATCGACGCGGATGAAAAGGCCCGGACAGATCTGTCCCGTTACCTTGAGACCCGGGGCTTCTACGTGACGGGCGCGGCGGGTGTTAATGCGGCGCGGGAGCTGTTTGAGGAAGACGCCCCGGATGTCATTTTTGTGGATCTTGCCCCTGAGGCCATTCACTCGTTAGCTGAGCGGCTCGACGGCGCTGAAAATTTTTGCCCGATTGTCGCATGCACCAGCGGTGCGTCCAGTGCTGATGTGGTCAGGGCCATGAGGGCCGGTGCCGCAGACGTGTTGCTGAAACCTTGTAACGACGATCGCAAAGCCATTGATGACGTTATCGACAAGCTCTTTGACCGGGTGAGAGTGACCCGGCTGAACCAGCGTTACCGGCAGGAGCTTGAGGAAGCCAACCGGGATTTGCGGGCCGGAATTGCCGAGCTGCGTGCCGACCAGAACGCCGGGCGCAAGGTGCAACTGAAGATGTTGCCGGAACACGACCTCACCTTGCCCGGGCTACAGGTGGATTATCTGATCAAGCCGTCGCTGTACCTGAGTGGGGATTTTCTCGACTATTTTCCGCTCAGCGACGACAAATCGCTGGTTTACATCGCTGATGTGTCGGGCCATGGGGCCAGTTCGGCCTTTGTCACGGTGCTGCTGAAAAACCTGACCAACCGCCTGCAACGCAATCTGAAACGTCAATCCAGCGATGACATCCTGTATCCGGAGCGCTTTCTTGAACGAATCAACACCGAACTGCTGGATACCGGCCTGGGCAAGCATGTTACCGTGTTTGTTGGCATCATTTCCCACTCGGAGCGTACATTAACTTATGCGGTGGGCGCCCACTTTCCGATGCCGATCCTGTCCTTTGACAATGGGCCGACCCGGTTTCTGGAGGGAAGCGGGCTTCCGGTTGGCCTTTTCGACACCCCGGAGTGGGAGGTTTATCAGGTTAAACTTGAGGGGCCCTTCCGGTTATTGATGTTCTCCGACGGTATACTGGAAGTGATTCCAGCGAAATCGCTGGACGAAAAGGAGAACAGACTACTTGAACTCGTTTCGGGAGGTAGTCACACTATCGCATCGCTGAGCGAGGCTCTGGGGCTTGCCAATTTACCGGAGCTGCCTGACGATATCGCCATTGTATCGGTTACCGATACATTTAACGGGTCAGATCACAAGTCGTCGACTTAGTAGCAGTGTGAATAAAATGGCTGGTTACAAAATCCTGCAAGCAGAACAGCAGGGAATATATGTCCTTAAATTTATTGGGGAAATCCGGCTGAACCTATGTTCGACGCTGGATAATCTGGTTGAATCGATCACCAATGATCCGCATTTCAAGACCGTTGTGATTGATCTTACCGAGACCGACATTGTCGATAGCACCACCCTCGGATTGCTGGCGAAAATCGCCATGGCCGCCCACAAGCGGAGTCACTTCCTGCCGACCCTGATCTCTACCAACCCTGATATTACCCGCATCATCACCTCCATGGGCTTTGATAAAATTTTTATCATTGTCCGCGAACCGGCGTCCCGGATTGAAGAACTGGAAGAAATTCCGGTACTCAAGGCGAGTGAGCAGCAGGTTCGGGACAAGGTGCTGGATGCCCATAAGGTTCTGATGGGGATGAACAGCAAGAACAGGGAAGAGTTCAAGAACCTGGTGAAGGCTCTTGAGTGCGACGAAACCGGCTGAGCGGAAGGTTCGCCGACCAAATACCGATACAACAGAATGGAAAGACTATGCCCGAGGACCAGACGCCGGCTAATGAAGAGGCGAATTCCCGAGAGGTAGCCGTCCTTGGTGGTGGCAGCTTTGGTACCGCCATGGCCAAAGTGCTTGGCGAAAACGGCCACATTGTTCATTTCTGGATGCGAGATGAGGCCCAGGCCGAGGAAATCCGAAGCACCAAGATCAACCGGCGTTACATGCCGGACATCGTTCTGCAGGGCGACATTCGCCCGACCACCGATCTGGCAGAAGCCGTTCGTCAGGCTGAAATCGTTCTGGTCGCTATTCCTTCTAAAGCGTTCCGCACGGTTATCCGGGAGCACAGTACCGAGTTTCGGGATGGCCAGATTGTCGTCAGTCTGACCAAAGGCATTGAAGAGCAGGGTTTCAAGCTGATGAGCGAAATTCTGCTGGAGGAGCTTCCCCGCTGCCGGTCTGGTGTCCTGAGCGGGCCCAACCTGGCGGGTGAAATCGTTAACCGGGAACTGACGGCCACGGTCATTGCCGCCAAAGATCCGGAAGTACGCCGGGCAGTGCAGGATCTGCTGGGCTGTGAATACCTGAGAGTTTACGCCAACGTTGATGTTTATGGTGTTGAATTGGCAGGGGCTTTAAAAAACATCTACGCCATTGTCGCGGGCCTCGCCTCGGCCATGGACATGGGCGAAAACGCCCGCGCCATGCTGATTACCCGCGGGCTGGCGGAAATGAGCCGGTTTGCGGTCAGCCTTGGCGCCAACCCGATGACCTTTATGGGGCTGGCGGGCGTTGGCGACCTGATTGCAACCTGCACCTCCAGCAAAAGCCGGAACTTCCGGGTAGGCTATGCCCTGGGCAAAGGTAAAAAGCTGGACGAAGCCGTTAAGGAGCTGGGGCAGGTAGCCGAAGGCATCTATACCCTGAAACTGGTGCGCGAGAAATCCGAGGCGATCGGTATTTATATGCCACTGGTGCGGGGGCTTTACGAAATCCTGTACAACAATGCATCGATCAATGCCGTAATCAACAGCCTGATGATGGCGGTGCAGAACTCCGATGTGGAGTTTATTCTGCCAAGAACCATCAGCCAGTCGTAATCGAACATACGCCGGCCACTAGCCGAAGGGGGAAATTGTGCATCTGATGATCATGCGTCATGGTGAGGCGGGATGGCATACCCTGGATCAGCAGCGTGAACTGACGGAAGTGGGGCGCCATGGCGTCGCCGACGTGGCCGCCCAGATTGCCGGTTCCCCCTGGCGGCCAGCAGCGATCTGGAGCAGCCCCTACATCCGGGCGCGGCAGACTGCCGCCATTGTGGCCGAAGTGTTGAATTGCCCCATCATCGAGAAGCCGTTCATTACCCCTGACGATGACCCCGGCAAGTGCCTGGATGCGCTTCTGGACAATGAGCTTTCGCCGTTGTTGATTGTCTCTCACATGCCTTTGGTGGGCAGCCTCTCGACCCTGCTGGTGGACGGGCACCGGCAGGGTATTCCCTTCATGACCTCGCAGGCCGTATTGCTGGATATGCCAGTGGTGGGCCCGGGTTGTGCAGACCTGAAAGCGCAGTTTTTGCCTTGATAGTCGAGTTAGCGAAGAACTGAACACACACGGAGACACTATGACCCCGACACCCGAGACGATTGCCAGCGCGGTGGCCAGTGAGCAGACAGCTAAAGGCCTGCCTCCGCTCGACCAGTGGCATCCGGAATTGTCTGGCGATATGGACTTGACCATCACCCGGGATGGCCAGTGGATGTATCAGGGTGAGCCCATTGCCCGGGAAGCCACCGTCCGGCTCTTTACCACCATTCTCCGGCGCGAAGAGGACGGGCACTATTACCTGGTCACACCGGTGGAGAAGTGGCGAATCCGGGTGGAAGACACGCCATTGCTGGCCCACGGTCTGACGGTCAGCGGCGAGGGCGAGCAACAGGTTGTCTCAGTGATCACCAATGCCGGTGAAACTCTGGAAGTGGGGCCGGAACACCCGCTGGAAGTTGGCAGCTATGAGCAAACCGGAGAACCTCGGCCGGTTATTCAGGTTCGTCACGGTGTTGAGGCCCGATTGGTCACCTCGGCTTTTTATGATCTGGCCGACCTGGCGGAAGAGAGGGAACTGGCGGGCACACGGGTGTATGGCGTAACCAGTCACAAAAAATTCTGGGAAATCGGGCCGAGCGGTTGAAAAGCCTGCCTTCGACCCAAACAACAAGGTAGATAACGCAGTCTGTCACTTGTTAAACTGCGTTCTCAGACTTGTTATCGAGCCTGGCTCTCTAACGAGGCCCGGTGGTCGTTAGTCCCTCTGTACAGTCCGGCTGTTCACGATCACTTTCGATTGCCTACAACCTAAATACACTGTCATTGCGGACACGCAAGGAGATCACATGGCCCAACCTCGTGTTGTCACCATCCATTACACGCTCACTAACGACCAGGGAGAGCAGCTCGATTCCTCCCGTGTAGAAGGCCGTGAGCCGCTGTCGTACCTGGAAGGTGCACAAAACATCATCGGCGGACTGGAAAGTGCGCTGACCGAGAAGAACGCTGGCGATCAGGTCAAAGTTTCTGTAGAGCCAGCAGAAGGCTATGGCGAAGTTAACGAAGAACTGGTTCAGCCGGTTCCGCGCTCTGCTTTTGAAGGCGTTGATACCATTGAGCCAGGTATGCAGTTCCAGGCCCAGACACCGGGCGGCCCCCAGGTGGTTCGCGTGGTTGAAGTGAGTGACGAGACCGTCACCATCGACGCCAACCATCCGCTGGCTGGCCAGACTCTGCACTTCGATGTTGAAGTGGTAGAAGCTCGCGAAGCAACCGACGAAGAACAAGAGCACGGCCACGTGCACTAAGCGTTCTCAGTGTTGCTGAAACGGCTCCTTCGGGAGCCGTTTTTCGTTCAGGCCCGGGGTGAATGGCGCCGCACAATCGTGCCCTGATCACCCACTGCGTAAACTGCACCGTCATAGCCAACGCAGACATCTCTTAACCCGACAGACACCGATGTGGATTCGGCCTGCCATTGGCCATCTCTCAATATCGCCGCGCAGCCTCGGGTGCCAACCGCAATCAATTCTCCGTTGGGCAGGCCATCGATGGCCATCAGATCGTCTCTGAGTCGAGTGGGTACGGCTGCCCAGCGGCTGCCATCAAAGTGGGTTGCGGTGCCAGAGAGCCCAACCACCCAGATATTATCCAGGGCGTGCCCCCAGACACCGTACAGAAACTGCTCGCTGTTGGCGTTGAAGGATTTCCAGTCGCGCCCGTTGTAGCGCAGCACCAGGCCGAAATCGCCGACCACCAGCAGGTCTCGGCATCGTAGGCCCAGATGTCGTACAGCGCCGACTGGGTGCCACTGGTGACCCGCTGCCAGCGCAGTCCGTCAAAATGCAGAATCAGCCCTTCATCACCCACGGCATAGATACACTCCGGGCCCGCCCCCCACATGGCCAGAATGGTGAGATCCAGATGCAGGTCAAAATGCCGTTGCCAGGCCTTGCCGTCGAATCGGTAAATGCGGCCCTGTTGCCCTCCGGCAAACAGCCCGGCACCGTCACAGCCCCACAGGCAATGTACGGCCAGGCCATCGGGAATGGCTGGCAGTGCCTGCCACCGGTCGCCTTCAAGCCGCAGAACCGTGCCAGCTTCGCCACCAGCCCAGGTGGTGCCTTGAGCGTCTTGCCAGACGCACCAGAGCTGATGTCGGCTTGGGGAATCCATGACCTGCCAGCGGCTGGCATTGGCGTTGTGGTTGCGTGCGTCTTCGGCGAGGGCGCGGACAAACCCGGGTGAGGCGGTCATCACCGTGCCGAAATCCCCCACCACGATGGCTTCATCCGACGGCAGGGGAATCACGTCCATTAGATCATGCTGGCTGTCGCAGGCCAGGCGGGTGATTTTGCAGTCGTTCAGGTAGTACAGGTGCCCGCGGTCGGCAACGATCAAAACGCCAGCTTTGTAGTGCTTGAGTGCGCGCAATCTCGGCATATCCAAGTCAGGATGGAGCACCTGAAATTGTCCGTTCGCATAGTGCACCAGTTCGCCGCGGAACCCGCCTTTATCCACAAAGTAGCGGCCACCGGCTAGCAACAATTCGCCGTCGGCGAGCGACAGCACGGCCTGAAAACCGCATTGATAGGGGCACTCCAGAGGCAGCCATTGGCCTTCGATGGTTCGTTCCAGAACACAACCGCCAAGGCCAGCGGCGTAGACTCTGCCATCACTGGCGCAAGCCACCGCTCTGAGGTTATCAAACACTCCGGAGCTTTCAGGGCGCCACTGCCGACCATCGAAGTGCAGAATCCGGCCTTCATCACCCACTGCCCAGGCTTGTCCGCTATCCTGGCCATCAATGGCAAATAACGGCGTGTTTTCGGCGGTAGCCTGGTACTGTTGTCGCTCATGGTCGATCACGGCGCCCTGTACCAGTGACCAGGCCTGGCCATCGTAGTGGAGAATACTCCCCATCCAACCCACGGCGTGCAGGTCGCTTGCGCTTCGCCCCCAGAGCCCATGAATGGGCGTGGTTACAGGTAGCGCCATGGGCGTCCAGCCCTCGCTGGCATGGTCGCCGCGCACAGAGAGGTGCACCATACGCCCGTTGTCGCCAGCCACGAACACCTCGCCTTGGCCGCTCCAGCCTGTCCAGAAGACATCGCCGTCGCCGCCAGACACCTCGGGTACCTGATACCAGTGGGCGGCATCCGGTGCGGCCGGGTCAAACCGTCCGGCCAGGCGACCGAAGAACGAACGACGGCTCAGGTCTGCAGTTGAGGACATAGTCAGGCTCCAAAAGGAAAGAGGGTGCGGAATGGCTTGTGTATTGAAGAATCAGCCCTGATTTCTCAGGCGTTGTTGCTCGGCTTTTAACAGCTCGTTCAGGGCGTCGGCCTCTGGGCCGTTACGGAATTGCTCAGGCAAGAGCCCGGGATTGGCGAGCATATCTGCAACGCTGGCCTCGGCAAGGTGGTTCAGCTCCTGCTTCCCAGCTTCCAGTTGTGCAGCCCGTGCATACGCCAGGCATGCCCCGGCAGCCTCGGCGAAGGCTCTGGCTTCGCGGCTCTCCGGTGCTTCCAGCGCCACCGGTTGGCCCGAGTCCGAGGCTACCGCCAATGCCGGCGAGAAGGGGATTTTGGCGATAGAGGGCAAGTCCAGCTCTTGCAAAACCTTTTCCAGCGGGGCATTCGGAAACAAGTGAAACTCTGTAGCGCAGTTGGGGCAGGTGACACCCGCCATATTTTCAATCACGCCAATCAGCGGCAATTGCCGCTCTTCACAAAAGCGGAACGCCTTGAGGCTGTCCATCAGGGCGATGTCCTGGGGCGTGGTGGTGAGCACGCCCGCAGTTGGATGGCCTTCGAGCAAGTCGGCCAGGGTGATCAGTTCATTGCCGGTGCCCGGAGGCATGTCGACAAACAGGAAGTCCAGCGGGCCCCAGTCAAAACTGCCAATCAGGTGATGAATGAAGTCGTGCTTGTAGGCGTCGCGCCAGACAATGGGTGTGTCGTCGCTTTGCATCAGAAACGCCAGGGAGGCGACCTTTACCGGCTCCGGCAGGGCGCCACCAAAGCAGCCGGGAGCCTCCAGACCATTGGCTCCAAGTTTGACCTTCCGGCCAACCAGGTTGAACAAGCGGCTCTGGTTGGGGCCGTGAATATCCGCATCGGCCACCCCTACACGAAACCCTTTCTGGCTCATGGCAATGGCCAGGTTGGCTGTGACGGTGCTTTTGCCAACACCGCCTTTGTTCGCCATCACCAGAACCACCTGGCCAATGTCGGCCAGGCGCTTTTCCAGCAGGGATTTCTCATGGAATGCCTTATCGAGCTGGCACTCGCCTTCTCGGGGGCAGAACTGGCAGGCGTGCCCCCGATTGCAGTCTTCCGGCCTCAGGGCCAGTGGATCCCGCTCACCCGGGTTAAACTGAGATACGGCCATCTGGTCTCTTCCCGTTGCTGTGTTGTGTTTTTATTATTGGCTGTCGCTGTTATCCAGCATAATCCAGTTATGGGTGACTTTCTTGTTTCCGTCCCGTTCATTGTGGTGACCTTCCCAGAGCGCGAAGACCACGGGAATGGTATCGCGGGACAAATCGACTTGATGTTCGCCGTCCTCATCGATTAAGCGCGACATGACCACGTGCCACTCGCTGTCCTGGGCGATCTCTTCCGGGAAGTATTCGCTGGCACCGGTGACTGTTTGCTCGGGCAGGTGGGTCGTGCTGCCAAAGCCGCCAGCGGCCAGGTTTTCAATTTGCTCCTGGTCGGAGCGCCAGTACCAGATATTCACCGGATTATCCGGCCCCGAACCCATCATATAACTGGTTTCCGGGCCAGCGATGGCGTACTGCACCGCTACGCCGTCGCGGAACTGGTCGACGGTGGTGCTGCGGTCTTCACTGGCGTCTTTCCAGCGCAGGCGGATGTAAAAGCGATCTTTGGATTTGGCCACCTGAAAGTACAGATGCTTGGCTTCCATATCCGTAGGGTCGAATCTCAGCATCACTGACGGGTGCACTGGAGGGGCGGTGGTCAGGCCGGTGCGGTACACCGGCAGGCGATCCCAGATAAGATCGTCTGGGTCGTCCTGGGTGCGCAGATAGATGTTGTCCGGTATTCGGGCGACCTTGACGGTATCGCCGGGATTGACTTCGGTTACGTTTGGGTTGCGTTCTGAGTGATCCGCCGCAGCCGTACCGGCGACGCTCATCATCAGTCCCAGAACGGCAAAGGTGGTGGTGGGGAAAGATCGCTTCATGGCTCGTCCCTCGTTGAACGTTAATCCCAGAGCCCCTGGGGTACCGATTGAGCCGGTATCAGTCGCTCGTTGTGAGCGTCTGATGCCGCCAGCACGGCCTCCAGCTGCTGTTGTTGGTTCATGCACCATTCGGGCAGATTACGCACCAGCCAGGCCAGTGTCGGCTCAAGTTCCGCGCTATCGAGATGCTGGTATCGGTCACGTATGGCCGACGCCAGCGGGGTAAGATAGCGTGACAGAAAATCTCTCTGGGCCCGCTGATAGGGCGCCGGATCACTCCCGCGGTCACAGGCGCTCTCTTCCAGGTGGCAGAGCAGGGCGCAGAATTCCAGCATGGCCACCAGATGATCCGGCTCCTCCACATGGCCCTCGTCCTGCTCGGCGGCCTTCAGACCAAAGTGCTTGTAGAAGGCCTGAATGTTCAGCAGAAAGCTGCCCTGCGCCGAGCCTGCCATCAGGTGCTTGTAGGCACTGGCAATCAGCGGCACCTGGGGCTTGCCTTTGCGACCGGACAGGAAGGTGTTGGTGTAGCCGACCTGCAGGGCTTCCAGGCTGGCGTCTGACGGACGGGCTGGGCTACCGGTCGGTGCCGACATTCCGAGCAGGTGCAACGCTTCGGCCATTGCACCGAGGGCGCGGCCATCCACCAGTACCTGGCGGGTTTCCGGCAGGGGGTAATCCAGCAATGCGGCGGCGGTGCGGAACAGAGCACCCCGGGCACTGGCGATGTCGGTGGGTTCTGTGGCGAACATTGAAGATCCTCTGCTCAGCTCAGTTTGAACATTTCGGCGTGGTTGTAGCCGATTAGGGTGTCCATCAGCTCACTGCCTTTGCCGTCCGCCTTGGCCTGACGCTCGGTGCGGATGGTGTCCAGCGCTGCCGCGACACCATCTCCGAACAGGCTTTCCAGGTATTCCAGCGGAATGCGGGATTCGTCCAGCATTTCACCATCAGGGCCATATTTGGGCGGTGACAGCGGCGGTACATAGAAGACATTGGGCTGAGTGCCCCATTCCGGATGCAGTGGCAACGCCACCTTGTACTTTTCCACCAGCATGTGAATCGGGCCTTCGGTGTCGTCCCGGTAGCCGATCCAGCGGATACGCCCGACACATTGCTGGGCGCAGGCGGTGGGCAGGCCTTTTTCGATGCGGGGATAGCAGAAGATGCACTTCTCGGATTTTGAAATCTGCTCGTTGAAGTACACCTTCTTGTAGGGGCAGGCGTTTACGCAGTAGCGGTAGCCTCGACACCGCTCCTGGTCGATCAGCACAATGCCGTCTTCCTGGCGCTTGTAGATGGCGTTGCGGCTGCAGGCGGCCAGGCAACCCGGGTTGGCGCAGTGGTTACAGAGCCTTGGAAGGTAAAAGTAATAGCTGTTCGGGTAATCGCCTTCGCCCTGGTCTTCATCCCAGTTGGCACCCCAGGTAGGCTTTACGTTGGGGCGCAGCCAGGGGTCGGTGCCGGTCATCAACGCTTCTTCGTAGTTGTATTCCCAGGGAATGCCGTAATCCTCCTGGCTCGGCTGGCGACCTGCACGCAGAGCTCCCGCTTCATCAAAACCACCTCCCATGTTCTGATAATCCCGTGGGTAGCCTTTGCCGGGCTGGGTTTCTACGTTGTTCCAGTACATGAACTCGCGGCCGTTGCGATTGGTCCACATCAGTTTGCAGGCGGTGGTGCAGGTCTGGCATCCAATACATTTGTTGAGATCCAGGACCATGCTCAGCTGGCGTTTAACAGTCATGACGCTCTCCTATTAAATGGTCCTCGGGTCTGCAATTTCTTCCGGCTTGGCCAGGGCGATGTCGTAGCTGCTTTCGTGAATCACCTGGTTGGCGTTCCACTTGGCGTAGATGAACTTCAGGTGCCCCCAGCCGCCAACCAGCTCTAACGGCTGCAGCAAGGTCACGTGGCTGTTGTTCATCGGGCGCCGGTGGATGTACTGGTGTGGCTCCCAGCCGTGCTCCATCATGATCGAGTCTGCCGGAATGCTCGGGTACAGCTTGGCCTGGGCGAAAAACGCGCCGTTGCCATTGAACAGCCTCACCCGGTCGCCATCTTTGATGCCCCGCTGTTCCGCCAGTTTCGGGTTGATGTAGATATTCGGCTCACCCCGCTGGAGCCTGAGCATGTATTTGTTGCTGCGCCAGTTGGAGTGAATACCCCAGCGGGTATGGGGGGAGTAGAAGTGCAGCGGGTAATTGGAGGCTTCGGGGCCCGCATACAATCTGGCGGTGGGCACCGTAGACTTCAGCTTGACGAATCTCGGGTGATCCACATAGAACGTGATGCGCCCGGTCAGCGTCTCATAGGGCTTCTTGCCGTCGGTCTGCGCGGTGAACGGGTTGTAGGGCTGGTCTTTCTGCAGCGGCTGGTTGGTACCGGCGTGCTCGTTCAGCACGATAAAGCCCCGCTCAGCGGCATCCTCGAGCGTCACACCACCAAATTCCGGCGAGTTCTCCACGATGTACCGGGTGGCATCCAGTGCGGTCATCAGTTGGCCGTTGTTGGTGTAATCGTCGTGAATGGTGTGCAGGTCGCGGGTAACGTCGCCGTCCTGAATCGGGCCAATGCCCCGGGCGATGGCCCGCTCCTGGATCTTCTTGGTCAGCAGAGCCATGATGTCCCAGTCCGGCTTGGATTCACCCACCGGCGGTACCGATTCGGTAAACACGTTACAGAACCGGTGGTAACCTTGGGTACGCAGATCCCAGGCTTCGTAATGGCTGGCGGCCGGTAACACGTAGTCCGCCCACTCGGCGGTGGAATCCATGCGCACATTCACGTTGACGTAGAGTTCGCTGGCCTGGCGTAGGTGTTCTTCCCGATATTTTTCGGCCATCTTGTTGCGGCGGAAGGTGTTATCCGCAACCGCAATCATGCCTTTGATTTCGCCGTAATAGGGCATCCAGCCTTCATCGATGGACTCCTGGATCATTTCCTCCATCTCGTCGATATCAAATCCGACTCGCTCCTTGAGCTTCTTGTTGTCGAAGTGATTGCGAATGCCTTCCATCATGCCTCCACGCAGCACTTCGCCAAGGCCGCCCGCTTCGTAACGGGCCGATTTTTTACCGCCGAAGGTCGACAGCTCGGTCCATTTAGGGTGATTCCAGACCACCCAGGAGGTGTCCAGGCCGCCGGTGCGGCCCCCGTGGCCGGTAAGGGCCAGGGTGAGGGCGTAGGCCCAGGCGGTGTACAGGCAGTTGGAGTAACTGGAGGTGATGTAGCCCAGCATGATGATGGCCTTGCGGGCATTGGCAATGTGCCTTGCCTCCTGGCGCACCACATCCGGGTGCAGGCCGGTTTGCTTCTGGGTTTTCTCCGGCGTGTACTTGGCGGCTTCTTTTTTAACCTGCTCGAAGACCGTGGTCACCTTGATGCCGTTAACCTCGAACCGGCCTTCCAGAGCCGGATCGACACTGCCCAGTTTTAGGTCTTTGTCGTCGCTGCCCATGGAGCCTTTGGCTTTCACCGCCTGCTTGTTGGGGTCGTCTCAGAAAACGGAAAATAAAGCACGCTAAGGCGTAACTACCCTCGGCTACACCGCGTCGGCACCACGCGGCTCTTTCTCCCCTTGCAGCGAAGCAATCAGCGGGCAAGAAACGTTCCCTTGCCGCGCATGGCAGGCGAACACAAGTTCGGATAGCACGGTTTCCATGCGCGCCAGGTCGGTCATTTTTTCGCGCACGTCCTGAAGCTTGTGCTCGGCCAGGCTGCTGGCTTCCTCGCAGTGGGTGCCGTCATCCAGCCTCAGCAGCTCTGCGATCTCGTCGAGGCTGAATCCGAGCCGCTGGGCTGATTTCACGAAGCGCACCCGCGTCACATCCGCCTCGCCATAGCGGCGGATGCTGCCATAGGGCTTGTCCGGCTCCGGCAACAAGCCCTTGCGCTGATAGAACCGGATTGTTTCCACGTTGACCCCGGCCGCCTTGGCGAAAACGCCAATAGTCAGATTCTCCAAATTTTTTTCAATATCGCTTGACTCCGTACATTGGTACGGAAGTAAGCTTAAGCTATCCAATCCAGATTTGAAAGGACAAGCGTATGTCTGAACCTCAAAACGGGCGCGGGGCGCTCTTCACTGGCGGGCTAGCCGCCATCCTCGCCTCGGCTTGCTGCCTGGGGCCGCTGGTTCTGATCGCCCTGGGGTTCAGCGGCGCTTGGATCGGCAACTTGACGGTGTTGGAACCTTATCGCCCGATCTTCATCGGCGCGGCGTTGGTGGCGCTGTTTTTCGCCTGGCGGCGCATCTACCGACCGGCGCAAGCCTGCAAACCAGGGGATGTGTGTGCGATTCCCCAAGTGCGCGCTACTTACAAGCTCATTTTCTGGGTCGTGGCCGCGCTGGTTCTGGTCGCGCTCGGATTTCCCTACGTCATGCCATTTTTCTATTAATCACAGGAGTTCATCATGAAAAAACTGTTTGCCTCTCTCGCCATCGCTGCCGTTGTTGCCCCCGTGTGGGCCGCCACCCAGACCGTCACGCTGTCCGTACCGGGCATGACCTGCTCCGCTTGTCCGATCACCGTCAAGAAGGCGATTTCCAAGGTCGAAGGCGTCAGCAAAGTTAACGTGACCTTCGAGACACGCGAAGCGGTTGTCACCTTCGATGATGCCAAGACCAGCGTGCAGAAGCTGACCAAGGCCACCGAAGACGCAGGCTATCCGTCCAGCGTCAAGAAGTGAGGCACTGAAAACGGCAGCGCAGCACATCTGACGCCCTTGTCTGCTACCACAAACGAAAAAGGATCTGTCGCATGACCCATCTAAAAATCACCGGCATGACCTGCGACTCGTGCGCGGCGCACGTCAAGGAAGCGCTGGAAAAAGTACCCGGCGTCCAATCTGCCATAGTGTCCTATGCCAAGGGCGCGGCCCAGCTCGCCCTTGATCCAGGCACAGCGCCGGACGCACTGACCGCCGCCGTGGCTGGCCTGGGCTACAAAGCGATGCTCGCCGATGCCCCGCCGACCGACAACCGCACTGGGCTGTTCGACAAGGTGCGCGGCTGGATGGGTGCCGCCGACAAGGGCAGCGGCGGCGAGCGCCCGTTGCAAGTCGCCGTGATCGGCAGCGGTGGAGCCGCGATGGCGGCAGCACTGAAGGCCGTCGAGCAAGGCGCGCAGGTCACGCTGATTGAGCGCGGCACCATCGGCGGCACCTGCGTCAACGTCGGTTGTGTGCCGTCCAAGATCATGATCCGCGCCGCCCACATCGCCCATCTGCGCCGGGAAAGCCCATTCGACGGCGGCATGCCACCCACACCGCCGACGATCTTGCGCGAGCGGCTGCTGGCCCAGCAGCAGGCCCGTGTCGAAGAACTCCGTCATGCCAAGTACGAAGGCATCCTGGACGGCAATTCAGCCATCACCGTTCTGCACGGTGAAGCGCGTTTCAAGGACGACCAGAGCCTTATCGTTAGTTTGAACGAGGGTGGTGAGCGCGTCGTGATGTTCGACCGCTGCCTGGTCGCCACGGGTGCCAGTCCGGCCATGCCGCCGATTCCGGGCCTGAAAGAGTCACCCTACTGGACTTCGACCGAGGCCTTGGTCAGCGACACCATTCCCGAACGCCTGGCCGTCATCGGCTCGTCGGTGGTGGCGCTGGAACTGGCGCAAGCCTTCGCCCGGCTGGGTAGCCAGGTCACGATCCTTGCGCGCAGCACGCTGTTCTTCCGCGAAGACCCTGCCATCGGCGAGGCCGTCACAGCCGCCTTCCGTGCCGAAGGAATCAAGGTACTGGAACATACGCAAGCCAGCCAAGTCGCCCATGTGGACGGCGAATTCGTGCTGACCACTGGACAGGGCGAAGTGCGCGCCGACAAGCTGCTGGTCGCCACCGGCCGGACACCGAACACGCGCAGCCTGGCATTGGAAGCGGCGGGGGTAGCCGTCAATGCGCAGGGGGCCATCGTCATCGACAAGGGCATGCGCACCAGTAGCCCGAACATCTACGCGGCCGGCGACTGCACCGACCAGCCGCAGTTCGTCTATGTGGCGGCAGCGGCCGGCACTCGTGCGGCCATTAACATGACCGGCGGCGACGCCGCCATCAATCTGACCGCGATGCCGGCCGTGGTGTTCACCGACCCGCAAGTGGCGACCGTGGGCTACAGCGAGGCGGAAGCGCACCACGATGGCATCGAAACCGACAGCCGCACGCTGACGCTCGACAACGTGCCGCGTGCGCTCGCCAACTTCGATACCCGCGGCTTCATCAAGCTGGTCATCGAGGAAGGCAGCGGACGGCTGATTGGCGTACAGGTGGTGGCCCCGGAAGCGGGCGAACTGATCCAGACGGCTGTTCTCGCCATTCGCAACCGCATGACGGTGCAGGAACTAGCCGACCAGTTGTTCCCCTACCTAACGATGGTCGAGGGCTTGAAGCTCGCGGCGCAGACCTTCAGCAAGGACGTGAAGCAACTGTCCTGCTGCGCCGGATAAGGAAAAGGAGGTGTTCGATGAACGCCTACACAGTGTCCCGACTGGCCCTTGAGGCCGGGGTGAGCGTGCATATCGTGCGCGACTACCTGCTGCGCGGATTGCTGCGGCCAGTCGCCTGCACCACGGGCGGCTACGGCTTGTTCGATGACGCCGCCTTGCAGCGGCTGTGCTTTGTGCGGGCCGCTTTTGAGGCGGGCATCGGCCTGGACGCATTGGCGCGGTTGTGCCGGGCGCTGGATGCGGCGGACTGCGATGAAACAGCCGCACAGCTTGCCGTGCTGAGTCAGTTCGTCGAACGCCGACGCGAAGCGTTGGCCGATCTGGAAGTGCAGTTGGCCGCGATGCCGACCGCGCCGGCCCAGCAAGCGGAGAGTCTGCCATGAACAGCCCCGAGCGCTTGCCGACCGAGACACACAAGCCGTTCACCGGCTACCTGTGGGGTGCGCTGGCGGTGCTCACCTGTCCCTGTCATTTGCCGATTCTCGCCATTGTGCTGGCCGGCACGACGGCCGGCGCGTTCATCGGCGAGCACTGGGGTATTGCAGCCCTCACGCTGACCGGCTTGTTTGTCCTGTCTGTGACGCGGCTGCTGCGGGCCTTCAGAGGTCGATCATGAGCGCTTCCCAGCCAATTGAATGGACAGTGGCGCAACTGGCGCAGGCGGTCGAGCGCGGGCAGCTTGAGCTGCACTACCAGCCGATTGTCGATTTGCGCAGTGAGCAGATTGTCGGCGCGGAAGCCCTGTTGCGCTGGCGTCATCCGACGCTCGGACTGTTGCCGCCGGGCCAGTTCCTGCCCGTGATCGAATCGTCCGGCCTGATGCCGGAAATCGGCGCATGGGTGCTGGGCGCAGCCTGCCGTCAAATGCGCGACTGGCGGGTGCTGGCATGGCAACCGTTCCGGCTGGCCGTCAATGTTGCGGCGAGCCAAGTGGGGCCAGATTTCGACAAGTGGGTAAAGGGCGTGCTGGCCGATGCCGGGTTGCCCGCCGCGTATCTTGAAATTGAGCTGACCGAATCGGTTGCGTTCGGTGATCCGGCGATCTTCCCCGCCCTGGAAGCTTTGCGACAGATCGGTGTGCGCTTCGCCGCCGACGACTTCGGCACCGGCTATTCCTGCCTGCAACACCTGAAATGCTGCCCCATCAGCACGCTCAAGATCGACCAATCGTTTGTCGCCGGACTCGCCAACGACCACCGCGACCAGACCATCGTGCGCACCGTGATTCAGCTTGCGCATGGGCTTGGCATGGAAGTAGTGGCCGAAGGCGTGGAAACATCGGCGAGTCTTGATTTGTTGCGACAAGCGGACTGCGACACAGGACAAGGCTTCCTGTTCGCCAAGCCGATGCCGGCGGCGGCATTCGCCGTCTTCGTCAGTCAATGGAGGGGTGCCACCATGAATGCAAATGATCCGACTGCCACCAGTTGCTGCGTGTGCTGCAAGGAAATCCCGCTCGATGCCGCCTTCACCCCGGAAGGCGCGGAATACGTCGAGCACTTCTGCGGGCTGGAGTGCTATCAGCGCTTCCAGGCGCGCGCCAAGACCGGGAGCGAAACCGATGCCGATCCGAACGCCTGCGACTCATCACTGTCAGACTGAGGCATACCCTATCCTGATGTCAGGAGAAGCCACCCAGCAACTGTCATTTTCAGAAGACGACTGCACCAGTTGATTGGGCGTAATGGCTGTTGTGCAGCCAGCTCCTGACAGTTCAATATCAGAAGTGATCTGCACCAATCTCGACTATGCTCAATACTCGTGTGCACCAAAGCGAGGTGAGCATGGCGACGGAGGCTCTGTTGCAAAGATTGGCGGCAGTCAGAGGTAGGCTGTCGCTCTGCGCCGATCAGGCGGCTGCTGCGAAATGGTGGTTGAGCATGCCCATGGCCTCCGTCAGCGCCGAGGGCCCAATGCCAAAAGCTCTCTCCACAAGGCGCACCTCGCCCCTGATGCCGGGCTGCAGGCACCAGGGGCGAGCCTGTCCTTTGCGCAGGGCTCGCATGACTTCGAATCCCTTGATCGTGGCATAGGCCGTGGGGATCGATTTGAAACCGCGCACCGGCTTGATCAGTATCTTGAGCTTTCCGTGATCGGCCTCGATCACGTTATTGAGATACTTCACCTGCCGGTGGGCCGTCTCCCGGTCCAGCTTTCCTTCGCGCTTCAATTCGGTGATCGCTGCACCATAGCTCGGCGCTTTGTCGGTATTGAGCGTGGCAGGCTTTTCCCAGTGCTTCAGGCCTCGCAGGGCCTTGCCCAGGAACCGCTTCGCTGCCTTGGCGCTGCGGGTCGGCGACAGGTAGAAATCGATCGTGTCGCCCCGCTTGTCGACTGCCCGGTACAGGTAGGTCCACTTGCCCCGCACCTTGACGTAGGTTTCATCCAGGCGCCAGCTCGGATCAAAGCCACGCCGCCAGAACCAGCGCAGCCGCTTCTCCATCTCCGGGGCGTAGCACTGGACCCAGCGATAGATCGTCGTATGGTCGACCGAAATGCCGCGTTCCGCCAGCATTTCCTCAAGGTCGCGATAGCTGATCGGATAGCGACAATACCAGCGCACCGCCCACAGGATCACATCACCCTGGAAATGGCGCCACTTGAAATCCGTCATCGTTCCGTCCGTCCAATCTCCGCCAAGCATGCTCAAGCTTCACGATTTTTGCAACAGAGCC
>NZ_PXNP01000014.1 GCF_003007675.1 Marinobacter fuscus | reverse complement strand
CCCTTTTCCATGCCCTCGGCTCGTAACCGGTCACTTAAGTTTGCCATGGTGCTGCTCTCCTTCGGGTATTTCTGCTGATACAATTCCATTTCATTATCATCCAAGGCTGTGTAGATGTCGATGAAGTCCAGATACTTCAACTGCTTCTCGGGATCCGGCTCCAGAGTGCTCAAACCGCGCACGGCACGGGCATAAACCTCCAGTTTCTGGTCTTGCCGCCAGCTCATCAGGCTCAGGCAAAGCCTGGCGATGAGATTATTACTATGCCAGTAATCCTCTGCACGGAGCTCCTGCAACGCGCAGCGTATGTAGTTAAAACTCAGGTATTGATAACGCTCACTGCCGAGAACGAGTTCGCGCGGTTCCTTGCTACTGGTTTTCAGGAAAATCACCACCGGCACCACTCTGTCTGTGCTGCACAGCTCCGCAAGATCCAAGCAATAGTGTGCCAGGCGATGGATAGAGAACCGCCTTGGGTCAGATTCCTCTTCCAGCACAAACAGCAGCGCCTCTCTTCGCCCATCTGGCCACTCAACCAGCAATGGCACATCCAGCTCCCGAAACCGGTTACCCAGCCTTTCTTTTAACTGCTCCTGCCGCAGTGGAACAATACGGGCTTCCGAGGTGATGGCCTCCGATTCCTGCGGACTGAACAGCTGAATGGCTTGCACCGGGTAATCCAGGATCAAGTTTTTGAAATTCTGGTCATGGCTGGTTGGTGGGCTTGCCGAATCCTTTGGCATATTGGCTCTCCTTGCGCGCTTTATCATTGGCCATTCTCAACGAAAGGCTTCGTGGAAATCAAGAAAAACCTGGATATATATACAGATAAAATTACCAAGGCATGATATGGGCAAATCAACACTTGAGAATGACAAGGATATCACCATGCCGGAGAAATGGGGTCTGACCCTCGCGGTCTGACCCCACAAGGCACCTACGTTAAACCTTGGAGAACTGGGGTCTGACAGCGAGTGTCAGACCCCGTCGATAGCGGATGCCAAGCCCCATCGATAGCGGAGGTCGGCTCCCGCCGATAGCGACTTTCAGACCCCGGCGCTCAACCATCGATTATCCAACTGGCCAGTCGCTGCTGCAGCTCTCGAAGGCGGACATCTGGAATAGCGCCAAGCTTTCCAATCAAAAGCGAACCATCCAGGACGGCAACTCGACATAGCCTAAAAACGCTTGAAACCTTCAATCCAGATTCTCTAAATTCGTCATCTTCTGGCGTCAACACCCAATCAAGATCGGGTTGCAATTGCCGCAACTGCGACGACACCATACAGACCAACCAGTCATCTGGATTCTGACTAAGTTTCCGAAGCAATAGCACCGGCCGTTTCTTGTTGTTCACGAGATTTGTGTAGGGGAACGGCATAAGAGCAATCTGACCAGCACGCTTCATTGCCACGGCTCCTGCAGATCATCCTCGTTGTACAGTTCCGGCTCATCTTCCATACCGCGCATAGCCTGCTCAACACTCATGGCTTGGTAATCACGATCTGACCAGTCCGAGTGAACACCCACATTATCCCGTTTACATTGCTCACCCAAGAACAACACAAAGTCCATCACCTCCCGCTGGCGCATTACCGGAAGTTGGCGAATTTTCGTTAGAAGTTCATCCAGTTGCATGGTGCCACCTCCTGTCAATGACTATCGAATTCAAGGATACCATGCTTCATACTCCACCCGACACGATGGGCGTTTAACGTAACTGTGGAATTAGCGACCCAGTAGAAAGGCAAAACATTTAGGGACGAATCCTTCGGGCAAAAGGGGTCTGACCCTCGCGGTCTGCCCCACAAGGCACCTACGTTAAACTTGGGAGAAACGGGGCTGCATTGACGAAAACGCGCTGCCGATTCTGGAACGATTGAATCTGGATCCGGAACGGTGGTCCCAGCGGGGAATTACCATAAACCCGAAATCGACGCCGCAGAAATGCAAAAAGCCTGGGGACGACTCCACCGGGCTTTCGAGAATCAGGTCAGACTAAGCTGTGCCCTGTCCATGATGATTGATCATGCCTCAAAAGCCCAAAAACAACATATCCATCGCCGCTAAAATCTCATCCTGCTGCTCAGCAAGACTACTAACACCAGAACGCAATTCGCCTTCGGGCACAGCAGCCATGTACTGAGTGGTCATTACTACTTCCTGACCCTCAATGTTAAACACCGGATTCAGCCTTTGCGCAGGAGACGGAGCCGAACATTTGGGCAGCAGTGGCACGACAACTCGAGTATTCAGACCACTGAGCAGATCAGATTGAATGTCCAGCAGATAGCCAGCCCCGCCCTTATTTTCAAAAACATCGAAACGGGCCATCAGAACTGACGATGTTGTGCGAGAGGCAAACCGTTAGCTTCAACAAATGCGTTCGAGCTTGCCAGGGCTTTGGCATTTTGCTTCAGCCACTTCTCCTGCTTGTGAAGTTTCACAGCCTCGGCGATACCCACCTCTGCGGACCGTGAGATATTGATCCCCAAGGCTTTCGCCTCTTTGAGAAGAGCGCTATCCAAGGATAAGTTCGTTGGCTTTCGTACGGATTTAGTAACTTCAGCAGCGTACATTGGTTCAGCTCTCATGCGAAATGATACCCCCACTATATGCGCACATTTCTTATGCATCAATCTTGTGTGGTGGCGAGCATTGGCGCAAGGGAATTAAACCTTGGAGAAATGGGGTCTGACAGCGAGTGTCAGACCCCGTCGAAAGCGAATGTGCTGCATTCCGCGCTTCGTTCAGCCCCTTAGAGCAAGCAACGCTTCCAGCGTGTCTTCCGACAGAATTGCGGTGACCCAGATCTCCAACTGCTCGTTAGTAGCTGCAGATATGCGCTCGTCTGCCCAAAGCGGGATCGGGCCAAACTTAAGCTGAACCTGCTTTCTCAACATTCCTTCCATGCCTTCATGCAGGCCCTTCTCCAAGCCCT
>NZ_PXNP01000013.1 GCF_003007675.1 Marinobacter fuscus | reverse complement strand
ATCCGAAATACCTCGGCCAGCGCCCACACGAATTACTTGGTTAACTTTTTAAAGAGCGTTTGAGCTGCTGCTCAATCAAGGCCGCGTATTCTACATCGATCCGCCACCTTGTCAACCACTTTGTTTCGAAACACTTAAAAACCAAATTTTCGAAACTTATCAAGCGGTTAAAACCTTCAGAACCCGGCGTTGTCTGCCTTGTCCCTCAGAAGTGGTGCGCATTCTACAGCCCTCAGGAAAACTGTCAACGGCCAATTTGAACTTTTTTGAAAAAAGTTCCGGAACAGCCCTCAGGCCGTAATGACCACACGCGCTATCTTCTTCTTGCCCGCCTGAATCACTGCCTCATCGCCGGCAACAAACATACGCTCACCTTCAAACTGGGCTCCATCTACATAGACAGCACCGCGACCGAGCACATCCTTGGCCGCCGCACCATTCTTAACCAACCCGGACAGACGCAATACAGCAGGCATCGGCAGCTGGCCCTGCCCCTCCAGCGAAACCTCAACAACAGGCACATTCTCGGGGATGTCGCCCAGCGCCACCCTGTTACCCGCAGAATTGTGCGCAGAGGCCGCCGCCTCGGCACTGTGAAAACGGGTAATCAGCTCTTCAGCCAACAATTTCTTGTAGTCCTGCGGGTTGCCACCCTTCTCGACTTCCTGCCGGAACCCCTCAATTTCAGCCATCGGCCGGAAGCTGAGCAATTCGAAATAGCGCCACAGCAACTCATCAGGCATTGATAACAGCTTGGTGTACATCTCGCCGGGGGCATCGCTTACACCCACATAGTTGCCGAGTGACTTCGACATCTTCTGAACACCGTCCAATCCCTCCAGGATAGGGACGGTAAGAATCGCTTGCGGCTTCTGGCCATAGTGCTTCTGGACAATGCGCCCCATCAGCAGGTTGAATTTCTGGTCAGTTCCGCCCAACTCGACGTCAGCCTCCAACGCAACCGAGTCATAGCCCTGAACCAGCGGATAGAGGAATTCATGAATGGCGATCGGCTGCTCTGAACGGTACCGCTTGGTAAAGTCGTCGCGCTCCAGCATCCGTGCAACTGTGTATTGGCCAGCAAGGCGTATCATGTCGGCGGCACCCAGCTTCTTCATCCATTCGGAGTTGAAAACAACGCGGGTCTTTTCCTTGTCCAGAATCTTGAACACCTGCTCTTTATAAGTCATGGCGTTTTCGAGCACCTGCTCTTCACTGAGCGGAGGGCGGGTAACGCTCTTACCAGAGGGGTCACCGATCATGCCGGTGAAATCTCCGATCAGAAAGATAACCTCATGCCCCAGATCCTGAAACTGGCGCAACTTGTTGATCAGCACAGTATGGCCAAGGTGCAGATCCGGTGCGGTCGGGTCGAAACCGGCCTTAACTCTGAGCGGGCGCCCCTCTTTCAGCTTCGCGACCAGATCCTCTTCCGGGATCAGCTCATCAATACCCCGCTTGATTATCGCCAACGCCTCATCAACAGATGCCATGAAACCCTTACCTCACTTGTAACATTAAAAGAAGAGACCGGTTACAGAGCTCTACAAAACAACTCTGTGCGTTACCGGCGCCCCTGATACAGTAGCCTTGTACAAAAACCAACCAATCAAGAGCGGGAAAAGCGCGAATTATACCAGCGGCAGGCTCAATTGTGCGATCAGGCAAACCCCTCATCGTAATGTTGGACACTGTTGCATTTCTGTTCTATGCGTTAATCTGTAGGACTACTCCTGATCTGGCGCATGAACAAGCCGGTACAAATCGCTGGACTACCGATCAAAACGGGTGAGCCAAGTGCTGAAAACAATCCCCAAAACACACATTACTCTGGCCGCAGCTGCCACAGTAATCTTCTCCGCCGCCGCATTGATGAGCCCAAGTGCCGATGTTGAGGCGAAGCGCATGAGTTATGCAGTAGACCTGGAACAGGGCCTGGTGACTGACGAAAAACCCGCTTTCACCACCAGTCCGACCACGACCACCCCTGCCCATGAAGAAACTGCCCCGAACCTCGCATCAATCGCAAGCTCCGAAGTTGCTGCCTCCGGGGAGGCTGCACCGGAACCTGTCAAAGCCGAGCCAAGCCTTGAGTGGCAGAACTTCACCATTAAAGCCGGTGACACTCTTTCCACCTTGTTTCGAAAAGCGGGCTTTAATGATGGGCTGATGCTCTCGGTCATCCACGGCGAAGGTGAAGCAACCAAGCTTCAGCGGCTGTATGCCGGTGAAGACATTCGCTTTGCTGTCGATACCGATGGCCAACTGGCAGGCATTGAACTCCAGCGAAGTCTTCTGGAAACACTGAAAATCACGAAAACCGATGACGGCTTCAAGGGTGAGACAGTGGTTCGGGAGCCTGAAGCCCGGCCTGCTTTTGCGACCGGCGAAATAGATGGTTCGCTATATCTGGCCGCCAGAGACGCAGGGCTGGACGACCGGCTGACCATGGAGTTGGCAGGCATATTCGGCTGGGATATCGATTTTGTCTATGACGTCCGGAAAGGCGACAGATTTGAACTGGTTTATGAAGAGCTTTACCTGGATGGCGAGAAATTCGACACCGGGCGCATTCTTTCCGCTCGATTCGTAAATCGGGGGGAGGAAAACGTCGCACTCCTTTACACCGACTCCAGCGGCGATACCGACTATTATTCGCCGGACGGTAAAAGTATGCGCAAGGCATTCCTGCGGGTACCGATCAACGCCCGCGTATCGTCACCGTTCAACCTTCAGCGCCGCCATCCGGTGCTGGATGTTGTCCGCCCACATGAGGGTACCGACTACGCCGCACCCCCAGGCACGCCAATCAAGGCGGCTGGCAGTGGCAGGGTCAAGTTTGCGGGCTGGAAAGGCGGTTATGGCCGGACGGTTGTTTTGCAACACGGTGATAACATCACCACGCTCTACGCTCACATGAGCCGACTGGGCAAAGGCATGAAAAACGGCAAACGGGTCAAGCAGGGTGAAACCATTGGTTATGTGGGTTCTTCAGGTATGGTCACCGGCCCTCATCTACATTATGAATTCAGGGTCAATGGCTCGCCAAGGAACTCCCGCACAGTGAAGCTGCCCGATGCCAAGCCTGTGCCAGCGGCAGAAATGGCCCGTTTTCGCAAACATACCGAGCAAATGATGGCGCAATTCAGCACCTTCCAAGAGAGCAGTCAACACCTGGCACTGGCAACAGGCAACTAAGCATGGCCTACTGGTTAGGGATGATGTCAGGCACCAGCATGGACGCTGTTGATGCGGCTCTGGTGTCCTTTCAGGATCAGTCCATTACGCTGCATGCAAGCCACTCCCTTGCGTATCCGGAACAGCTTCGGCACAGGCTGTCACTTGCAGTCCGAAACCATGCAACCCCGGATGAAATGGGCGAACTCGACAGCCTCGTAGGCCAGCATTTCGCCAGCACAGCCAGCGGCCTTATCGAAAAGAGCGGCATTGCTGCGTGCGATATCAAAGCCATCGGAAGCCATGGGCAAACCATCCGCCACCAGCCATCCGGCAGCGCTCCATTCTCCATGCAGATCGGCAACGGCGCCTGGCTGGCAGAACAAACACGGATAGTCACGGTTTCTGATTTCCGAAGCCGGGATATTGCAGCAGGCGGCCAGGGTGCCCCCCTGGTTCCTGCGTTCCACCGCTGGCTTTTTGGCTCGGAATCCCAGGATCGGTGTATTCTTAACCTTGGTGGCATTGCCAATATCACCTGGCTACCGGCCGCAAACAGGCTGCCGATCACCGGCTTCGATACCGGCCCCGCCAATGCCCTTATGGACGCCTGGTGCCTGGATCAGACCGGCCGCCACTTTGATGAAAATGGCAACCTTGCCCGCGAAGGCGTCGTGGATCAGGCGTTGCTGACCAGCATGCTTTCCGATGCCTATTTCGACAGGCCAGCCCCGAAAAGTACCGGTAAGGAGCGCTTCAATATCGATTGGCTGCGAACACACTTGCAGCGCTGCGACGTACCGCCATCCGCCGAAGATGTACAACGTACGCTGCTACAGCTGACTGTGGTTTCGATTCTTCGCCAACTTCCGCAAGATTCACCGGATATGGCCGTTTTTGCCTGTGGTGGCGGCACCATGAACAAGCTACTGATGAGCGAGCTGCGTAATGGGCTGGGCACCATTTCGCTGCACACAACGGAAGACCTTGGTTTGGATCCGCAATGGGTAGAGCCCGTTGCTTTTGCCTGGCTCGCCCGTCAGGCGCTGGAGGGTGCATCTGGAAATGTGCCCGAGGTAACAGGTGCCTCGGGCGAGAGGATACTCGGCGCGATTTATCCGGCCTGATTCAGATAGAGAAGGAGCTCCCGCAACCACAGGTTGAACTGGCATTCGGGTTCTGCACCACAAACTGAGACCCCTGAAGCCCTTCCTGATAATCAATGGTAGCACCCACGAGATACTGGTAACTCATTGAGTCGACCAGCAGCTTCACGCCGTCACGCTCGATCACCGTGTCGTCTTCCTCCTGATTTTCATCAAAAGAAAAACCGTACTGGAAGCCTGAGCAACCACCTCCGGTTACGAACACGCGCAGTTTGAGGTCGGTGTTTTCCTCTTCCTCAACCAGTTCACGTACTTTTGCCACAGCGTTGTCGCTGAAGAACAACGGCGTGGCCATTTGTTGCTGAACTACACTCAAGGTCTGCCTCCGGCCTGAAGATACTATCGGGATTATGGTATTCCCGACTAAAACAATCAACTATTCGGACTTGTCCTCATCCTCAGCCCCGGCCGTTGCGCCGCTTTCACCTCGCTCGTGTGTCAACAAACCACTGCTTACATCACGGCGCACAAGATTACCGTTAACCGTGGCGCCAATGGCCATTTCAATCAACTGATAATAAACATTACCCGTAACAACCGCTTTCTCGGCTAATTCCAGATGAGCGGAAGCCTGGACATCCCCCTTCACCTTACCGTTAATGATAATATGCGGCGCAATCACATCACCGACAATTTCACCCACCTCAGAGAGTCGCACAACCGCATCAGAGCCCTCTTCCGCCACCACACGGCCACGGATCTTTCCGTCAACGTGCAGACCACCTGAAAAACGAACATCGCCTTCCACCGTGGTGTGTCCCGAAATCAGGGTATCGAAGTGGCCGACCGAACGACGCGACTTCTGCTTTTTCTTTCCAAGCATTTCAGCTCTCCGTTAATGCTTTCCAGTCAAAGGTTCGCTCTGCCTGAGACGCCTTGCGCCCCTGGGCCTGAGCAACGACCTGTATTTCGAAGGGTTCGAAACCCTGCGGGAGGCGAAGACTGCCCTCCACATCCTGGAAATAACGGAACCGGAACTTCACCCCCAGATCGTCAATTTCTTCAGAAAGATCCCGCAAAGCTATCACTTCTTTTTCACCGTCGAGGCTGCCTATCACATTCACTGCGACCAGCCCTGTTATGTAGTTCTTGTTATTACCAACCTGAGTCAGCACCATCTTGAAGCCATATTCGCCGTTGTGCCGGCGCGGCACCAGAGTGAAACTGTCCACTTGCAGGCCCTTGCTGGTTTCAGATGGCGCCATGATGTTCCGATAGAACGTCAGATCTGCCTCAAGCTCTGAAATTCGCGTTTCCAGTTCAACAATGTTGTAGCGCGCCGCTTTCAGTGCCTGCTCATCAACCGCCCGGCCGCGCTCGAGGTTCACCAGTTCCTGCCGGGTTTCGCGATACTGGGCACGGAGTGTCTCAAGTTCCTCTGACCGGGGATCAGCCGCCGCCTCCTCGCGGGTCAACTGAAACCCGCCCTGCGCCAGCCCCCCGGCATATCCGGCAGCAGCCGCTACGGCAATGCAAAACACCAGCAGCAGGCCACGTTTAAAGCCTTGGCCCGGCTGGCGGCGGACAACCACATACTCGCCCGCAGGCCTGGATGACTCGCTCACCATGACCTCAGGGCATCAGGGCAGGAGCACTCATGCCCATGCGCTCATCAAGGCCGAACATGATATTCATGTTCTGGACAGCCTGACCAGCCGCCCCTTTTACAAGATTATCAATCACCGACGATACAATCACGATGTTGCTGTCTTCCTGACGATGCAATGCCATCCGGCAATAGTTGACCCCGCGCACACTGCGGGTTTCCGGGTGACTACCAAACGGCATAACATCCACAAAAGGCTCATCGCAATAACGATCTTCAAACAGTGCCTGCAAACGGTCAAAGTCCTTTACATCGTTCAGTTCGGCGTAAAGTGTCGCCTCTATCCCACGGATCATAGGCACCAGATGAGGTACAAACGTTAATCCCACCTGCGCTCCGGAGACGAATTGCAGCCCCTCGCGAATTTCCGGCAGATGGCGATGGCCAGATGCACCGTAGGCCTTGAAGCTCTCGCCAACCTCACCGTGCAGCATTCCGATTTTGCCCTGGCGACCACCGCCACTGGCACCGGACTTGGCGTCGGCAATCAATCTCGAGGCATCAACCAGCCCCTCTTCAAGCAGTGGCAGAAAACCCAGTTGAACCGCTGTCGGGTAGCACCCGGGGTTGGCCACAAGGCGCGCATCGCGAATGGCATCCCGGGCGACTTCCGGCAAGCCGTAAACGGCCTGTTCCGCCCATTTCACACTCTCGTGGGGCATGCCATACCACTTCGCCCAGGTGTCGAGGTCTTTCAACCGGAAGTCAGCCGACAAGTCGACCACTCTGACTCCGGTTTTCATCAATTCGGGCACCATCCGCATGGCGACGCCGTGCGGCGTGGCAAAAAACACCAGATCACACCCCGCCAGCACATCAACATCCGGCTCGGAGAAGGTCAGATCAAAGTGGCCTCGCAGGCTGGTATACATTTCGGCGACAGGCATCCCCACCTCTGATCGCGAAGTGATACAAACCACCTCTGCTTCCGGGTGCTCTGCAAGAATTCTCAGTAGCTCTACACCGGTGTACCCGGTACCGCCAACGATGCCTATTTTAATCACTCGACTCTCCAATGTGATCCGAACAAACTTAATAGAAAGCGGGTAGTCTAGCACGATAAACCAACGACTTATTGCAGCACCTGACGTAGTCGCTAAAATACAGACAACATCAGAATTCCGTTTGTCCCAACTCGCCAATAACAACTGAGCCAGGCCAATGCGCAACCCTTTACGTGTAACCTTTGAGCGGCTGATTCCCTCGTTCCGGCGTCGCCTCTCAGACGTAGACGCACTGCCGCAACTGGCCGTTCTGGGATTACTCTCCGGAATCATCACCGGTGCCGTTATCCTGCTGTTCCGGTTTGCCATCGAGTGGCCCCTGGCCAATCTGCTACCCGGCGGTAACTCTGAAGCCTTCGAAAGTCTGGCACCGCTTACCCGCGGCATGCTGCCATTAGCGGGCGCCGTTGCCCTCGCGTTTTTCGTCTATCACCTGCCCGCCCAATTCCGCAAAGTGGGTGTGGTCTACATCATGGAACGGCTCAATTATCACCAGGGATACGTGTCTTTCAAAAGTGTCCTCATCCAGTTCATATCCGGCGTAGCCACTGTGGTATCGGGCCAGTCTGCCGGCCGGGAGGGCCCCGCCATCCATCTGGGTTCCGGCTGTTCAAGCCTGCTGGGGCAATGGCTGAAGCTCCCCAATAACAGCATTCGAACCCTGGTGGCCTGTGGCTGCGCCGCCGCTATCTCTGCCTCGTTTAACACCCCGGTTTCCGGCGTTATCTTTGCCATGGAAGCCATCATGATGGAGTACACCATCGCCGGATTTACGCCCATCATTCTCGCCGCCGTCAGTTCTGCCATTGTGATGCAACTGGTGTACGGGCCGGAACCGGCATTCACCGTGCCACCCGTAACCATGTCATCCCTGGCTGAGATTCCCTGGATTCTGGTTATGGCCATTATTTGTGGTATCGCCGCCACCCTGTTCATTCGCCTGGTGTCGGCCATGGCCCGCTTTCACCACCGCCCGTTACCCGCCCGAATTATCGCAGCTGGCATTCTGATGATTCCTTTCGCGATACTGGTACCGGAAACCATGGGCATCAGCTACGACACAGTTAACGACGCCATCAGTGGCCAGCTTGGGCTGTCGCTGCTGATTGTGATCGGCCTGGCTAAACTGGTCATCACCTCTACCACCATCGGTTTGGGCATGCCGAGCGGGGTGATCGGGCCCACCATCGTGATCGGTGCCTCTCTGGGCGGTGCTATGGGGTTAATTGGGGCGGCTATCATGCCGGAAATGGCCTCATCGGTGAGTTTCTACAGCATGCTCGGCATGGGCGCGATGATGGGGGCCATTCTGCAAACGCCACTGGCCGCCCTGATGACGCTGCTGGAACTGACTCACAATCCGAACATCATGCTCCCGGGCATGCTTATTATCACCATTGCCAGCCTGATTACCTCGGAAGTCTTCGGAGAAAAACCGCTGTTTCTGACCATCCTGAAAAATCAGGGGCTGAGTTACCAGAACTCGCCGGTGGTACAGGCACTGCGCCGGGTGTCGGTGGGCGCGATCATGGAACGCAGCCTACTGCGCATGGAACGCCACCTGAGTCTGGCCGAGGCAAAAAAGGCCCTCAAGTCTGAACCTAAATGGTTGCTGGTTGATGGCAGCAACGGCCCCACCGCACTGCTACCGGCGGCAGATCTGGCTCGCTACCTGGAAGATGCTGAAAAGGGCAATCATGAAGAGGGCACTGCATTGCCCGACTTGATTGATCTGATGGAAATCCCCGCAAACCGCCGGGACGTAGCCCCGGTGCAATACCAGGCCACCCTCGAGGAAGCACTGAATCAGTTCGACAGCACCCAGGCCGAAGCGCTATACGTACAACGCCATGTGGCCCCGATGATTCAACGGGTTTATGGTGTTGTGTTGCACTCAGACATCGAAAGTTATTACCAATACCGACGGAGTTAATGAATGCTGTGGGTCAAGGCCTTCCATATTATTTCCCTGGTCTGCTGGTTTGCCGGCATTTTTTACTTACCCAGGCTGTTTGTTTACCACGCGGCCTGCGAGGATGAGCCTGGCCGCGAGCGATTCAAGATCATGGAACGCAAACTGTACCGCGGCATTACCACGCCTTCCATGGTGGCCACGGTTGTGTTCGGGGTCTGGTTGCTAAGCTACAACTGGGCGGGCTATTTCAGTCAAGGCTGGCTTCATGCCAAGCTTGCTCTTGTTACACTGCTGATTCTTTACCATTTTTACTGCGGCCATTTGGTGAAGGTATTCCGGGATGACCAGAATACCCGCAGCCATGTATTTTACCGCTGGTTCAATGAACTGCCGGTCTTCATACTGCTCGCCGTGGTTATTCTGGTTGTCGTAAAACCTTTCTAAGGAGGCAGGCCATCAATCATTTCTCTCGCCCCCAGGTACTTGTGCTTTCCGGGCTGGATCCGTCCGGCGGCGCGGGCATACAGGCTGACATTCAGGCCATCACCTCTCTTGGCGCCCACCCCCTGCCCGTGCTGACCTGCCTGACCGTGCAGGATACCCGCAATGTTTACGGCGCTGAGGCGGTCAATGCGGACCTGATCCGGCAACAGCTGGCCTGCCTTACTGAAGACACCCCAATTCACGCCATCAAGACTGGTGCCTTGGGCAACGCGGCTGTGGTCGACGCTCTGGTCGAGTTTCTGGAATCCCACCCGGGTATTCCGGTGATCACCGATCCGGTCATCAAAGCTGCAGGCGGTGGCGACCTGGCAGATGAAGAACTGGTTGCCGCCATGAAAGAAAAGCTGTTCCCGAAAGCCGAAATGATCACGCCGAACGGCGTGGAACTGGCTCTGCTCGGCGGTAGCGATGACCTCGATCAGGCCGCCCGCAATTTAATGGAGGCTGGCTGTGAATCCGTGCTCGCCACCGGCGGCCACGGCACCGGCGTCCATATCATTAACACCCTGTATAACCATGCACCAGAGCCCATGACCTGGGAAGTGGAGCGTATTGGTGAGAACGAATACCATGGCACCGGCTGCACCCTGGCAGCGGCAATTGCCGCCGGGCGCGCCATGGGGTTATCACCCAGGGCCGCCATCGCCCAGGCGCAGAATTATGTGCATCGGGCGTTGTTGCATGCACTGACTGTCGGCAAAGGGCAACGGGTACCGGACAGGGGTATTCTGTGGGAACGCTAAACCACCCCCTGCGCCCTGGGCTTTACGCCATTACCGACAACCGGCTGACGCCACCGGACACTCTGGTAGCGTCTGTTGAAGCCGCACTGGCGGGCGGCACCTGCCTGGTGCAGTACCGGGACAAACAGTCCACCAGTGCCGAACGCTTGCGCCAGGCAACAGACCTGAACGCGTTGTGCCAGCGTGCCAAGGTGCCTCTGCTGATCAATGACGACCCGGAACTGGCCCTGCGGATAGGCGCGGCCGGCGTACATCTGGGGCAGGACGACGTTACCCTGGCAGAGGCCCGGGCCTTGTTGGGGCCAGATGCGCTGATTGGCATTACCTGCCACCAAAGCCTGAACCTGGCAGAGGCCGCCGCTGCCGGCGGTGCCAGCTATCTGGCCTTTGGCCGGTTCTATAGCTCACAAACCAAACCCGGCGCCCCGGCCGCTGGGCCGGAGGTACTTACCGATGCCCGCCAACTGGGCTTGCCGGTAACGGCCATCGGCGGCATTACCCTCAGCAATGCCCTGCCCCTGATTCTGGCAGGTGCTGATCTTTTGGCCGTGGTGGGCGGCCTGTTCGGCGGCAGCCCGAACGACATCGAACAACGGGCGCGCCAGTTCAGCCGCCTGTTTGCCAGCCACCACCCGCTCTTTACGACCCCCGAGTAACAGGAGATAACCGTGACTCACTCAGAAACCCTTTTTGAACAGGCCCAGAAATACATTCCCGGTGGTGTGAATTCGCCGGTTCGGGCCTTCCGCGGTGTTGGCGGTACTCCGGTGTTTTTCAAGCACGCCGAAGGCGCTTATCTGTTCGATGAGGATGACCGTCGTTATGTCGACTTCATTGGCTCCTGGGGGCCAATGATCCTTGGCCATTCCGATCCCCGCATCAAGGCCGCCCTGCATACTCAGGTCGACTTGGGCGTAGGCTACGGCGCACCGACCGCCATCGAAACCGAGATGGCCAAGAAAGTCTGCGAACTGGTGCCCTCAATTGAACTGGTTCGCATGGTCAACTCCGGCACAGAAGCCACCATGAGCGCCATTCGCCTGGCGCGGGGCTACACCGGCCGAGATAAAATTGTAAAGTTCGAAGGCTGCTATCACGGCCACGTAGATTCTCTGCTGGTGAAAGCGGGCTCTGGCGCCCTGACACTTGGCGTTCCCAACTCTCCGGGTATCCCGGCCAGCCTCGCCGAGCACACCCTGACCCTGACTTTCAACGACATTGACGAAGTGCGCAAAACCTTTGCCGAAATGGGCGACCAGATTGCGGCCATCATCGTCGAGCCGGTAGCGGGCAACATGAACTGCATCCCACCGGTACTGGGATTTCTGGAAGGTCTGCGCGAAGTGTGTGATGAACACGGCTCGGTACTGATCTTCGATGAAGTGATGACCGGCTTTCGGGTCTCTTTGGGCGGCGCACAGGGGTTCTATGGTATTACCCCGGATCTGACCGCACTGGGCAAGGTGATCGGCGGTGGCCTGCCGGTCGGCGCCTTTGGCGGCAAGCGGGAAATCATGGAGCACATCTCACCACTGGGGCCGGTGTATCAGGCCGGAACCCTGAGCGGCAACCCCCTGGCCATGACCGCAGGCCTGACCACCCTGAACGCGATTTCAGAGCCTGGCTTCCACGATCGCCTGACCGAAAAAACCAACCGCATCCGCGACGGTTTCAAAGCCGCGGCCGACGAAGCAGGCATCCCCCTGGCGGTACAGTCTGCAGGTGCCATGTTCGGTTTCTTCTTTACCGACGAAACCTCAATTACCCGCTTCGATCAGGTCATGGCCTGCGACATAGAACGCTTCAAGGCGTTTTTCCAGGGCATGCTGAAAGAAGGCGTGTACCTGGCACCGTCAGCGTTCGAAGCCGGTTTTACCACCGCCGCATTGTCGGACGACGACATTGAGTTCACTCTGGCAGCCGCCCGCAAGGTGATGAAAACGCTCTGATTGAGGGTTGCCCCCGGTGCCTGGGCCGGGGGCCATTGCTACGTTCAGTTATAAAGCACGGGCCCGCGATTCCGCCTGATCCGCACCGGCCACATTCCCTCTGGCCCGGCGAATATCCGCCAGCAACAACCAACCGGACCGCTGCTTGCGTTCATCCTTACCCGCCAGCGACAGCCCTTTCAGGGTGAACTGTTCCGCCGCCCCGAGATTATTACCTGCCACATAGGCTTCCGCCAGCTTGAAATAGACTTCCGCCGAGCGCGGCGCAATGCGCTGGGCACGTTCCAGCCGCGCAATGGCTGCGGCAGAGTCACCCTGCCGCAGCAACTGATCGGCATCACGCACCAGCGTCAGCGCGGCGGCTGGCAACTGATCACCGGTTTCACTGTAACTGGGAGCACGGGTATCGGCAGGCTCCGGAGTGCGCTCTGCAGGCTGTTCACTCTTGCGCCAGACCCGCTCACCGCCGTTTTCCGCCTTGGGGGGCTCCGGTACCCGGGAGCGACTGTCACTGCCCGCCGGCACATAAATGGAGCCACCGCCCGGGCCAGAGGCACAGCCCGCCAAAGTGACAACCGCGGCCAGTGCGGCCAACCGAAAACCTGTTACTTTCTTCATTGAAACAACCCTTTGAACCAACCTCGGATTTGCCCGCCCAGGCTGCCATTGCAGCCGGTGTGCTGCTCGGGCTCACTGCCGGCAATGAACGGAATCAGCCGGGCATTGTCACAGTTTTCACCGGTCAGTGCCTGGGCTTCAGGGTTCACCCAGCGATACTGCACTCCATCGGGCACCACCGGCGAAAAGCCATGTTGCGGAACCTGCGCCATCAAGGCCGCCCATACCGGTAACGCGCCGGTTGCTCCGGACAAGGATGTGGCGCCGTTATCGTCCCGCCCCACCCAGGCCACCGCCAGCAAGTCACCGCTGAAACCGGCAAACCACGAATCCCGCCCCTCATCGGTAGTGCCGGTTTTTCCGGCCAGCGTCAACGAATCCGGCAAGGTGTAATACGCTGAGCGCCCCGTACCCTCTTGCATGGTTTCCTGCATGACATACTGAACCAGGTGCACCACCGCGGAATCCGCCACCCGATCCACCTTCAGGCTATAACGCGACAGAGGCTCGTTGTCGGCGTTGGTAACCTCACGAATCGTACGCAGAGGCGTATTGAACCCGGAGGTGGCCAGCCCCTGATACAACTGGGCCACATCGACGGGCGACAGCGATACCGACCCCAGCAGCATTGAAGGATATCCAGACACCGGAGAAGAAACGCCGAAGGCCTTCAGGGTGTTCTGTACGGCAGGAATACCAACATCCAGCCCTACTCGCACCACCGGCAGATTGTAAGACCGGGACAACGCCTGATGCAGAGGCACCAGGCCACGTTCTTTGCGATCGTAATTCCGGGGCTGCCACCGGCGGCCATCCTCAAATTCCAGAGTAAAGCTTTTGTCTTCCACCGGAGTAATCAGGGTGTAACGCTCTGGCTGGGCAAGCGCGGTCAGGTAAACAAAAGGCTTGACCAGAGAACCGATCGGGCGCCGGGCATCCACGGCCCGGTTAAACCCGGCAAAATCCGTATCCTTTCCACCCACCAGCGCCAGCACTTCACCGGTATCCTTGCCGGTCACCACCATGGCCGCTTCCAGTGCCTTTGCCGCCTCACCTTTCGCCAGGCGGGGCAAGGTGCTGCTGGTGGCATTCTCTGCAGCCTGCTGCACCTCCGGATTGAGCGTGGTAAAAATCCTGAGCCCCTCGCTCTGCAGATCTTCCTCCCGGTAATCCCGGGCCAGGTGACGACGCACCAGATCGATATAGGCGGGATAGCGGTTGTCGGTAAACGATGGCCGGGTGCTGAGATCCAGCGGGCGCGCGCTGGCCGCCCTGGCCTGCTGATCAGAGATCACACCCGCCTCGGCCATTTCACTGATCACCAGGTTGCGCCGGGTCAACGCCCGCTCCGGGTGTCGGCGGGGATTGTAATAACTGGGGCCTTTCACCATGCCCACCAGCAGCGCCACCTGATGAATATCGAGCTCCTTCAGCGAGGCTCCGAAAAAGAACTGACTGGCCAGGCCGACCCCGTGTATCCCACGGGTGCCTGCCTGACCAAGGTAGACCTCATTCAGATAGGTTTCGAGAATGTCGTTTTTGTCGTAGTGCCACTCCAGCAGAATCGACATCAAGGCCTCGTTGGCCTTGCGAACCAGAGTCTGATCCCGGGTCAGGAAAAAGTTTTTCACCAGCTGCTGGGTGAGCGTACTTCCCCCCTGAACAATACGGCCCGCCTTGATATTGGCGATCATGGCCCGCGCGATCGACAGAGGTGCAATGCCGAAATGGTCGTAGAACTGCCGGTCTTCCACCGCCAGCAGTCCACCAATCAGGGCCGGCGGCACATCCGCCAGCTCAATCAAAATCCGGTCTTCACGGTGGGCCGGATAGATACCGCCAATCTGCGCTGGCTCCAGCCGAACAATCGGTGAAACATCACCGGCAGTTACCGAAAACCCCGTTACCCGATCCCCGCGAATGGCAAAGGCCAGTTGCCGTGCGGGCTCGGCACCATCCGGAAAATCAAATCCGCGGGTATTGATGATGAACCTGGTGCCCGAGCGCTGATAACTGCCCGGGCGGTTGCCGCCACGAACCCGGTACCCTGCGAGCTCAAGCTCCCGAACCAGGGCGCCCGCGCTGATTCCCGCACCATCGTACAGCTCCAACGGCCGGGCATACACCCGCGAAGGAACCTCAAAGCGACGCCCTTCAAAACGCGACGTGACCACCGCATCGAGATAGATCATCCAGCAGGCCAGCAATACCAGCCCCAGCGTGGTCAGCCTGAGCATCAGGCGCCAGAATCGACGGCCTTGTTGGCGGGGGGATGGCTTCGGAGACTTTCTGCGGGAGGACGTTTTTTTACTCATGGCGGGATTATACCGAACGGCCAACACCGATCGGCAGGGCTCTTGTGTGTTATTTCTGTAATCTGGCCGTTATAGTGAAGCAGTCCATTAATCTGAAAATCAACAACTTCAAGGATGCCAGGAGCAACACGTGAGCACCAACGCCCCGGATACACTGATCACGGCTTTGCAGAATCCCGACCGCTTCGACCACCCGGTCAGCGAATTCCGGGTGATCGAAACTCATATTTCTCAGGTACTGCTAACCGGTGACTACGCCTACAAAATCAAAAAGCCCATGGATTTCGGCTTTCTTGATTTTTCGACACTGGCACGCCGCAAGCACTTTTGCGAGGAAGAGCTGCGCCTGAACCGTCGCCTGGCGGAGGAGCTCTATCTGGAGGTGGTGCCCATCACCGGCTCACCAGAGGCCCCGAAACTGGGAGGCGATGGCGAACCTTTCGAATACGCCATCCGCATGCGCCAGTTCAACCAGGGCGAACTTTTCGATGTGCGCCAGGAACAAGGGCGTCTGGAGCCGGAACTTCTCTCCGATCTCGCTCGTCAGGTCGCGGAATTTCACACCTCGCTGCCGCCGGTCGGCGAAGGCAAACCCCTCGGCACTCCGGATGCCGTGTTTGCAGCCATGCAGGAAAATTTCGATCAGATCCGCCCTATGCTGGATGACCCTGAGCTGCTCGCCCAGCTCACCAATCTTGAAGCCTGGACACGCACCACGTTCGAACGCCACCGCGAACTGATCGGCCGCCGGTATACCGGCGGCCTGGTTCGTGAATGCCATGGCGACCTGCATTTGGCCAACATCACCCAGTTCAACGGCAAAGTCACCGTTTTCGACTGCATCGAATTCAACGAACCTTTCCGCTGGATCGACGTCATCAACGACCTTGCCTTCCTGCTGATGGATCTGGAGTCGCGCCAGGAGCCAGCCCTCGCCAACTTGGTACTGAACACCTACCTTGAGCACCGGGGTGATTTCGAGGGCCTGGTGCTGCTGCCACTGTATAAAGCCTACCGGGCCATGGTTCGCGCCAAGATCGCGCTATTCACACTGGGCAATCCCGGGCTGAACGACGACGAAAAAGCCAGACTGATGCAGAGCTATCGCACCTATGCCCAGCTGGCAGAAGAATACAGCGCTATCCCCAACCACTTTCTGCTGACCACCACAGGGCTCTCCGCCAGCGGCAAAACCTGTGTCAGCGCTGCCATGGCAGGCGAACTGGGCCTGATTAGGCTACGCTCGGATGTAGAGCGTAAACGGCTGCATGGCCTGGGGCCGCTGGAGGACAGCAAATCCGGGCTGGGCACCGACCTGTACAGCCCCGAGGCAACCACAAAAACCTATCAGCACCTGGCCAGCCTCGCTGCCCGGTTGCTGGCCTCCGGCCTGCCAGTGATTGTCGATGCCGCTTGCCTGAAAGTAGAGGAGCGAACCCTGTTCGCCGAAGTCGCTGAAAACCAGGGCCTGCCCTTTGCCTTACTGCACTGTGAAGCCCCGGAGGCACAGCGCAGGGAGTGGGTGCGCAACCGTAAAGGCGATGCCTCGGAAGCCACCGAAGAGCTGCTTGACGCCCAACAAAGCTGGCTGGAGCCGCTGACTGAGGAAGAAAAAACGTTCACCATCCACCTGCTGACCGAACAGGAGCACGTAGCAGAAGCGGTTGCCGACCGCATTCGCCAACATTTGGGTATAGCCGATAACGGCCGCTGAGGTATCACATGGATGACGTTTACGAAAAAGATCCCAAACAAATAGACCATCCGCTTTACGAACTGTTGCGGAACGAGGACATCGACGCGTTCAATGCAGAAAAGACAAGGCACAGCGAGCTGCCGAGTTTCGCCCATGGCGACTTCCGGGGTCTAGACCTGAGAGGTCTGGATGCCCAAGGTCTCGATTTTCGCCACGGCTATTTCCGGGGTGCGGACTTGCGGGGCATCGATTTCTCCAAATCGCGAATGGAAGGCGCAAGTATCGCCAGTGCCAAGATTTCCGGCTGCTACTTCCCACATCGCCTGGCAGCCGACGAAATCGTGATGTCACTGAACCACGGCACCCGAATGCGCTACACGATTCTGCCCAAATGACCAGAGCAGAGGTGCCCTGGCAGACGATTGCCAGGGCAAACGATCTGGTGCCGGGGGTGTTTCTGGAGTTTCGCCTGAAGGCTGATGAAGACCCCGATACACTTCCGCGCACCGGCTTCCTGTTTCTGCACGGACACCGCCCGAAGGCTTACCTGAACCGGTGCCCGCACCTGGGCATCGAGCTAAATTGGATGCCCGGCCGATTCATGGATGCCGACAGCCTGTTCATCCAGTGCTCCACCCACGGTGCCCTGTTCAAGCCGGGCACCGGAGAGTGTATTGCCGGGCCCTGCCAGGGCGATGCACTTACACCGCTGGAGTTACGCGAACACAAAGGCAGTCTGCAGGTCAGGGCTCCAGGCTGACCGGCACCGAATCCACCAGTGTCAGATGGCCGGAAGGTTCACCATCATCTCCCGCCAGCGCGGCACGATAAGCGATCACTTCCACCCCTGCCTCACAGGCTTCACGCAGCAGCTGACCATAGCGCGGGTCGATATGATCCGCAGGCCTCACCTGCTCAATAGCCGTGTGATTCACCACAAAGAAAAGAACCGCCCGGTCGCCGCCAACCACCTGTGCCGTCAATTCTCTCAAATGCTTTTGCCCGCGTTCAGTTACCGCATCCGGGAAAAAGCCTTCGCCACCCTCCGCCAGGGTCACGTTTTTCACCTCAACCCAGGCATCCGGCTGGCTGTCATGGCCGGACAACAGCAGATCAATACGGCTGTTCTCTGCGCCGTAGCGCACCTCCGCCCGACACTGGCGATAACCTTCCAGCTCTGTCACCACACCGGCCTCAATGGCCATACGGGCCTGAGCGTTGGGCCTGGCGGTATTCACGCAAGCCAGCACACCCGGCAAGGGTTCCACCAATTCCCAGGTATACTTCAACTTACGTTTGGGATTGTTACTGGGGCTCAGCCAAACCCGGGCATCATCAGGCTGGCAACCCAACATGGACCCCGTGTTCGGGCAATGGGCCGTCACTTCCGTTCCATCCGGCAATCGGACATCCGCCAGGAAGCGTTTATAGCGACGAATCAGTCGCCCCTCTACCAAAGCATCAGGAAACTTCATATGCTCTCCGGGATAAGTCGGTGTCACAAGGCTGGCACCCCTGGGGGTAATCTGCTATTTTCCGCAGATTCCCGTTTCAGGACGAATGCTAACCAGGGTAAAACCGCTCAGACTTGCTGATGCGGAGGGAAGCAAAGCGTTCTTGTGAAGTACTAACAAGAGGCCGGGTTCATGCCAAATACTGCAGAGCAATCACGCGAACGTTTTACTAACTTCACCCCTTACGAAATGAAGAAGGGTGAAGACTACATGAGTGCAGAGATGCTCCAGCACTTCAAGGGTCTGCTTCTTAACTGGAAGCAGGAATTGATGGAAGAAGTGGATCGCACCATGCATCACATGCAGGAAGATGCAGCAAACTACGCAGATCCGAGTGATCGCGCAACCCAGGAGGAGGAATTCAGCCTGGAACTTCGCACCCGGGATCGCGAGCGCAAACTGATCAAGAAAATCGATCAGACCGTCGACCGTATCGACAAAGACGATTACGGTTTTTGCGACCAGTGCGGCGTGGAAATCGGCATCCGTCGCCTGGAAGCCCGGCCCACCGCCACTCTTTGCATCGACTGCAAGACTCTGGCGGAAATCCGCGAACGCCAGACCGGCATCTGACGCCCCATCGGGCTGGCACCGCTCCGGCCGCCAGCCCGTAAACGCCTATGGCACCATCAGGTTACCGCGGGCGTTTTGCCCCCTCTCCCACCGGCCCTCTGCATTTCGGTTCACTGGTTACCGCGCTGGCCAGTTGGCTTGAAGCCAGATCCGCAAACGGCTGCTGGCTGGTTCGAATCGAAGATCTGGATCCCCTCAGGGAACCACCCGAGGCCACCGGCCAGATCCTGCGCTCACTCGAGAGCCACGGCCTGCATTCCGACGAGCCCATCCGGTTCCAGTCAGACCGGCATGCAGCTTACCAGCACGCCATACAGCAGCTGCTGGCGCAGGGAAACGCTTACCGGTGCCGCTGCTCCCGCAAGCAACTGCAGGCCAACCAGGGCAGGCACCCGAATCATTGCCGGAACCAGCCCCACGCCGTCGTGCAGGAAGAGCACGCCATTCGCTTTGCACTGAACTCCGGGCAGCGAATCTGGCAGGATCAGCTTCTTGGAAGGCAATGCCAACAGGTAGAAGCCGAACTGGACGACCCGGTGCTTCTGCGTAAAGAAGGCTTTTTCGCCTACCAGCTGGCGGTGGTTGTCGACGATATAGACCAAGGCATTACCCACGTTGTGCGGGGCTCGGATCTGCTCGCCATGACCGCCCAGCAAGAGCAGATATACCAGGCTCTGGGCGCACCACCGCCTCAATGGCTGCACATACCCGTCATCACCAATGCCCAGGGCCAGAAGCTCAGCAAACAAAGCCATGCTCCGGCCCTTGATGACCAGCAACCGGTGGCCAATCTGATGAACGCACTCTACGCGCTCGGCCAGGCGCCCGGGCGGAACCTGGCCCGCGCCCGGGTGAACGACATACTGGACTGGGCCGTCGCCCACTGGCAGCGGGGCTCCCTGCCCCTGACATCAAGACAGGCCCATGGTATAACCGACCAGACACTCTCTGCTCCGGATCCATAAACCGATGTATATATACCGCCTGGTATTTTTGCTGGTGCTGGCGCTGTACATTTTTTCGCCCAACATTCTGGATTGGTGGACAGCACCGGAAAACGCCTGGTACAGCCCCTACCTGATCTGGGGTGGCTTGATTGTCATCGGCTTCTGGCTGGAATGGCGCAGGGATCCCAATGAGTTTTAGCGCAAGCAACCTGCTGGCTGTCAGCCTGGCCTATCTGCTGGTACTCTTCGGCATTGCCTGGGGCACAGAACAGGGCACCCAGCTCCGGCAATGGGTACGACACCCTCTGGTCTACACCCTTAGCCTGGGTGTTTACGCCGGTATCTGGGCCGTCTATGGCGCTATCGGTATGGCGGCAGAAACCGGCTACGGCTTTCTTGCCTACTATCTGGGCATCAGCGGAGCCTTTTTGCTGGCGCCGGTTCTTCTCAACCCGATCTTGCGCATCGCGCGGGCCTACCAGCTCACATCACTGGCTGACCTCTTCGCCTATCGCTACCGCAGCCAGTGGGCGGGCACGCTGGTTACCCTGTGCTCCGCTGCGGCCATTCTCGCTCTCCTGAGCATGCAGATACAGGCAGTTTCTCGTTCTGCCAGCCTGCTGGCTCCGGAAACTCCGGTAAAGGCCATCAGCGTGATGTTCAGCCTGATGGTGTTACTGTTCGCCATCCTGTTTGGCGCCCGGCGCCATCAAACCTCCGGCAATCACCCCGGGCTGGTGCTGGCAATTGCGTTTGATTCGGTCATAAAGGTGGTCGCACTTCTGGTGCTCGGTGGCGTGGTTTTGTTCACCGTTTTTGGCGGCAGTGACGGCCTTGAAAACTGGCTGGCACAAAAAGACCATGCCAGCGCCAGTATGACCATGACAATCAATGACGGCAGCTGGCGGGCCTTGCTGCTGATGAGTTTTGCGGCGGCGCTCGTGCTGCCACACATGTACCACATGACCTTCAGCGAGAACCCATCTCCCCGGGCGCTGGCCAAGGCCAGCTGGGGGCTGCCGCTGTACCTGTTATTGATCGGCCTCCCCGTCCCCCTGATTCTCTGGGGCGCCCAGGCGCTTGCGGTAGATGCACCACCGGCATTTTTCAGCATTGCCCTGGCTCAGGCCCTGGACAGCCAGGCCCTCACCCTGCTGATGTATATCGCTGGCCTGTCGGCCGCCAGCGGCCTGATGATTGTCAGCACCCTGGCACTCTCGGGAATGGTGCTCAACCATGTTGTGCTGCCACTGAAAACACCCCGGGATCATGGTGACATCTATGGCTGGCTGCAGTGGGTAAAACGCCTGCTGATCGCCGCCATTCTGATGCTGGCACTGATGTTCCACGAGACCATAGGCCAGCACCTCGACCTTTCCATTCTTGGCGCCATTTCCTTGTCTGGCACCCTGCAACTGCTACCCGGAGCTCTGGGTGTCATCTACTGGCCGGAGGGCAACCGGCGCGGCCTGGTTGCAGGCCTGCTGGCGGGGCTGGCGATCTGGTTCACAACCCTGGTATTACCGTTCTCCCTGGCTGACAACGGCCTGGAGTGGTTGTCTCTGCCGGTGGTTCCCGGCTACGACAACTGGCACCTGTTTACCTTTATCAGCCTGACCGCCAACCTGACGGTCTTTGCACTGGTATCCATTATCAGCCCCGCCTCGCCTGAGGAAGCCAGCGCCGCTCAAGCCTGCTCGCTGGGCGCGCTTTCCCGCCCCCAGCGCCGGGAATTACTGGCCGGTTCCTCAACCGAATTCGTCCAGCAACTGGCCAAGCCCCTGGGCCAGAGCGTGGCCCGACGGGAGGTAGAGCGCGCCCTGCACCAGCTCAAATTGCCCAATGCCGAGTTCCGGCCCTATCAGTTGCGGCGGCTGAGAGATCAGGTTGAAATCAACCTGTCCGGCCTGCTTGGCCCTTCGGTGGCCCGAGACATCGTAAAACAGCATCTGGGTTTCAAGCCGCTCACCCGGGGCGGCATGGGCCAGGACATACGTTATGTCGAGCGTGCACTCGGGGACTACCAGAACCAGCTGACGGGGCTGGCCGGTGAACTCGACAATCTTCGGCGCCACTATCGCCAAACACTGCAGAATCTACCAATTCCCGCCTGCTCAGTGGGTGAGGACGGCGAGATTCTGATGTGGAACCACGCCATGCAAACCCTCACCGGAATTTCTGCAGAAGAGGTGGTTGGTGCGCGCCTGGTCACCCTGCCCGAGCACTGGTACGCATTGCTTGATGACTTCAACAGCGGCGACGAACTGCACCGTTACAAACACCGGCTGGACCTGCGGGGCAAACCCCATTGGCTGAACCTGCACAAAGCCGCCCTGAACGGGCCCGATCACCCGGAGGGCGGGTCGATTATCCTGGTGGAAGACCAGACCGAGACCCGGCTGTTGGAAGACGAGCTGATTCACAGCGAGCGCCTGGCCTCGGTTGGTCGCCTGGCTGCGGGGGTTGCCCACGAAATCGGCAACCCGGTCACCGGTATTTCCTCACTGGCTCAGAATCTGAAACTGGAAACGGACGACCCGGCCATTCTGGAAACAGCCAACCAGATCCAGCAACAAACCAGACGGGTGTCGAATATTCTGCAAACGCTGATGAACTTTGCCCGCTCCGGCAATCATGCCCAGGCTAACCGCTATGAGCCTGTCAGCCTGCACCGCTGCGTCGAAGAATCCATGAACCTGCTCTCACTTGCCGATGAGGGCACACGCATCCGGTTTGTGAACGAATGCCCGGAGGATCTTCTGGTTCTTGGCGATGAGCAACGCCTGGTGCAGGTATTCCTTAACCTGTTAGGCAACGCCCGCGATGCCTCAAGTCAGGGGGGAACGGTGCGGGTAACTGGAAACGGCGACGGCTACTCCGCTATCATCGAGGTGATTGATGAAGGCTCCGGTATAGCCAGTGAGGAGCTGGATCATATCTTCGAGCCCTTCTACACCACTAAAGCCCCGAATAAAGGCACCGGTCTTGGCCTGTCGCTGGTATACAGCATTGTTGAAGAGCACTACGGCAATATTCAGGTAGAGAGCCCTGCCTGCGAGGAAACCGGCACCGGCACCTGTGTAAGACTTCGCCTGCCAGCTTACGAGCCTGACACTACCACCGGCGACACCCGCATGAACCAAAGGTCTTGAGTACGCTATGCCCCGCATCCTGATTGTTGAAGATGAAGATATTATTCGTTCTGCCGTTCGCAAGCTGTTGCAACACGCCGGTTACGAGGTGGCTGACGCGGTATCTGTGGAGGAAGCCGAAGGCCTGGATCCCGACAGCTTTGATCTCATCATTACCGATCTCCGGCTACCGGGCGCCGCCGGAACCGAAATGATCAACCGTGCACCGAACACGCCGGTGCTGATCATGACCAGCTATGCCAGCCTGCGCTCTGCAGTGGATTCCATGAAAATGGGCGCCGTGGATTACATTGCCAAACCCTTTGATCACGATGAAATGCTGGCGGCGGTTGCCAGTATTCTGGCCCGCAACCCCGCACTCGCAGAAGACACAGACGAGCCCGGCGCCCACAGCGATAGCAGTAATGTAGAAGCCGACCCCTCTGCCATCATGTATGGCCAGTGCGATGCCATGCAGCGGGTATTCACACTGATCCGAAAAGTCGCACCGACCGAAACCACCACCCTGATTCGGGGCGAATCCGGTACCGGTAAAGAGCTGGCCGCACGGGCGTTGCACCTGCTTAGCCCCAGGGCAAAAAAGCCACTGATCTCAGTAAACTGTGCCGCCATTCCCGAAAGCCTGATTGAATCCGAACTGTTCGGCCACGAAAAGGGCGCATTTACCGGTGCCGTCTCTGCCCGTACTGGCCTGATAGAAGCGGCCGATGGCGGCAGCCTGTTTCTGGATGAAATTGGCGAACTGCCGCCGGAAGCGCAGGCCCGCCTGCTGAGAGTATTGCAGGAAAGCGAGATTCGCCGGGTGGGCTCAACCGAGAGCCGCAAGGTAGATGTGCGGATGATAGCCGCCACCCACCGCAACCTGAAAGCCATGACCCGCACCGGAGAGTTCCGGGAAGATCTGTATTACCGCTTGAACGTCATGCAAATCCGAATTCCACCGCTTCGGGAGCGCCGCGCAGACATTCTGGGCCTGGCGAGGCGGTTCCTGGCCCGCCAGGCAAACAAACTGGGCCGCCCCGAACTTTCCCTCAGCCCCGAAGCCATGCGCACACTGGAACGCTATCGCTGGCCAGGCAACGTGCGAGAGCTGGAGAATGCAATAGAGCGGGCCTCCATCCTGTCTGATGGTGACATCATCCATCCGTCGTCACTGGATCTGGATAACGACCCAACAGACGATCACATCCCCGAAACCCTGGTTGAAGGTAACAATGAACAGGTGCCCGCCCGGGAAGCAGACGACTCCAGTGATCTGTCACTGGAGGATTATTTCCAGCACTTTGTGCTGGAAAACGAAGACCGAATGAGCGAGACCGAACTTGCTCAGAAACTGGGCATCAGCCGTAAATCCTTATGGGAGCGCCGCCAGCGATTGGGCATTCCGAGAAAAAAAACCTGAGGTCAGAACGCCCGGGCGACTCCTGTTACCTTCCTGTTCCCCTCGGTAACACTTATCCGTGAAAGTCTGTAAATAAGGTAACACTCACCCCGGATACGCAGTAACACTTACCCACCCTGAAATCCTAAGCCTTTGTTTATTATAGACTTATTAAAACTGGCACGGGCTCTGCAATCTATTTAGCGCACAACAACAAAAACAATTGTGGCATCGCAGCGTTAAAAACAAACACAAAAAGCTGCAGAAACGTCCGCCAACAAAAACAAGACAGGACGTAAGCGAATTGAGCGTTTTGGGTACTATGCTTTTTAGTGGTTCCGCCGCATGCGCGAGTTGTAGATGTAGAAAAGAATCGTCCTCCAGGCGACCCTACAAATACTTCAGAACCCGCTTCATGCCCCTGGCCGCTCTGTGTATTCAAAGCTTTCCGTTTGTGAAGCTTTGGTTCTCGGTTTGAGAACACCAAGTTGGGGCAAAAGATTAAAAAGAATCCCGGTAAAAACAAAAACAATGCAGATCGTCAACGCTTTCAGGGCGGATTCGTGAGAACGAATCCGCCTTTTGATTATTCGGGTTTTGAAATTTACCCCCTTCGTTCCCGGCGAATTGCCATCAGTTTATTCCCCTGCTTTGCACCTAAACGTGTGCATTTCCTGCCCAAATCGTTAAACTCTCCGTTTTTGCGCACTGCAAGCACGGAATTCCATGCCTAAACGACTTGTTGAAAAACTCCGCTCCTTCATTCCCGGCCACGGAAAGAAGCAGACTCCCCGGTATCAGCGTCAGGACATTCCGCGAGACCAGCACAATGTGTCCCGCTCAATGATCAGCGAACCGGCGAAAAAAGTACTGCACCGACTGAACAAGGCGGGCTATGAAGCCTACCTGGTCGGCGGAGGCGTACGCGACATTCTGCTGGGCGGCCAACCCAAAGACTTTGATATCGCCACTGATGCGACACCGGAAGAAGTCCATGACTTGTTTCGTAATTCCCGGCTGATCGGGCGGCGATTCCGTATCGTCCACGTTGTGTTCGGGCGTGAAATCATCGAGGTAACCACCTTTCGCGGCAACGCCAACGATACCGCCAGTGATGTCGCCGACGATGAGCACAAAACCAGTGAGCACGGTCTGCTGTTGCGAGACAACGTTTACGGCGACCTGGAACAGGACGCCCTGCGCCGTGACTTCACCATTAACGCCCTTTATTACTGTATCCGGAATTTCAGCATCGTCGACTTTGCCCAGGGCGTGAGAGATCTGGAAAACCGGCAGATTCGGCTTATCGGTGATCCGGAAACCCGCTACCGGGAAGACCCTGTACGGATGCTCCGCGCCATCCGCTTTGCGGGTAAGCTCGGGTTCGATATCGAGGCTGGCACCGAAGCCCCCATCCGGGAGCTGGCACCACTGCTGACCCACATTCCTCCGGCCCGGCTGTTTGAAGAAGTATTAAAACTCTTCTCCGCGGGCCATGGCGAAGTAACCTATCAATTGTTACGGCACTACGGCCTGCTCGCGCCACTGTTCCCGGAAACCACCCGGGCTCTGGAGCAGGGAGAATCGGACGAATTGATCCTGCAGGCACTGCGCAACACCGATGCCCGCATAGCCCGCGGAAAATCCGTCACACCCTACTTCCTGTTTGGCGCCATGCTCTGGCCTGCCCTGCAAGCCGAGTGGCGCAAGCGCCAGGACAACGGTGATCCGGTTCAACCGGCCCTGCACGGCGCTATCGGCAAAGTGATCGGCCGCCAGGTGCAGGCCACCGCCATTCCCAAACGTTTCTCCGGCCCCATGAAGGAAGTCTGGGAGCTTCAGATGCGCCTGCCTCGCAGACAGGGTAAGCGCGCTTTTGCGACCATGGCCCACCCCCGCTTCCGGGCGGCTTATGACTTCCTGCTGCTGCGAGAAGCGGCTGGAGAGCTGGAACCAGGGCTGGGCCAGTGGTGGACAGATTTTCAGGCTACCGACGAACGAGGGCAGGAAAAGTTGCTTTCACAGCTTGGCGCACCGGCTGGCCGAAAACGGCGACGCGGTCGTAAGCCCGCGCCGCGGGCAAACAAGCCATGAGTGTTCAGGCTTTTATCGGGCTGGGCAGCAACCAACAGGAACCCGCAGCCCAATTGGCCCGCGCTGTTACCGAACTGGCTGCGTTACCGCACACGGTGCTGGTTGCCCAATCGCCCTTTTACGCCAGCCGCCCGATGGGCCCGCAGGATCAGCCTGACTTCGTCAATGGTGCTGTACAACTGCGCACAGGCCTGAGCGCCCATCAACTGCTCGATCACCTGCAGGCCATCGAACAGGCACACGGTCGTGAACGTCTGCGGCACTGGGGGCCACGCACCCTGGATCTCGACTTGCTACTGTTCGGCAGTGACGTGATTTCCGATGAACGCCTGACCGTTCCCCACGCAGAGCTGTGCAACCGGGACTTTGTGCTACAGCCGTTGCTCGATCTTGAGCCGGAACTGCAATTGCCAGACGGGCGCGCGGTTGCTGCAGTGCGCCTGCAGTGCACCGACAACCAGCTCCGCAAGCTGCCACCCCTGGCAAGCTGACATGTGCGGCTGGCCATACATGCCCAGATTACCCTTGTTTATGACCTACCCGGGATTTACATTAACGCTCTGAGAACCGGCAGACCCCGGTCCGGAAACAGCCCATTCACCCAAAAGGCGAGGCTCTTATGGCAGTTACCATCAACACCCTGCGGGAATACAAACAAAAAGGCGAAGCCTTCTCTGCGCTGACCTCTTACGACGCCACCTTCGCACAGGTGGTCAGTGAAGCGGGTGTCGACGTTATTCTGATTGGAGACTCCCTGGGCATGGTACTGCAGGGCAACGACAGCACTCTGCCGGTGACCATGGAGCACATGATCTACCACACTTCCTGCGTCGCCAAAGGTAACCGCGGGTCGCTGATCATGGCCGATATGCCCTTTATGTCTTACGGCACGGTAGCCGACGCTCTGGATAACGCTGCGGAGCTGATGCGTGCAGGTGCCCACATGGTAAAACTCGAGGGCACCGACTGGATGCGCGATACCATCGAGGCGCTGAGTGAGCGCGGGGTTCCTGTGTGTGCACACCTGGGCCTGACGCCCCAGTTCGTAAACAAGTTTGGTGGCTACAAAGTCCAGGGTCGTGACGAGAAGGCTGCTGAAGCCATGATTGAGCACGCCTGCGAGCTGGAAAGGGCCGGTGCCGATGTGATTTTGCTGGAATGCGTACCGGCCACCCTGGCTGCCCGGATTACCCAGGCGGTAAAAGCGCCGGTCATCGGCATTGGTGCGGGCTCAGACACAGACGGCCAGGTGCTGGTACTGCATGATATGCTTGGAGTCACCGTCGGCCGAAAGCCCCGGTTCGTCAAAAACTTTCTGGCGGAAAACGACTCTGTATCCGATGCGGTGGCTGCCTACGCCAAAGCCGTCAAAGATCGTTCGTTTCCAGCCGAGGAGCATACGTTCAAAGCATGAGAACCGTAAACTCGCTGAAAGAACTGCGCACCATGCTGAGGTCGTATCGCCAGCAGGACAAGACCATCGGCCTGGTGCCAACCATGGGCAACCTGCATGAGGGGCATATTTCCCTGGTGCGCAAGGCTGCCGAGGCCGCCGACATTGTGGTTACCAGTATTTTTGTGAACCCCATGCAGTTTGGTGCGGGCGAAGACCTGGATAGCTACCCGAGAACGCTGGCCGAGGATCAGAACAAGCTGGCCGAAGCGGGCAATACCCTGGTGTTTGCCCCTTCCGTACAGGAAATTTACCCCGAAGGCCTGGTTAACCAGACCAAGGTGGTGGTGCCGGATGTCAGTGAAGGTCATTGTGGCGCCAGTCGGCCCGGCCATTTCGAGGGCGTGGCAACCGTTGTTACCATGCTTCTCAATATGGTGCAGCCTGATATTGCGGTTTTTGGCGAGAAAGACTTCCAGCAGCTGGCCGTTATCCGCAAGCTGGCACGAGACCTGATGTTGCCGGTTGAAATTATCAGCGCCCCGACCATCCGCGAAGACGACGGTCTGGCAAAAAGCTCGCGTAATGGCTACCTTTCGGAAGAAGAGCGAGCCATTGCCCCGGTGGTGTACCGCACCTTGTGCGACATCGCCGATCAGCTGAGTGGTGGCCAGAGCGATTTCAGGGCGCTTGAAGAACAAGCACGCTCTGCTCTGGCGGACGCTGGCCTGCGGCCCGATTACTTCAATATTGTCAGCAGCGCCACGCTACGGCCCGCCACGGCCGATGATAAGGAACTGACACTGCTGGTGGCAGCCTTTCTGGGCACCACCCGGCTGATTGACAACCTGTCCATCACCCGCTGACAAGCGCCACCGCCCTGGCCAGACAAAGGAACGGACACCATGCCGGAGAAAACCGCCAGCGTCACTGACACTCCCGAGTGGCAGGTGCTGTTGCGCGCCCGCCAGGGCATGGCACAGACCCACATGCGGGATCTCTTTAACCGAGATCCCGGCCGGGCCCAGCGCTATCTTCTTGAGGCGGCCGGGCTGACACTGGACTTTTCCCGCAACCGCTTGACCGATGACATCCTCCGCGCTCTGATGAACCTGGCCCGGAGCTGCAACCTCGACGGCCGCATCACAGCGTTGCTGGAGGGTGCCAAGGTTAACCGAACAGAGCATCGCCCCGCCCTGCACTCTGCCCTGCGACAGCCAGCCACGCAAGCCATTGAGGTTGACGGCACAAATATTCTGGTGGAAATACACCAAACCCTGAACCGTATGGAATCTCTGGTCGAACAGGTTCACGACGGCAGGTTTACCGGCCATACCGGCAAACGCTTTACCGATGTAGTCAGCATCGGTATTGGCGGCTCCTTTCTGGGCCCCAAGCTGGTGGTCGAAGCGCTTCGCCCCTACTGGCACCAAAGCATCAACTGCCATTTTATTGCCAACATCGATGGCACCGACATTACCGAAACCCTGGCGCCGCTGAACCCGGACACTACCCTGTTTCTGGTGCAGTCGAAATCGTTTCGCACCCAGGAAACCCTTGAGAACAGCCTGCTGGCCCGCCAGTGGTTTCTTGACCACGGCGGCTCCGAAAACAAGGTCGCCTGTCACTTTCTTGCGGTTACCGCGAACGCAGGCGAAGCCATTCGCTTTGGGATCACGCCCGACAACATATTTCCAATGTGGGATTGGGTAGGGGGCCGTTACTCCCTCTGGTCTGCCATTGGCCTGCCCATCGCTATAACGCTGGGCATGGATCATTTCCGGGCGCTTCTGGCGGGCGCCCACCAGATGGATCAGCACTTCCGCAATGCGCCGTTTGAGCAGAACATGCCCGTGGTTATGGCCATGCTCAGCGTCTGGTACAACAACTTCTGGGGCGCCCAGAGCCACGCGGTTCTACCCTACGACGAGTACCTCAAGTTCCTTCCGGAACACCTTCAGCAACTGGATATGGAAAGCAACGGCAAGCGCGTTACCGCGCAAGGGGTAGCTGTCAGTCACGATACCGGCCCGGTGCTCTGGGGAGGTGTTGGCGCCAACGGCCAGCACGCGTACCACCAACTCATCCACCAGGGCACCCGGCTGGTTCCTGCAGACTTTATTATGCCGCTACAGTCACACAATCCGGTTGCCCGCCACCACACCTCCCTCTTCGCCAATTGCCTGAGTCAGGCGCGTGCCATGATGACCGGCAAAACCGAAGCCGAGGCGTTTGAAGAGCTGCTGGCGTCAGGTATGGAAGCCGGGGCCGCCAGGCAGCTTGCGCCCCACCGGGCCATACCCGGCAATCAGCCCTGCAATATTCTGATGATGCCTCGTCTGTCACCGCAGACACTCGGCGCTCTGGTCGCACTGTATGAGCACCGCACTTACGTGCAGAGCGTTATCTGGAACATCGATTGCTTCGATCAGTGGGGGGTGGAGCTGGGCAAGCAGATCGGCAGTGAAATTCTGCCCATGCTATCCGGCGACCACACAGATGGCAGCGCCGGAGACAGCGCTACCGATAACCTTATTCGCCTGTTCCGGTCAGCCACCGGCGCTTGAGATCCGGCGCCCCTGCCAGGTAAAGTCCACCGGCCAGAGTTTCTGGTTCCGGCTGTAGTTTTGCCACAGAGACAGGTAAGTTTCTCCGCATACCGGGTGTGCCTGCTCAGGAGCAATATCCGCCAGCGGGCGAAGCACAAAAGCGTTTTTGAGAATCTCGGCCCTCGGCAGCTCGACACCCTCGATCATACCCGTAGCATCGCCCCAAGTCAGAATATCCAGATCGAGCGTTCTGGGGCTGAACTTCGGCGCCGTGGGTTTTCGCCCATTCTCGGCTTCCAGCTGCTTGAACCGTTTTGACAGTTCACCCACCGACCAGTCGGTATCCACGCCCACCACCAGATTCAAAAAATCTGATCCGTCAAAACCGACAGACACACTTTCATAGACCGGCGAAATCTCAAGCTCACCAAACCACTGCGCCAGAGCATCGAGTGCCGCCGTAACGCGCTGATAACGATCAATATTGCTGCCGATACTGATGTACACTCGGTTCATGTTCGGCTGCCCCGCTCTATTCTGACACCCACGGAGCGAGCAGAGGGTACAGCCCCCGGCTTGTTCAACGTCAGTTTCAGCCAGCGCACTCCAAACTCAGACTGCAACAGGTTTGCAATGGCCTCGGCCCCGGTTTCCAGCAGTTGCGGCTCCAGCGTCTTCAGGCAGGCGCTAACCCGCTCGCTCACTGCAGCATAATCCAGGGCATCTGCCACGTCGTCGCTGCCACCGGGTATCGAGTTATTCCAGGCCATTTCCAGATCCACCAGAACACGCTGGGTAATTTTCCGTTCCCAGTCATACACACCGATCACGGTTTCCACCGCCAGCCCCTCAATCAGGACTGTGTCCCACACACCGTTTGCCAAACCGGACTCCCGAGCCTTCCACTCTTGGCTGATTGAATATCACACAGACAGGCGATAGTGTTGCTGTTTAGCGCCTTACCCCGCATCAACTAGGCGGGCATTTTCTCACAAATTAGCGGGCACCGTCTCTGCCCTTCCGGTTACACCATGGATGCCAACAGCCAACCGATTCTGATTGTCCTGCTTTGTGCGGGCGCCTATCTGGCGGGCTCACTGCTGTTCGCACTGCCGGTGTGCCGGTGGTGGAAGCTGCCAGACCCAAGGGCGCTGGGCTCCGGCAACCCCGGGGCCACCAACGTCTACCGAGCCGGCGGCTGGCAGCCTGCGCTGGCAACTCTGGTACTCGACGCACTAAAAGGCTGGTTGCCGGTCTGGCTGGCACACTCACTCGGCATGTCTATCCTGGTGCAGGCCATCGTCGCGCTCTGCGCCGTCACCGGCCACATGATCCCGGTCTTTTATCATTTCAAAGGCGGCAAGGGTGTTGCTACAGCACTGGGGGCGGGCCTTGCGCTGGCACCACTGACCACGTTTTTGATGGCTGGCTTATGGCTCGGCGTAATGTGGCGCTGGCGCATATCGGCCCTCGCCTCTCTGGTCGCGATCATCAGCGGCCCGGTCATCAGTGCCCTGCTGGAGCCCGCCACCCTGCCACTGTTCGGGCTGCTGGCCCTGCTGATTGTGGTGCGCCACCGCAACAACCTGATCCGTCTGGCGCAGGGGCGGGAGACCGGCTTTTAGTCCACCAGTCCGTTCGACCTGGGTTCCGCCACGGGCGGCAAGGTGTTCATTGGCCAACGTGGAACCGCCACAATCCGTTCACCATCCCGCTGACCATGCTTCAGACGCTGAGCTCCGGCGTAGGCAATCATGGCTCCGTTGTCAGTGCAGAATTCCGGCCGCGCGTAAAAAACCGTGCTGCCGAGTTTTCCCGCCATCGCTTCCAAAGCCGCGCGAAGGCGCTTGTTGGCACTTACGCCACCGGCCATCACCAGGCGTTTGCAACCGGTATGTTCCAGCGCCCGACGGCATTTGATCACCAGCGTATCAACCACCGCAGCCTCAAAGGCCAAAGCAATATCAGCCCGCACCTGGTCATCAAGTTGCCCCTTGTCCGCAGCGTCGTTCACTGTATTCAGTGTAAAGGTTTTCAGGCCGCTGAAAGAAAAGTCGAGCCCTGGCCGGTCGGTCATCGGTCGCGGGAAGCGATACTGGCCAGCCCTGCCCTGCTCAGCCAGTGCTGCCACACGAGGCCCCCCGGGATAATCCAGCCCGAGCATCTTGGCGGTTTTATCGAAGGCTTCCCCTGCAGCATCGTCCACCGACTCGCCAAGCAGTTGGTATTCGCCAATGCCGTCTACCCGAACCAACTGGGTATGGCCTCCGGATACCAGCAAGGCAACGAACGGAAAGGCCGGGGGGTTATCCTCCAGCATCGGTGCCAGCAAGTGCCCTTCCATATGATGCACCCCAAGTACAGGCACCCCCAGGGCATACCCCAGCGCATGGGCTACCGAGCCCCCCACCATCAGAGCGCCCACCAGGCCCGGACCGGCGGTATAGGCAATGCCTTCGATGTCGGAACGCTGCCTGCCTGCCTGCGCCAGCACCTGTTCGCACAGTGGCAGCAGCTTTCGCACATGATCCCGGGACGCCAACTCCGGCACCACACCGCCGTAATCCGCGTGCATATCGATCTGGCTAAACAATGCATGGGCCAGCAGCCCCTGCTGGTCGTCAAACAGGGCAACGCCTGTCTCATCGCAAGACGTTTCAATACCGAGAGTCAGCATAACGAGTACAAAGTCCGAGGGGTGTCTGAATCAATGCCCGGCAGTTTAGCAGAAACAGGAAAGCATCCGGCAGTTTCATTGAACAATGATTGACCTCGACCGACGCAGCCGTTATCATTGCCGCCCTAAATTATGCACTGGTCGAGTTTTAGCCAATCTGACCAGGACTAGAGCCGCAAACCGAGATCTTGCGGAGCAAACTGAAACCGAATCTATCAGGTAGGTGATTTTCGAATGCCAGCTGTTAAAGTGAAAGAGAATGAGCCGTTTGACGTAGCACTGCGTCGCTTCAAGCGTTCCTGCGAAAAAGCCGGTGTACTGTCTGAAGTACGTCGTCGCGAGCACTACGAGAAGCCGACTGCGGTTCGTAAGCGTAAAGCTGCTGCTGCCGTTAAGCGTCATCTCAAGAAGCTTCAGCGGGAACAGCGCAAGTTCGAACGTCTGTACTGAGTTCAAGCGCCCATCGACAGCACGCGTTATTACCGCACCGGCTTCGGTTCGTCGCGGTAAAATGAAAATGCCGCCGAGGCCTGGCTTCGGCGGCATTTTTGGCTTTGGCAAAACGGATTAGAAACGGACGCCCCGGCCGATGTGGAGCCACCATGAGCGGATTGATCCCTCAACGCTTTGTTGAAGACCTGCTGGATCGGATCGACCTGGCAGAGCTGATTGGATCCCGCATCACTCTGAAGAAAGCTGGCGCCAACTACAAAGCCTGCTGTCCGTTTCACGACGAGAAAACTCCGTCATTCAACGTACGGCCAGACAAAGGTTTCTATCACTGCTTTGGCTGTGGTGCCCATGGCGACGCTATCAGCTTCATCCGAGAGCTGGAAGGGCTAGGCTTTACCGAAGCCGTGGAAGAGTTGGCCAAACGGGCTGGTCTTGAAGTGCCCTATGACCAGGCGGCGAAACAGGAAATCCAGCAGGCCAGAACCTTTACCGACGCCCTGGACTTTGCCTGCCGCTATTACCATGGCAGCCTTGGCAGCCAGCAGGGCACGCACGCACGCGACTACCTGCAGCAGCGGGGGCTGGATTCCCGGATTATCGAGGAATACCAGATCGGGTTTGCTCCCGGCACGGGTACGGCGCTTTACGACGCAGCGCCAAAAGACCTGAAAGAGCCGCTGCTCGAAACCAGAACCGTCTCGGACAAATACGGCCGCCCACGAGATCTGTTCCGCAACAGGATCATGTTCCCGATCCGAAACACGCGGGGCAAAACCGTCGCCTTTGGCGGGCGGACGCTGGGCGACGATAAGGCGAAGTACATTAACTCGCCGGAATCCGACGTTTTCCATAAAAGTCGGGAAGTTTACGGCCTTTTCGAAGCCAGACAAGCCATCCGGCAACTGGATCGACTGCTGGTGGTTGAAGGCTATATGGACGTTATTGCCCTGGCCCAGCATGGCATCCGGTATGCCGTTGCCACATTGGGCACGGCGACCAACCAGGACAACCTGACCGCACTGTTAAAGCAGGTGCGGCATCTTGTTTTCTGTTTTGATGGCGACCAGGCAGGCTTCCGGGCCGCCGACCGGGCGATGGAAAATGCCCTTGAACTTATGGCTGACGGGCTGCATGTGCAGTTTCTTATGCTGCCTGAGGGCGAAGATCCGGACACCCTGGTTCGAAAAGAAGGTGCTACCGAGTTCCAGCAACGCATTGATGGCGCCACTCCTTTCTCGCGATACCTGTTTGATCGCCAGTCAGAGGGGCTGAACCTCGATTTGCCGGAGCATCGGGGAGAGCTGAGAGCTCGAGTTGAGCCTCTGCTTAACAAGATGCCCCGCAGTACGCTGCGGGACGCCATGTGGCAGGAAATGCTGCGCCTGTGCGGTGGCCGCAATCAGTGGCAGAAGCGGCAACCGGGCAAAGATTACAAGGCCCGGGGCTGGCGCGGCGAAAGCCGTAACCGCACAACAGAAGAACGCATTGACGTAAAGCTCAGCAAAGACAGCACACTGTGCCTGGCTTTGCTGGAAACACCGGAACTGGCAACCGAAGTAAAAAGCCTGTCCGACAGCACCAGACAGCTGGAACAGGCAGGCCGCTTCGCCCGCTGGCTATTGGAACAGAACATTCAGACCCGCAAGGAACTGGTAGCGGGCCTGGCAACCGACAAGCAGGCCAGAGACAGGTTCTACAACCTGTTTGATGGACTGGAGCACATTCCGGCCCGGGAACGCACACTGGCAGCCGCCAGAGAACTGCTTAGCCCGAACGAAGAGGCCGCGCGCCAGCAAAGGCTGGCATCTCTGCTCCGGAATCTGGCCTCGCTCTCCCCGGAAGAGCGGGAAGAGCTCCGGTCTCTCAGCACCGGTACGTTAAAACCGAAAGCTGAAGGCTGATACTTGAAACCAGTTGCGTTGATCACCATCTAACCATTCGGTGGCAGCGCAACCGAGCGACAGCTATAATGGCTGTTTAACTTTTTTCCGTTTAAAAGCGAGTTCACAGGGTGTCTATGTCAGGCAATTCGCAGAAATCACGTTTGAAAGACCTCATCGCACGAGGCAAGGAACAAGGTTACCTGACTTACGCCGAGGTAAATGACCACCTGCCGGAAGATATCGCAGATCCGGATCAGGTGGAAGACATTATCCGGATGATAAACGACATGGGTATCCAGGTGTGCGAAGAAACACCCGACGCCGATACCCTGTTGATGACCGAAGGCGACTCCACCGCAGACGAAGCCGCTGCCGCAGAAGCTGCTGCCGCACTGGCAGCCGTAGAAACCGACGCTGGCCGCACCACAGACCCTGTCCGCATGTACATGCGTGAAATGGGTACCGTAGAGCTGCTGACCCGCGAAGGCGAGATCGTTATTGCCAAGCGGATCGAAGAAGGCATCCGCGATGTGATGGCCGCGGTTGCGCACTTCCCGGGCACCGCAGGTACCGTTATTCAGGCCTACGATCGCATCATCGAAAACGAAGGCCGCATCAGCGATATCGTGACCGGATTTCTCGATCCTGACGATGCCGAGCCGTTCATGGGCGAAGATAACAGTGCCGACGCCAAACCCTCCGAGGATGCAGAAGGCGACGTCGACGACGAAAGCGAAGACGACGACAACTCCGAAGACGACAACGACAATGGCCCGGATCCCGAGGAGACCCGCCTGCGGTTTGAGCTGCTGAAAGAAAAGCTTGAGATCGCAGACAAAGCGCTGGCCAAGCACGGCCGTGGCCACGCCAAAACCCAGGAAGCATTGAACGACCTGGGCCAGGTGTTTGCCCCCTTCAAGCTCGCCAACAAAGCCTTTGACGAACTCGTAAACGTGGTTCGCTCCACCAACTCCATGGTGCGGGAAAATGAGCGGGCCATCATGCAGATCTGCGTACGCGACTGCAAAATGCCCCGTAAGGATTTCATCAAATGGTTCCCGGGCAACGAAGTCGATCTTGAGTGGGCTGGCGAAATCGCCGCCACCAAGAAACCCTATGCCGCCGCCATTGGTGAGCGCGTCGACGAAATCGTTCGCCTGCAGAAGCGCATCCAGAACGTTCAGACCGAAGTGGATCTGGACGTGGCCGACGTGAAAGAGATCAACCGCCGCGTGTCTATCGGCGAAGCCAAGGCCCGTCGCGCCAAGAAGGAAATGGTGGAGGCCAACCTGCGTCTGGTTATCTCCATCGCCAAGAAGTACACCAACCGCGGCCTGCAGTTCCTGGATCTGATTCAGGAAGGCAACATCGGCCTGATGAAGGCCGTCGACAAGTTCGAATACCGTCGTGGTTACAAGTTCTCGACCTACGCCACCTGGTGGATTCGTCAGGCCATCACCCGCTCCATTGCGGATCAGGCTCGTACAATCCGGATTCCGGTGCACATGATCGAGACCATAAACAAACTCAACCGTATTTCCCGCCAGATGCTGCAGGAAATGGGTCGCGAACCGACCCCGGAAGAACTGGGCGAACGCATGGAAATGCCGGAAGACAAGATCCGCAAGGTGCTGAAGATCGCCAAAGAGCCGATTTCCATGGAAACCCCCATTGGCGATGACGAAGACAGCCATCTGGGCGATTTCATCGAGGACATCCAGGCCCTCTCACCGGTCGACTCGGCCACCGCCGAAGGCCTGCGGGAAGCCACTCGCTCAGTATTGGCGGGCCTGACAGCGCGGGAGTCCAAGGTTCTCCGGATGCGCTTTGGTATCGAAATGAACACCGACCACACTCTGGAAGAAGTCGGCAAACAGTTCGACGTTACCCGGGAACGGATCCGCCAGATCGAAGCCAAGGCGTTGCGCAAACTGCGCCACCCTTCCCGCTCCGACCACCTGCGCGGCTTCATCGACGACCAGGGCAACCAGGGATAATTTCCCAAACAGTAGCGGGCGCCACCCCTCGCGGGTATAATGGCGCCCGCTTTTCTCTTAGGGCCTATAGCTCAGTTGGTTAGAGCAGGGGACTCATAATCCCTTGGTCCCAGGTTCAAGTCCTGGTGGGCCCACCAATAATTTCAACAACTTAGCCTGCTTTCGAGCGGGCTTTGTTGTTTCTAGGCCACCTCATGGGGGAGCTATGGGGGAGTGCCAGAAAAAATAGCACAACAAATCACCGCACAACTCCCCCACACTCCCCCACAAAAGAAGCACGCCCCAACCAGACGACCACCACCCAAAAACAGCGAAATTCGAGCAGAACTCCCCCATTACTCCCCCATAAAGGGGCCGCGAAAATCATTTTTTCACTCTATTCAAAGAGATAGGTTTTGTTTCAAGGGGATTAGCTATCCCTTGCTTGCTTTTGTGTCGTGTTGCGGGCTACAGTGAAAGGAAGTTGCCGGGCCAGTGCGCCAACACCAGCCCGGCCATCACCGGCAAACCTGAAGGGAGGTTCAGCCAATGACCGAACCAGTATACCACCGCCAGCCGTTCAGCTATGGGAGGGGCTAGCCGTGGCCTATATCGAAAAGCGCACCAACCGGAGCGGCAAGACCAGCTACCGGGTACAAATCCGCCTGAAGGGCCGCCAGCCTGAAACCGCAAGCTTTGACCGCCTGACGGATGCCAAACGCTGGGCAACCCAGACAGAGGCCGCAATCAGAGAGGGCCGCTATTTCCACGCCGCAGCCGGTAAGGGCAAAACGCTGGCGGATGCAATCGACCGATACAGCCGGGACATTCTGCCAAGCCTCAAAGACCAGGCACACCGGGCAACCCACCTGGCGTGGTGGCGGGACAAGCTGGGCAAGACTGCAATCAAAGACATTACCCCCGCCCTGATTACGGAATACCGGGACGAACTGAAGGCCACGCCCTACAAATCAGGCAAGACCGAAAAGCAGCGCACGGATGCAACCGTTAACCGTTACGTGGCTTCACTTAGCCCGGTAATGGCAGCGGCAACCAATGACTGGGGCTGGATTGCTGATAATCCCTGCCTGAAGGTTCGCCGGGGCACCGAAAGCCGGGGCCGGACTCGCTTTCTAACCAATGACGAACGCAAGCGCCTGCTAGATGCGTGCGACAAGGCCACCGAAACACCGGAACTGAAAACCATAGTCCTGCTGGCTATCACGACTGGCGGACGCCGTGGGGAAATATCCGGCCTTCGCTGGCGGGACGTGGACTTGAAGCGGAAGCGAATCACGTTTGAAGACACAAAGAACGGGGACACCAGGGCCGCACCATTATCCGGGCCAGCCCTTCAGGCCATGCAGGACTGGGCCAAGGTTCGACCGTTGGACGAATCCGCCTTTGTCTTCCCTGGCAGAACCGATAAAACCAAGGGCAAACCGCTGGATTTTGAACGCCCGTGGCAAACCGCCCTGAAGCGGGCAGAACTGACGGACTTCAGGTTTCACGACCTACGCCACACCGCCGCCAGTTACCTTGCCATGCACGGGGCCGGGCTCCGGGAGATCGCCGACATTCTGGGCCACAAAACCCTGGCCATGGTTCAGCGGTATAGCCACCTGACGCAAGACCACCGGGCCGCCGTAGTTGACCGGATGACGGACGCCATTTTTCAAGACGACAACACCGCCAGCAAGTAACGGAGAACCAAGCGATGCACAGAACGCCCGACTTCCTGACAGCCCTAGACGAGCTAGATCAGACCACCGACCAGACCGGGGCCATGCTGTCCCTGTTAATGCACCACCTGGCTGAAGCCGTCCAAAGTGACGGGGAATGCCTGTCTGAAGAAACCCTTCTGAATTACGTCTGGGCACTGAACGCACAGAACGAACGCATGGCGCGGGCCATTCAAGTTATCAGTAATGAAACGGCGCCCGCCGCCGCATAACCACCATCGGAGCAATCGCCATGCAATACATCAAGCCGCACATACCAAGCCCACGGAAGCCCGCCCGCAATCGGCAAGGCCCGCCCGTTCACATGCCGCAATTCTGTGTTTTCTACGCCAAGGACGGACAGGAACACAAAACGGCATGGATGAGCCGAGAGCGCGCCCACCAGGCCGCCGCGATGATGCGGGCCAAGTACGGCGAACAGAACGCAATCGTTTACATGGATTGACCAGTTTAGGCCATGCCTAGCCCGACGGGGCGAAAAGCGGGCACCCTACCCGCCTGGCGTGGCCTTCCCAAATAGGGGCGCTGAAGGGGGCGCAATGAAGCCACTGATTCGTAAGTCTTGGTACACCCTGACGGAAACCGCCGACTACCTGGCCCGCAGCACCGAGGGCGGGCCGATTACTGTTTCTGACATCCTGCAACTTGCCATGGAAGGAACTATTACCCTTTCTGTTAAGGTGGCTGAAACTCAAGGTTCAATATGGCCGGTTGGAGAGGTTTATCCTTTTCGCCATCTGACACAAAACGAAAAAGAAGCCATGTCGAAAGCGCTGAAAAAAGACAATGCCTTAGGCGCGATCCCTCCGGCTCTTTACTTCGAAGACGAAGTTTATGGAACCGTTGAGCATCGATACGAGCCCCTTGCTGTGGGCCTATGGGATTTTTATTTGGATGAACCGGCAAAAGAATTAATCACTAGGATTTGGGGTTACTCCAAAAAAGAAGATGCACCGAATATGGAGCGTTTCCGACTACCGAAAGGAGGGGCAGCGTGGACTAAAGCTTTCATTACCCTAGTCGATGACACCCGTCTTACTGTATATCGCATACCCGCCAGACATATTTTTAACGGCAATTATCTTGCAGTAAAGCGGAGCGAACTATCTAAATTGCTTGTGGAGCCGAGTAACACCACATCCAGAACCCCGCAACAACCAAAAACCAGCCGCGCCGCCAACGAGCAACAAGACCCAGACCGCCAGCACTACCCGCCGCAGACAGGAGCCGAAGGGATAACAGAGACCGCAGAGCTGCGCCGCACACAGCGCACCCTTGCCGCCTTGGCTATCGGGCTGGCGGATAAGCACGGCACCTACTCCCACGGTAACAAGCCCAACATTAAAGCCCTGGCGGAAATCGCTACAGGCCATTTACGGGACGCCAACGGCAGAACGCCCCACGGCTTCAGCGACAGAACCGCACGGGATGCCATTACCGCAGCCCTGAAAGCCTGCCCCGACCTGCTAAACGATTCCGACAAAACGGGCTGACACCGGCCCGACTTTTGGCAACTGCCAATTACTTTTGGCAACTGCCACCCCTTGCCCGCCTAAATTGGTTTCATGCCCTCAGCCGCACAACGCGGCACTACTCAACAAACGAGGGCAAAACCATGACCGCAACCGCTAACGCCGAAACAAGCTACCAACCCGACAACCAGGGCCCAACCCTGCTGACCATCACTCAGCTATGCCAGGCAGAACCGGCAATCACCAAGGGAGGCATTCGGCACCTGCTATTCACCAAGGGCCATGACCTGCCGGGAGTCTATCGGTTTGGCCGCAAGCTGCTTTTTGACCGCGTGGAATTCATGGAGGGGATAAAGCAGGGGCACACCGCGCAAATCAGCGGGAGGGGCCAGGCATGAAAACGGCACCCGCCCCCGAAGGGGCAAGGCACCAGACCCGGAGCCAGTATAGCACCCCCGCCAGCTATGCAGACCGGCTGGACGCCATACGCGCCGCCCTGCTGGAGCACGGCATAGAACCGGCCAACCCTGACGCCCTGCTGTCCCGCCTGGCTGATGCAGAAGGCAAGCCGGTACGCTTTGGCACCGCCAGCAAGCCCCGCAGTAAAAACGGCTGGCTGATTGCCTACCATGAGCGGGGCCTGCCGTTCGCCGTAGTGGCCGGAGACTGGGCCACCGGGGCAGAAATGAAGTGGATAGCCGGGAACGTGGACGCCATGACACCGGCAGAGCGCCGGGAACTGAAACGCCGGATGGCGGAAGCCAAACGAGCCAGGGAGGAAGAGCAGGCCCGGCAGTGGGAAGCCAGAGCCGCCGCAGCCGCCCGCCGCTGGCATTCATGCAGCCCGGCAGACCCATTGCACCCGTATCTGCAAAACAAGGGCATACAGCCCCACAGAGCCCGCCAGCAAGGCCGGGAGCTTGTGTTACTGCTAACCGACTTCAGCGGCAAAGCATGGAGCCTGCAAACCATCGACGAGGCCGGGGACAAGCGGCTGATGGCTGGCGGAAAGAAGGCCGGTAATTTCATCGTCGTGAATGGCCCCGACTACCCCGCCCGCGTGCTTATCTGTGAAGGCTGGGCCACCGGCTGCACCCTGGCAGAGATAGACCCCGCCGCCCTGGTATTGGCCGCCGTGGATTGCGGCAACCTTCAAGCCGTAGCAACCGGAGCCCGCAACCGCTGGCCTGATGCTGACCTGATTGTGTGCGGAGATGATGACCGGCAGACACCAGGCAACCCCGGAGCCGCCGCTGCACGAGCCGCCGCACTGGCAGCCGGGGCACGGTTTGCCCTGCCTGAATGGCCGCCAGCCGCACCTGTTCACCTTTCCGACTTCAACGACCTGCACCAGTGGCAAAGGGGGCCGCAATGACCCAGTACCTACCGATTACCGCAACAGACCCGCGCTCCGGATTAAGCGCCCCGCTGCCAGGTATCGACACCAAGCCGCTGCCACTGGCTGAGAAAAGCGCACCACCACCCTACCCCGTGGAAGCCCTGGGGGAACTGCTGGGCAACGCGGCAAAGGCCCTGGCCTATTACGTTCAGGCGCCACTGGGCATGGCGGGACAATCCGTTCTGGCGGTAACGTCACTGGCGGTTCAAGGCCACGTGAACGTGAAAAAGGGCAACGTAGGCACCAGCCCCACAACCTTGTACTGCCTGACCATAGCCGCCAGCGGGGAGCGCAAATCTACGCTTGATGGCCGCACTGTAAAGCCAATACACGATTACCAGGCAGACCGCCGGGCAGAGCATGAAACCTTGATGGCGGAATACCGGGCAGACCTGGAAGCCCACGAACTGCGGTACAAAAGCATTATTGCTAGCTATAAGGGGAGCGGGAAGAAACCCAAGCCCTTGAGCTATGACGACCAGCAAGCCTTAGCCGCAGAGCTGGCGGAGCTGGAAAACAACCGGCCCACGCCACCGCCGCGCCCCCACATCCTGATGGAAGAACCCACGGCAGAAGGTATCTATAAACACTTGCAGGAAGGGCTGCCGATAGCTGGCCTGTTTTCGGATGAAGGCGGGGCATTCTTTAGCGGGCACGGCATGGCAGACGAGGCCAAGGGCCGCAGCATCACCATGCTTTCCCAACTATGGGACGGAAAACCAATCACCCGCACCAGGGCAGGGGCCGGGGAGTCTGGCGTACTGGCAGGCCGCCGCCTGGCTGCCCACCTGATGATACAGCCCGTTATCGCGGACAAAGTGTTAGCCGACCCGCTAATGCTGGGGCAAGGCTTTCTGGCCCGCTTTCTGGTTTGCAGTGACTATTCACTGATTGGCAGCCGGTTCTTATCAAACCGCCCAAGCGATGAAAGCGCCACCCGTGACCCTGCCGTTAACCGATTCTGGGACGCCCTGGGAGAGCTTATCCGCCAGCCCTTGCCAATGAATGACGCCGGGGAGCTGGAGCCCGAAACGCTGGAAATCACCGGGGCCGCCTTTGACGCCTGGGTAATGGTGCATGATGCGATAGAGGAACAGCTATCACCCGCTGGCGAGCTGGCAGAGGTTCAAGCCTTCGCCGCCAAAGCTGCCGATAACGCCGCCCGTATTGCTGCCATTCTGGCGTATATCGAAACCCGCGCAGAGCCAACCCCGGAGCATATCAACCGGGCCGCTGAACTGATGCAGTATTACCTGCTGACGATGATTCAGCGCACACAGGAGGCCGCACAGAACACCGCAGAGCATGAGGCCCGAGAGCTGGCGGATTGGATGCGACAAAACGGGGGAGAGCTGCACGCGGACAACTTCAACAAGCTGCCCGCTGCCTACCGCAAGGCAAGGAAAGCCCGCGCCCTGCTGGCCCTGCTAGTGGATTACGGGCACGCCCTTGTCACTGCCACAGGCCCCAACAACAAACCCCGCGCCTGGAAGCTACGGGAGGGCTCGGACAATGTTTGACCTGATGGGGGCCATACGCCGCAAACAACAAGCACAAACGCCACCCCCTGCGGAAACTGCGGATTCTGCGGAAACCGCACAGCCACGCGGGTTAGAGCTTGCGGAAATTTTGCGGAAACCTGCGGATTTTTCAGCGGGGGAAGTTTTTTCCGCAACTATCCGCAAAAATCCGCAAACCCAAAAAACGGGCAACCCCGCGCCAACACTGGGCTTCAGCGGTTCTTCCGCAAATCCGCAGAATCCGCAGACCCCTGCCGATAAGAAAGGGCAGAACCCTGACACCCTGCTATTGGAAATAGCCCAAACCCTTCAGGCCAGCCCCGCCCGTTTGCGTGGCCTGCTGGATTCTGACGACCTTCAGGACATAGCCGAAGGGGCAACCAGCCGGGCCCACCTGCTGGCGTACTTCAGGCTGATGCGTTCGGACGGGCACCCGCTGGCGGACGATACACCAGAGCCCACCAGGCAGCCCCAGAGCCGCCCCGGACACGTTGAACTGATGCAGGCATGGAAGCCTGCCCACGATGACCTGATTAACCACCTGATGGCTTGTAGCGCCTGCTACGCACCCCGCGCCCGGTACTGTACCGAAGGGGCAGACCTTCGCCGGGCATACCTTCAGGCATACGCCGCCCATGTTGAGAAATGTTGAAACGAGGCCGCAGACCATGACCAACGTAACACCGCTGCACCCTACCCCCACCTACAAGTACAAGCGAGGCGACATTACCCGCGCCCTGGCTGAAGGTTTGAAACATGAGGTCGTAGCCGCCGATATTGAACAGGTTTTGCATGATGTTCTGTTCTTCCCGGAGCACGACCCAGACGAGCAATACGGGGCGCTATGCGCCGCCAGCAACGTTATCTATAACCTGCTGTACGCCAACGGCGCCGCGCCATAACCTCAGACCATGGGGCGGTTTCTATTCGCCCCTACTTCAGAAACCCGCCAGCGATTTTCCCGACTATAAAAACCTGAGAGCAGGATAAGAGCAGGGCCAGCAATTCCAGGCACTCAGGGAATTGTACGCACTTGGTACGCAGCAAAGGTACGCGCCATGTTGACAAAAGTTGACATCGAACGCCCCCGATTTAAATGTGGTTCTCTGACACAATTGAATGATTGCAGCCACTTATAGCCCTGGAACCTGATAAAACCTGAAATCGAATCTATGCCGCCAGCACCTGACTCACGCGCAGGTAATCACCAGTTTCGTGACCAGTACGCGCGTGCAAGAGAGTAGCCGTTCCACTCGCGCAGGTAATCGCCAGAGTTTTCGGAGCCCCTAAAAGCGCCCTGGGAGGGGGTACGCTCAATTGAGGCAGGCGCGACCAAACGACCGCCCGCCCAATGCTGGAATATCGCTAACTCACCTGAGCAAGAACCTGTCAAAACCTAACATCGGCAAAACGATAATGTCGGGAAACCCGGCGTTTCTTTAGTCCCTAAAGGGAGCCGCGCATCATGTGACCCGAAGTCACCTGTTAGCAAAAGTTAACATTTCATCGGGCAAGAAAAGGTAAGTGTGCCGGGCCCTGCTGGCGGACAAAACCCGAAAGGTACTGCCGGACAACAACTCACCACGGGGGCGCGGAACCGCAGACACCGGGAGCTTTTCACCTTGCCTTGTGGTTGTTGTTGTCTGACCGCCAGCGAACGCGCCGGGCCCCCACACAAACCCGCCCGGTACGGGTATCGCGGAGCGCACTTTATGGCAAATTATCGGGGGCCTATGGCCCCACCACCGCAGACCGCAAGGCCCCGCCCTGCCTGCCTGAAGCCCTGGCGAACATGGCGAAGGGCTACCCCAATAGGGCAGAGAAAGGCAGAACACAACGCGCACCGAGTCGGGGCCGATGGGCCACCACCAGCACCGCACACAAACCCGCGCCATTACTGGATTCACTGCTGACGATGCTGCCGGTTTGCCTGTACAGAAAAGGTACTCCCAGACCGAGGGCCGCCGTGGGTAACGTGGAGCGTGAGCGCTCACCAGATACGAAACCAGACACCGCCCGGTTGTTGTTTGGTAGTCCGCCACGCTGCACGAGATCGCACCCAGACCAAAGCAACGCAGCAACCTACCCACCGGGGGCGGGTAAAATCCCTGACGCTCCCAAAGCATCGACCGCGTGCCCTAGCCAGATTTTTACGCGGGGGAAATAAGGAACTTTTTTCGAGAGGGTACGCAGCCGGATTTTGCCCGTATGAGTTCCGGACAATTCCAATAGCAGCGCCCCGCTTTTGTGGGTAAGAGTGTGGGTATTTTCAGGAAATATGAAGGGGGAACCGTGGGGGAGTAGTGGGGGAGTGACCCGCAAGAAATGACGAATTCTGACAAAAGAGCCCAAAACAGAAATTCCATAACCATCTGATTTATATGCCAATACGTTTTGCCGCGTATTGTCTGAAGTTGCTGCAATGGGCCTCATAATCCCTTGGTCGCTGGTTCGAGTCCAGCTGGGCCCACCATTTATTAAATCCCCATAATATTCTTCCCGCTTTTCCCGGCCTTCACCGGAACACAAAACACCCCGTAAAGCCCGTCCTTTACTCCGAAACGAGCGAAGCCCACGACAAGGCCAATCCGTTCCTTTTCTACGACACACCCTGTCGCTCCACTGTGCTATCCAGTAAGTTTCAGAGTTTGCCCCGCTTTGTAGTGGCATAGTGAATCTGGCGACCAAAAACTTAACATCTGCAAATACAGGAATAGTCATAGCTTCAGTTTGGTTGGACATCGGATTGTCCACCCCACCATGACAAGGAACGTGCAATGACACTCGATGCCACACAACGATACGTAACTGCTGATTTTAACAACGCTCCCCGTCTGGCCCTCGCTGACCTGATGGGGCTCAAGCACTACCGGGATCAGATCGGAGCTGCCCCCGGAAACGTTTACGAACAGACTAAATGGAATAGCCGTTGTACGGCACCTGACCGCTTCAGACAGAACCCACGTCCTTCGGTCAGCCCATCAACACGTCTCCAGCGGCCCCTTGCTTGCCAAACGGGTTAACCAGGTCGCGGATCAGAGTGTGCAACAGCGGGTATACACTAAACCCCGTCGCAAGAAGCGGCTTGGAAAGAAATGGAATTGTCCGCCGCAATAACGTTCGTTCTGGACGGTACGAACGCTCTTCTCGTACAGAACCCTGGCTCTTGAGAAGTGTTTCAACTCCCGAACTTTGCGCCTGATCGCTGCGAAAAGCGACTGCGTACTGCAAGATATCTAACGAAGCTTCCCTCTACTCCCCTCAAGTACTAATGCAATTACAGCCCAGAAGTCGTCAATTTTTTTACACCTCAAGAGAAACAGATGTCGCCACAGCCGACATATCCATTGATCTGAAAGCCTTTTTACATCTTGGCCGCGTTCTTGCTCATAAAATATAAACCCGAGACGGTGTATTAATCGGGGTTCTGCACTACTTTGCGAGGGCTATTGCCATGGCCATTAAAATCCTAGCCGCAATCACCACAGGAATGCTAATTGCCCAATCGGCAGTTGCACTACCCATTCTGCAACTGGATATTGACGGTGGAACATACCTGGGTGGCTCGGAAGAAAGTACAGTAACTGACACTTCCTCATTCTCCCTCTGGGCATTGGGCAAGACGTCCGAGATTGACCTTTCGGTCGATTACTATCTGTCTGTCGCCCTGCTGCCAGCAACAACAGACCACGTGACAGACATCGCTAACTTCGGCGAGGTTATGATTAACGGCACGAAACTGTCCAGCTTTGCCAGCACATTCGAATACGGCCAGCCGCCTATTGAAAGTATTGACGGTGAACTGGCCCCTCATGGAGTTTTTGATACCATTTATTATGAACTGGCATTTAAGTTCGATACCCTCGGGAATGTTTCCGCCTATAACGTAGCGGACGACTCAGCGGCCCCCGGGGAGTTGTACCGAGAGATCTTCGATATCGACGCATCGGCGCTCAACACAGGCTATGGACTGCATTTTGACCTGTACACATACGGAGATAGTAAGGGCGATAAGATAAGAGTCACTGACTTTGCGCCTTTTTCTCATGACGCAGCCTATTGCATTGGACTTGATTGCGAGCCTCACGAAGTAACAGAGCCATCAACCCTCGCTCTTCTGGGCCTTGGCCTGATAAGCATTCTGGGCATAAGACGCCGCAGCAGTACCTAGCAGCACTTACCTCCACCAGAAAACTATCCTTCCCATACCAGGGCCCCGGAAACGGAGCCCTGGTGTTTTAATGATGTCATTCTACTAAATCATGAAAACAACACCTTACAAGAAGTAAGCACCAGTTAGCCCGACCTTTCGCAGACACACAAGGATCCTAAAACTGGTCATATTGCCAATGCGTCATGGTCTTACCCGAGTTGCCTGCTACGCTTCAAATGATACGGGCTCGGCACACAGCGGCCTGCAGGCCGTTAGTCATCTGCATTCTGCCGGTCCCGATGGGGTTGAGATGTGTAGCCCCGCGTTACTATCACGCATGTATACCGCTGAAAGGAGATCGTGCATGAACAAGCATAATCCTAAGTTATACACCGCAGGAGTCACCGCCATAGCGCTTGCTATGAGTGGCTGCGCCAGTAAGGGTGAGCGACCCGACTCGGCTCTTCAGGCGGCCGAGAATTCGATTCAGCAAGCTGTTGCGGCCGACGCCCGGGATATGGAGCCAATCCTGCTCAACGATGCCCGCAACAAGGTAGCCGATGCAAAGGACTTGATGGAGCGGGAAAAATATTACGCCGCCGAACGCCTTCTAGAGCAAGCCACCGTGGATGCGCAGTTAGCCGCTGCCCGCGCTGAAACTGCCAAGGCACAGCGAGCTGTAGAAGAGATCAACCGTAATATTGAGTCGCTACGCAAACAAATTAACTCTGTTCAGTAATTGCCTTTTCCAGACAGGAGACTGTTATGAATAAACAACAGATTGCATTGGGAATGGCGGTTGGCTTGTCGATGTTGGTGGCCGGTTGTGCCTCCACACCGCCCGAGAATGCGAAAGTAGCTGAAGCCCGTGCGGCTTACCAGAAAATCGAAAACGATCCTGAAGTGGCACGTAGCGGGGATCGCCAGCTACGCAGTGCCAGAGACCAGCTGAATCGTGCGGAATCCCTGCTGAAAGACGGCGAAGACACCGTGCGCATTGAGCACGCTGCCTACCTGGCCAATCGTCACGCCGAGATAGCCAGTCAGCAGGCGCAACGCGCCAGACTGCAACAACAAATTGATTCGGCAGAAGAACGGCGGCGCCAACTGATGCTGGAACAGCGCGAAAGCGAGGCCGAAAAAGCCCGGAGAGAAGCTGAAATGCTACGCCAAAGAATGGAGGAGCTGCAGGCTGAGCGTACTGACCGTGGCATGGTGCTCACCCTGGGCGACGTGCTTTTTGACCTTGGCAAGGCAGATCTGAAAACCTCGGGGCAACAAACCGTGGCCCGCCTGGCGCAGTTCATGAAGGAGTATGAGGATCGTCGGGTGCGGGTAGAGGGTTATACTGACAGCACCGGAGAAGCCTCTTACAACCAGACTCTTTCCGAGCGCAGAGCGCTGGCTGTTCAGGATGCACTGATCGCTCAGGGCATAGAGCGCCGCCGTGTCGAAATCCGCGGCTTTGGCGAGCAATACCCCGTAGCCAGCAATGACACAGCGGCCGGTCGCCAGCAGAACCGCCGCGTGGAAATCGTTATTTCCGACAAGGACGGAAATATCGACTCCCGGTAACCCCCCACTGCAGCTCTGACCGCCTGCCCTGTCCCGGCCAGCCTTCCGGCTGGCCGATTGCCTACTGGCTACAGTCATCCATGACAAGCACCCGGCTGCAAAGTCTGGCACACTACGGCACATCTGATATTCCAGAAACAACACAACAGAACCGGGAGACTTAACATGCCCAGAGGGCTGCAACTGGCATTCATTGCCATCGGCTTGGTAATCATTGGTGCCCTGCTGTTTTACATCTGGCGCCAATCAAAGCTACTGAACCAACAGCGCCTGGCTCAGAAGAAGACCGAGGAGTTCCAGGCGCAGCGCCGGGACAAGATGGTTGAGAGCATCCGCATCATTGCGCTGGCCGTCGAAGAAAAGCAGGTTGAATATTCCGAAGCCTGCCTTCGTCTGAAAGGCCTCCTGGATTACGTAGACCCATCACTACTGAACAAGGCTCCTTTCGAGGTGTTCCAAACGGTACACGACAAGATCCAACATATGCCGACCCACGAAGCGAGGAAGAACACCGACAGCCGCACGATCAGGAAGTTGGACAAGGAACGGCTGGCCGTTGAGCAGACTCACGCCACTGAAATACGAGAAGCCGCATCGGCTCTGAAACATCACCGGTTTGACGACTGACGGGTGAATGTTACTGGCGAAATGTACGAAGCCGAAAAGAATATCACAAAGTAAATCAATAGCTTTGCAGAAAGATGAGCCGGAAGAACTGTTGTTGTGAAATTTTGCCGGGAAATGCTCTTTCTTTTTTTCGAAGATTGTCTAAATTTACTTCAGGAGCCTACACATTAACCAACAGCGTGTGAGCTCCTTCGTTGTTTCTCCTGAACAGTCTGGACGACTCTGCAACAAGCGGGTGAGCTTGCCAGCCCAACGGGCTGGCTCTTTTTATTTGGCCGGGTTCATCATACCGGCCATCACCATGATGTCGTCCTTGCGCGCAACCAGCTCGTCGAACTGCTCCTCCACGGATGCGCGCTCCAACCCCAGCTCATCATAGATAGGCTGGGGTACCTCCCCGCCAGCACCGAGGGCAATACCACGCTCCGTCAAGAGCTGGCGCCCCAGCCATAGTAAACGGGCATACACGCTGTGCGTTCCGCCGTAAGCCGCATTCTTCTGGTAGCGAATCGCCAGGGTGACTTCGTCAGGCATCCCCCAGTTTTCCATCAACTGGGCCGCTATCTGCTCCCGGGTTACACCCAGCAGGTAATGCTCAATCACACTGGAGTCGATATGAGGGTTTACCTCCAGCGAACGACACACCAGCCGGAAGTGCGGAGGAAACACCTGGGCCAGAACCAGGTGGCCAAAGTTGTGCAACAGACCACCGAGGTAGGCCAGACCAAACATCGGCCGCTGGCCCCGGGGCATCATGCTGGCCAGAATACCGGCGGATTGAGCCTGCCAGATGGCCTGCTGCCAATAATCAACGTAACCTTCCGGGTGGTCTTTCGGATGGGTAAGCGCCCGCCCCAGCGATAAACCCATGGCCAGGTTCATCACCAGATCAAACCCCAACACCCGCGACACCGCATCATGAACGGATCGAACCTGCCCGGCGGCTGCATAAAATGAAGACGATGCCCAGCTGACCACCTGGGCTGCCAGGCTGGGGTCACTCTCGACAATATCGACAAGATCCCCCATCACGGCATTGGGGTTTACCCGCAGATGAATGATCCGCTGCGCGGTTTCTGGCAGGGGTGGCAATTCCAGGGTATCTTCAAGCCTCTGCTGGATTCTCCGGCCTGTAAATTTGCTGATGGCCGAGTGCAGTTGCTCGCGATCTGTTGACTGATCGTTCAGATTCACCGGTATCAGCGCGCCATCCACAGCAAAATCATGGCGCTCGGCCTTGGCGGTAAGCTGCCGGAAATCCTCGCCAGGCATCACGATACCCAGCTTTTCATCGGCCAGTTCCAGAGCAATGGCTTCCAGCTGGTCGACCCGCTGATCCACCACCGTCGGCCAACCGGTCAGCGAGGGCAGAGCTGGCAGTTCCTGAAGCCCGGCCTTCTGGCGCACCCGCACCTGTTCGCGCCTCTGCATCATGCGAAGATCCCGGCCCAACCGTTTATTCAGGGCATCAAGATCCAGCATGTCGTCACGGCGACAGATCGCCTGCAAATTCCCTTCGCCATCGCTGAGGAGCGTCATCCGCAACAGATGCGAGGCATCAATCTGGTTGATACCGCGAAAAGACACGCCCGGAGCGTTGTCACCAAGGGCCTGTTGTACCACAACAGGAAGTTCCATAGTCTTCTCCAGACTTTTTGTTAAACGTCTACACCACTACATTCTGCAGTGATTCACCTGCCATGAACATAGCATAGAGCGGCAAAGTTGATATGGCCCCATATACCAAAACGCGATCAGACTTCCCCATAGCGAATATTTTCACCTAACCAGCGTTTGATCAGGGCATTCACCCGGCGGGGCTCTTTCATCAACCGGGGCGCCAGTTCACGCACCGGGGCTATCCAGCCTTTATCCCGTTCGAATTCCGCCAACCGGAACTGCATCAAACCGGTCTGCCGGGTGCCAAGCACTTCACCCGGGCCGCGAATTTCCAGATCCTTCTCGGCAATAAAAAATCCGTCCTGGCTATCCCTGAGCGCCTGCAAGCGGGCCTTGCCGTTTTGAGACAGCGGCGGGTGATACATCAACACGCAGAAGCTCGCCTGCTCGCCACGGCCAACCCGCCCCCGCAACTGGTGAAGTTGCGCCAGGCCCAGCCGCTCCGGGTTTTCAATAATGATCAATGAAGCATTCGGCACATCCACGCCCACTTCAATCACCGTGGTCGCAACCAGAAGATCGAGTTCGCCGTCTTTAAAACGATCCATCATCCCGGCTTTTTCCTGGGCTTTCAGGCGCCCGTGCACCAGGCCAACCGCGAGTTCGGGCAAACGCTCTGCCAACTCCTTGGCGGTCACCTCCGCCGCCTGGCATTGCAAGGCTTCCGATTCCTCAATCAGAGTACACACCCAATAGGCCTGACGGCCCTCCCGGCAGGCCGCGCGCACACGCTCGATGATATCTTCCCGGCGGAACTCCGGCAGCACGATGGTTTCAATGGGCTTACGCCCCGGAGGCAATTCATCAATAACGGAGGTATCCAGGTCGGCGTAGGCGCTCATGGCCAGGGTTCGGGGAATGGGGGTGGCGGTCATAATCAACTGGTGGGGCGCCAGGGTGCCACCCACGCCCTTTTCCCGCAGTGCCAGCCGCTGATGCACCCCGAACCGGTGCTGCTCGTCCACAATCACCAGCGCCAGACGGTCGAACACCACGTCGTTCTGAAACAGAGCATGGGTACCAATCGCAATGCTGGCACTACCATCGGCGACCGCCGCCAGCGCCGCTTGCCGGGCCTTGCCTTTCACTTTCCCCGACAACCAGGCAAGCTGAACGCCCAAGGGTTCCAGCCAGCTCCGGAAATTCTGATAATGCTGCTCTGCCAGTATTTCGGTGGGCGCCATCAGGGCCACCTGGGTGCCCGCGCTGATGGCTTGCAGGGCCGCCATCGCCGCCACCACGGTTTTGCCAGAGCCTACGTCGCCCTGCACCAGGCGAAGCATTGGCAGCGGCTGGCTGAGATCCTGGCGAATGTCTTCAAACACGTGCTTTTGGGCGCCGGTAAGCTGAAATGGAAGCTGCTCCAAAAACTGACGGGACAGTTCACCCGTAGGCAACAGGGGCAAGGCTGCCCGGGCCTGAATCTGCTGTCGTACCTGCAACAGACTGAGCTGGTGAGCGAGCAATTCCTCCATCACCAGTCGCTGCTGGGCCGGGTGCTGCCCGGCCATTAACAAATGCACCGGCGCTCCGGCGGGTGGTGCATGCACCAGCTTTACCGCCTCGCTGATAGCGGGTAGCTGGTAATCTGCCAGCATATCCTCGGGTAACCAGTCGGTAATCGGGTAACGGTCGAGATAACCGAGCGCCTGCTGGCACAGTGCTCGTAGCCGGGGTTGCTGGATACCCTCGGTAAGCGGATAGACCGGTGTCAATGCCGCCTGATCGGGTGCGGGCATAGCCGGAGGGTTGACCTGATATTCGGGATGGTAGAACTCGTAGCCGGCCCGACCCGGGCGGACTTCGCCAAAACACCTTACCCGGGCGCCTTCGGCCAGCTGGTTCTTTTGAGCCGCATTAAAATGAAAAAACCTCAGCACCAGAAAGCCGGTGTCATCCCGCAGGGTAACTTGCAGGCTGCGGCGGCGGCCCATAATCAGGTCGGCTTTCATAACCTCCCCTTCCACCACCGCAACGTCTCCGATTCGAAGGCTCCCCATAGGAATAATACGGGTACGGTCTTCATACCGGTGAGGCAGGTGAAAAAGCAGATCCTGAATCGACTGAATGCCGAGTCTGACCAGTTTTTCGGCCAGGGCATTACCCACGCCTTTAAGTTGGGTAACCGGGATGTCGTCCAGTGACATCATCATCGGCTCAGGCGCTGGCCGTTGCCGGGGTTTCGGTATGCGCCTTCTCCATCACCCGACACTGGCTGGCCGCAAGTGACAGAACATCAATGGCCTTGGGCCGGGGGAAGGTCACCCGCCAGGCCAATGCCACGGTGCGGAAGGGCACCGGCGGAGCGAACGGGCGCACCGCCAGAATGTCCTCGTGATACTTCATGGCAGTCGCCGCAGACAACGGCAGCACCGTAATACCCAATCCCGAAGCCACCATATGCCGGATGGTTTCCAGCGAACTGCCTTCCGTCACCAGTTCCGGCTTGCCGTTGTCCGCCCGTTTGGTGATCGCCTCGACCAGCGGCGGGCAGGATTCCAGAACCTGATCCCGGAAGCAATGCCCCGGCCCCAGCAACAGCAATTGCTCGGTGGCCATCTCCTCGGCGGTGATCTGCTCTTTTTCAGCCAGAGGGTGCGCGGCGGGCAGCAGCACCACAAAGGGCTCGTCATACAGTGGCAGGGTCACCACCTCGGGCTCTTCGAATGGCAGTGCGATGATGATCGCGTCCAGTTCCGAATGCCGGAGTTTCTGGCGCAGATTGGCGGTGTAGTTCTCTTCGATATAGAGCGGCATCTCTGGTGCCGCCCGGCGCAGTTCCGGTAACAGGTGCGGAAACAGATAGGGCCCGATGGTGTAGATGGCGCCCACTTTCAAGGGCGAGTTCAGCTGGTTTTTGCCATCCTGGGCCATATCCTTGATGACACCTACCTGATCCAGCACCCGTTGGGCCTGTTCGATGATGCGCTCGCCCACCTCAGTCACCCGAATGCTGCTTTTACTGCGCTCGAACAACGGAATACCCAGTTCGTCTTCGAGTTTTTTGACCGCCACACTAAGCGTTGGCTGACTGACATGGCAACGCTCGGCGGCGCGGCCAAAATGCCTTTCCCGGGCGAGTGTAACAACGTATCGTAACTCGGTAAGGGTCATGGAAAGCTCCGGTCGGCGTGTACGGGTCGAAGTTGCATGTACTTTATCAACGAAAGCATAAGGATTGAAATTGTCTATGGCAATGACAGACGGCAATCATAAAGCACAAATTCTGGTGGCTGGCTGCGGCAAGCTGGGTGGCGACATTGCCACCGCGCTTCTGAACCACGGGCAGGTGTTTGGGCTGCGCCGAAATCCGCAGAGGGTGCCGGCAGGCATCCGGGGTATTGGTGCCGACCTGTCAGACCCGGCATCTCTTGCGGGCAATCTGCCCCCGGCCCTGGATATCGTAATCTATTGCCTGACACCTTCAAGCTACGACGAACAGGGTTATCATCAGGCCTATGTGACTGGCCTTAAGAATCTGCTTGCAGCCATCGGCGAGCGCCCGCTGAAACGGCTGATCTTTATCAGCAGCACCAGTGTGTATGCCCAGGATGACGACAGCTGGGTAGACGAAACAAGCCCGGCAACACCGGCCCGCTCTACCGGCCAGCAGATCCGGCAGGGCGAGATTACGGCTCTGGAAAGTGGCCAGCCTGCCACCATTGTCCGGCTCAGCGGCATCTATGGCCCTACCCGGCAACGGTTTCTGGAAGAAGTGGTTGAAGGCCGTATGAATCCCCAGCCGCCCGCGCCTTACAGCAACCGCATTCACGAGCAAGATGCCGCTCACGCGGTGGCCTGGCTGGCGGGCAAAGCATTAGATGGCGAGGCTCTGGAGCCGGTATACCTGGCCACCGATTGCGAACCAGTAAGGCTGGATGAGGTAGTCGACTGGGTAAGGCAGCAGATACCGTGCAAAGCGCCGGTGGAAGGTGCTAGGAAAGGTGGCCGGGCGGGCAGCAAGCGCTGCAGTAACAAACAGCTGTTAGACAGCGGATTCCGCTTCCGGTACCCCGACTATCGTGCGGGATACCGGGAGATGATCAACCAGTTGTCGCTCAGCTGAGCACCATAACCGCTTCCATTTCCACCGGAACCCCTTTCGGCAGTGCCGCTACACCCACGGCGGCACGGGCCGGATAGGGCTGCTGGAAATAGGTGGCCATGATTTCGTTTACGGTGGCGAAATTGGCAAGATCGGTCATGTAGATATTCAGTTTGACGATGTCCTTGAGTTCACCGCCAGCCGCTTCGCAAACCGCTTTCAGGTTTTCGAACACCTGGCGGGTTTGGGCGGCAAAGTCGCCAGCAACCACTTCCATGGTTTCCGGGTCCAGCGGAATCTGGCCAGACAGATACACCGTGTCACCCGCTTTGACAGCCTGTGAATAGGTGCCAATAGCCTGGGGCGCATTGTCGGTCTGGATAACAGATTTGTTGGTCATAATCCGAAACTTCCTCTCGTCCAAAACGCCAATCCTCGCCTTTGGGCGTGGCGCCTGTCAACTGCGCAAAGGTCTCAGTAACGCACCCGGCTGATCTGGGTCACAGCCCGGATATTACGCACCCTTCGCATGACCCGTGCCAGATGCTTGCGGCCATGCACATGCACCACCAGGCTGACAATCCCAAATCGGGCGTTCTGATCCTCCACGTTGATTCGGGCAATATTGCCGTCGGCCATGGCCACGGCATTCGCCACCTCGGCAATCACACCACGCTGGCGCTCGAGTTCGACCCGCAACTCCACAGCGAATTCGTCAGTAATGTCCTTGGCCCAGTTCAGGTGCGTCAGCCGCGCCCGGCCGTTGTTGTCGTCTGGCAGCCGTGCACAGGTGTCGGAATGAATCACCATACCTTTGCCGCTGTCCATGACTCCGACAATCGGGTCGCCGGGTATGGGCTTACAACAACTGGCAAAACTCACCAGCAAACCTTCGGTGCCCCGGATAGTGACTGCAGCACCATTGGCTTCCGCCTCGGCCGCCTTCTCCAGGCTGGCGGGTTCGTCGGCCACCAGCTCGCCACCGGACACCAGTTGCCGGGCCACCAGGTAGGCCATCCGGTTGCCCATGCCGATATCACTGATCAGGTCATCAAAGCTGTTCACCTGATTGTGGCTGACCACGGCCTGCTTCTGGGCTTCACTGATATCCGACAGCTTGGCACCAAAGCCTTTCAGTGAACGCTTGAGCAGGGTTTTGCCCAGCTCCAGGGATTCGACACGTTTGCGGGTCTTCAGGGTGTGGCGAATACTGCTGCGGGCCTTGCCGGTAATGACAAAACCCAGCCAGGCGGGATTGGGGCGTGCACCCGGCGCGGTAATAATCTCCACCGTCTGGCCGCTTTGCAGAGGCTGACTGAGTGAAGCCAGATTGCGATTGATCCTGCAGGCCACCGCGGCATTGCCGATGTCGGTGTGAATGGCGTAAGCGAAGTCCACCGGTGTGGCACCGCTGGGCAATTCCATAATCCGGCCACGGGGTGTGAACACGTAAATTTCATCGGGGAACAAATCTACCTTCACGTGCTCGATAAACTCCATGGAGTCATCGGCCCGCTCCCGCATTTCCATCAAGCCCTGAACCCAGCGGTCCACCCGGGACTGGTTGATGGTGGTCACGCCGGAGGCTTCGTTCTTGTACATCCAGTGGGCCGCAATCCCGTTGTTGGCAATGTGCTCCATCTCTTCGGTACGGATCTGGATTTCGATATTCACGTGCATACCGAACAAAGTGGTGTGCAGCGACTGGTAGCCATTGGCCTTGGGCATGGCAATGTAGTCTTTGAAACGCCCCGGAAGCGGCTTGTAGAGGCTGTGGGCGGCCCCCAGAATACGATAGCAGTTGTCTTCGCTGTCGGTGATGATCCGAAAAGCATAGACATCCATGATTTCATGGAAAGATTTCTGCTTGAATTTCATCTTGTTATAGATGGAATTCAGGTGTTTTTCCCGGCCCATAATGCGCCCGGGCAAACCTCGCTCTTCCAGCTTTTCCTGAAGCTTGCCACGGATTTCCTCAATGATTTCCCGGTGGCTGCCGCGAAGCTTTTCCACCGCCTTGGAAATGTATTTGGAGCGCATCGGATACAGCGAGGAAAATCCCAGATCCTCGAGTTCCGTGCAGATAGCGTGCATGCCCAACCGGTTGGCAATAGGCGCGTAGATATCGAGGGTTTCGGCGGCAATCCGCAGGCGTTTTTCGTAGGGCATAGGCCCGAGGGTGCGCATGTTGTGCAGCCGGTCGGCCAGCTTCACCAGAATTACCCGAATATCCTTGGCCATGGCCAGAGTCATTTTCTGGAAGTTCTCGGCCTGGGCTTCGGCCCTGGAGCGGAATTCAATCTGGGTAAGCTTGGAAACGCCGTCGACCAATTCGGCAACATCGTCGCCGAACTGCTCTACCAGGGCATCTTTGGGAATACCGGTGTCTTCAATGACGTCGTGGAGCATGGCGGCCATCAAACTCTGGTGATCCAGCCGAAGGTTCGCCAGGATACCGGCCACAGCCAGCGGATGGGTAATGTACCGATCCCCACTCTTGCGCATCTGGCCTTCGTGGGCCTGCTCGGCGTAATAGTACGCCCTGCGCACCTGGTTGATGCGATTGGTATCCAGATAGGAACTGAGTTCTGTTGCCAGCTCCTCTACTGTTGCTTCTGCTGCCGCCACCGCGCCTCCGAAAATCCGTTAATTGCCGGGCAAACAAAAAGAGCCCGAATGCAAGCATCCGGGCTCTTTCAGTCCTTCCTGGCAAGTTCTATAAGTACACTATAAAACCGCAGGTGCAGATTTCAATGCCTGTTCGCAGTCGGCCAGTGTTTATTACCGGCGCCTGTCGCAAACGGCCTTAATCTTCGTCTTCTTCCAGAAGCAGGTCACGGCTGACCTTGCCTTCAGCGATTTCACGCAGTGCAATCACCGTCGGCTTGTCGTTCTCTTCCGGCACCATCGGCTCGGCACCTTTGGTGGCAATCTGGCGGGCACGCTTGGTGGCCAGCATAACCAGCTGGAAGCGGTTATCAACGTTTTCCAGACAATCTTCAACGGTAACTCGTGCCATTATCTTCCCCGAACAAAAGAATCACAGATTTAGCAGACCGCGTAGTTTACTGCCGCCGGCTCAATTTGTATACAGTGAAAACCCACATCAGCCCCGGTCGCACAAACCATCCAGCAATTGCGCGTAACGCACCTGTTGTACCGGCATCCGTAACCGGCGGCTGCGCGCAATGGCGAGAAGATCCCCAAGTGCCACCGAAAACTCGTCATTCACCACCAGATAGTCAAACTCGACCGCATGACGACACTCTTCCTCGGCTTCAGACAAACGGCGCTCGATGACTTCTGCCGCGTCGGTGCCCCGCCCCACCAGCCGCTCACGCAAAATTGCGGCCGAGGGTGGCACAATAAAAATACTGACACATTCCGGCATCAACCGGCGCACCTGGGCTGCACCCTGCCAGTCGATTTCCAGAATAACATCCCGACCGCTCGCAAGGCGTTCACGCACCCACACCTGAGACGTTCCGTAGTAGTTTCCGAAAACATCGGCATGTTCCAGAAAGTCACCGCGGGCAATCATGGCCTCGAACTCGTCCCGGCTGACGAAGTGATAATTCACACCGTCTTTCTCGCCATCCCGCATCGGGCGGGTTGTGTGAGACACAGACACTCCAAGCCCCGCATCTTCCCGCAACATCTCGGCAACAAGACTGGTTTTGCCCGCACCGGAAGGCGCAGAGATGACAAACAGGGTACCCTGCTCACCGGCCTGACTCATGGCGTATTCACTCCCTAAAGATGACACCGCAACCCGGAGGCGGCGTTAAAACGCCCGGATTATACGGAGTTTGACTTATGTCCGCACCCCGGGGCCAGACCAACTGGTAGTATCATCTGTAACCGCCTGCAAAGGCGTTTACCGGCACACGCACTTTTCTGCCGACACAGACTGACAATAGCGGACACGGAACATGGACAAACTGCTGATCATCATGGACCCCACATCCAAGCACCAGAAAGCGCTGGGGCGGGGAATCGAACTGGCCAGAAAAACCGGCGCCAGTGTGGAAGTGGTTGCTTTTGTGCACGAATATCTCGACGCCCTGCCCAGCGACCAGGCCGTACAACAACGGGCCAAAGAGGCTCTGATCGAAATCAGGGAAAAGTGGCTGCAGCAAATGCTGGCGCTGGCAAACTGCGAAGATCTTGATGTTGTTGCCCGCACCGTGTGGGAGAAAAGCATTCATCGCTGGATCAACCAGCATTGTCGGGACAACAGCATCTCTGCGGTGGTAAAAACCGGCAACCGCTCTGAAACCTTTCTTTACACCCCCACCGACTGGCACCTGATTCGTGAATGCTCCGCACCGGTCATGCTGGTGGCAGAACAAAAGTGGAACAAGGCCCACCCGATACTGGCAGCCGTGGATCTGAGCACCAACAAACCGGTAAAAAAGGCGCTGAACACTCGGATTATCGACCAGGCCTTCCAACTGGCGAGAGCCACCGGCGCCGAACTGCACCTGGTGCACGCCCTGCACACCTCCGTACTGCTGGCAGATCTGGACATCATCGACACCGACGCCCACACCCGCAAACGCCTGGAATCGCTGAAACCGAAGATCGACCACCTGTGCAACACCTGGCATCTAAAGCCGGAGCAGGTTCACGTTGAAACCGGCCCTGCCCAGAAAATCATTCCCAGCATCGCCAGCCGGATCAAGGCTGACATGGTGGTGATTGGCACCACCGGCAAAACCGGCGTCGCCGCCCGGGTGATCGGCAACACCGCCGAAAAGGTACTCACCCACCTGCGTACGGACCTGCTGGCCATCAAACCGGCTGAGTAACAGCGCAGGCTACAATAAAAACGGGGCGATACCCGCCCCGTATGTTGCCCGACATTTGCAGTCCGGCTTATTCCAAATTCCTAATCTGCTCATTGATTAGCGGCCCTTCGCATTTACTACCTCTTTGCTGCACTCCATGGCTACTATAATAGCCATTTTCGATCCTTTACCCCTATAATGGATACAATTGTATCCAATTGGCCGTTGCAGATGAACTTCTCCTTACTTGATGATACGGATGTGAGCCAAGCCTATGCGGCTTATTTGCGAAAGTTACGTCAACGCGCGAAGCTGTCAAGAGCTGCACTGGCAGAGCGAAGCTGTGTACCTGCTGCCACTATTAAAAAATTTGAGTTAACCGGGCAAATTTCATTTCGCCAATTACTGTTACTGTGGCAGACCCTCGACTCGCTGGATAGGCTTTATCAGCTAACGCAACCTGAGAAAGAACTCAGCACTATGCCCTCCAGCATTGACGAGGTGCTGAAAGATGAGTTTTAAACCCATTCAAAAGCTCACCGTAACACGAACGCTACAATCCGGCGAACAGATCGCTGCAGGGGTCTTGGCCCAGAATCGGCAAGGCGTTTTTTTTCAGTATGCAGACAGCTATTTGAAGCAGTTTGGCAATTTATCGCCCTTTACTTTAAGGGCGAGCACACAACTTCAAGCCGCACCTAAACAGCCACACCAGGGTGTGCATGGCGTATTCGGGGATTGCTTGCCTGACGGCTGGGGAATGCTGTTACAAGATCGTATTTTCCGGCAAAAGGGCATTCTGCCTAATCAATTAACAGCAATGGATAGACTGGCCTTTGTCGGTGATAAAGGCATGGGAGCGCTCTCTTTTTCGCCAGCATCTGGATTTTCAGCCACAGCGCACTTCGACATTGATTTGGCAACGTTAGGCTTGGAAGCGCAAACACTGTTCGATACTTCAATGACAGGCTATACGGATAGCAACCACGATGATTTGGATGGGCAGACCCAACATGTGTTGGCCGCATTAGTAGCCGGCGGTAGTTCAGGTGGCGCAAGGCCAAAGGCGCAGATTTATATGCCTGCCGGAGAAACTCAGCATTGCCGAACCTTGGCACAGCCAGGTGATGAAGCCTGGCTGATTAAGTTTACCTCGAAAAATCTAGCGCTCGGGCATGAAGAAGGCTTGTGCGAGGCGGTTTATTTACAGATGGCTGAGCAAGCAAAATGCCAACCGCCTGCCTGGCAACTCATTGAAGCGCCGCATACAAGCGGTGCACCCGCCTGGTTGGCGCTCAAGCGTTTTGATTATGTCGCTGACCATGCCGATTTAACCGGCAAACACAGCTCAGGGCGATTGCATATGCACAGCGCCTGCGGGCTGCTGGATGCAGACTTTCGAACGCCAAGCCTGGATTATATTGACTTGATCAAAGCCAGCCGTCAACTGTGCAAATCTCCAGCCGCTGGGCAACTGCAATTTCGACGTGCGATTTTCAACCTTTTGTCGTCTAACCAAGACGACCACAGTAAAAATTGGGCTTTTTTACAGCAGGATAACGGCCAATGGCAGCTTGCGCCCTTTTACGATGTCACTTATAGCCCGCATCCACTCAATGAACATGCCACCGCATTTGGCGGTTATGGTCACACTCCACCGACTAAGGTTATGCACAAACTGGCCGCAAGTGCTGGCTATGGGACTTGGAATGACGCAAGGCAAGTTATTGAAGAGGTGTCAGAAGCCATCAGCCAATTTACGTATCTGGCACAGCAACAAGGGGTCAGCAAAATCAAAGTATCAGGAATTGCCAAGACACTGGATCAGCGCAAACAGGAAAACGCAGCGCTTTTTCAATAAAGATAGAGCAAGCGTTAAGAATGTTGGTCGGGTCAACATATCAAGGCTCAATACATGAAGTTCGCCAAAGCCGGGTTCCGATCAGAAAGCTTGATAGTCGCACGCTATGGACGAAAAAACAGAAAAGCCCTGTATTAATAATCAAATAACAGGGCTTGCACGGGTAAAAACTATTCGATGTTCTGCACCTGCTCCCGCATCTGCTCGATCAGTACTTTCAGGTCTACCGCAGCACGGGTTACTCCAGCGTCAAAGCTCTTGCTGCTCAGGGTATTGGCCTCACGGTTCAGCTCCTGCATCAGAAAGTCCAAGCGCCGGCCAATCGCATCGTTGCCTTTCAGAGTATCCGTAACCTCACTGATGTGGGCTTCCAGCCTGTCCAGCTCTTCTGCCACATCACTTTTTTGCGCCAGCATCACCATTTCCTGGGCCACACGCTCCGGATCAAGGTCCACTTTGGCCTTCTCAAACCGCTCGCGCAGGCTCTTCTCCTGAGCCGCCAACAGCTCCGGCAGGCGAGCACGCACATCCACCACCAGGTTCGCCATGGTACTTAACCGATCTTCGAACAGGGGACGCAGACGCTCACCCTCCCGTTCCCGAACCTGCACCAGTTCAGTAACCGTCTCGGCAAACAGATCAGCAGCCGCATGGCGCGCGGCACTGTAGTCCTGTTCTGGCACCGACAGCACGCCAGGCCAGCGAAGAATATCCAGGGAATTGATGTGGGCCGGATTGTCCAGCATACGGTTAATGTGATTGGCCGCCTCGTTGACGGCCTTGGCGACGGTCTCATTAATTTCGAAACTCTGTTCGCCCTGCTCCGCCGACTGCAGGCGCATGGAAATATCCACTTTGCCCCGCTTCAGCCCCTTCTTGCGCAATTCTTCCCTGAACCGGTTTTCCAGTTCGCGGAAGGCCTCTGGCAAACGAAAGGATGGCTCCAGGTAGCGATGGTTAACCGTGCGGATCTCGCAGGTCAGTGTTCCCCAGTCTCCCCGGGTATCCTTGCGGGCAAATGCAGTCATACTGCGGATCATAATGGCTCCCTACCTGTGAACGTTTTACCGGAGTTTAACAGGCATTCCGCCCGGGCGGCGAACCCGACCAAAGCCGCACGGTCGGCCAGCGCCCAAAGACAGCGTGTTATACTCGTCCGCTCACATTCAACCAGACCGGCTCCCGCCGGACATTCAAACGGCAATAACAGGACACACTATGCGACCCAGCGGCAGAACGCCCGAGCAACCCAGAAACGTCCGGATCACCCGCAACTACACCCGCCATGCGGAAGGCTCCGTGCTGGTAGAATTTGGTGACACCAAGGTCATCTGCACCGCCTCCGTCGAAAACAAGGTACCTCCTTTTCTGCGGGGCGAAGGCCGGGGCTGGATCACCGCCGAGTACGGCATGCTGCCCCGCTCCACCGGTAGCCGCATGGGCCGGGAAGCCGCCCGCGGCAAGCAGGGTGGCCGCACCGTGGAAATCCAGCGCCTGATCGGCCGATCTCTGCGGGCAGCCGTGGACCTCGAAGCCCTCGGCGAGCACACCATCACCATCGACTGCGACGTTATCCAGGCCGATGGCGGCACCCGCACGGCCGCTATTACCGGTGGCTGCGTGGCGCTGGTGGACGCCCTTAACCACCTGGTGGCCGAGAAGCGCCTGAAGGCGTCACCCCTGAAGCAAATGGTGGCGGCTATTTCGGTAGGTGTGTACAAAGGTGAGCCGGTGGCGGACCTGGATTATCCGGAAGATTCGGAAGCCGAAACCGACATGAACGTAATCATGACCGACAAGGGCGGTTTCATTGAAATTCAGGGAACCGCAGAAGGCGCACCTTTCGAGCAGGGCGAACTGGACAGCATGATGACGCTTGCCCGACGGGCGATTGACCAGTTGTTCGAGATGCAGAAGGCGGCGCTGGCTGAATAAGACCTCAGGCTGACTAAAACGTAGCGGGTTCGGAGGGGGAGACCTTTCCGGAACCGTCTCCGGCCAGGGACGGCCGGAGTCGAGCGCACATGGATGTGCTTGTAGCGTGTCGCGGAAAGGTCTCCCCCTCCGGACACGCGGCAGGTTTAATCAGAAACCGATTTCGATGTCGTAATCCATGATCACCGGGGCGTGATCGGAAAACCGGGTCTCTTCATCAATCCAGCCATCGCGGATAGTTTTCCGGATCCCCGGCGTCAGCAGTTGATAATCCACCCGGATACCCGCCTTTTTGCGCGACCCCTCGGTTTGCTCCGGCCACCAGGTAAACTGGTTGCTTTGCTTGTTGATTTCACGGAACGCATCAACCGTACCCATCTCATCAAACAGTCGATCCAACCACGCCCGCTCGTGGGGCAGGAAGCCGGAGAAATCGGTCTTGTGGTACAGAGGGCTGGCGTCGGTTACATGATGAGCCGTTTGCAGGTTGGCACAGAAGATAAACTGGCGACGCTTGCGCAGGGTTTTCTGCATATGCACGCCAAAGGCGTCCATAAACTCGTCTTTGTGATCGAGAACTGTCAGGTCGTCCTCGCCGGTTAATTCCTCTTCGCGCCCCAAAGCACAGGGTGCCAGCACACAGGCCACCGACACCTTATCAAAATCAGCCTGGATAAAACGGCCTTCGCGGTCTGCCTGTTCGTTGGCAAAGCCGTACATGATGGCCTTTGGGAAATGCCGGGTATAGATACCCACACCACCATGCTCGTTCAGCTCACCGTCAATAAAGTAAGCCTCATAGCCTTCGGGAATCAGATTCCGGTCCTCAACTTCATACGCACGCATGCGGTGATCCTGAACGCAAACTACATCTGCGTCCTGCTCCGCCAGCCAGTCGAAAAAGCCCTTCTCAACGGCCTGTTCAAGACCATTGACGCTGATTGATACTACCCGCATACGTGTTCCCTGATTCGGTTTGTGTGTATGATACCGCTTTTGCGCCTTAATTAAAGATCAAACCCCGCCAGAAGCCTTGCCATGCACGACTATCAGAAAAAATTTATTGAATTTGCCATCCAGCGGAATGTTCTTCGATTCGGAGAATTCACACTCAAATCCGGGCGCACCAGCCCCTACTTTTTCAATGCAGGGCTGTTCAATACCGGAAACGACCTGCTTGAACTGAGCAAGGCCTACGCCGCCGCGATCGAGCGCAGCGGGCTAGATTATGACATCATTTTCGGACCTGCCTATAAGGGCATTCCGTTGGCCACCGTTACCGCCATGGCGCTGGCTACAGGCGGTAACAACAAACCTTTTGCCTTTAACCGTAAAGAGAAGAAAGATCACGGTGAAGGTGGCAATATTGTTGGCGCACCGCTAAAAGGTAAGATACTGATTGTTGACGACGTCATTACCGCTGGCACCGCCATTCGCGAGTCCATGGACATTATCCGGGCCGCAGGTGCAGAGCCTGCCGGAGTACTGATCGCACTGGATCGCCAGGAAAAAGGCAATGGCGAACTCTCAGCCATTCAGGAAGTGGAGCGGGACTTCGGCATCCCGGTTGTCAGCATCATTCGCCTGGAACAGGTACTGGATTACCTGAAAACAAATCCGGAGTTTTCAGGCCACGCGGAGAATGTGGCCCGTTACCGGGATCAATACGGAGTCTGATCCATGCAGCGCCGTCTGGCTGTTTCGTCTATGGTTGCCGGTATGGCGGCGATGGCCCTGCTCTATAGCGCAGGCGCCCAGGCCACCATGTACCGTTACACAGACGCAAACGGACAACTGGTGATCAGCAGCACAATTCCGCAGGAAGCCACCCGGCGCGGATACCAGATCCTGAATAACTCCGGCCGGGTTATCGATACCATTCCCGCAGCCCCCACCGCCGAAGAAATTGCCGCCCGGGAAGCCAAGAAAGAGCGCCAGAGGCAGCGCGAGCGGCAGCAGGAAGAAGACCGGCAGCTACTCAAGCGCTTCAGTCATCCGGATCAGGCCGTTCGAGCGATGCACCGGAAAATGCGCGAACTCGAAGGCATTATTCAGTTGAAGCGGGGCAATATTTCGGTCATCTCCAGCCAGCTGGACGAAGAGCAAAGCCGTGCGGCGAATATGGAGCGGGCTGGCCGGGCCATTCCGGATACCATGCTCGAGAAAATCCAGCGCCTCGAAGCCCAGATACGGGACATTGAGCGCGAAATTTCCGCACAGCGCCAGAGCATTGGGGAAATGAAAAAGACATTCGTTAACGAGGTTGAACGACTGGAAATCATCACTGGCGAGTCTCGCACCCTGCCACTGGATCCCGACGACGGCTAACATCCTCGCCGAACAAACTCCGTAAAGCACAAAGGGCGCCCGGTTGGACGCCCTTTGTGCTTAAACGGTACTCGCCTGCCTCAGGCCGATGCTGTCGCTTTTTTCGCGCTGCTCTTGCGGGCAGCAGGCTTGCGCGCTGCAGGCTTCTTCTCGGTCACAGACTTTTTAGCGTCTTGCGCGGCTTCAGCCACCTCTTCTGCGGCTTCGGTAACAACGTCAGCGCTTTCAGCGGCTTCCTTCTCCAGCTTGGCCACCAGGTCAGAGGCGAAGCTGCCAAAGCGGGTGTTCAATGTCCGCAGTTGCTCGAACAGGTTTTCAGAGTAGCCATTGTAGCGCTTGCGCAGGCCTTTCACGCTGTACTCACGGGCTTCAGCTTCCAGCTTTTCCGCATAGTCGAAAGGCTTGGAAGCCAGCTTTTTCTGCTGCGCTTCGGCACTGTTGATGCCTTTTTCTACGATTTCCTGCAGTTGTTCCTGATAAGTTTTCAGCTTGCCCATGGCGTGTCTCCTGATTTTCGAATCATGTGGCCTGCGGTTAAAACACAAGCACCTTGTAACGTTCGATTATGAGATTACGGCCAAAAATTAGAATGTTCATACTAAACCGCGGAGCAACAGCGAACTTTTCGCGCTACCAGCGAAACAGCACCCAGCTCGGCACCATCAGGCCAGACTCAGTATCCTGCTGCCAGCCACCCCCGTCGGCAGGAACCAGGTAATATTCGGGCCCAACCTCCGGCACTACTTTTATCTCCACCAGCTGCCCGTTTACCCGATACTCGTAAAACACTTCGTTCTTGCCCGGACGGATAACGATTTCCGGCCCGGCCTCCGGTGGCTGATAGTCTGAAATAACCACCGGTTCTTTTGGCGTCTCTACCGGGGTCTGATCCAGAGCGCCGGAATCCTGTGCCAATGCCGATGCACCGAAACAGCCCAGAAGCAGGGCCGAACACGCGATTCGCTTCATTTTCGTGATACCCTTTCCATGAACGACTGGCCGCCCCTTGACGGCCATTTGACTACAGAGTTGCACAAGCCAACCCACGCTTCAATCAGAATCCGGACCTGCTTTGACATGACTGAAAAATCCAACCCGCCTGTGGTTCTGGTAGACGGATCGTCCTACCTGTTCCGCGCATATCACGCATTGCCACCCCTGACCACCAGCAAGAACCATCCTACCGGTGCCATCAAAGGTGTGATCAGCATGCTTCGGCGCCTGGAGCAGGACTACCCGGGCTCGAAAACGGTGGTGGTGTTTGATGCCAAAGGCAAAACCTTCCGCCATGAAATGTACGAAGAATACAAGGCCAACCGCCCACCGATGCCCGAAGACCTGGCGATTCAGATCGAACCGATTCATCGGATTGTCGAAGCGATGGGCCTGCCACTTCTGATTGTGCCCGACGTGGAAGCCGACGATGTGATCGGCACACTCGCCCATGAAGCCACCAGCAAAGGCATTGATGTGGTTGTCTCCACCGGCGACAAGGACATGGCCCAGCTGGTCAGCGATCATGTCACGCTGATCAATACCATGACAGAAACCGCCATGGATCGGGATGGCGTGATTGAAAAGTTCGGCGTTACCCCAGAACAGATTATCGACTACCTGGCACTGGTCGGCGACAAGGTGGATAACATTCCCGGTGTGAACAAGTGCGGCCCGAAAACCGCAGTAAAGTGGCTGGAAAGCTACCAGAATCTTGACAACATCATGGCCCACGCCGACGAGATCAAGGGCAAGATCGGCGAATATCTGCGGGAAGCTCTCGAGACTCTGCCCCTGAGCCGCGACCTGGCAACCATTCGAACGGATGTGGAACTGGCGTTTGGTCTGGAGGATCTGCAAGAACGAACCCAGGATGATCAGGCCCTGCTGGCGCTGTTCAAAGAGTACGAGTTCCGCGGCTGGATTAACGAGCTGGAAGCCGTTGAAACCGAACCCACCTCCAGTGAACCATCTGAGCCAGCCGCTGCACTGGAAAAGCACTACGAGGTAATTACCGGTCAACAGGAGCTCGACCAGTGGCTTAAAGCCCTGGAATCAGCAGAATGCTTTGCTTTTGACACCGAAACCACCAGCCTGCGCTACATGGATGCTGAAATTGTCGGTGTGTCCTTTTCCATTGAGCCGGGTAAAGCCGCCTATGTGCCGCTGGGGCACGATTACATGGGGGCGCCGGAGCAACTCGACAGGGGCGAGGTACTGAACCAGCTGAAACCCTTGCTGGAAAACCCGGAACAGAAGAAAATCGGCCAGAACCTCAAATACGATAAAAACGTACTGGCCAACCATGGCATTCACCTCGAGGGTATTGCCGAGGACACCATGGTGGAATCCTACGTACTCAACTCCGTGGCCACCCGACATGATATGGACAGCCTCGCCAGGCTCTACCTGGATGAGCAAACCATCAGCTACGAGTCCATCGCCGGTAAAGGGGCAAAGCAACTGACCTTCAACCAGATCGATCTGGAGAAAGCCGGCCCCTACGCGGCCGAAGACGCCGACATTACCCTGCGCCTGCACCAGGCTCTCAGCCCCAGACTGAAAGAAACCGGCAAACTTGAGGCCATCTACCGGGACATCGACCTGCCCCTGGTGCCGGTGCTGTCGAGAATGGAACAGCGGGGCACCCTGATCAGTGCCAGCACCCTGCGCCAGCACAGCCAGGAGCTGGCAGAACGCATGGCAGAGCTTGAGAAAGAAGCCCATGAGGTTGCCGGAGAGCCCTTCAATCTGGGCTCCACCAAACAGCTTCAGGCGATTCTGTACGACAAACTCGGCCTGCGGGTGATCAAAAAAACCCCCAAGGGCGCACCTTCCACGGCAGAACCGGTACTTCAGGAGCTGGCTCACGAACACGAGCTACCACATCTGATTGTGCAGCACCGAAGCCTGAGCAAACTCAAATCCACCTATACCGATACCCTCCCGGAACTGATCCACCATCGTACCGGCCGGGTGCATACGTCTTACCACCAGGCAGTAACCGCTACCGGAAGGCTGTCGTCTTCAGAGCCTAATTTACAGAATATCCCGATCCGTACCGAAGAAGGACGACGCATCCGCCAGGCGTTTATTGCGCCGGAGGGGTACAAGCTGCTGGCCGCAGACTATTCCCAGATCGAGCTGAGGATCATGGCCCACCTGTCGGGTGACAAAGGCCTGCTGACCGCTTTCGAGCGCGGCGAAGACATTCACAAAGCCACAGCTGCTGAAGTGTTCGGGGTATCCCTGGAAGAAGTGAGCACCGACCAGCGGCGCAGCGCCAAGGCGATCAACTTCGGCCTGATCTACGGCATGTCTGCCTTCGGCCTGGCCCGACAGCTGGACGTGGATCGCAAAACCGCCCAGGAATACATCGACCGCTACTTTGAGCGTTATCCAGGTGTTCTGAACTACATGGACAACATCCGCAAACAGGCCCATGAAGACGGCTATGTAGAAACTCTTTATGGCCGCCGGCTCTACCTGCCGGAGATCAACGCGCGCAACAAACAGCTGCAGCAGGCCGCCGAACGCACCGCGATCAACGCCCCCATGCAGGGTACAGCCGCAGACATCATCAAGCGGGCCATGATCGAGGTGGATCACTGGCTGCGCAGCGAACATGCCGACGATGCCTGCATGACCATGCAAGTACACGATGAACTGATTATCGAGGTGCGTGAAGACGCAGTGGAGAAGATAAAGGAAGGGCTCGTCCGGCGCATGTCGGCCGCGGCAAGCCTGGATGTCCCGCTGCTGGTTGAGGCCGGTATCGGCGACAACTGGGATCAGGCGCACTGAAAACCAGACAGCCCCTGACATCTCTGGCAGGGGCTGTTTGAACAAAAGTGAGCGGGGCTGAAAAGGCCCCGCTTTAGCTTCAGGCCGACATCAGAACGCCTTGCTGATCTCGAACGCCGCACTCCAGGCACTGAGATCGTACTCTGCAGAGTAGTAGCTCGGGTCTTCCACATTCGGCGCGATCGGTGCAACCTGGCCAGGATTGGCATGCTGGTAGTTGCGCTCGGTGAACTTCGGGTCATCGGTAAACAGAAGGGTGCCAACCGCCACATCCACAGACCATCCACTGCGGGCATCTTTCCACTGGGTACCCAATGTCAGCCAGTGGCGGTTGCTGGACGGAATCCGCGCGGTCAGGTAGTTGTCGACCGGCGACTCATCCCAGGCGTAACCGGCCTTGAACGCCCACGCAGGCGTCGCCTGCCAGATGCCACCCACGTTCACCTGCCAGGTATTCTTCCACTTTTCCGTAATGTGGGTGATCGGGTCGCCCACCATGCCGGAAATCGCACCCTGACCGTTTTCGCGACTGTAGATATCCAGCTCCTGGAAACGGCTCCAGCGCGCATAGGTGGCACCGGCCAGAAGGGTAACGTCGTCGGTCAGTTGATGGCGCACACCAAGGGTTGCCGCTTCCGGAATAGCCAGGGGCACTTCAACACGCTCATTCAGGGTGGTGGTCATGCCGGGCTGAGACGGAACCGGGAAGTTACTGATTTCGGCATCACCCTTGAGCTCCAGTTCAGTTCCCGTCTGGGCACTCAGCGCAAATTGAGTGCGCTCGCTCAGCTCATACAGAAAGCCGACACGGAAAGTCACTCCGATATCATCGCCTTCAATGTCTGCGTAGGGATCCTGCATACCGGCAACGGCTTGTTTGGCCAGTGCATCGGCCTGTGCCTGGGTAGCACCACCCTGCAACGCCTGCTGGAAGGCGGCAGGATACACTCGCCCGGCAATATCCTGATATTTGGTCAGGCGCCCTTCCGCATACATGATGTTAAGCCCGACCCCCATAGACAGCCCTTTGCCGTTGTTCACGGAAATGGACGGTGTGAAGGCAATCGCCTTGAGCTCGGTTTTGTCAGCAAAGTAGCGGCCGACAAAGTTGTCGTCGTAATCGGCTGCCAGGCCGTAGGGCGCATGAATGCCGAAACCGACATCAATGGCATCATTGACTTCATGGGTCAGATAGAAATTCGGGAGTACCGCGAGATCGGCAATATCGCCGCCGGTGTTGCCTTCAACAGGAATGTTAACACCAGGCATGTTCCGGCGAGCTTCGGCACGCTTGGCTTCGGCATCAATATCCAGCACGGCCGCACCGAAAGAAATATTGGTACCAGACAACTGGCTCATACCCGCCGGGTTAAACAGAACGGTGGTGGCATTTTCCGGGTTTGCGGCAGCCCCCGCATTCGCCACGCCCATCTGGCTGGCGCTTTGCTCATTCAGGGAAAAACCGCCGGCAAAAACCGTTGTCGGAACAGCAATAACGGCCAGAGACGCAAGTCGGATAGCTTTTACGAGTGCATTGGAATTCTTGTGCATGGTATCTCCTTTTTAGAATAGCGCGGAGTATACGCAGCACATAGCAAAGGCCTCAAATGCCAAAACTATTGATTCGCAAAACTAACAGATTGCGACTTTAGTATAATACCCCGCCCCGCAACAGCGGGGTGAGGCACGGGCAACATCAGTCGTCCTGGATGGTGAGCTTGTCGACCGACGAGGACAGCTTATCTGCGCCCTGGGCGTCAGTTCCCAGCTTGATCATCAGGCGCAAGTCGTTGGCAGAGTCGGCGTGAGCCAGCGCATCTTCGTAGGTAATTGACCCCTCGGAATACAGCATGTAAAGAGCCTGGTCGAAAGTCTGCATGCCGGACTCGTTGGACTTGGCCATCAATTCCTTGAGCTTGTGCACCTCGCCCTTCCGGATCAGATCCGCCACCAGCGGTGTATTGATCAGAACCTCGATAACGGCTTTGCGCCCTTTTCCGTCCGGCGTGGGCACCAGCTGTTGGGCAACAATGGCGCGAAGGTTCAGCGAGAGATCCATCCAGATCTGGTTATGCTGCTCGGGTGGGAAGAACTGAATAATCCGATCCAGCGCCTGGTTGGCGTTGTTGGCATGCAGGGTGGCCAGACACAAGTGGCCGGTTTCCGCAAACTGCACGGAGTATTCCATGGTCTGGCGGGTACGCACCTCACCAATCAGAATAACGTCCGGCGCTTGCCGCAGGGTGTTTTTCAGAGCGACTTCAAAACTCTCGGTATCGATACCCACTTCGCGCTGGGTAACAATACAGCCCTGATGCTGGTGCACGAATTCGATCGGGTCTTCAATAGAAATGATATGACCCCGGCTGTTCCGGTTCCGGTGCCCGAGCATGGCCGCCAGCGAGGTGGACTTACCGGTACCGGTGGCGCCGACAAACATGATCAGGCCACGCTTGGTCATTGCCAGGTCTTTGATGATATCCGGCAGCGCCAGATCGTCGATCTGCGGAATCTTCACCTCAATCCTGCGCAAAACCATGCCACACAGGTTACGCTGGAAAAATGCCGACACCCGGAACCGGCCGATACCGCGGGCACTGATGGCAAAGTTACACTCGTGGGTCTCGTCAAATTCGGCGCGTTGCCGGTCGTTCATTGCTCCATAGACAAGCTCCCGGGTCTGCTCCGGCGTCAGGGCATTTTTGGTAACCGGCAGCACTTTCCCGTTTACTTTCATGCTCGGCGGCACACCTGCGGTGATAAACAGATCTGAGCCACCCTTTTCGACCATCAGCCGCAACAGTTTTTCGAATTCCATGGTTCTACCTATTTTTTCTCTGCTTAAGCAAACGCTGCAAAACGTTCGATGGCGCTGGGCGTTTGTCCTGCCCGGGACTGTCTGCAGCATGGATGCTGCAGTCAAGCGTACAGGGACGCATTTACAGCGTGTCCCGGGCAGGACAAACGCCCAGCGCCCCGCACCTGACTGCAAGGCCAGGGAGTAACGCCCGAGCCTTTCATAGACTAGTCGAGGATTTGATCCCCGAGAATTCTGTGCAGCTTACGCCAGCACAGATTACTCAGAAGTTATCCGGCATCTTCGCCTTCATACGCGCCGCTTCCCGGGAAATCAGCCCCTTCTGTAACAAACGCTCCAGGCACTGATCCAGCGTTTGCATACCCAGCGAACCGCCGGTCTGAATCGCCGAGTACATCTGGGCGATCTTATCTTCACGGATCAGGTTCCGGATGGCGGCGGTGCCGATCATGATCTCGTGGGCCGCAATCCGGCCACCACCCATCTTTTTCATCAGTGTCTGGGAAATAACCGCCTGCAGGGATTCCGAAAGCATGGAGCGAACCATGGATTTTTCCTCCGCCGGGAACACGTCGACCACCCGGTCAATGGTCTTGGCGGCCGAGGTGGTGTGCAGGGTGCCGAACACAAGGTGCCCGGTTTCCGCAGCGGTCAGCGCCAGACGGATGGTTTCAAGATCCCGGAGCTCGCCCACCAGAATGATGTCGGGGTCTTCCCGCAGGGCCGAACGCAGGGCTTCGTTAAAGCCCAGTGTATCCCGGTGTACTTCCCGCTGGTTTACCAGACACTTCTTGGACTCGTGGACAAATTCGATCGGGTCTTCGATGGTCAGAATATGCTCGTATCGAGTGTCGTTGATGTAGTCCATCATCGCCGCCAGAGTCGTGGACTTACCGGAACCGGTAGGCCCTGTTACCAGCACCAGACCACGGGGAACCGAGGCAATGTCCTTGAAAACCTGGCCCATGCCCAGATCTTCCATGGTAAGCACTTTCGAGGGAATGGTCCGGAAAACCGCACCGGCACCCCGGTTTTGGTTAAAGGCGTTAACCCGGAAACGGGCAACACCGGGCACTTCGAACGAGAAGTCGGTTTCGAGGAATTCTTCGTAATCCTTACGCTGCTTGTCGTTCATGATGTCGTAGATCAACCCGTGCACTTCTTTGTGCTCCATCGGGGGCAGATTAATCCTGCGCACGTCGCCGTCTACACGAATCATCGGGGGCAAACCGGCAGACAGGTGCAAATCCGACGCACCCTGTTTCGCCGAAAAGGCAAGCAGTTCAGTAATATCCATAGGATTCCTCGGAGGGCTTTTTCTTTTAGTCCAGAAGCGGCAAACTCACATCATGAGCAGCATAGCAGACAACATCGGGAGCGTAACCCGACGCATACAAAAAGCAACATTGAACGCAGGCCGGGAGCCAGGCAGTGTGCGCCTGCTGGCGGTTAGCAAGACCCGGCCGGCCAGCGATCTGAAAACGGCCATTGAAGCTGGCCAAACAGCCTTCGGCGAGAACTATCTTCAGGAGGCGCTCGACAAGATGGCGGCGCTGGAGGGCGCTGAGGGTATCGAGTGGCATTTTATCGGCCCCATCCAGTCCAACAAAACCCGGCAGATTGCAGAGGCTTTTGACTGGGTACACAGCGTCGACCGGCTCAAGATTGCAAGCCGCCTGAACGAGCAACGGCCCACTGGCATGCGCCCTCTGGATATCTGCCTCCAGGTGAACATCAACAACGAAGACAGCAAATCCGGCTGCGCCGTTGAGGACCTCGAGCAACTGGCCGCCGCCATTGAAGGCCTGCCAAACTTGCGGTTGCGGGGCCTGATGGCCATACCGGATCCGGATCAGCCAGAAGCCGACCTCCGGCTGAGCTTCCGCAAACTGGCAAAAGCACTGGCCTCGCTGCGCCAGGCGCTCCCTGCAGCCGGGCCTCTGGATACATTGTCGATGGGCATGTCGGGGGATCTCGAACCGGCCATTGCCGAAGGCGCGACCTGGGTTCGGGTCGGCTCGGCACTGTTTGGGGCCAGAGCGCCGAAACACAGCGAAAGCTGAGGCGCGAGGTTCCTGTTATTATCCGCCCTACGAATTCAAACGCAGATCATCTGGAGTGAACCTTGAGCAGATCACCCACCATCTCATTCATCGGCGCCGGCAATATGGCCAGCGGCATAATTGGCGGCATGCTGGACAACGGTTATCAGGCCAGCGATATCTGGGTAAGCGCACCGGATGACAGCCACCTTCAGTCAGTTCGCAAACGTTTCGGCGTGAGCGTCACCACCGACAACCGTCATTGCGCCGAACAGGCCGACATTGTGGTGCTGGCGGTAAAACCCCAGGTGATGGCCGAGGTGTGTAGAAACATTGCTCCGGTTGTGCAGAACACCCGCCCGCTGATGGTATCCATCGCAGCCGGCCTGACCGCAGACACCCTGGATAGCTGGCTGGGTGGCGGGCTGCCGCTGGTGCGGGTAATGCCCAACACACCCTCACTGGTCGGAAAAGGCGCCGCCGGGCTCTTCGCTAACAATCAGGTATCGCAAGCCCACCGGGAGGCGGTTCAGGCGATGTTCCAGAGTATCGGCAGCGCACTCTGGGTAGAGGATGAAAACCTTCTGCACAGCGTCACGGCACTGTCCGGCAGCGGCCCAGCTTACTTTTTCCTGATGCTGGAAGCACTTGAAGCAGCCGCCACCGAGGCAGGCATCGAGCCTGAGACTGCCCGGGCCCTGGCCATACAGACCATGGCAGGTGCCGCCGAAATGGCGGCCAGAAGCGATGACGATCCAGGCCAGCTCAAGCGCAATGTAATGTCGCCCGGGGGCACGACGGAAAGGGCCATCCATACCTTCGAGGACGGCGGTCTGCGCGACTTGGTGAAAAAGGCCTATGCCGCGGCCTATGATCGCTCGGGCGAAATGTCAAAAGAACTGGCCGACAAACAGTAACCGCTAACGGAGATTCAGCTTCATGCTGGCAGACATTGTTATTACCATCCTGCTGATCGCATCGACCTTCTACATGACCATCGTGCTGTTGCGGTTTTTGTTACAGCTGGCGCGGGCGGATTTCTACAATCCAATTTCCCAGTTTGTTGTGAAAGCCACCAACCCGCCCCTGCGTCCACTGCGCCGCTTCATACCGGGCTGGGGTGGCATTGATGGCGCCTCACTGACTCTGGCCGTACTTATTCAGGCGCTGACGTTTTTTCTCATCCTGGTCGCACTCAATGGCGGTATACCGGCAATCAACCCCCTCACCCTGCTGGTCTGGGCCGTACTGAACGTATTGAGTCTGATCGTAAAAATCTATTTCTGGTCGGTTATCGCCGTCGTGGTGGTCAGCTGGATCGCACCGCAGAGCGGCCATCCGGCCATACAGCTGGTTGCCCAGATTACCGAACCGGTAATGCGCCCGGTACGTAACGTTATGCCTTCCATGGGCGGCCTGGATATCTCTCCGATCATTGTGTTTCTGATTCTGAACGTCATTACCGTGGTCATCGACCACATGAAAGTGGCAGCAGGCCTCGGCGCTATCGGCCTGGGCATGTAAGACGCACGCCAGATGCACATCTTGTTACATTCTGATTCAGCATGTAACAAAATTATACTGGTCACTCAAGCCTTTGAGTGACCATACATTTTTCTTGAAAACCCCACCAAAATACCGAAAATGCCGACTCGCTCACCCTCAAACGATGCCCGAAAGGGTTATCATTAAGAGCATTTAATAGTCCCGCAGAAGGATAATCCGATGAACCCTCAGGGAACTCTGTCGCAACAGGTTGAGGCGTACCATAACTGGAAGAAAGAGCTGATCCGCCAGATTGGCCGCTACCGCCTCTGGCTGCAGGACAACAACCTGTTTTCAGACGACGTCAGCACGCGCATTCGTCGTGGCCTGGAGTTGCTGGTTGAAGACGAACTGACCATCGCGTTCGTTGGCGAATACTCCCGGGGCAAAACCGAACTGATCAACGCGCTGTTCTTCTCGGATTACGGCCAGCGGATGCTGCCATCCCAGGCGGGGCGAACCACGATGTGCCCCACTGAACTTTTCTACGACCGCAGCACCAACCAGAACTACGTGATGCTGCTGCCGATCGAAACCCGCACCGGCGAACTTTCCCTGCAGCAGCTGCGCAAACTGCCGCAGCAGTGGGTGAGGTACGAACTGGATGACGAGAATCCGGAGGTCATGCGCAATGTGCTTGCGGAAGTGGCCCGGATCAAAAGTGTATCACCGGACGAAGCCCGCGCACTCGGCTTTGATGAAGACATGCTGGAGCAGGATCGCAGCAACCCCGGCAACGTCCTGATACCCGCCTGGCGCAATGCCCAGATCAGTATTCGCCACCCGTTGTTTGAACGGGGCCTGCGGATACTCGACACGCCCGGGCTGAACGCCCTCGGCTCGGAACCCGAGCTGACCATCAGCATGCTGCCCCGGGCTCACGCTGTTATCTTTGTACTGAGTGCCGATACCGGTGTCACCGCCAGCGATATGACCATCTGGCGGGAATATATCGACACCGAATATGCCGATCACCGGGCTGGCCGGTTTGCCGTACTCAACAAGATAGACGTACTCTGGGACGACCTGCAGGGTGAAGCTCACACCCAGGAATCAATCAGTCGCATCCGCTCTTACACCGCGGAACACCTGGGCATTCGCAAGCATGATGTGGTTCCGCTTTCTGCCAAGCAGGGGTTGCTTGCCCGGGTTCGCAAAGATGACCAGCTATTCGATCGCTCCAATATCGAGCAACTGGAGCAACTGATTGTCCAGCGCATTCTGGTGCACAAGGAACAACTGATCACGCAAAGCCTGATCAACGATTTGCTGGGCATGCTGCAGAACAGCCAGGCAGCCATGCAACACCGGTTGGAAGACCTGGAAGAAGAGCGTCTCGCCTGCTCCGGAAGCACCCTCGACAAGGCAGCGCTGTCACGCCTGGCCGAGCGCGCCCAGCGGGATTACGACTTCTACTACAAAAAACTGATCACCCTGCGCTCTTCGCGGCGACTGATGGCTTCTCAGGGAGACATGCTGGCCAAGCTGGTCAACGAAGAGCGTTTCGAGTCTCATGCCAGCGAAATCCATCAGATGATGTCGAAAAGCTGGACAACCGCAGGCATGAACCGCGCTATGGATCTGTTCTTTGACCGGCTCGAAAGTGACCTGAGCAATCTGCTCGCGGAAGGCAGGTTGGCAGAAAAAATGGTGGGCGCCATCTACCGGCGGTACAACGAAGACACCAGGGCCAGACACCTGGAACCCATTCCGTTACGCGCCGGGCGCCACGTGATTGCCGTTCGAGAGCTGCGCAAAAAAGCCAGACGTTTCCGGGTTAGCCCGAAAAACCTGCTGGCGGAACAGTCAACACTGGTTCGGCGCTTTTTCAATGTCATGGTCGGCGAAGCCCGCACCCTGCATGGCCGGGTTCGTAACGATGTTGAGCGCTGGCCCAATGAAGCCCTGCTGCCCATCATGCAGTTCTCCATGGAGCAAAAACAGCTGCTGGAACACCAGATCCGCCGCCTGCGGGATATGGTGCGCACCGATAGGGACAGCCGCACAGAACGGCAGCGGCTGGACCACGCCACCGCCGACCTGCGCAGGCAGCTGGAACTGGCCGACGCCATGATGCGCCAGATCCGAAAGCCAGCGCCCACCATGTTGCAACAGAAAGTGGTCAACATCTCCGGCGCTGTTTGACAGCGCCGCTGGTTGCAGCAACCCCAGCCCGCCTTTACACTGCAGTGTTGGCGCCAGTTCCGGCGCCAACCCCGGCCTGTGGCCCGACTCCCTGTTGACCGAACCAGGAACTGAACAGATCCATGCCTGACGCCCTGCCCTCGGATTCCGTGGGCCTCGTAAGCCCGAAAACCATTCGCTTCGACGCCCCCCTTGAGCTGGCCTGCGGCCAGACACTGGCCCATTACGAACTGGTGGTGGAAACCTACGGCACCCTGAACGCCGACGCCAGCAACGCTGTATTGATCTGCCACGCACTCAGCGGCCACCATCACGCCGCCGGTTTTCATAGCCTGGACGACCGCAAGCCCGGCTGGTGGGACAGCTGTATCGGCCCCGGCAAGCCCATCGACACCAACCGCTTTTACGTGGTCAGCCTGAACAATCTGGGTGGGTGCCATGGCAGCACCGGCCCCAACAGCCTCAACCCGGACACCGGCAAGCCCTATGGGCCGGACTTTCCCGTCGTCACCGTGGCCGACTGGGTAGCCAGTCAGGCCCGCCTGGCAGACCACCTTGGCATTGAGCAGTGGGCCGCCGTGGTGGGTGGTTCCCTGGGCGGGATGCAGGCGCTTCAATGGAGCCTGGATTTCCCGGATCGCCTGCGCCACGCGGTGGTGATTGCCTCCACGCCCCGGCTCACCGCACAGAATATTGCATTCAATGAAGTGGCCCGCCAAGCCATCACCTCCGACCCGGAGTTCCACGAGGGCCGTTATTATGACGAGAACCTGGTGCCACGCCGGGGGCTGATGCTGGCGCGCATGGTTGGCCACATCACTTATCTGTCAGACGCCTCCATGGGCGAGAAATTCGGCCGGGAGCTGCGGGAAGAAGCCTACAAATTCGGCTTTGATGCCGAGTTTCAGGTGGAAAGCTACCTGCGCTATCAAGGTGAGCGTTTTTCGGAAGTTTTTGATGCCAATACCTATCTGCTGATGACTCGGGCACTCGATTATTTCGATCCCGCCTACGAATTCGGCGGCGATCTGTCGAAAGCACTGGCGCCCGCCACCTGCGAATATCTGGTGCTCTCGTTCAGCACCGACTGGCGCTTCTCGCCCGCCCGATCTGAAGAGATGGTCAACGCCATGATCTCGGCCCGCAAGCGGGTGAATTATGCGGAGATTGACGCGCCCTGGGGCCACGATGCCTTTCTGATTCCAACGCCCCGCTACACCGACATTTTTACCGCCTACATGGACAGGGTTGCCCGGGAGGCTGGCGCATGAGAGCCGATCTTGAAATCATCCAACAGTGGGTGCAGCCTGGAGATCACGTTCTCGATCTGGGGTGTGGTGATGGCACGCTGCTGGATTTCCTGCAGAAAGAGCGCAATGCCACCGGGTTCGGCCTGGAAATCAACCCGGATCACATCACCACCTGCATGGGCAAAGGCGTTCGCGTTATCGAACAGAACCTGGACACCCAGGGGCTGGACAACTTTGATAACGGCATGTTCGACATCGTGCTGATGACCCAGGCCCTGCAAGCGGTGCGCCGCCCCGACAAGGTCATTGATGAAATGCTGCGGGTGGGCCGGGAAGGCATTGTCACCTTCCCCAACTTTGCCCACTGGCGCCTGCGCTGGGGCCTGACCCTGAGCGGAAGAATGCCCGAATCCGACGCTTTGCCGTATAAGTGGTATAACACACCCAATATCAGACTCTGTACCTTCAAGGATTTTGAGGCTCTGTGTCGCCAGAAAGGCATTCGCATCAAGAGCCGGCGGGTGGTGGACGGCCAGCACCAGAATAGCTGGCTGGCCCGGGCCTGGCCTAACCTGATGGGTGAAATCGCGATCTATCGCATTACTCGGGAGACCACATCATGATCACTCAGCATTTACAGCGTTTTGCGCTTACCCTTGCCGCCCTGGTGGCGCTTGCCCTGCCCGCGTTAGCCAGTGCCGGAGAAAAGGACTTTGGTGACTACCGGGTGCACTGGAGCGTTTTCCCCAGCACCTTCCTGACCCCGGAAGTGGCCAAGGCCAACAACCTCCAGCGCAGTAAAGGCATTGGCGTGGTCAACATCTCGATCATGACCGATGATGAGCACGGCCAGATCCAGCCAGTGAGCGGGCAAGTGGAAGGCCAGGTAGCCAACGACATCCAGCAGATCAACTTTCTGGCGTTCCGCCGGATTCAGGAAGGCGATGCGGTCTACTTTATCGCTCAGTACCAGTACCAGTCCGGCGAACTGATGACCTTCAACATCAAGGCGCGGCCCAGTGGCCACGGTGAAGACCTGGCCGTGCGTTTTGCTCACTCTCTGTTCAACGATTAAGGCTATGAATCAGAAACTCGTTATTGCCAGCAACAACCGCGGCAAGATTGCCGAATTCACCGACCTTCTCGGGCCTCTTGGTCTGGCCCCGGTGGCCCAGGGTGAACTCGGCGTGCCTGAAGCCGAGGAACCCGCCGTCACCTTCGTTGAGAACGCTATTCTCAAGGCCCGCCATGCGGCCCGGGAAACCGGCCTGCCAGCCCTGGCCGATGACAGCGGCATTGCGGTGGACGCACTGAACGGAGCGCCCGGCGTTCGTTCGGCCCGTTTTGCCGGAGATCAGGCGTCTGACAGTGACAACGTTCAAGCCTTGCTGGCTGCCCTTAAAGACGTTCCCGAGGCCGAGCGCGGCGCACAGTTCCACTGTGTGCTGGTCTACCTGCGCCACGCCGATGATCCGACTCCTCTGGTGTGCCACGGCATCTGGCCCGGGCACATTCTCACCCAACCCAGGGGCGACGGCGGCTTTGGCTACGACCCGGTGTTTCTGGTGCCGGAACATAACTGCAGCGCCGCCGAGCTAACCCGGGAGCAGAAAGGGGCCATCAGCCACCGTGGCCGGGCATTGGCAAGCCTGATGAGCCAACTCCGGCCGGAGCACTGAGGCTGTGGCCGCCACAATTCCGGTGGCGGTGCTTCCGCCCCTGAGCCTTTACATCCACGTACCCTGGTGCGTACGCAAGTGCCCGTACTGCGATTTCAATTCCCACGCCATCCGGGGTGAGATACCGGAAGCCGCCTATCAACAGGCGTTAATCGAGGATCTGGTGCAGGATCTGGTGCTGGTCCGTGGTCGCCCGATAGAAACCGTGTTCATTGGCGGTGGCACGCCGTCGTTGATGAGTGGCGGGTTTTACCAGAACCTGTTCGCCGAACTCCGAAAACGCCTCGACTTTCTGCCCGACGCCGAAATCACCCTGGAGGCCAACCCGGGCACCCTTGAGGCCGGTCGCTTTGAGGCCTTTCGGGAAGCGGGCATCAACCGGTTATCCATCGGGGTTCAGAGTTTTGATCCGAACCAGCTTCACACGCTGGGCCGAATCCACAACGCAGAATCAGCGCACCAGGCGCTCGACGCTGCCCGCCGGGCCGGATTCGACAATTTCAACGTTGACCTGATGCACGGCCTGCCAGGCCAGACGCCGGAGCAGGCGGTGGCCGATCTGGACGCGGCACTCCACCATAATCCCAGCCACCTGTCCTGGTATCAGCTGACCATCGAACCCAACACCGAATTTTTCTCCCGGCCACCAGACTTGCCGGATGACGACCGGCTGTGGCGGATTTATCAGGCTGGCCGTCAGAGGCTCCGGGAGGCTGGTTTTGACGATTACGAAGTCTCGGCCTGGAGCCTTCCGGGGCGGGAAAGCCGCCACAATCTGAATTACTGGGCGTTTGGCGACTACCTCGCACTGGGTGCCGGCGGCCACGGCAAGGCCAGCCTGGTGGATGGCCGAATCACCCGGTACTGGAAAACCAGGCAACCCGACGCCTACCTGAAACGCATCGGCTCCCGAACGGCTGGCAGTGAAGACATTGCGCCGGAAGACCGGCCACTGGAGTTCATGATGAATGCGCTGCGGCTGAAACACGGCACAGAAGAACACCTGTATTCAGTCCGGACAGGTTTACCCCTGTCGTCGGTTAAGGTACAACTGAAGGCGTTGAGACAACAACAATTGATTGTCCCTGGTCGCATTCAGGCAACGGAACAGGGGCAAAGATACCTGAACAGCCTGTTGGAGCATTTTCTCTGATGGTCTCCGCTCAGCGCCCGCCGCTTATTCCCCTGCGCCCGATGAAGCGCCCCATGAAAGTATCCGTGGGGGTTACCCTGGTTCTGCTGCTGGCGTTGTTTGCCATGAATCAGCCGCTGCACACCGTGGCAGCCCCACAAGGCATAATCAGCCTGCAACTGGCGGGCACTGCGGAGCATGCCCAGCAGATACTGAGCAGTTGGCGGGGTGACAAGCTGGCGCTCGCCCGGGTCTCGCTCTGGCTCGACTTCGTGTTTATAGTCGCTTACCTGGCCACGCTCCTGCAGTTGACCCGCCACTTCACCCGGGACAGGCCGGGCATCCGTGAGCGTATGATCGCCCGCTGGGTACGTACTCTATTCGTGATTGCGGCCATGGCAGATATCGGCGAGAACATTGCCCTGCTGAGCAATTTTACCGAGCCCTCCGACAGCCTGAGCCTGACCGCCACCATTCTGGCGCTGATCAAGCTGACCGGGCTGGTTCTGGGCGTTGCCGGGCTGGTCATTATCAGGGCCTCCCGAAGGCGGCCCCTCACCCCATCAACCTGAGCCGAAACTCAGTTGGTGCGGTAGAACAGCATATCCCATACCCCGTGCCCCAGGTTCTCACCCCGTTTTTCAAACTTGGTGAAGGGGCGGTCGTCCGGGCGCGGTGAATAGCCACCCTGTTCCTGGGTATTGGCAAAGCCTTCAGACTCCACCATCACCTCCAGCATGTGCTCGGCGTAGTTTTCCCAATCCGTAGCCAGGTGAAGAATGCCACCGACCCGGAGCTTGTGGCGGATACGCTGAACAAACTCAGCCTGGATCAGGCGCCGTTTGTGATGCTTCTTCTTGTGCCAGGGGTCCGGAAAGAACACCATCACCCGATCCAGACAGGCATCCGGCAAACACAGGTCAATCACATCGTTGGCGTCGATACTGTACACCCGAACGTTCTCAAGCCCCCGGTCTTCCACTTCCTTGAGCAAGGCGCCCACCCCCGGCAGGTGTACTTCCACGCCGATGAAATCCTGCTCCGGAGCCGCTTCCGCCATCTCCGCCAGGGATTTGCCCATACCAAAACCAATCTCGAGGTTGAGCATGCTGTCACGGCCAAACACTTCCCGGGGGTCAATCATGCCGTCATCGCGGCTCAGGCCGAACTTTGGCCAGCTACGCTCATACGCCTTTTTCTGGCCCTCTGTCATACGACCCTGGCGCAACACAAAGCTGCGAATACCGCGGCGTGTGGTTACCGGGTTCGTATTCTGTGTCTCGTTCTGGTCAGTCATTCTCTGTCCTCAAACATTGCGGCCAATAAGTGCCGGACAGTTTACCAGAGTCCTTGGCGTCAGGCGGAGACTACTGACGATGAACCCTGCTGCCGGTCCAACTGCCGGTAACCCAGGGCCTCCATCACGTGTGACGATGCCAGGCTGTCTGCCCCGTCAAGATCTGCCAGTGTGCGCGCCAGCCTTAGCACCCGGTGCATGGCCCGGGCGGATAATCCGAGCCGCTCCATGGCCCGCCCCAACAAGCGCTCACTGTCATCCGACAAGGCGCAGGCGGTGTCCAGGGCCGCGCCGGACAACTCCGCATTAAGTGCCCCCCGGGCCTGCTGCCTCGCCCTTGCCGCCAGCACCCGGGCGCGCACCTCGGCACTGGATTCGCCAGCGTTGCCATGGCCCAGCAGCAGCTCGCCGGGTGGTACCGGCACCTCCACATGAAGATCAAACCGATCCAGCAATGGGCCGGAAATTTTTGATCGGTAACGCATCACCTGCTGTGGTGAGCATTGGCATTCAATGGTGGGATGGCCACTGTAGCCGCAAGGGCAGGGATTCATGGCCGCGATCACCTGAAACCGGGCGGGAAAGGTAACCTGGCGGGCCGCCCGGCTGATGGCAATGGCCCCGGTTTCCATGGGCTCGCGCAGAACTTCCAGCACCCGGCGCTCGAACTCGGGCAGTTCGTCCAGAAACAACACGCCGCGATGGGCCAGCGAGATTTCACCGGGCCGGGGGCTGCTGCCACCGCCCACCAGCGCCACCGCCGAGGCAGTATGGTGCGGTGCCCGGAACGGCGGATTCCGCCAGCCACCGGCTTTCAGGGGCTGTCCGGCCACCGAATGCACGCTGGCCACTTCCATGGCAGCGGTATCATCAAGTGGCGGTAGAATACCGGGCAATCGGCTGGCCAGCATACTTTTACCCGTCCCCGGCGGGCCGAAAAACAGCAGGTTGTGACCACCTGCGGCCGCGACTTCCAGGGCGCGACGGGGCACCGGCTGCCCCCGCACATCGGCCAGGTCGGCCACGGCATTCATGGCGGATTCATCCGATTCACTGGCTCGCGGCACCGGCACCAGTCGGGCCCGACCGGAAAGATGCTCACAGACCGTCAGCAGATGACTCGCGGCAAACACATCCTCCCGGCTTGCCAGCGCCGCTTCGGCGGCGTTGTCCTGGGGGATCAACAGGCTGTGGCCAGCCTCCCGGGCCGCCAGCACGGCTGGCAGCACCCCCTTCAAGGGGCGAAGCGCACCGTCCAGCGACAACTCCCCCAGAAACTCCAGGTTGTCCAGATTCTCCGCGGGAATCTGGCCAGAGGCGGCCAGAATACCCAGCGCAATGGGCAAGTCGAACCGCCCACCCTCTTTCGGCAAGTCGGCCGGTGCCAGGTTGATGGTGATTCTGCGGGCGGGAAATTCGAAACCGGCATTAAGCAGTGCGCTGCGCACCCGATCCTTGCTTTCGCGGACACCGGTTTCCGGCAAGCCAACAATCGATAAAGCGGGCAAGCCGCCAGACAGATGCACTTCAACCGCAACGGCGGGCGCAGACACGCCGATACTGGCGCGGGAATGAACAATGGCAAGCATGACAACCTTCCATGGCTGATTCAGTGAAAGCTCCGGCCTGACATCCTGTTGCCGGAGCCCTGTATATGGTGGTGCGGAGCTCAGCCCTGCTGGCGCTGCTCCAGTTCGGCAACGCACAACTCAAGAGCTTCTACTTTCTCACGGGTTTTCAGCAGCACCGCCTGCTGGGCATCGAATTCTTCGCGGGTAACCAGATCCAGCCGCGCCAGAATCGAGGTAACCGTTGCCCGGGCCTGTGCCTCGAAGTCGTCGCGGGCGGCTTTGGCCATATCCGGAACAAACTGGCCAAACTGCCCCTGCAGCTGAGAGAAAAGTTCCTGTGGTCCTTTCATAGATCACCTCGCAAAGGGAATAAGTTGTCGGCATCCGACCTTTTGCCATAGCCGTAAAGGGTTGCGCGGGAGTGTAACACAACGCTGGCACTGCCATACTGTACCCGGTCCGCAGTATACTGTCGGCGAGCGGCTACCGGCTGCTCTGTTTTGATTCATGGCTCTGCCTGGCGCACCAACAAGGTGCAAACCGGGTTTCCTGTTTCGGAGGCATTACAGGCAAAGCATTGTTTTAAAAGCTTTTATTTGCGTTGGCACAACCGATGCTAAAGCTCTTGTACGCAATCCGCACAATTGATGTGCGAGAGCGCAGCATCCTGAACTCAACACGCGGCCACCGGCCGTCACGGTTGGGAAGGCTTTACCAAGGAGAACTCAATGAAACTCGTGACAGCGATCATCAAGCCTTTCAAATTGGATGATGTCCGTGAGGCACTATCCGAGATTGGTGTACAAGGCGTAACGGTTACCGAAGTCAAAGGCTTCGGGCGCCAGAAAGGCCACACGGAACTCTACCGTGGCGCAGAATACGTGGTGGACTTTCTGCCCAAGGTAAAAGTGGAAATCGCCATTGGCGATGCTCTGCTGGATCAGGTGATCGAGTCCATCACCAAAGCCGCCAACACAGGCAAGATCGGTGACGGCAAGATCTTCGTGACCGAACTGCAGCAGGCTATCCGGATTCGGACTGGCGAGACCGGCGAAGAAGCGGTCTGAGCCGCCCCGGATTTCCCGACAGCCAACGCAAATACCCCTAACCTGAAGAGCCTTGTGCGGAGGGCTTCCCATGGAAAGCAATCTCTTTCAGCTGCAATACGCTATAGATACCTTTTATTTTCTGGTCTGCGGTGCATTAGTCATGTGGATGGCGGCAGGCTTTGCCATGCTCGAATCCGGGCTGGTGCGCGGCAAGAACACCACTGAAATCCTCACCAAGAACGTCGCCCTGTTTGCGGTGGCCTGCACCATGTATCTGGTGTGCGGCTACGCCATCATGTACGGCGGCAACCTGTTTCTGGGCGACATCGCCCTGGTCGATGTGGACGGTGTACTGGGCAACTTCGGCAGCCGTGACGGCGGCTTTACCGGCGACGCCATCTACTCCGGCGCTTCCGACTTTTTCTTCCAGGTGGTGTTTGTTGCCACTGCCATGTCGATCGTCTCCGGCGCGGTGGCCGAGCGCATGAAGCTCTGGGCCTTCCTGCTGTTCGCGGTGTTCATGACCGGCTTTATCTACCCGATGGAAGGCGCCTGGACCTGGGGCGGTGCCGATGTGTTCGGGCTGTTCAACCTGGGCGACCTGGGCTTCAGCGACTTTGCCGGTTCCGGCATCGTGCACATGGCCGGTGCAGCTGCGGCGCTGGCCGGGGTTCTGTTGCTGGGCCCGCGCAAGGGCAAGTATGGCCCCAACGGCGAGATCCGGGCCATTCCGGGCGCCAATCTACCGCTGGCCGCGTTGGGCACCTTTATCCTGTGGATGGGCTGGTTCGGCTTCAACGGCGGTTCGGTTCTGAAACTTGGTGACATCGCCAGTGCCAACGCCGTTGCCATGGTGTTTCTGAACACCAACGCAGCCGCCGCCGGTGGCGCCATCGCCGCGCTGATTACCGCCCGCCTGATGTTTGGCAAGGCCGACCTGACCATGCTGCTGAACGGAGCCATTGCCGGGCTGGTGGTGATCACCGCAGAGCCCTCCACCCCAAGCGCTCTGATCGCCACCCTCTGGGGTGCGCTCGGCGGCACCCTGGTGGTGTTCAGCATCATCACCTTGGACAAACTGCGCATTGATGACCCGGTCGGCGCCATCTCCGCCCACGGTGTCTGTGGCTTGCTCGGCTTACTGCTGGTACCGGTCACCAACGGCGACGCCAGCCTGGGCGGCCAGCTGATTGGCGCTCTGACCATCTTCGTCTGGGTGTTTGCCGCCAGCCTGCTGGTGTGGAGCATCCTCAAGCTGACCATGGGTATCCGGGTCACCGAGGAAGAGGAGTATGAGGGGGTGGATATCTCCGAGTGCGGCATGGAAGCCTATCCGGAGTTTGTCACCAGCAAGCCCTGAACCGGCTTGCTCTTACGGCAACACAAGACAGGGCGCTCCGGCGCCCTGTCTTGCATTCAGGATCAGGCTTCCTCTGGCCGCACTTCATCTTCCAGCGCATCAATCATGAACTGGGGCATGGCCAGGGCACCGTGGTGAACCCCGGCGTTGTAATAGCGGGTAACAAACGGCCGGTTGTTGGCGTCGTCCTCACGGAAGTACTTCAGTGGGTTATCCTTGCTGCCCATGGTGCAACTCCACCAGCCGGTCGGGTACACCGGTTGCGGAAACGGCAGGGTACGAACGTGAGACAGCCCGGCTTTGGCCATGTCCTGATGAATGTCGCGGATGATGCTGTCGGTATGCAGTAGCGGCGACTCGCTTTGCTGAACAATGATGCCGCCGTCCCGCAGTGCCGCCATGGCATCCCGGTAAAAATCCAGCGCAAACAGACCTTCCGCAGGCCCCACCGGGTCGGTGCTGTCGATGATAATCACATCCACGCTGGCAGGCTCAATGTCCCGCATCCACTGGATGCCGTCGCCGAAAAAGAAGTTGGCGCGGGGGTCGCCGTTGGCCTCACACAACTCCGGAAAATACTTCTCTGACATCCGGGTAACCCGTTCGTCGATCTCCACCTGCCAGGCTTCTTCCACATCCGGGTGCTTCAGCACTTCTCTCAGGGTACCGCAATCGCCACCACCAACAATCACCACTTTCTTCGGGTTCTTGTGGGTGAACAGCGCCGGATGCGTCATCATCTCGTGGTACAGAAAGTTGTCACGGGTGGTCAGCATCACACAGCCATCGAGCACCATCAGGTTGCCGAAGGTTTCGGTTTCATAGATCTCCAGCTTCTGGAACGGCGTCTGTTCTTCGTGCAGCTTACGCTTCACCTGCAGAGAAAAGGCCGTGCCCTGATCCTGGAATACTTCGGTGAACCAGCCTTCGTTCAATGCGGTCATATCTGTCTCCCACTGTGTGCAACTAGCCCGCGCATCTGAAAAGGCCGTATTGTAGGTGCAGCACTGTGCTCCTACAATGCAGAATCACACCGGCCTTCGGGCCATCCGGGTTCCTGACAGGATAGCAAGAATGGCTGAAACCACCCCATCACCCGCCCACAGGGTCTACAACATTGCCCACTGGAGCGACGGCTATATTTCCGTTAACCCTGAGGGCGAAGTGGAAATCTGCCCCGACAGGGGCCGCAGTGATGCCCGCATCAACCTGCCAGCCCTGACCCGCTCACTAGCGGAATCCGGCGTTGCCATGCCGGTGCTGTTGCGGTTCACCGATATTCTGCACGACCGGGTGAACAAACTGTGCGGCGCCTTCAACAAGGTCACCGCCGAGCAGGGCTATCAAGGCCATTACACCGCCGTCTACCCGATCAAGGTGAACCAGCAGCGCCGGGTGGTGGAAGAACTCCTCGCAGCCGAGCCCGCCGCCTCGGCCAATCAGGTAGGCCTGGAGGCGGGCAGCAAACCGGAGTTGATGGCGGTACTGGCGCTGGCCCGTCGACAGGGCTCGGTGATTGTCTGCAACGGCTACAAAGACCGGGAATACATCCGCCTGGCGCTGATTGGCCAGAAACTGGGGCACCGGGTATTTATCGTGGTGGAAAAACAGTCAGAACTGCCGCTGATTCTGGACGAGGCCCGCAACCTGGAGGTCAAGCCGCTGATTGGCGTTCGTGCCCGGCTGGCCACCATCGGCAAAGGCAACTGGCAGAACACCGGCGGTGAGAAGTCCAAATTTGGCCTGTCCGCCAGCCAGGTGTTGGATGTGGTGAACACCCTGCGCCAGGCCAAGGCCCTGGACAGTCTGCAATTGCTGCACTTTCATCTGGGCTCGCAGATCGCCAACATTCGCGACATCCAGACCGGCCTGAAGGAGTGCGCCCGTTTCTACAGCGAGCTGCACAGCCTGGGCGCGCCCATAGGCACGGTCGACATTGGCGGGGGGCTGGGTGTGGACTACGAGGGTACCCGTTCCCGCAGCAGTTGCTCGATGAACTACAGCGTGTTTGAGTACGCCTATAACGTGGTGCATGTGCTGCAAGCAGAATGCGACCGGCTGGGCATTCCCCACCCGGACCTGATCAGTGAATCCGGCCGGGCGTTGACCGCCCATCATTCGGTACTGGTTACCAACGTGATTGACCGGGAAGCCCCGGACAACCGGGCGCCCACCGAACCGGGCGCCGACGCGCCTTCGCCATTACTGGATCTGTGGCGGGATCTGGAGAGTCTGCAAGACCCGGAATCGCCCCGATCCCTGGCCGAGATCTACCACGACGTACTGCACGCCATGGCCGATGCCCAGGCTCAGTTTGCCCACGGCCTGCTATCGCTGCAGCAGCGCGCCCAGGCCGAAACCCTGTACGTGCGTTGTTGCCGGATGCTGCGCAGCGAACTGAATACCGCCAATCGAGCACACCGGGAAATTCTGGATGAGCTCAACGAGAAACTGGCCGAAAAGCTGTTCGTTAACTTCTCCCTGTTCCAGTCTCTACCCGACGTGTGGGGCATCGACCAGATCTTCCCGGTGATGCCCATCAATGGGCTGAACCGGCCGCTGACCCGGCGGGCAGTGATTCAGGACATCACCTGCGACTCCGACGGCCGCATCGATCAGTACGTGGACGGCCAGGGCATCGAAACCACCCTGCCACTGCCGGAACACGACCCACAAGCCCCATTATTGATGGGGTTCTTCATGACCGGTGCCTATCAGGAAATTCTGGGCGATATGCACAACCTGTTCGGAGACACCCACTCGGTGGATGTGCGCCTCGGCGCCGAAGGACACTATCAGGTTGGTGAGCCGATTACCGGCGACACCGTGGCCAAAGTGCTGCGCTACGTGAACTTTGACCCGGTCAGCCTGCTGCAGGCCTACCAGACAAAATTCCGCGACAGCGCCCTGCCCGAACCCCAGCAGTCGGCGCTATTGGCAGAGCTGAGCGCAGGCCTGGAGGGCTACACCTACCTGGAGGAGTAGCCGGGAAATTTTTTATCCCGGATAAATCCACTGAGCGAATGGCGGCGTAAACACTCTCACTGACAAAAAGGTGACGAGTGCATAGAATGATGACGACAAGCCACGCAAATACTATGACAGTCAAGGAGCGTCCGGTGAGCCCACTGGATAAGCAGCCCGAAAAAGCGGAGAAGCGCCGTGATCCCTGGGGCGTTTTGCTTGAGAAAGTCGGTAAGAACCAGGATCGAGAAGCCTATCGTCAGCTTTTCGAGCACTTCGCACCGCAGGTCAAGTATTACGCCATCTCCAACGGCATTGCGAATCTTGCCGAAGAGTTGGTGCAAGAGGTTTTCGTGTCGATCTGGAGGCGCTCCTGCCTATACGACTGGCGCAAAGCAGCCGCTTCCACCTGGATTTTTACCATCGCCCGTAATCAGCGCATCGATATGCTGAGAAAAATGCAGCGCACCAGTGCGGAGATGGCAGTAGAGACCGAAGACCTCTGGCAGATTCCCGGCGAGAATGAAGACGAACCGGTTACTTCACTTCACCGATTAATGTCGGAGCGCCGTGTGCGCGAATCGCTCAGTCATTTGCCGGAAGAACAGATTACCGTGATTGCCAAGGTATACATGGAGCACAAGTCCCACCAGATGGTGGCCGATGAGCTCGACATCCCCCTTGGCACCGTGAAAAGCCGGGTGCGCCTGGCGTTGAATAAATTAAGAGTTATTTTGCAGGACCAAAACGTATGACACGGCATCATCCTGACAGCCTGAGCCTGATGGAATACAGTGCTGGCAACTTGAGTGATCCTCACGCCCTGTGCATTCGCTTGCACCTGGAGCGGTGCCCGCAATGCCGTAGTCGCGTGGACACCCTGGACAGCCTTGGGGCAGTAATGATGGATCATCAGCCCAAGGTCAGTGTGGCAGACACCAGTTTTGACCAGTTGATGGCGCGGATTGACAATACCCCGGAGCCATCGCCCGAGGCTGTTGCCCGGCCTAAAGTAGACCCTCTCATGAAGCTGCTGGGGCAGGATATCAATGATTTGCCCTGGAAACGCCAGCTGGCAGATGTGAGTGTGCTCGACATCAGCGACAAATTCCCCGGCCAGAACGAGCGTGTGGTGCTGCAGAAGCTGGTATCGGGTGGCAAGGCTCCCGCTCATACCCATCGCGGTGACGAAACCACCATTGTGCTGCAGGGCGCATTTTCCGACCAGAATGGTGTGTTCAACCAATGGGACTTTGTGGTCTTGAACGAAGAAGACGAACACCGTCCGGTGGCCGTTGGTTGTGAAGACTGCATTACGCTTTCGGTGCTGAGCGCACCGCTGAAACTGACGGGCACCTTCACCCGCCTGCTCAACCCCTTCCTTCGCTGAACCCTTAGCTGAAACCTTGAATGGGGCGGTTCTGAAACCGCCCCTTTTTTTTCACCAGGGCAGAGCCGAGCCGTCCCAATGAAAAAACCGGCCATTGTCCTTCTCTGACAAGCCCTCAATCACCCGATACAGGTTATCAGCCGTCTGTTCTGGCTGATGCACGTTCAACCGCCCCAGAGATTGCTGAAATGGCTCACTCAGCGCCGAAAACGTTGTTCCCGGGTGCAGTGCAATGCAGGCAATCGGGGCGAAGCGCCGGGGCAGTTCCACCGACAGATTTTTTACCAGCATGTTCAACGCCGCCTTGGAACAACGATAGGCGTACCAACCACCGAGGTGGTTGCCCTCAATCGACCCCACCTTGGCAGAGATTGCCACCAGTCGCTTGAACTGCTTGCCCCTCAACATCGGGGCAAGCGCCTGAATCAGCAGGCCAAAGCCCAGGCAATTCACGGTATAGGCCCGAGACATCGATAGCCTGTCCAGATCCTCCAGCCGCTTCTCCGGAAACATTTCCCCGTCGTGCAGCAGGCCAGCGGCATAGATCACCGTTGTCACCGGGCCGGTATCCTCCAGCCGTTGCTTGAGCGCCGAAACATTCAACTGTTCAGGATCTTCGGCATCCCAGGCCAGGGCATGAAATCGATCGTTCTGAGTCAGCACATCCGGAATCTTTTCCGGGTTTCGACACAATCCGATTACGGATTCCGCCTGCTCCCCCTGCGCCAAACACTGCTCTGCCAGGGCGCTTCCGATCGCCCCCGAAACGCCCGCAATTAGCGTCGTCATGGCTCGTTCTCCTCTTGTCGCTGGCAATGTTTATGAGCATACGAGCCCGAAAAGCGTTAGGGCCAAACACCTATCCGAAAAAAGCAAACCAAAGCATTCAAACAGCCGTATGAATAGCACATCCAGTTGCTCTTACCGAAAACGTAAAGGGCAGCCAGGGGCCAGAGCGGCCACTCAACCACAACAGGAGAGTATCCATGCAATACCAGGCACCCGCGAACGACCTTCGCTTTCTGCTGTTTGACGTGTTGGGCGCAGACACACTGCACGAACTGGAAAAGTACGCCGACGCCACGCCAGACCTGATCTCGGCCGTAATTGACGAGGCAGGTAAACTGGCGGCCGAAGTCATCCAGCCCACCAACCAGACTGGCGACCGCCAGGGCTGCCACTACGATCCAGAGACCAAATCGGTGAAAACTCCGGACGGTTTCAAGGAAGCCTACGCAAAATTTGTGGAAGGGGGCTGGACCGCACTCGACGCACCCATCGAGTTTGGTGGCCAGGGGCTACCCCACACCCTGAAATTCGTGGTGGACGAAATGGTGTGTTCCACCAACCTGTCACTGGGCATGTACCCCGGCCTGACTCACGGCGCTATCAGCGCGCTGCACACCCACGGCTCGTACGAACTGAAGCAGACCTACCTGGAAAAACTGATCTCCGGTGAATGGACCGGCACCATGTGCCTGACCGAGCCCCACTGCGGCACCGACCTGGGCCTGATCCGCACCAAAGCCACACCAAACGACGACGGCAGTTACGCCATCGAAGGCACAAAGATCTGGATTACCGGCGGTGAGCATGACCTGGTGGATAACATTGTCCACCTGGTACTCGCCAAGCTGCCGGGCGCCCCCGACACCACCAAAGGCATCTCCCTTTTTGTGGTGCCGAAGTTCCTGCCGGATTCCGGGGAGCGTAACCCGGCTTTCTGCGGGGGCCTGGAGCACAAGATGGGCATCAAGGGTTCCGCCACCTGCGTGATGAACTTTGAAGGTGCCAAAGGCTGGCTGGTAGGCGAGCCCAACAAGGGCATGAGCGCCATGTTCACCATGATGAACGAGGCCCGCCTGATGGTGGGGATGCAGGGCCTGGGCCTGGCGGAAATGGCCTATCAGGAAAGCCTGGCGTTTGCCAAAGAGCGCCTGCAGAGCCGCTCCCTCAGCGGGCCCAAGAACCCGGACGGCCCCGCCGACCCGATTATCGTACACCCGGACGTTCGCCGCATGCTGATGCGCCAGAAGGTACTGAACGAGGGTATGCGCGCCCTGGCGCTGTTCACCGGCCACCAGCTGGATCTGTCTGTAGCTCACCCGGATGACGCCGTACGGGAGAACGCCGACGATCTGGTGCAGTTGCTGACACCGGTGGTGAAGGCCTTCCTGACCGACGAAGGCTACAACAACGCCAACTGGGGCCAACAGGTGTTGGGTGGCTCCGGTTTTACCCAGGACTGGCCGCTGGAACAGCTGGTGCGCGACGGCCGTATCGCCCGCATCTACGAGGGCACCAACGGTATTCAGGCGATGGATCTGGTAGGCCGAAAACTGGCACTCAAAGGCGGGCAGCTGGTACGCGCCCTGTTTGCCGAGCTGACCGGCTACCTGAAAGACAACCCAGACGCGCCCCACCGCGAGGAACTGAAGGTGTCGATCAAGAGCCTGGAGCAAGCAACCCTGTGGCTGGCACAGAATGCTCCCAAAGACCCGGAGCAGGCAGGCGCCGCAGCAAGCCCGTACCTGCGACTGATGGCGCTGACCGTCATCGGCTATCTCTGGTCTCGCATGGCCGGTGTTGCCCACCGGCAACTGGACGCCGGTGAAGGCAACACGCCGCTGCTGGAAAGCAAGCTGGTGTCTGCCCGATACTACTTCGAAAAGCTGATGCCCGAAGCCGACTGGCTGTTGCGTGACATCGATTCCGGAAAGGACAGCCTGATGGCGTTCGAAGACCAGCACTGGATGGCCTGATCGAATCGCTCGCATTCACAAGCTCTCAAGCCGCGCTCTGCGCGGCTTTTTTGTTTGACCATACCCTGCCCAAAACATCTACGTTACAATTTATCATCACAACACCAATCGTTATTACCCAGCCATTCAAGGCCGCTAATGCATACAGATCCCCCAGACGACTACCAATTCCGCTTCGGCGGCATCGAACGCCTGTATGGCCGAACCGCACTGCACGCCTTTCGCAACGCCCACATTGCCATCGTCGGCCTGGGTGGCGTGGGTTCCTGGGCGGCGGAAGCGCTGGCACGCAGTGGTATTGGCAAGCTCACTCTGATTGATATGGACGACATCTGTGTGTCCAACACCAATCGCCAGCTGCATGCTCTGGAGGGCCAGTACGGTCGCACCAAGACCGATGCCATGGCCGAGCGTTTGCGCGCGATCAATCCCCACGCGGATATTCGTGTGCACTTTGGCTTTGTGACGGTCAAAAACGTGTCAGAGCTGATCACCGAAGATATGACCGGAGTGGTCGATGCCATCGACAGCGTGAAGCCCAAGGCCGCCCTGATCGCCCACTGCCAGCGGCGCAAGATTCCGGTTATCTGTGCCGGTGGCGCTGGTGGCCAGATGGACCCTACCCAGATTCAGGTGGCGGATCTGGCGAAAACCACCCAGGATCCGCTGCTGGCCAAGGTTCGTAATATGCTGCGCCGGGAGTATGGTTTCTCCCGCAATCCCAAGCGGCGTTTTGGCGTGGAGGCCGTATACTCACTGGAGCAGTTGACTTACCCGGCGGCCGATGGCGAGGTTTGCCTTCAGAAGCCCTCCACGGAAGGCCCGGTGCGGCTGGATTGCGCCACCGGTTTTGGCGCCGCCAGCCCGGTAACTGCCAGCTTCGGTTTTTTTGCGGCCTCCCGGTTGCTGAACCGGATTGCCCGCCGGGCAACTCTTTAATTCTCTGATCGGGGCCCTTTTATGGCCGTAAGCACAACGTTGATTCTTGCCGGTATCGGCATTTCTTCCCTGGTTTGCCAATGGATGGCCTGGCGCTTGCGCATGCCTGCCATTTTGTTTTTGTTGGCGGGCGGCATCATTGCCGGCCCGGTCACCGGCTTCCTGCACCCGGAAGCGATCTTCGATGACCTGCTGTTTCCGATGATCTCGCTGGCGGTTGCCATCATTCTGTTCGAAGGCAGCCTGACCCTCCGTTACGACGAGATCCGCGGCCACGGCAAGATGGTGCGCAACCTGATTCCGGTGGGCACGCTGGTTACCTGCCTGATTGGCACCTTGTCAGCCCGCTGGATTCTCGATCTGTCCTGGGAGGTGGCTCTGTTGTTCGGAGCCATCTCCGTGGTGACCGGCCCAACGGTGATCGCGCCCTTGTTACGGGCAGTCCGGCCCAAGTCCAAACTGGCCAACATTCTTACCTGGGAAGGCATCATCATCGACCCGGTGGGTGCCTTACTGGCGGTGCTGGTGTTTGAGGGCATTGTGTCTTGGGGCCAGGGCAATGTCTTTGGTCACTCCCTGTATATCTTCGGCAAAACGCTGGTGGTCGGTTTTCTGATCGGCGCGGCTGCGGGCTACCTGAACGGCCAGGTACTCAGAAAGCACTGGATTCCCCAGTACCTGCACAACGCGGGTACGCTTACCTTCATGCTCGGGGTCTACGCCATCTCCAACGAAATGGCCCACGAATCCGGCCTGCTGACCGTAACCGTCATGGGTATCTGGATGGCCAACATGAAGGAGGTGCCCACCGACAGCATTCTGGAGTTCAAGGAATCCCTGAGTGTGCTGCTGATCTCAGCCCTGTTCATCATTCTGGCTGCGCGGGTGGAGTTCAGTGCCATCGCCGAACTGGGTTGGGGGCTGGTGGCAGTGCTGGCGTGCCTGATGCTGATCGCCCGCCCGGCCAGCATTTTCCTGTCCGCCATTGGCACCAGTCTGAACTGGCGGGAAAAACTGTACCTCAGCTGGATTGCACCCCGCGGTATCGTGGCGGCGGCTGTCTCGGCGCTGTTTGCGTTCCAGCTGGAAAAAATCGGCTATGAAAACGCCGGCGTTCTGGTGCCCCTGATTTTCATGCTGATCATTACCACCGTCACCCTGCAAAGCATCACCGCACGGCCGGTAGCCAAACTGCTGGGTGTGCAGGAACCTCCGGCCCACGGCTTCCTGATTCTGGGTGCCAACCCGGTGGGGCGCCTGATCGCTCAGGCCCTGAAAAAGCATGAGGTGCCAATCATGCTGACCGACACCAACTGGGAAAACGTGCGCCAGGCCCGAATGGAGAATCTGCCAGTGTATTTCGGTAATCCGGTCTCCGAGCATGCCTCCACCCACATGGATCTGACCGGCATTGGCAACCTGCTGATTCTCTCGCCCTACAAGCAAATGAACAGCCTGGCCACCTACCACTTTCTGGACTGGTTCGATGAGCACTCGGTGTTTGGCCTGGCAGAAGGCGATCAGGATCAGCGCGCACGCCTGCAAACAGCGGGCAAGGTACAGCGCACCCGTGGCCTGTTTGATGGCGTCAGCTACGCCAAGCTGGCAAGCCTGGTCAGCCAGGGTTACACCACCAAGACCACCCAGTTAAGCGAAGAGTTCGGGTACGCGCAGTTTCTGGCACAGTATCAGAACCAGGCCATCGTGCTGTTTACCATGAACAGCCGCGACCACATCCATCCGGTGAAAGACATGGAATCGCTGGATCCGGACGACGACTGGGTGTTGATCAGCCTGGTGCCACCGCAGCCGAAAAAAGAGCGGAAAGAGCGGGACGGCAACGGAAAGGCCGAAAGCCCGGCCGCCTGAGCCGGGCCTTTACCGGCAGTCCAGCACCAGTTTGCCACGCACATGCCCGCCTTCAAGCAGGGCGTGTGCGGCTTGCACTTGTTCCATCACGAACGACCGTTCGATGTGCACCCGAACGTCACCGTCTTCGATCAGTTCGGCAATTTCTTCCAGGTGAAATACATCTGGCCGGACGGTCATGCCATGGGCTCTCAACCCCATGGCTTCGGCGGCACTGACAATCTCATCGGCGGTGACCGTTGGTATGGTCACCAGCACCCCGGATTCGGCCAGGGTATGCAGCGCCCGCTTACCGGTTTCACCGCCCACCAGATCCAGCACCACATCCAGCCCGTAGCATTCCTCGGCGACATCAGTGGTGTGATAATCAATCACTTCATGGACGCCCAGCTCAGCCAGAAAATCCCGGTTAGAGGGCGACGCCGTTGCCACCACGTGGGCGCCACGTTCCAGGGCAAACTGCACCGCAAAATGCCCAACCCCGCCTGCTCCGGCCTGTATCAATACCTTCTGGCCAGCTTCCAGACGAGCCACTTCAAACAATGCCTGCCAGGCGGTCAGGGCTGCAACTGGCACGCCTCCGGCCGCCAGCAAGTCCAGTTCGTCGGGTACGATCGCCAGTTCATCCGCCCGGGCCAGAGCATACTGAGCGTAAGCGCCACCGTCTGCATGAAAACCCACCAGCCCCATTACCCGATCGCCCGGCGCCAGGGTATTCACCTGCTCACCCACCGCAACCACCTCACCGGCAATGTCGTAGCCCGGCGTCCAGGGTAGCCTGTTCTCAATCTGGCGAGCGGCAAAGCCCAGCCCTTTGCGGGTTTTCCAGTCGATCGGATTCATCCCGGCGGAGTGCACCCGCACCAGCACCTGCCCTTCTCCCGGCGCCGGAATGGGCGATTCCGCAACCTGCAACACGTCGGATTCGCCAAACTGGTGGTAAACCACGTGGCGCATAAGCTCTGGGGCGTTTACGTCGGACGATGCCATGATGACCTCCGGAAGGCGTGAGGTGAACGGGTAGCGATTCCGCAGTTCCCGAGACCACAGACTAGCAGATCCCGGCGCAGGGCGTTAATGAGGCTCACGGTGGGGATGCTCCAAGGCCAGGAATGGCCTGCAACGGTAACCGCCCGACTCGGTCGTTGTGAAGTGAACCAAAGTATAGAGCTTCCTCGTGGGGATTCACCGAAGTGATTTCCTGCAAATGACTCCCCTGGGTATCCTGCAGACTGGTCAGCACCCGCCCCTGTGCATCAAAGGCCAGCACCAGTCCATAAGCCTGAGGCTTGGGTTTCAGTGCATCCGGCAGTTTGGCCACCAGATCCTTCAGCCAGGGGCTTTGATGGAGCGAGTCCACCTGTGGGTTGCGAAGAGTGGGAAAGGCCACCCAGTAGCGCCCGGCCGCATCCACCGCCAGATTATCCGGGAAGCCCGGCAGGTTATCGGCGAACACCTCAGTCTGCCCGGCCCTGGGGCCAGACAGCCAGTGGCGCAGAATCCGGTACTTCCAGGTTTCATTCAGCAACAGGTAGTCGCCCTCCGGGGAGAGCGCCACGCCGTTGGCAAAATACAGGTTTCTCAGCAGAACGTCGGTCTGCCCAAGGGCCGGATCGTATCTGAGCAGTCGGCCGTGGGGCCGCATTTCCAGCAGATCCAGCATGTAGTCCGGCTGCTGGAAGCGGGAACTGGCGTCGGTGAAATAGATTAGCCCGTCTTTTGCCACTACCACATCGTCGGTAAAGCGAAACGGCGTGCCCTCCGCTTCCCGGGCCAGCACCCGGATTTCACCCTCTCGACTGATGGATAACAGGCCTTTCCAGGCATCGGCAACAATCAGATTGCCTGCCGCATCAAACACCATGCCCAGCGGCCGACCGCCCGTTTGCAGCCAGTGCTCTGAGCGGCCATCGGGAAAGACCCGCACAATCCAACCGTCCTGAGTGCCGGTGTAGAGCACACCGCTGGTATCCACAGTGGTATCTTCAGGACCGTACACCTGCCCCCGGGCCAACAACTCTGCACGCCGAAGATGCTCGTTGGGGGCCAGTACGCCCGTCATCACAGGCGGCTCTGGTGCCAGCCACGCCTTGCTGTCGATGGGTGACGGCGTCAGTAGAAAACCGCCCAGCAACACAAAGCACACCAGTAACCCCGCCAGCAACCATTTGGTCATACACGCCCGCCTTCTTTCGGTTTCCGGGAGTCTTCCGCTCTCCCGACCTAACCTTAGCAGACTTACTGCGACTGTCAGCAAGGGACTAACGGACGAGAAACTCCTGGCACAACTGGGTGAACTCCGACGGCTTTTCGGCGTGTAACCAATGGCCCGCACCGTCAATGACCGCCAGTTCTGAGGCCGGGAACAGTTCCCGAATGGTGGCTTTATGCTTTTCCTGAATATACGCCGAGTCGGCGCCTTTGATGAACAGGACAGGGCCTTCAAAGGGCGCCTCGGCGGTGGGTGCCGCGGCCAGATTGTCATAGCGGGCCTCAATCACCGGCAAGTTCAGGCGCCAGCGGAACAATTCCTGGTCATCACGCTGTTGCTCCGCCGGTATCCGCTCTAGGTTCTTCAGCAAAAACTGCCGGACACCGGCAACCTCGACAAACTCGGCCAGTCGGGCATCGGCCTCGGCACGGGATGTCACACCCTGCAAATTCAGCCGCTGCATGCCATCGAGGATGGCATCATGATGGGGCTTGTAGGTTACCGGCGAAATATCCGCCACAATGATGGAGTGCACCCGCTCCGGGTACGTCAGGGCAACCTGCATGGCAACCTTGCCACCCATGGAATGCCCGAGAATCCGGGCTTTGTCGATGCTATGGGCATCCATATGGGCAATCACATCGGCGGCCATGGCCGGATAGTCCATATCATCAGAATGAGGAGAACTGCCGTGGTTGCGAGCATCCAGTGCGTGTATCTGCCACTGGTTTTCCAGGCGCCGGGTGATCACTCCCAGATTGTCCAGGGAGCCAAAAAGCCCATGCAATACGATCAGGGGATCACCCTCTCCGGAAATTCGGTAGTTCAGTTCAACGGTCATTGGCTGGCAGCCTCCGGTTTCTGGTTGGAAGCGGATACACTACCATCGACAGTACGCGGAGCAAGAGGATTTTCAGGGGCAAACGGCAGGCAAAAAAGAGCCGGGTAAAAACCCGGCTGGAAGGTCACAGACAAACACCTGCAGGATCAACAGTAAAAAATGCTGTCCAGATATTCGGCCAGAGCGAGCACGTTTCTGCGCTCGGTCTCGGTATGGGGTACAAAGATTTCCTGTTGCATACAACACCTCCACTTTGTGCCTGATAACTTCAACCTGATGGCTTACATGCTATCGTTGATGAAGTGACAACCCGTTGACCTGGCGTCCCAACCGTTTGACATTTTGTATCACCAGCCCTGAATAACCCGGAGGCAACACCGATCATGCAGGCCAGAGTTGATTCCACGGAGGCTCCGCAAGTGGCAGCATCCAGCACCCTGGCACTGGTTCATTACCTCGAAGCCCGGGATTTGCTGAACCGACAGCAGGTCGAACAGGCCACCGGGCTGTCTCTGGATACCTTGAAAGATCCGGATCTGAGAATTCCCGCCAGTGCCCACTATCAACTCTGGATCCTGGCTGAACGCCTGACCGGCGACCCGGGCGTCGGACTACACGCTGGCCAGGTGATCGATCCTGAACGGATGGGGCTGGTGGGCCATGTGTTTTTCAATTGCGACACCCTGGGAGAGGCGGTGGTGCAGTATGTGCGCCTGCACCGGCTGATTAACGAAACCGTGACCCTGAGTTTCGAGCAGACACCCGACCAGGCCATTCTGACCTGGCAGCCCGACGAGCCCCGGCATTACTGTCGGCAAGATATGGATCGTACGCTGGCCGCTGCCCTGTGCCGCACCCGCCATTTTATCGACCGGGGCATTCAGACAGACTGGCTGGAAATCGCCCACCCAGAACCCGGTTACGCCAACGAATACCGCAAGCTGTTCGGCGGCTCGGTGTATTTCGGTTGCGGTGTCACCCGTATGGCGTTCGACAGCAAGCATCTGGGCCACCCCATCCCCCATCGCAATCCCTATGTGTATTCCGCGGTGCTGCAACAGGTGAACGCCGTACTGGCCCGCATGCAAACCCGTAAAACCTTCGGCAAGAAAATTCGCCGCCTGATCTCCCGGCAGATGGCCACAGACAAAATTGATGCCGATACCCTGGCGAAACAATGCCACATGAGCCGGCAAACCCTCTATCGCAAACTCAAAAAGGAAGGCCTTACCTTTCAGGAATTGGTGGAACAGGTGCGCCGTGACAAAGCCATGCGTTATGTGGCCGATGACCACTACGCCCTCGGGGAGATCGCGTTCTTACTGGGCTTTTCAGAACTGAGTGCCTTCAGCCGGGCCTTCAAACGCTGGACCGGCGTCGCGCCAGCCCAGTTCCGGGCAACGCATCTGGAGCAGAGCCCATGATGGCAGAGAATTTTTCGCTGTTGGCCCTGCTGCTGTCGCTGCTATATCTGACCGCGCTGGGATGCATTTACCGGATTCTGCTGAGTTACCGTACCGCCCAGGGCGCGATAGCCTGGATTCTGGCACTCATCGGCCTGCCCTACGTGGCGGTACCGCTGTTTCTGATATTTGGCCGCTACCGCTTTGGCGGTTACGTCAAGGTGCGGCGCATGGGGCACCAGTCCATCAACCCTCTGCTGGATCAGTTCGAGAATCAGGACACCTCGATTCCCGGCGAGGACCACACCCACTTTACCGATGAACTTCAGGTGCTGTGTAAGCTGGGCCGCCAGCCCTTCACCAGCGGCAACCGGTGTACCCTGTTGCGGGACGGTGAGGCGACCTTCGAGGCCCTTTTCGAGGCCATGGAGGATGCCCGCCACTACATTCTGCTGGAGTTCTACATTGTCCGCTCCGACCGGGTCGGGCAACGGATCAAGACCATTCTGGAGCGAAAACTGGCCCAGGGGGTAGAGGTCTGGCTGATCTACGACAACATCGGCAGCGCGTTGCTGTCGCGCAAATGGCGCCGGGAACTGGCAGCCGCCGGTGCCCGGATTGCCTCCTTTGGCGACGGCAATATCCGGCGGCGCCGGTTCCAGATCAACTTCCGCAACCATCGCAAACTGCTGGTGTGCGATGGCAGCGTCGGCTTTGTGGGCGGCATCAATCTGGGTGACGAATACCTGGGCACCGCCATGGATCAGGAACCCTGGCGCGATACCCACTGCCGGATTGAAGGCCCGGCGGTGATCGGCTTGCAGCTGGCCTGGCTGGAGGACTGGAACTGGGCCAGCAGCGAACGGCCACAACTTGAATGGTCCCCGGCCGCGACACCGCCGGGCGATGAAGAGGTGCTGATTCTGCCAACCGGGCCCGCCGATACCTGGGAAACCTGCACCCTGTTTTTCCTTAATTGCATCAACAATGCCCGCCATCGCATCTGGCTGGCCTCGCCGTATTTTGTGCCGGATTTTCAGATTATGAATGCGCTGCAACTGGCGGCATTGCGGGGAGTGGACGTACGTATTCTGATTCCTGAAAAATCCGACAGCCCGCTGGTGCGCCTGGCCGCCTATTCGTACCTGGTGAACGCCAGCCAGGCAGGCATTGGTATCTACCGCTATCAACCCGGCTTCATGCACCAGAAAGTGGTACTGGTGGATGATCGCTATGCCGCAGTAGGGACCGCGAACCTCGACAACCGCTCCATGCGGCTGAACTTCGAGATTATGGCCATCAACACCAACCCGGCCTTTATCGGCCAGGTCGACACTATGCTCAAGGACGATCTCAGGCACTGCCGGCGAATGTCTGAAAGCGACTACCAGGATCGCTCCATCGCCTTCCGGCTGGCCTGCCGGGCTGCCCGCCTGCTCGGCCCACTGCTTTGATCTGGCCGATGCTTGTGCCAATATGTCGGGCTGTTTCAGCCGACAAATCGACGCCTTCATGACCGCATTCAAACCCCGGGAAACCCTGACCGAGCAAGTGGCCCGCCACATAGAAAACCTGATCGCCTTTGAACAACTCCGTTCCGGCGAGCGTATTTACGAGAGCGCCATGGCCAAGCAGATGGAAGTCAGCCATGGCTGCATTCGGGAAAGCTTGCTGATGCTGGAGAAGCGACACCTGATAAGGAACGTGCCGCGCAAAGGCGCCTTTGTGACCACCCTGGATGAAAGTTTCGTGCGCAGCCTGTACGAAACCCTGGAGCTCTATCTGATCCATACCGGGCGCAAGCTGGTTCGGCAATGGCAGGCAGACGATATGCAGAAGCTTGAGTTGCTGCATGAGCAGATGCGGGGGTGCTACCAGAAAAACGACTTGATGGCGTTTCTGGAACTGGGCATGGAATACACCAAAGCCTCCCTGGCCTACGCCGACAACTACTTTATTGTGGCTGCCATCGACGACCTCTGGCCCTCCGCCAAGCGCTGCGCCTTCGCCGCCTTCCGCCACGGCGGCAAACAGGTTCTGGAAGACAACCTGGCCTACACCGAAGAATCCATTCGCATTATCCGCGCCCGGGATGAGCAGGCTCTGGCCGACATCCTGCATCGCTATGCCGGGCAGCAATGCGATCAGGTACTGGCCGCTCTGGCGCCCAGGCCAGCTCAGTAAAAAAGCTGGGTGAACGAAAAGCCGATGTTCAGGTAGGCACTCCAGCTATCTTCGTTGTTATACGCGGTTGATATCTGAACCGGCCCCAGGAACGTATCCATACCGGCAAACAGGCTCCAAGAACGCACCAGCCCGGACCAGGAAGCATCATCCATGCTTTCCCAGGCATTGCCGGTTTCAAAGCCGACACCGGCAAACCAGGGCAGCACCGGACCGCCAAACTCCCGTCTTGCCCAGATAGCCCCGAGCGCGGCATCGTTGCCGGTGATTTCCCCCGGTGCGTAGGCAGATAACTGCCGGAAGCCCCCCAGGCGAGAAGCGTTTTCCACACCGGGTTCACCACTGATCACCTGGCGGGTGTACAACAGCCCGGTCACATTGAAGCGCTGCCAGGTACCGGTACCCAGCAACATACCGGTCCAGTCGTCAAATTTGCGATCCGCGCCCAGCCCCGGGCGCTCTAACCGCCCCCGTATCCCGGCAAAGGCACCAGCCTTGGGGTAGAACGCGTCATTGAGGGAATCATGCACCAGCTGCAGCGTGGCATAGCCCTGATGGACATGATCCGACGGCGCTATGGGGGCACCCACTTCGTCCTCTACACTGGCGTAACCTCGCACATACCCCAGGCGAATCTCGCCATTGCCGCCCAGCTCCATGCCTACGGCCAGGTCCAGCTGCCGGAAAGCGACATCAATCTCCGAGACCCGGGCACGGTCTTCGTAGATGCTGTAGTCGTCCCGGCGATACTCGATGCCCAGAACCGCAAACCGGTCATAGCCATAATCCAGCGGCTGATACCACTGGCTGCGCACCCAGGGCTGAGTACCCAGCTGGAAGCTGGTCTGCCACTCGGCTCCCAGCCGATTGAGCTCGGTCATGCGCACGCCGGTGGCCAGGTTGAACCGGGTATCACCGTCAAAGTTGTCTTCGTAACTCAGGCCAAATGCCAGATAATTCGGCCCCCAGCGCTTTTCCCTCACCTGGATGACCAGCACAGTGCCCGCCTCTTCCGGATGCAGAGACCAGGACACCGCCTCGTAATACCCAAGGCCATAGAGTCGCTTGAGATCCGCCTCAAGCTGCGCCACATCCAGCGGTTCGCCCTCTTTCTGGCGTATGCGCTCGCGCAGGAACTTCTGCGCCAGCCGGCTACCCTTACGAAGCTCGATGCGTGCAATCACACCAAGTTGCGGGTGTTCAGCGGTCAACCGGTTGCGGTAGGCCTGCCACTGGTCATCCGGCACTGACAGCCGGTTCAGTTCCACTGCATGATCCCGGGCGCCGGAAGCGCCCAGTTCAAACAGTACCGGCGCATCGTAGAAGTCCGCCGAGCCACGGCCTTCAAGATCCGGCTGAATCAGAATATCCCGCTCACCCAAAAGGCCCAGCTGGAAGTCGGTATTGCGCCGGGTCATCAGGGTGGTCAGCTGGCCGACCACGGAAAAAGCTTCACGAATCTCATCGGTGCTCAGCAGGGGATCGGTAATGTCGACCGCAATCACAACCTCCGCCCCCATGTCACGGGCAACACTGACCGGCAGGTTGTTGGCCACGCCGCCATCCACCAGCAACCGGCCACTGCGCTCCACCGGGGCATAGACTCCCGGGATACTCATGCTGGCCCGAACAGCGTCAGACAGGTTGCCATTGGCAATAACGGCTTCAACACCGGTTTCAAGATCGGTGGCCACCGCCCGAAACGGTATGGGCAACTGGTCGAAATCATCCACCAGCGCGGCATTGCGGGTCAGTTCATTGAGGATAAACCCGAGGTTCTGGCCGGAAACCAGGCCGCCCCCCAGGTGAAAGCCATCCGTGCTCACCCCGATACCCGGCACCAGCGGTAAACGCCAGTCGTTTTGCTTACGTCGAACCGGTTTGTAGGCCCGGCCCGGATCGTCCCGGAAGCTGGACAACCAATCCATGGCAATAAAACGACGCTCGATTTCCTCAACCGGCATACCCGTGGCATAAAGAGCCGCCACCGCGGAACCGGCACTGGTACCCACCACCACATCTACGGGCACCTTCATCTCTTCCAGCACCCGCAGCACGCCAACGTGGGCCATGCCCTTGGCTCCACCACCGCTGAGCACAAGCCCTATGCGCGGCCGCGCGTCAGCGGCCGCCGCCTGTGCGAAGGCCAGCAACAGCAGGCACAGGCTCGCCGGCATCAGCCAGGCTGGCCAGACTCTGTTTGTCTGCCCCATCGATCAGGCTTTCTTGGGCTTGTCGTCTGCCAGAGACAGGTGCGAAGTGTCGGGCACGATGGGCGGTGGCGTGTCCCGTTTGACACCAAGATCGGATCCCGCCGGAGCCAGCGTCCAGTCATCCAGGTGCTCGAACATGGGGGCTTCCATTTCTTCATGCTCGGCCAGCGTTACACCCACCGGGTCGAGCGTCAGGCCGGAGCCTGCAAGTATTTCATCAACCTTCTCTCCGGCCACCGGCAACCGGTCGCCCGGCTCAGCTTCGGGCACACCACTCCGTGGCCTTGGGGCAGCCGCGCCTGCCGGGCGTTCAGCGCCGGCTGCCGGTGCGGGTTGCGGCTCAGGCCGCCGGGGAGGCTCCGTTACATCCGGTTGGGCGCCAGGCATCAACTGCACGTGGGCAATCATGCCATGCTTGTTCAGCACCGCCTGATATTTGTCGGCCTGCACCTTTTCCAGCTTGTTGCGGATAACCACCGGCTGGCCACTGAACATCCGGTCGAGTTGCTCGACACTGGCCTTGAACAGCGCCCGCGCGTTGTTCCGGGCCGCCTCTTCTGTGGTACCGGGCGCACACTCCCCTTTAAATACAAGCTGGTACATATCTATCCCCTGGGTTTCGCCATCGTATTGGCTCCATCATAGCGGAAAAACCGATGGGCATCAGAGCTTAACAAGCGCAATGATCGCAGCCGGAATATTTCAGCAATGCAAACAATTGAAAAATGCACGCCCGGCATGAGGAAAATCAAGCGGAAGTCTGCAACAATAAACTGTAACCAAAGCTTACAGTCCGTAACGCCCGGACACTCAGAGACAGAACAGCGGAGAGTCACCATGCGAACGTCCATGCTTGCCTGCCTTACAGCGGCTGTCTTACTGTTTGCATCATTTGCGGCTTCTGCAGAGAACCTGGATGTACTGATGAGCAAGGTGTTCCCGCCAGGTGAAGCGACCTATATCGGTTTTGAAAGCATCGAGCGGCAGGATATACCGCTGGACGCCAGCATTGACCGGAAATACCTGGTGGTGGACTTCCGCTTTCCCGGTGTGCAACCGGGAACCGATACCCTTCAGGCGAGCGTTCACAAGGTGTGCATGACGCTACTCAAAGATCGCGAACTGATCCGCTCCCTGTCGGACTCCGGCTATGACATGGTTGCCGTCGCCTTCGACCGGCAAACCCAGTTCGACTGCCTGTAACACTCAATCCTGCCCTAGCAGCCGCGGGAAAGACTCGAGGGCCGTATTCACGGCATCCAGGTTAAACGCCTCAACATCCAACAACAACTTTTCGCCAAACCGGGTAACTGCAGGCGAGCGGTGTCGTTGCCCCCACTCCACCACCCGGCTGGCAAACTCCTTCATTTGCTCCGGATCGCCGCTCTCCCGAACGTCCTGCCACTCGTCGCCAAAATCTTCGGCCAGTTTTTTACGTAACCAGCCCCGTTCATGCATACTCATGGTCTGTGCCAGCAAACGTTCGGATTCTTCCGGCGTGCTGTCGTCGTCTGCCTGTTCAACCGAGGCGGCCACATCTGGCAAGACCAACGTAAACACCGAGCCCTGGCCCGGTTCACTGTCCACCGTCAGTTCTCCGCCCATCATTTCCACCAGTTTCCGGCTGATGGCCAGCCCCAGTCCGGTGCCGCCGTAGCGCCGTGAACTCTGGCCTTCCTGTTGCTCAAAGGCATCGAAGATCCTCTCTCTCTGATCTTCAGCAATACCGATGCCGGTGTCGGCCACCGTAACCACCAACCGGTGGTGGCATACATCCGCTGCCTCGCCTTTCTGCTCCGGCCCGCTCTCCAGGGCTTCTGCCACTGCCCGCACCGTCACCCCCCCCTGATGGGTAAACTTGATGGCATTGCCCACCAGATTGAACAACACCTGCCGCAGCCGGGTTTCATCCAGCATCATGGCAGACGGCATGCCTTTGCCGACACTGACCTCCAGGGTAATGCCCTGCTCGGTGGCCCGCAGATCGAAGATGTGCAGCACGTCACTGAGCAGCCGGCGAACCGACACCGGCCCCAGGTCAAGGCGCATTTTTCCGGCCTCAATCCGGGACAGATCCAGAATGTCGTTAATCAGCATCAGCAAACTGCGGCTGCCCGCCCGAATGGCGTTCAGATAATTCCGCTGCTGGGGATCGGTTACTGAATTAAACAACAAATCGCTGTACCCGATCACCGCGTTCATGGGGGTACGGATTTCGTGGGACATATTGGCCAGAAACTCGCTTTTCGAGCGGTTTGCGGCTTCAGCATCACGGGCCAGGCGCTCGGCTTCCAGTTTGGCCGCCCGGAGTTCATCTTCACTCCTGCGCAGGGCATTCTCAGAACGGATCCGTTCGTCTACCTCCAGAGACAGCTTGCGGTTCCAGTACAGGAAGATCAGAACCACCACAATCGCAATCAGGATAATCCGCCGCACCACCGTGTAGTCGGTTTCCTGCTCTATGTCCAGATGAATCCAGCGGTTGTAGATGGCTTCGGTCTCTGACGGCGGCAAGCTCCCCAGGGCCTTGTTGAGAATCCGGTGCAGCGTGGCGTTGGCGGGGCTGATCGCCAGTCTCAGGTCATACTGGTACGGGGTAATGCTGGTAATCCGGAGGTTGGACAAACCCAGCCGGGATACTGTGTAACTGACCGCAGGGAGATGGGTCACCATAACGTCCAGGTCACCATTGGAAAGGGCCAGCAGGCCATCTTCCACCGTTTTCTGCGGGTACAGATCGAGATTCGGATGGTTGATCAGCAGGTAATCATGGCTGGCCTGGCGGTTGACCACGCCCACCCGTTCATCCCGCAATTCCCGCAGATCACCGATAAAACGCCCGGTATCGCGAATTGCCAAGGCGATGGGGACATTCACATAAGCACGGGTAAACAGGAATTCCTGCTCGGTTCTGGGGGTTCTGGACACACCGGGCAGCAGGTCGAGCTCGCCGTCTTTGAGCCGTTGTTCGGCGCTGGCGCGGGTATCCACATCCACCCGCTGAAACCGGATGCCCAGATCTTTTTCCAACCGCGCCAGCAAGTCGGTCACCAGCCCGGCAGGCCGCTCGTCCTGTACAAACTCGAACGGCGGCCAGTCGGAACGCAGGCCAACCCGAATCTCCGGGTTGTCTTTCAACCACGCCTGCTCCTGCAGCGTCAGTGCCACATTATTGCTTTCAACCTGCGGGGCCGGGGCCGTCAACCAGGCCTGGCGAACATTCCGGTGTTCATTGTGAGTCAAAGCCTGGATTGTTCGATCGAAGACCCGGAACAGATGCTCGTCGTCGATAGGCACCTGCAGTACCACATCCGCCGGGCGCTGATCGAGCAGTACCGCCAGAGCGATACCACTGATCATGGCCGATTCCAGATAGTCCGACACCACCGGTACCGGCCCCAGAAAGGCGTCGGCTTCACCGGAAAGCACCCGGCTGATGGCTTCGGCCAGGCTGGCGACCGGAACCGGCGAGAAATTCTCCACCGGATCCAGCAGAGGAAACTGGTTGGGGTCGTCGCCCACAATCACCACCCGCGAGGCCTCAAGATCCGCCAGGTTGCGAATCGCGGCATTTCCGGCACCCACAAATATGCCGTAGGTCAGCGTCATCAGGGGCGAAGTGTGGCGCACTCCGGGAATCACCGGCGCCCCGGGCAAGCGGGTAGTCAGCACAAGATCCGGAGCCTCGCCGTCCGGCAGGCGCTCATCCACAAGCTGATAGGGTTCTACGGGCATTCGCAGCTTTGACGACAGGCGGTTCAGGTAGTCCACCCAGATGCCCGCCATCCGGCCTTCACCGGTGTCGAAGATCAGCGGCACCAGGGTATGGCGTACACCGACGGTAAAGCCATCCTGCCGGGCCAGCCATTGCAATTCCTCCATCCCGAGCAAAGGCGCGGGTGATACCTGGGGCGGGTCGGCCAGCGCCCGGGCCTGCATAACAATAAGCCCCAGACACAACAGAACGGCAACGCTGAACTTCACTGGATATCCTCGAGGGGTTCACTACATTTCAAGAGAACAATACCCGCAAAAAAGCGGAATTTCATTTCATCAGTCGCACATTGGAGCCTACGCCCATGGACACCAGCAAGCACAACCTGCAAACCCTGTTCGAACAACTCGGATTGCCCGCAAACGACAACGCCATCAAAGACTTTATTGCCCGGCACTCGCCCCTGCCAGCAGCAACCGCCATTCAGGACGCCGCCATGTGGTCAGAGAGCCAGTCCCAGTTTCTGGAGGAAGGGCTTGAGGAAGACAGTGACTGGGCCGAAGTAATCGACGAGCTGGATGCACTGCTGCGGCACTGAGCGTCATCGGAGAACAACACGATTACGACCGTCGTCCTTGGCCTGATAGAGCGCCCGGTCCGCCCGTTCGAACGCGGCCTCCTGAGTGTCTCCTTCACGAAACTCGGTGACCCCGGCAGAGAAGGTGACAACTACCCGCTCCCCCTTGAAATGGAATGGCAATTTGGACACGTATTCCCTAAGGCCATCCATCACTTTCTCCGCCTCTTCCGGTGGCGTTTCAGGCAGCAAAACCACAAACTCCTCACCACCAAAGCGGGCAATAAAATCGGTTGATCTCAGGCGCTTGGCCATTTCCCGGGCAACCAACTGCAACACCCGATCCCCTGCCTTATGGCCGTAGGAATCGTTCACCTGCTTGAACAGATCAATATCCAGCACCGCCGCACTCAAGCGCTGGCGATAACGTAACCAGCGGTTGTACTCGAACGACAACCGCTCCTGCCAGGCTTCCCGGTTGGGCAACTGGGTCAGCAGATCGGTGGTCGCCCGCTGGCGCTCGTGCAGCACCTGCGCCTGCATCTGCTCGGAATGGGCCTCCATCAGGGCGAGCTTTTCCTGCATGGCCGCCAGCTCACTGGCTAACAGCGTCTCCCGTTCGGTCTCCCTGGCGTGGAAGCGCTCCAGGGATAATGCTATCGACTCCAAACGCTGCCCCACTGACTCCCTGAGGGTGTCAAGATCGGTGCTGGCTTGTATATCGTTGCCCGCTTTATCAAGCTCAGCCTGAATTTCTTCATTGAGCCTGGCCGTGGCATCCTGTCGATCCACCTGGGCATCACTGTGCTGGGCGAAATGCTCTCTCAAAGCCTGCAAGCGTTCATCAAGACGCTGCAGAAAGGCCTCAAATTCCCGCTGGCTCCGGGTGATGGCGGCAATCACCAGATCCGCGACCCGGTTCAGCCCCTCCCGGAGCACCTCCCAGTCGTTACTGCTGAGCAGGGTCTGCTGCAACTCCCGGGCTTCAGCTTCGGCACCCGGCTCCAGCGAAGCCTGCTGTACCAGTTGGCCCAGCAACTGGCCGATACGGCGGGCAATCCACAAGCGCTGGGTGTTTGCTTCCCGGGCAGCCTCCGAACACCCGGCAGCTTGTGCGTCCGGGTTACTCCCAACCGGCGGGTGGGTCGCCTCGCGATCCACCGCCTCATCCAACAAGGTGATCTGCCGGTCAATCTGATCCTGCAATTCGCGCCAGCGCTGCAGATCCAGATGTTTTTTCCGAAGGTCCTCGCGCAACTGATGCAGCAATTCGTCCAGTTCTGGCCGCTGACCCTCCGACGCCAGGCTGGTGCGCACCAGCATCCGCTCCAGCAGATTGCGTTCAGACTCCCACCGGGCCTCGCGCTCCTCGGCCTGCTCCAGCTCATTGAAATATTTGTCTTTCCAGGAATCTTCCGATCCCATGCTGCACTCCCTTATTGGTCGGAACGACGCTCGCTGCCCGCACCTGTTTTACCAGCCATACGCCGCCGCGCCCGCGGATGGCTCTGATCGTAAACCCGGGCAAGATGTTGAAAGTCAAGATGAGTATAGACCTGAGTAGTGGCGATGTCCGCATGGCCCAGCAATTCCTGCACTGCCCGCAGGTCGCCACTGGACTCCAGCAGATGGGAGGCAAACGAGTGGCGCAGCATATGCGGGTGCAGGCGTTGATCTGCGCCCTGCTGAATACCCCAGCGCGCCAGTCTGCTCTGAATACTTCGCGGGCTCAGACGGTCACCGCGCTGGCTCAGGAACAGCGCAGGCTCGGTATCAGGCGCCAGCCCGCGGCGGCACGCCAGCCATCGCTGCAGGGCAGCCATGGCCTTTCGCCCGACCGGTAGCAGGCGCTCCTTGCTGCCTTTACCCAGCACCCGAACGTTACCGGCTTCCAAATCCAGCGCCGATACATCCAGGCCCACCAGTTCAGACAAACGCAAGCCGGAAGAGTACATAAGTTCGAACATGGCGAGGTCGCGGATATCCAGCAGGTCGTCCGCCCGGGCATCCAGCAGGTGACTGATCTGGTCGACGTCGGCAACCCGGGGCAGTCGGCGGCCACTGCGGGGCGCGCGTATACCTATCGCCGGGTTATCTCTGGCCCAGCCTTCCCGCAACAGAAACTGGTAGAAGCGACGCATGGAGGAGAGGTGCCGGGCAATGCTGCGCCCGGACAGGCCGTCACGACTAAGAGCGGCTACATACCGCCGCACCTGATGCCCGTTGAGATCCGCCCAGCACTCGGTACCCGCGGACACCAGCCAGCCTGCAAGGCGCAGCAGATCCCTCTGGTAATGCTCACAGGTGCGGGGCGAGTGGCGCTTCTCTGCAGCCAGGTGGCGCCCAAAACTGCTCAGTTGCGCCTGCATCGGTTCAGGTAATGCGGTGCCATCCGCGGTGTAATTCACCCCTGGCCGGTCTCGGCCGTCAGGCTTGAGACCGGGGCCCCGCCAGCGGTGTGGCGTTTGAGCATAGGCGGCAGCAGGCGGCTGAGCGTGTCACTGATGTAGCTCAGAAACAACGACCCCATACTCTGGTCAAAGTAGCCCGTCTGACAGCTACCCACCGCAAAGACACCGACCAAACCTTCATGGCGCAGCGGTACCAGAGCCACCGAGGCAATGGCCTCGTCCCGGTCAGGAAACAGGAATTCCCGTTCATTCTCGTGGAACTGGCCGCAGACTGCGCGGTCTCCTTCAAGCAGAGTGCCCAGGCGGGACTGGGCCCGGGCCCTGTTCACCACATGCAAGGCGCCCTGTGAGGGCAGGCCCTGATCGTCACTGAACAACAGCACCGACGCCGCATCCAGGCCAAAATCACCCCGGATACTGTCATCAATGGCGGCGGCCATATCCTGCAGGTTTCTGGCTTCGATCACCTGCATCAGCAACCGTTTACTTTTTTCGAACAGGCGGTCATTGTGGCGGGCGATGGATACCAGTTCGACCAGCTCCCGGCGCAGGGTATCCCGCTGCTCCCTGAACAGATGCACCTGCCGTTCAACAAGAGAAATCGCGCGGCCACTGTCATGGGGGACGGTTAGACTGCGTAACAACTCGTCCTGGTCAATAAAAAAATCCGGATGAGCGCGAAGATAGCTCTCAACCTGTTCCCTGGTAAGCTCCCCGACCTTCTCTTGGGCCGTTTTTTCTGTCATCACGTTCTCCTTGATCAGGCCCCGTTTCTTGTTGAACGGTGGCTCCGGCGACGCCTGGGAGGGCTGTCTCCGGGCAGCCGCAACTGGCCCTCAAACACAGTAACTGCAGGGCCTTCCATCATAACAGGGGCACCTTCCCCCTGCCATTCGATGACCAGACGCCCGCCACGCAGTTCCACTTCAACCCGCTTGCCTAAGCGCCCGCGCAGACGGCCAGCAACAACAGCGGCACAGGCGCCACTGCCACAGGCCAGAGTTTCCCCCGAGCCGCGCTCGAATACCCGCAAACGGGCATGACCTTCATCGATTATCTGCAAAAACCCGATATTGGCCCGGGCCGGAAAGGCAGGGTGCCGCTCCAGCTCCGGCCCCAGGGTCTCTACCGGTGCCGTGTCTACATTCTCCACCAGCAATACCCCGTGGGGGTTGCCCATAGAGACTGCGGACAACTCCAGGGACTGACCTGCCACGTCCAGCGGATACACGGTCTGGCGCGCCCCGGCCTGAAATGGAATGGCGGTGGGCTCCAGCTCCGGCACCCCCATATTCACCAGCACGGAGCCGTCACGACCAAGCTTCAGCTCGATCACGCCGCCCGCAGTCTGCACCCGGATGACCCGCTTGTTGGTTAGGCGCTGATCCCGAACAAAGCGCGCGAAACAGCGGGCACCGTTGCCGCACTGCTCTACCTCGGAACCATCGGCGTTAAAAATCCGATAACGAAAATCGACTTCCGGCAACCCCGGGGGCTCTACCACCAGAAGCTGGTCGAAGCCGACCCCAAAATGACGATCTGCAAGCTCCCGGATCATCTCCGGGCGCAAACGGAATGGTTGGCTGATGGCATCCACCACCATAAAATCGTTACCCAGCCCGTGCATCTTGGTGAACCGCAAAACCGGTCCCTGGTTGCATTTTTGCTGGCTCATCTCTGCGCCCCCGCTCATTCCGGCAGGCAGCTTTCCGGCGCCAACTGGTCGTCCAGTGTTTCCCGGCGTCGCACCACATGCACCTGATTGCCATCCACCATCAGCTCGGGAGGCCGGTTTCGGGTGTTGTAGTTGGACGCCATAACGAAACCGTAGGCACCAGCAGACCGCACCGCCAGGAGGTCACCCGCCTGCAAACGCAGCGCGCGATCCTTGCCAAGAAAGTCACCGGTTTCGCACACCGGCCCCACCAGATCCCAGGTTTTCTCTTCGGTATCCTGGCGCGGTTTTACCGGAACAATCGCCTGCCAGGCGCTATAAAGGGCCGGGCGGATCAGGTCATTCATGGCGGCATCTATAATGGCAAAGTTGCGGTGTTCCGTGCACTTCAGAAACTCCACGCGGGTGATCAGAATGCCCGCATTGGCCGCGATAGAGCGACCCGGCTCCAGCACCAGCTCAAGCTTGCGATCCCCCATACGCTCAATCAGTGCGCCCACATACTCCGAGGGTTTCGGTGGCTGCTCATCGTTATAGGTCACACCCAAGCCACCGCCCATGTCCAGGTGGCGAATGGTAATGCCTTTGGCTGCGAGCGTGTCGATCAGCTCCAGCACCCGATCCAGGGCATCCAGGAAGGGCGCCACGGTGGTCAGCTGAGAGCCGATATGACAGTCCACGCCCTGCACATCCAGGTTCGGCAAAGAGGCCGCACGAGCATAAATGCCCGGAGCCTCATTGATGTCGATGCCGAACTTGTTCTCTTTCAGGCCTGTGGAGATGTAAGGGTGAGTGCCCGCGTCTACGTCTGGGTTTACCCGCAGCGAGACCGGCGCCTTCACACCCAACTCGCCAGCCACCTTGTTCAGGCGATCGAGCTCGGTGTCGGATTCCACGTTGAAGCAACGAACACCGGCTTCCAGGGCACGCTTCATTTCCCACTCCTGTTTTCCGACACCGGAAAACACGACCCGGGAAGCATCCCCGCCAGCTCTCAGAACGCGCTCCAGCTCACCGGCAGAAACAATATCAAAGCCAGCGCCCAGTCGGGCCAGCACGTTCAGAACAGCCAGATTACTGTTAGCTTTGACCGCGTAACAGACCAGGTGCGGGTGGTCTTTCAGGGCGTCATCGTAAGCCCGGTAGTGGCGCTCCAGCGCAGCACGCGAATAAACATAAGCGGGTGAACCAAACTGGCTGGCAATGTCTGAGACAGCTACATTTTCGGCGTAAAGCTCGCCGTCGCGATAATTGAAGTAATCCATATGTGTCCTGAATGCTGAGGTGTTCCGGATGTGTCGATCAGTTCGCCTGGCGTAGGGCCTCGGCGCGCTCCCGGTCGCTGGCGCTGGACTGGATGCCCGGCTTGGCCGCCATCTCCGCTTGCGGATAAAGCGCGCCCTTCTGGCCACAACCAGACACCATAAGCAAAACCGCCATTGGCAGCGCAATCGACAAACGGCAACCTGCCCCGAACTGCATACCCGTTCCCCTGTGTGAATAATGCACGCAGTATACCCGAGTCGCTGCATGCATCGCGAGGTTTCAGCGGCCTACTGAAGGTGGCGGTTGAGTGCGTCTTCCAGGCTGGCGCGATAGCGCAGATATTGGCTGGTCTGGATATCCCGCTGATACAACTGCGGGCCCAGATCGTTAGGCAGGTGCAGGTCGCTGAGATACACCGGATAGGGCTCCCGGCTCTGGCGCAGGGAGCGGATGTAGTGAGCCACTGCCGGAATCAGCTGATCACCGTATTCCTGAACCGTGAACTCCTGCTCATTGCAGTAAATATCGAACCGCAGCCCCCCTTCGCCCTGCTGAACGCCTACAGCCTGCACCTCCAGCCCCCGCGCAAGCAAGCCGGCAGCCAGATCCGGACGCACTTCCGCCAGCCAGCGACCTTCACGGCAGACCAGTTCATAGCATCGCACAGCTGTCCGGAAGTCGAGCGGCTCAGCCTGGCGCAACTGGCGGCGTTCATCAAGGCGCTCCAGAAAGCGCAACAGGGGCGACAACAGTTGTCGCGGCTGGCTGGCTTGTGCCTCCCGAAACCAGAAGCTGCCATGTTCATCTACTACCCAAAGTCTGACCCTGCCACCTTGCGTGCACCAGAAAACCTGCACACAACCTTCCTGGCTGGCCTGGCAGACAGCTCGTAATGCGGGATCATCCTGCAACGCGTAGCGATCCGGGACAACCGGAAGATACTCTTCCTGCGGCTGCCCCAGAACCTCTAGCAGGCCGGAGCCGCCGTCCACCGCCATAAAAGACGGCTCGGCGCCGTGAAACTGCAGCAGGAAAAACCGCTGATCCATTTCGATCAGATAGCGCAACGGATGCGGGCCGGAGCCGCCGGCAAAGAAATGGCGAAGAACGTCGGCAAACAAATCCCGAACCCGCCTTGCCGTTGCCTGGCCATGGCCACGCCCGGAGCTACTCACCCGGATTTCAGGCAATGCGCCCGGATTGGCTGCGGCCTGGGCCAGCACATTCTTCAGACACTGCACGAGGGTGTCACCCGAGGCATAGTGCTGAAGACTGACCTCGTGCCAGCTATTCAGTGTTATCTGATCGATGGTCAGCACCAGATTTTCCCGGGCTCCGCTGAACCCGAGGGAGTCCGTGCGCGCCGAAAGCTTGTGCAGTCCTTTCCCGGTCAGGTGTGCCTGCGGGTCGGCGGCCACGTTCAGCAACAAGAGGTTCCGTAACGGCCGAACCGGCCTCGACAACGCCTTACCGGTAGCAGAAGACAACGGCAGTGGCAGAAATGACTCCAGCGCCTCCAGTATTTCCCGCAGCTCATGAACCGTCGCCACGGTACGGCCGGAACGCACGTTCAGGCGAGTAGACCGGCTCAGCAAGCCATTGCAATAACACCAGACCACCAACTCGGTGAGGTTTCCCGCCCGGCGAATAACCGGTTGCCAGAAGGCATCGGACGGATCTTCCAGATCCCGGTACAGAAGCCAGCCATCAGCTTGCTCACGGTGCTCGGAGCGATGATGAAACGACAAGTTTTCTTCCACCAGCGAAGGCACCAGCCCAGGATTGATCAGCTCGATCTTGCCCGCCTTGCGCTGGAACGCGGCGAAAAGCTTGCGCCCCAGCAAACTGACATCCGCTGGGCTGATTGCCGCCCGGGTGCCCTGCTCCCGGGCCATACCCGACAGCAGCCGGTAACTGTGCGTGAGTTCCGCCACCACAGTGCGGCGCAGAGCGACTACGTCTTCCGCACGCCATCGCTGCCGGTCATCCAGTTCGGCGATGTCGTCGGAGTCCCAGCCCCAGTCGGCCACCAGACTCCGGAGCAACTCTGTCCGCCACTGGCCACCGGTTGTCCCTGCCCGGCTCAGGGGCAAACCCGCCTTCAGATAAAGGCTTCGGCGCACCAACTCCAACCGTTCCGGCGCATCCTGTGTCAGCAGCCAAAGCTCCAGGCGCTGATAGAGCAACAGATACGGATCCAGGGCATCGGCACAGATCACGCCGTGGTGTACAGCCTGCTTGAACCGGGCGGCCAGCAGCGGCGTGTCCCGGTCCACGCCGTAACACTCGATCAGTAATAGCTTGAGAATTGCTTTCCAGGGCGCATCTATGCCCTTGTACAACTGCCAGATGCCAGCCCCGGGCAACTCCTCCCGGGGAATTTCCGGCACCGGTCCGAAATCAATGTAGTCACCGGCCCTGATAAACCGGCAATCGAGTAACTGGCGGCGGCAGCGGTCATAGTCATGCTCGTATTCCACCGGAATCAGCCACCAGAGCGGGTATTGACCGGCCAGGTGGATACTGGTCCGGTAAAACTCATCCAGCAGCAAATAATGCTGAGCGCTGCCGCAGTTCTCGCCAGTCACTTCTGCGCGCTGGCGCCCGGCGCGCCAGTCTGCCGCTGAAAACACGAAAACGTGAAGTTCGACGCCGTAATCTTCCGCCCAGCGGGCCAGACTGTCTGCTTTGTGTTCCAGACGCTGGATGCCAGCCTCCGGCAAATCTTCCCGGTGGCACAGCCAGACGTCCAGATCACTGGTCACCGAGTGGCCCAGAGTGCCCGGGCTACCCATAAGAAAAAGACTGTCGAGATCCGGCTTCTGCACACCCTTGTCACGGTAGTGGAAACTCCGGGCATGACGGCGGGCAGCTCCCAGCACCCGGTCATCCGGTGTGTAACCGGCAAACCCTTCCGGGCAATTGCCGTGCTGGTAGCCGGGCAAGGCTGGGTGATTGCGATGAAACACCAGTGGCAACAATTCCAGCACAATCTGCTGGCGGTAGGTCAATGCCGACAGAGCCCGCTGCCAACGCTGACGATTGACCACAAGAAAGCGGTCGCGGAGCCGCTTCAGAACCTTGCGATCAATTCCGTCCTCAAAATCGAGAACAATAGGTGCAGCGTGAACAGTCAAGGGCACTCCGGAAACAGGTTAATTTCAGCGACACAACGGTTATGATGAAAAATCGCGACTATCTCAGCAGAAACACCGCTATCGGTGTCGCGAATCATACCGCCAGCCCGAGCGAGGTTTCTGCTTCGTGAGAGAATTTTTGATCCAGCGCTACCGGCCGGATACCAACGGTTCGGTTATACGCCCAACCCTGCTCCGTGTCGATGACCAGGGCCGGATACTGCAGGCCGACCAATACGCTGAAGCCATGTTCGGCTACACAGCCAACGCTCTCGGCAAGATGGGCGTCCAGGGCATTCTGGCCTCCCGCCAGGATGACCCCTTTGCCCCCGCCCACCGGCTCAGCCTGGAACGCGGCCAACCGGTACTGGTAACCTTTCGCCATAAACATGGGTACTTTTTCAGCGCCAGTCTGAGCCTCAACCAGAAACGCCGTGATTCCGACCGGGCTGCTTCTGCAGCCGTTACACTCAGGCCCGGCCACCGTCTGGATCCTAATATTCAGAGACTGGCAGAGCAACACAGCGGGTTCGGCCTCTGGGAACTGACCATTGCCACCAACGAGGTTCACTGGACTGAGGGCCTGTACCAGCTGCTGGAACTCAGGCCTGGCACCGAGATCTCCCCGGAACAGGCCCTGTTCTACTGCCAGTCGCACCAGAGCCGCGTGCGGGCGCTGTTTCGCCGTTGCCTGCGCACCGGCCAGCCGTTCCGTATCCCGCTGCAAATTGCCACAGACCGGCAACACCCCCGCAGCGTTGTGCTGGCAGGCCAGGCATTGGCCAACAACGGGCAGATCCGAAAACTCGGCGGTGTTGTCTTTGACCAGAGCGCAATGACAGCACTGGAACGGAACCGCCAGCAGGCCTGGCGCATTCTTGAGGCCACCACCTGCGCCACCGATGATCTTGTGGTTGCGCTGGATACCCGCTTCCGGCTGCTGCACTTCAACCAGCCCTGGGCAGACCAGTTTCAGAAGGCGTTCGAGATCGAACCCCGGCCCGGCGACAGCCTGCGCACCCTGCTCACTGACTTTCCCGTTGAACGAAAACTGATCGAGCGACTCTGGCAGCGGGCGTTCGAGCGCGGGCATTTTGTTGCAGAAACGCCACTCAACCGGCAGGGAGAAAGCCTGCCCCTTTACGAACTCCGTTTCCAGAGCATACACAACGCCCGTGGACAGGTGACCGGCGCCATGCACGTTGCCCGGGATATCAGCGACCGGCTCCGCCACCCCCAGCACGACAAAGATCAAATGCGTTACGACCCGATTACCGGGCTGATGAACCGTCGCGCCTTTCTGGTGCATATCGAGCGGGCACGGAAGCATCGACAGGCAGGATCGCCGCCGGATGCCATTCTGTTACTGGATCTGGATCATTTTGAGCGGTTCAATACCAACCACGGTAGCGGCACTGCAGACCGCTATCTTCGGGCGCTGGCCCGCCATCTTGGTGCCCGCATCCGCCAACGGGATGCTCTGGCCCGCCTGGCGGGCGATACCTTTGCCCTGTATCTGGAGCATTGCCCGGAGGCACGGGCCAGAGAAATTGCCGATGAAATCCGAACACAAATCGCCGAGTTCCGGCTCCGGTGGCAAGACACCCACCTGCAAACCACCTGCTGCGGGGGCTTGCTTATCCTCGGCCCGGACAGCCCGCCACAGCCAGAGCGCCTGCTGAACCGGGCCGCCAGCCTGTGCCACAGCGCGAAAACCGCAGGCAGAAACCAGATCCATACCGGCTACCCGCGCTCCGACATCATGGTGGACAGCGGAACCACCACACTGAAGGATCTGGTGGCCCGGGCCCTGGATCAGAACCACCTGCCACTGGTCTATCAATCGGTTAAACCGCTGGCCAGTGCCACCTGGGGCGACCACATTGAAATACTCTGCCGGATTCCGGGGCAAAAACCTGACGACCCGCCGATAACACCGGATCTGTTTCTACCGGTCGCCGAGCAGTTCGACCTGGCCAGCCGGTTGGATCACCTGGTCATCTTCCAGACTTTCCACTGGCTTGATCAGCACCCGCTGATGAAGCCACGGCTGACTCACTGCAGTTTCAACCTGTCTCTGGCCACCGTCCTGGACGATACCTTTGTTAATTTCATGGCGCAGGTTATCGAGCAATCCCGCTTTGACGCCAGCTGCTTCTGCCTGGAAATCCAGGAGGCCCACGCCCGGGAACACCCGGAGCAGGTAACCCGGCTCTGCCACGCGTTACAGGGTATCGGCTGCAAGGTTGCCCTGCAGGAGGCCGGTGCTTCGGTTGAAAGCTACCAGCTGGCCGCCCGCCTTCCATTCGACTACATCAAGCTGGCCCGGGCACTAATTACGGGGCTTGCCAACGACCCGGTTCAGGCCACCATGGCCGAAGCGCTGCACCGGATTGCTATCGCCGCGGGGCGCCAGACCATTGCGCCATTCATCGAAAACGACGAAACATTGAGAAAGGCACGAACCCTGGGCATTCACTACGGCCAGGGGCACCGGCTGGCGCCTGCGCTTCCTTTGTCGGAGCTGACTCCGGCAGCGGTGGAGCTTGCCACCGGCCGGATCGGGGGATAGAGCGCAGGCCAGAAGCCTGCAGAGGCTTACTTCAGTGCGGCCCGTGCCCGGGCAACTGCCGCACGTACCTGCTTTGGTGCCGTGCCGCCAAGATGATCCCTCGCCTGTACCGAGCCCTCCAGGGTCAGCACATCGAAAACATCCTCAGCAATCACATCCGAGAACTGTTTCAGCTCTTCGAGAGTCATTTCGGACAGGTCGCGATTCTCAGCCACACCAAAGGCGACAGACTTGCCGACGATCTCATGGGCATCCCGGAAGGGCACGCCTTTTTTCACCAGGTAATCCGCCAGATCCGTAGCGGTGGAAAAACCACGCTTGGCCGCCACCCGCATGTTATCGGCCTTGGCTTTGATGGCCGGAACCATGTCGGCGTACGCCTTGAGGCAACCTTTGATTGTGTCCACCGTGTCGAACAGGGGCTCCTTATCTTCCTGGTTGTCCTTGTTGTAAGCCAGAGGCTGGCTCTTCATCAGGGTCAGCAGGCTGATCAGGTGGCCGTTCACCCGGCCGGTTTTGCCCCGAACCAGCTCCGGCACATCCGGGTTCTTCTTCTGGGGCATGATCGAGGAGCCGGTGCAGAAGCGATCTGGCAGGTCGATAAAGTCGAACTGGGCAGACGTCCAGAGCACCAGCTCTTCGCTAAACCGGGACAGGTGGGTCATCAACAAGGCTGCAAAGCTGCAGAACTCAATGGCAAAGTCCCGATCCGAAACAGAGTCCAGGCTGTTTTCCGTGGGCCGGTCAAAGCCCAGCAGCTCGGCTGTCAGGTTGCGATCGATAGGGTAAGTGGTACCCGCCAGCGCCGCCGCACCCAGGGGCATCACATTCACCCGCTTGCGACAGTCCTGCAAACGGTCGGCATCGCGTACCAGCATTTCATACCAGGCCAGCAGATGATGGCCGAAGGTCACCGGCTGAGCGGTCTGCAAATGAGTAAAGCCAGGCATGATGGTGTCGGCTTCACGCTCGGCCAGATCTAACAAGCCGGCCTGCAAGCGAGCCAGTTCCTCGGCGATCACGTCGATTTCGTCCCGCAGATACAACCGGATATCGGTCGCTACCTGGTCATTCCGGCTTCGGCCTGTGTGCAGCTTCTTACCGGTGATTCCGATGCGGTCGGTCAACCGGGCCTCGACGTTCATGTGCACGTCTTCAAGGCTGACAGACCACTCGAAGCGACCGGCTTCAATGTCTTCCTTCACGCCCTTCAGGCCTTCAATAATCTGATCCCGCTCGGCGTCAGTCAGCACGCCGACTTTCGCCAGCATAGTGGCGTGAGCGATGGAGCCGGTAATATCATGGTGATAAAGGCGCTGGTCGAAACCCACCGACGCCGTGAAGCGCTCAACAAAGGCATCCGTAGGCTCGCTGAAGCGGCCACCCCAGGGCTTTTCGGAGGATGTGGTCTGGTCAGACTTGTTCTGATCCGTCATGGTCTATCTTTCCTGCTGACAGCCCGGCATCATCGTGCCGGCAATGAATAAGAGATAAGTTGCGGCATTATAGCATCGCACCGACCCTGAGGAGACACCCCTGAAATCCGACAAAGGCATGAACCACAAGGACACCGGCGAGTTCTACGTGCCCGATCTGTGCCGGGTGCGGGCTGTCTTCATGCTGCTGATTACCAGCGAGCTATTCGTGCTGGTACTGGCGATTGTGCAGGCCCGGAACAGCTGGATCGACTGGAACTACTTTGGGCTTCTATCCCTGTTTGTGCAGTGGACCACCCTGACCAGCGCCGCATTGATCTGCCTGCTGCGCCCCCGACTGGCGCGCATGAGTGTCGGTCGAAGCACCCTGACCATTGTGCTGCTGGTGGTGCTCGATGTTTTTGCATTCAGCCTGTTCGCCGACCGGGTATTGCACCCGGGCAACGGGGGCGACTTGTGGCAGACGGTGGCCAAAAAGCTGCTACTGGCGGCACTGATCGTGCTTATAGTGCTGCGCTACTTCTACCTGCAGAATCAGTGGCAACAACAACGGGAAGCAGAGATGCAGGCCCGGCTGACCTCCCTGCAGGCCCGCATTCAGCCCCATTTTCTGTTTAACAGCATGAACACCATTGCCAGCCTGATTGCCAGCAACCCCGAGCAGGCGGAAGATGCCGTACTCGACCTGTCAGAGCTGTTTCGGGCCAGCCTGCGTACCGACGACCACCTGATTCCGCTGAGCCGGGAGCTTGAACTCTGCCAGCGTTATCTGGCCATTGAATCGCTCCGCCTTGGATCACGACTGACTCTGGACTGGCAGGTATCACCGGGCCTTGAGCAGCAGGCCATCCCTCCCCTGAGCCTGCAGCCCCTGGTGGAAAACGCAATCTATCACGGCATCCAGCCACGACCGGAAGGCGGCACCGTTCGTATCGAAATCTATCCCCGCGGGGGGTTCGTTTACCTGATGGTGCAAAATCCGTTTGTGGAGCCGGAAGACCGGCAGCATCAGGGTAACCGAATGGCCGTGACCAACACCCAGGCCCGGCTACAGGCTCTGTTCGGGGAGCCTGCCGTTCTCAAACACAGCCGCCAGGGCAGCATCTATACTGTGACTTTGCGCCTACCCCGGCGAACAGCCACCCGAAAGGACGAGTAACAAGACATGGACAGCACCCACAAACGCATACTGATCGTCGACGATGAACCCCTTGCCCGCCAGCGACTGCAACGCCTGCTCGACGCCCTGCCCGACTATCGGGTTTGCGGTGAAGCGGTCGATGGCAATGATGCCCTGCGGCAGATTGCAGAACTGGATCCGGACATCGTTCTGCTGGACATCCGGATGCCCGGCCTGGACGGCATGGAAACCGCAGATCGCCTGGCCCGGCTGCAAAGCCCGCCTGCCCTTATTTTTTGCACCGCTTACGACCACTACGCCATCCAGGCCTTCGACGTTCGCGCCATCGCTTATTTGCTGAAGCCCGTGCGCCGTGAGGCCCTGGCCGATGCACTGGCCCGGACAGGCCAGGTTAACCGGGTGCAATTGCAGGCACTGCAGCAGGTGCCGGAACCGGCAGTTGGCCAACTGGCGGTGAAAACACACCGCGGAACAGAACTGATCAACCTGAACGAATTACAGTACTGCGAGGCCGACCAGAAATACGTCACCCTGCATCACAGCCAGGGTGAAACCGTATGCGATTACACCCTTAAAGAGCTGGAGCAGGCATACCCGAACCATCTGATCCGAATTCACCGCCACACCCTGGTTGGCACCCGCTTCATTCGCGGACTCCGCCGCAGCAATGATGGCCAGACCCTGCTGGCCCTGACCTGCGGTGACACCCTGCTGACTGTCAGCCGGCGCCATGCCGCTGGCATCCGTCAGTGGCTGCAGGAGCACCAACCCTCCCCCTGAGGGGGTAGGCCCGGGCGGATTACGGGACTTTTTTTCGGCCACAAGGTAACCTTGTGGGCACACTTTTTTGACCGACAGTGAGCAAGATGTCCAAACGTACTCTACGCATCGCAACCCGCAGCAGCGCTCTGGCCCTCTGGCAAGCCGAATTCATCAAGGCCGAGCTGGAACGCCTGCACGATCACATCACCGTTGAGCTGATCAAGATCAAAACCCAGGGCGACAAGATCCTGGACGTGCCTCTGGCCAAAATCGGCGGCAAAGGCCTGTTTGTCAAAGAGCTGGAAGAAGCCATGCTCGACGGCCGCGCCGATCTGGCGGTGCACTCCATGAAAGATGTGCCCATGGCCTTCCCCGAGGGCCTGGGCCTGGTGGCCATCTGCGAACGGGAAGACCCCACCGACGCTTTTGTCAGCAACATCTACGACAACATTGACCAGTTGCCGGAAGGGGCCGTAGTCGGCACCGCCAGCCTGCGCCGGGAGTCCCAGCTGCGGGCCAACCGTCCGGATCTCCAGATCAGAGTATTGCGGGGCAACGTCAACACCCGGCTGGCCAAGCTCGACGCCGGTGAGTTTGACGCCATCGTATTAGCCAGTTCCGGCCTCAAGCGCCTGGGTTTCCACGACCGTATCCGTTACTCCATGCCCGATACCGTGTCTCTGCCCGCCGTTGGCCAGGGCGCCCTGGGCATCGAGTGCCGGCTGAACGACAGTGAACTGCTCGAGATGCTCGAGCCACTGAACCACACCGACACCGCGGATCGCGTAAAAGCCGAGCGGGCATTGAATCGTCGCCTGGAAGGCGGCTGCCAGGTTCCGATTGCCGCGTATGCCCTGCTGGAAGACCAGGACACGCTCTGGCTGAGAGGCCTGGTGGGCGCGGTAGACGGTTCCGAGATCTTCCGGGTAGAAGGCCGGGCGCCCCGTGCCGAAGGCGAACGACTAGGCCGGGAACTGGCCGAACAGCTGCTGGCAATGGGCGCAGACAAGGTACTGGCTGAAATCTATGGCCACACCCCAAGCTGAACGCACCCTGCGGGGCCGGCGGATACTGGTCTGCCGGCCGGAACCGGAAGCCACCCGCCTGGCGGGTGTACTTGAGCAGATGGGCGCAGACGTCCGCTTGCTGCCGATGGTGGAGCGGGAGCCGTTGCCGGAAACTCCGGAACAAAGAAGCACCCTCCAACAACTGGACAACTTCCACCATGTCGTTGCCGTCAGTCCCTATGCCGCACGGCGCCTGCTGGAGGAAATCGACCACTGGTGGCCACAGATGCCCTCGGGCATTCAGTGGTACGGTGTTGGCGAGGGCACGGCGGCCGTCTTCCGGGAACACGGCCTTGATCCACAGCGCCCCGAGCAGGGCTGGACCAGCGAGGCCTTGCTGAAGCACCCATCGCTGCAGAACCTCCGCAACGAAAAAGTACTGCTGGCCCGCGGCGAGCAGGGCCGGGAACTGCTGCGCCAGACCCTGGCAGAACGAGGCGCCCGGATAACCACCCTGCCACTGTACCGACGCTCCTGCCCGTACTATCCTTCAGAAAAGACAGAAGATATTTTTGCCAGATTCCGGCCCGATGTGGTCATTGCGCTTTCCGGCGAAACACTGAACAATCTGGTGAGCGTCGGCGCTGGATACCTGGACAGACTGGCTGAAGCGCTGATCGTGATCCCGGTAGAGCGGGTCGCCGCACTTGCGCGCAGCCTGGGGTTGCCCAGAACCTTTGTTCCGGACAGCCTGGCGAACGACGAACTGGCTCTTAGTGTGGCTTCCCGGTTAACACAGGACGCCCTCGACAACGGATAACCGAGTAAGGATGCCCGTGACAGACACAAGCAAACAACTGCCCGCCCCGGTTACTGCCCCCCAGACAGGGCGCCCACGCCTCTGGCCACTCTGGATCGCTGCCATCCTTGCGTTGTTGCTGGCGATAGCCCTGGGAGCCTGGAGCTACCTGCAATGGCAAAAACACCAGACCGCCCTGCAGGCTATTCAGACCCTGCAGCAGGATGCGGATCAACTTGAAAACCTGTATGGCAGCCGGGGCAGCGAGCAGGCCCGGCGGCTACAGGCACTGGAAACCCGGCTGGCTGAACAGCGCGAACTGATCGCCACCCAGCAACGCCAGATCGACCATAACGCCCGCGAACTGCTTGAGGCCGGTAATCGTACCCGAACCGACTGGCTACTGGCCGAAGCCGAATACTTGCTGCGCATCGCCAATCAGCGCTTGCTGATAGAAAAAGACATTCGCGGTGCGCTTTCTGCCCTGCAGTCTGCCGACGAGGTATTGCGGGAATCCGATGATATTGGTGTTTACCCTGTGCGCCAGCAGTTGGCCCGGGAGGTTCAGTCACTACGAAGCATCCAGAGTGTCGACCGGACCGGCCTCTACCTTCGGCTTGAGGCTGCCATTGCCGCCATCAACGACCTTACCGACCAGGCTCTGATCAACGACCGGGCACCCGGCTTTGGTATGCTGGCCGATGAAAACAACCCCGCGGATGGCAGTAACCGCTTTACCCGGGCGTGGAACCGCTTCCTCGACACCCTGAAGGAAGTTGTTGTTATCCGGCGTATGGACGAGCCGGTCAAGCCATTGCTCTCACCCGATCAAAGTGCCTGGGCCCGCCTTAACCTGCAACTGATGCTGGAAGAAGCAGAGATGGCGGTACTTCGCGGCAACCAACCTCTTTACGAGCGGGCGCTGAACAAGGCCATTACCACCATCAATGACTGGTACGACAGCACCAACCCCACCATCAGTGGCCTGAACGAAACCCTGACCGAACTGGCCAAAGGCGATGTGGATCCCGAACTCCCCGACATCAGCCAGTCCCTCGGCCTGCTGAAAGAGCGCCTCGCCGGCCGCCTGGCCGCAGATGACGGCAACAGCGAAGCGGGCAAGGGAGAGCCCGAGTCATGATCCGTATTCTGCTGATCCTGCTGATTGCCCTGCTGGCAGGAACCGCGCTGTCGATGGGGCTGACCTACGATCTTGGCTATATCCGGATCAGCCTGGGCCGCTACCTGATCGAAACCAACTTCTGGGTCGGCCTGGCACTGATTATCGGCCTCGTTGTGCTGATTACCGGCAGCATCAGCGCATTACGCCGCTTCCGCCAGGGTAGCGGAGTGGTCGCCGGCTGGATGGCCCGCGGCGGCGAGCGAAGAGCCCGCCGACGCACCACTCAGGGGCTGCTGTCGCTGGCCGAAGGTAACTGGGCCCGGGCCCGAAAACTGCTGACCAGCTCGGCGGAACATGCTGATACACCACTGATCAACTATCTGGCGGCCGCCCAGGCGGCGTTCGAATGCGATGATCATGACGCCGTGGATGAGCTATTACGCAAGGCGTTCGAGAGTACTCCGGGCTCCAGTCTGGCTGTTGGCCTGACCCAGGCGCAGCTGCAACTGGCCGGTAACCGGCCGGAGCAGGCACTGGCTACGCTGTTGCGACTGCGCAAAGAAGCCCCCCATCACCCGTTCGTTCTGAAGCTCCTGAAGAATGCGTATCTGAAACTTGAAGACTGGCGCGAGCTTGCAAAACTGGCCCCGGATCTTCGCAAGCGCAGTGTCGCCACCCCCAAAGAACTGGACGATCTCGAGCGTGAGGTGTGGCACAACCTGCTGGAGCGGGCCGCCGATGAGTGTCGCCGGGCTCGGGCAGAGAACTCTGAGGCACCTCTGGAGCCCCTGACCCGCCTTTGGGATGAGATGCCCGGCTTCGTGCGCCGCGACGAATTCACCATCAGGGACTATGCCGGTTTGCTTGCCAGCCTCGGCGACGAGGCCCAGGCCGAAACCCTGTTGCGCAAGGTGCTACGCAACCATTGGAGCGACGAGCTGATCAACCTGTACGGCCGCATCCGGGGCACCCACCCCGAAGAGCAACTGCTGATGGCCGAACAGTGGATGAAAGACCGCCCGAACAACCCGGAACTGAAGCTCGCCCTGGGCAGGCTTAGCCTCCGAAACGAACTCTGGGGTAAAGCAAGGGAGTATTTTGAGGCAAGCCTGCAATTAAGGCGCAGCCGCGAGACCATGGCTGAGCTTAGCCGTCTGAATGCTCACATGGGCGAGGAAGCAGCAAGCATCAAACTACTGATGCAGGAGCTGGAAACCGATAATGGGCTGCCGGATCTTCCGATGCCACGGGCGTAACCTTTTCTCTGGGGCAGACATGAAAAAGGCCAGCATCACCGCTGGCCTTTTTCATGTCTGCCCGGCATATTGGCTACTGACGCGGCGCATACTCCAGTACATCCGAATAGAACGCGGACTCAGGTAACCCCTCCGCCACCAGGGCATCCATCAGGGTATACACCATGCCGGGGGAGCCACTGGCGTGAACTTCCACATTGTGCCAGTCGAACCCCGATGCCAGTACGGCGTGTACCAGCTGGTCGTGATGCCCGCTCCAGTCGTTGTCGTCATCGTCACCGACCACCGGAACGAAGCGAAAGACCGGCCAGTCGTCCTGCCACTGCCGGGCCATTGAGCGCAGGTACATATCTTCATGCTTGCGCACCCCCCAGAACAGCCTGACCGGATGATCAAAGCGGGTTTCCTGCAGGTAATCCACCAGGCTTTTCATCTGCGCAAAGCCTGTGCCAGCGGCCACCAGCAGCAATGGCTTTTCCGGTGCCGCCGCCAGGCAAGCCTTGCCGTGAGGCAGCTCAACCGTGACTTCCTGCCCGGAGGTTAAGGCGTCGATCACTTTCCGGGCCGAAATCCAGTCCGGTGACGCCTGAATATGCAATTCGATCTGCTCAGCGGACGGACTGCTGGCAATGGAAAAATAGCAGGGATCGGTCTCTGGCAGAATCACCGCCAGATATTGCCCCGCATGGAAGGCTACATCCCGGCGGCGCGGTAGCTGCAGCGCCACCCGATAAACATCGTGACTGATCAGGCGGACATCCACGACCCGGGCCTGATACCGGCGTGGTTGAAAGTTTCCTGGTGCCATAACGGCGGGTATCTCCAGTTCAAGATCGGTAAGCGCCAGTGTCCGGCACATCATAAGCCGCTCACCGACCGGTACAGAAAGTTGATTGCGGGTATTCAAGGCGCCGCCGCTCATCAGCCGCGCTTCGCAAATCTCACACACGCCATTGCGGCACGCCGCAGGCACCCGAATACCCGCCTGTGCTGCCGCCGAGAGCACATCTTCATGGTCTGGCACCCGGTATGCCAAACCTGATGGCTGCAAACGGACACGGCGGGCCAGCTTGTCCATATCAGTCAGGGCGGGGTTCGGAAATTTCAATCCCCAGGCTATCCCAGATCTCGTCAACCCGCTGGCGCACGTCCTCGGTCATGGTAATAGCCGTGCCCCACTCCCGGTCGGTTTCTCCCGGCCATTTGTTGGTCGCATCCATGCCCATTTTCGAGCCCAGCCCCGACACCGGAGACGCAAAATCCAGATAATCAATGGGCGTGCTCTCTACCAGAGTCGTATCCCGGGCAGGGTCCATGCGGGTTGTGATCGCCCAGATCACATCTTCCCAGCTGCGGGCGTTGACATCGTCATCGGTCACAATCACGAACTTGGTGTACATGAACTGCCGGAGGAACGACCAGACCCCCATCATCACCCGCTTGGCATGGCCCGGGTACTGCTTTTTCATGGTGACCACCGCCAGCCGATAGGAACAGCCTTCCGGCGGCAGGTAAAAATCCACAATCTCCGGGAACTGTTTCTGCAGAATGGGAATAAACACTTCGTTCAGTGCCACCCCAAGAATCGCAGGCTCGTCGGGCGGGCGACCGGTGTAGGTACTGTGGTAGATCGGGTCGTGGCGATGGGTGATGCGCTCCACGGTAAACACCGGGAATTCATCCACTTCATTATAGTAGCCGGTGTGATCACCAAACGGCCCTTCCGGCGCCATGTCATCCGGATAGATGAAGCCTTCCAGCACGATCTCGGCACTGGCGGGCACCTGCAAATCACTCAGCCCGGCCTGCACCAGCTCGGTGCGGGCACCCCGCAGCAAACCGGCAAAGGCATATTCCGACAGAGTATCCGGCACCGGGGTCACTGCTCCGAGAATGGTGGCCGGATCGGCCCCCAACGCCACGGCCACCGGATAGGGCGCATCCGGATTGGCCCTGCGGAATTCCTGGTAATCCAGAGCCCCGCCACGATGACTGAGCCAACGCATGATCAACCGGTTACGGCCGATCACCTGCTGCCGATAAATGCCCAGATTCTGCCGTTCTTTATTGGGCCCCCGGGTAATCACCAGCGGCCAGGTCACCAGCGGGCCAGCATCACCGGGCCAGCAGTGCTGCACCGGTATCTGGTAAAGATCGACCTTGTCTTTCTCGATCACCACATCCTGACAGGGCGCGGAGCGCAGCACCTTGGGGCTCATGCGCATCACCTGCTTGAACAGGGGCAACTTCTCGATGGCGTCCCGAAAGCCCTTGGGGGGATCCGGCTCCTTCAGAAAGGCCAGCAGCTTTCCGATTTCCCGCAATGCACTCACGTCGTCCTGCCCCATGCCAAGGGCCACCCGTTTTGGCGTACCAAACAGGTTGGCCAGTACCGGCATGTCGTAACCTTTCGGGTTTTCGAACAGCAGCGCCGGGCCTCCGGCACGCAGGGTACGGTCACAGATTTCAGTCATTTCGAGATGAGGGTCGACTTCAGCCGTCACCCGCTTCAACTCACCCAGCTTTTCCAATTGGGCAATAAAGTCTCTCAAGTCACTGTATTTCATGATGCGCTCCGATCCTGGCGTGCATTCTTACGGAGGTTGGCCTTGTCTGGATCTTGACCTTCGGGCTGACAAAACCCGGGGCGGGACGGGATAAATCGCAAAAAGCCGCCCGGATGCACGAAGACACCGAGGGCGGCCTTGTTACCAAGCCAGTATCAACGACGCTTCATTGACTGGAAGAACTCGTCATTGGTCTTGGTGTCTTTCAGTTTGTCCAGCAGGAATTCGATCGCTGCGGTGTCATCATCCATGGAGTGCAGCAGTTTACGCAGAATCCACACGCGCTGGATGTCCGCCTCGGACATCAGCAGATCCTCACGGCGGGTGCCGGAGCTGCGGATGTTGATGGCCGGATAGGTGCGCTTCTCGGCGATCTTGCGATCCAGATGCACTTCCATGTTACCGGTGCCCTTGAACTCCTCGTAAATCACCTCGTCCATCTTCGAGCCAGTGTTAACCAGCGCGGTTGCCAGGATGGTCAGGCTACCGCCTTCCTCAACATTCCGGGCAGCACCGAAGAAACGCTTGGGCTTTTCCAGGGCGTGAGCATCAACACCACCGGTCAGCACCTTACCGGAAGACGGAATCACGGTGTTGTAAGCCCGGGCCAGACGGGTGATGGAGTCCAGCAGGATAACCACGTCCTTCTTGTGCTCGACCAGGCGCTTGGCCTTTTCGATCACCATCTCGGCCACCTGGACGTGACGGGCCGGTGGCTCGTCAAAGGTGGAGGCGATGACTTCGCCGCGCACGGTGCGCTGCATCTCAGTCACTTCCTCTGGCCGCTCGTCAATCAGCAGTACCATGACATGGCACTCTGGATTGTTGCGGGTGATGGACTGAGCAATGCTCTGCATCAACAGCGTCTTACCGGCCTTGGGCGGAGACACGATCAGGCCCCGCTGGCCTTTTCCAATCGGCGCCACCAGATCCAAAACCCGAGAGGAAAGGTCCTCAGTGCTGCCGTTACCGGCTTCGAGCGTGAGACGCTCATCCGGGAACAGCGGCGTCAGGTTCTCGAACAGAATCTTGTTGCGGGCATTATCCGGCTTGTCAAAGTTGATCTCGTTGACTTTCAGCAGGGCAAAGTAACGCTCGCCGTCTTTCGGGGGCCGGATCTTGCCGGAGATGGTGTCGCCGGTACGCAGGTTGAAACGGCGGATCTGGCTGGGCGACACGTAAATGTCGTCAGGTCCGGCCAGATAGGAGGCATCGGCGGAACGTAGGAAGCCGAAGCCATCCTGCAGAATTTCCAGTACACCGTCACCGTAGATGTCTTCGCCGCTCTTGGCGTGTTTTTTCAGGATGGTGAAAATTACATCCTGTTTACGCGAACGAGCCAGGTTGTCGAGGCCCATTTCTTGCGCAATATCGAGCAATTCGGGCACGGATTTCTGCTTGAGTTCAGTAAGATTCATAGTTTGTTGAATTTTCAGGAATGGAAGTAAACGACTGTTGGAATGACAGGGGTGCCCCTGAACGTATTGAACGAATTAAGCTGAAACTAGGCGCTGGCCAGGTGGAGCAACCGGTGAAGTTGGAAGCCGGATAAAAAATGCTGAAGCCAGAGAGTGGGAACAACCGTTCGCCGGGCAACGGCATAATCGGTTACTTTTACAGCAGATGTCAAGTCCCGTGCTGAAATTATGCGTTTATCCGCACGAGCCGCGCCACACCCGCGCCTCAAAGTCCCTCCGAGGGGTTACTCCCTTCCCTTACGGGGCTCTGATCGGGATACTGTCATCATAACTGAACACTGACACCGGAGCTTTTTCATGAGCAGTGAACGCACCCGCGAACTCAACCCACTGAATATTGCGATTCTGACCGTATCCGATACCCGTGGCCCGGACCAGGACAGTTCCGGTCAGTTTCTTGAAGACAGCGTACTGGACGCCGGGCATCGCCTGATCAGTCGGCGTATTTTGCCAGATGACATCTACCTGGTACGGGCGTTAATTTCCCAGTGGGTCGCCTCGTCTGACATTCATGTTGTGCTGATCACCGGCGGCACCGGATTCCACGAGCGGGACAGCACGCCGGAAGCTCTGGCACCCCTGCTGGACAAGAGCATTGAAGGTTTCGGGGAAGAATTCCGCCGCCTGTCTGCAGCCGAAATCGGCACCTCCACCATTCAGTCCCGGGCGTTTGCCGGTCTCGCCAATCACACGGCGATTTTCTGCCTGCCCGGCTCGACCGGCGCCTGCCGTACCGGCTGGAATGGCCTGATCGCACCGCAACTGGACAGCCGCCACGGCCCGTGCAACTTCTCAGAGTTGGTTCTGCGCAAACCCGAGCGCCCGTACCAGCGTGTGTTTGAGGCCATTGGCCAGCGGGCTAAGCGGTAAGCAGGAGCGACTATGGCAAATTCACAGCTGACATCGGTTGATGATGCTCTGCAGCATATTCTGGCCAGTGTGGCGACAGAATCCGCAAACGAAAACGTGCCTTTGGCCCAAAGTCTTGGCCGGGTGCTGGCGGCCGATCAATACGTTCCCGCAGACGTGCCCCCGGCGGACAACAGTGCAGTGGACGGCTACGCTATCGCCACCCGAGACGTTCAGCCGAACCAGGCTCTGCCGGTCTCGGATCGGATTCCTGCCGGTACCGCGCCGAAAGCCCTGAAGCCGGGCACAGCGGTTCGGATTTTCACCGGTTCGGAGATTCCTGACGGTGCCGATGCGGTGATCATGCAGGAGCGGGTGGAGGTCACCGACGCCGGTATCCGTGTGATGGCCGAGGTGAATGCTGGCCAGAACATTCGTCGCCAGGGGCAGGATCTTGCCAAAGGCACGCTGGCGCTGGCGGCTGGTACTCTAATCCGCCCTCAGGAAATGGGGCTGCTGGCATCGATGGGCGTCGGTGAGGTGGCAGTACGCCCGCGCCTGAAAGTGGCGGTGCTGACCACCGGCGACGAACTGGTGGAGCCCGGCCAACCCCTGGCAAAGGGGCAGATTTACAACACCAACCGTTACACCTTGCTGGGCCTGTTGGCCGAGGCAGGTTGCGAGGTGGTGTTGTGTGAGTCTCTGGAAGACACCCGGGAGCAGACCCGGAACCGGCTGGAACAGGCGGCGGCCAGCGCCGATTTACTGATCACCAGTGGCGGTGTGTCGGTGGGCGAGGAAGATCATGTCAGGGCGGTGCTGGAGGAATCCGGCGCCCTGTCGCTTTGGCGGATGGCCATCAAGCCGGGCAAGCCGCTGGCCTTTGGCTCGGTGAACGGTACCCCGGTTCTGGGCTTGCCGGGCAACCCGGCCGCAGTGCTGGTGACCTTTCTGGTGGTGGCCATGCCCTACATTCGCAAATGCCAGGGCCGCCATCACATTTTGCCCCGGGGTGAATGGCTGCCCTCAGCGTTCGAGGTAAACACGGCGTCTGTGCGGCGGGAATTTGTCCGGGCCCGAAAGCAGGGTTCTGCCAGCGAAGCGCGGGTTGAAGCTTATCCGAACCAGAGTTCCGGCGTGCTCAGTTCGGCCTGCTGGGGCGACGGTCTGGCGGTGGTGCCGGAGCACAGCACCGTGCAGCCGGGAGACTCTGTTCTCTATTATTCATTTGCTGAATTGCTGGGCTAATTATGACTACTCCAACGATCACCATCCGTTTTTTTGCCCGCTTGAGGGAGGAGCTGGACACAGAGTCCATGTCGCACCCGCTGCCCGAGGGGCAGACGGTGGCTGAGCTTTTATCCACGCTGTCCGGGCGCGGTGGCGCCTGGGCCCAGCTGACCGGGGATCAGCCGGTAATGGTGGCGGTCAATCAGGCCATGGCCAAGCCCGGCACCCGGTTGCAGGCGGGTGATGAAGTGGCGTTTTTTCCACCGGTGACAGGAGGCTGAGATGATTTCCGTCCAGACGGAGGATTTTGATGCCGGTGCCGAGTATCAGGCCTTGCGTAACAGCGGCTCTGGCACCGGTGCCATTGCCACGTTTACCGGGCTGGTGCGGGACTCCGGGGACCTTTCCGGGGTTACCGGGCTGTTTCTGGAGCACTATCCGGGGATGACGGAGCAGGTAATTCAGGGGTTGATTGATGAGGCGTCCCGGCGTTGGGACGTGCGCGAGGCGCGGGTGATTCATCGGGTGGGGTCGCTGGCGCTGTCGGATCAGATTGTGTTCGTCGGGGTGTGCAGTGCTCACCGGGGTGATGCCTTTGCGGCCTGTCAGTTCATCATGGATGCTTTGAAGACGTCGGCGCCTTTCTGGAAGAAGGAGGTTACGGCTGAGGGTGGGCACTGGGTGGAGCAGAAGGCTTCGGATGTTGCTCGCAGTGAGGGCTGGCAATAAGCCTGCGTATTGGAGCCTGCCGCCCGGCCAGCACTTGGGATAGGCTGCCCGAAAAACGCCACGAGCACATCCATGTGGGCTTGGGCTCCGCCATCCCTGGCTCCGCACATTTTCGGGCAGCCTATCCCAAGTGCTGACCTACCAGTGTATGAGCCCTGGGGCGTCGCCAGCTCAGCGACCTACGTAAACTGTTAGCCGATCTGACAACGCGCCTGTCAGTGCTCCAGATCCTGCAGGTTGTTCCGGTTCGCAAACACCTCCCCGGTTTCCGGGCAATCCACCGCCACCGCAGCCACCGATTTCGCAAACCCCATCACCCGGCGGTTGTCCGACGCCAGCCATTGTTCCAGCTGATCCATCAGAGCCACCGGATAGACGCCGTGCAGCGGGTGTAAGCGGCCGTTGTGTTCGGCGATGGCCGGGCGGTCGGGTTGGGTTTTCCAGGCTGTGACGAGGGCGCTGAGGGTGTCCGGGGTGATGCCCGGGGTGTCGCAGGGGCAAACCAGTACCGCCCGGGCGCCCAGTGTGTGGGCGGTTTTCAGGCCGGTGAGTAGTCCGGCCAGCGGGCCCTGACCCTGCAGGTGTTGTGGGTCTTGCAGGATGTGGCCGGGAGCCAGGTGTTCGTAGGTTTCGAGGGATCTGTTGGCACTGATGCAGACGGTCGGGGTGACGGCTTTCAGGGCATGCAGTACCCATTCAGCCATGGCCTGGCCGCACCAGGGCATCAGGCCTTTGTCCTGGCCGCCCATGCGGGTGCCTTTGCCGCCTGCCAGCAGCAGACCGATGATGGATTCGGGTTGGGTCATGGCGTAAAAAAACCGCCCGTGACGCAAGGTTCAGGGGCGGTTTCCTTCAACAGCGAATCAGAGGTTGCTGTCGAGGAAGGCGGCCAGCTGTGACTTGGACAGGGCGCCGACTTTGGTTGCATCTACGTTGCCGTTCTTGAACAGCATCAGGGTCGGGATACCACGGATGTTGAACTTGGGCGGGGTTTGTTCGTTTTCGTCGATGTTGAGTTTGCAGACCTTGAGCTTGCCTTCGTATTCCTCGGCGATTTCTTCGAGGACCGGGGCAATCATTTTGCACGGGCCACACCACTCGGCCCAGTAGTCTACCAGCACCGGAATGTCGGACTTCAGAACATCCTGTTCAAAGGACGCGTCGGTGACATTAACGATATTTCCGCTCATTATCTTTTCCTGATTCAGGCGTCCCCCGGGCGGTTTTCTGCCTGTCGGAGTAACGCTGTTGGCTATAGTGTGCGATGGCTTACGTGTTCATCGCGCACCCGGATTAAGACAGACCCGATACTTTACGCGATTGATCACCCGGATGTGAAGCATGTTTAACCGGCCTGCGGCCTGATCCACGTCAGTATTGTCCGCAAGCATTTGCTGACATTTCCGGGGGCTTTCACTTATAGTACCGCAACGTTCACACCACACAGGATGCCTTTTGACGTGACGGTCGCATCTACCGCCGAGACACCTGCAACCACCCCGGACATGCTCGCTACCATCGATCTGGGCTCCAACAGTTTCCACATGGTGGTTGCCCGTCTGGTGAACGGAGAAATCCGCACCGTTGAGAAAATGGGCGAGAAGGTGCAGCTGGCTGCCGGGCTGGATCAGTGTAACCGGCTGACCGAAGACGCCCAGCAGCGTGGCCTGGCGTGTCTGGAGAAGTTTGCCCAGCGGCTTCAGGGTATGCCCCGTGAAGCGGTGCAGATTGTTGGCACCAACGCCCTGCGTGTCGCCCGCAACGCACCGGAGTTCATTGCCCGGGCCGAGGAGGTGCTGGGTTATCCGGTGGAGATCATTGCCGGCCGGGAAGAGGCCCGGCTGATCTATCTGGGGGTTTCGCATACGCTCGCCGACGATGAGGGCGCACGCCTGGTCATCGACATCGGCGGGGGCAGCACCGAGCTGATTATCGGGCAAAGGTTTGAGCCCCGTCAGCTGGAGAGCCTGCACATGGGCTGTGTCTCTTTCCGCAACCGCTATTTCCCGGATGGCCGGATTACCCGACGGGAGCTGGACAAGGCAATTACCCACGCCGAGCAGGAACTTCAGGTGATTCGCCAGCAATATCGCAGTGCGGGCTGGCAGAGCAGCGTGGGTTCTTCCGGGTCTATCAAGGCAATTGCCAATGTTCTGGCGTCACTGAAAATCAGTGACGGCACGATCACACGGGAGGGTATGGAGGATCTGCGCCAGCGGCTACTGGACATGGGCAACATCGAGCGCCTGGCCGAGTTGGGGGTGCGTGAAGAACGGCTGAATATTTTTGCCCCGGGCTTTGCCATTTTGCTGGCGGCATTCCGGTCGCTCGACATCCAGAAGATGACCTATGCCGACGGCGCATTGCGGGAGGGCTTGCTGTACAACCTTGTGGGCCGCATTCAGCACGAGGACGTGCGGGAGCGAACCATCTCGGCCCTGCAGGAGCGCTATCTGGTGGACCAGGCCCACAGTGCCGCGGTGGAAAAGACCGCCATTGCCGCCTGGGAACAGGTGGCGGACGACTGGAGCCTGCGCACATCCGCGGATGAAGACGTTCTGCGCTGGGCCTGCCAGTTACATGAAATCGGGTTGGCGATCTCTCATACCCAGTATCACAAGCATGGCGCCTACATTCTGCGTTATTCCGATCTGGCCGGATTTACCCAGCCCTTTCAGGTAGAGCTGGCTGCGCTGGTACGGGGCCACCGCAGGAAGTTTGCACCGGCAGTGTTGGAGAACATCGATGCAGAAGACCACGCCCGCGTTACCTACCTGTGTGTGCTCTTGCGCCTGGCCGTCCTGATCCAGCATCCGCGCAATCTGGAGCCCGCGCCGGAGTTCACTCTGCGTGGCAACAGCAACCGGCTGTTGGTGGAGTTTCCCCAGGGCTGGCTGGAGAGCCGTCCGCTGACACGGGCAGACCTGGAAAACGAGAAGGACTACCTGGCCCGTCAGGACTTTGTGCTGGAAGTTGCGGGCGGATAATCCGCCCGCATTCCGAGCCCGCCCGTTAGGGGGTATTCCGGCTAAACCGCAGACAATTCCTCTTCCAGGGTTTCGACGGTCTCGCTGACCTCCAGCCATTCGGCTTCGGCACTGTCAAGCTCCCGCTTGCAGGCGGTCTGCTCCGCCAGCAGGGTCCTCAGCCGCTCTTTCCCGCCATCCTCATACACTGCAGGATCGGCAAGGCCCTGCTCAATGCCGGACAACTGCTGTTGCAAACTGTCCATGCGGGCTTCCAGGGCCGACTGCTTTTTCCGCCAGGGGCTCAGCTTCTGCCTCAGTTCGGCCTCAAGGCGTTTCCGGGCCTTGCGTTCGTCTGCACTCAGAGTCGCAGTACCCGCAGCAGCCAAGCTGGCAACTTCCTCTACCTGCCGTTTCGGCGGAGCCTCTTCATCCTTGCGCCGCTCTGCCAGCCAGCGTTCATAGTCTTCCAGATCCCCCTCGTATTCTGCCACCCGGCCATCCGATACCAGCCAGAATTCATCCACGGTGTTGCGTAGCAAATGTCGGTCGTGGGACACCACGACAATGGCGCCGTCGAAGTTCTGCAGCGCCATGGTCAGGGCCTGGCGCATTTCCAGATCCAGGTGGTTGGTGGGCTCATCGAGCAACAACAGGTTCGGCTTTTGCCAGGCAATGATCGCCAGTGCCACCCGGGCCTTTTCACCGCCGGAGAAAGAACGGATCGGCGCCAGCGCTTCGTTACCATGGAAGTCAAAACCACCAAGGAAATCACGAACCCGCTGTTCCGGAGCGTTAGGCACCAGCCGCTGCAGATGCAGAAAAGGGCTGGCATCCAGATCCAGGGACTCCAGTTGATGCTGGGCAAAGTAACCGATCGCCAGGTGCTCACCACAGGTGCGCTCACCGGCCAGCAGGGTACCGGTGCCCCGCAAGGCATCCATAAAGGTGGATTTACCGGCGCCATTGGGGCCCAGCAGGCCAATCCGCGAACCCGGCAACAGGGTGACATTGATCCCCTTCAGTATCGTTTGCTCACCGTGCCCGGCTGCACCGTGGCGGATCGACAGCAAAGGATTGGAAACTTTATCGGCCACCGGAAACTCGAAACTGAACGGTGAGTCCACGTGGGCAGGCGCTATGCGTTCCATGCGCTCCAGTGCCTTGACCCGGCTCTGGGCCTGCCGTGCTTTGGTGGCCTTGGCCTTGAACCGGTCAATAAAACGCTGGATTTCGGCTATGCGCGCCTGCTGACGCTCATACCCGGCCTGCTGCTGGGACAGTCGCTCGGCCCGCTGGTGCTCAAAGGCTGAGTAGTTGCCAGTATAAAGTACCAGCTGTTTCTGGTCGAAGTGCACCAGGTGGGTGGCGACCCGATCCATAAAATCCCGGTCATGGGAAATAAACAACAGGGTGCCAGGGTATTTGCGGAGCCAGTTCTCCAGCCACAGGCAGGCGTCCAGATCCAGGTGGTTGGTAGGTTCATCCAGCAGCAAAAGATCAGATGGCCGCATCAGCGCCTGGGCCAGATTCAGCCGGATCCGCCAGCCGCCGGAAAAAGCCGATACCGGCCGGTCTGCATCACTGTCAGCGAAACCGAGCCCCCGCAACAGCGCCTCGGCCCGGCGGGGCGCGGACCAGGCTTCGTGCAGATCCAGCTCACCATGCACCCGGGCCATGGCGTGGTCGTCATTACCTTGTTCTGCCTCGGCCAGCGCCTGCTCCAGTCGGCGCAACTCAGCGTCGCCATCAAGCACGAAATCCCGAGCCGAGCGGGCAGAGGCTTCAACTTCCTGCGCCATGTGTGCGATCCGGCAGCCACCGGACAGCGACACCAGGCCCTGCTCCGGCGCCAGGCCTCCGAGTAACAGCTGGAAAAGGCTCGATTTTCCAGCGCCGTTTGCACCGACAATCGCAACACGCTGGCCCGGCTGTACAGTCAGGTTCACGTTTTCTAGCAACCAGACGCCGCCTCGTTGTAAACTGAGATCGGTTATCGTTAACATAGATTTATTTTTCCAACATTGACGGTCGGGAAATCGCCAGTCATGAGCAAACCGAACGCCGCACTGACGGAGCTTCCGGTCAATATTCAACCGGACAATCCGTTATGGCGTTACGCACTGGCGCAGTGGCAGAATCCCGACCTCGCCCGGGACTGCCTCGAACTGCAGTCTTCGGGCTGGAGCGTAACCAGAATTCTCTGCGCCGGTTGGCTGGGCAACCAGGGTTGTCCGTTCTCCGGCTTTGAAGGCGCTACGGTAACAGAGTGGCGCAGCCGTGTAACCGGTAGCATTCGCAATGCGCGCAAGGCCATACCCCGCAGCCACGGCGACTGCGAGGCTCTGCGGGAAGCTTTGGCGGCAGCAGAACTTCAGGCTGAACGAATAGAACTTGCGTTGGCCTGGCAAACATTGAAAAACCTAACACCGGAGAACGGCACTGTGCCAGAACCCGTCACCCAGATCAGGCAAAATCTTGTTGCGGCAGCCCCCTGCGACTCCCTGCCTGTCGACACAGCTGAACTGCTGGACAGCCTGGCCTGCCAGTTGGCAGGCGCACAACCGGGAGGCACCTGATTATGGTGACCAAATGGCTGATCCGGCTAGCCTTCCCGGCTCTTGGCCTGCTGCTGATCCTGATTTTTTTTGGTCTGAGCGACCCACAACAGGTCTCGGAGCCTGCACAAACCCAGCCGACAGAAAGCATACCCTCTTTTGAAGGACTGCTCCCCTCCCCCATGCCTACGGATGGCCCGGAAATCGTTTTTAAATGGCGGGACACCGATGGCAACTGGCACTATGCCGACCAGCCACCGGCACAGGGGCCCTGGAATGCTCTGGCAATTGAGCGCCCCGATGCGCTTAACCGGGATCGCCGGGTAGCGGATCCGGAAAACGACTGGCAGGCCCCCTATCGCGCGCCCTATTCGCTGAACGGTGCCCCGGCCAACGGTTCATAGGCACCAAAGCCATTGAAAACGGGCACTGATTAACACATGTTCAGTGGCATACAGCGCCTGAACCCGTTACCTTTGGCTCCTCTTTTTCTCATTCAGGGCCGCAGAGCCCCGCAACACGTGCAAAGGATAAAGCAATGAAGAAAACTCTACTGGCAATTGCTGTTACCGGCATCATGGCAGGCTGCTCCACCGCACAGGAAGAGCCTTCAAACCCGGCCCTGGAAACCACCCCTGAAAAAGTCAGCTATGGCATGGGCCTGGTATTGGGTGAGCGCATGGGCAACGACTTGCCCGATTTGCAAATGGAGCAGTTTCTGCAGGGTATCCAGCATGGTCATGCTGGCGAAGACACCAACAAACGCCTGACCCGCGAGCAAATCCAGGAAGCCCTGATGGCCTATCAGCAGGACCTTCAACAGCAGCAGGAACAGCAGTACGAAGAGCTGGCCAAGAAGAACAAGGACGCCGGGGAGGCTTTCCTTGCTGAAAACGCGGAGCGGGACGAAGTATCGACCACCGAATCGGGTTTACAGTACGAAGTGGTTGAGGAAGGCAGCGGTGACAAACCGACAGCGGAAGATCAGGTACGCGTACACTACACCGGCGAACTGATCGGCGGCGAAGTCTTCGACAGCTCCCGCGAGCGTGGCGAGCCCGTCACCTTTGGCCTGAACCAGGTTATTCCGGGCTGGACAGAAGGCCTCCAGCTGATGAGTGAGGGGGCTCGGTTCAAGCTGTACATCCCTTCAGACCTGGCCTATGGCCCGGGCGGCAATCAGGCCATCGGCCCGAACGAAACGCTGGTCTTTGATGTTGAGCTGCTGGCAATCAACCCGGGCGCCAACGAGTCCGGCAACGAAAATTAATAATTGCGGGAACAGAAAAGCCGGCTCCGGGAGCCGGCTTTTTTACGGGAAAACAAAGGAACTCAGGCCGAAGTGACCTTGCCCGCATGGGCATTGTGTAGATTCTCGATCAGGCAGTCTTCCAGCTCAAACCGTGATGCCAATACCTCGCCCAGTTGCGACAGCTCATCAAACAACCCCCGCAGCTGTTCTTCTGTGAGTGCCCGGCCATCGACCAGATCGTTGAAGTTGAGCACCACTTCCGTGGTCTGCTGGATGCGCGGGTACAGTTTCTCAGCCAGTTCTACCCCGCCATCATCAAAATCCCGGGCTTCCTGAAGCAGCTGTTCATACACTTCGAAGTGGCCCGCAGACACATAGTCCACCAGCAACTCGCACAAGCGCACCAGGCTGGCACCAAGCTCTTCGGTACGAGACAGGTCGTCTTCGCCGGACAGCTCGCAATACTGAACCAATAGCTGCTGACGCGCTTGCAGCCAACGATCGATCAGCTCACTGACACCGCCCCAACGCTCCCTGGCATTCCGACAATTTTCCAACATGACCCTGACTCCCAAAGATTCAGCTCTGCGGCTGTTTCGCCTTCTGTGCGCTCCGGCTGGCACCGGAGCGCGGCTTTCTGACATTCAACTTACCCCAGGCCCACAAGCCTCGCAACCATTTCAGGGCTACCAGGCAGCTTTGGCCGGATACCGGCGAAACATGACAAACAGGCCGAGTAAAATCAGCAGGGAAAAGAACACCGCCGTCCAGCCGGGGATACTCAACCCCAGAAAACGCCAGACCACTTCGGCACAATCACCGGTACCCTTGAGGGCCGTTTGCAGCACCTCGAACCAGGGCAGCACATCCAGCAGATAATCCACCGACGGCCCACAGGCCGGTGCCTGATCTGCGGGCAGGCTCTGCAGCCACAACTGCCGCCCGGCCACACCCAGCCCGGCACCAGCAGCAATCACCAACAGCAGGCCGTAGATGCGATTACCCACGCCAGCGGGGCCATGCACAAAGGCCAGCAGGCTTACCAGACCCGCGCCCATAAAGCCGAAACGCTGGAGCCAGCAAAGCGGGCATGGCTCCAGCCCCATGACATGTTCCATAAAAAAGGCCACTGCCAGCAACCCGGCAGAAACCAGAAAGATCAGCCCGAATATCCATCTGCTTGTCAAAACGTTACTCCGAAATCATTATGTGAACTGCACGATTGCTGGCAGCCTGATATGCTCCTCTTCAGGCGAGCAACGTCGCTGCCGAACTCATCCTAACCCATGAACCCACAAGCGCCTATGACCATTCAAGGAAAACTGCTGCCAACGTTTCTGGCCCTGATCCTGACCCTGTGCAGCACCACTACATTCGCGGAAGATGAAGAGGAAACCGAGGGCAAGCCCGTTGCCGATTACATTGCCATGGAGCCCGCCTTTGTAACCCAGGTGGGCGTACCGGGCAGCAAGGTAACCTACCTCAAGGCAGCCGTTACCCTGCGTGCTGATGGCGCAGATACCCGGCCCGCGGTCGAGGCCCATATGCCAAGACTACGCCATGAACTGGTGATGCTGTTTGGTGAACAGACCGAAGTGGATCAGCTATCGTCCGTGGAAGGCCAGCAGGCGCTGTTGGAAGAAGCCAGAAACCGTATTAACGGTGTGCTGAAGGAACAACAGACCGGCCAGTCCGTCACCGGCGTGCTGTTTACAGAATTTGTGGTGCAACGATAGACCGGAACGACAAGAAGCGCAGCGGCAAGAATTCCCGGCGAATGGGCCGGGATAAACCACCCGGAAGCAGAAGCCAGGGGCCCGCTTGCACCTGGGGGGCTCAGGCAATCCGGGAAAACAGATCGCCTGAATCTTTCAGCCGTTCCTGGCGGATGCTATTGGCGTCCTCCCAGCCTGCCTCCCAGGCCGCTATGACCACGTCGCCCCGATAAGGGCAGCGGGCTTTACCCATGCCCATGGTGCTTGCCATGTAACCTTGCCGATACGCCTTATTGAGGGATTCCACATCCCAGCCGAGCTTGATGTCTGTCGCCATGACTCACCCCGTTTGTCTGATGTAATCAAACGTAACATCAGGTTACGGGTGCAGCAAATGCCGGTTGCCCGTTCTGTGCGCCACGTCGCCGGGCCGCTGTGACGCACAGTGCAGTCAGGATTTCAGGTACGCGTCCAGGAACTCGGCAAAGGGCCGGGGGTCACTGGCTTCAAGCTCTTCCTGCTCAACCAGGGATCCGGCACTCTGGCTCTGAAATTCTGCCAGGGTCTCGTCTGACAATGCTTCCGAGCGCAGGGTCTGCTGATGCTGACGGGACATGGCCAGCACCCAGTCCCGATGGCCCAGGCCAGATTCCCGCATGGCGTGCAGTACCCGCGCCGAGGGCACCGACCATTCATCGCCCGCCAGCTTGGCTTGTTGAACCGCCAGCGCCTTGCGGTAGGTTTCGCCGCCCTGCAAAGCATCCAGCTGTTCCGCCAGCGGCTGCAGGCCGTCGAGAATACCCGTGGCCGCAACGCCCACAGGCACCCGTTCCCCGGCTTTGCACAGGGTCACTGATAACGACCGGCCAGAGGCCACCACATCCTTGTAGTTGTCATCCAGGCGCTCGCATTCCCGGTCGTCGATTCTCGGTGAATCCGACAACAGGCAATCCAGCAGAAACAGATCCAGAAAATCCACCTGCTCAGCGGTAATACCCACCGGCGAGAAGGGATCAAGATCCAGACAGCGGACTTCAATGTATTCCACGCCCCGGGCATCCAGCGCCTGTATCGGCTTTTCGCCACTCTCGGCGGTGCGTTTGGGGCGAACCGCACTGTAATACTCGTTCTCGATTTGCAGAACGTTGGTATTGATCTGGATAAACTGGCCGTCGTCGCGGCGCGTTCCGACGGCCTCATAGGCGGGCCAGTTGGTGTGGATCGCCCGGTCCAGAGTTTTGGTGTACGTGCCCAGTTCATTGAAACAGATATTCAGCGATGCCTGGGCGTTGTTGTGATAGCCCAGGTCGCCCATACGCAGTGAGGTTGCCGCCTCCCCAAACCAGGTCTGATCGTCAAACCGGGCCAGATCGTGCTGCACACCAGCCACAAAACTGGCATCCAAAGCGGGCGAGGTACCGAACAGCAGCATCAGCAGCCAGCTGCGACGGCGGAAGTTGCGGATCAACCAGAAGTACTGGTCTGATTTAAAGTTCCGCAGGCTCTCCGTGTTCCCAAGCAGCTGTTGCCAGTTCTGCCAGAAGCTGTCGGGCAACGACATGTTGTAATGCACCCCGGCAATACTCTGCATTACCCGGCCATAGCGCACTGCCAGTCCCTGGCGGTACACGTGCTTTAACTGGCCAATGTTCGAACTGCCGTACTCGGCGATGGGAATACTGGCGTCACCATCAATTTCGCAGGGCATACTGGCGGCCCAGAAGACTTCATCCTGCAGATTTTGCTGAACAAAGCGATGGATATCCCGCAGGGATTCCAGCATGGCCCCGGTGCTGTTGAACACCGGAGTGATCAGCTCCAGCAGCGCTTCGGAATAGTCGGTGGTGATGCGCGGGTGGGTCAGGGCCGACCCCAGCGCCTGCGGATGCGGGGTCTGAGCAATAAAGCCGTGGGCGTCTACCCGCAGGCCTTCTTTTTCAACACCCTTGAGGAAACCGTCCCAGTCGCTGGCTGCGAACTGCTGGAACAGGGCGTGGCGGGACTGTGCCATGGTGAACTCCTGTTGCCGCCACCGCCCCTGCAGAGGGCGGCCAGCGGTGTCTGTATTGGTTACCGGCCGCTCTTGCGGGCAGACGCCAGTGCCTGTGCAAGTGCGCCCGCCATGGCGCCCTGGGGTGCGGCCTGTGCCTGACCACCCCGTGCTTTGCTGCCGGCCGCTTTGCCGGAACTGCGCTCGCCACCGCGGGCAGGTTTGTTCTCGGCGCCGGGCTGGTCATCCATACGCATGGACAGGGCAATCCGTTTACGGGGAATGTCCACTTCCATGACTTTGACCTTAACGATGTCTCCGGCCTTCACCACTTCCCGCGGGTCTTTGATAAAAGTATGGGACAGCGCCGAAATATGCACCAGTCCGTCCTGATGCACACCGATGTCGACAAAGGCCCCGAAGTTGGTGACGTTGGTCACGGAACCTTCCAGCACCATACCCGGTTTCAGGTCGTTCAGGGTTTCCACCCCTTCCTCGAAGTGGGCAAAACGGAATTCCGGCCGCGGATCCCGGCCCGGCTTTTCCAGCTCCGCGATAATATCCTTGATGGTCGGCACCCCGAACTGCTCGGTCACATAATCCTCGGGCTTGAGGCTGCGCAGGAAGGCGGAGTCTCCCAACAGGCTATCGACACTCTTGCCGTTGCGCTTGGCAATGGCCTCAACCACACCGTAGGCTTCCGGGTGCACCGACGAGCGATCCAGGGCATTGTCGCCACCGGCAATCCGCAGGAAACCCGCGGCCTGTTCGAACGTGCGGTCGCCCAGCCGGGACACTTTCAGCAACTGCTTGCGGCTGGTGAACTTACCGTTCTGGTTGCGGAAATCAACGATGTTCTGGGCAATGCTCTGGTTCAGGCCCGACACCCGGGTGAGCAGAGGCACAGACGCGGTATTCAGGTCCACACCGACACCGTTTACACAATCTTCCACCACGGCATCCAGGCTACGGGACAACTGAACCTGAGAGACATCGTGCTGGTACTGCCCCACCCCGATGGACTTGGGTTCAATTTTCACCAGCTCCGCCAGCGGGTCCTGCAGGCGACGGGCGATGGAAACCGCGCCCCGGATGGTCACGTCCAGATCTGGCAGTTCCCGGGAGGCAAATTCCGAAGCCGAATAGATGGACGCACCGGATTCGTTCACCACAATGCGGGCCAGTTTGAGCTCCGGATGTTTCTTGCACAGGTCGCCCACCAGCTTCTCGGTTTCCCGGGAGGCGGTGCCGTTGCCGATGGCCACCAGTTCGATTTTGTACTTCTGGCACCAGGCCGCCATCTGGGCGATGGACTGATCCCAGTTGTTCCGGGGTGCATGGGGGAATATCGCGCCGTGGTCCACCACCTGGCCGGTGCCGTCGATGACGGCCACTTTGACACCGGTACGCAAGCCCGGGTCCAGCCCCAGAGTCGGCCGGGGGCCCGCCGGGGCCAGCAACAGAAGATCTTTCAAGTTAGCGGCAAACACATTGATGGCCTCGGTTTCGGCGGCTTCACGCACCTGGGCCATTAAATCGGTTTCAATCTGGGTGGACAGCTTTACTCGCCAGGTCCAGCGCACCACATCAGACAGCCATTTGTCAGCCGCACGGCCGTTGTCGCGAATGTTCCAGTGGGCGGCAATCCGCTGCTCGGCCGGGTGCGGCTGGCGGCGATCGTCCTCGCCGTCACCCATCACCAGACTGTAGGCCAGCACGCCTTCATTACGGCCACGCAAAATCGCCAGTGCCCGGTGGGAAGGGACTTTCTTCAGGGGCTCAATATGATCAAAGTAATCGCGGAATTTCGCGCCTTCGTTTTCCTTGCCCTCAACCACCGTGACCTTCAACTGGCCCTGCTGCCAGACAAAGTCCCGCAGGCTACCCAGCAGTTCGGCGTCTTCGGCAAAGCGCTCCATCAGGATATAGCGGGCGCCATCGAGCGCCGCCTTGGTGTCGTCGATTTTTGCTTCCGGGTTCAGATAGGCTGCGGCCACCTGCTCCGGATCCTGGGAGGGATCATCAAACAGGGTATCCGCCAGCGGCTCCAGCCCTGCTTCCCGGGCGATCTGCGCCTTGGTGCGACGCTTGGGCTTGAACGGCAGGTACAGGTCTTCCAGCCGGTTCTTGGTATCCGCCGCGGCAATGGAGGCCCGTAACTCATCGGTCAGTTTGCCCTGCTCCTCGATGCTGTTGAGGATGGTGCCGCGACGGTCTTCCAGCTCCCGCAGGTAACGCAGCCGCTCTTCCAGGGTTCGCAACTGGCTGTCGTCCAACGAGCCGGTCACTTCTTTCCGGTAACGGGCGATGAAGGGAACGGTCGCGCCTTCATCAAGCAGGGTAACCGTGGCGTCGACCTGTTGTTCACGTACGCCGAGTTCGTCAGCAATGCGCCGGGAGATACTGTTCATGCAACCTCGATCTGGTATCGCGTTCGGAATTAATGCGCAAAGGTACAGCGGCTTACTTCTGCAGGCAAGCGGACTGGTTGCGGCGGTTCATGAATTCCACTAGATCCTGCCAGGGCATGGGGCGGGCAAAATAGTAGCCCTGGATCTCGTCACAGTGCTGCTGGCGCAGGAATTCCAGCTGGCCCTCGGTCTCAACACCTTCGGCCACCACACTGATCTGCAGGCTGTGGGCAAGACTGATAATCGCCCGGATAATATGCTCGGCATCGGCCGACTGCCCCAGTTCCTGCACAAAGGACTTGTCGATTTTCACCAGCGAGATCGGCAGGTGCTGAAGATTGCTCAGGGAGGAAAAACCCGTGCCAAAATCGTCCAGAGCAAAACTGATACCCAACTGGTTCAGTTCCCGCAGGCAACGCTGAGCATACTCAGGATCGTGCATCATGGCGCTTTCCGTCAGTTCCAGCTCCAGCAAACTGGTGTCGACATTGGCATTGAAGATAATGCGGAAAATGGTTTCGGTCATTTTCCGGTCGTGGAACTGGCGGAAGGACAGGTTGACCGCGAACACCAGCCCCGGAAAACCCAGCTCGGTGCACTCCTGCAGGCGTTTGCAGGCCTGTTCGATCACCCAGTAACCAATGGGCACAATCAGGCCACTGCGTTCGGCCACCGGAATGAATTCGTCTGGCCCAACCAGCCCGCGCTCCGGGTGGTTCCAGCGCAGCAGGCATTCCACGCCCCGTACCTCCTCGGTGGCCAGATCAATTCGGGGCTGGTAATAAAGTTCCAGTTCGCCGCCACGCAGGGCGTTGCGCAGATCGGTTTCGAGCCGTAACTGGTAACCCGCAGAGATGTGCAGTTGGCGATCGTAAAACCGGTAGCTGGTGCCGGGGTCTCGCTTGGCTTCAAACATGGCCCGGTTGGCCCGCCGCAACAGATCATCCGGGCTGTCCCCGGCTTCCGGGTAGGTCGCCACACCCACGCTGGCATTGACCACCACATTCTGGCCATCCACCGTCAGCGGCTCGCCCAGAGCATTCACCACCTTGCGGATAATCTGGGTAATGTCGAGGGAGTCTTCCACTTTCTCCACGATAATGGCGAGTTCATCCCCGCCTATGCGCATCAGAGAATCCACCCGCCGCAACTTGTTGCGCAGGCGCTCTGCCAGCCGGAACATCAACTGATCGCTTTTCTGATAGCCGAAGGATTCGTTGATGTTGCGGAAGTCATCGATATTTAGGTGCAGCAAGGCCAACCGGTGACCTGCCCGCTCGGCCCTCAGAATCGCCTGCTGCAGGCGATCAAAAAACAGATCCCGGTTGATAAAACCCGTGGCCACTTCCCGGCCCAGCTGGCCATGGGCCGACTCTGCCAGTAACGCCCGATACCACAAACATTTGACCGCCCGGCGGAACTGCCAGGCATCCAACCCCTGGCGACTGAGGTAATCAGAGGCGCCGCCGGCCACAAGCTCGAGGGACATGTCTTCAGACGTGTCGGCGCTGATCGCCAGAATGGGCTTGTCTTCACTGGCCACCAGCAAATACTGCAAAAACGACGACTCGGATCCGCTGTGGAAAGCACAGTCCCAGACAATGACATCAAAACTGGCATTGGCGATAAGATCGTCGCAGTCGACCAGATCCGGGCACCAGATGGCATCACTGCAGGCATCCGGGTCGCCCGCAAGCATGGCGCTGTACCAAAGGTAATCGCTGTACTCCGGCGTCAGTACCAGTAGGCGAATACAATCGGGCCTAGTATCGCTGGGTGATGTCATCGGGTAAGATCCATGTGTCGGCACGGTGAAGCAGAATCCATGTGAACAAGCATAGCTGATAGATCCGCAAGGTACAGCATGGCGGGCTGGTGTAGAATAGGTTCTTTCTCTCTTTTACAACCCCGTAGCGCTTTGGCCTTAACACTGTGAACAAGCTCAACCCCAGACAACGTGAAGCAGTCCGCTATGCCGATGGCCCCCTGTTGGTGCTCGCTGGCGCCGGTAGTGGCAAAACCAGCGTGATCACCCGCAAGATCGCCTATCTGATCGAGGAGCTGGGCATTCCCGGCCGTCACATTGCCGCCGTCACCTTTACCAACAAGGCCGCCCGGGAAATGAAGGAGCGGGTCGGGCGCATTGTCGACCGGGGCAAAACCCGCGGGCTGATTGTCTCGACCTTCCACAACCTTGGCCTGAACATGATCCGGGAAGAGCACCAGCACCTGGGTTATCACCCGGGTTTCTCGATCTTCGATGCCGAAGACGCCAAGGCGCTTTTGCAAGACCTGATGATGCGGGAAGCCAGTGCCGATGCCGGAGACGAGCTGAACGATGTGCAAATGACGATTTCCTCCTGGAAAAACGCCATGCGCAGCCCCGCCGAAGCCTACAGTAAAGCGGCAGATGAGCGTGAGCAGCGCATTGCCATCGTTTACAAGCACTACAACGAATACCTGAAAGCTTATAACGCCGTGGATTTTGACGATCTGATTCTGCTGCCGGTACAGCTGTTCCGGGACGACCCCGAGGTGCTGGCCAAGTGGCGCCGCAAGATCCGCTACATGCTGGTGGATGAGTACCAGGACACCAACGTGTGCCAGTACGAATTGGTGAAACAATTGGTCGCCGAGCGAGCAGCCTTTACCGTGGTAGGTGACGACGACCAGTCCATCTATGCCTGGCGCGGTGCCCGCCCTGAAAACCTGGCGCAGCTGAAAGAGGATTTCCCCAGCCTGAAAATCGTCAAGCTGGAGCAGAACTACCGCTCCACCAGCCGGATTCTGCGCTGCGCCAACACGGTGATTGCCAATAATCCCCATGTGTTCGACAAGGCGCTGTGGAGCGACCACACCATCGGTGAGGAAATCCGCATTATCCGCTGCCGTAACGAGGATGCCGAAACCGAGCGCGTGGCCACCGAAATTATCCATCAAAAACTGAGGGACGGCCTGGATTTCAAGGATTTCGCGGTTCTGTACCGGGGCAACCACCAGGCTCGGCTGCTGGAAATGAAGCTGCAGGCCTACCAGATTCCCTACCGGCTCAGTGGCGGGCAGTCGTTCTTCTCGAAGAACGAAATCAAGGATGCCATGGCGTATCTGCGGCTGATGATCAACCCGGATGACGATGCCGCATTTCTGCGGGTGGTGAACGTACCCCGTCGGGAGATTGGCCCGCGCACCCTGGAGCAACTCAGCCACTACGCTCGCGCCCGCAACGTCAGCCTGTTCAAAGCGCTGGGCGATATGGGTGCAGAAGCCCACGTCACCGAGAAGGGGCTGGACCGCCTGCGGCGCTTCGCCCACTGGGTCGACAAAACCTGCGAGCGGCTGTTCGCCGAAGACCCGATTCCGGTGGTGAAACAGCTGTTTACCGACATCGAATACGAAGAATGGCTGCACCAGCATTCCGGCAGCCCGAAGCAGGCGGAACGGCGGATGGAAAACATCTGGTACCTGGTGGAATCGATCCAGCGCATGCTCGACGACGGCAAGGGCACCGCCGATGAAATCGGTATCGAAGACGCCATTGCCAAGCTGGTATTGCGAGACATGATGGAGCAGCGCGAGGAAGAGGACGACAGCGACAAGGTTCAGCTACTGACCCTGCACGCTTCCAAGGGCCTGGAGTTTCCCCACGTGTTCATCATGGGGCTGGAGGAAGAGATTCTGCCCCATCGCAGCAGCATTGAAGAAGGCAACGTGGAAGAAGAACGTCGGCTGATGTACGTGGGCATCACCCGGGCGCGAGAAACCCTGGCCCTGACCTATGCCGCCACCCGCAAACAATACGGCGAAAAGCTGGAAACCATTCCCAGCCGGTTTCTGGATGAATTGCCGGAAGACGATGTGAAATGGGAAGGCTCCGGAGAACAGGACAAAGAAGCCAACCAGAAAAAAGGCAAAGCCACCCTCAGCGCGCTGATTGGCGATCTTGGCCTGTAATCCGAAACAGCCTCGCTAAAACCACGAAGCCCCGCACAAGGCGGGGCTTCGCAGGAACAACGGCGCTTACTTGCTGGCGTCGACCAGATGCTCGACCGCTGCCGAGATTTCTTCATCCGGGCAGCTGGCGCAACCGCCTTTCGGAGGCATGGCGTTGAAGCCATTGATCGCATGGTCGATCAAGGTGTCCAGGCCCTTTTCGATGCGCGGCGCCCAGGCACCGCTGTCGCCGATCACCGGTGCACCGGCCGCCCCAGTGGTGTGGCAGGCCATGCAGACCGCATCGTACACTTCACTGCCTGAACGCGGGCCAGCACTGGCGGTAGCTGCGGGAGCGGCTGCTTCACCGCACTCTTCACCCTGCAGGCACACTTCACCCACCGGCTGGATACGGGCACGGATTTCATCTTCGACACTTGCCAGCGCTGTGCCAGCGGCCAGGCCGAAACCAAGCAGACCAACAGCCAGGACTCTCTTCATCTTCACAATGCACCTCGCATTTGAGCGTTATAATCTTTCAGTCGCCGCATTATAGCGATAGAGCCCCCGCAAAAAAACCTGAGAGCAAAATCAGAAGTTGATTTCAACCATTTTAATGACAATTTCGTAGGTTGTTATTCGTTGCCTGCGGTTTCCGGTACCATAACGCCACCGTTCCGATATGAGCCTGCTTATGAGCGATTCCCGACACTCCCCGATACAACGCAAGCGCCGAATGCTGCTTGTTGTCGAGTTCGGCAGCCTGGCCATTCTGCTGCTTTCGATGAGCTGGTTCAGCAGCCAGGCCTCTGCGGAAGCGCCGATCTCCAGCGCCTGGCTTCTGATACCGGCGGCCGCTAGCCTGGGCGTATTTCTGAGCTTTATCGGGCTGATGTATCTGCGCTGGGTTGTCTCGGCCAGCGATGAGCGCCGGGGCCGCCACAAGCTGATTTTTGTTCTGCTGGCGACCAGTTTACTGGGCGTTTGGGTTTACGGCATCGCCAGCACCTGGCTCAGCCTGACGGCCGCTACCTGAGGTATCACCATGATGCGCCTGCATTCTGTCATCGCAATGCTTTGCCTCGCTGTAAGCTCCTGTGTTGTTGCTGAAGAGTCACCCGCCACAGCAGCGGAGGTAAACTGCGCCCTGATCAAGAGTGGTGTGCAGCGGCTGGCCTGCTACGACGCGCGGCAGGATCCAAAAAAAGAGCGAAAGAAGGCCTCGGATACGGAACTGAAGGAAGCCGCAAAAACGGCCGAACAACTGGTGGCCGACAGGAAGGCCCGCGAAAAAATTGTTGGCAACGCACTGGATAACGACCCGGACGACGGCGTGATGGCGGCGATGGTAGACAGTTATCTGAGCTCCGAGCAGGCCATTTTTTCGTTTGCTGGCAGTTTTATTACCCACCGGCCCAACTATCTTCTGCCGGTAACCTGGGTTGAAAACCCCAATGCACGCCCGATCAGCCCCCGGCTGGGTGAGATTGGCTACGACTACGACCTGGAGAACGAGGAAGCCAAGTATCAGATCAGTTTTAAAGTGCCGTTGCTGACCGGCATTTTTGACGAGCGGACAACGCTGTGGTTCGGCTATACCCAGAAGTCGTTCTGGCAGGTGTACAATCAGGATGAGTCTGCGCCGTTCCGGGAAACCAATTATGAGCCCGAGTTATTCGTGCTTCAGTCTTTGAACTGGCAGTTTGGCCCGGGTACGCTGAGTGCGATGTCGCTTGGCTTCAATCATCAGTCTAACGGTCAGTCGGAGCCACGGTCGCGGAGCTGGAACCGGGTTACCGGCACAGCGGCTTACAGTTACGGGCGCTGGCTGTTCATGCTGAAGCCGTGGTACCGGATTCCGGAAACCGGCAGTGATGATGATAATCCGGACATGGATGCCTATGTGGGCCACGCCAGCTATCACGCGGTGTACAAGCTGACGGAAGACCGGACTTTTTCTCTCAAGCTGTTGAACAATCTGCGATCCCACAACCGGACGTCAGTGGAGTTCGGTTACAGTTTTCCGGTGGGGGATACGTTGAAGGGGTTTTTCCAGTACTACAACGGCTACGGGGAGAGTCTTATCGACTACAACAAGCGCATTCACCGGATCGGTTTCGGGATTATGTTGAATGACTGGCTGTAACAGCGGTCGACACAATCGCCTCTGCGTCGGCGGAAGGTCAAGTGGGGCGGAAGACCAGGGTGGCGGTGCTCCCTTCTGAAACACGCTCCTTCGGCACGTCCATGTGACGCTTGAGCTTCGCCATCCATGGCGAAGCACAGTTCCAGAAGGGAGCACCGCCACCCTGGCCCCTTATCTACGTGCAAACTATCCGTTCAAACGCTCCATTTCCGCCAGCAACTCTTCGGTTTTCGCTTCCATCAATGCCTTGTCGCCACGCGCCTCAACGTTCAACCGCACCACCGGCTCGGTGTTGGACATACGCAGGTTGAACCGCCAGGTGTCGAATTCCACACTCAGGCCATCCACATGACTGATGGCTTTGGCGCCAACGCTGTATTTGGCTTCGATGGCGGCGATCACTTTTGGGGGGTCGCTGATGGTGCGGTTGATTTCGCCGCTGGCGGGGTAAGCTTCGATGCGGGCGTCGATCAGGGAGGACAGGGTTTGGCCGCTCTGGCACAGGCGTTCTGCCACCAGCAGCCAGGGGATCATGCCGCTGTCGCAGTAGGCGAAGTCGCGGAAGTAGTGATGGGCGCTCATTTCGCCGCCGTAAACGGCATCCTCGTCGCGCATTCTTTGTTTGATGAAGGCATGGCCGGTTTTGCTTTCGACGGCTTCACCGCCCGCGGCCTGCACCAGGTCAAGCGTGTTCCAGGTCAGCCGGGGGTCGTGGATGACTTTGCCGCCACCGATTTTGCGCAGGAACTGGTCGGCCAGCAGGCCGACGATGTAGTAGCCTTCGATAAAGCGGCCGTTTTCGTCGAAGAAGAAGCAGCGGTCGTAGTCGCCGTCCCAGGCAATGCCCATGGCGGCGCCGTTGTTGATGACGGCGTCGGCGGTGGCGGAGCGGTTTTCCGGCAGGATCGGGTTGGGCACGCCGTTGGGGAAGTGGCCGTCCGCTTCGTGGTGGACTTTGATGAAGTCGAAGGGCAAATGCTGTTCGAGCTGATCAATCACCAGGCCTGCGCCACCGTTGCCGGCATTGCACACGATGCTCATGGGCTTGAGACTGCTGGCATCTACGTAGCCCAGCAGGTGGTCGATGTAGGCGCTCATTACTTCCAGGGTTTCGTATTTACCTTGCTGCGGGGCATTGGCGAAGGGTTCCAGCACCCGGTCGCGGATGTCGTTCAGGCCATTGTCGGAGCTGATGGGCCGGGATTCCGGACCGACCATTTTCATGCCGTTGTGGTCTTTCGGGTTGTGGCTGGCAGTAACCATAATGCCGCCGTCCATCTGGTAATGGCTGGTGGCAAAGTACACCTGCTCGGTGCCACACAGGCCGATGTCGAACACGTCGGCGCCTGCGGCCATCAGGCCGGAACTCAGGGCTTCGGTAATTTCCGGGCTGGACAGGCGGATGTCGTAGCCGACGATGACTTTTTTCGCTCCGGTGACTGCCACGTAGGCCCGGCCGATCTTCTCTGCAAGGATGGGGTTGAGTTGGTCTGGCACGCGACCGCGCAGGTCGTAGGCCTTGAAGCAGGACAGGTCCATTTCAGTCTCCGAAAACAGGTAACGATGTTGAGCCAGGCATTCTGGCCGGAATGACCGGCATTCTACCTGTTCTGGAGCACTATTGGGGGCAGGAACGGAGGAAAAATCGTTACACAACAGGCCCCGGCCCCTTAAACAGGGGCCGGGGCCGAAAGCGGGTGCTTACTCGGCTGCGGAGGATTGCAGCTGGATGTAGTTCTGGATGCCCATCTGGGAAATCATTTCCAGCTGGGTTTCCAGCCAGTCGATGTGCTCTTCTTCGCTGTCCAGAATGCTGCGGAACAGCTCCCGGCTGGTGAAGTCCTGCACCTGTTCACAGTAGATAATGGCTTCTTTCAGGTCGGCATGAGCGGTGTGCTCAAGTTTGAGGTCACACTCGATCATTTCCTGGACGTTTTCACCGATCAGCAGCTTGTTCAGATCTTGCAGGTTGGGCAGGCCTTCGAGGAACAGAATCCGCTCGATCAATTGGTCAGCGTGCTTCATCTCGTCGATGGACTCTTCGTACTCCTTGGCCGCCAGCTTGGTGATGCCCCAGTCTTTGTACATCCGGGAATGCAGAAAATACTGATTAATGGCGGTCAGTTCATTGGCCAAAACCTTGTTCAGATGCTGAATGACTTTTTTATCGCCTTTCATTGCCGAATCCTTTTTATCTCTGAAGCGTTAGCCCACAAGGATAGTCGGTTTTACGGCAAGAAAAAATATCGGATGGGAATGGGTGCCGAATGACAACCGGTGCCCCGGGCACTGCGGCCGGAAAGCACCGGTTAGCAGGCAGACTGTATCAGGCTGGCTGGGCCAGCATATTGGCCATGGCAAGGTAGTCCGGAGAGCGGGCTTCGCGCAGGATCTCCCGGGCGGTGCAGGCACAGCGGCCACACTGGCGCCCCACACCCAACTCTTTACCGAGCTGGCGCATGGAGCTGACACCGTTATCGGCCGCTTTGCGAATTTCTCTGTCTGTTACCCCGAAACACAAGCAAACATACATTGGGCTTTCTCACTAACAGCACTAAAGTTAGTGATAATTATTGTTATTACCAAACGAGATTGCAAGCCTTTTGCGAAAAGAATTGTTCAATAAAGTAACAATACCTGTCAGCGCGAGAGGTTGCGGGCTCCCGTGGCGGTCACCACCACGTTGTCCTCAATACGAATCCCTCCGCAACCGCTCAGCTCGGCGATCAGCGCTTCATTCAGATACTGCCCGGCCGCGCTGTTTCGTATCGGTTCCAGCAACGACGGTATGAAATACAACCCGGGCTCAATGGTCACCACCATGCCCTCTTCCAGGGTTCGGGTCATACGCAAAAAGGGCGCATCGGCCGGTGGTGGCGTGGGTTTGCCGGCCACATCGTGTACCTGCACGCCGAGGAAGTGCCCGATGCCGTGGGGGAAGAAGGCCCGGGTAATGCCCTGCTCCACCATGGCCTCGTCGCTCAGGCCAGATACCAGGCCGGAGGCCGACAGCAGCGCAGCAATGCCCTGATGGGTTTTGCGGTGAATATCAACATAATCCACCCTCGGGGCCACCATGTCGCAGAGCCGCAACTGCAGCGCTTCCAGACCTTGTACCAGAGCCGCAAAACGGGGTTCGCCAGGGGCGGCGGTGGTGCGGGTAATATCGGAACAGTAGCCGCGATAGCGCACACCGGCATCGATCAGCAGGCTGCGGGGTTTCTGCGGCGCACAGGTATCGTAGTACTGGTAGTGCAGTGTACCGGCGTGCTCGTTCAAGCCAATAATGCTGTGATAAGGAGCGTCGGCTTCCCGCTGGCCAGTGGCCTGCTGGTAGGCCAGGTTGATGCCGAATTCGCTCTCCCCCTGCAGGAACGCCCGGGCCGCGGCCTGGTGCCCCACCAGGGCATGCCGGTTGGCTTCAGCCAGGCACTCGATTTCGTAAGCGGTTTTGTGAACCCGGGTTTCCTCGATGGCCGCCAGCAAGGCCTCCGGATTGTGCTCCCCGGGCACTGCCTCAAGCACCTGCGGGTCGCCGACCACCGCCAGGCGCTTGGTTGCGCCCAGTTCCGGCACCCCCGGCTCGGGACGACGACGAACCTCAATCACCTGCTGCCAGGGCTCGGCCGCCAGCTCTGGTGTGGCGTGCCAGAAATCCACCGGCTGATACAGCCAAAGCACCGGCGCCTGGCCCGGGCGAATCAGCAGCCAGCTGTGCTCCTGGCCAGTCAGCCCGGTCCAGTGCAAAAACGGGCCGAAGCCCTGAAAGACATAGGCCTGATCATCCCGATGGCGATACGGTGCGGCGCCGGAGGCAATCAGCAGACTGTCAAAGCCCTCCGCCGCCAGAACCCGCTCGTAACGGGCCTGCAGTTCACGCAGATGAGCCGGTTGCAGGGAAAGCAGATCTTGTTCAGGCATATCAGTTGTCCAGTTGATTCCATAAATTCACGATGTCGTCTGAGCGTGCGTCCCGCAGGCGCACCAGACGGATTTCCAGCGGAATGTCCCAGCGCTCATCACCCGCCCGGATCAGACTGCCAAACTGTTCACTTTTCTCGGTCATCCGCCGGGGCAACCAGCCCATCCCAAAGCCCTGCTTCACCAGCGCCTTAATGCTGGCCGACTGGGTATTTTCGTTCAGCGGCAACAGGTTGGCGGTGAGTTTTTTGCGCAGCAGATGGCCCTCGATGGCCGACTGCAAAAAACCCCGGCTGTGATAGGCAATCAACGGCACCGGCTGCTCTGGTGTGCCCGGCAGCGGGTACCGGGGCTGGCCCTGTTCATCAGTAATGCTCACCGGCACCAGAGTTTCCTGGCCGATGGTGAGCCACTGGAGCTTGTCGGCATCCCAGCGCTCACCCCAGGGCAAGTCCCGATGCCAGTAACACAGCACCAGGTCACACTCGCCACTCTCCAACGCATCCAGAAACTGCGAACCTACCCAGTTGGTGGCCGTCAGATTCAGCTGCAAGCGGCCGCTAATGCCCGCATCCTGTGCCCAGCCCTGATAGAAGTGCGAAAACAACCCTTGGGTAGAACCGACACTGATCCGCGCAGATGCCTCGGCATCCAGTGCCGCCACCCTGTCCCGGGTATCCCGGACATCCCGGGTAATCCGCTCGCACAACTCCCGAAACAGCTCGCCTGCCGGGGTCAAGGACAACGGCAGGGTCTGGCGGTTAACCAGGGTGGTGCCCATGGACTCTTCCAGCAGCTTGATCCGGCGGCTGAACGTGGGCTGGCTCACGTGCTGCTGTTCCGCAGCACGTGAAAAATGGCGGGTACGGGCAAGGGCCAGAAAATCTTCCAGCCAGCGTATTTCCATGCAGTCCTCTGAGGTCAGACCTGAGTAACAACCAATACGGTTTTGCAGGCATGATAGCCCAACCGCGTGCAGGTGTTACAAACGGCCTTCCTCAACGGCATGGCAAGCCACCTGTCCGCCACCGTCAGTGGCGATCAATTGCGGTATCTCCTGCCGGCAACGATCGTTGGCGTAAGGGCACCGACCGTGGAACACACAGCCCGACGGCAGGTTCACCGGGGTGGGCACTTCACCCTGCAGGCGAATATGGTTCGGGCGATCGTCTTCCAGTTTCGGAATGGCCGACAGCAGCGCCTGGGTGTAGGGGTGCCTTGGCGTTGCGAACAGGGTTTTGGTATCTGCCAGCTCGCACACCCGGCCCAGGTACATCACCGCCACCCGGGTACCAAAATGCTCCACCACCGCCAGATCGTGGGTGATGAACAGGTAGGTCAGGCCGCGGCTTTCCTGGGCATCCATCAGCAGGTTCAGCACCTGGGCCTGAATGGACACGTCCAGCGCGGAGATCGGCTCATCGGCCACAATAAACTCCGGGTCGACCGCCAGTGCCCGGGCAATGGCAATCCGCTGGCGCTGGCCACCGGAGAACTCATGGCCAAAGCGACTGCCCCAGTCCGGGTCGATGCCCACCGAGTGCATCACTTCGTGGATCTTGTCGCGCACCTCGGTGGCGGCCCAGCCCGGGTGATGAAAGCGAATCGGCTCTTCCAGGGTTTGCTGGATGGTCATCCGCGGGTTGAGCGAGGCATAGGGGTTCTGGAAGATCATCTGCATCTTGCGGCGATACGGCAGCGCCGCCTTGCCTTCCAGATTATCGATACGCTGGCCGTCGTAATGGATTTCGCCCGCGCTTGGCGACAACAATCCCATCACCGTGCGGGCAACGGTGGATTTGCCACAGCCGGACTCGCCCACCACGCACAGGGCCTCGCCCTTATGCACCTCCAGGTTGACCCCGTTGATGGCGTGCACAGCTTCCTGCTTGCGGCGGAAACGGCCACCTTCAAAGGTAATCTGCTCCAGAAGGTTACCGGAGAGGTCGAAGCGCTTCTCCAGATCACGAATACTTACCAGAGGGGAGGTCATGATTCGGCCTCCTGCATGCGTTTCTCCTGCTCAATCAAGTTGGCCACCTCGTAACAGGCCACATCCACGTTGCCAGAACGCACATACTCGGGCATGGCGCGCTTGCAGTGGTCGGTGGCAAACGAACACCGGGGATGGAACGGGCAGCCGGTGGGGACATTTTTTAGCGACGGCATGGAGCCGGGAATCTGGAACAACCGGGCACCGGGCTCGCCCATTTGCGGCAAGGCGTTGATCAGCCCCTGGGTATACGGGTGCTGAGCGTCGTTGATGATTTCCCGGGTTGGCCCCTGCTCGATAATCCGGCCGGAGTACATCACCAGCATGCGCTGGGTCACCTGAGACACCACACCCAGATCGTGGGTAATCAGCATCAGCGCCACGTTTTCCTGTTCGCACAGGTTCAGCAGCAGATCCATGATCTCCGCCTGGATGGTGACATCCAGCGCCGTAGTCGGTTCATCCGCGATGATGATCTCCGGGTCCAGCAACAGGGCGATGGCAATAATCACCCGCTGGCGCATACCGCCAGACAGCTCGTGGGGATACTGATCCAGCCGTTTTTCCGGTGACGGAATCTGCACCTTCTGCAGCCGGTCCAGCGCGATGGCCCGGGCTTCTTTCTTGCTGATCTTGCGATGGGCCAGAATAGCCTCGACCATCTGGGTGCCGATGGTGAGCACCGGATTCAGGGTCATCATCGGATCCTGGAAGATCATGGCAATACGGTTACCACGAATCTTGCGCAGTTCACGCTCGCTCATGGCCGCCAGATCGCGGCCTTCAAACAGGATCTGGCCGCCCGCAATGTAACCCGGCTTGGCGATCAGGTTAAGAATGGAGAACGCCGCCACCGATTTACCGGCACCAGACTCCCCCACCAGCCCCAGGCGCTCGCCTTTGTCGAGGGTGAAGCTGATGCCGCGCAGGGCGGTCAAATCGCCACCACGCACCGCAAACCGCACATCCAGATTTTTTACTTCCAACAGTGCCATGGTGTTACCCCTTGTACAGCCGTGGGTTCATCACATCCCGCAGCCAGTCACCCAACAGGTTGATGACCAGCACGAGCACCACCAGCACCAGGCCCGGGATCAGGGTGATCCACCAGGAACCGCTCTGGATGTAGTCAAAACCGGATTTGATCAGCGAGCCCAGCGACGGCTGGGTTTCCGGCATGCCCAGGCCCAGGAACGACAGGGCCGCTTCGGAGATAATCGCGTTGGCAATCTGTACCGTGGCAATAACGAAGATCGGCGACAGGGTGTTGGGCAGAATGTGCCGGAACATGATCCGGGGTGTGCCAAAGCCCATAACTTTGGCGGCATCCACATACTCTTTCTTTTTCTCCGCCAGTACAGAGGCGCGCACGGTGCGGGCAATCTGCGGCCACTCCGCCACCCCGATGATGAAGATCAGCATATAAATGGCGATCTCGCCAAACATCAGATTGCCGAAGCTGGCCTTGAACACTGCACCCACAATAATCGCCACCATCAGGGTGGAGAACGACAATTGCACGTCGGCAATGCGCATCAGCACCGCGTCGATTTTGCCACCCAGGTAGCCCGCCAGCAGGCCAAACAGAATGCCCAGCACCGCCTGCAGCACCACCGCGCCGAAACCGATCATCAGCGACACCCGGGTGCCGTACAGAATGGTGGACAACAGGTCGCGGCCCTGCGCGTCGGTGCCCAGCGGGAACGCAGGGTCTGAGCCATCCAGCCCCACCGGCGGCAGTTCCGAGTTGAGAATGTCGATCTGGGCCAGATCGTAGGGGTCTGCAGGCGCCAGCAGCGGCGCAAACACCGCCGACAGTACCATCAGCATCAACACCACAAAGCTGATCACCGCCACCTTGTCGCGCTTGAAGCTGTACCAGAAAAAGGACTCGCGGAAGCGGTCCCAGCGGGAAACCGTTGCCGTTGTCATGCTTTCTTACCTGTCAGTTTAACGGTGGGGTTGACCAGTCCGTAGATCAGATCCACCAGAGTGTTGGTAATCACAAAGATCAGGCCCACAACCATCAGGTAAGCCACAATCAGGGGAATGTCACTGCGGGTGATGGCCTCCAGGAACATCAGGCCCAGGCCCGGCCACTGGAACACGGTCTCGGTCAGAATGGTGTAGGCCACCATAATGCCGATCTGCACGCCACCCACGGTAATCACCGGCAGCATAGTGTTCTTCAGGGCATGCAAAAAGTTGATGCGCCCCGCCGCCAGGCCCTTGGCCCGCGCATAGCGGATGTAATCGCTCTGCAGCACTTCCATCATTTCGGCCCGAATCAGGCGGATAAACAGCGGCAACATGATCGAGGCCAGGGACACACAGGGCAGGATCAGGTGCGCCAAGCCCTCGGCGGTAAACAATCCGGATTCCCAGGTACCAAACAGGTGCACCAGATCATCGCCACGACCATAAGACGGCAAGCCGCCTTCGGTGGTAAAGAAATCGTTCAGCCACTGGCCCCAGCCGGTGTCGTCCGGGAACCAGCTGACGGTTACACCGATGGAAAACAGCTGAATCAACACAATGGCGGTCAGGAATACCGGGATGGAGATACCCACCGTGCTCACCCCCATAAAAAACTTCGATAACCAGGCCTGGGGCCGGATAGCGGCATACACACCGATAGGCACCGACAGAAAAATAATCATCAGGCTGGCACCAATCACCAGTTCCAGGGTGGCAGGCAGGTGCTCCGCAATAACCTCCAGCGCGGGCTTGCTGTAAAAATAGGAGTTCCCCAGATCGCCCTGCACAGCCTTACCGGCAAAACGCAGATACTGAACCAGGAACGGGTCGTTCAACCCGAGCTCCTCACGAATGGCTTCCCGTTCCTCGGCCGAAACGGACATGCCCACCATTTCCTGAAGCGGATCCCCGAGGCCATCCTGAATGGCAAAGGCGATGAGGCTGATCACAAACATGACCAGTACCGCCTGGGATATCCGCTGAACCAAAAACGCTAGCATCAAGAAGTTACCGTTAGTGAATGCTTGAAGGCCCCGCTCCCGGGCGGGAGAGGGGCTTGGGGGTCAGATGACTGCCCGGTTATTCAACAACCAGGTCACCCAGGTACGGGAAGTTCATCACGTTGAGCACCGGCTCAATGTTCACGCCCTTCTTCGCGGCCCAGGCCAGATCCTGCCAGTGCAGCGGAACGAACGCGGCATCGTCGTACAAACGCTTCTCAACTTCCTGCAGCATCGCCGCCCGCTTCTCCAGATCGGTCTCTACGTTGGCTTTTTGCACCATCGCGTCGATTTCCGGGTTGCAGTAGTTTCCGGCGTTGTACTGGCCGGCACCGGTGTCGGCATCCGGGCAGAAGGTCAGGAATTCGAAGAAGTTGGCAGAGTCTTCGGTGTCTGCGTGCCAGCCGATCAGCATCATGTCGGCCGCGCGGTTATCAAACTCGGGCCAGTACTGCGCCTTGGGCAGAGTTTTCAGATCCACCTTGATGTTGATGCGGGCCAGCATGGCCGCCGCTGCCTGGGCGATCTTGTCGTCGTTCACGTAACGGTTGTTCGGCGCCATCATGGTGATGGTGAAACCGTCTTCGTAACCGGCTTCTTTCATCAACTGCTTGGCCTTGGCCACATCGAAACGCGGCTTCAGGCTGTCGTTGTGGCCCTGATAACCGGCCGGAGACATCTGCGCGGCTGGTGTGGCAAAGCCTTTCATGATCTTGGCGGCAATGCCTTCCTGGTTGATGGCGTAAGCAATGGCCTGGCGCACCTTCGGGTTCTTGAAGGCTTCCACCCGCTCCTGGTTCATGTGGAACAGGATGATGCGGGTACCGCTCATGGTTACCAGTTCGCTGTTGCGGTCGCGCTTGATGCGGTCCAGATCATTCGGCGGAACCGGTGCAATAAAGTCGACACCGCCAGACAGCAGCGCAGAAACGCGGGTGGCATTTTCCTTGATCGGGGTCAGCACAATCTTGCCGACGTTGCCCGGGGATTGGGTGTCCCAGTAGCCATCAAAGCGCTCGAACTCAACCCGCACGCCCTGTTTACGGTCGGTAACGGTGTAGGGGCCGGTACCGGACAGGTTCTCAGACGCAAAGGAATTGCCGTGCTTGAGGATCGCGCTCTTGTCTTTGCCGCCCTCGGTCTGGCCGCTGTAGAACTTGCTGTCGAGCGGAAAGATGTAGGTGGCGGTGTTCAACAGCAGCGGGTAGGGCTCGCTGGTGACCAGCTCAAAGGTGTAGTCGTCGATTACGTTGATGCCTGTGAACGGCTTGAAAATCGCCTTGAAATCCTGGCTCTGCTTCAGGCGTTCGAAGGTAAACTTGACATCGGCGGTGGTGAGTGTGTTACCGGAGTGGAACTTCACACCCTCGCGCAGCTTGAAGCGCATGGTGTTTTCGTCAACACGCTCCCAGCTTTCAGCCAGCCGGGCTTCAAAGCCCAGATCCTTGGTCCAGCGGATCAGCGGGTCAAAGGTCATGTGGGACAGTTGCAGAATGCCGCCAGACAACTGCTCGTGGATATCCAGGGTGACCGGGTCGGCGTCGTACGCCATTTTCAGTTCTTTCGTCGCATCGGCTGCCAGAGCCACCGGCGCAGACGCCAGGGCCATGGAGCCAACAAAAGCTGCCAGTATCTTTTTCATCGCGTTTTCCGTCGCTGTTTTAGGAATTTTCACGGAACATCGGTGCAGCACGGCACCGATTGCCTGGCAAACAAGCTAGGAGTCTGCGCGGCAGAAGTGTTTTGAGCAATTGCCTCCGCCGCGCCGAATCACGGTTGTGCCCGAGAGTATATGCGCAGTATCCAACCGGATAGAGTCACGATTTTCTATTCAGGCAATCAAGACGGTTATAGGCAAGTTCACAACCGTAGCCCGACCACTCAGCACGGCCCGGCACGCCGCCTCAGATTGCCTATGTCAGCCTCATCAGCGAACTCATCCGCCTGAGGTTAAGCGACAGGCAGACCAGAT
>NZ_PXNP01000012.1 GCF_003007675.1 Marinobacter fuscus | reverse complement strand
CGGTGATCTTCCCACAGGGGACTTTCACCCCATTAGTTCATGCCCATGCTGGGCGTACACAAGGCGCTGTTGTCGCCACTTTCGTGGCTGGGACGGCTTACGCTGCGCTCCAGCCGCTCCAAAGCTTTGCGTTATGCGAGACGTTCGCCTTGACGCACGTACTCAAAGGCGTACACTTGGTTGCAGGTTGAACACACAAGAGGTGCGTCATGACCGGAATCACAGCAACTGAGGCGCGCAGCAACCTATATCGGTTGATTGACGAGACCGCCGAGTCCCACCAACCAATCGTCATCATGGGTAAGCGCAACAAAGCCGTTCTGGTTTCCGAAGAAGACTGGTCTGCAATTCAGGAAACACTTTACCTGCTCTCCGTACCAGGTATGCGGGAGTCGATTCGTGAGGGGATGGATACCCCTTTAGATGAATGCGATGAGGAGCTGGACTGGTGACATGGAAGTTGGTTTACACCAAGCAAGCCCAGAAAGATGCAAAGAAGTTGGCCTCCAGCAGTCTCAAACCAAAGGCCCAGGAACTTTTAGCGCTGATAGCGGAAGATCCATACCGCAAGCCGCCTCCTTTTGAGAAGCTCATTGGTGATCTTGCGGGGGCCTATTCACGCCGAATCAATATTCAGCACCGTCTGGTCTATCAGGTGCTGGAGGGCGAGCAAGTGGTGAAAGTCCTCAGGCTCTGGAGCCACTACGAATAATGCATAACCAGCCGCTGTTGCCGGACAATTTTTCCACCGCCTCGCGGCTCCAAAATTGCCGCAAAGCTTCGCGTTATGCTCTTTTACATTCAATAGAAAGGAGATCTTATGAGAGATGTAGACATTGGCAGTGTCGGTAAGACACTTAAGGAAATGCTCCAAAATCCGGATCCTGTTGATGAGGATATCTTTATCAAGTCAGGTGACGGTGAGGTCTTAGGAGTCGTCATTTCAGAGAAGGCTTATGAGTTTTTTCTAGAAAAAACTGAGGAAGAAGAAGACCGCATAGATCAAGAAACAGTCGAAGAATTTCATCGAACTAAGGAATAGATATGCAGAAGGGATTGAATGAGGATGGAAGGGATATCCATGACATCGTGCGTCAGAAGCAAAGTCACAACCAGAGTCAGGATGACATGGCTGTTTGGAAAAAGGGAAAGGGCTTGATCACGGAGGATCAAAAAAATGGCGTACGAAGTAAAGTTCAGCACCCAGCAATTCACCGGTCTTCGTTGATTCATCCGGTAACGCCGAAACTGACCATAAAATAGCCAGCATTTGTCGTAAATACCGCTCATTTTCATAAGGCCAAAGAAGCTCGGCGAGCCTCCTCAGAACTTTCCTCAAGTTCAGGCCCACGCCGCACAATACCGCGTGTATCTTGTCGCCAGTAAACCCTCTGAGGAAGTTCCGGAACATCAGGCCGTCACTTTTCAGATGTCCGATGATCGGT
>NZ_PXNP01000011.1 GCF_003007675.1 Marinobacter fuscus | reverse complement strand
CGGATGTACCACACCTCGTATCGGGTTCCTGTTCGTCGCCCCGCCGCTTTGGATTGGGCTTACTTCCGGCCGGCGCTCCGGAGACCCCACCTCGCGATGACGCCCTTGCCCTTCTCCTAGCCTTCGGCTCTGCGAACACCTGGCAGGAGGACTTTCACCTCCCTAGTTCTGTGCCATGCCCGGCACACACGCGAAGCTTAGCGGCGCCACGTCAGTGGCGTCCGGTGGACGGCCCTCGGGCCGGGAACGCACTACAGCGACTGGTTAGCTGAGAAGCACCGGCGGGCGACATACCCAGATCCTTGGCAACCAGCATGACCGCCTGCTCCGTTGCTTTGTGCACAAGCTCTGGACGATGCACTCCGATTAAAAACACCCGCACTGATGCGGAAAGTGAACCTGAACTTCAGATTAGCAGGTAAGCAAGGAACCAAGTTTCGACGGACACCTGGTTCCGGCAAACACTAACCTTTATGCCAACGCCGCTGGCTTATTTTGGCTACCCACTCGACGCGGGTTCCGACGGCCTTGGCAAACCACCGGAATTGACGGATTTGCTACCAGTTTACGGCCAAGGCCAATACCACCGAGCCAACCAAAAGGCACAACGCACTACCCAGCTAACGCTGAGCACAGCGGCGCCCTGACAAGGGCGTCCGGTGGCCGCAGGCCACGTACTGCTGCGACTTGTTAGTTGGGGGCATCAATGAAGCCCAATCCCTGGCAACCAACATCGCAGCCTACACCGCTGCCCTTGCACCCAAATTCGCCGGTGCTTCATTATTGAAACCACCACCAACGATGCGGTGGATGAACCTGAACATCAGAGTAGCAGGTAAGCAAGGAACCGTTTACCGGCGGACAGCCCAACGACCGGAACACTCAATTTAGAACCAGCCCCGCTGGCTGATTGAGCTGCCAACAACACGCCAATGTTGGGGGCCTTGGCTACGCTGCATTTTTTCAGATTTTGCTGCCAACTTTCGGCCAAGGCCATTAGCACCGAGCCACCTAAAAGGTACAAAGCACTACCAACTAACGCCTGCCAGCATGCGCGCCTTTGTAGTGGAGGCGGAGCCGCAACGGAAAAGGCGTCGCCGTGCCTGGCCTGGTTATACGTGTGCTCAGAGCAGGCGCCAAGGCCCTGATTCTGATACACGCTCGACTTTACCCTCAGACTTTAGCTCTTGAACAATAGCACCAACCCAGTATTGCTGATTCGAAGATGTAGTTTTTGGGTAGTCACCCCAATCAAAACCACATTCTCGAAATATTTCGGCGAGCTTCATACCGGTTGAATTAGGCTGGCAAGCAGGGTTATTTCGCATAAAGTCCAGAACCAAATCTTTAGCTTGCTGCCTGATAATGTTGCCGCGATCTGAAAATTTCGACATTTTAAAACTTTCCCAAATTCGAGTGAAAACGTATAACGCCAGCCAGCATGCGCGGCTACGGAATGGAGGCGAAGCCGCAATGTAGTAGACGTCGCCGTGCCTGGCCTTGTTATATTTCGATTCTTGTTTCGAGGAATGACAGGTACTTTGGGTCATCTTCCATAAAGACCTCCATTCCCCCTCCCATATACGCCCTGGTCAACTCGTCAGCTGCTTTGTCTAGATTCTCTAATTCGAAGTACGCCTGGCCAAGCCTCAGGTGAACATATGGGTTACCTAAACCAGCAGGGCACTGAACTGCATTAAAAAAGCACTTCATCACCTTTTCAAAATTACCGGTGTAGAAGTGCGTATCGCCAATGGCAACGTATATCCACGTAGACGCTTCCCAGTCAGATATCTTGTCAGGGAGCAACTTTAGCGCCTCAATGTATTTAGCACGAGCCTCCGAAAATAATTTTTGACTGGCAAAATCTTCACCTTCTTTACACAGAAGCTCGATCTTTGCATGCAAATCAGGGGCTAGGAGTCTGCGCGGCAGAAGCCCGTTTCTGGCATAATAAACCGAAAATTTTTCGGCAACAGGACGTCTGATGGGAACCACTTTCCGCCCGTACTCGCCCGACCAGGAATTGCTCCTTCCCCCAAGCCTGAACGAGTGGCTGCCTGATGGCCACCTGGCCTATTTTGTCAGTGATGTTGTCGAGGAGCTGGATTTGAGTGCGTTTTACGCCCGCTACGAAGGCA
>NZ_PXNP01000010.1 GCF_003007675.1 Marinobacter fuscus | reverse complement strand
TGCCTTCGTAGCGGGCGTAAAACGCACTCAAATCCAGCTCCTCGACAACATCACTGACAAAATAGGCCAGGTGGCCATCAGGCAGCCACTCGTTCAGGCTTGGGGGAAGGAGCAATTCCTGGTCGGGCGAGTACGGGCGGAAAGTGGTTCCCATCAGACGTCCTCTTGCCGAAAAAATTTCGGTCTATTATGCCAGAAACGGGCTTCTGCCGCGCAGACTCCTAGCTAACACAGAATTGTATAAGGCCTTTACGCTGATCTTTCGGGCACCGGAATTGCCGACCTACATCAGCCCTCCCCAATCGAAATCAGCGTTTCAGGAGTGTATGCAGCTCTTCAAATGGCTGTCTGACTGGATGGCCGAAGATCCGGAGTCTGGGCGACGAGCGCTTATTGCCGCAGCCGAGAGCGTGCAGCGGAGTAAGGCTCCGCTCCGGCCCCTGGGAAGGTCACGGCAGATTGCCTTTATGGCTCTGATGAAGAAGTTTCGCCTCGGAGCAAGGGCTACTATTACGCTGACGGTCAAAGAAGAGAACAGAAAAGCAGCTTTAAAGTTCTGGGGACAGAGCTTGGGTGTTGCGCAAAATGCCATCATTATCCGGCCGGCCGAGGACATAAGAATCCCTAAGCATGGCAATGTCAGCTTTGATTGGAAAGCCCCCCACAAGCTTGGCAAATATCTTTGGCCCACCATTCGGTTTGTGGTGTTCACCGGGTGTGTGCTGTACGACGCAGTGCCTGAGAGTTTCCGAGACGGGAGCTTTGATGCTGACACGCTGGATGATGAAAGTGAGAAGGGCGCCGTCCCTGGCTAAGATGTTCACGCTATTGAGTGTTGGAGGAAAGATCTAACGACTCCACGATCAGGCGGCCTCCCGAAGGAAATCTCAGCAGCTTCAGGCTGGCGGTCACTCGGTTGCCTAATACCGGTACGCCAGTCTGAACCGCCTGAGCCTGCGCGAGATAAGCCATCACCTGTCGTCCGCGACAGTGCAGGGTTAGTTGATAAATGGTTTTCTGAGTGCGAGCTGATTGGAAGGGATGCACTCCAAGAACCGTAAACTGATCTCTCCAAAACGCTAGGTGAAGGCCTGCTGGTTCAATCGCTGGGTTGGCCATTAGTATGTCCTCCATTCATGCTCCAGCTCCTGGAGCCGGTTGATCAGCATTGGAAGAGAGTCACGGCCCGCTTCCAGATTCTGCTTAACCAGTTCGCAGTAGACCCAGGTTTCCATCGCCTCCTGGTTGGTGCGTTCTCCTCCCAGGCCAAGGATGGCCACCAGATGACAGCCCTCTTGCAGGATGCCCATGGCCACACACAGGCTGCTAGCCAGATTACGAACGGTGCGCCGTTCGGCAGGTATCAGACGGTTCAACGGTATGGCCGCCAATAGCATCAGTTCAGACCTCATCGCTTGCTGCCTCCTCTTCCGGTGTTACCTTGGCCTCGAACTCATTGATCAACAGCCGCTCAAACGCAGAACCATCCCGACGGGTCAGGTTCGGCACATACCGGCTATAAACCCGGAACAGCATTTCGGTCGTAGTGTGCCCCATCTGGCGGGCAATCCACTCCGGGTTCTCGCCAGCCGCCAGCCACAACGTGGCGGCAGTGTGGCGAGTCTGGTACGGCCGGCGCTTTCGCAGGCCCAGATGGCTGAGTAGGGGATACCACACGCGCTTTGTGACGTTGTTGTGTTCAAGTGGATTGCCTGCCCCATTGCAGAACACAAAGGTGTTGTTGCCGGTGGCCTTGCGCTGGTCCTTCAGGGCGTCGTAGACCAGTTGAGGCATTTCAATGTGCCGGTAGCTGCCGTCGGTTTTGGTCTGCTCGATCTCCCCATTCACCAGTGCCTGGCGAACCAGAATCTGCCGGCGTTGAAAGTCGACGCAATCCCACTGCAGCCCGTCGATCTCACCGGTCCGAAGACCGGTAAAGAAGCGAACGGTGTAGTAGTTCCTGAAATCTGCCCGAACAGTGGCGAGAATCAGCCGAACCTCCTCCAGTGAAAACGGCTCCACATCGGACCGGGGCACCTTCAGTGATTTGATCCCCTGATAGGGTGAGGTAAACTCAAACCGGTTGGCTGCCTCTCCCAGAATCATGCGCAATGGCGTCATGATGCGGTTGATACGGCTGGCGGAAAGTGGCTTTTTGCTCCGGGTCTGAACTTTGGCGAGGGACGCCCGGAACGAAAGAATTTCCTGCCTGGTGATGTGGCCAACCTCCTTCTCCCCGAACTTCGGGATCAGGTAATTCTTCAGAGTGCCTTCGATGGTGGTGATGTGCGACTTTCGCCACTGCACCCGCATCTCATCCATCCAGGTTTCACAAAACTCACTGAACAACGGCGTGTCGTGAGCTTCGCGAGAACGCCGGAGCTCTGCTTGCCTCGTGAACTCCTGGGCTTTGGGGCTGTTTGGGAAATATTTGTGGTACTCGAAAGTGCCCAGTGTGATTTCCGCTTCGATTCGTTTGAGAATCGCCTGGAGTTTTTTCCGGTTTGCGGGCGTGTTATCAAGAGCGGTCTGCTCTCGGCAGCGCTTACCTCGAAAATGGAAATCGAAAAACAGCTTCTGTGTTGCTTCGCGTACTCGAATGCTAGCCATGCATACGTCCTCCGTTGGCCATAGGAATAGAAAGTGAGTGGTGGCCGGAGTGCAGCGCCATATCTCGCTGGATGGGCTCCCACATGTAAAGAATTTTCCGGCCGCCAAACGGCCGAATGTAATGAACGCCTTCGAGGAGCACGGAGTCTTTCAGGCGCTCGCGAATCGTCCGGGCTTCATAGCGAATCCGTTCTGCAAGCTCTTCGGTGGTCAGGTATTCGGTAGTGTTCATATGTTTCTCCTAGGCTTTCTTTGTAGCGTACAAGCTACATATTAAGCCTATTTTCGACGCTGTCAACATTCTTTTGTAGGTTTTAATCATCATTGGATGCGAGCTGGCGTCTTATGAGGTATCATCGCTACACACATAAAGGCCCGCCGACCATGATCAGATTTCGTCTAAAAGAACTAATCGCAGAGAAGGGATTTCAAGAAAATCGAAGGGTTACGCTGGATGAGGTTTCGAAGGAGACTGGGATCCACAGGACGACGCTATCCAAAATTGCGAACCAGCGTGGCTATAACACCACGACTGAGATTTTGGACAAGCTTTGCATTTACTTCGGTGTAGAACTGCAGGATGTGGCGCAGTTTGTGGAGGATCCGGAATGTGGAAGTTGATTTGTAATTAACCAGGCAGAATCTTTTCTGCACTTAGGCTTTTATTGGTTGTTCTCGATTTTATGCCCAGAACCAGAGACCGCCAGCCTCACGGATGAAGCTGGCGGTGAGGCGGCAAACACCATCTATGGCCTCTATGGCTGTGCAGCGGCTGCCTTGCCTACCACGTCCATTAGCTTGGCGTAGTCTGTGACCACGTCGTACTTCACCTTGTCATCTGTGACTTGCTGGCTGATCTCGTCGAAGAACTTTCGAGCGCAGTCGATCTTCTTCTGCTCAATCTCTCGCAGCTTCATGGATGACATGGTGCCCTTGGTTTCTGCTACGAAGTAGATGTGCTTCACGCTGCCGGTACGGAAGGAGATAGCCCAGTCCGGATTGTAGTCGCCTACCGGTGTAGGGATCAAGAAACCCCGTGGTAGTTTGGCGTAGACGACCACCTCACTGCTGGTATCCAGTTCCTGGACAAAGCGGCGCTCAACATCAGAATCAGTGATTGCGTAGTCGTAGACGTGGTTCTTCAGCTTGTCCGTGGCCCGGGAGAAATCCTGTCCAGTCTGATTGGCGGTGAATATATCGACCTCGTAACGCTCATCGACTTCGTCGTAAGCCAAGCGTTCAATCACCATTGCTGCTTTTTGTTCTGTGATCAGTCGTGAGGCTTCGGCAATAAAGTGCTCGGGGTTCTGACGGAACTGGTTGAACACGGCCGTCTGGACGCCCTGCAGAATTTTGGCGGCGGTTCCGCGGGTCAGGTGGGCATTTTCTGACACCTTGCCCAATAGATCATACCGGACCCTTGAGTGGATGGAGTCGCCGTACTCAGTCGCCGTTTCCTCAACCTTGAAGCCGTCGCCCCGCCGTAATTGGTCGTCAGTCAGCGCGTCTTGCTGAATGCCCTTCTGCACGGTGTACTGCAGGGGCGTTACGCGCAGCTCTTTGTCCAGCGCCGCGATGCACTTGCGCACCAGTTCATCGGAGTCAAAGTCAACGCGATACACCGCCTTGCGGTTGATGCGCTGCCAAAGCGCCTGGAATTCCTTCTTATCAAAGTTCGCATTGAGCGGGTTGGTCTTCGGTTTGCGGCCATCCTCGATCTTTGGCAGCTGGCCTTCACTGAACACGGTGTCGATCAAGGCAAAGATCTGGTCACCGAATGGCTTCAGATCGTCGGGTAACTCCGCCAGGGCGCCTTGTGCCTTCGCATTATGGTAAGTATCGACAACCTGGTCTGTATCGTCGGTATAGTCGTTCTTCACCAGGTAGCGGTATATCTGCTTGGCCATGGCGGGAGTGACTTCTACAGTGCCTTGCTCGGTGGCCATTAGTTTGCCCGTGAAATAGGCTTCAGTTGCCTGGCGCGGCCTGGCACTCAGGTTTTCACTGATTTCCTGCTGCAGCCCGGTAACAAAATCTTTGTAGCTTTCGCTGGCAATCACCGTCAGTACGTTGATGTCATGAACCACAGCTGGGTGGTCCATTCGGTCGCCGTGCTTATCGACGGACAATCGCAGGCCACGCCCCACCTCCTGGCGCCGGGATATCATGTTGTCGCTGTGCTTGAGCATGCACATGATGAACACATTTGGGTTGTCCCAGCCTTCACGCAGCGCCGAGTGGGAGAAGATAAACCTGGTCGGTTCCTGGAAGGAGAGAAGGCGCTCTTTGTCTTTCAGGATCAGGTCATAGGCGTCCACATCATCAGAATCAACGGCCCGCTTCCCCACTGCAGGATCTTTCAGGCGATTGGTTTTCTTATCAATGGCGAAGTAGCCATTGTGCGTACTGGCAGGGTCAATGCCGTCCAGATACTGGCGGTAGGCCTGATTGTCTATGGCCAGTTCAGATAGGTATTCATTCTTAAGCAGCTGATATTCTTCCTCAAAGATGCGGGCGTACTCACCATTCTCATCTTCCTGGTTGTAGTCGCGATACTTGGCCACCTCGTCGATAAAAAACAACGAAAGTACCTTGATGCCCTGTGCGAACAGCTGCTTTTCCCGTTCCAGGTGCGCTTTGATGGTCTCGCGGATCTGGATACGTCGGATATCGCCTTCGGAAACGTCACCGCTGGCTTCTCCAGCCGTGAGCACCAGCCCATTGGTAAACTCCACGGTGTCAGTAGTGGCGTCAATCTGGCTGATGGTGAAGCCGTCCCGGTATTGATCCAGTTCACCAGATTCCGCAAACAGATCATCTTTGAACCGAAGACGCCTGAGCTGGCGCTTGATCTCGCCGGATTTGAGCTTCACTTCCAGCTCTATGCGAGCCACCGGCGCATGCTTAGAGATATCGATGCCTTCCAGATACAGGTAGGCATTGGTGCCGGCCAGACCGCGTGTCTGGATACCGCGCACAGCGATCTTTTTGACCAGTTTCTGGTTGTAGGCGTCCAGGGCATCCAGGCGGTGAATGCGGTTGTGCTGGGTGCGGTGGGTAGCCGAGTATCGGAGAATAGCCAACGGCTTAAACTGAGGTAGAGCCTCCATGGTGGCTTTACCTTCCATCTTCTGTGGCTCGTCCAGAATCAGAATTGGCCGGTTTGCAGCAATCACATCGATGGGTTTGCGAGACTGAAAGTCATCGAGCTCGTCATAGATACGCCTGTTGTCGGCACCCCGGGCGTTAAAGGCCTGGATGTTCATAATCATTACATTGATGCCGGCGTCGGAAGAAAAACTTTCCAGCTCATGCAGCCGCTTGGAGTTGTAGATGAAGAACCGCGCCTTTTTACCGTAGCTTTCGGTGAAATGCTCAGCAGTAATCTGTAGCGACTTATACACGCCTTCTCGGATGGCTATGGAGGGCACCATGATGATGAACTTGCTCCAGCCATAGCGCTTGTTCATCTCAAAGATGGTTTTGATGTAGCAGTAGGTCTTGCCGGTGCCAGTCTCCATCTCCACGTCCAGGTGGATGCGTGTGGCGGCCAGGGCATCCTTTTTGTAGGCGGCCTTAGCCGGTACATGGTTGTTATTGGAGTCGTAAGTGGAGAAGTCCGTCAGTGACGATGACGCCGGAAGATTTTGTCGGCGCTGAACGGCCCGGATGTTCTCCAGCACCTGCGCCTCGCTGAGTGCCAGGTCGGCATTCTTGAAGCCTTCCGCATCAAAGGCGCCAGTCTGAGCCTGCTGGCCGGGATCGATGCGGTAGGCCAGGCCGTCTCGCATGGGTTGACCAGCAAAGCAGTCCACTACGGCTTCAACCGCGTTCGTTTGGTAAGCCTGGGTTTTGAACTTCAGCTTCATGGCATTCTCTTTCTGTATTCTTTCTGCAAGGCTTTCTGCACGCTGTTGTGCAGAAAGAACCAGGGTTGGCGATCAACGCTGTGGGTCTTTGCCACCCTTTCTTTCGGGTGACTTCAACTGCTTCAGCTTCTTTTCGGCCTCGATGAAATGCATTTCAGCTTCCGAGGGCTGTTGCAGCTGTTGCTCGCGGAATTTCTCGAATTCCTGATGCGCCTTGTTCACCGCTTGCTGGTTACTGATGCTACCTGCATTAGTCAGCAACTCGCGCCCAGTCATCGTCAGGAATTGATCAAGCCGTTGCTGCCAGTCAGCCATCGTCATGGGCTGGCGGTTGAGCGCCTGCACCTCAGCGAGTTCCAGGTAGGCGTTGACGATGCGGTTCAGGATATTAAGCTCGTCTTCATTTAGGTAGTTCTTTGCAACCTCAATATCACGCTTTAGCAGATTCTTGCCCGGGAAGTTGGTGACACCCATGTTGGGTGCGCTGGCGTCTGCTCGCTGGAAAATCAGCTCAGACGCCGTATGCCCATGAGCAGCCCAATGCATCTTGTTCTGCACCTGCTTGAAGAATAGCTGGGTTTGCTCCGCCTTGGGGTCATAATCTGTGCTGGTGGCGTAGATATCCAGCACCTTGCGCCAGAACACCTTTTCAGAGCTTCGGATATCGCGGATGCGCGCCAACAGCTCTTCAAAATAGCGGTCGCTCTGCGGCTCCTTGAGTCGTTCATCATCCAATACAAAACCTTTGATGATGAATTCCTTGAGGCGCTCGGTGGCCCAGATTCGGAAGCGGGTGGCGATGGCGCTTTTCACCCGGTAACCCACCGCAATGATCATGTCCAGATTGTAGAAATCCCGCTGGCGACGAACCTCGCGGCTACCTTCCAGTTGAACTGACAAGAATTTCTTGTGAGTTGCCTCCCTCTCCAGTTCACCTTCTGCGTAGACGTTCTGGATGTGGCCGCTGATGTTCTGCTGGGTAGTCTGGAACAGCTCGGCCAGCTGGTTCTGGGTCAGCCACAGGGTTTCATCCTGCAAGCGCACCTCAAGCCGCAACCGGCCTTCGGCGGCCTCATACAGCAGGATGTCCCCTGTGCTACCAGGCTGTTCACTGCCTTGGCTCATAGCGCACGAACCTCGGTGCTGGGCGACAGCTGGCGGAAGATCTGCTCGACGTTGATTTTCACCGCATCGGAGACAAAGCCGTTGTCGCGGAACACCACGCGCAGCGGCTCGTGTTTGGCCAGCTCTTTGACTAGCTCCTCCGTAATGCCAGTGTCAAAGCAGGCGACGAGGGCATTGTCATCTACAAAGAACACGGTTTTTCCTTGCAGGGTTTCGCGGCGAATCGGCAAAGTGAGATCCACACCCCAGTCAACCAGCACCTGGAACAGCAAGTCTTCTGGAGTCCGGTCAGGTTTGACGTTGTCCACCGCTTCGAGTAGGTCACCTTGGGAGAGTTCATCGGGGCGGTAGTATATGTCTTTCATGTTTGAGGTATCGACCTTGAGAACTCGGAAGCCAATGTCGCGGTTCCAGTCTGGGTGACTCTCGGTTTCTAGGATCTTTTTGCCAGCGCGGCGAATGCGTTCTTTGGAAATTTCGGCTATGTTCTGGTACCCAGCCTTCCACGCGGTCGAATTTTCCTCAGTGGCCTCAGGGAGCTGCACTGAGATAACTTTTCGGTTGCCGCCATCATCAGCATTGAGTTGCATTGCTGCGTGAGCCGTGGTTGCGGATCCCGCAAAAAAATCGAGGATTATCGAGTCGGCTTCTGTCGCTAGGTGCAACACCCGCTTCAACAAACGAACCGGTTTCGGTGTTTCGAAAACGGTCGCTTCCGGAAATAGTTGGTTAACTTCCTTTTTGCCTTCTTGGTTATGCCCAACTTCACTATATTTCCAAATTGTCTGGCAAGCTGTTCCTTGCTTAACCTCTGAAAGGAACCGTTTTACTGCAGGCACATTATTACCGTCATTTCCGAACCAAATCCGGTTGTCTGCAACCATTTTTTCGAAAACTTCCTTCGTATATACCCAGCAACGACCATTCGGCAGTGTGTGCGTCTTACCATTGGGGGCGGTTATTTCGTAAAACTGACTTTTTGTTCCGTGGCCTGCTTGGGCTGTTGCATTTTCTGGCTTCCAAACCCCGCGAGGATCATTGTCCGGATTCTTATAGCGAGCATTCATGTCAGCCGAACGCTCCAATAACCTTGGATACCAATTAAGCTTGTCTTTGGCGTAAACCAATATGAAGTCGTGTGACTCAGAAAACCATTTTACCGCGTTCTGGGGGCTATACCGTTTCTCCCAAATAATCGTATTCACAAAATTCTGGCTGCCAAAAACTTCGTCGCATAGGCGCTTCAAGTTTGCCTGTTCATTATCATCGATACTAATGAAGATGACTCCATCCTCACTTAGCAAGTTGCGCGCAAGTTGAAGTCGAGAATGCATCATGCTCAACCAGTCTGAATGGAATCGACCATTGCTAGTCGTGTTAGCGACTAGTCGATTACCCGAGCTATCCTTTTGGTTAGATCGCTGTAAAAACTCATCAGAGCTCTCTGAAAAATCATCAGCGTAAACAAAATCCCGTCCTGTATTGTACGGTGGGTCGATGTAGATCAGCTTGACCCTGCCCAAATAGTTCTCTTGCAAGAGTTTGAGTGCTTCTAAGTTGTCGCCTTCGATGAAAAGATTTTTTGTTATGTCGAAGTTCAGGCTCTCACCACGCACAGGGCGCAAGGTTTTGGCGATGGGAGCGTTAGAAGTCATCAAAGCTTCTTGCTTTCCCGGCCAATCCAACCGATACCGCTCCTGTGGCCCCTCCACAATCGAATCGCTCAGCTCCTGTCGCAACAGATCAAAATCCACTGCCAAACGCAGCTTGCCAGTGGCTTCGTCCCGCGCCTCAGTTACACAGCTCGGGAATAAATCTCGAATCTTGGCGATGTTGTCTTGGCTCAGGTCGGGGCTGTGCATTTTCAGTTTTTCCATCTCTTGTTCCTAGAGGTGTCGATGCTCAAAAATATTGATCGTTCGATCACTCAAGCTTTTGTTGGAGTGATCAATCGCGTTGGCACCAGTTTTGGCCAAATTGATCGCGAAGGCTCTCTATGGTTGCCGGCAGCGTGCTTTTGCAGGTCAAACCCAGATAAGTAGCTGCTCGTGTTGTACCCACATAAAGGTATTTGTCAAACAGAGTTGGCTGCAGTTCAGCCAGTTGATCAACGCCGACAAAGAATACGGCCTCGAATTCCAGGCCTTTGATGTGCTGGATGTCAAAAACACGAACATTGCTTTCCTGGCCGACAGCTTGGCCTTCGCGACAAGCCGTGACCTGAATATTATGATCAGCCAGCCTGGCGTTGAGCGCTTCGGCCATAGGCGCAACGTCCTCTTCGGCATTAACGAAAATGGCTATGGATGGTAACTGCCCAACGAAGCGTTCGATCTCTCGTATTCTGTCAGCGAGCCAATCGACCACTGTGGTGATATCAGCGGCATATTCCAGTAAAGCTGGCGTAACTCCGATGCTGTCCATATGCTCCGGTAAGCTGGTGTTTTGCTCATGGCCGCTGACAGTGCTGATTATGGAGCGGGCCAGCTCGTTTAGCTGCTTGCTCTGGCGGTAAGAAACCGAAACTTCTTTGACATCGAAGTTATCAAGGGCCCACTTCAGTTCATCTGTGGAGCGAGACCCCCAGGTGGTCAAACGTTGATTGAAGTCGCCACATGCAAAGAATGAACGTAGCCTAGGGTGGGCGAGCGCGGCCATGCATGCAAGCTGGATAGGTGAGAAGTCAGTCGCCTCATCCACTAACACTTGATTTCGGTAATGACCCAGAAAGGGACGTAAAGATGACCAAGCGGGGCTTTCGATATCGCGTAGTATGCTGGGCCGGCTAAGCAGATCACCTGCTGCGCGTAAGATAGCTAGCAGAACAATATCGAGTTCTAGCGGATGAATCTCGCGGGCTTCGAACCCCTCACTCTGATACCAGGTTCCTGACTCCTGGCATTCACGCCTGAATGCCCGGTAGCGCTTGGGAATGCCGTCAATATAACGTTTGACCGGGTTCAAGAACCGGCGGAGGCTGGTTTGTATTAGCAGCTTCGCCCCTACTTCGGCGCGATCTGCATCATTCAAGCCGCGGTCAGCCAACCATTCAATAATTCTGCCGTTACGAGATGTCTTGCTGATACTGCGCTTTGATGCCGCGGCACGGGCTTGAGCCCTTACTGCTTGCATATAGGCATTTACGGCAGCGCCACGACCTGTCCGGAGAGGGGTAGCGTCTTCATCTTCGTCAGCGTCGAAGTCATCTTGTTCGTCGTTGTCGATCCCCTGGACTTGCTGTAGGCCATCGATGAAGCGGGCCAGTTCATCCAGGAAACTCCGATCTCTATTGAGTTGAAGGTTGAGTGCGGCCCGAATCTTACTGTCGGATTCTTCTTTTAGGCGGGCAACAAGCGTTTGTACCTTCGGAAGCTGGGCTGCTAGCGATGTGAATCGGCTTGCGAGTGCGTTGTCAGCAGCGTGAGCCAAGATGTTTGCCAGCTCTTCCCCCAAGTTCTTAACGTCTGGCGCCTTTGCCTGCTGAAGTGTTCTGGCCGCTTGGTGGAGCTCCTGAGCATAATTCTTACGCTGCCACTTGTTGAATTCATCGAACAACTGCGTCGGACTATTCAGCGCGTCTTTGTTCAGGCTGTTCAGGTCGTCCTTCAAAATGAAGAGACCATTGCCATTTGCCGTTCTGAGAACACCGAATGCATTTCTGGCCAATTCGCGCCGGAAATCGTGCCACGTCCTTATGCGCAGATCAGAAGCGGGAACACTCTCGCGCGCAAACGCCTCTTTGAGGTACTGCTTGAGCAGTTCAGTGGGGGTGAACATTAGCCAGCTGTTGGCGTGTGCGATGTTCTGCTCTGCACTTGCTGGCTCGACCAATCGTTGTTCGCGTTCATCCAAAAAGCTCTGGTCGAGCTTTTGGCCCAAGCGGCGAATTAGTGTCGTCGTCTTGCCCGTCCCTGGCGGGCCAAGAATCAGCAGGCGTTGATCTAGGGGCAGGCGGAATATTTCGTCTTGATATTGGTCGAGTATTGGTTGGTCCCGCAGTCCCATCTTGGTAATTACGCTGCGACGAACGCCTTCGATGATATTGTCTTTGATGCTCTCTTCAGCCAGAAGCTGACCTAGAAGATCTTCAGTAATTTCTTCTCCGTCGGTTTCAATCAAGAGCGCGCGCAGGGATTCGACGGTCAGGGGCCCAAAGTGTTCAACCTCCAACACGGTATCGCGGGAGTCCCAGCCATTTTCTAGCGCGGAAGGCTGTAGCCTGGCCTTTTCCAAGACTTCTACGATTGTTCCATTGGGCAGTTTGAACTCGCTACCTATGCCCAGAGATGCCAGGCGCCCGACCGGAGCTAGGTAGCTTGCGAGGTTGGGGATGCCGGAAACAGGTGTGGTTCGGCAGATATAGTAAGTGTGCTCTTTCCCATCTTCGTCAACAACGACAACACGAGCGATCGCTGGTTCGGTTGATAGCCGCTGATAGCTTTCTCTGTTGGACTGACTGATCTGATCGAGTTTTTGGATGGCCGAGCTGGAGGTCATCGTGTTGACGTTCGCCAGGGTGTCCGAGCCCAAGGCTTCCCCATCTTGCAGCTTGCTTTTGGCCGCTGTGGCGACCTTTTCAAATTGGGCTAGAGCTTCAGTTGCAACCTGCTCCAAGTAGTCTCGAGAATTGTCATTCAGTCCGTTCATGGTGATCCCTCAGCCTTTGTAGTTTTTCTTTTGCATCGCGAAGCTCGGCATTGATGGCTACGCGTTTGTTAAACTGTTTCTCGCGGCCTAGCCGCGCCTTGATCCTATCGACCTGCTTCTGCTGCACCGCAATTGCTTCTGTCATTGCTATGCGCTGCTCGAGCGATAGCGGTGCTTCCTGACCTGCATTTGCTGGCATATTGTAGGAAGTTGCAGTGCTGTTGCTAGCGTTTAACGCGCGTTCCTGTGCGTCTGACGACGTGCTGGTCAGCTTACTCTGCACCAGTGGGCTGAGCAGCTTATCGTAGAGTCCGGCCATATCCAGGGCAACTGGAAGCGGCTGGCGGATGCTACTTTCCGGTAGCCAACTGGTCTCGAAGTAATTGCCTACTACCCAGCGGCCAGGGTCGGTTTCACCCTTCTGGTTTTGTGCCGGCCGTTTGTAAGCAGCTACCATTTTGATGCGATCACCGTGCACCAACTCGAAAATCAAGGGGGAAGGAATCGCACGATCTATGGTCCTCAGCACGTCCTGATCCAGGTCGGAACCCTTGAGGGTGACGCGAAATACCTGAATTTCTGTCACTGCTGGCGTAGCTGGCAGGTTGACGGTTTCGGGTGCAAGTTTGTACTGCCACGCGATTTGGGCCACCTGGTCTGTGAAATGATCGCGCACCCGACGCCCCTGAGTGCAAGAGGACAGAATCCGATTTTTTGGCACGACTCGGCCAAGCCAGGCGCGCTGGGGATACTCGATCAGTGCTGGATGGTCCTGCACGGTCATGCAGTCTATTGCTCCTGAAAATCGCTGGCGTATTCTTCTTGCTCGTACGCTTGGTTGACCTTCTTGCCCATGGCGCTTTCAATCAGTCCGGCCAGACGTCGCCGTCGATCTTCGATGAACCGATAGAAATCATTGGCACGAAGCAATTCGGGTGCGATGGCATGGCTGGTGAGCAAGGCATCCATCTCCTCATCGCTTAGGCCCACTTGCTTTTCCTGCTGAATTCTCGGGAGATATTCAGAAGGGGCATCACCGCCGATTTTCCTGTTAGCTTTGTAGGAGATGGGGGTCTTGTTGAGAATGCTGTCGTATTCTTCCCGGGCAATGCCCGTACTTTCACACCAGTTACGCGGAAATATGTGATGGATGTCTAGGGCGATCTCGCTGGCGTCCAGCTCCCGAATGCTGGCCTTCCAGAACCAGTCTTTGGAGCCTTCTCGAAGCACGAGAATATTGATGCCCTTATAGGCAGCGCTTAGGCGAGAGCGCAGGGTGTCAAAGCGATCTGGCTGGAAGCTTGCGTCACGAACTGTTCGTGGCAGAGCTTCATCATCTTCGAACCAGCGCAGAAGCTCTTCGTAGTCGTTGGCCATGCGAGTTTCTACGGCTCCGCCGTATAACTCACCTAGTACGCCACACCAGTACCAACGAGCCAGCTTGTCGTAGATTCGTGGCTCGAGCCAGCGATCTCCCAAACGGGCCAGCACCGCTGCTAGCGGAACCAGCTGGGTGCTGTAAGGCAATTCTTTGCGGCTATAGAAGCACTCTTTGCGCAGAAAGCGCCCGACCAGTTTGAACCCCGCCTCCAGATCGTCTGCCCATTGTTGCCATGCAGACAGGGGAAGTTGCAGCACGTCCGCACGTTTGGCGCTGACAGGTCGCACTTGTTTGCCAGTCTTGCCAGCGGCTATGTCTGCGAGCCGTTGCTCAAAGGTATGGAGCAGGCTGATGGCCTGGAGAAACTCAGTCGCCTCAGTGCCTTTCAGCAAGTCATCCTGCTCAATCCTGGCTCTACGCGATTCAACATTGCGCACCTTGGAGCCGAACCAGTCATCGCGTAAGTTGTAGCCGTCTGCAGCATAACTGGCCGTTATGAGCTCGAAAACGGACAGCTGAACCCCGCCAGTGTTAACTTTCTCAAACACTAGGCAGACGGCTTCTTTGCTGGTCTCTTTCTTGAGGAGAATTACCGGGAGCTGGTAGCTCCGAAATGGTGCAAGTATCTGGCTACGGAAAGTCATGTAGGTACCGAAATGCTCTGGCGCAACCTGGTGCAGGGTGGCTTCCCAGTCGTCGGATCCCATGATCTGGTTACAGGGAAAGTAAAGTTGCTGGCATTCGAGCTCTTGGCTGGATAGGTCCAGCACGACGTCGCGGCCAAAATTGCTGCGTAACTGTTTATTTTCATCCACAGCGATCACGGCCTCTTCCAAGGCATGGGGCATTTCCACAGCCTTACGGATGTCAAAGTAATAGTGGCGCTTGATCTTTTTGCCCTTTGCTGTAGTGGTTCTTACCGGAGCATCCAGGGCCAGGGCCTGGGTGAGTGTGGTTAGCCGTTGTTGGCCATCGAGGATGAGTTTCTCTGGTTTCTGGTCTTTTGGGATCTGCTTTTCAAGGCCTTCCACCGGTCGTGTCTCAAAGCGCACCTCGCCACCAGCTTCTAGCAACATGACGGCACCAATCGGGAAAGAGCGGGCAATGCTGACTAGCAGATCGCGGATGTGGTCGTCATCCCACACCCATCCGCGTTGGAAATCCGGGAGTTGAATTTTGCCTTCGCGAATCTCTCGTAGTAGGTCATTCAGCGAAGCCTTGGTGCTATCGAAGGTCGTCATGTCGGCTCTCCATAAAATTGTGTAATCGGCGCTTGGTTGTTATTTGCTCTGTACTACCACAAATGACAGCAGCTCGAAGTCATCTAATCCTGCGATGTTGGTGGTAAGAGCGCTGGTGCGCGATCCTGTGAAAAGGCTGTCCAGATCCTTTTCGTCTTGAACTCGGATCATGCTGCGAATGGCTTGGCTAAGTAAGTCGGAGTATGCCTGCATAGTGCGCCCGTCATGGGTACGCTCGTTGAATTGCTGGCAGAGATCGCGAAGAGGCTCATTCTTTCCCTTGCAGCTACTGCGAACGAGGTCGAGCAGGCGTTTGACCTCGGTGTGGTCGGCTATTATGTCGCCGCCTTCACCAATATAAATCAAGTAGTAGGGATGCAACCGGTTCTGTTGATTAATGTTGATACTGTCGTGAATGTTCTTCAGCGCAAAGATTGCACCCGGATGCAGGCCTAGGTGAGGTTGTGCAGGAACGACGGCGTGCATGCCGAAGGGCACGTTATCCAGTTCGCCGTTCTCTTTCACATAGTTCAGCAGATCCATGCGGAAATCGTTCAGGCCCAGGTCGGTGATTGAAATGCCGGCTTTCACGTCTTCTAGCTCAATGACTTCATCTTGTAGACGTTTCAGCTGTTCCTTTCGGTAAGCAATGTCGCTGGACTTGGCAGTGAGCACGTTGTCATCGCCAGTCGCAGTGACGTCGGCAATAACCATGCGGTTCTCAACACGTTCTTTGAGGTTGATGTATTCGTCCAGGGTGATGTCGGGCCAGTAGTTGACGAGCTGGATCTGTTGATTAATTGAGCCAATCCGGTCAATCCGTCCAAACCGCTGGATGATGCGTACCGGGTTCCAGTGGATGTCATAGTTGACCAAAAAATCACAGTCTTGAAGGTTCTGGCCTTCGGATATGCAGTCAGTGCCGATAAGTATGTCCAGCTCGCCAGGCTCGTTCGGCAGTGCTATGGCCTTTTCTTTGGAGCGCGGCGAGAACAGAGTAAGCAGGCTTTGGAAATCGTAGGTTTTACGCAGGGTCGATTTTGGTGCGTCGGAGCCGGTGACCTTACCTACATGCAGGCCGAGCTTCATGGCCATAGGCGCCAGGTTGTCATACAGGTAGTTGGCGGTGTCCGCGAAAGCGGTGAAAATTAGCACTTTTCGGTTGTCGGGGTTTAGCGGTCGCTCGATCTTGTCATTGATCAGCTTGAGGAGGTGTTGCAGCTTGCAGTCATCTGCGGGCGCTACCAGGCGCATGGAGTTTAAAAGGCTGTTGATTAGCTCCAGGTCCGAAGCCAGGTCATGGCGCCATGAAGGCAGATCCATATCCGCCAAGTTGATTTGAACTTTCTTGCCGACAGTAAATTCGTCCAGGCCACCCAGTTCATCGTCATCGGCGTCGAAGGCGCTGATGTCATCGAGATAATCGCCAATCTGCCCGGCCTGACCGCTGGACTCGAATGCATCGATTGCTTCCAGGGTGCGAGCGATATTGGCTCTCAGGGAAGCTAGTGTCAGCCGGAAAGCTGCAACCGAGCTTTCCAAGCGCTTGAGCAGGTTTGTGGTCATCAATGCCTGCAAGCTGCGCTCCCGGTCGGCCTGTCGAAGTTTGCCTCGCCCGCCTTCTGTCTCGGTATCGTAGAGGTCTTCATACTTGCGCAGCCGGCTTGGCAGAATGTAGCCAATCGGTGCATAGACTGAGAGTTTGAGCACTGATAGCTGGCTGAAAATCTCATTGAGGTCCGCAACATCTGGTCGTTCGGTGATTGGGCAGTGGAACGAGAGCGGCTTGCGCCGTTCCGGGAAGTGGCCAATGTCTGTGGTGTCGTAGAACGTCTGTATGTGCTTACGTGAGCGGGCAATGGTTACCGAGTCCAGAAGCTCGAAGAAGTCGAAATCCAGCGCGCGTAGGATGGACGCGGCTGTGCGCTCTTCCGGAGGAAGGCTGGACCAATCGTTGAAGGCCTTCTGTGCCCGCCGGAAGATCTCTTCCACGCTAGTGCTGGTTTTTAAGTGCTTGCCCAATGCGTCGGACTGGCCTTCATAGGCAAGAGCCAGCTGGTTGCGCAAATCGGTGAAGCGGTTGTTCACTGGGGTTGCAGATAGCATTAGCACTTTGGTCTTCACGCCGGAGCGGATGACCTTGTTCATCAGCTTTTGGTAACGAGTCTCACGGTCTTTGTAGACGTCGTTGTTTCGGAAATTGTGAGATTCGTCGATCACCACGAGGTCATAGTTACCCCAGTTAACCCTGTTCAGTGGAATGCCGAATGACTCGCCGGCGGTGCGAGACAGGTCTGTGTGGCAGAGCACGTCGTAGTTGAAGCGGTCTTTGGCAAATATGTTTGTGGTGAGGTTGCTGTTGTAGTTGCGCCAGTTATCGGCCAGCTTCTTGGGACATAACACCAGTACCGATTTATTGCGTAGTTCGTAATATTTGACGACCGCGAGGGCGGTAAAGGTTTTACCTAAACCGACACTGTCCGCCAGGATGCAGCCGTTATAAGTTTCCAGCTTGTTGATGATGCCGGTGGCGGCATCCTTTTGGTAGTTGAACAGTTTGTTCCACACCAAAGTATCCCTGTAGCCCGTCAGATCATTGGGCAGCACATCTTCGTCTACGTCCTCCAGGAAGTCCTTGAAGATGTTGTAGAGCATGATGAAGTAGATCCGTTCCGGCGAATTTTCCTGATAGACGGACTCGATATGGTCACAGATAGCGCTGGTGACGTCCTCTACCTTGCCAGGGTCATTCCAGATCTGGTCAAACAGTTGTAGATACATTTGTGCATGGGGCTGCTCATCCATGCGCGTTACGAAGTTAGATACCGCATTGCCTTGCTGGTAACCAAGATCGACCGCGGTAAAGCCATTGATTGGCATGTAAGCCGTAGCGCCCTCGCTGCCGGCCACATGCATGAAGGGCTGCATGGGCGCCTTGGTTTTGTTGGAGCGGAACTGGGCTTTGTGGCGAATCCACTGAGCGCACTCCCGGGCCACGGCTCTTTGGGTGAGCTTATTACGTAGCTGGATCTCGAATTCGGTGCCGTACAGGCCGCTCTCGCGCTGCGCTTTGGGGATAAAGAACTCCCTGCGCTCCTTTTTGAGCCGGTCTGTGACTTCGTTGGGCACGAACGTGGGGGCTGTAAACACGAACTGGACACTCTCAACCTTGGCTAACTCAGCCTTGAGAGCTTCAAATGCGTAGATGGAGAAACAGGAAGCCGCAATTTTCAGGCGCGTGCCGGGCTCAATAGTTTCCTTGAGATCATCACCCAGCAGGCGATTGATATTGTCGATCATCTCCAAAATCTGCCCTCCCGTGGGCATGCCAGCCTGGCTTACAATTCAATGTGGTGGCGCAGAGGACTCACATAGTTATCGTGGCTGAATTAGGCTGGTGAGTTGTATCGCCTCGTTGCTGACGCATATGTATATGTAGCTTGCAGTTTATGTGTGTGACTGGGGTAGGGCAAGGAGGCAGGAATGCTGTGCCTAAACTCTGTTTTCAGGAAACAGGGCAAAGGTCAGGAAAAAGATTGGAAGCTAATTTGTGAAAAAATGGCGGGCACCGTCAGGGCACCATTTGGGCACAAGCCAAAAAAAAGGACCTGCGTTTTCACGCAAGTCCTTGATATTCATGGCGCGCCCGAGAGGATTCGAACCTCTGACCTCTGCCTCCGGAGGGCAGCGCTCTATCCAGCTGAGCTACGGGCGCATTCGAAACAGCGTTTGCACGTCAATTTCGAGTGCGCAATCTTACGTGTGCCGGTGGCGTCTGTCCAGCCCTTGTTGGCATTGGATTGCGTCAGATTGCGGGCAGCCGCTGCCGGGGCGTCAGGGTGACCAGGTTTTCGGCGTTGCTGATGGTCACTTCGCCGTCCTGAATGCTGATTTGCAGGCTCATGGAGCGCTCGGCCAGTGCGGCCAGGGCGCTAGTGCCTTCGGCGGGCAGGTCGAATACGGTCAGATTATCGAAGCGTTCCAGTTTGTGCTGGTGTTTTTCCCACCATACCGGCACGCCACGGCCGCCGTAAGTATACAGAATCACCTGATGTGAGCGGTTGCAGGCTTTACGCAGCCGGTCTTCGTCGGGCAGGCCCAGGTCAATCCAGAGTTCGATCTCGTCGGTCAGGGACTTTTGCCACAGCTCCGGTTCGTCGTCGGTGCTCAGGCCTTTGGTAAACTCCAGGGTGTCGCTGGCGTTCAGCGCGAAGGCCAACAGGCGTATCATCAGGCGTTCATCGGTCTCTGACGGGTGGCGTGCCACGGTCAGGTGGTGGTCGGCATAATACTGCCTGTCCATATCGGCAATATGGAGCGTGGCTTTGAAGATGGTGGCTTTCAGTGCCATTGAGCGTCCTGTGGTTTTGGTGGGCAGGGCATTAGTGTAAAGCAATTTCAGCGAGGCGGTGCATAGCGGCATGGTGTTGTTGCGGGGTTTTCTTGTTCTGGTGATGTTCTTCCTGCTGGGCGAAGCGCTGCGGGTGCTGGCGGATTTGCCAGTCAGTGGCGGGGTGCTGGGGATGGTGATGGTCACCTTTACCCTGATGCTGCGTGGCCGGGTGAGTGATGAGCTGGCAGAAGCCAGCCGTGGCCTGATTTCAGTGCTGGTGTTGTTGATTGCGCCCGGGGTGGTGGGCGTATTCTTTATCGTTGAGCAGTTCTACGGCCAATGGACAACGGTCATTGTCGCCCTGATTGCCGGCACACTGCTGAGTGTGCTGACCACGTTGTGGTTGATGAAGAAAGTCTCGGAAAGCGCTGCAGGGGATGGCCGCCATGAATAATGCCTTTGCCGAATTGCTCACGGTCTGGACGGCTGGCCCCATGCTGTCAATCGGCCTCACGCTGGCCGCGTTCCTGATGGCGACCTGGCTATTTGCCCGCTTTCATCGCCCGTTGTGGATGCCTCCGGTATTGATTGCTGCGTTGTTGCTGGCCGCCGTGGTGGCCCTCAGCGGGATCGGTTTTGAAGAGTACGAGCAGGGCGCCCGCTGGCTGACGGTTTTGCTGGGCCCGGCCACCGTGGCGCTCGGGGTGCCACTGTATCAGCAAATGCACCATATTCGTGCACTGTGGAAGCCCATCCTGGTGACTCTGCCGCTGGCGGCCACCTTGGCGGCGGTCTATGCCCTGGGTATTGCCTGGTTGATGGACGCATCGCCGCTGGTGCTGTCCTCGCTGGCTCCGAAGTCGGTAACCGCGCCTATTGCCATGGGCGTTGCCGAACAGCTGGGGGGCTCGGTGTCGCTCACCCTGGGTGGGTTGCTGATTACCGGTGTACTGGCTTCGGTGTTTGTAGACTGGGGTGTCCGCTGGCTGAAAATAGAAGACGACCGGATTATCGGTTTTGCCCTGGGCCTGAATGGCCATGCCATAGGCACCGCCCGGGCCTTTGAAATCAGCCCCACGGCCGGGGCCTTTTCGTCTCTTGGGATGGGGTTGACGGGTGTGTTTACGGCGCTCTTTTTGCCCTTTGCCTTTCCGTTCTGAGGCTGCTGCTTTTTGGGTCATTCACCATACGAATAGGTTCATGTTGCAATTTCGATTGCCGTAAGGGTTTTCCGAGACTAGGAGTCTGCGCGGCAGAAGCTCGTTTCTGGCATAATAAACCGAAAATTTTTCGGCAACAGGACGTCTGATGGGAACCACTTTCCGCCCGTACTCGCCCGACCAGGAATTGCTCCTTCCCCCAAGCCTGAACGAGTGGCTGCCTGATGGCCACCTGGCCTATTTTGTCAGTGATGTTGTCGAGGAGCTGGATTTGAGTGCGTTTTACGCCCGCTACGAAGGCA
>NZ_PXNP01000009.1 GCF_003007675.1 Marinobacter fuscus | reverse complement strand
TAGGTCGCTTCCGCACAAGATGTCATCTGAGAGCAATATGTTCTCCCGTCACATCTGAATTTCTGATTGGACACCATAGGTTTAGAAAAACTTGAGCTTGCGGGCTCGGAAAAATTTAAACTGGTGAGATCAGAAGTTGCGGCTGTGACGGACGATACGCCACCATTCATATAAGCAAAGATCCCGATAATTAGAACGCCGAAAACTTGTAGCTTGAACGGGCCTTTAGCGTCTTGCCAGTGAACGATCAGGTAAATGAGCGCTACTGGTGCAATAAAAAAGACTGCAAGCCCCCAAAAAATGCCTGTTCTAAAAGCCGAAATTAGCAGACCGATTCCGCCAATGATGAATATTCCAAGACCAACATAAAAAACTACGTCACTCACTCGGTGTTCCTTTTTAAGTTCTAACAGCAACTAGACAGACCGCTTCGCGATTGCAGAAATCTGACTGCTTCGATATTCCGCTTTCTACTCAATTGGGCGAATCGGCCATTAATATTTAAAACAACAGGTTAGCTCACCTCGCACTCTGTTTCCATGTAATCGTTTGACATCTGTGATTTACGCCACCAATAATACTGTATAAAAACACAGCAATGGCAAGGAGCCACCGCTATGCAGAAAAACGAACCTCGGCTAAGAGATCAAGTCCGTGCCGTTATCAGAGTGAATCGCTACAGTATTCGTACAGAAAAATCCTACTGGTACTGGATTCGGTTTTTTATTCGTTTTCAAAACATGAAACACCCGCGCGAAATGGGTGCGCGAGAAGTGAATGAGTTTCTCACCTGGCTTGCCGTTCGTCGCAATGTGGCAGCGGCAACTCAGGCCCAGGCACTGAATGCGCTGGTATTCCAGTATGACAAAGTACTGGACAAACCAATGGGCGATATCGGCGAGGTTATCCGGTCGAAAAAACCACGTAAATTGCCGGTAGTTCTCACCCATGATGAAGCCATGGCCATCATAAATCGGCTGGGGGAAACAGATCGCCTGATTGCTTCCCTGCTATACGGTGCAGGCCTGCGAATTACGGAGGCCTGCCGGTTACGTATTAAAGATCTCGATTTTCAACAACAGGTCGTCACAGTTCGAGACGGCAAAGGCGCCAAAGACAGAACAACCCTGTTACCCGCCCCTTTGCTGGCTCCGCTGCAATGTCATATCGATACCATTCGAAAAGCCTGGCGGGAGCAGGACAAAGCGTTTCTTCATCCTGTCAGCCTTCCGTTCGCACTCGCCCGAAAATACCCGAATGCAGGTCGGACTCTGGAATGGCAATGGCTTTTTCCGTCACCATCGATTAGCACTGATAATCTTGGCAACGTGGTTCGTCACCATAGGCATATTACCTCTGTTCAAAAGGCCGTACGCAATGCCGTCAAACAAGCTGGCATTGGCAAGCAGGCGGGTTGCCATACGTTCCGGCACACGTTTGCAACCGAGCTATTGAAACGCGGAACCGATATTCGCACCGTTCAGGATCTGCTCGGCCACTCGGATCTGCGAACTACCCAGATCTATACGCACGTTCTTGGTCAGGGCTTTGCCGGGGTTCGCAGTCCGCTCGGATAGCATGTCAGCTTTCTGCCTTTTGCAGCGCACGCCCTAGCATCTGGAAGTAGGCAAAAAATGCCTGATTCACCCGCTCCCGCTGTTCCCCCTGTGGATAAAGGCCCAGTTTCGCGTCTTCGCTTTCTTTGGTGCCTTTCACCAGAAAGGCATTTTTTACCGCCGCATCCTGAACGAAGGCTTCAAAGGCTCTGGCGCAGAGTTCTTCGGGTTGGCTGTAATAATGCACGCCAGCGGCCTTGTCGGCTTTTGCCGACACCCGGAACAGGGTACTGGGGTGGTTGCCCTGCTCGTCCAGCAGGATGGCTTTGAAGCAGGCTTCAAGCCGCTGGTTCAGCGGGTGCGGGATGGCGTCTTGCCGGTGCAGCCATTGGCGGGACGCAAACTGGCCCCGGGGTACGCGGGTGAACAGCTTGTTGCTGATGTAGTGGTCGAATGCATGAAACCATTCATGGGCTATGCTACCGGGGCCCGCATTTTTGGCCAGGGCGAAACTGCGGGTTGCGGGGGTATAGTGGGCAGACACCCCCGGGCGGCCGCCGATACCATATTGCAGGGCCAGGGTGCCACGCAGCGAGATCAGGCTTTCGGTGCCACCGAGAATGGTCATCAGGTCGCAGAGGGCGTCGCAGAAAAGGCCCGCACTGCGCCGCTTTTCCGGCTCGGTTACCCAGCGGCCGATTTCCACACTGCGGAACTGGAAACGGCGGCGCACGTCCAGAAACCCCACGCGGGCCCCGGCTCTGTGGTTCGGGCCACGCCGATAAAAGTCTTTTTGCATGCCGCTATGATAAGGAGGCCGTAGCCCGGATGCCACTGCAGGCAACACGGCACTTTGGTACTGGCTCCCAAGGCGCGGGGCAATCCTCCCTTATATTGATTCACTTGCTGGCAGGGGCCGGGTAACTTGCCAGTGTCGGTCGGTTTTTATAACCGGTGAGCCATTGCAACTGCGCCGTCACACAGAAGTTTTTTGCCGTTGCCAACCATAAGGAAACATCATGAGTGATCTGACAACCCTGCGGGACATTGTCGGCCTGGGGAACCAGGCCAGCCCGATCAGCGATTCCGCGCTGGTGATTATCGATGCCCAGAACACCTACCGCGAAGGTGTTATGAAACTGGATGGCGTGGAGCCCGCACTGCAGGAGTGCAAGGCGTTGCTGGAGCGCTTCCGGGCGGCGGGGCGGCCGGTATTCCACATTCAGCACGATGCCGGTGCCGGTTCACCCTACGACCTCACGGCACCGATTGGCCAGATCGCCGATGTGGTAGCCCCGGTAGATGGCGAGCCGGTGATCACCAAAAATTACCCGAATTCCTTCACCCAGACAAACCTGAATGACCAACTGAAAGCCGCGGGCGTGCAGAATCTGATTCTGGCGGGCTTTATGTCCCATATGTGCGTGAACTCCACCGCTCGGGGCGCCTTCTCGCTGGGCTACAACCCCACGGTGGTTGCCGCAGCCACCGCTACCCGTTCCTTGCCGTCCCGGGCGTCTGGCAAAACTGTGCCCGCCGAACAGGTACAGGAGGCGGCCCTGGCCGCGCTATCAGACCTGCCTTCTGCAGTGGTGCCGTCGGTAGCTGACGTACCAGACTGAGCACCATCGAGATACCTCACCGTCTACAGGATGGTGAGGTATCGGTCAATTCGTTATCTTCCTATCATACGTTCATCAACTTAGTGCTACCCTCATTAAAGCTGCGATAAGGCCAGCCCGGCCATGACCCAGGATTGATGATGAGAGGTAACTGCATGCTTCGAGGTTCTATTGCCATTGCTCTGGGAGCATCACTGCTGGTCGGTTGTTCAGCATTCAGCCCTTCCTCGGCGGATAATACCGGCGCAAATTCCACCACCAGCACCTACTGGGTGAACAGCCTGAATGCCAGGTGCGTGGGCGTCGGCCCCATGCAATGTCTACAGGTGCAGAAGGGCGAGGAGCTGTCTGCCGGTAACTGGCAGCTGTTCTACGCGCCCATTCACGGCTTTGAGTACGTACCGGGCTATATCTACAAGCTGAGGGTGAAGGAAACGCAGCTGCCCGCACATCAGGTGCCTGCGGATAAGCCATCCATTGCCTACGAACTGGTTGAAGTTCTGGACAAGCAGGCCGACAGCCGGTTGCGGCTGCACGATATCTGGGTGCTCGAAGCCATTGAGGGCAAACCACTGGCACTAACCAGCGAGCGCCAGCGGCCGCGCCTGGAATTCAACCTCACGGAAATGCGTTTCACCGGCACCGATGGCTGCAACAACGTCTTTGGGAGCCTGCACGCCGTCACCTCAGACACGCTGTCGCTCGGCCCGATCGCGGCCACCATGATGGCCTGCGCCGATATGGCCACTGCAGACCGCTTCCGGCAGCGGCTGGGCAAGGTGGAGGGGTATTTGCTTGAGGGCCTGAAACTGCACCTGCAAAATGCCAGTGGCAAGACTCTGCTGTCGTTCCAGAAAACGGATTAGGCTCCGGAAAATTATGAATATCAGATCCCTTGAAACCTTCTATTGGATAGCCAAGCTGGGTAGTTTTCGGGCCACCGGTGAAAAGCTGTACGCCTCCCAGCCGACCATATCTGCACGTATTTCCGGCCTGGAGGACGAGCTCGGCGTAAAACTGTTTGACCGATCCGGGCGCAGTGCAGTGCTGACAACCAAAGGCCGGGAGCTGCTGGTTTACGCCGAAAAAATTCTTGAACTTCATCAGGAACTTCTGGAGAAAGTCGCCGACCCGGACTCCATCCATGGCACCATACGATTAGGCGTTGCAGAAACCATTGCCTATACCTGGCTGCCCAGGCTGATCGAAAGGATCAATGAAACCTATCCCGCCATCAATCTCGAACTCGATGTGGATATTTCCGTTAGTCTTGCCGAAAAACTCATCCGGCGAGAAATCGACATTGCGTTTCTGATCGGTGAGGTACGGCATGAGAACTTTGTCACCAAACCATTCTGCAGCTATTCACTCACCTGGGTGGCCAGTGAAAAACTGATGCTGCACGAAAAACCTCTGAGCGTCTCTGCTCTGGCTCAGGTGCCTATCATCACCTACCCACGAATGAGCGAACCACACATTTACATTCGCTCGCTGATCAATCCTGTGAGTCGCTCGATCCAGATCCACTCAAGCTCCTCACTCTCAACCATCATTCGAATGACGGTCGATGGTGTTGGTGTCAGTGCGCTACCCAGTGAGATTGTTACCAGCGAGCTTGAGTCCGGAAAACTTCGAGAACTGCAGGTAGAGGCAAATGTACCTGATCTTGTATTCAACGTCGCTTATACCACAGCACCTGGCGGCTACATTGTTCGTGCAATCGCCGATCTAGCGCTGAATCTGGTGTCATCAGAATCCCGGGAATCACGTTAGCCATACAACTGATCACATTTTTCGATCAGTTTGTATTTTAAATATCGATTGGAATTAATCATTGCTTTTGCCTTAATTTAAGTAGAAACCATTACAAGGCGAAAAAATGATCAGCGTTAATCCCTCCGAGGCCAGAGCGGTTCGACAAAGGGCACGAGATGGCAGCCTGACCGGCCCCACCGCTGGCCTGGCAACCGGTTTTGTTCAGGTAAATCTGGTAGTGCTTCCCGAGGCACAGGCCAATGGTTTCCTGCGTTTCTGCCAGGCGAATCCAAAACCCTGTCCACTGATTGCCGTTAGTGAGCCGGGGCAGCGAACCTGCGAACTGCTGGGCAACGATCTGGATATTGCACGGGATGTTCCGGCCTATCACGTCTACCGTCACGGTGAGCTCTCCGGCACAGCAGGGGATGTCTCTGATCTTTGGCGCGACGATCTTGTAACCTTCGCCCTGGGCTGTTCTTTCAGCTTTGAACATGCACTGATGCAAAACGGTGTGGCTGTTCGCCATATAGACGAAAGCCGCAACGTCCCTATGTTCAAAACCTCGATCCCACTTCAAGCTGCCGGAGGGTTTTCCGGTCATATGGTGGTATCCATGCGCCCCTTCCCGGCGGCACAGGCAATCCGGGCCATTCAGATCACCACACGCTTCCCTCTGGCCCACGGTGCCCCCGTGCATTTTGGCGATCCGGCTCTGATTGGTATTCGTGATCTGATGAATCCGGATTACGGTGATTCCGTGTCCATCTATAGTAATGAGACACCGGTTTTCTGGGCATGTGGCGTGACCCCTCAGCAAGTATTGATGGATGCCGGCGTGCCTTTTGCGATTACTCATAGCCCGGGCCACATGCTGGTAACAGACATTCCCGAAAGCCAAGTCACCTTGCTTTAGCACCTGTTAACAACAAAGAGAAAGAGAAGAGGAAATGACATGATGAACAAAAATCAGGTTTGCGCCGCAGCCACTGCACTCACCCTTCTGATGGCAGGCCATGCCACCGCTCAGGACATTGATAACACCAGCTTTTCATACGTTGGCAGCTGGAGCAGCCTGTCGCTGTATAAAAACTTCGAGAACCCGTTCTGGAGCAATCATATTCCTGAGGCATCCGGCGGCAACATCTCTACCAATGTAACAACGTTCGACCAGATGGGGTTGGGTGGCGGTGAGGTCTACCGTCTGATGGCTCGCAATGTCATTGAGGTTACCTCAACGGTTGCCGACTACGCGGTTCAGGATGCACCTGAGCTGGAAGGGCTTGATATGCCCATGATGGCACCGGATGTTGAAACTGCCCGCAAGGTTGCCGAAGCCTACTGGCCGGTTCTGGACGAAGCCTTCAGCGAGCGTTTCGACGGCGCCAAGGTGCTTGCAGTAGCTCCGTATCCTTCTCAGGTTGTGTTCTGCAATGCCGAAATCAGCAGTCTCTCGGATCTCGCAGGCAAGAAAGTACGCGCCAGTGGCCGAACAACTGCGGAGTTCTTGGAAGCTCTGGGGGCCGAAGGTATCACACTGAATTACAGCGAAGTGCCCGGAGCACTTCAGCGTGGCGTTATTGATTGTGCGGTCACCGGTTCACTTTCCGGCTACAGCTCCGGATGGTACGAAGTAGCCACTCACCTGTACCCGCTTCCAGTTGGCGGGTGGGATCACGTTGTAACCGCCATGAACGGTAAAAAGTGGCAGTCACTATCGGCAGATACCCAGGAGTGGTTGCTCAAAGAACTGAAAGAGAACTACGAAGCAAAAGTATGGGCCACAGCAGTTGACGAAACCAAAGAAGGGATTGCCTGCCTGACCGGTGAAGGAGAATGCTCCCGTGGTGAGCCGGGCAATATGGTACTGGTTCAGGCAACGGAGAGCGATTTCAAAGCAGTTTCCCGCCACCTGGAAGAAAAGCTGCTGCCAAACTGGGCCGACCGGGTTGATCAGCGCTGGGTTGATCGCTGGAATGAAACCATCGGCAGTGTCACAGGCCTGAAAGCCTCAAAGTAAATTTCATCATCCTGCAATAACTGAAGAACGGGTTGTGCGCGGCAACCCGTTCTGGAGAACCCTATGTTGGAACCGATAACTTCCGGGCTCGACCGGATTCTTCAGGGCGTCCAGTCCGGCTCGCTCTGGCTGGCCCGGGCCGGTGGCGTTCTGATTCTCCTGACAGTCGCTCTGGTGACCATAGAAATTTTGTCCCGTCAGCTGATCGGCCGCTCAAATTTGCACGCGACTGAAATCACCGGATACGTAATGGCTATCAGCACAAGCTGGGCGTTTGCCTACACCCTGATGCGCAAAGCTCACATCCGCATTGATGCTTTGTATGTGAAATTGCCCGTCAGCGCACGCGGTGTGCTTGATCTCATCGCCCTGTTGTCTCTGGCCTTGTTCTGCGTTCTGGTTGTGGGTGCCGCATTCGATGTGGCAGAGCACTCCTATACGGGCGGAGCCCGCGCAAATACGCCTTTGGGCACACCCGTATGGATTCCCCAGGCACTGTGGTTGCTAGGTCTGGTGTGGTTCTCCGTCGCTGTCGTGCTGATGTCTCTGCGAGTACTGCTCGGCCTGCTCAGCGGCCAGATGAATGACGTACAGCGCCTGGCTGGCAGCCCGACACTGGATGAACAGATCCGCGAAGAGAACAAGGAAACCAACTGATGATTGTGCTAACTCTGACCGTTCTGCTTGTTCTTCTGCTGGTGAGTGTTCCGGTGGCCGCGACACTGATTGTGCTGGGGCTGTTTCTGGACGAGTTCTTCTCGCCGTTTCCCCTGGTTAATGCCATGGGGGATGTCCTCTGGACAGCCTCCAACAGCTTTCTCCTGATCGCCATTCCCCTGTTCATACTATTGGGCGAAATTCTGGTGCGCACCGGCATCGCCAAAGGAACCTATCGGGCATTGGAGAGCTGGTTTTCCTGGTTACCCGGCGGCCTGTTGCATGCCAACGTAGCCACGGCAACCCTGTTCTCCGCAACATCCGGATCCAGCGTGGCGACGGCTGCCACTATTGGCACAGTTGCCATCCCGCAAGGCAAAGACCTGAAGTACGACCAGCGCCTGTTCACGGGTTCCATTGCCGCAGGCGGTACTCTCGGCATTATGATCCCACCGTCGATCAACCTGATCGTCTACGGTTTTCTGACCGAAACCTCTATTCCACAGTTATTTGCCGCTGGGATGATTCCCGGGTTGTTGCTGGCACTGCTGTTTGTTGTCGGAACCGCTCTGATCTGTTTATGGCGTCCTTCACTGGGTGGGCCGAGCACGCACCACTCGTGGGCTGAGCGTTTCTCAGGTTTGCGGCATCTGGTTCCGGTACTGCTCCTGTTCGGTATTGTTGTCGGCTCTATTTATGCTGGCTGGGCAACCCCAACAGAAGCTGCATCGCTGGGGGTTATCGGCGCCATGGTGATCGCGGCAGCAATGGGCAAGCTCAGCAAATCCGTCGTCATGGAAGCTCTCGAGGGCACCATGCGCACCACGGGCATGATCATGCTGATTATCATGGCATCCTATTTCCTGAACTTTGTTCTGGCCTCTGCAGGTATCACCCGGGAGCTTACCTCGTTTCTTGAGTCTGCCGGCCTTGGCCCCTACTCCACCCTGCTGATGATCATCGCCATGTACATCATTCTTGGCTTCTTCATCGAAACCCTGTCACTGATGGTTATAACCATTCCGATTGTGGCTCCAATCATTATTAGTATGGGTTTTGACCCGGTGTGGTTTGGCATTTTGCTGATTCTGCTGATCGAAATGGCGCTGATTACACCTCCGGTCGGGCTCAACCTCTATGTGGTGCAGGGGGTTCGTCAGGGTGGCTCGTTCAACGATGTCATGGTTGGCGCATTGCCTTACGTCGCCATGATGTTGCTAATGGCTATAGCCCTTGTCCTCTTTCCTTCAATCGCGCTTTTCCTGCCGGAACTGCTCAACTAACCCCTTAACCAACGCATAACAACAGGAGATACGTGATGACAGAATTTCAATTTGCAGAGACTGGCGAAACCCTGAACGTTGAAATAAACGAACTGATTATTGCTGGTTGGGCGGGGCGCGAGCAGGCTGGCATTGATGAACACATTGAAGAGCTCAAGGCCATCGGAGTTGCACCCCCGTCAAGCACACCTCTGTTCTATCGGGTATCAGCAGGACTGGTGACCACCGCCAATCAGGTTCAATTTCTGGGCAACGAAACCAGTGGTGAAATCGAGGTTCTGCTGATCGGAACCGAACACGGCACCGTTGTTGGCCTGGGCTCGGATCACACGGATCGGGAAGCCGAAGCCTGGTCGGTCGCCCATTCCAAACAGGTGTGTGCCAAACCGGTAGGGCGTCAGATCTGGTGGCTGGCGGATGTAATTGACCATTGGGATAAGCTACAAATGGCCTCTTTCGCCACCATTGATGGCAAAGAAGTACCCTACCAGCAAGGCGGTGTTACCGGGCTACTGCATCCGGAGGATCTCCTGCGTCGATTTGGCCTGGAAACAACCGAACTGGCTCCCGGACAAGCCATGCTTTGCGGCACACTACCCGTGATCGGAGGTGTTCGCCCGTCAGAAACATTTCGGATGGTGTTAACAGATCCGGTCAGAGGCCGCTCTCTGGAGCATGCTTACAACGTTGAGACCCTGTCGGTGGTAAAATGACACAACTCGAAACTACAGCGCTCAAGCCGTTGCCAGCGGAATCTCTGGCAGACCTACTGACTGGCCTGGCCGCTGGCCACTGGCAAGCCGGTGAGCTACTGGATATCTGCCAGGCCAACATCGATAAAGGTGATCACCCGGATCGGCAGGTTTATACCCGCCGGTTCGATGGCCAGGCAAAAGCCGAAGCCCGGGCTATAGACGGCTTGCGAGGCGCCGGTGTACCCACTGGTGAGCTGGCTGGCTTACCGATCGCATTGAAGGTTCTGTTCGACGTGGCCGGAGAAGTTACCCACGCCGGTAGCCAATGGTGGGACACTCCAGCCAAAGCCGATGCGCTGATCGTATCTCGCTTGCGCCGTGCCGGGGCCGTGATTACCGGGCACACCAACATGACCGAATTCGCCTATTCCGGGCTTGGCATAAACCCCCATTACGGCACACCGGATAACCCTGTCGCTCCCGGCCGGATTCCCGGCGGCTCATCTTCGGGCGCCGCCGTCGCCGTGGCCCGATACATGGCCGCAGCGGCTATCGGCTCCGATACCGGCGGTTCAGTTCGTATTCCGTCAGCGTTCTGCGGCCTGGTCGGTTTTAAACCGTCGCAAAGCCGCATTCCACGCACGGGCTCCTTCCCGCTGTCCGATAGCCTCGACTCTATCGGCCCTATGGCCCGAACCGTCGACTGCTGTGCACGCATTGATGCTGTTCTGGCAGGGCAACCGGCGACACCTTTAAAGCCTCGTTCACTGGCTGGCCTGCGTTTTGCCGTCCCTACCAACTACATGCTCGACGATGTTTCAGCCGAAATTTCTGACGCTTTCATCCGTAGCCTGAAGGCTCTTCGCGGCGCGGGCGCAATAATTGATGAGGTCGCGGTTCCGGTACTGGATGCCCTGCCAGAGTTATTGGAGGGCGGCGGCTTTACCGCTGCAGAGAGCTACCACCTGCACCGGGATTGGCTGACAGCTTGCGGAGATCGCTATGACCCAAGAGTCCGTACTCGCATTGAGCGCGGCGCCTCTCTCACGGCCTCCGATTACATCGAACTGCTGCACCGCCGACAGAATCGCAAACAACAGGCCGACCAGTGGTTGTCAGCCTACGACGGACTGTTGGCACCCACCGTGCCCATTGCCCCACCACGTTTTGAGGAACTCGTTGATGATGAAAGCTATGGCCAACTGAACCTGCTGGTGTTGCGCAACCCGACCGTCGCCAACCTGCTGGATTTATGTGCCATTACAATTCCGAATCACCCGCAGGGCGCGCTGCCATCTGGGCTAATGCTGGTTGGCCGAAATGGAACGGATCGGCAATTGCTCAACACGGCAGCAGGCCTTGAGAGGATACTCTCAACCCTATGCTGAGCGTTCTGATTGTCAAACTGGTGGCAACCGCCGCAGTGGTGATTGGGGTGTCGGTGGCGGTTGGCAAGATGGGCCCCCGGCTTGGCGGCATTCTGGCAGGCACGCCGATTATTCTTGGCCCCGGCTACTTCTTTATGCTTCAGGAGCGCTCAACCGAGTTCCTGCAAGCCGCCGCACTGTCGACTCTGCACGCACTGATCGCAACGCTTATCTTCGCTATCAGCTTCGTGCTGTCCGCCGGGCGTTTGGGCGTATTCACCAGCCTGGCACTGGCAACGGGCAGCTGGATACCCGCTTCGCTTCTATTTTCATTGCTACCCGGAGGCGTATGGGGAGCCCTTCTGGCGTACGGCTTGGTGCTTTTGACGGCTGAGTTCATACGCCACAGGCTGCAACTGAGGCACACCGTCGTAATTGCTCGATCAGGCTGGTTCGATCTGCTATTACGGGGCCTGCTGGCTGGCATTCTGGTAAGTATTGCAACAACCCTGGCGGCGAGAACCGGCCCGTTCCTTTCCGGTATATTGGTGGGGTTTCCTGTGGGTTTGTTCACGATTGGCTGGACACTCTACGAGCGCTACGGCCCGGAAGTGGCAAGAGCAACGGTAAGCATGGCCCAGAAAGGCATGCTCAGCCTCGTAGCCTTTGCACTGGCGCTGGCACTGGTGGTAGACACTTTGCCTCCTATGGCCACTTTTGCCGTGGCATTGGCTGCCTCGATGGCAGTGAGCCTGGGAATTTTTGTCTTAAGCCAGTGGCGTTACCGCATGGTTAAAACAGGAGAGGCTATATGAGCACGCTTTTGATCAATGCCGATATGGGTGAAAGCTTCGGCCCCTGGGTCATGGGAATGGATGAGCATGTCATGCCCCACGTGGATCTTGCCAACGTAGCCTGCGGCTTTCACGCATCCGACCCTCACGTTATCCGGCGTACCCTGCGCCTGGCCAAAGCCCATCAGGTGAAGGTCGGCGCTCACCCATCCTATCCGGATCTGGTGGGTTTTGGCCGACGCTCTATGGCTTGCTCACCTGCTGAAGTGGAAGACCTTGTGCTGTACCAGATCGGGGCGCTGTCCGGGCTTTGTCGGGCTGAAGGTCTGTGGCTACATTACGTGAAACCCCACGGCGCACTGTACAACGATATGATCCGGGATCCGGCTTTGTTTGAAGCCGTGGTCAGGGCGGTCAAAGATTTCGATGCCTCTCTGCCCCTGATGACTATGGCAGCCTGTGACACGTCGATGGCACAGGAAATTGCCGACCGATATGGCATAAACCTCTGGTTTGAGGCCTTTGCGGATCGCGCTTATGATCAGCACGGGCATCTGGTGTCCAGGCGGCAGCCCGGTGCCGTTCATGAAGACCCAAAGGAAATCCTAGCACAGGCCATTACGATCGCTAAAGGTGAACCACTCACCGCCAGCGACGGCAGCAAGATCGTTTTGCAAGCCGACACCTTGTGCGTGCATGGTGACAACAACGAATCCATTGCTGCCATCCAGTCCATTCGGGAAGCCATTCAGGCGCTTGGAAGCCAGACATGAACACAGGCTCCGTCACAACCCTGCCCCGGCTGGAATCTGCGGGCCTGGACGGCTGGATGGTAAGACTGTTCGATAGCATTGAGGAAACCAACCTGCCCTGGATCACCGCCTTGCTGCAGCGCTGCGAATCGGCGTTCGGAACGGCGGTGGTGGACCTGGTGCCGTCCTACACCACCTTGCTGGTGGTTTTCGATCCCGTGCAACTGAGTCCGTTGGAAGCGCAACAGAAGATCACCAGCCTGCTCACGGACCTGACACCGGAGGGCAGCTCCGGCACCAGCCAGATACATGAACTGCCAACGTTCTACCATGCCAGCGTTGGGCCAGACCTTGAGCGGGTCGCGGAACATACGGGACTGTCGGTGGCTGAGGTCATCGCGTGCCACAGCCAGAAAACCTACCGCGTCTTTGCCCTGGGCTTTGCGCCAGGCTTTGCCTTCATGGGCCTGACGGCCCCACAGCTGGAATGCCCGAGGCTCGACACGCCCCGTAAGAAAGTCCCGGTGGGCAGCGTGGCCATTGCCGCGCGCCAGACCGCCGCATACCCCACCGCCACCCCAGGCGGCTGGAACCTTCTGGGTCGCACCAGTGCCCGCCTGTTCGACCGAAAAAGAGAAGGTTTCAGCCTGCTGAATGTGGGCGACCAGGTACGCTTTGTTCCGGCCTCTCGAGAGGCGTTTGAGCGTAGCGGAGGCGACATTACCCCCATGGAGGCATGCCAATGACCACCCTACCCCAGAGCGACATCGCGATCCGGGTGCTCCGGGCCGGGCCGCTTGCGCTGCTTCAGGATCGCGGCCGCTTTGGCGTCCGGCACCTGGGAGTCACTCAGGGCGGGCCAGCCGACCTGTACTCCTGGGCCTGGGCCAACCGGCTGGCCGGTAATCCGTGGGGCTCGGCAAGCCTTGAAATCACCTTTGGCGGACTGCAACTGGTGGCGGAACGCGATCTTGATATTGCCATCGCCGGAGCCGATCTTGGCGCCACGCTGGAGGGCCATCCGGTTCCGCTTTGGCAACGGGTACGCTGGTCCGAAGGCCAGAAACTGACGTTTGGCACCCCGGTAAGCGGGCTGCGGGCGTATCTGTCTGTACGCGGTGGCTTTGCGGCTCCGCCAGCGATGGGCAGCGTAGCCTGTGTCGCCCGGGAGCAACTGGGCGGCTTTGATGGCCACGGCCGCAAGCTGGCGGATGACGACAGGTTAAGCACGTTCAAACCGGGTATCACCGCAGCACCGGGCATCACCCAGGCCCCGCCGCATGCCCGCCCTGATTTCCGGGAGCCGCCGCAGCTCGATCTGCTGCCAGGTGCGCAGATTGCCGAATTCACCGGTCGCAGCCTGTTTGACGCTTTCAACACCTGGTGGCGGGTGGATGACCGGGCAGACCGCATGGGTGTGCGCCTCGCCGGCCCCAAATTACAGTGCCGAATCCGATCGCTGATTTCAGAGGGCATCAACCTTGGCGGAGTCCAGGTGCCACCCGATGGCCAGCCGATCGTATTACTCAACGACCGTCAGACCATCGGAGGCTATCCGAGACTGGGTGCGCTTTCGCCGCTGTCTGTCTCCCGGCTGGCCCAGTGCCTGCCCGGGCAGGAAGTCAGGCTGGTCGCCCGCAGCGGTGAATCTGTGCTGCGGGAATACCGGGCGTTTCTGGCAAGCTTTGCTTCCTGAACCGGAAGCAGCCTGACTCCCGGTATGCCTCAAGGCGCCTTACCTTATATTCGCAAACACTCACCACTCCAGCTGCGCCCCGGTCTGATATTCGATCACCCGGGTTTCAAAGAAGTTTTTCTCTTTGCGCAGGGTAGCCTGCTCGTCCAGCCAGGGTGATACGTTTTTCGCCCCGGGGAAGGGTTCTTCCAGGCCCACGGTGCGGGCCCGGCGGTTGGCCACAAAGCGGAACTGCTCGCTGTGGTATTCGGCCGAGTAGCCCAGGATGGGGTCCCGCAGCACGTAGTTGGCGTAGGCCATTTCCGCCGCTTCGGATTCGTCCCACATCTCGCGCACGGCTTTCGGATCCAGGGTGATTTTCTCTTCTTCCAGAATCTGGTTGACCACTTTCAAGCCAAATGAGAAGTGCATGGCTTCGTCCCGCAGGATGTACTGGAGTTGTTCGCCGGTGCCGCGCATCAGACCTCTGCGCTGCAGGGCGAAGATGGGGCTGAAGCCGTTGTAGAACCAGCAGCCTTCGAACACGGCGGCGAAGAACAGGTACGACATCACGAAGTCTTGCAGCTCGTCCGGGTTGCGCAGGTTCATGTCGGAGCGCATGGCGGCGTCCAGGCGGCGGTTGGCCAGCTGGATTTTGCCATTGATCTCCGGCACCACCCGGTAGCGGTTGTAGATCTCGCTCTGGTCCAGGTTCAGGGTCTCGATGCAGTGCTGGTAGGTCCAGGTGTGCAGGGCTTCTTCGTATACCTGCCGGGCCTGATAAATCTGCAGCTCCGGGGCGCTCATTTTTTCCATCACCGCCAGGCCGATGTTGCGCATGGCAAGAATATCGGAGGTGGTCAGGTACGCCAGCACGTTTTCGTACACGTGCTTTTCCGCCGGGGTCAGCCGGTGGTGGTAGTCGTGAACGTCTTGCGCCATGTTCACGTCCAGCGGCGTCCAGTGGTTCTTGTTGGCGTTCATGAAGTACTCCCAGGCCCAGGGGTACTTGAACGGTGCCAATTGGTTGATGTCGGTCTCGCCGTTGATCACCCGCTTGTCATCCACATTCACGGGCGCCGGGCCGCCGGTGGCGGCTGGCTTGGTGGCGGCTTTAGATTCGTCATCCCAGTCCAGCATGGTGCTATCTCCTGACACAGTGAGTGGTTACTGACACGCTTCGCAGTCCGGCTCATCAATCGAGCACACCTGCGGCTGCGGCGCGGCCACGGGGGCGGATTTCTCGGCACCGGTGGCCCCCAAAGAGCGTAGGTAATAGGTGGTTTTCAGACCGCGTTCCCAGGCCAGCTGGTACAACGCATCCAGCTTTTTGCCGCTGGGTTCGGCCATGTACAGGTTCAGACTCTGGGCCTGGTCGAGCCACTTCTGGCGTCGGGACGCGGCTTCCACCAGCCAGCGGGCGTCGATTTCAAAGGCGGTGGCGTAGCGGGCCTTGAGTTCGGTGGGAATGCGGTCGATCTGCTGTACGCTGCCGTCGAAGTATTTCAGGTCGTTCACCATCACGTTGTCCCACAAGCCTTCGGCCTTGAGATCCCGCACCAGGGAGGGGTTCACCACGGTGAACTCGCCAGACAGGTTCGATTTCACAAACAAGTTCTGGTAAGCCGGTTCGATGGATTGCGACACCCCGACAATGTTGGAGATGGTGGCGGTGGGCGCAATGGCCATCACATTACTGTTGCGCATGCCGTGTTTGGCGATCAGCTCGCGCACCGGCGTCCAGTCCAGACGGCTGTCGGTGTTCACCGAAAGGTCTCCCTCACGACGGGCGTCTTTCAGGTTCTGGATCGAATCAATCGGCAGAATGCCCTGGCTCCACAGGGAGCCTTCGTAGGTTTCGTAAGCGCCACGCTCACCGGCCAGGGTGGCCGAGGCACGCAGGGCGAAGTAGCTCAGCTGCTCCATGGCGACATCGGCAAACTCCACCGCTTCCGCGCTGGTGTACGGCAGACCCAGTTGATACAAGGCATCCTGGAAGCCCATCAGGCCCAGGCCCACGGGGCGGTGCTGAAGGTTGGAATTGCGGGCCTGGGGCACGGCGTAGAAGTTAATGTCGATCACGTTATCGAGCATGCGCACGGCGGTGGTGACGGTTCGCTCCAGGCGCGCCACATCCAACTCGCCGTCTTTGATGTGGGCAGCCAGGTTCACCGAGCCCAGGTTACACACGGCGATTTCGTCGGCGCTGGTGTTCAGGGTGATTTCGGTGCACAAATTTGAGCTGTGCACCACGCCCTGATGCTGCTGGGGCGAGCGCAGATTGCACGGATCTTTGAAGGTGATCCAGGGGTGCCCGGTTTCGAACAGCACGGTCAGCATCTTGCGCCACAACTGCTTGGCCGGAATCTTCTTGAACAGCTTGATTTTGCCCTGCTCCGCCAGCGCCTCGTAGTGCTGGTAGCGTTCGCGGAATGCGTTGCCGTACAGGTCGTGCAGATCCGGCACACCGCTAGGGGAAAATAGGGTCCAGTCGCGGTCTTCGCGCATACGCTCGATCAGCAGATCCGGTACCCAGTTGGCGGTATTCATGTCGTGGGTGCGGCGGCGCTCATCGCCGGTGTTCTTGCGCAGTTCGAGGAATTCCTCGATGTCCAGGTGCCAACTTTCCAGATAGGCGCAGACCGCGCCCTTGCGCTTGCCGCCCTGGTTCACCGCCACCGCAGTGTCGTTCACTACTTTCAAGAATGGCACCACGCCCTGGCTCTGGCCGTTGGTGCCCTTGATGTGCGAACCCAGCGCCCGCACCGGGGTCCAGTCGTTGCCCAGGCCGCCAGCCCATTTCGACAACAGGGCGTTGTCTTTGATGGCGCCATAGATGTCTTCCAGGTCGTCGCCGACCGTGGTCAGGTAGCAGGACGACAGCTGGGAATGGCGGGTGCCGCTGTTGAACAGGGTGGGCGTACTGGCCATGTAATCGAAGCTGGAAAGCAGCTCATAGAATTCGATGGCGCGAGCGTTGGGGTCGTCCTCGCGCAGCGCCAGGCCCATGGCCACGCGCATGAAGAATACCTGGGGCAGTTCCAGGCGGGCCTGGTTCCAGTGCAGGAAGTAGCGGTCGTAGAGAGTTTGCAGGCCGAGGAAGCCAAATTGCAGATCCCGCTCGGGCTTCAGGGCTTCGGCCAGGCGCTCCAGATCAAAGGCCGCCAGGGCTTCGTCCAGCAATTCGTAACGGATACCGGCGTGGATAAACGCCGTCAGCGCCTGTGGATAAGTCTCCGCCAGCGTCTGGTTGCGGGGCAGGCCCAGGGCATCGGCGTTTTCCAGCCGCAGCTGTTCCAGCAGTAGGCGGGCGGTGACGGCGCTGTAGTCCGGCTCCCGCTCGATGCGACCGCGGGCGGTCATGATCAGCGCGGTCAGCACTTCGGTGCCCTCGATGCCGTCGTACAGGTTGCGCAGCGCGTCTTCCACCAGGGATTCACCGTCAATGCCTTCAAGGCCAGTGGCGGCTTGCTCCACCTGCTGTTTCATCAGGCCCAGATCAAGCGGGGCGATGCTGCCGTCGCTCTTTTTCACGGTCAGGTGCGGGTGGGCTTCCATCGGTTCTTCAACAGCACGCTGGCGGGCGTGTTCTTCCCGGTAGAGTACGTAGGCCCGGGCCACTTTCTGCTCTTCCGCGCGCATCAGTGCCAGTTCCACCTGGTCCTGAATGTCTTCAATATGCACCTTGCCACCCGCTTTCAGGCGACGGCTGATGGCCTGCATTACCTGCTCGGTGACCCGGTGTACGGCGTCGTTGATGCGCGCGGAACCGGCCGACTGGTCACCTTCCACCGCCAGAAACGCCTTGGTAACCGCAACACTGATCTTGGCCGGGTTAAATCCCACCAGGGTGCCGTTGCGTTTAATAACTTGCAGGGATTGAGTTTGGCTGACCGAGGGCTCGGCGAGGGTGGCGGCTGTCATGGTGCTCTCCTGAATTCGCGTTGATTCCGTTAAATCCTTCGCGAATGCAGCGGCACACCTTACCCAAGGCACGGGCAGGCCTGACCAGTCTGCTCACCCTTGAATCGCGAAGGTGCAGTGCAGAAACCCCATGGGCTTCTGTTCCCTGGCAGGTCTTCGGACTCAGGGGCATGAACCTTTTGTTCTGCCTTGCGCGGCGACTTCCCGGTTTGCACCAGTGTCGTAATACCACGCTCGTTCCCCAATACCGCTGCGCGTCAGTTCCGGATTCTCACCGGATTCCCGACTACCCTATAAACAAGATGATCAGAGTTTGATCACAATATATGGTAGTTGACCAAGGACGGGGTCACTATATACACCCTGTACCAGCAACACAAGATGATGGCTAAGGGTTAAACGTTCTAGCCCGGTCAATCTTATTGTTCAGGAGAATAACGTGACTTTTCGCCGTTCCACAGTCTGCCTCTGCACAACGCTGCTGTTCGCCACTCTGGGGTTGCAGGCAATCCCCCCGCTGCTTCCCCCCTTCTCTGCCATAACGTCCCTCCAGGACGGCTGGGAGCCCCTGGAATTTCCCAACATCGATCGCCATACCCACTATGAGTTGGTGGTTGAAGATGGCCGGCAAGTGGTGCGTGCTACCGCTAACGGCAGCGCCTTAAGAAACGCACCACCTGCCATTGTTGGCGTGGCCATCATGACCGATGCAGATAATACCGGTGAGCAGGCCGCAGCCTGGTATGGCGACCTGATTCTGTCCCGGTCATCCAGCGAAAAATTACCGGTACTGTAGCGGAAATCCGGGTACCACGTAGGTATTCGGGTACCTTTGTACCGGAGCCACCTCCCCCTTTTCGGCCAGCCTGAGGTAGGCATCGTCAAACTCTTCACGCAGGAGTGCTGCCCGGGGATTGGCCAGTGAAAACAACCAGGCGCCGTGGCGGGTCCGAATCGGAGATTCACGGATCATATTGTAGCCCGGATCTGCCATTACCTGGCGGATGGGCTTGCGATAGTCGAGCAGATAGTCACCGCGCCCGAGCTTGAGCATATCCAGAGCGGAGCGATGATTGGGGGCTTCAGACACCCGGATATCCGGTTGTGCTATTAGCCAGTTCCGGAGCCCTCCGTAGGTGTAGCCGTTGATCAGGATGACGGTTTTATTGCGCAAACGATCCAGGTGATCAATCGGCTCGGTAGCGTCGAGGTACCAGGCACTCAGCTGCATGCTCACCGGGTTAACCCAGCTTTCCAGCACATCATGCTGCACCGCCGGAACCTTGGTCAGGCCCATCATCATGTCGATGGTGCCGTTTTTCAGGTATAGATATGCCCGTGCCACCGGCAAATACAGATATTCGATACGGTATCCCGCCTCCGCCGCCAGCTTGTCGAGCACCCCCACCATTTCACCCATGGGCTCGCCCGCGCTGTTTCGGTAAGTGATGGGAGGAAATTCTACATAGGCAACCCGCAGGGTCTTTCCGTCATCGCTGGTTGCGTCTGCGGCACTTACCGTGAAGGAAATCAGGGCGCAGAGCAGCGCAAGAAAAAGGGCTCGCGCCACCCGCCGGGCAGGGATAAAGAAAAAGCTGGGGCCGGAGATCATAGTCGCTGCTTCGGTTACCTGTTTCTATCAAGCCTAACAGATAACCGGAACAACACTACGCCGAATACTGCAAAAATCCGGCTCAGAAAGCGTGGGTAACCATGTACAGCCCCACACCACCCATGACCACCGTATAGGGTAAGGCCATGATCACCATACGCCCGTACGACAGGCGTACCAGCGGGGCAATGGCCGAGGTCAGCAGGAACAGGAAGGCCGCCTGGCCGTTTGGCGTAGCGACACTGGGCAAGTTGGTGCCGGTATTGATCGCCACCGCCAGAGTCTGGAAATGCTCGTAGCTGATGCTGCCGGCTTCCAACGCCTGTTTTACTTCGCTGATGTACACCGTTGCCACAAACACATTGTCACTGATCATCGACAACAAGCCGTTGGCAATAAAGAACATACCCGGCTGCTGGTGCTCAGGTAGGCTCAAGACATAGTCGATCACCGGCTTGAACAGGTGCTGCTCGTGTATAACCGCCACCACGGCAAAGAACACCACCAGCAGCGACGTAAACGGCAGCGACTCCTGGAACGCCTTGCCAATCTGGTGCTCATCGGTCACACCGGTAAACGAAGTAACCAGAATAATCACCAGCAAACCGATCAGGCCCACCTCGGCAATGTGAAACGCCAGGCCACACACCAGTATCCCCGCAGCAATAGCCTGAACCCAAAGGGCGGCCTGATCTGCCTTGGTGCGCCGGGAGCGTTCATTCTCTGCAAACTCTTCCAATACCTGGCGTACCGGCTTGGGCAGGCGACCGCCATATCCGAACCAGCGCAGCTTCTCCAGCGCCCAGCAGGTGGCCAGCCCGGCCACCAATACCGGAACACTCACCGGCGCCATGTGCAGGAAAAAGCCAATGAAATCCCAGCCCACCACTTTCGCAATCAACAGGTTTTGCGGCTCGCCCACCATGGTCGCCACGCCACCCAGCGCGGTACCAATGGCGCCGTGCATCAACAAACTGCGCAAAAACGCCCGGAAGTTCTCCAGGTCGCCGCGGTGCAGTTCGATCACTTCTTCATCGCTGTTGGCGTTGTGGTCTTTCTGCTGGTAGCCCTTGCCCGAGGCCACCTTGTGATACACCGAGAAGAAACCCACCGCCACACTGATTATGACCGCGGTAACGGTGAGCGCATCCAGAAATGCCGACAACAGGGCAGCAGCACTGCAAAACAACATAGACAAGGCCGACTTGGAACGCACCCCCACCAGAATCTGGGTAAAGGTGACCAGCAACAGTTCTTTCATGAAATAAATCCCTGCCACCATGAACATCAGCAGCAGAATCACCGGAAAGTTGGTCAGCACTTCATGGTAGACCGCATCGGCGGTGGTTAGACCGATCAGCAAAGACTCAACCGCCAACAGGCCACCGGGCAACAAAGGGTAGCATTTCAGGGCCATCGCCAGGGTAAAAATAAACTCTGCTATCAGTAACCACCCCGTCACTCCCGGGCCCAGGGTATACATAACAACAGGGTTGGCAATCAAAAACAGCAGGATAACCTGCTTGTACCAGACGGGGGCTTTACCAAGGAAGTTCTGGGTAAAGCCAGCAAACACAGAATTGGGCATTGCTCGTTTCTTTTCGTTAGAGGTAGCTGCCAAGGAAGTATGCAACAGGAAGCTGTGATCTTCCTTGATATTTATGACCGGGGTAATGGCTCAAAGGTGGTAGAAAAGCCCCCAATTAGGCGTACGCGGAGTCAACCCTGAGTCGATGCGCAGTTTAGCCTGTCTTGGGGGTGTCTGCGAGCGCAAGTGCATTGCCAATAAAGCCCACCACTATGGAACCTACGGCGCGATCTTTGATTTCAACAGGACTGATCATGATTCCTCCTTTAACGGCAGTTTTGATAAATCAAAACTGCCGTTTCTCACAAGAGCGACTGATCTTTGCCGAAATCAGGTGGTTTTGCGTACCTTAAACAAAAAAACATCCACACCTGACAGATTTAACTGTTCTCTATTCGCCAATAAAACATTCCTGATTTTTTACCGAGAATAGTTGCCGAGATATGATCATCGCTCGCTTTGTTCGCTAGGCCATAGCAAACATGCAAAGGCAAAAGGTGCTCTTCCCGCGGATGGCAAAAGCGGGCAGACGGGGCCAGTTCCCAATGAGTCAGGCGCTCTACCCGCTCTGATTCCGGCATTGAACTATCGGTACACGTCTCCTCCAGCCAGTCTTCAAACGCCTGGTTACGAGCCTGAACCTCCGACGTATTCGCGGAGAAAAATGCCCGCATGTTATGGAATGAGAAGCCGGAGCCAATCACCAGTAGGTTATCGACGTCCAGCGCCTGCAACGCCTTACCAATAGCCAGGTGAGTACTCGCATCCAGACTGTTTACCAAAGAGAGCTGAACGCATGGAATATCCGCCTGCGGGTACATCAGTTTCAGCGGCACGAACAGGCCATGATCAAATCCCCTTTGGCCGTCAAGCCGGGCGCGGATACCGGCCTGATCCAGCGCCTGGTATACCTGACGCGCCAGCTCCGGTTCTCCGGGGCAGGGGTATTGGATGTTGTAAGCCTCAGGTGGGAAGCCAGAATAATCAAAGATGAGCGGAGGTCTGGCGCCAGAGGTGATCGTCGGTACCGGTGCCTCCCAATGCGCGCTGACAACCAGTATCGCAGAGGGTTTGCGAAGTTTACCGGCAATCTCCGTTAATCGGGTCACCATTTCTCGGTGCCCCGGATCCCCCAGGAGGGGCATCGGCCCACCCCCATGCGAGATAAACAGAACATCGGTTACAGTGTTCATAGCGGTCACTCCTGTACTCAGAGTTCTCCTGGCCCTGCCGGGACAATGCCACTCGGATTCAAAGCCTTGATGGAATAGTAACCGGCCTTGATATGTTCAAGATTTACCGTATCTGAAATGCCGTCAAGCGCCAATATGCGGTGCATGTAGTCATGCAAGCGCGGCATGGCTCTCAAGGTATTCCGGTTGCACTTGAACAAGCCGTGATAGGCAGCGTCAAAACGCACCAGGGTGACGAACAGACGTATATCGGTTTCTGTCAGCTGATCACCAAACAGATAAATGCGCCCGTCGGCCAACCTGGAATCCACGGCATCCAGGGCAGCAAACACTTTGGTATACGCTTCGTCGTATGCCGCCTGGCTGGAGGCAAAGCCCGCTTGGTACACGCCGTTATTCAGGTCTGTGTACAAATACTCGTTGAGACTGTCGATTTCGCCGGACAGCGATTCGGGATACAAATTTGGCCCTTCGTTAACAATCCCGGCGAAGGCACTGTTCAGCATACGCAGAATATCCGCAGACTCGTTATTGACAATAGTGCCTGTGTGTTTATCCCAGAGCACCGGTACAGTGGCACGACCCGAAATTTTAGGATTCGCCCGGGTGTATAGCTCATGCATATAACGAGCACCGTTCAGAGCGTCCTCTTCCGCACCCGGATAACCTCCGAACTGCCAGCCCTGATCGGTCAGCAGGGGATTGACAACAGTCACACCAATCACGTCTTTAAGTCCTTTCAGCTCGCGAGCCATCAATGCTCGCGACGCCCAGGGGCAAATATAGGCCACATACAGGTGATAACGCCCTTGTTCCGCCTTGAAGCCTCCTACCCCAGTCAGTCCCGGGGCGCCATCCGGCGTAATCCAGTTACGAAAGGGCGAGGTCTGCCGAACAAAGCGCCCTTCCTCATCTTTGGCCTGCACAGGCTGCCAGTTTTCCTTCCAGACTCCGTTTACCAGCATGGTTCAGCCCTCTTTTTGAAACAGGTTATCCAGCGCAAACCGGCCACCGCCCTGAATCACCAGCGCCAGAGTGACGACAAACAGGGTAAGGGCATACTCATAACCGTTATTGGACATGAACAGCCCGTTTCCGATATGGACAGAAAATATGGCGACAAGCATGGTGAAAGCCGCGATCACAGCCGCAGGGCGTGTCAGCAGACCAAGCACCAGCGCGAGGCCGCCAAAGAACTCGGCACTGCCAGCCAGTAGCGCCATCAGGTAACCCGGCTCCAGCCCAATACTTGCCAACCATTGCCCGGTGCCTTCCAGTCCGTAGCCACCCAACCAGCCAAAGAGCTTCTGAGCGCCGTGGGCAGCGAGGATCAGGCCAACCGGCACCCGCAGAACCAGTGCGGCAAACCCGCCGTTGGATTGAAATAATGCCTGTACAAATTGATTGTTCATGATAGCCACCTCGAATCTTTCTCTGGTTAATTAATCCCGAAGCTTCTGCTTCAAGCGATATGAACACCTTACTATCACCAAATAGAAAGAATAAGATGGCTTTCGTTGCTTTATTATCAACAAAATGTTGTTAAATAAAATGCACTCTGCAGGACAAGTCAATGGATCGAATTGAAGCCATGCGTGCGTTTGTCACCGTGGTCAGTGAGGGCACCTTCACCCGCGCCGCGGACCGGCTGAAGATATCGCCACAACTGATCAGCAAATACGTTTCGCAGCTTGAAAAACATCTAGGGGTGCGACTGCTTAACCGCACCACTCGGAGAATTCACCTGACGGAAGCTGGCACTCATTATCACCAGCGCGCCCAACAGGTACTCAACGACATCGATGACATGGAAAATCAGCTCGGTAATCTGCAAACCGAGGCTCAGGGCCTGTTACGCATAAGTGCACCGGTCTCGTTTGCCATCCGCCATCTGGCCCTTCTACTGTGCGAATTCCAAAAGAAACACCCCGCCGTTGGCATTGATCTGCAACTGAATGACCGGAAAGTCGACATCCTGGAAGAGGGGTTCGATATCGCGTTGAGGATCGGCCACCTTAAGAGCTCCTCACTGATTGCGAAACGACTGGCTTCGGTACGACTGGTTCTGTGCGCGTCACCTGCCTACCTTGAGCAATATGGCACCCCCCAGCGGCCAGAAGACCTAAGAGAGCACAGGTATCTGCGTTACAGTTACATGAACACGGATAGCTCTCATTCGCTGGAAAAATGGCTTCTTGACAGGAGTCGCGAACACACAAGAGGGATAAGTAGCAACAACGGCGATGTACTTATAGAGGCCGCTAGTGCCGGGGCCGGAATTGCCCTACAACCCACCTTCATTGCTGGCCCTGCAATAAAGGAAGGCAAGTTGAAGATCATTCTGCCCGAATACGAGCCGGAACCTATGGCTCTCTACGCGGTGTACGCACATCGCCAATTGTTGGCGAGCAAAGTTCGTAGCTTTATTGACTTTATCGATGGTTTTTTTGGCAACCCACCTTACTGGGACAGGTTTGAATAACAAACTCTGAAACTTACCGCTCAGCGCTTTTACCGCTTTCAGTTAAGTGCATTGCACTGGCCAGGCATTTGATGTGGCTGGCAGATGATCAAGTGATGCGGGTGTAGCGCGCGCTGGCCCAACACCCGGTTGCCCAAATTCTGCAAAACAAGGAGCCGAGGATCCGTCACTCCCACCGAGCCTGGGAATAGCTGAACACTGGCAACGACAACCGCCATCGAATGGCGGCCATACGGAGCAGGAGACCCAGGCTGAATGCGGCAAGTAGGGTCACATTCTCATTCACTCCCTGACTAAGCAGGGTCAGGTACAAAAAAGCAACCACCAGTGAAACGCTGGCATAAAGTTCATGGCGCAATACCTGCGGGGTTCGATTGCACATGATGTCTCGGATGATACCGCCAAATATGCCGGTGGTGATGCCAGCCATCACAACAACGACTGTGTCATAGCCCAGTTCAAGGGCAACATTGCAACCAATAACCGTGAAAGCCACTAGGCCTATGGCATCCAGCACCAGGAATAGCTGATGAAGGTGGCGCATAAAGCGGGCGATCACGATCGTTACCAGTCCGCCCATAATGGTCATGTAGATATAGCGTGGATGCTGGGTCCAGGTAACAGGAAAGTTACCCAAGAGAATGTCCCGGACAGTTCCGCCACCCAGGGCAGTAAAAAAAGCAATGACAACAACACCGAAGATATCCATATTTCTCCGCCCGGCAGCGAGTGCGCCTGACATGGCTTCAGCGGTAATGGCAATCATATAGATAGAGATCAGCACACAGGGCTCCTGTGTTTCTGTGGCCTCTCCCCCTGTCCCTGATACCTGAGAGTTTACAGAGCCTGGTCTGCTTGCCCCTTCGGTGGACTGCTTTAGCAGTCGCTCTCCAGACGGCTTTAAATGGTGCCTTGCAGTACCTGTGCCTGAGCGTTTATGGGAGTTTGCGCCTTCGGCGGGGCCAACGGCCCTCTCTCCTGCAAGACTCATTATTATAAATAGATAGGAGGCCAACGTCGAATAGATGAAACCTCAGAATTTTGACGAAACCCGACTGAATCCTTCGTTATCTTTCCGCAGACCTTGTACTGCTTCCCTCCAGCACGATCACGCTCTTGCGATTGATCCTGGTGACGCTCCCCAGCTGCGTGTTACTCCACCGTCACACTCTTGGCCAGGTTCCTCGGCTGATCCACGTCGGTACCCTTAAGCACCGCTACGTGATACGACAGCAGCTGCAAAGGCACGGTGTACACAATCGGCGCGGTAATTTCGTGTACCGAAGGCAGCTGCATTACGTGCAGCCCGGCCTCGGCTTTCACATCCGCCGCCCTGTCGGCGAACACAAACAGCTCGCCGCCCCGGGCGCGGACTTCTTCCAGGTTGGACTTGAGCTTTTCAACCAACTCGTTGTTCGGTGCGACGGTCACAACCGGCATCTCGCTGTCCACCAGCGCCAGAGGGCCGTGCTTGAGCTCGCCGGCCGGGTAGGCTTCGGCATGGATATAGGAGATTTCCTTGAGCTTCAGGGCGCCTTCCATCGCCACCGGATACTGAGAGCCGCGGCCCAGGAACAAGCTGTGGTTTTTGTCCATAAACGCCTTGGACATCTCTTCAATTTCAGAATTCAGCGCCAGAACGTCGTTTACCTGCCCCGGTACCTGGTGGATGGCCCGGACGATATCCGCTTCCCGCTCTTCACTCAGGCCGTTATGGCGCGCCAGAGCCAGCGAGAACATGAGCAATGCGGTTAGCTGTGTGGTAAAGGCCTTGGTAGACGCGACACCGATTTCAGGGCCTGCCTGGGTCATGATGACCAGGTCGGACTCCCGCACCAGTGAGCTGCCAGCCACGTTGCAGATGGCCATTGCCGCACGGAAACCGGCTTTTTTGGCCTGACGCAGAGCCGCCAGAGTGTCCGCAGTTTCCCCGGACTGGGAAATACACAAAAACAGGGTGTCGGGTTGAATAACATGCTTGCGGTAGCGGAACTCGGAGGCGACTTCCACTGAACAGGGCACACCGGCCAGTTCTTCAATCCAGTAACGGGCGACCATCCCCGCGTGATAGGACGTGCCACAGGCAATGATCTGTACGTGACGAACGTTTTCCAACAGGTTAGCCGCGTCTGTTCCAAGGGCCTGTTCAAGCACTTTGCTGTCGGTAATCCGGCCTTCGGTGGTGGCTTTGATCACTTTTGGCTGCTCATAGATTTCCTTGAGCATGTAGTGCCGGTATTCGCCCTTGTCGGCAGAGTCTGTGCCGTGTTCGAAGCGGGTTACAGCCCGCTCCACCGGGGCACCGGAACGATCGTGAATGGTCACGCTGCCCTTTCGGATGTCGGCGATGTCGCCTTCTTCCAAAAACATGAAGCGATCGGTTACCGGCAGCAACGCCAGCTGATCAGAAGCGATGAAGTTCTCGCCAATACCGACACCCACCACCAGCGGGCTGCCTTCACGGCAAACCACCATGTGATCCGGCTCGTCGGCATGCACCACTGCCAAGGCATAGGCTCCACGCAGGTGGGCAATGGCTGCCTTTACGGCGTCGTACAGTTTGCCGGTTTCCCGGAAGTACTTCCCGATCAGGTGGGCCACCACCTCGGTATCGGTCTGAGAGGTGAATTCAAAGCCTTCACCGCGGAGCTGATCCCGCAGTTCCTGGTAGTTTTCGATAATGCCGTTATGCACCATAGCCAGGCGTTCACCAGACATGTGCGGGTGCGCATTCACCTGGGAAGGCTCGCCGTGAGTGGCCCAACGGGTGTGGGCGATGCCTAGGGTACCCGATGCCGGATGCCGGGCAATGGCGTCGGCCAGTGCGGCCACTTTGCCGACCTCCCGGGCCCTCTGGATACGGGGTTCATTGTTGATCACCGCCATCCCGGCCGAGTCATAACCCCGGTACTCAAGACGACGCAAACCTTCCAGAAGAATGCCCTGGACGTCCCGCTCGGAAACCGCACCTACAATCCCGCACATGCCGCATACACCTGTTCAAATATCAATCGTTATCGGGTTTTCTCTGGCCGTTCCCAGCCTTGGATATTCCGCTGTTTACCCCGGGCTACCGCCAACTCCTGCCTGCCGACATCCCGTGTAATTGTAGAGCCTGCGCCGATAGTAGCACCTTCCGCTACGGCTACCGGAGCCACCAGTGAGGTATTGGATCCGACGAATACGCCGTTGCCGATGACCGTCTGATGCTTGTTCACACCATCGTAGTTGCAGGTGATGGTGCCGGCCCCCACGTTCACCCGTTCTCCCAGAGTAGCATCACCCACATAACTCAGGTGGTTGATCTTGCTGCCCTCACCCACCTTAGCCTTCTTGGTTTCAACGAAGTTCCCCACCTTGGTGCGATTGGCCAGTTCGGTACCCGGCCGCAAACGGGCGAAGGGGCCAATTTCTGCCTGGTCACCGATCACGGAGTCTTCGATCACACTGTTGGCTTTGATTTCCGTGCCATCACCAATGCGGCTGTTCCGGATCACACAATTCGGCCCGATCACCACACGACTGCCCAGTGTAACCTCACCTTCAAACACCACATTTACATCGATCCAGAGATCGGTGCCAATGGTCAGTTTGCCACGCACGTCTATCCGGGCCGGGTCTGCCAGACTCGCGCCTTCGGTCAATAACCTTTCCGCCTGTTGCGCCTGGTACCAGCGTTCCATTTCTGCCAATTGCACGCGATTGTTCACACCCTGAACTTCAAACACATTGTCCGGCTGGGCGACATTCACCGACAAGCCGTGCTCAACGGCCATGGCAATAATGTCGGTGAGATAATACTCGCCCTGGGCATTGCGGTTCGACAGCGCGGGCAACCAGCTTCTCAACCTGCGGGCCGAGACAGCCAGAATTCCGGTGTTCACTTCGCGGATAGCCAACTGCTCGGCAGACGCATCTTTATGCTCAACAATCGCCTGCACTCTGTCATCATTGCCGCGCACAATACGACCATAGCCCTTGGGGTCGTCCATAGTGACCGTTAGCAGCGCCAGGTTGTCCTCGCCAAGGTGATCCACCATACCCGCCAGAGTTTCCGCTCGGGTCAGCGGCACGTCCCCGTAGAGCACCAGTACCCGGGCGTCTTCCGGAAGATCCGGCAAGGCCTGGGCAACGGCATGGCCGGTTCCCAGCTGTTCCGTTTGCAGCACCCAGTTTACCGATTCATTATTCAGAGACGCTCTTACCTGATCTGCCCCGTGCCCGATGACGGTGTGAATCTTCTCCGCGCCCAGTCGTGTTGCCGTATCCACCACGTGGTGCAGCATGGGCTTGCCAGCAACCGGATGCAGCACCTTCGGCAGGGCGGATTTCATTCGGGAACCCTGGCCAGCCGCCAGGATCACAACGTGTAAAGGACTCATGGGGCAACGCACTCCCGTCTTGTCTGGATGCACATATAAAAAAACCGCACCCCGAAGCAAGCCACTGTACTCCGGTTCCGGAACACAGGGAATGCCGCCTCGGGATGCGGTTCGCTGTCAGGCCAGTTCAGGCGCTGACGCAAGTCTTGCTTAACGCAGGTGCTTACGCAGCTTCTGAATGGTGCGCAGCTGAGCGGCTGCTTCAGCCAGCTCGGCAGCAGCACGGGAGTATTCGAACTCGCCTGCTTTGTTCGCCAGTGCCTTCTCGGCTTCTTTCTGGGCTTCCAGCGCTGCGGCTTCGTCCACATCCTTGGCACGAACAGCGGTATCGGCCATCAGAGTCACCAGGTTCGGCTGCACTTCGAGGTAACCCCCGGATACGTACAGAATCTCCTCACCGCCACCCTGCTTGATGATCCGCACTGCGCCAGGCTTGAGCCCGGACAGCAGCGGAGCATGGCCATACTGGATGCCTAACTCACCCTCGGTACCGGTGGCGATCAGCATCTCCACCAGACCGGAGTAAATTTTCTCCTCGGCACTTACGACGTCACAATGTACGGTCATAGCCATTTCTTACGCCTCTTGGGTCTGAAAGACAAGAAGGAAGCTTACTTGCCTTCTTTCTCTTTCATTGCCTTAGCTTTCTCAATCGCTTCTTCGATGCCGCCACACATGTAGAACGCCTGTTCCGGCATGTCGTCGTAGTCACCGTTGAGAATACCTTCGAAGCTGGCAATGGTCTCCTTCAGGGAAACGTACTTGCCCGGCGCGCCGGTAAAGACTTCAGCAACATGGAATGGCTGCGACAGGAAACGCTCGATTTTACGGGCGCGGGCAACGGTCAGCTTGTCGTCTTCCGACAGTTCGTCCATACCCAGAATCGCGATGATGTCTTTCAGTTCCTTGTAACGCTGCAGAACGTTCTGTACACCACGGGCCACACGGTAGTGCTGTTCACCAATCACCAGCGGATCCAGCTGACGGGAGGTGGAATCCAGCGGATCGATCGCCGGGTAGATACCCTTGGAGGCGATGTCACGGCTCAGTACCACAGTCGCATCGAGGTGCGAGAAGGTGGTGGCCGGCGACGGGTCAGTCAAGTCATCCGCCGGTACGTAGACCGCCTGGATAGACGTGATAGAACCTGTCTTGGTGGAGGTGATCCGCTCCTGCAGCTGACCCATCTCTTCCGCCAGGGTCGGCTGGTAACCTACCGCTGAAGGCATACGGCCCAGCAGTGCAGACACTTCAGTACCGGCCAGGGTGTAACGGTAGATGTTGTCAACGAACAGCAGAACGTCACGACCTTCGTCACGGAACTTCTCTGCCATGGTGAGGCCGGTCAGGGCCACACGCAGACGGTTTCCGGGGGGCTCGTTCATCTGGCCGTAGACCATGGCAACCTTATCGAGAACGTTAGACTCCTTCATCTCGTAGTAGAAGTCGTTACCTTCCCGGGTCCGCTCACCAACACCCGCGAATACGGAGAGACCGGAGTGCTCTTTCGCGATGTTGTTGATCAGCTCCATCATGTTTACGGTTTTGCCTACGCCGGCACCACCGAACAGGCCTACCTTACCACCTTTGGCAAACGGGCAGATCAGGTCGATAACCTTGATTCCGGTTTCCAGCAGGTCTGCAGACGCTGCCTGGTCGGCGTAGCCCGGTGCCTTGCGGTGGATAGCCCAGCGCTCTTCTTCACCGATATCGCCCTGCTCGTCGATGGGACGACCCAGAACGTCCATGATCCGGCCCAGAGTCTGGGTGCCAACCGGTACAGAGATCGGCTTGCCGGTGTTTTCTGCTGTCAGGCCACGCTTCAGGCCCTCGGTGCTGCCCATGGCGATGGTACGAACAATGCCGTCACCCAGCTGCTGCTGGACTTCCAGAGTTGTTTCGCCACCTTCAAGCAGCAGTGCGTCGTAAACGCTTGGCACGGAGTCACGTGGAAATTCCACGTCGATAACCGCGCCAATGATCTGAACGATGTGTCCGCTACTCATGCTCGGTTCCTCGTTATCTTGATAGTCAATAAAACCAGTAGGTCTGTGAGCGTTAACCAACAGATGCTGCGCCGCTCACAATCTCCGAAATCTCTTGTGTGATCGCTGCCTGACGGGCCTTGTTATAGGCCAGTTGAAGCTCGTCAATGATGCTGCCAGCGTTGTCTGTCGCGCTCTTCATGGCAATCATCCGGGCAGCCTGCTCACAGGCCAGATTTTCTACCACACCCTGATACACCTGGGATTCGATATAACGTGGCATCAGCCCGTCAAGAATCGGACGGGAATCCGGCTCGTAGATGTAATCCCACTGGCGACCGATGTCGTCATCGCTTTCCGGCAGAGGCAACAACTGCTCTGCTTTGGGGCTCTGAGTCATGGTGTTGACGAATTCGTTACTGATCAGATAAAGGCGATCGATCTTGCCCTGCTCAAACGAATCCAGCATTACCTTGACGCTGCCAATCAGCTGTTCCGCACTGGGCTGATCACCCAAGTGCGTGATGGCTGCCACCACGTTTCCGCCGTAGTTGCGGAAAAAGGAAGCACCCTTCTGGCCAATGGCACAGATATCGGTCTCAATACCTTTCTGTTTCCACTCACGCATTTCTCTCACGAGCAGTTTGAACGCATTGGTGTTCAAACCACCGCAAAGCCCGCGATCGGAGGAGACCACAATGTAGCCTACCCGCTTGACCTCGCGCTCCTGCATGAACGGATGACGGTAATCTTTATTGGACTTCGCAATGTGTCCGATTACCTGGCGCATCTTTTCCGCGTAGGGGCGAGTCGCCTGCATACGCTCCTGAGCCTTGCGCATCTTGCTCGCGGCTACCATTTCCATGGCAGACGTGATCTTCTGCGTGCTCTTGATGCTTCCGATCTGGTTACGTATTTCTTTTCCGACGGCCATAAGTCACTGCCTTTTCAAGTTAGACACTCAAAGGGACCAGCAGGCCCGCACAGTGGCGGGCCCTTTGGATTTACCAGCTCTGAGTGGTCTTGAATTTCTCCAGAGCAGCTTTAAGGCCGGCAGCGATGTCGTCGTTGAACTTGCCCTCGGGGCCGATCTGATCCAGCAGTTCTTTCTGCTCGGAACGCATCCAGTCCAACAGTTGTGCTTCAAAATCCACAACCTTGTTGACATCCACATCGTCCAGGAAGCCTTCGTTCGCTGCGAACAGTACGGTGCCCATTTCGGCAACCGACATCGGGCTGTACTGGTTCTGCTTCATCAGCTCGGTAACGCGCTGACCGTGCTCCAGCTGCTTACGGGTTGCTTCGTCAAGGTCGGAAGCGAACTGGGCGAATGCCGCCAGCTCCCGATACTGGGCCAGAGCCAGACGGATGTTACCGCCAAGCTTTTTCATGATCTTGGTCTGGGCCGCGCCACCTACCCGGGATACCGAGATGCCGGCGTTCATTGCCGGACGGATGCCGGAGTTGAACAGGTTGGTTTCCAGGAAGATCTGACCATCGGTGATGGAGATCACGTTGGTCGGTACGAATGCAGATACGTCGCCCGCCTGGGTTTCAATGATCGGCAGCGCGGTCAGAGAACCGGTCTTGCCTTTCACTTCACCCTTGGTGAACTCTTCAACGTAGTCGGCGTTAACACGGGACGCACGCTCCAGCAGACGGGAGTGCAGATAGAACACGTCACCCGGGAATGCTTCACGTCCTGGCGGACGACGCAGCAACAGGGAAATCTGACGGTAAGCCACCGCTTGCTTGGAGAGATCGTCGTATACGATCAGCGCGTCTTCACCGCGGTCACGGAAGAACTCACCCATGGAGGTACCGGCGTAAGGCGCCAGGAACTGCATGGCGGCCGGATCGGCCGCACCGGCAGCAACTACCGTGGTGTGTGCCATGGCGCCGTGCTCTTCGAGCTTGCGCACAACCGCAGCAATTGAAGACTGCTTCTGGCCAACGGCAACGTAGATACACTTGATGCCGGTGTTCTTCTGGTTGATGATCGCGTCGATAGCCACAGCGGTCTTACCGATCTGACGGTCACCGATGATCAGCTCACGCTGACCACGACCGATCGGAACCATGGTGTCGATCGCTTTCATACCAGTCTGCACCGGCTCGTCAACCGACTGACGGGCGATTACGCCAGGTGCAACCTTCTCGACCGGGGAGGTCAGGCTGTTGCCCAGCTCGCCTTTACCGTCAATCGGGTTACCCAGGGAGTCAACAACACGGCCCAGGAGTTCGCGGCCAACCGGTACTTCCAGGATACGACCGGTACAACGTACCTTCTGGCCTTCCGCCAGACCTTCGTAATCACCCAGAACAACCGCACCAACAGAATCACGCTCCAGGTTCAGCGCCATGCCGTAGATGCCGTTGGCAAATTCAATCATCTCACCGTACATAACGTCGGCAAGACCGTGGATCAGTACGATACCGTCGGATACCGACAGAATAGTACCTTCATTCTTTGCTTCGGAAGAGATGTCGAGCTTCTCGATTCTCTTCTTGATGATGTCACTGATCTCGGATGGATTCAGTTGCTGCATGCCTTTGTCCTCAAACCTTGTGCTGAAATCAGGAGCCCAGAGCCCTGGCCATTCTGGCCAGCTTGCCTCGGACTGAAGCGTCGATAACCAGGTCGCCTGTGCGTACTATCACGCCACCGATCAGAGACTGATCCACGGCGGTTTCAAGTTCGACCTTGCGCTCCAGCTTTTTGGACAGTGCGTCGATCAGTTTCTGCCGCTCGTCTGCGCCCAGTTCGAACGCGGTGTCGATGGTCAGGTGTACTGACTTGTCGAGATCCGCACGGAACAGACGGAACAGGGAAGAAACGTATGGCAACAGGGCCAGACGCTTGTTTTCAGCAAGAATCAACAGGAAGTTTCTGAGTGCTTCGGGCAGCGGCTCTTCAAAACAGTCAGCGAAGAGTTCCGCCTTGCGTTGCTCAGACAGGCCCGGGTTGGCCAGGATGTTCTTTACCTCTTGGTCAGCCGCCACCTGCGCGGCAAAAGCCAGTGCCTGATCCCACTGATCAACGGCGTTCTGGTCCTGCGCGGCATCAAACACGGCCTTCGCGTAGGGTCGGGCTAACGTCGTCAGTTCTGCCATGATGACCCTCGATTAGAGTTCTGCGGCCAGCTTGTCCAGCATCTCGCTGTGAGCTTTGGCGTCTACAGAGGTTTCCAGAATCTTCTCAGCACCGGCAACGGCCAGGGTGGCCACTTCTGCTCTGAGTGCGTCGCGAGCCTGAACACGCTCCTGTTGAATTTCCGCCCTGGCCTGTTCAATAAGCTTTTCGCCTTCAGTGCGGGCGTCCTCTTTGGAGGCTTCCACAATCTGGGCGGCACGCTTGTTGGCCTGGTCAATCAGGGCTGCAGCTTCTTCTTTCGCCTTTTGCAGTTCTTTGGTGGCTTTTTCCTGGGCCAGTTCCAGATCGAGGGAAGCCCGATCGGCCGCGGAAAGACCATCTGCAATTTTCTTCTGGCGCGCTTCCATGGCGGCCGTAATCGGCGGCCATACATATTTGACGCAGAACCAGACGAAAATAGCGAAGGCAATCGATTGCCCTATCAACGTAAGGTTTATATTCACGGCGATATACCTCTTGCTATTCGTTGCGTCCTGGTGTCCGTAAAGCAGGGCGCGTATCAGCTACACGCCCGATGTTTACGGCCTGATTAACCAGCAACAACGAAGATCAGGTACATCGCAATACCAACACCGATCATGGGAACCGCGTCAAGCAGACCCGCCATAATGAAGGCTTTGGTTTGCAGTTGGTTGGCCATTTCCGGCTGACGTGCAGTGGACTCGAGCAGCTTGCCGCCCAGCAGACCAAAGCCGATACCAGCGCCCAGGGCACCCAGACCGATGATCAGCGCAGCTGCGATAAATACCATTTCCATTGAGAACTCCTCAGTTTTTCAGATAGTTAAGGGTTTGTGTATTTAAGGGTAAATCAGTGATCTTCGTGCGCCGCACTGAGGTAAACCACAGTCAGCACAGTGAAAATAAAGGCCTGAAGCGGAATAACCAGAATATGGAAAATCGCCCAGGGCACGTTTAACGTCCACTGGATCCACAGCGGCAACAGCGCAATCAGAATAAAGACAACTTCACCGGCGTACATGTTGCCGAACAAACGCAGTGCCAGACTGATCGGCTTGATGATCAATGCCAAGATTTCCAGCAGTAGGTTGAACGGTATCATGATCCAATGATTGAACGGATTAAGGGCCAGCTCCTTGGAAAACCCGCTAACGCCTTTCACTTTGAAGCTATAGAACAGAATCAGCAGGAACACGCCAAAAGACATGCCGAACGTTGCGTTCGGGTCGGTGGTCGGTACAATCTTGAAGTATTCCAACCCCATCGCGTGAGCAAGGCCAGGAATGAAGTCCACCGGGATCAGCTTCAGGAGGTTCATCAGGAAAATCCAGACAAAAATCGTCAGCGCCAGGGGAGCAATCAGCGGGTTCTTACCGTGGAACACGTCGCGTACCAGGCCCTGAATAAACTCGAAGCAAACCTCTACCAGGTTCTGTAACCCGGTTGGCACGCCTTCGGTTACCCGGGAGGCGGCAAAACGGAATAAGCCCAGAAACAACAGACCCATTGCGATAGACCAGCCCATGGTATCCACGTGGATCGCCATGAAACCCATGTCCGTCGCTTCCTGCGCAGTATGAGCCATAGTCCAGCTGGCTTCCTGTACTACAGTGCCGTCTGCCCGCTCATAGCCAGCCGGAAGCTTGCCATAGGTAAGGTTGGTCAAGTGGTGTTTTATATACTCTACTGACTCGTTTGAGTTATCAGCTGCCATACTGCTCTCGTCCAGTCATCGCTGTGGTTGCGGCCGGATGAGCCAGCGCAAGGCTGTACCCACCAGAACCATCACAGCAAAAGTGAATAACAGAGCCGGTGCATGCACTGGCTCCATTAAAGTGAAAACGGCCGCAAAGAACACTGCGGTAAGGGCCAGCTTGATGCTTGCGGCCCTGAACATGTTGCTCACCGCCTGGTGCATGCGCCTGGCACCCTGATAACGATAGGTGCGATGAGCAAAATAGGCGTTTGGGATGATGAAAATAAGACCGCCAATCAACGCGGAATAACCGGCCAAACGACTTTCCTGTAACCAACACAGGCTCAGAACGAGAAGAACCGCCATCTCTATGGACAACCACTTGCCCAGTGGTACGTGTGTGATGGCTCTTGCAGAACGGTTCATATCACCAGCAGTCATTCCAAGCGCGCGGAATTATATGTGTTAACGGATAGCGGTTCAACATGGCCAAACGGAAAACATGGCGAAAAAGTGAACAAAAACTCACACTAAAACGCTGATCTTTACACAGGTTGTGCCTTGCACTCAGAACCACAACCACATGTGGTGTTTTACCGGCAATACGGGACTTTAGGATGATTTTGGGCTTTTCTGTAACCGTCAGCGGATATGGCCAAGGATACCGTCCAGCTCATCCAGTGAACTGTACTCGATTACCAGTTTGCCCTTACCGCGCTTGCCATGATTAATGGCCACCCGCGCACCCAGGCGCTCGGACAGGTCATCCTGTAATGCCCGGATATTCGGATCCAGAGCGGGCTTGTCCTGTTTTTTCACATTGTCCGGGCCAGCTTGCTGTATCTGGCTGACAAGCTCTTCGGTCTGGCGAACAGAAAGAGACCTGGAGACTACCTGCCGTGCTACCTGCAACTGTAACTCCGGTGGCAGGGTAAGCATGGCACGACCATGCCCCATATCCAGATCACCATGCTCAAGCATCACCCTAACGTCTTCGGTCAGGCCAATCAGCCGTAGCAGGTTGGTGATGGTGGTGCGGCTCTTGCCAACCGCCTCGGCCACCTGGGCCTGAGTGAGGCCAAATTCGTCCTGCAACCGCTGCAGGGCAAAAGCTTCTTCTATCGGATTCAGGTTCTCGCGCTGGATGTTCTCAATCAGCGCCATGGCGATGGCGGCTTCATCGGGTACATCACGGATAATGGCCGGTATACGATCCAATTCTGCCATCTGGGTTGCCCGCCACCGGCGCTCCCCGGCAATCAGCTCAAACCGGCCTTCCCCCAAAGGGCGCACGACCACCGGCTGCATCACGCCCTGCTGGCGAATGGACTCCGCGAGTTCCTGTAACGCCGTCGGATCCATATCGCGACGGGGCTGGTAACGGCCACGCTGGATAAGATCCACCGGAATCTCGCGCAGTTCACCGTCCTGGTCTGCGGTCTCCGGGTTCAGATTCACTTTCGAGCCCTGGAGTAACGCCCCCAGCCCCCGTTCGCCCAACCCTCGCTTTTTCGCCGCCATGGTATCTGTCATTCTTCCTGTTGAAATCGCAATCACAATGAAGAGGGCATGTTAGCCCCAAGGCGCCTGTTGTTAAACCGCTACCGCCGCCGATGCCTTTCTGGAGCCGTGCCGGCGAACCATTTCTCCGGCCAGTGCCAGATAAGCGACGGCCCCCTTGGAGGTACGGTCGTACTTCAAGGCAGGCATGCCATAGCTCGGCGCTTCGGCCAGGCGGACGTTGCGCGGGATCACCGCACGATAAACTTTTTCCCCGAAAAATTCGTTCAGCTGAGAGGACACATCCAGGGTGAGGCTGTTGCGTGGATCATACATGGTTCTCAATATGCCCTCGATCTCCAGATTCGGATTCACCGTTTCCTGAATCTGCTCCACGGTATTCATCAGCGCAGCCAGCCCTTCCAGTGCGTAATACTCGCATTGCATCGGAATCAGAACCGAATCCGATGCAGACAGGGCATTAACTGTTAACAGGCTGAGTGACGGCGGGCAGTCAATCAGAATGTAATCGTATCGATCATGCATAGTGTTCAGCATCAGCCTTAACCGGTGCTCTCGGCCGATCTCATTCATCAGCTCCACTTCTGCTGCAGTCAGGTCACCATTGGCTGGTAGCAGGTCATAGCCTGCAGACTCGGCAAACAGGATCACCTCTTCCGGCGTGGCTCGCTTGGTCAGAAGATCATAGCCAGACCGTGCCAGGGTATTTTTATCCACACCACTGCCCATGGTGGCGTTACCCTGAGGATCCATATCCACCAGCAAGACCCGCCGTTTAGTCGCTGCCAGCGACGCCGCAAGATTGACGCAGGTGGTGGTCTTTCCGACACCGCCTTTTTGATTGGTCACAGCAATCACGCGCGCCATGTGTGCCTCCTGTTGCGGGTTACTGATGAGTGCCTGTCCGTTGGATAATCAGCAGATGGCGTTCGCCATCGGCTCCGGGGACAGACAGGGAATGGCTGGATTCTACCTGCCAGAGGCCCGGAAGGGCAGCCACCTCATCATCCGGAAACTGGCCTTTCATGGCAAGGAACTCGCCGTCGTTGGCCAGCAGGTCGTCACACCAGTGCACCAGATTGGCCAGTGCGGTGAAGGCCCGGCTGCTGATCTGGCGAAATGGCGTCTCGGGCTGGCAATCCTCGGCACGGCCGTGGATAACCTCGACATTACTCAGGCCCAGCTCGAGAACACACTGATTCAGAAAGCGGGTTTTCTTGCCATTGCTGTCGAGCAGGGTAAAACGGGTGTCCGGTAAGGCAATGGCCAGGGGAATGCCCGGCAGGCCACCACCGGCGCCGACATCCAGCAAATGGTCGGCGGTCACCCAGGGCAGAATGCTCAGGCTGTCGAGTAGCTGCCGTGACACCATCTCCCGCGGATCACGTACCGCTGTCAGGTTATAGGCCTTATTCCACTTTTCCAGCAGTCCCAGAAATGCCAGTAATTGTTGCTGCTGTGCTTCGGTCTGTTCAAGCGCCATTGCCGCCAGCCCGTCACGGAGCTGGGCCGGCCATTGTGGATAACTCATGTCAGGCGCTCTGTTTCTTCAGTAGATCGCGTTTTTTCAGGTACACCAGAATCTGGCTCACCGCGGCCGGTGTTACCCCGGGTATACGCGACGCCTGAGCCACTGTCTCCGGCCGCACGTCCTTGAGCTTCTGCTTTATTTCATTGGACAGACCGCCGATCACGTCGTAGTCCAACTCCAGCGGTAAGGCCGTGTTCTCGTTCTTGCGCAAACGTTCGATTTCGTCAGTCTGACGGGAAATATACCCTTCGTACTTGATCTCGATTTCCACCTGATCGGCCACATCCTGGCTGGCTGCTCGGTCGGCACCGATGTCGGCAATGTGGTCGTAGACGATTTCCGGGCGTCGTAACAGTTCCGCCAGAGACTGGTCGCGGGTCATCGGCTGCTTGAGATACACGTTGGCCCGCTCGCCGGCATCGGTATTCGGGTGAATACGGGTACTTTCCAGGCGGCGGCGCTCTTTACTGATGCCGTCGCACTTGTCGCTGAACTTCTGCCAGCGCTCATCGTCCACCAGCCCCAGCTTGCGGCCGGTTTCGGTCAACCGGAGATCGGCGTTGTCTTCCCGTAGAATCAGCCGGTACTCGGCCCGGCTGGTGAACATCCGGTAGGGCTCCTGAGTACCCATGGTGATCAGGTCGTCCACCAGCACACCCAGATAGGCCTCATCCCGGCGCGGGTACCACTCGTCTTTTTCCTGGGCGCGCAGGGATGCATTGATACCGGCCAGCAAACCCTGGGCACCGGCCTCTTCATAACCCGTGGTGCCGTTGATCTGCCCGGCAAAATACAGGCTGTGGATAAATTTGGTTTCCAGGGTATGGCGCAGATCCTGCGGATTCAGATAGTCGTACTCAATGGCGTAACCCGGGCGCAGAATGTGGGCGTTCTCGAAACCGGGAATGGAGCGCACCGCCTTGAGCTGGATATCAAATGGCAGGCTTGTGGATATCCCGTTCGGGTACAGCTCGTTGGTAGTCAGGCCTTCCGGCTCAACAAAAATCTGGTGCGAGTCCTTGTCGGCAAAACGATTTACCTTGTCTTCAATGGATGGGCAATAACGCGGCCCGACACCTTCGATATTACCGGCAAACATGGGCGACCGGTCAAAGCCACTGCGGATGATATCGTGGGTCTCTTCGGTGGTGCGGGTAACGTAACAGCAAATCTGCCGCGGATGCTCACCGCGACTGCCGATAAACGACATCACCGGTGTCGGGTCGTCGCCCCACTGCTCCTGCATCACCGAGAAATCCACCGTGCGGGCGTCAATCCTGGGCGGCGTGCCGGTTTTCAGGCGACCGACATTAAACGGCAGTTCCCGCAGACGTCTGGCCAGGGCGTTGGCCGGAGCATCGCCAGCCCGGCCACCAGCATGATTCTGCATACCAATGTGGATAACGCCACCCAGAAAGGTGCCGGTGGTCAGTACCACGGTTTTGGCGTTAAAGCGGATACCCGTCTGGGTGACCACGCCGGTGACCTGATCGTTTTCCACAATCAGATCGTCTGCCGCCTGCTGGAACAGGGTCAGGTTGGGCTGGTTTTCCAGCACCTGGCGAATCGCCGCCTTGTAAAGCACCCGATCGGCCTGGGCCCGGGTTGCCCGAACCGCCGGGCCTTTGCGGCTATTCAGTACCCGGAACTGGATACCGGCCTGGTCGGTGGCCCGGGCCATGGCACCGCCCAAGGCATCGATTTCCTTCACCAGGTGGCTTTTACCGATACCGCCGATGGCCGGATTACAGGACATCTGGCCCAAAGTCTCAATGTTGTGGGTCAGCAGCAGGGTTTGCGAACCCATGCGTGCCGCCGCCAGCGCGGCTTCAGTACCGGCATGGCCGCCACCAATGACAATGACATCGAAACGGGTCGGAAACTCCACTATTCACCTCGGAAATCGGGCTGGAAACAAGGGTAGAAAAACAGGGCGGCGAGTATAACGTTTCACCGGCCAAATTGCAGGTGAAATGTGCATTTTTTGATCAGATCAGGACCCGGTCTCGGAATTCACTCAGGTTGCAAATTGAAAAACCTGATAATTCATACTGTTGTTGATCATACCTTATAAAAGTATTCAAAAAGTTATCCACAAGAATCAGCAACCCAAAATCGCTTACAAACAGACTTAAAGCTCTGATAATTATGTGTTCTTTAAATTTACCCCGGATTTCTCAACGAATTATCCCTGTGATTATCCACAGACAGCCGTTCCAGCTCCTTCTCTACCGCGTTGGAAGATTTGGCAAATCGAGCCAGCAGGTTATATAGCACCGGAATGATGAACAGGGTCAGCGTGGTGGCAAATACCAGGCCACCAAGGATAACAACACCAATGGCCGCCCGGCTCTCGGCGCCAGCCCCGGTGGCCAGCACCAAAGGCACGGCACCGAACACCGTGGATATGGTGGTCATCAATACGGGCCGGAAACGCAGGATGGCACCTTCGAGAATGGCGTCCCGCACACTGTAACCCTTGTCCCTCAGCTGATTGGCGAACTCGACGATCAAAATGCCATTCTTGGCCATCAGGCCCAGCAACATGATGATGCCGATCTGGCTGTAGATATTCAGACTGATGCCGGTCCACGCCAGTGCCAGCAGCGCACCGGTGACCGCCAGAGGCACCGATAGCATTATGATCAACGGATGGATCCAGCTTTCAAACTGGGCTGCCAACACCAGAAACACGATGATGAAAGCCAGACCGAAGGTCAGGTAGATAGCGCTGGATGATTCCTGGAATTCCCGGGATAGCCCCTGAAAGCTCAACCTGGCCTCTGACGGCAAGTTATCCACAGCCAGATTATTCAGGTACGCCAGTGCGCTGCCAAGGTCATAGCCTTCTGCCAGTGAGGCACTCACCACCACAGCCGGCAGGCGATCAATCCGTCGCAAATCCGGGTTGGCACCAACCTCCTCCACTGCCACCAACGCCTTTAAGGGAATCAACTCACCTCCGGCTCGGGGCCGCATGAAAATCTCCTCCAGATCGGCTGGGCGGGCCCGATCCGCATCATCGGCCTGCAGGATGACATCGTATTCCCGGCCCCGATCAAGGTAGGTAGTCACCTTGCGCGAAGCCAGCATGGTCTGCAGCGTAAGGCCCACATCCTGAATGGTAATGTCCAGATCGGCCGCTCGATCCCGGTCTATCTGAACCCGAAGCTCCGGGCGGGTGAGCTCAAAATCCGTGTCGACATTCAGCAGGTTGGGGTTGGCTTTGGCCCGCTCGACAATCTCTTCACTCCACGCCTGAACCGAGGGGTAGTCCGGCCCGGCAATCACGAACTGCACAGACTGGCTGAACCCCCTCTGCCCCAGTCCGGCGGGGTTAATCACGTTGATCCGGACACCGGAAATATCAGACAGTTTTGCCCGGATATCCGAAGTCACCTGCTGTTGCTGGACGGTTCGATCCTCCCAGGGCACCAACCCCATAATCATGAACGCGCTGTCTTCTTCATTGCGGAACCCGACAATCGACAGAAAACGCTGGGCAATCCCCTCTTCCAGGTAGGGCAGCAGGCGTTCCTCGGCCTGCAATACAAAATGATCCGTATACTCAACGGTCGCTCCCCGGGGGGCACTGACCGGCATGATAATAGCGCCCCGGTCTTCACTGGGCGAGAGCTCTTCGGGCAACTGTGGATAAATCACACCAGCCACCAGCAAGCCAACCACTCCCAGGCCCAACAGCAGTCCGGGCTGGCTCAGGGAAAATCTCAGCAGTTTTTCATAGCCCCGGGTAAGGCCAGTCAACACTGATTCACTGAACGCCCACAAGCGATGGCCTTCCGCCGTTTCCGGGCTGTGCCTAAGCCATTTGGAACACAGCATAGGCGCCAGTGTGAGCGCCACCAGGCTGGACACCACCACGGCCGCAGCCAGGGTAAAACCGAACTCGGCAAATAACCGGCCCACGTTCCCGCCCATGAACGAGATCGGTACGAACACGGCCACCAGCGTCAGAGTAGTGGCCACCACCGCAAACGCCACCTGTCGGGCACCCCGGAAAGCCGCCAGCAAGGGCGGCTCGCCTTCGTCAATCCGGCGCTGAATGTTCTCCAGCATCACGATGGCGTCGTCCACCACCAGGCCTATGGCAAGAATGATTGCCAGTAAAGTCAGAACATTGATGGAGAAACCCAGAAACCCCAGCCCAATGAAGGCTCCGATCACTGCCACCGGTATGGTCACCGCCGGAATCAGCGTTGCCCGCCAGGATCTCAAAAACAGGAAAATCACCAGAATGACCAGGGAAACAGCAATGGCCAGAGTGGTCAGCACTTCCTCAATGGAGGCGCGAATGAACAGGGACTCGTCGTAACTCTCGCGTATACTGACTTCCGGTGGCAGGGTCTGTCGAATCTTATCCAGTTCAGCCTGAACCGCGTTAGATACCGCCACCGTGTTGGCTTTGGACTGGCGGATCACCCCCATGCCAATCGCGGTTTCGCCATTGGCACGCAAGCGACCAACATCGGACTCCACGCCCACCCCGACCTTGGCGACATCAGCCAGGCGCAGCAGATCGTTGCCCTCACGCCGGATGACCAGTTTGCGGAATTCATCGGCTGTGGATAACCTGCCTTCGGCACGCACTGTAAAGTTACGGGTAGCCGAGTCGATGGAGCCTGCCGGTAATTCCACGTTGTTCTGGCGCAGCGCCTGTTCAACCTCCGCCACTGTTACGTTACGGGCCGCCAGCCGGGTGCGGTCGAGCCAGATTCTGATGGCATAGCGCCGCTCCCCGCCAATGCGAACGTCTGCCACGCCATCAAGCACCGCCAGACGGTCTGCCAGCACCCTGTCTGCATAGTCACTCAGTTCGGCACTGTCCCAGACGTCACTGGTCAGCGTAACCCACATCATCGGCCGGGCATCGGAATCCGCCTTGCGGACAACCGGAGCGTCGGCTTCGTCTGGCAACTGACTGAGTACCCGGGAGACCGCATCCCGAACGTCGTTGGCCGCGATATCAATATCCCGGCCGGTATCAAACTCGATGGTAGTGCGGGACTCCCCCTGTTCTGTGGAAGACTCGATCGAACGAATACCTTCAATACCGCTGATCGCGCCCTCAAGCACCTGGGTAACCTGGGTGTCCACCACCTCGGCCGCAGCGCCGGTATAATTAGTAGACACAGACACAATCGGCGGATCTATGTCGGGATACTCGCGAACCGGCAATCCCTGCAGTGCAGCCACGCCGAACACCACAATCAACAGGCTCAGAACCGTCGCAAACACCGGCCGCTTGATCGAAACATCGGATACCACCATGATCAGGGCTCCAGACTGCCAACAAACCGGTTGGGCGGAATGGCCTGGCCCGGGTCAAGCACTTCTACCCGCTCTCCGGTGCTCAGGCGATCCTGACCGGTCACCACCACCGAATCTGTCGGGCTCAGGCCATCCATAACTTCCACCAACCCGGGCAACCGGGCGCCGGTCTGCACCGACACCCGGCGGGCAACACCGTCTTCTGCCACAAAAACGTATTTGTCATTACCGCGAATCATCACCGCCTGCTCCGGTATCACCAGCCCCTCGCGCTGTGCCAGAGTCAGTGATGCCGACATGAACTGGCCAGGGCGCAACCGGCCATCACGATTATCGATCAGGGCACGCGCCGACAAGCTCCGGCTTAACTCGTTCACCCGGCTATCAAGCTGCACCAACTCACCTGTAAACCGGATATCCGGGAACGCGGACGAGGTGGCGCGCACTGCCTGCCCGGGCCGCACCTGGCCGAGAAACCGCTCGGGAATGGCGAACCGGAGTTCCATCCGGTCGGTGTTGTCCAGGGTGGTAATGACATCCCCCATCTGCAGGTAGGTGCCCTCACCCACATCGGACAGACCGGCCACGCCATCAAACGGTGCGATAATGCTATGGTTCTGCAGGCGCACACGGGCAGCAGACAGCCTGGCCTCGGCCACGCTCACCACAGTGACCAGCTCATCAACCCGGGACTGGGCAACACTGTTGCTGGAGCGCAGGCTACGGGCCCGCTGTAGCTGTTTACGGGCATCCTCCAGTTCGGCTTCAATGACCGCGACATCGGCCCGGGCCTGGCGGTCGTCGAGCCGGAGGATGAGAGTGCCCCGTGGAATTCGTTGACCGGGCGCGAGATTGAATTCCACCACCCGTCCGCTGGCTTCTGCCACCAGCTCCACAGCATCTGCCGCTTTCAGGTTGGCAACCGCCGCCACTTCGTCACGCAGGATTCGGACTTCCGGCGTCACCGCACTCACCTTGCTCACCCGGGCCGCACCGGAAGAGGTGTCTGCCGGTGAAGACGAAAACGACAGGTACCACCCGGCCCCGGCGGCAGCGAACGCAATCAGAACTGCTGCAATGACCCACTGTTTCCACATCCGCTATGCCAACCTTGATTGTGTTCAGTCTTGCGGGCCCTGCCCGCTCTCAAGTTTCTGTATCACCAGCACCACCTCGCCCACATCGACACCCCACTTGCTCATAGTGGTCTGATTGATCAGGGTGTCCGGCGTCACCAGATACATCCAGTCATCCATTGTTACGTCAATGGTACCGTCTCCGTAGGCAACCCGAAGCACGTAATTCATATGAATGGCATTGCCCTGCCAACGCATAATCCCGGGGTCTGCCACATCACCCGCCGTGGCATGGTATCCCTGTGCCCGTGGCGTCAGAGTCCAGACCCGGGTTTGCACCTCTCCATCGTTGAACCGGAATACTTCATCGAGGGTACCCACACCGTTGGTGTCCCAGCTTGCCTGGATGCTGGCATCGAAGGTACGGATAACGGTGCCGGAGTAGTCCTTGACCGCGCCCCTTGCTGAAAGTTCGCCCTGGAAAAACTCCGAGGGCACCAGGGCTGGCGTTTGCTCCGAATAATCCTCCAGTGACGGCCCGGCACAACCGGTCACGAAAGTTATCAACAACAGTATAAGAGCCGCACGGTAAAGGCCATTGAATACCTGTGGATAATGATGTTTTTGCATATTTTTTACACTCCTGATCCAAGCAGACGGGAAACCAAGGCTATGGTTCAGGTTACGGGCCAGGTATGGGTGCCGATCATCCCGAAGCCCCTTTTATCTGCTGCCCCATTGCCCAATCTGACACAGCAAGTGGCAGTTTTCGTCAATGGCAGTTGGCCGGTATTGCCGTACAACTGCAACCTGAGAGGGCCTGCAGCCCCAGAACAAACTGACGATACCGCCCAAACGAGGACAGGATATGCCTGTGTATAAAGCCCCCCTGAGGGATATGAAGTTTCTGCTCAACGACGTGTTCGATTATCCGGGCCACTACCAGTCCTTGAGCTCCGGGGGCAATGCCACGCCAGATATTGTCGACGCAATCCTGAGCGAGTGCGGCAGGTTTTGCGAACAGGTACTCAGCCCGCTGTACCAGAGCGGCGACGAAGAGGGTTGTCAGCTCAACAACGGTTTAGTAACCACACCGAAAGGTTATAAAGAGGCCTACAGCCAGTATCTGGCGGGTGGCTGGCAGGGTCTGTCTGCACCGGAAGCGTTCGGCGGCCAGGGACTACCCACCTCCATGGGCCTGTTCAAGCAGGAAATGATGGGTACCGCCAACTGGTCGTTTGCCATGTACCCGGGCCTGTCCCTGGGAGCCATGAACACGATTCAACTGCACGGGGATGAGCAACAGCAACAAACCTACCTGGTACCACTTACCGAAGGCCGTTGGGGGGGCACCATGTGCCTGACCGAACCCCAGTGCGGCACTGATCTGGGGCAGGTGAAAACCCGGGCGGAACCTCAGCTCGATAGCAGCTACAGACTGTCCGGCACCAAGATTTTCATTTCCTCGGGCGATCACGATCTGACCGAGAACATTGTCCACATAGTACTTGCACGGCTGCCGGATGCGCCCCGGGGTACCCGCGGCATCAGCCTGTTTATTGTGCCCAAGTTCCTGCCCGATGGCCAAGGCGGGGTTGGCGAACGCAACGCCGTGCATTGCGGCGCGCTGGAAAAGAAAATGGGCATCAAGGCCTCAGCCACCTGTGTGATGAATTTTGATGGCGCCACCGGTTACCTGATCGGATCGGAAAACCGGGGCCTGGAGTGTATGTTTACCTTTATGAACACCGCCCGCATCGGCACCGCCATCCAGGGTGTCGGCCCGGCTGAGCTTTCCTATCAATGGGCGCTCGACTACGCCCGGGAGCGCCGCTCGATGCGGGCTCTGTCCGGCAAGAAAGAACCGGATCAGGACGCTGACAGCCTGATCCATCATGCCGACGTCCGGCGCATGCTGCTGACCCAGAAAGCCATCGCCGAGGGTGGCCGTGCGATGCTGTATTACGCCGCGAAACTGGCGGATCACATGGTAGAGGCAAACACCCAAGGCAACCATAAACTGGCAGACAAGTACGACAACAAGCTGGGTTTTCTGACCCCAATTCTCAAAGGCTTCCTCACCGAAATGGGCTACGAGGCAACAAACCTTGGCATGCAGGTGTTTGGCGGACACGGCTACATTCGTGAACATGGTATGGAGCAGATTGTCCGAGACACCAGGATTGCCACTCTCTATGAAGGCACCACCGGCATCCAGGCTCTGGACCTGTTAGGACGGAAGGTGTTGCTCAGCACTCAGGGAGGTGCCGTGCGTGAATTTACCTTCAAGATTGCCAACTTCGCCCGCAAACAACTGACCAACAAACAGCTGCGACCGATGGCAGTGGAGCTGCTGAAACTCACGGCACAATGGAATTTCCTGACGGTGCGGGTGATGCTTGCCGCCCGCAAGGATCGGGACGCGGTAAGCGCAGCGGCCAACGACTTCCTGATGTACAGCGGCTACGTGACCATGGCGTATATGTGGCTACGCCAGGCTACCGTGGCTGTGGATAAGTTGGCCAACGGTGGCACGGAATCCAGCGCCTTCTACCAGACCAAGCTGCATACCGCCGAGTTCTATTACGAGCGCCTGCTGCCGAGGGCCCAGGCCCATGCCACCGTAAGCGTTCATTCCACGACGTAGTTGACCTACTTCACGTCACGGAGGGGCCTCAATAACTCCGGCGAGACCTTGTACTGTTTGGTGCCGTCCTCGGCCAGAACAATCACACTCTTGCGGTTGATCTTGGTGACGATCCCCAGCACCGGGCCTTCCCGGCCCTCGAAGGTTACTTTCAGGCCCACCCGCAACTGACTCAGTGCCTGCAGATTTTCCTGATCCCTCAGTTCGTCGATGCGCCGGCAGACGTATTGATTCAATTCCAGCAACTGGTCGATGCTCATGTCCTCAATGCGCATGAACGGTGGTCTCCGGCTGTTTGCTCTGTCGATCAGGGTGGCGTGGGTCGATCAGCGCCCGCAACGGGTTCTCGGCGAACCGAGTTTTCCAGAGACGAGGCGTCAGGTCGCTGACGTCACTGGCCGGATGCTGGCTGATGCGTTGCAGCACGTCCACCAGGTAGGTGTAGGGGGTAATATCGTGCAGCTTGCAGGTGCTGATCAGGCTCTGGATGATGCCCAGGTGTTCCGCGCCCAGTTCGGTCCAGCAGAACATCCAGTTTTTCTTGCCCATGGGGATGGGCCGTAGGGCCCGTTCCAGGTGATTGGTATCGGGTTGTACGTCCGGATCTTCCAGGAACACCGTCAGGCTCGTTTCCCGGCCGAGCACGTAATTCAGGGCTTTGGTTAACGGTTCACTGGGTAACAGGCCGCCTTGCGCCAACTGATCCCGGCACCATTGGAAGAAGCCGCTGACGACCGGCTTCGCATGGTCCAGCCGGTATTGACGCTTCTTCTCGCCGGTGAGCTCCTTTTCCTTAATGGTATCTTCAATCTGGTACAGCTTCGCGATCTGTTGCAGGGCTTCGGTGGCCTTCTCAAGATGATCCTTTTGGGCCTCAACGAAGCAACGGCGACTATGCACCCAGCATTGAGCATGAGTAATGCCTTTCTGGGCCGCGGCATAGCGGGCATATGCGGCATAACCATCGCTGATCAGAGTGCCACTGAATTGGTCGTTCAGAACCTGCTCGATGTGCAGTCGGCCCCGACTGTTCGAGTAGGTAAACACCACTTCGTCGTCATCACCGTATAGGGGCCAGAACCAGCCTGTTTTCATCTTGCCTTTCTGCGGGCCTGCCCGGCCCTGGTGGCCCGCTTTGATGGGTGTTTCGTCCATGGCTAGCACCCGGCTGCGCAGCACGTTGTCGGTCTGGGCGTCCACAATGGGCCGAAGCAGGTCGATGGCCCGCTTCACCAGGTTCGTCAGGGTGCTGCGGCTGAGGGTAATACCCGCTTGTTGAATGCGCTGGTGCTGGCGATACAGCGGCAGGTGGAACTGGAACTTGTCCACCAGCAACCCGGCCAGCAGGCTGACATCGGCCAGGCTGTTGTCCAGCACGTTGAACGGGGCTGGTGTTGTCACAGGTTTTTGATCCGTGCCCTTACGACGGAACACCGGGCGTTCGCATTTGAGCACCACATAGCTGGAGGCCCGCTGGGCCAGACGGTAGGTGGTTTTGGTGCCGATGATGTCGTATTGGTCGGCGTCCGGCCCGGTCAGCTCCGGCGGCAGTTGCTCGATCACTTCCACCGGTACATCCGCCGTAAAGCGCAGGCCGGTGTCGTTCAGGCAGTCGTCATCGCGCTGCTTTTTGCCGGTGCCGCGCTGGTAGGCCTTGATGGTGCGCTTTTCTTCCTCGGCAGGCTGTTCCGGTAGCGGTGCGTCATCCGGTTGGAACAGGTTGTCCTGTTCCGGAATATCGTAAACCTGTTTCTCGGATTTGGGGCCGAACAGCTGCTTCTTGAACCAGTCTAACTGGTGTTTCAACTGCCGAATGGATTCCGCCTGGGCCTCCAACTGCTCGCGCTGCAACGCATTTTCCTCGGCCAGGGCCGAGTAGGAAGGTGCATTGGGTTGGGGGTCGGAAGCCGTTGAATTCATGGCCGATATTATACCGGAAGTCCGTCTTCTATACCCCTCGAAAACGCTTGAATTGGCGGTATTTCTGCACCTCGATGCCATCGATCAGTAGTTGCAGATCCGTCAGGGTCAGGGCTCGCTGACCGGAGGCGGATAACGGCACCCGGAACTGTCCCTGCTCCAGGCGCTTGGCCCACAGGCAATAACCGGTAGCGGTAAAATACAGCATCTTCATCTGGGTCTTGCGACGATTGACGAAGACGAAATACTGGCCACTGAGTGGGTCGTGCTTCAACTGATTCCGGACCAGGGCGCTCAGGCCCCGGAACGATTTGCGCATATCCGTGGGCTCGGTGCACAGCCAGATGCGCGCCTGACTATCGAGCCCGATCATCCGTTCTGGCTCAGCCGCAATTCGACGCCGTTGCCGAGGCTGAGCACAATGTTCCAGCCTGGGCCGGAGGATGAAGAGGTGCCCATCAACGACGAGAGATCCAGAAAACCGGCTTCACCGGGACCTGACGACTCATCAGTCGACGGGTCAGAAAGGCGTTTGCGCCAGTTGCAAAAACTGGCGTAACCGATATTTTCCTGTTTACAAAATTGCGGTGCTGAAAGACCACTGTCGCGCTGCTGATCAACCAGAGTCTGCCACTGTTCTGGTGTGCGGTGCTTTCTCATGGGAGTAACCTCTTGTTGGAAAATGTGAGGTTACTGTAGGGACAAATTCACCGGGGTGGCAGAACGTCGTGGAATGAACGCTTACCCATGCCACCAGCATGCTGAGCCCCACCCGCAACCTGATGCAGGTGGCGGCAGACGATATGGCGTTTACCGGGTAAAGCACTATTCCACAGACCGGAATGAGAAAGGGGGAAGCCGATGCTTCCCCCGGGTCTTACACTTGAGCGATGAGATCAAAGCCCGTATTTGGTGCCAATCGCCTCATACAATCCGTTTTTCTTGATGATCTCCAGGCCTTCATTCAGCTTCTGAATAACATCATCTGGCGTATCCAGATTCATCGCCAGATAAAGATCGACATTATTGAATGAAAACACCGGCACCAGGCCCTCAACATTCTGCTGAGACGCAAAGAACGGTCCGGCCAGACGTTCAGCAATCCACAGGTCTACCTGTCCAAGCTCCAGACGCTTCGGGTTGAGGTCGTCACTTTCCATCTCCGAAACCTTGTAGCCACGCTCTTTCAGGTACTCAGTCATCACATCACCACGATAACCGGCGTAAAGCATACCTCGGGTATCTTCCAATTTATCGATCTTAAGATTCGTGCCGGGGGGGGCGAAGATCGTCCAGAGGTTACTGGCCAGCGGACCCACCCATTTGAACTGAGACGCCCGGCTTTCAGTGTAGGTGGTGCAGAAAATACCGTGATTTTTCTTGTTCTGCGCCCGATTATAGCCATAGTCCCAGTTTCGCAGTTTGATGACGTGGTCGACACTGGCTGCTTTCAGAATGGCTTTCACCCGCTCGGTACACAGGCCATCAACCCCCTCACCATTGTGCTCAAAGGCCAGGCCGGTGGAACTCATGTTGTAGGGAGGGAAATTCTCGGTATAGATATACAATTTTTCCGAACCCCAGACAGGGATCGAAAAAACACTGAAAGCCAACATCACGGCCCACAGGCCAGCAATCTTCTTCACGATGTTTCTCCTTTCATAATAATAACTTAACCCACAATAAACAGTGATGTCAGTAACTGATAAAGAGTGTACCTGAGTACCTGACAGCTTTTCACATCTAAACTGTGTGTTTTCGTAAGGGCGATTGCGTATTGCCAAATTTTCTCAACCTGACCGTAACCCAGGCGCTTACTTCCCGATACAGAATATTTGTTTTCTTTTAAAAACAGTACCTTGTAAGTTTTTCGGAGCACTCTCGGAGTGCTGAAATTTGCGAAAAAAGTCTAAATATTTGCAAGTTTCTGTAGATCCGAATGCTGATTCCCCATTAAGGACCTGGGAAAAGTGGGAAACTGGGAACATAAAGTATCTCCTGTTCGATTATTCTGCATCTGTCAATATCCACTCTTAATTGAATGGTATGACCGACTGCCAAGTTGTTCGCCCCTATGACAGCAGAGTTACTCCGACTGCGAAAGAAGATCTTCAGCTTGGGATAGGAATGAGGCCAGGTCTCTGTCTTTTCCTGTCCCCTCTGACTCCCATTCTTCCATAGGCCTTAACATTGCAAGGGCGCTTGCTTCTCCTGACAAGTTATCTAATTCTACATTAGCTTGCTTCATTTCGGTTAAATAGTATTGACACCACCTAGTGAATGCCAATATCCACATTGAGACTACCAAAGCATCGTTCCAACAAGACCAGTTAGACGTACTTGCCAGAGGTTGTTGTAAAACTCTTTTCTGCTTATTTAAAATGGGTCTGATCAATTCAATTACTTGTCTTTGTTGCTCAGGCGTACTATGAGCGACGATAAATGCACAAGTATTTGTCATCTGCCCTTCCCGTGAAAGTTGGAACAGTCTTGAATTCCTGCTTTCAGCTGGGCCTATCAATGAAACGATTTCCTCGATCCAGATTTTGCAAGCATCATCCGTATCAGCTTGCTCACTTTGAAGTAGAGGTAAAACTAGATCCCGAAACAACCACGGTTCTGTCCATGGTAATTGGCGCATATGGCCTCTCATCGAATCGATTACGTGCCTCAAATCACTTCCAGATAGCTGTTCTGGTAGTTCGCTTTTGAGTGCGACTAATAATTTCTCGTATTGATCACGTTTTCTTTCATCATTTGCCGATCTGTTCACCAACCAACCTAAATATCTTACCTTTTCCGTGCGGTCAAATCTTGAAAGCAAGCCCAGCTCTGATGTGACGTCCTTAGTTTGATCAATCATCTGCTCTAGAGCATATAAGCCCATCCATCGAATTAAACCGTTACAACTATTCAATAAAGTGCATGTGCGGGAATAGTTTGGTAGCAGCTCTATGGATAGGGAGATCTCGCTAACAATTTGGCTTAACAATGACAGCCTAATTATGTCAGCATGATCCGGCTCTTTCGGAATTTTAGGCGATTCTTCAGCAACCAGTTCTAACAATGATTTTGGGTCATATGACCAAAGCAGTTTTATTGCAAAATATTCTGACCAAGTAAGTGCTGTATATTTAGTCATATGGCACATATGATGAAGCTGGTAAGAGCTACACAGCAGCTTTTCAATTGGTCTTTGAAATAGGTGAGGTTCTAAGACAGTTATATCAGTATCCAGATCTTTATGGGTGCGCTGTATCGATTTAGTAAGGTACCCCATGAGATTCTGTAAGAACGAGGTTTCACTTAATATTTCTTGAAAATCTGTATCACCAGCTCTAGAGTTTGCCAAAAATTCACCAACCACTTCCCATTGATCCATGAAATCTTCAGAGCTGACCTTTTTCTTTACCCAGGCTAAGAACCCCTGAGGATCGATCAAGTTAAGTGAGTCCCCTTCTAATAGCTCAAGAGATATCAACTTGTCTTTCAGTGGTGCACCGTATAATCCTGTTAATGAAGGCTCGTTAGCCCATATTGATAGGATGTCGCCTGCTAATTCATTATTCAGTATTTTTAGTGGCTCGTATCTTACATTTTTCCCTGGAGCTTCGGAAGAAACATATAGTTTGCTTAATCCAGGGTTGTTTTCTTCAGAATCAGATGTTTTTGCCTCTAAGTCCTTCAAAAGGCCACTTTTATATTTTTCAACCTCTAACAAAGTATCAGATGGTATCGGCGTAATAAGTAAGGGATAGTTCTCTGCCACTTTCTGCAAGGAATTTGATAAATTAAAGCCAACTATTGGTAAGCCATCGCTTCCTATAATCAGGATATATCGGTCGTGGAGCTTTCCGTCTTTTAAGCCAATGATTCTGAGGTTTATTTTTGAAAGGGTTCGTTTATTGTTTTCACAAGCAGTAACTAGATCGTCTACTCTATTACGATTAGTAGGGTTTTCCTCGTCACCTTTTTGTTTTGGTAGTGAGGTAAATACTATGTAGCTACACTTAGGCGCAGCATATAAAGAAAGCAACGATAATCCAGCCGAATCAAAATAGGGATCGAAAATTATTATTTGGCTGTCGTTATATTTTGAAAAGAGAGCTTTGAACCATTCGACAAATTGTAAACGGCCTTCACCATCGCTTGGTCCATAACGTTCGAAAAACCTTGCATCCGATTTTTTTGGGTGCAGTTTATTAAAAATAGGGCTTAGCTCGCGGTTTACAGCAACCCAAGGGTCAGCCTCCCGGCCGCCCACTTGGCTAGCAAACCCATGGTTTCCTGTGTTTTTAGTTAATACTGCTTTCACGCGGCTAGATTGCTTTTCTTTGACCGTGTTCTCTAACCAATCAAATTTAACAGAGCTTGAATTACCACCGACCACATTAGCTTGAAAATTTATTTCTCGAATATATCCAGTGCGCCACCTGCAACATAATATATTTTCTTCGCTATCTTCGACATTAAAACCATAGATTTCTAGTTCAGTAGAGTCAGCGATGGATCTAACTGTTCTATCAATATCAAACTCGCGCATATATATGCGGTTGTCGTACTGTTTCGCATTTGCAATCCTTGAGTATATAATTTGACCGCTGTTATAGATCTTAATGTTGAATAGAAAATCAGGGTAGTTAGGAAGATTCTTGGCGTCGAATTTAACGCTTAATTTCCGTCTTTCATCGCCCCAAACAACTTCAAGTAAATTTTTCTCTTTTTCATCTAAAGTCGGAAAAACGAGAAACTCAATATCACCAAATCGCACTTTATCGTTATCTTCAAAGTTCAATCCAGTGTCAAAATTTAGATGTTCGACGATAAACTTTGTAAGGTCGGAACGATAATTATGGTTGTCCTGGAAGAGAGATGATTTATCTACTTGAGTGATCGATGCGCTAATGGCACCCGCTGCTCCATGGGGGCTAGTAGTCGAGTGAAGTTCGAACGCATCCTTGTTAAGAAGATATATTACGGGTTTATAAACTAATTTTTTTGGATCTAAAAATATTGTGCCAAACTTCTCATCAAACTTATTTTTTCGCTCAAGACCTAAAGTATCGCTTATCGTGGAAATATTAACTCCATCACAAAGCATTTCCAGAAAATCACTTAATAAATTGCTACCGATGTACAGATTAAGCCGGGTTATTTTCGCTCTGCAATGTTCAAGATTCGTAAATTTGTCATTATTGCTGAAAGACCAAGAATTATTAGAATGTGAGTATGGTACTACACGACCATAGATAATCCGGTTTTTAGTCGTTTCTGTGGAATGAACTTGAAGAATCCAAAGCTGTACAGCGCATGGCCGAGGATCACCGTAGAATAAGCGAGCCAGCCTAGTGTCACCTATTAGGTCTTTTAATGTTGTGCTGACCTTATTGTCTTTAAACGCTTTATTCATTCTTGCCCCGATTTATGCACTTGTATCTACTATGTAATTTGGTACGTTCCTCGCCGTTACCATCTACCATTTTATAGTGTTTTACAACACATGAGCTTCAACGTAACGGCAGTGTGTCTGTCGTTATATGTTTGAGCGAAAGGAACTTTGTTCTATCAGTACAAACTATTGATTTATAAAGATTATTTTTATTTTTCCTCTTGCATATTCTCAACCTCATGAGAATATTTAATGAAAGCAGGAGGACATAATGAAAAGATTAGCACCCTTAACTACGGCAATATTGGCCGCTGCCCTGGCTGGCTGCGCGGCTACCCCACGAGCTTACAATCCGGAAGAGTCTCGGGCCTTAAACCTGGCGAGAGCCGGTGGCATCTACGATATGGACTTGCGGGATTCTGAGGATGGTACCCGCTCCTACAATAAAGGCATGTTGGTGCCATTACTGGATCTCGCCAGCCTGGCGACCTCATTCGGTGCACCGCTTCGACATCTATCGGGTAACCAAACGTTTTTGTTCAACGCTACCGACATCCTGATGACACCGGACAATCCATCGGCGAGACCAAGCCTGATGGGATGGATGCCTGCGTCGATGGCCACTTCAGAGGCTCAGGCCTATGAGCAGTATGTAAATCTGGTTGACCAGGCCATCCGGGTAGCTGCCAATGATATGGCGTTGAGTGCCACCAAACTCAGTAACGTGGAAACGCCTGAGATTGACGGCCATCCACTGATGCTCTGGTCGATTGAAAGCACTGAGCATGGATGCGGTGCTGGTCAATGTGTGGTTGCTTACAACATCAAAACGCCGAATCGCTGGAAGTCTCCGGCCTACGTGGAAGGCGCTGAGCCTGAAAGCTACAACATTGCGGCCAATCATCCAGAGAATTATTCCCGCCTTGTTTTCCGGCAGTCAGATGAGCAACTCAGCTTCCCTGTGGACGAGTTCTACCGCACGATCAGTGGTGCCTTACCATCCTGGATGGTGGTGTACTTTCCTCCCGGCACCGTCACCCAGGATGGCGAACCGCTACCGTACCCTGTGCTGTACGAGCAGGGGCAGCGACTGATGTTCAAGGAGCCAGATCATGAGTGACTGGCATGATGAACTGGAGTTCGCGCTGTTGCCGCTTGAAGACGCCAAAATCGATAGCGACTGCATGACCTCTGTGATCAGCAATGCCCTGAGCGAGCAAGGCATCTTCCATCAATGCCGTATCGGATACGCAGAGGACCGACTGAGCCTAATGGTCACTGCTCCCCATTGTTGGATCGAGCTCGAACAGGGCTGGAGTATCGATATCCGGCTCAGGCAGTGGCTGGGCGATGAGGACGACCTCCCTCATGGCGTATTCCAGCCATCCAATTACCCGAGAGTTCGATACCAAGGCAGTGCGTGGCTGGTTCCACACCTTGATGCGGGAGATTTGAGGTCGATGACAAATGATGCCTACAGCAAGTTGAAAGTGCCATGGCTCGCCGGGCGAGCCAGTGCGGCCTGACGCCGGTCGAAACTTGCATTTTCTCAGGTTCTGATAGCTTCGAAGTAAAGAACTATCGGGGACTGAAACCATGGTGAAGGTAACAAAAATAGTAGCAGTGGGACTCGCCGGGATCGGCGTTGTGGAGCTCGCCTTAAGGGGTACCGATGCATCGCTCTACGCATGGTATCTATTGTTGGTGCTCTGGGTGATCCTACTGCTCATTCGCTTCGCAATGGCCGCAGTCGATGCTTACAAGACAGTTTTTACTAAGGGACCCGATGGGCAAATGACGTTTCCTGAATTCGAGAAAAAGATGGCGTCGTTTAGTCGAGGTGGTGGTAGGGAAGAAAACGGTCCAAGCAGCACGACAACCTCTGGCACCGGGAGTCAAGAAGGCGCAGGCGATCTGTTCGATGACTTCAGAGTCAATCCGATCCTCCGAGAGGATGATCCGTTCGGGGAGTTTTTCGACTCTTGAGGTGGTTCCTGATGGGTACACATCAGGGGAACCAACTGCTCAGGCCGCTTACCATGACAAGTAACCATTTAAAACAGACCGGCCAAACGGAACCACTTATAACAGACTGAGGAGGCATGAATGTTTATACGCGCCTATTTGAGAGCATCGACCCAGGAACAAAATGCCGAGCGGGCCAAAGCATCGCTAATCCAGTTTGCCGAGCAACACGGTCAGCGCATTGCTGCCTTTTATACCGAGAACGTCTCCGGTGCCACATTGCATCGTCCCGAACTGATGCGACTGATTGCCGAATCTGGTGAAGGTGACATTGTACTGGTAGAGCAGATAGACCGGCTTGCCCGCCTTAAACAGCAGGACTGGGATACGCTCAAACAGAAGCTGGCAGCCAAGCGGTTGGCGATTGTCTCGCCCGAGTTACCAACGAGTTGGCTGGCTCTGGACAAGAAAGACGACACCGGCTTTACCGAATCTATCTTGCAGGCGGTCAACAGCATGATGCTCGACATGTTGGCAGCGGTAGCCCGGAAAGACTATGAGGACAGACGTCGCCGACAGAATCAAGGGATCAACAAGGCTCGCAGCGAGGGTAAGTATCAGGGGCGTCAACCTGATCTGAAGAGGCGGCAACACATCGCCAGTTTACTGCGCACTGGCCATAGCTATAACGAAATCCAGGACATCTTGGGTTGTTCGCGCCATCTGATTGCCTCTGTCGCAAAGGAACAAAAGCAGTCAGGTGCAGCATAGGCTGCAATTTGCAATCAAAGAACGAAAACAGGAGAACTCACATGATCGATATGTTCGTCACACTCATTGCTTTCCTCGGCTTTGTCGCCGTTATCCTGGCGATCTGCGGCATCACATACCTGAATGCTGACAAGCTGGAAGCATTTCTCAACCGGAAGCTTAAAGCACGCCGCCAGATCGATAAAAATTCCAGATAATCTGGGGTAAACGGCTACTTTTGCCCAAATTGGCAAATTACAGACCCGTGGGTTTGTCTCTGCGGCCAGTAGCATTTCTCTTGAACATCAACCAACAGGAGAATGCTAATGAGCAAACCCAAAACCATTCAGGAAATCACCGATAAGTGGCATGAGGTGGCGCGCGCCGGGGAGTTTGACCATCATCAGGGGCGCCGAATGGCACTTGGTCAATGCAGACAGTATCTACAATCACTTTCCAAAAGCCTGGATATGGAGCGAGCGCGCCTTCGCTATCTCGCTCAGCGACTGTCGGACCATTTCTGGGCGCATAATGAGGCTCATCGAACCAAAGAAACGAGAGGCTATCCTGGCCATCACGGCTGCCGGGTGAGAATGCTGCACGGCAGCTTGGAAATGCACTGGTACTACAACACCTTCGTAAGAGTGAAAAACGGTAAGGGACATGCGGTTTTCAGTGAACACATCCGCCGTGCCCTGAAACACCGGTACTCAAAACCCGCATTTAACCGCGCTCACGACTGGGAAAGGCCCATCATTGAGGAGACCGAAGCCGGGTTTGAGATAGTGCGTATCATGAATGCAAACCTCACTCACATGCGCCGTCTCGTCAGGGCAAACCTGAAGCAGTTGGACAGTTTGGAGGCGCACTTCGATGGCCTTCGGCCTCCAGAATCCTAAACAAAAAATCGTTCAGGCCCGTCCCTTTCCGACGGGCTTTATGCATCTATTTTAGTGGATGATTACAAACAGTATTTGGCTTGAACTACGTAATCCTCTGGGTACAAGATTTGTCGAAAGACCTAGATTTTTTTGTATTCGCACCGACCTGTGTATACGATAGTTTGACAATAAAAAGCAATTCTTACGGTTGACTGCGAGGGATATGTGAAAAACTGCTCAAAAGGATCAATTTGGAGAAAGTGGGACCTCCATGTCCATACCCCATTTTCAATTCTGAACAACCAGTTCGGCGACGACTTTGACAATTACGTCAGAAAACTCTTTCGGTCAGCAATAGATCATAATGTAAGTGCCATTGGCCTGACCGACTATTGCCTTCTTGACGGCTATAAAAAAGTAGTCGAAGACTATATTCTCAACGATGATAAACTATCTGAGCTATTTGATGAGGATGAAATCAGGAAAATTAAGAATATTGCTATTTTCCCAAATCTCGAGTTTCGCTTGGACAAACTCGTAGTAGGCAAAGAGGTCGACTTAAAATGGAATAGGCGGACCAACTTCCACGTTATCCTTTCCAATGAATTGTCTCCCACATTAATCCAAAGAGAGTTTTTATCTAGAATACAGTTTGAAACTCACGCTGAAACAGGGCTTAAAGCAGAGAGAAGAGCCTTAACCAAAGAAAACTTGATAGAATATGGTGAAAGACTAATTGAAGAACACCCCGAGTTTAGAGGCCAATCTGCCCTTGCGGTAGGGATCTGCAATGCCTCGGTCAATACAAGCGAAATAGCAGAACTGCTCACCGAAGATGGAAGATTCAAAAAAAACTACTTGTTAGCTTTGCCGTGTGACGAAGACCTCAGCAGAGTAAGTTGGAACTCGGCCGGTCACGGTACTCGGAAGACACTTATTCAACAGAGCCAACTGATATTCTCATCTAACAAGCGTACGAGAAGCTTCTTGCTCGGAGATTATCACGATAATCCTACCTCTTTCAGAAAAGAATTTGGCTTACCTAAAGCTTGTATATGGGGTTCTGATGCACATGCATACGACACACTTTTTGAGCCTGACGAAGAAAATAACACTTGGATAAAGGCTGATCTTACTTTTGAGGGCCTCAAGCAGGTAGTATTTGAGCCGAGGTCACGGGTTGCTATTCAAGATACCTGCCCTGGCGATAAGGTAAGCTATGAAGTTATAGACTCTGTTCGATTCAAAGATTCCAGTGGGAAAAATATTTTTCCTGAATATAAAATAGAATTAAATTCGGATTTAAATTCGATTATTGGTGGCAAATCCTCAGGGAAATCGCTTTTACTCTATCATATTTCAAGGACGGCAAACAAAGAGGAAACCGTAAAGAAGTGTGATCTAGCAAAGGCAAGTACTTATCCAGAATTTGAAAATGAATCAAATTTCGACTTTGAAATCACTTGGAACGACAACACTAAACAAAGCTTTAGAGAAACAAACGACCAACGACCAATAACCTATATACCTCAGCTATATATAAATAAATTAGCCGAGGAAAGTGGTCGAGATCAACTCAATGAGCTTGTACTCGAAATTCTATATCAAGACAGGGAAATAAAGCTAGATGCTGAAGAGCTTTTTAAAAAATGTGATTCGTTGAATGAGAGCATCAGTACACAGGTTACAAAACTTGTATCCCTCAGACACAAGTATGCAAAAGAAAAGAGCGAAAAGGAAAAAATAGGAGCTGAGAATTCGGTAAATAATGAAAGAGAAAAAATAAAAGAAAAAATAGAAAAAATAAAAAAATCATCAGGTTTTACTCCTGAAGAAAGCAAGATTTATAAAAAGCTTAGCGACAGATTGTCAGTTAGTGAAAAAAGGCGTTCGTCTCTTTTAAGATATATTGAAATACACACTGAGCTAAAAAATGAATTAGTAAGAGAGATGGAAGACTCGTTTAGAAACGTAGCTCTTATGACGAATTCTGAAGAGTCAGAAAAAAAACGGTTTCACACTGGAAGCCGCCTTGTTCAGATAACACTGGCTAAGATTCAGAAAATTATTGATGACCTGCCAATAGAAGCGGGAAAGAACATTCGCCGCGCTAATAGCTTGATAGGCTCGCTAGATGAAAGAATTATAAATACCACGGAAAGTCTTGAAAAATTCTCGTCTAAAGTAAAAAGCCAAAACGAATTGAAAGGACTTCTAGAGGCGCAAAAACGGGAAGAAGCTAAGCTTAGAGCTATTCAAGAAGCAGGCAAGAAGGTCAAAAGCACTCTCGAACAAGGAAAAGCAGCTTCTGATCAGCTTAAAGCCCTGTATGAGCAGTTGTTTGACACATATGGTGAAATAGAGGCGCTTTTCAATGGTGCTGCGAAGATAGACAATGAAAATATAACGCTTCAAGCTAGCCTAGAATTCGATCACAATAGTTTCGATTCTTTCATAAACTGTTTTGATGCCAGAGGAAGCCTTGCAAGTATTCTAGGCGACTCGATTGATAGTGAAAACAATTATATTTACTCAAAAGACACGCATTTAGACTCTATATTCACCCTGAGCGAGAAGGTTCGAGATTTCTCCCAGATCGCCCATAAAGTTCGAAAGAGTGCGAACGAGGAACTAATCCTTAGAAATCTACTTCAGGATTGCTTTTACATATCTTTTAACTTGCTTTATAAAAATGACGACATTATCAGCATGTCGCCCGGTAAGCGAGGACTGGTGCTTCTCCATCTCATACTACACTTGAGCAATTCCTCTCACCCTATACTTATAGATCAGCCTGAAGATAATTTAGATAACCGAACAGTTTATAATGAACTCCGCGACTTTATTAGGGAAAGGAAAGAGAAAAGACAAATCATCATGGTCACTCACAACGCTAATATGGTTGTATCCACGGATTCCGAATGTGTTATCGTCGCGAATCAGGCTGGCCAGCAGCATGATATGGAAAACGAGCAATTTAGATTCGAATATGTTTCCGGCGCCATGGAGTGCACGTTTTTCGAACCAGATGCGCCTTCATTGCTTAAGAAATTCGGCATTAGAGAGCATATTTGCGAGGTTCTAGAGGGGGGGCAACTTGCATTCGAAGAGCGAGAGCGTAAGTACGCTTTCAAGCGATAAGGACAACTTAAGGCCCGATCGAGGTCGGCACCGGCCAGGGAGAGGAAGAGGTGCAGTTATCGACGCTGGTCGACAAGCTCAACGAGCGATTTGGTACTGAATTTACCCCGGCGGATCAGCTGTTCTTCGATCAGGTGAAGGGAACCGCTGTTGCCAACGAACAGCTACGGCAGGCCGTCATGGCCAACAGCCTGGAGAATTTCGAACCGGTATTTAACAAGCAGCTTGAGAATTTGTTTGTAGAGCGAATGGACGGCAACGAAGACATCTTCATACGCTTGATGAACGACGAATCCTTCCGCAATATCGCTTCTCAGTACCTGATGCGGGCTGTGTATAACCAGGTCAAAACCAGCGTTGAATCACAGTAACAGAACAAAAAAGGGATAACGTCCGTTATGAAAGCTACAGAAGCCAAGTTGCTCGACTTCCTGAAGAAGTCGCCACAATTTGTCATTCCGATTTACCAGAGAACGTATTCCTGGTCTGAACAGCAATGTCGCCAACTGTGGGACGACATTATGCGAGCCGGCACCAACGATGGTATATCAGCACATTTCATTGGCTCGGTGGTCTACATCGAGAAGGGGCTTTATCAGGTGTCCAGTCAATCACCATTGCTGGTCATTGATGGGCAACAGCGACTGACTACCACCATGCTGATTCTTGAGGCGCTATCTCGACACCTTGGGAACACAGAGACTCTGGAGGGGTTTTCGGCTAAGAAGCTGCGCAATTACTACCTGCTTAACCCGTTGGAAGACGGTGAGCGAGCTTACAAACTGCTATTGACCCAGACGGACAAAGAGAGCCTGCTGGCGTTGGTCACGCAGAAGCCGTTACCTGATGACGGTTCTCTTCGAATCCAAGAAAACTTCGAGTTCTTCAACAGCCAGATTGAGCGGCTAAACGGGGAACTGGAAACCCTCTGCCGGGGCCTTTCAAAGCTCATCATCGTTGATATTGCGCTGAGCCGAGACCAGGATAACCCGCAACTCATTTTTGAGAGCATGAATTCCACAGGAAAAGCTTTGAGCCAGGCTGACCTGATCCGGAACTATGTGCTGATGGGACTGGAGCCGGAGCATCAAACTCGGCTCTATCGCGACCACTGGCGTCCGATGGAGGTGGAATTCGGGCAAGAAGGCTATGGCGTTTACTTTGACAGCTTCATGCGTCACTACCTCACGGTTAAAACCGGGGAAATTCCACGGTTAGATGAAGTGTACGAGGCTTTCAAACAGCATTCACGTCGCGCCGAAGTTGCGAGTGCTGGTGTCGATTCATTGGTTGCCGAAATACATGCTTTCGCTCGGTATTTTTGTGCGATGGCATTGGGGAAAGAAACAGATAAACAGCTCGGAATGGCATTTAAAGATCTGCGTGAACTCAAAGTCGATGTGGCATATCCGTTTCTGTTGGAACTTTACCATGATTACCAACAGGACAATCTGTCCCAAGATGACTTTCATAGCGCTATTCGGCTGATCGAGGCTTATGTGTTCCGTCGTGCCGTTTGTGCCATCCCCACAAACTCGCTGAACAAGACCTTTGCGACCTTTCACAAATCATTGCAGAAGAACCGTTACCTGGAGAGCGTCAAGGCTCACCTGCTCGGTTTGAAGTCATACCGGCGTTTTCCGAATGACGAAGAGTTCAAAAGGGAACTGGCAGTACGCGATCTCTATAATTTCCGCAGCCGGAGTTACTGGTTACGCCGCCTGGAGAATTTCGAGCGCAAGGAGCGGGTTCCGGTCGACGAATACACGATTGAACACATCATGCCGCAGAATGAGAATCTGTCTGCTAGATGGAAGGATGAGCTAGGTCCGGAATGGAAGCGTGTGCATGAAACCTGGCTGCATACGCTGGGTAACCTGACTCTTACGGGCTACAACTCAGAGTACAGCGACCGAGCTTTCATCGAGAAGCGCGATATGCAGGGCGGATTCAAACAAAGCCCTCTACGGCTCAACGAGGGCCTGGGAGCTGTAGAAGCATGGAATGAGGACTCAATTAAGAATCGGGCCGCCAAGCTGGCCCAGGAAGCGGTGCGGGTTTGGGCGGCTCCGGTATTGCCGGACGAGATCCTCGATACCTACCGCAACGTGGCCGTCAAACCAGAAGCCTACAATCTTGAGGATCACCCTCAACTAGCAAACGGGACCCCAATGCGCGCTCTATTTGAGCAGCTCCGAAAGGAAGTCCAGGCGCTCGACCCGAGCGTCACTGAAGAAGTTCTCAAGCTCTATATAGCGTTCAAAGCCGAGACGAACTTTGTCGATGTGGTCCCGCAAAAGACCCGTTTGCGACTGTCTCTGAATATGCCGTTTCACGAGTTGAGCGATCCGAAAGGGATGGCTCGTGACGTGACCAACCTCGGACGTTGGGGAAATGGCGATGTAGAAGTAGGGTTAAGTGAGGAATCTGAGCTGGCCTATGTAATGGGGCTCATTCGACAGGCGTTCGAAAAGCAGATGGGGAACGATGCTGATTGAGCAGTGGGAACAGCGCCCCGGCAACTGGGGCGGAAAGTAGTGGCTGGACGATCACAATGAGCGAGAGTTCTCCAACAGCGGTCGGGGACTCTCCTGGAGGACTTTCCAATCGCTACACATACCTATCTGATTTGGATAACTTTGAGCCCATTCCATGCGCTCTAATAGGTCGCCTCTTGGAGATATGAGCAGCACATACGCTACTAATCTGGATAAGTTGTCGCCGGAATCCCAGTGCGTGGTTTTTCCAAATCAGGTGGAAACGACGTGCTCTCAGTCCAGTAACCTCCCTGCCAGCACTTCTCCCTCTCTTAAGAGCCTCGAAAAGGACTCTTTGCGCGATTGTTGGTGTAGATGTTTACTAATAGGGCTTGAATGGGGCTCTGAAAGGACCTTTATGGTTGACAATGCTACCGGTATATTATATAAATGATTATTCACTTAATTAAGGTGTGAAGATGTCGAATATTGGCCGTCCAATCAATTATGCTGCTCGTGAAGCGAAAATAGAGCGAATCATTAATGGTGCCATCCAGTGCTTCGTTAAGAAAGGCTTTCACGGGGCTGGAATCGCTGAGATTTCTCGAATGGCTGGCGTTAGTCAAGCTAGCCTCTACCAATATTTTTCCTCAAAAAATGAGTTGATCTTGGAAATCGCCAAGCGATATTTTTCAAGAGACATGGCTGCCCTCAAAAGAGTAGAAAGCGCCGACGACTTTCAAACAGCTCTGGAGAAAGAAGCGCACCTCACCGGTGACACGACCGGAACAATTATGTACTTAGAAATACTCGCGGAATCGTCTAGAAACCCCGAGATAAAGAAGATTGTACTTAATTCAAGCAAGGAGCTTTATGATGTTTCGTGCTCGATGTTTAAAAAGTCACAAGACACGGGCGTAATTAGTAATCACCTAACGCCTGAACAGATAACTCATTTTATTTTCGCATATATTGACGGAATATCCTGCCATATTGCAACGGCTGACGCCGAGTATTCGCCTGACATGTTAAGGCTGTTTATACAAACGCTTTTAAGACCTCGACCTTAGTATTTTCGTTTATAGGACTTCACAAATTGACATCGCTTATTTATATAAATGATCAGTTACATATTTATTATGCACGGGCTAATCGAGTTTTCGTATTAGGCATGCTTATTTGTACTTTACTGCTGTTACAGGGCTGTAGTGAAGAACCGACCCAAACTGCTACAGAAAACGTAAGAGCCGTATCGATTAACAGTGTGGCCGACGATGCTTATGTTAAGAGCATTCGTTTTCCAGGAGTGACACAGACAGAAAACCGAAGCCAATTGTCTTTTGGTGTTGATGGTACAGTGAACTACGTTCTCTTCGATATTGGCGCGCAGCTCAACACCGGAGATGTGATGGCTGTTCTGGATCAGGAGCCCTATAGGCTTGCCCTTGAGAGCGCTCGCTCTGAAGCTGAGAAAGCGCGGGTTACATTTGAAGAAGCTAAAACAAATTATGAGCGACTCGTGCGGTTGCGTGAAAATAACTCTGTATCTGAACAGAATTTAGATGCTGCCAGATCGACATACGAAAACGCTCAATCGACGCTCCGTGATGCCCTGGCACAAATCAGGCTTGCAGAGCGAAACCTTTCTAAAACCGCTATCAAGGCACCCTATGATGGGGTCATTTCAAGTCGTAGTGTCGAACCCTTCGAAGAAGTCACTGCAAATCAAGTCGCTTTTACATTTGACGGCATGGAGAAGTTCATCGTTGACTCATCAATTCCCGGTGATCTGGCAGAGTATATATCAAATGACAAAGAACTAGAGATCACAGTGAACTATCGGGGGTCATATTTTAATGCCACCGTCGAGCATTTGGGTGAGCGAGCAAACGAGGGATTAAATTTCCCCGTTAGACTTCGTCTCGACACTTCCCGAGAAAAACGCCCTTTGCCAGGATTAGTGGTTAGCGTCAGTTATCGAATGCCCGACGGAGAAGGCGCGATATTTGTGCCTCACAGTGCTGTTGTTGCTGAGCCTACTGATGGGAATCCTTTTGTTTACCAGTACAACGAAAAAACCGGGAGAGTTAGTAAAGCAGGCATCCGTATTGTTAACGCTGAAGAAGGTGGCTACTGGATTAAAAGTGATCTTCAGAAAGGAGATTCGTATGTTGCTGCGGGTGCTGCCTTTATCAGTGAGGGTCAGAAGGTTCGACCGGCTGAGGAAGTACGATAATGTCTATTACTGCTTTTTCGATAAAAAACAGCCGACTTGTTTTATTTATTTTCATAATACTAACGATCACGGGTCTGGCATTATATCCGGATTACCCTTCTCGGGAGGAGCCCACCTTACCTATCAACCAAACCATCATAACGGCTTACCACCCAGCCTTAGATGTTTATGAAACAGAAGCCCTTATTGCACGACCAATTGAGCGAGCGTTGCGAGAATTAGAAGAAACGAAAAATATTACGACCTCAATAAGGGCAGGAGAAATTTATCTCTCTCTTGAAATAAAAGATGGTACGCCAAGTTATTCGCATGCCTGGCTTAGAGTCAGAGCGAGAATGCACGATGTACTTACTGAGTTGCCGGAGGGGGTATCAGGGCCATTCGTTAATGATAATTACGATGCGGTAGCCGTGATGACAGTAGCGCTAAGTGCAACGGATTATTCTTTTAGAGAGTTGAGGGACAAGGCAAATGAGCTTCGCAATTATCTTTATAGTATTCCAGGGATGGACAAAGTTACGTTGCACGGTGTTGCCGATGAACAGATATCAATAGAACTTAAGCCGTTTGTGGCATCACAGTATGCGCTGAACCCTAATGACATCTTTTTACAACTGAGTAAGAGCAATTCTCTCGGGGAAGTAGCGCGTATCAATTTTGATACTCAGCAAAGCCGAATTTTTGTTGAGAGCAGTTATGACGAACTGGCTGAAGTTAAGGAAACCGTGATATCGCTACCAGACGGATCTATGCTTCCGTTGAAAAATCTTGCCGATGTCACCAGAGTTCCGGCTAGACCTCTGAATAGTGCAGCATACCTTGATGGTGATCAGGCCATTGTTGTTGCTGGTTATATGGCGCCTGGGCTTAATATGGTGGATTTTAACAAGCAACTGCGCCGTAAGCTGGACGAATGGGAGAGTGAGCTACCGGTAGGTTACCAAATGAAAACCATCACTGATCAGGGGAAAGTCGTTGATCAAGTGATATCGAAAATGATTTCAACGCTGCTCGAAACTATTCTAGTGGTGACGATCGTCACTGTACTTGCCTTGGGTCTTCGTGCGGGATCTTTGGTGGCACTGGCTGTTCCTGTCACGGGTGTTATCACGTTAGTTTTTCTAAGAATTTTTGGCGTAGAACTCAACGAAGTAAGCATTGCGTCGTTCATCATTGCCTTAGGTATACTCGTTGACAATCCCATGGTCATTGTTGAAGACATCTCAAAAAGGGTAGCGCAAGGCGAGGAGAGAGAGTCGGCTGCTTTATCTGCGGGAAAGACTCTGGGGACGCCCATTCTTATTGCTAGTTTAACCGTGATATTGGCTTTTGCTCCCCCGGTGTTCACTGACAATATTACTGCTATTTATATGCAGACACTAACTATTGTCATTGGTGTGATGCTGCTTGTTTCATGGTTTGTCGCTACGATGTTAACACCAATCATGGCTAAATGGTTTATCAATCAATCGTCCAAGACCCGGGGGATCTCTGGCGGTAAACCTTCCTATGTAATGAACGTAATGTCTTCCTTTTGGGACAAGGTTATTTCGCGTCCGAAGTTGTTTCTAAGTGCTTCGGTTTTAAGTCTTGTAGTGGCATTGTTTGTGTCAAGCACCATCCCAGAGGCGTTCTTCCCGCCTTCAGAACGTTCTCAACTACAGATTTCTGTTGAGCTGCCAGCGAACACGCCAGCGGAACAAACGGCTGCTGTAGCTGAAGAGATGACTCAGTGGCTAAGTAATGATGATCGGTTCCCGGAAATTACAGGTGCAACAGCTTATGTAAGTGAAGGCGGACCGCGCTTTATCCTTGGTTTAAACCCTCCTGAACCAGCACCTCACTCGGCATATTTTGTTGTAAACGTCACCAAAGATACGCTTGTCAGCGAGTTTGTCGATAAACTAAGAGCAGAAATGCCTCCTGAGTATCCTTTTGCCGAACTCGAAATCAACCCGTTCTTTATGGGCTCCACGCCGCCAGGAGAGGCCGCTATTCGTCTTATTGGTAACAAGCAATCGAATATTCTAAAGGCTTCAGATGCTATTCAAGGAGCTCTCAACGAGGTAGAGCACACTATTAACGTAAAGCAAGATTGGGAACGTTCCGTTACGAACTTTCTGGTAAAGGTTGATCGTCCCGCAGCTCTATCCACAGGGGTGACTCGTGAGGATATCTTATTAGCACTCCGTGAACATAGTTTGGGAGAAAATGCCTCAGTACTTCGGGAGGGCGAGTATCAAATTCCAATCGTACTGAGCACGAATTTATCGGAGAATTTATCATTATCTCAATTGGAGAATATCCAAGTATTCCCCGAGTCCTCGTCTAAACCGGTATATCTATCTGATATAGCGATCATTGAAACCAGGCATGATCCGTCACTTATTAAGAAGCGCAACCTAACACCGACGGTCACGGTGACAGCATTGAATCCTTCAATGACATCAAAAGAATTAGTTAACTCCATATCAAACACTATTGATGAAGTAAAAGAGCAATTTGGCGTTCAAGTACAGTTTGGTGGTGAGATTGAAGAAAGTGAAGTTACAGCAGAAGCGATATTTGCTTTCTTACCATTGTGTATCTTAGCAATGATTATACTGTTTATTTATAAGTATAATTCGTTTAGAAAAGTGACAATTATCGTCTTGAGCGTACCTTTTTGTGCCATCGGCTTGCTGCTCGCGCTAGTTATCTTCCGTCTTCCTTTCGATTTTATGGCGAATCTGGCCATATTCGCCTTAATAGGGATTATTGTATCGAATGCTATGTTAATTATTGAGCAGGTCGATATTGAAAAAGAATCGGGGAAATCTGAGCTCGATTCCCTTAAATCGGCTTTGATGGAACGATTTCGTCCAATTATGTTAACCCAAATAACAACGATACTTGGACTTCTTCCGTTACTCATAGCGAATGATCCCTTATGGAGATCGTTTAATGTTGTAATTATGGGCGGACTTATCTCGGGAACCGTGGCATCTTTTATCGTTGTTCCAAGCCTGTATGTACTGTTTTTTAATAAAAAGAGCGCGAACGCGTAGGAACTTTTTCATGAATGAGTTGATGCTTTATGTAAGTGTATTTGTTGGGGCCGCGATTCCGGTTCTGGAAGTGTGGATTGCCGTACCTTTAGGAGTAGTGGCCGGTTTGCCGTGGTTCCCCGCAGCTATGGTTGGCTTTATCGGCAACCTTGTATCTTTACTACCGATTATCTACGCCAGTGAAAAAGTAACTGCTTTTGTCCGCCGTTGGCTAAAAAAATCTGAAACTGATGATATAGCTGAATCCGTACCTGAACGTAAAGACAGAAAACACCGAATTCTTGAAAAGTTCGGTGTTCCTGGCTTAGCTTTTCTTGGTCCTTTTCTTATTGGGGTCCATGCTGCGGCCGCATTTGCTATGGCAATGGGAGCTACAAAACGAAGTGTACTATTTTGGTTTACCTTGTCATTGATTTTTTGTTCGTTGCTCTTCGGCTTTCTAGCGGGAATAGGCATTACCGAAGTGTCAGATGGTAAACAGCTACCATTTTCAGGTTAGTGGCTGATGTAGAAAGTGGTTATCAGTTTCAGTGCATCAAAAAATGCAGCTGATAACGAGCACTGACTTTCACATGTGAAAGACACATAGCTAATTTGATCATAAAATGCGCAAAACCCACTCGCGCAAGCCATAAATTTCCAGTAATGACTTGTTTTTTTTAATTTATTTTGATTTTTATCTATTAATTATCAACAAGTTATCATCCACCCTCGCCTTTGTGCCCTTTAAGGGCAATTCCACGGTTCTCCCCCAAGACGAATATTTCCGATGATTACCCCCGATTGATTCACAAAAAATCAGGAGTAGTCATGAAGAAACAGATAACCACCTCAAAAGAGTGTTTGCTGACCTATGAGGAAGTTTGCACTGTTTTGAAAATGTCACAGGCAACTTTACGGCGCTACGTAAAGCAAGGCCGGTTTCCGGCACCAGTGAAGCCAAATCCCAATGGCCGAGCCGTTCGCTTTCGCTACCAGGATGTAAAAGCGTGGCTGGACAAGCTGTGAGAGGGGCTGCGTGATATGCAATACAAACTGCAAGATGACGGGCTCTATGCCTTATCAGGGGACCATTGGCAGCGTGTCGGTGGCTGGATTCAGGTAATGGCTCGCACCAGGCTAACTGACAAACGGCACGGGCACGGAGCGTTGCTGGAATGGCAGAATTTCGATGGTGTGAAGTTACGCGAGGTCGTGTATGCGCGAGATCTCAACAGTGACAATGCCCGGCAGGTACGGGATATGCTGGTTGATACCGGTTATCCACTGACACCCGGGCAGGCGAGCTGGAGCCGGCTTCAGCACTATCTGTTGGAACAGATGGCTCTGGCCGAACCGGCGACAGTGGTTAATCGAACGGGTTGGCACGGTGGAGTATTTGCCACCAGTAACTGGACGATCGGCTCAGCTGAAGAACCGTACCATTTCGTAGGCCAATTATCAGGCTCTCCGACGTTAGAGGAGTCTGGAAGTCTCAGCGACTGGCAGACTTATGTCGGGCAGCTATGCCGAGGCAACCCGTTAGCAATATTCAGTATTGGAACGGCGCTGGCTGCGCCGTTGATTGCGTCGGCTGGGATGGAAAATGGCGCCATCCACTTGGTTGGAGCATCGTCGACCGGAAAGACGACGCTGTTGCAGTTGGCGGCTAGCGTGTATGGGGGAAACCGCTATGTTCGCAGTTGGATCTCAACCAGTAACGGGTTAGCGGCAGTCTCATCAGAGCACAACGACATGTTGTTGCCGTTGGATGAAATCGGCATGGCTCGCCCAGAAGACATCGATACGGCGATCTATCAGATCATGAACGGATCAGGAAAATTACGGGCTAACGTCTCCGGCGAGCTGGCTGCAACCTCCCATTGGCGAACGCTGGTGTTGAGTAGCGGCGAAGTCTGGATTGCAGAGCTGCTTCAGCAGATAGGTAAACCGTTACGCGCAGGCCAGCAGATTCGACTGGTGGAGCTCCCGGTGTTTGGAACCTATGGTGCGTTCGACGAATTGCATGGTCACAAGCATCCTCAACAATTTGTGGACGAGCTGAAATCGTCTTGTCAGCGCTACCACGGCTCTGTCATTCGGGAGTGGGTGTCGTTGCTGACCGAACGTCACACTGAGCTCAGTCAGTATCTAAATCATGAGGTTGGTCGTCTGAGCGGTGCTTGGGCAAACGATCAGATGGCATCCCAGGTGCAACGTGTCATCCGGCGTTTTGCCTTGATTGGTTCAGCACTTTGTCTCGGTAGCAGGAATTTCATTCTCCCGTGGAGCGAGGAAGAGTCCTTGGCAGCCGTCCACCGAACCTTGAAAGCTTGGCTGGATAATAGAGGCCACTCCAGAAATTCCGAGGAATTCCGGCTTCTCAAAGCGCTGGAGCGGGCCATGAAAGTCTGGGAGCGCAGTCTCAGTGATATTGAACAAGCGAGTGCCCAGGGCGGAGCGGGTTTTCGACGCTCACACGAGGGGCGCGAGTTGTGGTTGATCTATAAATCGCACTTCCTAAAGCGGCTCGGGCTGCCGACCCATTACATGAGGGAAGTGGAGGTGCTGTTACAGCGTGACTGCCTGGTGAGCAATGAGCGCTCCCGGGGGACCTACAAAACCAGGGTCAATGGAGATTTGCAGCGGTTTTTCGCGCTCAGGCCTGACCAAGTTAGGCGGCAACTTGAAGAACTGGAGAGGATTGAACATGAGGACTGACACGGTGTTCCCAATTTCCCAGTTTTCCCACTTTGGTTATGGCGGTGTAGGGGTAGAGCGATGACAGAAAAAGAAATGCTGCAACGGGTGTTGCAGGACATGATGGTTCTCAAAAAAATCATTTTAGACCATATCGGTGGCAGCAAGGCTCCGGAGGTCGACAAGGAGATCATGAGCCTTGAAGACTGTGCGGAATACACGGGGCTGAAGAAAAGCACGCTGTACCAGTTAACCTCTCAAAAGAAGATCCCTCACTTCAAGCCAAATGGTCACAGGATTTTCTTTCGCCGTGCAGATATCCTGAAATGGCTCCAGTCCAACCGGATCGCGACGGCGGAAGAGATCGAACGGTCGGCAGCTCAGCATCTGGTGAGTCACCGAAGGCCAGGACGACGGAGTGTTTGATGTGGGACAAGTGTAAAGAGGGGCTTTGAAAGCCCCTCTCGTCACTTAGGCTGCACATTCCCCAACCTCGTCCAGTGTCTCCTCAAATATGTCAGGAAAACTCCTCATGGCCTCTGTACGGCGAGTTTCGAGTATGTCGGCGTAGATCTCTGTGGTTCTTAGTTCGCTGTGGCCCAGAAGCCGGGACAACGAGTAGATATCCACACCCCTGGCCAGTTGATTGACCGCAAAGGTGTGCCGTCCAGCATGGAAAGTCACACTCTTGGTGATACCCGCTCGCATGACCCATTGCGCCAATGCAACGTTGGTGTAGGAGTCATACTTCAGACCTTTGAATACGCGATCACCCGGATTGCCGCGATTCTCCAGGTTTAGCAATCTCACAGCCGAGTCTGGAAGATCCAGGTATTGCAGTGAGTTCCCGGCGTTCACAAGCTTCTTTTGCCGAAAAATGATGCGGTAGTGGCCATCCGCGAATTCCTCTATCTCACCCCAGACCAGCTTGTGGATATCTGACCAGCGAAGGCCGGTAGTGCAGGAAAACAGGAAAGCCCGCCTCAGCACGTCATACCGGCACTCGGCTTTGGTCAGAGCCCGGACCTCTTCGAGGGTCAAATACGTTCGTTTGGTGTTCTCCGGTTTGATGGACTTGACCTGTTGAACCGGGTTGTCGCGGACAATGCCATCCCGATAGGCCTGGTTGAGCGCTGCCCGAACCTTGTTGAAGTAACTGCTGGTCGTGTTCTTGGCCAGTTTGGTTCCAGATTTGGTGGTGGCTTCATGCTGAAGGTAGTGCCGGAACCCCTCCAGGAATCGCTTATCGACTTGTTCAAAGGTCAGTTCAGACAAGCCATGGTAGCGATGCAGGTGATGACGGGTGGAGATCCAGATCGAATGATTGGATTTGCTCCCGGAAGCCTTCTCGTCGGTCAACTGGTCGAAGTAATCGAAGAAGCTGGCCGAAAGCTTGGTCCGATCATCCAATCCATGTCGTGACGACTCGATTTCCAACAGCCGCTTTGCCCTGATGGCCTCAGCCTTCTGATTCACCGTCTTGTTGTGCTCACGCTCCGCCGGAAGGCGGGGTTTGTCGTAGAGGAACAGGTTCAGGGGCTCATACGAGCGCTTCTGCGCCCGAGAACCGTTCTGGCCTGTCTTGGAACCGTGGTAGTAGACCAGTCGCAAGGCACGGTGGCCGTTCTTGTCTGGTTCGCGTTTCTGGATAGTGATTTTCATGTTTTGCTCCTTTTGTGCTCCGAGTGCTCCGAAAACTTATACTCGGAGCACACACGGAGCAAGAGGGGGCAAAACGGATCAAATTGCCTGCAAAGAAATAGAATAAATTTCTTTATAAAACAACGTCTTATTTATATTTTATTGGATGCTTTTCGATCTTTTTGGCCGTTTCACTTCCCAATACAAAAACTGCTGAAAATCTTGCCCAACAAATCATCCGGGGTCAGATGCCCTGTGATCTCTCCCAATGCATCCTGGGCGGCACGCAGGTCTTCTGCCAACAGTTCGCCAGCCCCGTAACCTTGCAGTTGGCCCTGCCCCTGTAGCAGGGAATCCCGGGCACGAGCCAGGGCATCCAGGTGCCGGCGCCGGGCAAGAAAACCGCCTTCGGTGGTGGTCACAAAGCCCATGCACTGCTTCAGGTGTTCGCGCAGCAACTCCAGGCCATTAGCGGATTTCGCGGCCAGCCGAATCACCGGCGCACTCTGGCCAGGCTCTGCGGCAATACCGGGCACTTCTCCAGATAAGTCGACTTTGTTACGTATCACGGTTACCGGCGCACTGGCTGGCAGCCGGTCGATGAAATCCGGCCAGATCTCGTGGGGCTCGGTTTTGTCAGTGGTGGTGCCATCCACCATCAGCAAAATACGATCCGCCTGGCGGATTTCTTCCCAGGCCCTGGCAATACCAATCTGCTCGACCTCATCCGGGCTCTCGCGCAAACCGGCGGTGTCGATAATGTGCAGGGGCATACCATCAATGTGAATATGTTCCCGCAAGACATCCCGGGTAGTACCTTCAATGGCAGTTACAATGGCTGCTTCCCGCCCGGCCAGGGCGTTAAGCAGGCTGGATTTACCGGCATTGGGGCGGCCCGCAATCACAACCTTCATGCCATCCCGCAGGATGCTGCCCTGTTGTGCTTCAGAAAAAATCTTATCCACAGACTCTAATAGTTCGGCAAGATCCGACGCCACTTTGCCATCCGCCAGAAAATCGATTTCCTCTTCCGGGAAATCAATTGCGGCTTCAACATAGATTCGCAGGTGCGTGATAGCCTCCACCAGGTTATCCACACGTTGTGAAAAAACACCCTGCATGGAGCGCACGGCACAACGTGCCGCTTGTTCCGAGCTGCTTTCGATCAGATCCGCAATCGCCTCGGCCTGGGCCAGGTCCAGTTTATCGTTAAGAAAGGCGCGTTCAGAGAATTCCCCCGGGCGAGCCAGCCGGGCACCAAGGTTGCAGACAGCCCGTAACAGCATATCCAGAATCACCGTGCCGCCGTGGCCTTGGAGTTCGAACACATCTTCGCCGGTAAACGAGTGGGGATTGGGGAAAAACAGGCCGATGCCCTCATCGATAAGATCACCTTGCCCGTCCCGGAATGGCCCGTAATGGGCGTACCTGGGCCTGGGTTCGAACCCGAGAACCTGGCTGGCGATATGCCGGGCATCCGGGCCGGAAACCCGGACAATCCCCACGCCCGCCTGGCCGGGTGCCGTGGCGATCGCAGCAATGGTGTCGGTGCTTGAATGCATAAACCTGTTTCCTGCAGATAAAAACAAAAGGCTCCCTGTGGGAGCCTTTGTCAGGTCGGAATTACCAGACTATCAGTATTTCTTGCCTGCGACTTCGGCTTCGATCTTGCGGGTAATGTACCACTGCTGAGAGATCGACAAAATGTTGTTCACCAGCCAGTAGAGTACCAGGCCAGACGGGAACCACAGGAAGAAGACCGTGAAGATCAGCGGCATCATCTTCATGATCTTGGCCTGCATGGGGTCCGGCGGGGTCGGGTTCAGGTGCATCTGCAGGAACATGCTCGCGCCCATCAGGATCGGCAGGATGAAGTACGGATCCATCTGGGACAGATCCTGAATCCACAACATAAACGGCGCATGGCGCAACTGAACACTTTCAAACAGCACCCAGTACAGGGAAATAAATACCGGCATTTGCACCAGAATGGGCAAACAACCACCCAGCGGATTGATTTTCTCCCGCTTGTACAGCGCCATCATTTCCTGAGACATGCGCTGGCGGTCATCGCCATAGAGTTCCTTCAGGCGGGTCAATTGGGGGGCGACCGCACGCATCTTGGCCATGGAGCGATAACTGGTGGCAGACAAGTGGAAAAATACCGCTTTTACCAGCACTGTCAGCAGAATGATGGCCACACCCCAGTTACCAACCAGGCCGAAGAACCACTCCAGAATGTAGAACAGGGGCAGCGAAATAAAGAACAGCCAGCCGAAATCGACGGTTCGGTCGAGGTTGGGTGCCAGCGCTTCAAGACGGTCAATAATCTTTGGCCCAACATAGGCGGTAGCGCCAATTTCAGCACTCTCCCCCGGTGCAACCGTCGTTGCCGGATAAACAAATCCCATCACATGCAGGTTGCCGCGGCGCGTGGTCTGGAACTGTGCCTGTTGATCCGGTTCTGGCACCCAGGCGGTCAGGAAATAGTGTTGCAGAAATGCCAGCCACCCGTTGGTTACGGATTCGTTCACACGTTTTTCTGACAGGTCATCAAAGTCGTATTTCTCGTAAGGATCGTCAGGCGTGCTTATCACCATGCCCAGATAGGCGCGAATACCCATACTGGCCTGCGAGGTAGGATCCGGAGCCTGATCACGGACAATCTTGCCGGTGAAGTTCGCTTGCCAGTCACTGGCTGACTGGTTATTGATTAAATAGCGGATATCGATTTGGTAGCTGTCCCGTTCGATATGAAAACGCTTGGTGATGACCACGCCCTGTTCGGTGGTGTGTACCAGATCAACCGTCAGTTCCTGTTGCTCGTCAGATAGCTCAAATTGATTGCTGGTTGCGGTAAAAACCGGTGCTTTTCCGTTTTTTCTGCCATCCGGTCCATCGCGCCCGATCAAACCACTTTCCAGAAGATAGGTACGATTCTGGCTGTTAGTGAGTAGTTTCAGGGGCTGTTCGCTGTCCAGGGATTTGTCGTAGTCCAGAAGCGAGCTTTCAACGATATTGCCGCCAAGACGGTCAATTTTCAGTTCGAAGACGTCGGTTTTAACGGTTACCAAGCGATTGCCGATAGCGTCGTTTGTAGTGTTTTCAATACCGGAAACCGAGGGGTTTTCAGGTGTGGAAAACTCTCCATCAACGGCTGTGTCTGATTGATTTTCAGGCAGTGTCAGCTCATCAGCAGGTACTGGATTGCCATTGTTTGTCTGAGTCTGAGCGACCTGTTCTGTCTGAGGCTGGTGATAGTCCTCATTCCAGGCAAGTACCATCAGGTAACTGACAATGGCGAGGCCGGCAAACAAAACAATGCGTTGAATATCCATAAACCTAGTGTCTGATTTGATAAGTGGAAGCAGAGTCTTCGGGTGTTTCGTGTTCGGATCCGGTGCCATCTGTTGGCTGAACGGTTCCAGGCACGGGATCATAGCCGCCTTCTGCCCAGGGATGACACCTTAACAGCCGTGATGTTGCCAGATAGCTACCTTTCACAGGTCCATGAAACTGTATGGCTTCAATCGCATACTGTGAGCAAGTTGGGTAATGGCGGCAATGACTGGCCATTAATGGGCTGATGGCATACTGGTAGAAGCGGATGGGCAAGAGCAGGAGCTGACGCATTAACCCGAACCTCTGACCTTGTCGTTGGAAGACGAGGAACAAGACTGCTGGTGTTTTTTCTTCAATCGACGCCACATATCGTCCAGTGCGAGACGCACGGCGGCGTTATCCAGCTTATCCAGACCTTGTCGGCCAAGCACAACAATATCAACGGCTGGCCAATGATCCTGTTGGCGAAAACTTTCTCTGATCTGCCGTTTGATCCGGTTTCGCTGTACAGCCAGACGCAAATTCTTCTTGGAGAAAATGAGTCCAATCCTGGCACATCCCTGATGGTTTGGGGTGGCCAGGATAAGAAAATTCCTGTGCGGAACTTTTAGCTGAACGTCATTGAAGACCCTGCTGTAATCCGAAGGTTTCAACAAACGATGAGACTTCGGAAAGCCCAGGGGCTTCATCAGACTCGCTTAAAGTTACGCGGACAGGCGAGCACGGCCTTTGGCACGGCGACGAGACAGTACCTTACGGCCATTAGCTGTGGCCATGCGGGCACGGAAACCGTGAACGCGCTTACGCTTCAGGACGCTCGGCTGGAATGTTCTTTTCATGGTGATGTTCTCACAAATCGTCGATGGACATTGATCACTGGCTGGAAAATAGTCAGCCAAAACAGGAGCGGCATTTTAGTCAAATACCGTCCGGAGATCAATGGTTATGGAATGATCAGGTTGTGTTTTGGTGGTGAGTAGAAACCGACAGCTCAGGTAACAGAATCTATAAGTCTTTTTTTAATCTCTTTGAAAGATAAATATTACTGTTATTAGGCGCCATGATTTCTGTGTATAAGCCATAAAAGTTCATTAAAAACAGAAAGATCGGGCAATCACAAGGGTTTTGACAAGTGCCACTGAGGCCTGTGGAAGGCGCTACGACGAATTGTGGATAAGTCCCCTGCTGAGGTTCTGGTGAAGTTGTTCATTGACGGACCCCCGGCCTTTGCACAGGACAGACCCCCTGGTTTTCACAAGGTTCTGTGTATAACTTTTTTTCACATGATATCTGTACACAAGCCTGTAGATAGGTCTGTAATAGATTGAAATAAATGGTAAGAAGTTTCCACAGGCTGTTTATGAAGTGGTTGTGCGGCCTTTTACTGGCGCCCTCTGCAGGGTAGAATCTGCGGTTATTCCAACGTCGGACATCAGAAAATGAGGCCGATATTGGCTAAGTCAGGTTTTCGGGAGCAGGCGGTCGTGCCGAATAGCATGTGGCATCAATGTCTTGAAGTACTCCGGGACGAGTTTCCCGCACAACAGTTCAATACCTGGTTAAGACCTTTGCAGTCTGATCAGCGTGATGGATTGCTGATGTTGCTGGCGCCGAACCGGTTTGTGATGGATTGGGTCAACGAAAAGTATCTGCGCCGTATAGAAGAAGTGCTCAAGGATCTGAACGGGGGCCAGGCGCCCAGAGTTCAGATGAAGGTGGGCTCTGCGCCGAAAGCCTCTGAAAAAGTGGCAAGATCGGAGCCCGCTCCGGTGAGAATTTCCGAAGAGCCGGGATTAACAGTTACAGAAGAAGAAAAGAGTGTGGCGGCCACAGTTGCCAGTGAGCCTGTTCCTGCCCCGGCACCGACACCCCCGCCACCGAGTGCTGCCAGCGAGAGGCGGCCGGTGCAGGTAGAAGGTGACATCAAGCACCAGAGCTTCCTGAACGAAACCTTCACTTTTGAAACCTTTGTTGAGGGCAAGTCAAACCAGCTGGCCCGGGCCGCGTCGATGCAGGTGGCCGAGAATCCTGGTGGCGCCTATAACCCGCTGTTCCTGTATGGCGGGGTGGGTCTGGGCAAGACTCACCTGATGCATGCCATTGGTAATGAGATTGTCCGACGTAATCCCCGGGCGAAGGTGGCCTATCTGCGCTCCGAGCGGTTTGTTGCCGACATGGTCAAGGCGTTGCAACTCAACGCGATTAACGAATTCAAGCGCTACTACCGCTCGGTGGATGCGCTGCTGATTGACGACATCCAGTTTTTTGCCCGCAAGGAGCGCTCCCAGGAAGAGTTTTTCCATACCTTCAATGCCCTGCTTGAAGGGGGGCAGCAGGTGATTGTGACCTGCGACCGTTTCCCGAAAGAAATCGTCGATATGGAAGAGCGCCTGAAGTCTCGCTTCGGGTGGGGGCTGACCGTGATGGTGGAACCGCCGGAGCTGGAAACCCGGGTGGCGATTTTGATGAAAAAGGCCGATCAGGCCAATGTGAAGCTGAGCAGCGAGGCTGCCTTTTTTATCGCCCAAAAGATCCGTTCCAACGTGCGGGAGCTCGAAGGCGCGCTGCGTTTGGTGATAGCGAATGCTCACTTCACTGGGTCTGAAATTACCCCGCCGTTTATCCGGGAAAGTCTCAAGGATCTGCTGGCGCTGCACGAAAAGCAGGTCAGTATTGATAACATCCAGAGAACCGTGGCGGAGTACTACAAGATCAAAGTGGCCGATCTGTTGTCGAAGCGCCGTACCCGCACAGTGACCCGCCCGCGCCAGGTGGCTATGTCGCTGTCGAAAGAGTTGACCAACCACAGTCTTCCGGAGATCGGCGACGCCTTTGGCGGCCGGGATCACACCACGGTGTTGCATGCCTGTAAGAAGATTGTTGAGTTGCAGGAAACCGACCCGGGTATCCGGGAGGACTATCAGAATTTTATGAGATTGCTGACCACCTGATTCCGGGTGGCGAAACAAACGAACATTCACTTCCGATAATTGAAGCCGAGTGCCATGAAACTGACCATCAGCCGTGAATCCTTGCTTACTCCGCTGCAGAGCATTGCAGGCGTTGTGGAAAAGAAACAGACCATGCCTGTGTTGTCCAATATTCTGCTGGATGCGGAAGACAACACCTTGACCCTGACCGGCACCAATATGGAAGTGGAACTGGTGGCCAGAGTAACGCCGGTTCATGTGGATCAGCCCGGTCGGATTACTGTGCCGGCGCGCAAACTGGCGGATATCTGCCGGGCGCTGGGAGACGAGACCCCGATTGATCTGGCATTGGAAGGTGATCGGTTGCATCTGCGTTCCGGTAACTCCCACTTCACCCTGTCGACCCTCCCGGCCGAGCACTTCCCGAATGTGGAAGACGAGGCGGAAAGTTTTCGGCTGGCGCTGCCCCAGAAAGAGTTGGGCCGGATGCTGGATGCTACGGCCTTCGCCATGGCCCAGCAGGATGTGCGTTACTATCTGAACGGTTTGTTGCTGGAAGTGGATAGTGGCCACGCCCGGGTAGTGGCCACCGATGGCCATCGCCTGGCGATGGCCCAGTTTGATCTGGATACCGGTTGCCCCGAATTGCGTCAGGTAATTGTGCCCCGTAAAGGCGTACTGGAACTGGCGCGGCTGCTGGATGATGCAGAATCGGAAGTGACTCTGGTGATCGGAGATAACCACATCCGGGCCACGGTGGGCAGTTTCACGTTCACCTCTAAGCTGATTGAAGGCAAGTTCCCGGATTACAACCGGGTGATTCCGCGCGGTGGCGACAAGGTGGTACTGGCCGACAGGGCTACCCTGAAGAATACCCTGCAGCGTGCGGGTATCCTGTCCCACGAAAACATTCGCGGTGTGCGTCTGAACCTGTCACCGAATCAGTTGCAGGTGTTTGCCAATAACCCGGATCAGGAGCAGGCAGAAGACGCGCTGCCGGTGGAGTACCAGGGTGAATCCCTGCAGATTGGTTTCAACGTGGGCTATCTGGTAGATGTGATGAACGCGCTGGATGATGATCAGGTAAAACTCACCTTGTCGAACCCGAATAGCAGCGCCCTGATCGAGTCGCAGAACGACAGCCGCTGCTTGTATGTGGTTATGCCCATGCGATTGTAATCGGCTCCGGAGACAGAGATGAATACACTGGTGAATGGAATCAAGGGTGCATTTCGAATCGGGCAGACCCTGTCGGTACTGGGTCGCACGGGCGTTAACTGGCTGCGGGGGGAGCGCCCCCCGGCTCCCCGGTTATTGCGACAGACGTTCGAAAACCTGGGCGCAACCTATATCAAGCTGGGGCAGTTTATCGCCAGCTCCCCCACCTTCTTCTCCAAGGAATACGTGGAAGAGTTTCAGTATTGTCTCGATAAAACCCCCAGCCTGCCCTTCAGCGTGATCAAAACGATCATTCGTGAAGAGCTTGGCCGCCCCATTGACCAGGTGTTTGCGGAGATTGATCCGGTGGCGCTGGCGTCGGCATCGATTGCCCAGGTTCACGCGGCGCGCCTGGTCACCGGCGAAGACGTGGTGATCAAGGTGCAAAAGCCGGGTGTGGAGAACATTCTGCTGACGGATTTGAACTTTCTGTACGTTTCGGCGCGGGTTCTGGAAACCCTGGCGCCGAAACTGTCCTGGACTTCGATGTCCGGTATTGTTGATGAAATTCAGAAGACCATGATGGAGGAGTGCGACTTCATCAAGGAAGCCAACAACCTGAAGGTATTCCGCGAGTTCCTGCACAATACCCATAACGAAGACGCCACAGTACCTCGGGTGTATGAGCATTGCAGCAGTCGCCGGATTCTGACGATGGAGCGTTTTCACGGGGTGCCGCTCACAGATCTGGAGAGCATTCGTGGCTTTGCCCGGGATCCGGAACGTACCCTGATTACCGCCATGAACACCTGGTTTGCCAGCCTGACTCAGTGCGAATTTTTTCACGCCGACGTGCACGCGGGCAATCTGATGGTGTTGAAGGATGGACGGGTGGGTTTTATCGATTTTGGCATTGTAGGTCGAATCAAACCGGATACCTGGCAGGCAGTCAGTGATTTTATTTCCGCGATTATGGTGGGCAACTTTGAGGGTATGGCCGATGCCATGGTGCGCATCGGGATTACCCGACAAGCGGTGAAAGTGTCGGATCTTGCTGCCGATTTGCAGCGCCTGTATCGACAGATGGATGGCATGGTGCCGGATGAAGCGCCCTACGATATGGATCGGGCGGAAGACGACGTTAATCATATCCTGATGGACATGGTCAAAGTTGGCGAAAGCCATGGACTGCACTTTCCAAGAGAGTTTGCCCTGCTGTTGAAACAGTTTTTGTATTTCGACCGTTACGTACACATTCTGGCCCCAGAGATGGATATGTTTCTGGATGACCGGCTGACGATGTTGCATTAACTCCTGTCACTGGCTTTCTAGTACACTTGAAAGAGGCAATGCCCGGTGGGTGTTGCCTTTTCTTTTCGGGTACGGCGTTCACCTTCTGCGATTATCGGGCCCTCCATTAATATGGCGCTAGTCAAACTCCAGACACAGAATTTCCGGAACCTGGCGTCAGTACCGGTGGCCTTTTCCCCCTCCTTCAACCTGATCTACGGCAGTAATGGCAGCGGCAAGTCCAGCCTGTTGGAGGCTATCGGGTATCTAGGGCTCGGACGTTCCTTCCGAATTAACCGACATCAGGCGGTGGTTGCCCATGGCGCCCAGAAGCTGACGGTGTTTGGAGCACTGGATTCAGGGCTCGGGCAAAGGCCCCAGGGACACGCTGATGAGATTCGTCATCGGGTTGGTATTTCACGTGATATCGGGGCCAAGGAAACCCAGTTGCGGGTAGACGGTGAAGCCGTACGCAATCTCTCGGCACTGGCGATGCACCTGCCGGTCTCGGTGATCGATCCGGGCGTGTTCGATATTGTGGCGGGAGGGCCGGGAAAGCGCCGTCAGTTTCTGGATTGGTTAGTGTTCCACGTGGAACCTTCCTTTTCCTCGTCGTGGCAACAGGTGCAAAGAGTCACGTCACAGCGGAATCAAATGCTCAGAAATGGTAGACTGGACGAATCGCTTATGCGGGTATGGGATTCCCAGTTTGGCAGTCTGGCGGAAACCCTCAGTGATACCCGAAGCGCAGTGTTTAGCCAGTTCAAGGCGGCGTTCGACTCAGTACTGTCCGAGTTGGAGGCGCCCTGGCTTAAAGGGCTGAAAATGGAGTTTTACCTGGGGTGGGACAGAGCCATACCGCTGACCCGGGTACTCGCGGAGCATCGCGACCAGGAGCGTCGTATGGGGCATACACTGTACGGGCCAAATCGCGCAGATATAAGGCTCAAATTTGGTGGGCGACCGGTTTCGGAAACCCTGTCCAGAGGCCAGCAAAAGACCCTGGTGATTCTGATGAAAATCGCTCAGGGCAAAGTGTTAAGTGATCAGGGAAAGCAGGTCACCTTTCTGTTAGACGATATCAACGCTGAGCTGGATATCCATCATCGCATCGTGCTGGCGCGAAAGCTTCAGGCACTGCGATGCCAGGTGTTTATTACGTCCATTGAGCATCCGGAGCCAGAGATGTTATGGCGGGATGGATCAGCTCCGGAATACAGAATGTTCCACGTGGAACATGGAAATTTGACGGAAGAATAGACTGACCGAAGCGGCCGTCCCCGACGGGATCCGCCGTAGCCGGAGTCACCTCCAGGAGTCTCTAGTAATGAGTGAAGCGAATTACAATTCCTCCAGTATCAAGGTTTTGAAAGGACTGGACGCGGTACGTAAGCGGCCGGGCATGTACATTGGCGATACCGACGATGGCACTGGCCTGCACCACATGGTGTTCGAACTTGTGGATAACTCCATCGACGAGGCTCTGGCTGGTTACTGTTCGGAAATCGGCATTCTGATCCATCCCGATGAGTCCATTACCGTTCAGGATAATGGCCGGGGCATCCCTGTGGATCTCCACGAAGAAGAAGGTGTGTCGGCGGCGGAAGTCATCATGACCGTATTGCACGCCGGTGGTAAGTTTGATGACAACACCTACAAAGTGTCTGGCGGCCTGCACGGTGTTGGTGTTTCCGTGGTTAATGCCTTGTCCTCTACCCTCACCCTGACCATTCGCCGGGATGGCAAGGTTTGGGAGCAGGTGTACGAGCACGGGGTGCCCAAGGCGCCACTGAGTGAAGTGGGCACCACCGATGCCTCAGGCACCAAGGTGCACTTTATTCCGTCCCCTGAGACCTTCACCAACATTCAGTTCCACTACGACATCCTGGCCAAGCGCCTGCGGGAACTGGCGTTCCTGAACAGTGGCGTGCGTATCCGGCTGACCGACGAACGCTCGGGTAAGGAAGAAGTGTTCGAGTATGAAGGCGGTCTGCGAGCCTTTGTTGAGCACCTCAATACGGCCAAAACGCCCATCAACCGCGTGTTTCACTTCAACCGTGAGCGCGAAGACGGTATTTCGGTGGAAGTGGCGATGCAGTGGAACGATGCCTTCCAGGAAAATATCTACTGCTTCACCAACAATATTCCCCAGCGCGACGGCGGTACGCACCTGGCCGGTTTCCGGGCGGCGCTTACCCGTTCTCTGAACAACTACATCGAGCATGAGGGATTGGGCAAGAAATCCAAGGTCTCTACCTCCGGTGACGATGCCCGGGAAGGCCTGACGGCCATCGTCAGTGTGAAAGTACCTGACCCCAAGTTCTCCTCCCAGACCAAAGACAAGCTGGTGTCCTCGGAGGTGAAAACCGCCGTGGAGCAGGAGTTGTATCAGAGCTTTGCCGAGTACCTGCAGGAGCAGCCGAGCGAAGCCAAGCAGATTGTGAACAAGATGATTGAAGCGGCCCGTGCCCGGGAAGCCGCCCGTAAAGCCCGGGACATGACCCGACGCAAGGGCGCGCTGGACATTGCCGGCCTGCCCGGAAAACTGGCGGACTGCCAGGAAAAAGACCCTGCCCTCTCTGAACTGTTCATTGTGGAGGGTGATTCAGCGGGTGGCAGTGCCAAGCAGGGGCGGGAACGCAAGACTCAGGCTATTCTGCCGCTGAAAGGTAAGATCCTGAACGTGGAGAAAGCCCGGTTCGATAAGATGCTGTCCTCCGCGGAAGTCGGCACCTTGATCACGGCCCTGGGCTGTGGCATCGGCCGTGAAGAGTTCGACGCCGACAAACTGCGTTATCACTCCATCATCATTATGACGGATGCCGATGTGGACGGCTCCCACATCCGCACGCTGCTATTGACGTTCCTGTTCCGCCAGATGCGGGAAATCATCGAACGCGGCCATGTCTTCATTGCCATGCCGCCCCTGTACAAGGTCAAGCGCGGCAAGCAGGAACAGTACCTGAAAGATGAAAAGGCCAAAGAGGTTTACCTCACCCAGACGGCTCTGGATGGCGCACAGTTGTTCGTGAATCCGGATGCTCCGGCAATCAAAGATTCTGCGCTGGAAACCATGGTGATGGATTACCAGGCGGTGATGGCCATGATCGAGCGCCTGTCCCGGGCCTACCCTGCTGCGGTTCTCAATCAGATGGTGTACAACAGCACCCTGAAAGCGGAGCACCTGAAGGATGAAGCCGAGGTTACACGCTGGGCAGCGGCCCTGGGCGAAGGGCTGCAACTGGATACCCGTACCGGCACCAAGTACACCTTCTCGGTGACCCGTGATGAAGAGCGGGGCCTGTATCTGCCGAAAGTGACCATCTATGTGCACGGCATTCCCACCGACCATGTGTTTGGCCACGACTTCTTTGAATCATCGTCCTATACGGCGATCGCGCGCCTGGGCGAGACGCTGGACGGCCTGATTGAAGAAGGAGCCTACATTCAGCGGGGCGAGCGTAAACAGCCGGTGCTGTCATTCAAGGGAGCTCTGGACTGGCTGATGAAAGAAGCCCAGCGCGGCCTGAACATCCAGCGCTATAAGGGGCTGGGCGAGATGAACCCGGAGCAGTTGTGGGAGACCACCATGGACCCGGAGACTCGCCGCATGATGAAAGTGACCATCGAGGATGCGATTGCCGCTGACCAGATTTTCACCACCCTGATGGGCGATGATGTGGAGCCCCGGCGCGATTTTATCCAGACCCACGCCCTGGAAGTCCATAACCTGGACGTTTGATGCGGGTTGCCTTACCGGCATAAAAAAACGGTGGGTCTCTTCGGAGCCCACCGTTTTTTGTTTAGCGTGATGCTGTTCTGGAACGGACTACTTGGAGGACTCTGCCCGCTTCCGTTCCTTCTCCTTTTCTTTTTCCACCAGATGGGGCGCCATCACTTCTTCCAGTGTATGGCCAGTCAGGCGTCGGATGCTGCGCCACAAGTAGTAGAAAATCAGGATCATCATCACCATGGAGGGAATGGCGATCATCGGGTAACTCACCAGCGTCATGCGCCCCAGTTCTTCATTGAAGGCTGTGGTGCCCGCCGGGCTGACCACAATCCACTTCGCCAGCACATAATTCATGATCGACGAAAACAGAAATGTTCCGGCAAAAAAGTAGCTGGCATTCAGCAGGCGGGCTTCGAACTCATCAACACAGCCTTTTGCGTCCAGGGACGCATGGATTTTATCCACATCCAGCACATTAGGGTTGTACAGCAGCGTTCGCACCAGCGGGTAGCGGGTGCGGGTTGAGGCCAGAACCGCCAGACCAATAACCGCCGGAACCGCCGCCTCCTTGATCGCCAGCCAGCCCGCGTCCAGCTCCAGCAGGCCGATGCCACCGGTGAGTGCAACACTGATCAGGCCCAGTAGCGCAATGAAGTTCTTTTTGCGATAACGCACCAGTTCAAACAGCCCCCAGCCCAACGGAAAGGCCAGGCCAATGATCAGTGCGTTGACACTGCCTAGGTGTTCGTCGCCACTGAACTTCATCAGAATGACAGAGGGAATGACGATACTGACCAGCAAATCCACCCAGGGACGGGGTTGGTGATCGGGGTGCGTCTGAGTATTCGGGGAGTTCATGGTTACCGCCTGATAGATGGGGTCTATAACCGACAGTTAAAGCAACTGCCGGTACGGATCACCGGCAGTATACGACGAATCAAAAGCGCAGGGTAAGCGAAGCGGGTTGCGGGCAAGCGAGGAGCGGGTAGCCGACAGCGAGAATCAGAGCCGACCCCGCTGTCAGCAATTATGCCTCAAACAGTGAACGCCGGATCAGGCGCCCACGTCTTTCAGACACTGTTCAACGATATCCAGGCCTTCGGCCAGAACCTCATCCTCGATGGTTACCGGCATCAGAAAACGCAGCGTGTTCCCATACATGCCGCAGCTTAGCAGAATCAGGCCCTTTTCCTTGGCCTTGGCGGTTATCTTCGCGGCCAACTCCGGCATGGGTTTGCGGGACTGTTTGCTCTCTACCAGCTCAAAGGCCGCCATGGAGCCCATGCAACGGGCGTTATCCACATGGGCAAACTGATCCTGCCACTGGCCGAAACGATCTTTCAGCTTGCTGCCCAGTTGCTGGCTTTTTTCCACAATATTATCTTCTTCGAACACCTGGAACACCGCTAATGCTGCCGCGCAAGCCGTCGGACTGCCGGTGTAGGTGCCACCCAGAGAATTTGGCCCGGAAGAATCCATGATCTTGTCGGTGCCCACCACGGCAGAGATCGGCATGCCATCAGCCATGGATTTGGCCATGGTCATGATGTCCGGCTCCACGCCACTGTGTTCGATGGCAAACAGTTTGCCGGTGCGGCCGAACCCGCTTTGCACTTCGTCGACAATCAGCAGAATGCCGTTGTCGTCGCAGACCTGGCGCAGCTTTTTCAGAAAGCTGACCGGCGCGGGATAAAAGCCCCCTTCCCCGAGTACCGGTTCCAGCACAATGGCCGCGGTCTCGTGGGCCGGGGAATCGGCTTTCATGGTCATCTGCAGACCACGCAGGGCGTCGTCCTCAGAAATTCCATGGTAAGGCACCGGATACGGTGCCCGGTACACCATGCCGGGCATGGGGCCGAACGAGGTCTGGTAGGGTGCGGCTTTGCCGTTCATGGCCATGGTGAAGAAGGTGCGGCCGTGGTAGCCACCGTCGAAGCAGATCACGTTGGTCTTGCCAGTGGCGGCACGGGCAATCTTCACCGCGTTCTCCAGCGCCTCGGCACCGGAGTTGGCCAGCATCACCTTGCCGTGGCCACGTACCGGTACCAGTTCACTCAGTTTCTGGGCAACCTTCACGTAGCCTTCATAGGGCATCACCGTCTGGCAGGTGTGCATCAGCTTGTCGAGCTGAGCCTTCACCGCCTCGACCACCTTCGGGTGCCGATGGCCGATGTTCAGTACACCGATACCGCCGGCAAAGTCGATCATCCGTTTGCCATCGGCATCCCAGATCTCCGCATTCAGCGCGTGATCTGCGAACTGCTCGTTGGGGCTTGCCGCACCGGCTGCGACATACCGTTCTTTGAGTGCCTGTAATTCCTGGTTACTCACGGTAAGCGTCTCCCTGTCTGAAAAATCGAAGGTCTGTTTTCAGTGTAGGGTTTACGGCGGCAGGACACAAACCGACCAATAATGGCTCAGCCGGGAGAGTGCCCTCACCCGGCGACCGAAAAACAGAATGGGGCGATGACCCGTTTCAGGGGGGGTGCGATGATTCGGGTTGATGGTGGGCCTTCGGGATGCTGTGGATAAGTTGCTGAATCTGGGTTGATACGGTTTTTTCTCGCATCAGGACGTATCATAACCGTTTGCGAGAGTGCTCGGGATTGGGAAGTCCTGCCGGGCGCTCGACATCTCCCAACGATGAAGGATGTAGCTTTGCGCGCCTACGCCGACAACGATTACCCCGCCGACCACAAACCGGACTGGTCACTCATTTCCGGTTTATGGCCCTACCTGCTGGAATTCCGGGGCCGGGTGGTGCTGGCCATGGCCCTGCTGGTGCTGGCCAAGCTGGCTACGGTGGCCACCCCCATTGCACTGAAATACATCGTCGACTACCTGGATCAGAATCGTGGCGCGGATATGCTGCTGTGGATTCCGGTTATTCTGGTGGTGGCCTATGGCTCCCTGCGCTTCGGCGCCACCCTGTTCAGCGAGCTGCGCGACGCTGTCTTCGCCCGGGTAGCGGAGCGGGCCATGCGGCGGGTATCACTGCGGGTGTTTGAACACCTGCACCAGCGGGAACTGGGCTTTCACCTGGACCGCAAAACCGGTGGCCTGGCTCGGGACATCGAGCGCGGCACCAACGGCATCAGTTTTCTGTTGCGTTTTACCCTGTTCAACATTGTACCCACCATTCTGGAAATCCTGCTGGTGGCGGGCATTCTGCTGGTGGTGTTCAACGTTGGCTACGTGCTGGCCATCCTGGTGGCAGTGATTGTGTACGTGGTGTTCTCCATCAAAATCACCGAATGGCGAACCAAATTCGTGCGCGAGGCCAACGCCCGGGATAACCAGTCCAACTCCCGGGCCATCGACAGCCTGTTGAACTACGAAACCGTCAAATACTTCAACAACGAGCGCTACGAAGCCGAGCTGTACGATCGGGATCTGGACGAGTGGGAGCAGGCGCGGCTGAAAAACCGCTTGTCGCTGGCCACGCTCAACGCCGGTCAGGCGCTGATAATCGGCGTGGCGCTGATGGTGATCATGGCCATGGCGGTGTCTGAAGTGGCCAGCGGTGAGATTACCCTGGGGGATTTCACCATGATCAACGCCTACCTGCTGCAGTTGTTCATTCCCCTGAACGCTCTGGGGTTTGTCTACCGGGAGATTCGCCAGGCGCTGGTGAACGTGGAGCGGTTGTTCAAGCTGCTGGGGGATGCGCCGGCGATTCAGGATGCCCCGGACGCCAGGCCGCTGGCTGTGGATAACGGCGAAGTGCGTTTCGAGCATATTCACTTTGCCTACCGGCCAGACCGGCCCATTCTACAGGACGTGGATTTAACCATTCCCGCTGGCCACACTGTGGCCGTGGTGGGCGCCAGCGGCGCTGGCAAGTCGACCCTGGCCCGGCTGTTGTTCCGGTTTTACGATGTGGATAACGGGGCTATCCGGATTGATGGCCAGGACATCCGCACCGTTACCCAGGACAGCCTGCGTTCGGCCATTGGCGTGGTGCCTCAGGACACCGTATTGTTCAACGACACCCTGTACCGCAACCTGGCGTACGGTCGGCCAGAGGCCTCCGAAGAAGAGGTACACCGGGCGGCGAAACTGGCCCATCTGGAAAATTTTATCCACAGCTTGGCAGACGGCTACGAAACCAAGGTAGGCGAGCGTGGACTCAAGCTGTCCGGAGGCGAAAAACAGCGCGTGGCGATTGCCCGCGTGATCCTGAAAAACCCGCCAATACTGATCCTGGACGAAGCAACCTCGTCCCTGGACTCCTTGTCTGAACAGGCCATCCTCGGGGCGCTGAAAGAGGTCAGTCGCCAGCGCACCACCCTGGTGATTGCCCACAGGTTATCCACAGTTCGTGATGCCAACACCATTCTGGTGATGGACGGCGGCCGGATTGTGGAAAGTGGCAGCCATAACGAACTGCTGGCGGCCGGTGGACACTACGCGCACTTGTGGCAGCAGCAACATCGGAGTGAGGACAGCTGAAAGCTTGGAGCATCAGGTTACCTGATGCCCGGGACTATTGCTCCACCAGCCGAAGCGCCAGCCCGGACGCCCGCACCACCTGCTGTTCCACGCTGTCCTGGAATACCTGAGCATCGCCGGTGATCAGGCTGAACCAGTTCCGAGCCCGGGTGATGCCGGTGTAGACCAGCTCCCGGGTAAGTACCGGGCTGAGGCGATCCGGCAGCACCAGGCAGGTGTGGTTGAACTCCGAGCCTTGCGACTTGTGCACGGTCATGGCGTACACCGTCTCCAGTTGTTGCAGGCGGCTGGGGGAAATCCAGCGGATGCCCTCGCTGCCGTCGTTGCTGGGAAAGGCTACCCGGCGTTGTGGCTCTTTATTCGGGGCCGCAGCCGGGTCGGGCCAGTCGAAAGTGATGCCGATATCCCCGTTCATCAGGCCCAGGTTGTAGTCGTTGCCGGTAATCAACACCGGTCGGCCCTGGTACCAGCCCTCGGTGCGTTCAATCAACTTCAGCCGGTTCAGCTCCCCGGCAATCTGCTGATTCAGCCCCTCCACGCCCCAGGGCCCGCGCCTTAGCGCACAGAGTATCTGGAACTCGCCAAAGGCTTCGAGCACGGTTCGGGCCAGAGCGTCCCAGTCACTCAGGGGGCTGGCGTGGGTAAGCTGATGATTGTGCAGCAATTGCAGATAGTGGCCATAACCGACCGGCGGCGGCAGCGGGTCGCCGTTGGCGTTGGTTCTGCCCTGCCCCTGCTGACGGAAAGCCTGGGGGGTGCCGTCGAGAAGGTGCCGGGCGATCAGAGCCCGGGTGGCGTCCGGTTCCGGTTGCGGGGTGAGGCCGTTCAGCCAGATTACGTCGTCGAAAGCGGCGTTGCTGGCCTGCTGCAGAATGGTCGGGTTCAGGGTGTTGGTGTTAACCGCTTCCGCCAGCTGGCGGATGCCGCTGTCGTCGCTGAACCGGTAGCTTTTTCGCAGCATGGCGACGGCCTGATCCAGCACTTGTCCACAGCTATCCACAAGTTGTTCAGGTAGTTGTTCGCCGGTAATCCGGGCCAGCCAGTCGGCGGTGGCCGGTGTGTAATGTGCCCTGGGTGCCCGTTGGCAGAGCTCGCCCAGTACCGCACCAGCATCTACTGAGGCCAGCTGATCCTTGTCGCCCAGCAAAATCAGGTGGGCCCGGGCCGGCAGCGCCGCGAATACCGAGGCCATCAGATCCACATCCACCATAGAGGCTTCGTCGATCACCAGGATATCCACAGGCAGGGGATTATCCTGGTGATGGCGGAACTTGCGGGTATCCGGGCGGCTGCCCAGCAACCGGTGCAGGGTGGTCACCCTGGTGGGAATGTCCTCCAGAGTCACCTGCCCCGGCAATTCGGCCAGGGGCAATTGGCGCACGGCGCCGCCGATGGATTCGTTCAGGCGTGCCGCTGCTTTACCAGTGGGCGCGGCCAGGCGGATGCGGTACTTTCGCCCGGCCCGTTCGGGAATTTCGCCCGCCACCGCCTGCAGCGCCGCCAGCAGATTGACCACGGTGGTGGTCTTGCCGGTGCCTGGCCCGCCGGTGACCACGGCAAAGCGGTTGCGGGCGGCCAGGGCGCAGGCCAGTTTCTGGTAGTTCACGGCATCGGAGGGTCGAAACAATACCTGCAAGGCCCGGGACAAGGTGTTCGCCGCAGAACTGTCAGCGTCTGCCAATGCCGATGGCAGCGACAGGCGCAGGCGAATGCCCTCGGCAATGCCCTGTTCATAACGCCACAGTCGCCGCAGATACAGCCGGTTGCCTTCGAACACCAGCGGTGTCGCTTGGCGGCCGTCACTGACCGCCGATGAGCCTGCCAGTGCCGCCTGGCAATCGGCCAGGGGGATGCGCGCCAGTAAAGCCTGAGGCCGCGCCAGCGGCGCCGGGGCAACCGCCGGGGATTTCGGGGTGTCTTCTGGTGGCAGTGCCAGGGTATTGTCGGCATCGGCCAGTAGCGCAGACAAATCGATACACACGTGGCCCCGCCCGACCTGATGAGACACCAGGGCCGCCAGCAGCAGCACCAGTGGGGCCGTGTGCTCGCCCTGTTGCCAGCACAGATCGCCGATCAGGCGGGCAAAGCCGGTGTCCAGTGGCCGTAACCAGCCAGCGTCTTGCCATTGTTGCAGCAGAGTGGTGGTCTGCTCCGGTGTGGATAAGGCAACGGCATTATCCACAGATAGCGGCGCTTCGTTATCCACAGGTGGGTTATCCCCAAACTCCAGGCCAATCTGTTGTGGATAATCCGGGTTATCCCCAGGGTTCATGCGCTGACCTCCGAATTCAGTGGCTGACCCTCGAACAGGGCGTCCAGTTGTTCCATCAGTCGTCGGGGTGGCTTGTCGGTAAAGGCCCCGGCGCCGGGGCTGTCAACGCCCCGCAGGAACAGGTAGATAGCGCCACCAATGTGGCGGTCGTAGTCATAGTCTGGCAGGCGAGCTTTCAGCAGCCGGTGCAGAGCCAGCAGGTACAGCACGTACTGCAGGTCGTAGCGCTTTTCGAGAATGGCCGTGCCCATGGCCTGGTCGGTGTAGGCACGGTCGTTGTCGCCCAGGGTATTGGATTTGTAGTCGAGCACGTAATACTGCCCCTGGTGTTCGAACACCAGATCGATAAAGCCCTTGAGCATGCCATTGAAACGGTTGGCCCGGGCCTGTGGCCGGTCGGCGCCCTCCAGGGTGTGTGCTCGAACCAGCGAATCGAGTTGCCGTATGTCGACGTTGCGGCTTTCGAACCAGAATTCCAGCTCGGGTTTCAGGCTGGTCAGTTCGGCCAGACTGGCGTGGCGATGGCCGCTGCGGTCGAGCCTCAGGGGCCTGCTGATCAGCGCCAGCAACCAGCGCTGCAGGGGCTCGGCCCAGTCGTCCCAGCCCCGGGTTCGGCAGCGGCGCTGTAACTGTTCAGCCAGCAATTGCGGTTGCTGCTGGATGCGCTGGAAGCCCTGCTGGCAGCACCATTCCAGCAGTTCGTGTAAAAAGGTGCCAGGGTTGGCGCCTTTGGGGAACTGGTGCTGATCCCGGGCCAGCGGGGCCGGTTGGCTGGCGTTGGGGTCTCCGGCGCCTTCCTGGTCGCCGTCGCTGTCCTGGTGGCTTTCCTCCAGCAGGTTCTGGGTCTGGGCGTCTTCCACCTCACCGGAAAAGGTGATGCCGGTACCGGCCATGCCGGTGTATTCAATGGTGGAGTAGCTGGCAATCCACCAGTCTTCTTTTGCGGCGCGCCGGGACACCAGCGCTGGCCCCAGGGCTTGTGGCGCCTGCTCCAGGTAAGGCTCATCGTCGGCGCCCGGCAGTGGCAGCACGGCAATTTCCGGATGCCCCTGGGCGAGGGGTGCCAGGCTCTGGGCGAGGGGTGCCAGGCTCTGGGCGATGGATTGCCCGGTCTCCCCTGCGAGCAGATAGCCCAGCCCGCTGCGGTGCCAGTTGTCCAGGGCGGCAGCCCCCACCCAGGTGGCGAACCGGGCCCGGGTCAGTGCAACATAGAGTTTGCGGATGTCTTCACCCAGGCGTTCGTCGTCGGCTCGAGCGACCTCCTCCGGCTCGGGTTCGAACACCGTTACCAACCGGCCCTGATCGTCGTGGTAACGCACATAGGCCTGTTTTTCGCTTTCGCTGCGATGGGCGGTGCCAAAGGGCAGAAACACCAGCGGGTATTCCAGGCCTTTGGATTTATGCACGGTAATCACTTTCACCAGTCCGGCATCGCTTTCCAGGCGCAGTGTCCGATGTTCGTCTTCCTCGTCGGCGGCCCGCAGAATCTGCGTGAAGTGATGCACCAGGGCGTGCTCACCATCCAGTTGCAGGCTGTCCTGCTGCAGCAGTTCGGCGATGTGCAGAAGGTTGGTGAGCCGCCGTTCGCCGTCGGCCCGCTGCAGTAACTGGCCGGGCACCTCGAAATCCATCAGCAGGCTGCGCAGCATGGGCAGTACGCCACGGCTCTGCCACTGCTGTTGATAACCCAGAAAACGTTCGATTTCCTGCTCGAGGGCCTGTTCATCCGTCAGCAATCTGTCCAGGGCCTGCCAGGACTGGCCCAGGGTCGGAGTCGCCAGGGCAGCCCGGGTCAGGCCCAGTTGCCGGGGTTCAGCACAGGCTTTCAGCCAGCACAGCACCTCTTTCGCCTCCCGGGAGTGCAGCACCGAGTCCCGGTCGGACAGGTACACGCTTTTGATCCGGCGTTGGCCGAGGGCGTTCCGCACCGCCGCTGCTTCGTTGCGATTGTTCACCAGAATGGCGATGTCGGCGGGTTGCAGCGGCTGCAGATCCGCCGGGTTGTCGGGCCGGGCAAAGCCTGCCTCCGCCGCCTGGCCCAGGCGCAGCAGCCGGGCTATCTGGCTGGCACAGCTCTCCGCCACCTCCAGGGTGGCAGTGCCTTTGGCCAGGGCTTTGGGATTACCGGCTTTGTCGGTGTCGTCGGATTGGTGGCACCAGAAGGTCAGGCTGGGTTGGCTCTGGCCCTGCACCACCCATTCCCGTTTGGTGCCGTTGGCGGCCACGCCCTGGAACGGCAAGGGGGTGGTGTCGCCTTTGCCAAACAGAAAGGCGCCGGCGGGGCTGTGCTGGTCGCTGTACTCGAACACCCGGTTGACCGCGCTGACCATGGTCTGGGCCGAGCGGTAGTTGGTGCCCAGAGTCCAGGTACGTTCCTGAACGCCTTCGCGGGCCTGCAGGTAGGTGTAGATATCTGCGCCCCGAAAGCCGTAGATGGCCTGTTTCGGGTCGCCAATCATCAACAGGCAGGTGTCCGGCTGATGCTCGGCCACCCGATAGATGCGGTCGAAAATCCGGTACTGCACCGGGTCGGTGTCCTGGAATTCATCAATCAGCGCCACCGGGAACTGGCGCCGGATGGTGGCCGCCAGTTGCTCGCCCCGGGGGCCCTGCAGGGCATCGTCCAGGCGGGTGAGCAGGTCATCAAAACCCATTTCCGAGCGTTGCTGTTTTTCGGCTTCCAGGCGCCGGGCAATCCAGTGGCTGGCGTGCCGCAGAATATCGACTTTGGCGCTGGGCGGTTGCTGGCCAAACGCCAGCAAGTCGCGAACGGCGTCAAAGGCCGGGTGTTCCGGTGCCGGGTCTTCGCCTTTCAACACGGCTTGCAGGCCTTCGGGGGTCTGGTTGCGATAGCCGGCGGCGCTGTCCAGTTTTTCCGGTAACAGCTCATCCGATTGCGCCCAGGCCAGCAGGAATTCCCACACCTTGAGCATGGCGTTGCGGCTGGCACCGTGCAGTCGCTTGCTTTTGTTCAGGCCCGCCAGCAGGTCGGCAACTTCCGGTTGCCAGCTGGCCCAGGGGTGGGCTTTCAACGCTTCGATGGTTTCCCGTCGCTGGCCCACCACCTGCTCAATGGCCTGCTGTACATCGTCTGGGGCCGGGCCCAGGGCGGCCGGGTCCTCAATCAGGTTACGTGTCGCCTGGCGCAGATTGGCCGGTGTCTTCCAGTGATCCAGCACTTCTTCCATCAGCGCCGCGGGTAGCGGATACACAAAGGTGCGCCAGTAATCCCGGGCCACTTGCTCCAGCAGTTCGCTCTGGTCGGTTTCCAGGGTGAGCTTGAACAGGCTGCCGCTGTCGAAGGCGTGTTCACTGAGCATCCGGTGGCACCAGCCATGGATGGTGGACACCGCCGCTTCGTCCATCCATTCGGCGGCCAGCAGCAGTTTTTTCCGGCATTCCGGCCAGCTTGCCGGGTCGGGATAGCTGTCATCCCGCAGCTTGTGGATAAGTGCCGTTTCGGCGCTCGGTTGCAGCGTATCGGCCTGCTCCGAGAACACCTCGGCGGCCTGGGTCAGCCGGGTGCGGATGCGATCACGCAGTTCCTTGGTGGCGGCGTCGGTGAAGGTGACCACCAGCAGGTTCGGCGGCAACAGGTTCTGCAGCGGGCTGTCATTGGTCTGGCCATGGCCCAAAATCAGGCGCACATACAGAATGGCAATGGTGAAGGTTTTGCCGGTACCGGCACTGGCCTCAATCAGCGCGCTGCCTTTCAGCGGCAGCGTCAGCGGGTCGAGTGCGGGGTTGCGATTAGTCATGCTCGGCTTCCCATAAAGGCAGGTACAGTTGATTCAGCAGGGCCTCAAATTCGCCGCTGGCGAACAGCGCGTTAACGTCTTCAAAACTGCGGCCCAGGTAGCCGGTATCCCGTTCCAAGGCGTTCTGGTACGCCTGTTCGGCCTCGCTGTTGGCCCGTTCGTGATCCCCCTGGTACTTTTTGCCGCCGTAGAAACTGGTAATCCAGGCAAATCCGGCCTCGCAGTGCAGCGGCAGCGCCCGGGTGGTGGCGTCCAGCCAGGCTTCCAGAATGGCCTCGAAATGGTGCCGGGCCTGCTCCGGAGCCATGATGGGGAAGCGGAATTTGCGGTCTTCTTCCTTGCCCAGAATCAGGGTTTCAAAGGGTTGCCCGCCAAGTTGCCCGGCCAGGTGAATCACCCAGTCCCGCAACAGGTTGGCGTAGCGGACTTTCTTGCCATGGCCAGAGCTGCTCAGCAGGCCCGAGTTGGCGACCACCAGCCGACACTGCTGGCCGCTGGCGTTGCGGCGCAGGTTGTCGATCAGATCCACCACCTCCAGGTGCCCGGTGCTGTTTTGAAACCGGTATTCGAAGGCCTGGGGTTCTTCCAGGGCTTCGGGCCACTGGGCCAGCGCCTCCCGATAGCGGGAAAACAGATCCGGCATGCGCCCGGCCAATTCCGCCCGCAACCGATGTTCGGTCACGCCCATGCCCAGATCACCCCGGCGGGCCATGCGATCCAGGGTAGTTGCCAGGCGATCCTGCAATTCCTCGTCGCTGGCGGCCTTGAGCACTGCCTGGCTTACCAGTTCATTGTCCAGGCGCCAGCGATCCAGCCCGGTCAGCTCGAAGTTCTCGGTGTCGGTGTCTTCGTCGTCCACCTCGTCAAACCGCACCTGCAAACGCCGCTGATAAAAACTGTCGATGGGCTTTTTCAGGAATCCGGCCAAATCGTTCAGGCTGATCGGCTCTTCCAAAGGCTGGAAGGGCAGCGGAGCTTGACCCTGCTCGCCCGCTTCTGCGCCATGGGCGCTGCGCCATTCCCGCTCGTAGGTGAACAGGCGCCGTGCCTGCAGGATGTCTGCCAGCGGCCGGGGTTGCTGTTCGTCGCCCTCGCCCTGGCCATTCGCCAGGGGAAAATAGTCCCGGCTGAAGGGCTGCAGCGGGTGTCGGGTGGTCAGTGCCCGGGTGCAGGGAACATCGGCCTGCCTCGTCACCTGCCACAGGCTGTCCAGGTGATCCTGCAACTGGCCGATCAATACCGAGGGTGGCCGCTCGGAATCGTCCCGGATGCTGCGCCCCACCCAGCTGATGTAGAGCTGCTCCCGGGCCGATAGTATGGCTTCTAGGAACAGGTAGCGGTCGTCTTCCCGCCGAGAGCGGTCGCCGGGCCGGTAATCCTGGGCCATCAGGTCGAAATCCACCGGTGGCCGGGAGCGGGGGTAATCCCCGTCGTTCATGCCCAACAGACAGACCCGGCGAAACGGAATGGCGCGCATCGGCATCAGGGTGGCGAAATTCACCTTGCCAGCCAGAAAACGCTGGTTCAGGCCGCCTTCATCCAGCCCCTGCAACAGCACATCCCGGACGATGTTCAGCGGCAGGGGTTGCTCTGCCAGCCCCGCCGCCTGCGCGTCGTCGAGCCATTGTTCCAGCTGGCGGCGGAACCGGTTGAGCAGCAACAGGTCGGTGCCGGTCACCCGGTGGAAAAACTGCGCCAGCATATCGGAAAACAGGGCTTCCCAGTGTTCCGGGCTGCGGCTGGTTTGCAAAGCCTGCCAGAGTGTCTCCAACTGATGCACGAAATCTGCCAGTTTGCCCGCCAGGCTGGCCTGCAAGCCGCCAATTTCACCGTAGGGTTCCACCTCCGCCCAGGCTTCATCTTCCCCCATGCTGTAACCCAGCAGCATGGCCTGTAATCCCGCCTGCCAGGTATTGCGTTCCAGCGCCGCCGGTAAATCCAGGCTTTGCCGGTGCGCACCGTGCAGGCCCCAGCGGATGTTGGCGCCCTCCACCCACTGCCGGGCCAGGGGAATGTCGTCTTCGGCAATGTCAAAGCGTGCCCGCACACCGGGGACTTCCAGCAGGCTGAGGATTTCGCTCACCCCGAATCGGCTGCGGGGCAGCGACATCAGGGTTTCCAGGGCAATCAGCACGGGTTCATGGTGGCGCTGGCCCTGATCGGAGATGGTGAACGGAATATGCCGCTTGCGGCCTGCTTCGTAGCGGCCAAACACCGCCTGAATGTGGGGCGCATACACATTAATGTCGGGCACCATCACCATCACGTCCCGGGGCCGCAGGGTCGGGTCGGCATTGAAGGCGGCCAGCAGCTGGTCGTGCAGGATTTCCACCTCGCGCTGGGCGCTGTGGGCGCTGTGGAATACTAGGGAGTGATCCTGTGCCGGATCGACCAGGCGCTGTTGTTTTCGAATTTCCAGCAGCGGCGTCAGGTTGTGGATATCGTTCTGTAACTGATGCAGCAGTTGCGGGGCCTCGGCATCGCCATGGTCAGAGAAAATATCGATTTTCTGCCCCGAGGTCTGAAAACGGGCCTGGTAATCCTCGGGGTTATCGAATTCATCCAGCAACCGGATGTAATCCCGGCCCTGCTTGCCCCAGGCGGCCAGCAGCGGGTTGGCGTGCTGGTGCAGGTGGTCGTCGTCCAGCCCGCTCAGCAGCGGATGCGCCTTGCCCCGTTTGCGCTCGGCGGTCAGCAGTTCCCGGTCGCTGATGATGTCGGCCCAGTAGAACTGGCAGGGGTTGTGAACGCAGAGCACCACCTGGCTGAACCGGCTGAGCACATACAGGGCTTCCAGTGCCTGGCGCGGCAAGGATGAGACCCCGAACACCACAATCCGCGGCGGCAGCCGGGCCGGGTTGGCCGGGGCGGCCAGGTGCTGGCCCTGCTCCATGAAGCGGGTGTGAATCTGTGATCGGCTGGTGTGTGCCTGGGTATCGACATCCGCCACCAGCGCCCGCCATAACAGTGGTTGCCAGAGGGTTTCGGCTGACAGCGGCTTTTCTTCGCCCCGGGCGGTGGTCAGGGTATTACGCCCGGCTTCCCAGGCCGCCAGCCAGTCGGCCCGGAACACCTGATACTGGTCGAACAGATCGGCGATTTTCTCCGCCAGCTGGAAGTTGCGAAGCTCGGTGTCTGTGCCCTCCAGAAACCGTGCCAGGGGGGCAAAGGCGTCGTCCTGCCCCACCAGTTTTGGCAGCATCCGGTACAGCCGCCACACCAGCTGGTGCTTGTCGAACGGTGACTGCTCCGGCACTTCACCCTCGGGCAGCACCGCCCGGTAGGCCTGCCAGATAAAGCGCGCCGGGAACAGGAAATCCATACCGGCGGCAATGCCCAGCCCCCCGGCGCTGTGTTCATCACCCGGGCTTTCAGCCAGTGCCAGCTTCAGCCATTGGGCAATGCCGTTACTCTGCACCAGAAAGGTCTCGCTTTGCAGCGGCGGCATGGGGTTCTGCCGGCACAGGTAGACCACGGCGCGGCGCAGGTCTTCCAGATGGTTGGCGTGAATGGCATGAAAGCCGGGTGCAATGGCAGAGGGCGCGGCCATGAGGTTCCTTGTCTGCAGTCGGTCGAAGCGGATTACCACCGGCTATTGTATAGGAGGCCTGTGGCGGTTGGGCAAATCAACCTAACCGGGTCTGACGACAGGAAGGGTCGCTGATGTGGAATTTCGAGTCAGTCTCCGACAGCCGCCTGCTCAGGGGTTCAGTGCCACCGCCAACAACAGTTGACGGATCATTGCCTTGCTGGCCGGGTCGTTGCAGGAAATATCTTCAACATGCAACTGCCGGGCTCTCAGCAGTCGGGCCAGGCTGTCGATATCTATACCGATAGTCAGCCGTGCAGGATGTGGCTGCGGCGTTTGTGGAGTGCCTGCCAGCCTTTGGGCGGCGTGGGTGTCCGGGCAGTGGAAGAGCATTCCCATAGTTCCTCCTGGCGATTAGTGAACCATCATGGGCGCTGGCCCGGTTGGCCAGAGCAGGCGTCGGGGGCGCGCACGCCGGGCCGCTCTGGTGTCATCGCTGAATGGAAATTCGGGCCAATTCAGATACTGGGCAAAGAACCCGGGGTGGCGAGACCTGTCCAGCAGAATTTCGATGCATTGGTCGGTGTTGTAACCACCGCTGGGGCTGTACTGGCCCGGCTCGACAGACTGCAGGCTGTCCAGGGCCCGCAGCAAAACCTCGTCGGCGGCGGCCAGATCGTGGTTATCCCGAAGCGCCCGGCACAGCAGAATGGCAGACAGGGTTAATTCAACATGCATGGTGTTCGGATGGCGGCTGCGGGCCAGGCAGGCCAGATCAAAGGCGCTGCCGGTTACCATGATGACTTTCTCCGTGTCACGGTTTTCGCAGAAAGTGAAGGCATTTTCCATCCAGAACATCCACAGGTCGTTTTGTTCTTTCAGGGACAGGTTGGCGAACATCCGGCGATGACGTGGGCACAGAAATTTCATGGCTTCCTCCTTGTCTTGATGCAAATGATAATAGTTATCATTGAAGGGCTTGGCAAGGTCAACCTGAAAATTTGTTGACTGACGGGCTGTGAACGGCGCGGCGACACAGCAGAGCGTGCCGCCTGACAATGGCGCGCAACTGGGCTTCGGACTATGCTTTCAGAGAAGAATCTAGAGAGAATTTTAGAGAGGAATCTGAAGTGCCCGCCTGCCCGTAAAGTTTTAGGTAGCGAACAACATCGGGGGCCACTATGTGCTACCGAACCACATTCAAAACGCGACTGTTGCTGCTGGCCCTGGGCACCGCCCTGGCCTTGCTGTTTCTTCCGCCCGCACCGGCCACCGCCAGTGACAAGGACGCGCAGATTCGCGACACTATCCTGCGCCAGATAGAAGCCTTTGCGAACGACGACCGGGAACTGGCCTGGGCAGAGGCGTCCATCGGCATCAAGCGGCGTTTCAAATCGGCTCAGGTGTTTGTCGATATGGTGCGCCAGGCGTATCCGGCGGTGCACCAAGCCACCGCCATTGAATTTACCGAGAGGGTGCCGCACGGCGTGTTCGAGATACAGGCGGTGAAATTGCGCGGGCCAGATGGCAAACGCTGGCAGGCCTATTACCGCATGGTGCTGATCGAAGGCGACTGGAAAATTGCCGGGGTGCGGGTGCATCCGGCGGCCCCGGGAATCTGAAAGCCCTGTGAATGGATAAACGACCGGCAACGGCAGACCTGCAAGACCCGTTGTACTACCTGAAAAACATGCAAACCCTGGTGGACTGGGTGCTGACCCACCACCGGGATTTGCTGACCCGGCAGGAACAGGCCAGGCTGGCGGGTTTCTCGACCGTGTCGGTGCCCGCCCGGGCGCTGTTAACCCGGCTGGTGATGCGCACCGGCGAGCTGTTTCGCACCGATAAACTCCGGTACCCGGAATTGGGCGGCCCGGAATCCGAGGCACTGGCCGATTTGTTGGCAGAAGGCTGGCTTGAGGCATCTCCCAAGCTGTCTCTGGACGATCTATTCCGACTGTTCACCCTGGCGGAATTGCGCCAGGGCCTGGCGCCAGTTCTGCAACAGGCGGGGCTGGCCGCCAGCCTGCCCAAAGGCCGGTTGCTTGAAGGCCTCCAGCCTCTCTACCCAAAGGCTCAACCCCTTGAGCAATGGCTGGCCCGGCCCAAGGCGAAGGTGGTGCAGTTGCAGGGCATGGCTTTGTTCGACCGGGTAAGGTTGATGTTCTTCGGCAACCTGCGCCAAAACTGGAGCGACTTTGTACTGGTGGAACTGGGCCTGCAACGGTTTGAACCGGTGCCCTTCACTCCCGATGCCCGGGCCTTTCAGTGCCGGGAGCAGGTCGACTGCTATCTGCAGATGCACCATTGCCGAGAATGGCTGGATGCCGGTGCAACCCCACGCGAAGTCTGGCAGGCCGTGCCCGGCCCTGTGGATAACCCCTGGCTGAGCAGTCGGCGTGACCGCTTGTTACTGGAACTGGGCCGCCAGGCCGATCGCCAGGGCGACCCGGAACTGGCGTTGCAAGCCTGGGCCGCCAGTGGCCACCGCCAGGCGATGCTCAAGCGCCTGCGATTGCTGGAACGGTTGAAACGATATCCACAGGCCTGGCAACTGGCCTGCCAATGGCAAACCGGAGAGTTGAGCGACGCCGAGGCCCAGGGCCTGGCCCGGGTATTGAAACGGCTGGCCCCGAAAGTGGGCGCCGAGCGGCCCCGGCCTGTGGATAACCTGCCATTAAGAGAACACCACCTGAATCTACCAAAACCGACCATGGGCAGCGTCGAGTTGGCGGCCCTCAACGCCCTAACAAGCGGGGAAGCACCGGTGTTCTATGTGGAGAACACCCTGATCAACGGCCTGTTCGGCCTGCTGTGCTGGCCGGTGATTTTTCAGCCGATGCCGGGGGCCTTTTTCCATCCGTTCCACACCGGGCCCGCAGATCTCACCCGAGAGGATTTCGTCAGCCGTCGGCAATCGGCCTTCGAGGCCCGCCTTACCCTGTTGCAAACCGGCGACCATCACCAGCCGATACTCGATACCTTTCGGGCAAAACAGGGAATCGCCAACCCGTTTGTGGTCTGGTCGGTACTGAACGAGCCCTTGCTGCAGCTGGCTTTGGCCTGCATTCCGGCAAACCACCTTGAATGCCTCTTTCGCAGGCTGCTCCAGAACATCAAAGAGCATCGCAGCGGCTTTCCCGATCTGATCCGCTTTCTGCCAACGGCGGAAAACCCCGAACGGCGTTATGAAATGATTGAAGTAAAAGGCCCGGGCGACCGATTGCAGGATCACCAGATCCGCTGGCTGACCTTCTTTGCCAAGCAAGGTATACCCGCCAGCGTGTGTTATCTGCGCTGGCAAGAGGGCGCAGGCGTGGCCGAATGAAGGTGGCGGTACGTACCCTGTGCGAGTTCGCCGCCCGCGCCGGTGACCTGGATTTCCGCTACACCCCGGCACCCAGTGCTGAGGAAGGCATTGCCGGTCACCAGGCGTTGCAGGCCCGGCGTGGCTACGGCTACAAAAGCGAGTATTCACTGACCGGGAGTTGCCTGGGATTAGAGCTTTCCGGTAGAGCGGATGGCTACCATCCTTATAAAAACCGGCTGGAAGAGATCAAGACACACCGGGGCGATGTGTCCCGCATTCGGCCCCATCAGCGGGCCCTGCATCTGGCCCAGTTACGGGCCTATGGAGCTTTGTTGTGCCGCCAGGAAAAACGCAAGAAGCTGGAACTGGCACTGGTGTACTACGACGCCAGCCGGGATAAAGAAACCACCTTCACTGAAACTGCCAGCGCCGATGAACTCTGGCAGGGCCTGGAAAAGCTCTGCCAGAGTTACCGGGCCTGGGCCGAGCAGGAGGAACACCATCGGGAACAGCGCAACGCCTTGCTGGCCAACCTGTGCTTTCCCTTCCCGGATTTTCGGCCCCGGCAGCGCCACCTGGCGGAAACGGTGTATAAAAACGCAGTCCGGGGCGGCACCCTGTTGCTGGAAGCACCCACCGGCCTGGGCAAGACCCTGGGCACCTTGTTTCCGGCGCTGATGGCCCTGCCCGCCGCCCGGCAGGACCGGCTGTTCTACCTGACCTGCCGCAACACCGCCCGGCAGCTGGCGCTGGAGGCTGTGGATAAGTTGCGTCAGGCCCAGGATGAGTTGCAGGCCTTTCCCTTGCGTACCCTCGAACTGGTGGCCAAAGACGATGCCTGTGAACACCCGGACAAAGCCTGCCACGGCGAGTCCTGCCCGCTGGCGAAAGGGTTTTTCGACCGCCTGCCGGATGCCCGGGCCGAGGCGGTGCAGAGCAAAGAACCGTTAAATCAGCAGAATTTGGCGACAATCGCGGCAGGTCACGACATATGTCCCTACTTTCTGGCCCAGGAAATGGCCCGTTGGAGTGACTTGGTGGTGGGCGACGTCAACCGCCTGTTTGATCAATCTGCGTTGCTCCACGGCCTGATCCGTCAGAACAACTGGCAGGCCAGCGTGCTGGTGGACGAAGCTCACAACCTGGTGGATCGTGCCCGGGGCATGTACTCGGTGCAGTTGGAACAACAGCGGTTATTGAAACTGAAGAAGACCGCCCCGAAACCGGTAAAAGCAGCTCTGGACCGCACTGCCCGGGCCTGGCAGGCGCTGATTCGGGACCATGGCGAACAGGCGCAGCCGGTGTTCCTGGCCACCCTGCCGGCGCAATTGCTGGGCGCGTTGCAGGCCATGGTGTCGGTGATTACCGATTACCTGGCCGACAACCCGCCAGACCTCGCCCTGCAGGAAGTCTTGTTCGAAAGCGTGGCCTTTATGAAATTGGCGGACGGCTTTGGCGATCATTCCCTGTGCGAATTCCAGCGCAGCGGCCGAGGCCGGGCCAGCCTGACCCTCCAGAACCTGATCCCGGCGGATTTCCTCACCGAGCGCTTCAGGGCCGCCCACTCGGTGCTGTTGTTTTCCGCCACCCTCAGCCCCGGCGTTTATTACCGGGACTTGCTTGGTTTGCCGGAAGACACCCGCTTCACCTCCCTGCCCAGCCCGTTCAGCGCGGAGCAACTGAAGGTTGAATTCACGCCCGGCATCAGCACCCGGCAGGTGCATCGTGAAGCCAGCCTGCACCCCATCGCCGAACTGATCGCCAAACAGTACCGGGAACGGCCCGGCCATTACCTGGCGTTCTTCAGCAGCTTCAAATACGCCAAAGAAGTGAGCGATACGCTGGCAGAACAGGCACCGGACATCCCCCAACGTTCGCAAAAGCCGGGCATGAGCCCGGAGCAGCGCCGGCAGTTCCTGGCAGAATTCCAGAAACCGGAAGGCTCAGTTGCCTTCGCAGTACTCGGCGGCGTGTTCAGTGAGGGTATCGACCTGCCCGGCGACCAGCTGATCGGCGCCTTCGTGGCCACCCTGGGCCTGCCACCGTTTGATGCCTGGCATGAAATCCTCAAAGAGCGCCTGCAACAACGATTTGGCGAAGGCTATAACTACACCTACCTGATCCCCGGCCTGCAGAAAGTGGCCCAGGCCGCCGGCCGGGTGATCCGCACCCCGGACGACCGGGGCGTAATCTGGCTGATTGATGACCGTTTTCTGCAATCTGGCGTTAACCGCCTGCTCCCTCGCTGGTGGTTTTCCGACAGCCACTGATCGCCTGCCCTGAGCCCCCTGCTGTGGCGGCATTTTGTCGCAGCCATTGGTACAGCCATTGGTAGTAGCGGGATGCCGCTATGGCTATATTCGGTCGCAAGCTTAGAATGCGCGCCATCATCACATCATTCCGCCCGTTTCAAGGACACCCATTGCAAATGAACAATACTGACCTGGTTTTTCAGAGTTATGGTCGATGCTGCCGCAAAGATGAATTCTTCGTGGATTTCTACGACTTCTTCATGTCCAGTTCTGACGCCATTCGCAACCGCTTTGTCGACACCGACATGGCCGCCCAGCGCCACCTGCTTCGCAACGGTGTAATGCAGATCATCCTGGTGGCCCGGGGTATGTCTGATCGCAAGCTGCGGGACCTGGGCGAAAGCCATAACCGCCACAACTACGACATCAAACCGGAATGGTACGACCTGTGGGAGCAATCCCTGCTGAAAACCGTGCGGGCCCACGACCCGGAGTGGACGCCGGAGCTACAGCAGGCCTGGCGTGAAGTACTTAAGCCGGGTATCGAGCTGATCCGCGGCGTATACTGAGTTAGTGGCAAGCTGACGGGCGGGATAGATTGGAAGCTATCTTGATCCCCGTCAGCCTAAACGTCACACTTCTGCTCTACACTTCCCTTGTCAAACATCTTCTTCCCCTCAAGGACGACACATGGCCGATAGCAGCGCCAAAACCGCATCCAAACTTCTTCTTGTTGTGCTGATTGTGGCATTGATTGCCGTTGCCGCCTGGTATCTGATGCCGAAGGGCGATGAGCTGCCAGAGCATATTGGCTCCGGTAACGGCCGTATTGAAGCCACCGAAGTCGACATTGCCACCCGAATACCCGGGCGCCTGGAATCCTTCGAAGTCCGCGAGGGAGACATGGTTGAAGCCGGCATGTTGCTGGCTGTGATGGATACCGACGAACTTGAGGCCAGCCTGGCAGCGGCGCAAGCCAGTTTGCACCAGGCCGAGCAGAGCCGGAGACTGGCCGAGGCCGTGGTGGCCCAACGGGAAAGCGAGCGTCGGTATGCCCAAGCCGAACTGGCCCGTATTGAATCGCTGGCCGATCGGGGCCATGCCTCTCAGGAGCAGTTGGACCGCGCCCGTACCGCGGCGGAAACCGCCGAGGCGGCATTGCAGGCCGCCAGAGTGCAAGTGGCGTCTGCCGATGCCAGTATCGAAGCCGCCAAAGCCAGTGTCCGCCGTATCCAGACCAATATTGATGACAGTCAGTTGACCACGCCGGTGGGTGGGCGGGTTCTGTATCGGCTGGCGGAGCCGGGAGAAGTGCTGGCCGCCGGTGGCAAAGTGGCCACCGTGCTGGATGTCACCGACGTATATATGACCATCTTCCTGCCCACAGCCCAGGCGGGCAAAGTCCGGGTTGGCTCTGAAGCCCGGATCGTTCTTGATGCCCTGCCGGACTATGTGGTGCCAGCGGAAGTCAGCTTCGTCGCCGCCGAAGCCCAGTTCACGCCGAAGTCTGTGGAAACCCGCAGCGAGCGGGAGAAGCTGATGTTCCGGGTTCGTATCCGGATTGATCCGGAGTTGCTCAAAGCCTATCGGGACCGGGTGAAAACCGGCGTACCCGGCGAAGCCTCCGTTCGACTGGATGAGGGCCAGCCCTGGCCCGAGAGCTTGAAAGTGGCTTTGCCCAATGACTGAGACCGTGGCCCGGCTGGAGGGAGTCAGCCATCGCTACGGGGAAACCGATGCGCTGTCTGATATCACCCTGGCGTTTCCGTCTGGCTGCATGGTTGGGCTGATCGGCCCGGACGGGGTGGGCAAATCCACACTGTTGGGCCTGCTTGCCGGTGCCCGTGAGTTGCAGGCCGGCGAGTTGCAGGTGCTTGGCGGCGATATGCGCAGCCAGCGGTTTCGTAACCGGGTCGCCCCCCGCATTGCCTATATGCCCCAGGGCCTGGGCGGTAATCTCTACCATACGCTGACGGTGGACGAGAACATCGCCTTCTTCGCCGATCTGTTTGGTTTGCGAGGCCCCACCAGGAAGGATCAGATTGACCGGTTGCTGGAAGCCACTGGCTTGTTGCGCTTCCGGGATCGTCCCGCCGGCAAGCTGTCCGGCGGTATGAAACAGAAGCTGGGGCTGTGCTGTGCCCTTATCCACAGCCCCGATCTGCTGATTCTGGATGAACCCACCACCGGCGTGGACCCGCTCTCCCGCAGGCGTTTCTGGGACCTGATCGATACCATTCGCCGGCAACGCAGCGGTATGAGCGTGTTGGTGGCCACGGCCTATATGGAAGAAGCCGAGCGTTACGACTGGCTGGTGGCCATGGACGAGGGCAAGGTACTGGCCACAGGCTCACCGGCAGAACTCCGTGAGCAGACCAATACCGAGACGCTGGACGATGCCTTCATCGCACTGTTACCCGAAAACCGACAGGAGCAGGAAAGCGGCGATACAGCCAATGCTGCGCAGCGAGAGCCAATCGGGGAAAACCAGACGCCGGCCATTGAGGCTGAGCATCTGACCCTGCGGTTTGGCAGCTTTACGGCGGTTCGTAACGTCAGCTTTTCCATCCCGAAAGGCGAGATCTTCGGTTTTCTGGGATCCAACGGTTGTGGCAAGACCACCACCATGAAAATGCTCACCGGGTTGCTGACCCCAACAGAAGGCGAAGTCCGGCTGTTCGGTGAACCACTGGATGCCAAAGACCTGGCTACCCGGCAGAAGGTGGGCTACATGTCCCAGGCCTTTTCGCTCTATGGCGAACTCACCGTGCGCCAGAATCTGGATCTGCATGCCCGGCTGTTTCACCTGCCGGACACCAGAATACCGGAGCGTATTTCGGTGCTGGTTCGGGAGTTCGGTCTTGAAGATGTACTGGACCAGCGAGCAGGCGCCCTGCCACTTGGGGTTCGCCAGCGGCTGTCCCTGGCCGTGGCCGTGGTGCACGAGCCCGAATTGCTGATCCTGGATGAACCTACCTCAGGCGTCGACCCGGCGGCCCGCAACCGGTTCTGGCAATTGTTGATGCGCCTGTCCCGGGAAGATGGCGTGACCATTTTTATCTCCACCCATTTCATGAACGAGGGTGAGCGCTGCGACCGGATTTCGCTCATGCACGCGGGCGAAGTATTGGCTTGCGATACGCCCGATCGACTGGTTGAAGCCTCCGGCACCGACAGCCTGGAAGGCGCGTTCATGAAAACCCTGGAAGCGGTGGATAAAGAGCCGGAGACCGGCGCCGACCAACTGGCTCTGGAGCCCGCCAGCCATGGTGACCGGCCGACCGTGTTCAGTCCCCGGCGCTTGCTTGCTTACGCCACCCGGGAAGCGAGGGAACTGTTGCGGGACCCCATTCGAATGGCCTTCGCCTTTATCGGTTCTGCGTTGTTGATGCTGATCCTGGGTTACGGCATTACCCTGGATGTCGAAGACCTGTCGTTCGCCGTGCTGGATCGGGACCAGACACCCCAGAGCCGGGATTACATTGCGGCGGTGTCCGGCTCCCGGTATTTCCTGCAACAACCGGAGTTGCAGAATATCCAGGAGCTGGAACAACGCATGCGCTCCGGCGAGCTGAGCCTGGCGATCGAGATTCCTCCAGGCTTTGGCAAAGACCTGAAACGGGGACGACCGACGGAAATGGCGGTTTGGGTGGATGGTGCCATGCCCTTCCGGGGCGAGACCATCCTGGGTTACGTTGAAGGCATGCACATCAGTTACCTGACGGAGCTGGCCCAGCGCACTCTTGGCGTGGTACCCACGCTGACACTGGTCACACTGGAGGATCGGTATCGCTACAACCAGGGCTTCCGGAGCCTGGATGCGATGGTGCCAGCGGTTATCCCCATTCTGCTGATCTTCATCCCCGCCATTCTGATGGCCCTGGGCATCGTTCGGGAAAAGGAACTGGGCTCCATCACCAACCTGTACGTCACTCCGGTTACCCGTGTGGAATTCTTGCTGGGCAAACAGTTGCCTTACATCGCGTTCAGCATGATCAGCTACGTGAGCCTGGTCTTGCTGGCGGTGTACGTGTTTGATGTCGCGATCAAAGGCAGCCTGCTGACGCTCACCTTCGGCGCCCTGCTCTTTGTGACCGCCACCACGGCCCTCGGTCAGGTAATGTCGACCTTTGCCTCGACCCAGATTGCCGCCCTGGCGGCCACTGCGATTCTCACCATACTGCCGACCGTACAGTTTTCCGGCCTGACCGAACCGGTGTCGTCCCTGAGCGGTGCAGGCGCGTTGATCGGTCCGCTCTGGCCGGCGACCTGGTTCCTGCAGATCAGCCGTGGCGTGTTTACCAAAGGCCTGTCGCTGGCGGATATGCAGGGCGCGTTCCTGGCCCTGGCGGCGTTCGTTCCGGTGCTGACCGTAATGGCGGTGGCGCTGCTCAGAAAACAGGGGCGCTGACATGAAATCCTTACGCAACATCTGGCACCTCGGCATCAAGGAACTGCGCAGCCTGTGGCAGGACAAGGCATTGATGGTGTTTGTGCTGGTGGCGTTTACGGTGATGATCTACACCGCAGGTTCCGCCGGCTCCATGGAGCTTCACAACGCACCGATCGCCGTGGTGGACGAAGATCAGACGGTGTTGTCCGGCCGCATCATCAATTCGCTCCAGCAGCCATGGTTTCTGACGCCGGATCTGGTGGCCTACGGCGACATTGACGACCTGCTGGACAAGGGCAGCCATACCTTTGCCCTGGTGATCCCCGAAGGCTTTGAGCGGGATGTCCGGCAGGGCAACCCGGTGGCGTTGCAGCTGAACATCGACGCCACCCGCATGAGCCAGGCCTTTATTGGCACCAATTACATTCAGCGCTTTGCGATGGCGGAAGTGGCGGAGTTTCTGCAACCGGGTAGCTCTGCCAGCACCGGGCTACCGATCGAGCTGGTCACCCGGGTAAGTTACAACCCCAATCTGGACGGAACCTGGTTTGGCGGTGTCATGGAGCTGATTACCCAGGTGACCCTGATCAGCATCATTCTTACCGGGGCCGCACTGATCCGGGAGCGGGAGCACGGCACTGTGGAGCATCTGATGGTGATGCCGTTGCGGCCTTTTGAAATCATGGCGTCCAAGGTGTGGGCCAATGGTCTGGTAGTGCTGCTGGCCGCGGCGCTGTCGATAACGCTGGTGATCCAGGGTTGGCTACAGGTGCCGGTGGCAGGGTCGGTGTTGCTGTTTCTGCTCGGCGCCCTGATTCACCTGTTTTCCACCACCGCCATAGGCATTTTGATCGGCACCGTGGCCCGAACCATGCCCCAGTTTGGCCTGCTGCTGATTCTCACCATCCTGCCCTTGCAGCTGTTGTCGGGCGGTATCACGCCCCGGGAAAGCATGCCCCAGCTGGTGCAGGATCTGATGCTGGCGGCGCCCACCACCCACTTTGTCAGCATGGCTCAGGCCATTCTGTACCGGGGTGCGGGGCTGGAGGTGGTTTGGCCACAGATGCTGGCCCTGATGGCCATTGGCGGGGTGTTCTTCACGGCGGCGTTGTTACTCTTCCGTCGCCATCTCTCGGTGTAAGCCGGTAAGGCCACCACCCAACCGGGGTGGTGGCGGTTGACGCTTAGCCGAATTCGAAGAACGCCAGCTTGTTACCGTCCGGATCGCGCACATAGGCACCGTAGAACATGTCCGGAATGCGCTGCCCCGGTTCGCCATCGCAGGTGGCGCCCAGTTCAATGGCCTTGTGGTAAAACTTATCCACGGCTTCTTTGGAGCCCGCCGGGATGGCCACCATGTTGCCGTTGCCGGGATGATTGGGTTCACCATTGAACGGGGTGCAGACGGCCAGCATGGGGGCGCCCATGCTCTTGCCAATAAACGCAATTCGCTCCATGTCCATCAGCACCTTGGCGCCCAGATCTGCCAGCAGCTCCGTATAGAACTGCTTGGCCCGGCCCATATCGCTGACTCCGAGTGTGACGTATCCGATCATATTCGACTCCTTGGTTGGTTAGCGCTGGGTATACGAGCGCCAGGGTGTTTTAGAGCTTAACACCTGTTCGACGATCTTTGCCTGTGGCTTTGCTAAGGTTGGTTCACGACGGTTCTTTGGGAGTTTGTCATGAAGACTGGATTGGCTGTAATCGCGTTACTGTTTCTGATGACGGGCTGCACCGGTGTGCCCAAGGGCATTGAACCAGTGACCGGTTTTGACCAGCAGCGCTACCTGGGCACCTGGTACGAGATCGCCCGGTTGGATCACTCGTTCGAAGAGGGCCTGAGCCAGGTTACCGCCGAATACACCCTGAACGACGACGGTAGCGTCAAAGTTATCAACAGGGGCTATAACGAAGAAAAAGGCGAATGGGAAGAGGCCGAAGGCCGGGCAAAGTTTGTCGGTGACAGTGATGTGGGCCACCTGAAAGTGTCCTTCTTCGGGCCTTTCTATGGCTCTTACGTGGTGTTCGGGCTGGATGAAGACTACACCACGGCTTACCTGACCAGCTACAACCGGGATTACCTGTGGCTGATGTCGCGCACGCCGGAGGTGAGCGACGAGGTGCTGGAGGCGTTCAAGGCCCGGGCCGAGGCGGAGGGGTTTGAGCTTGGGGAGTTGATTGTGGTGGAGCAGTGAGGCGATCAACATAGTAGTTGAACAATGCAGCAACGGTTGCTTCCGGGTTTTTTCCAGCCCCTGTGCATAGGCTTTTGGCAACGCGGTAGTTGTCCTTCAGGTCAGCGAATACCGACTTACTCGTTCCATATTGCGTTCGGTAGCAAGTGGACTGCCAGCCTTCTATAATCACCATTATGAAAAAGCTAACCCTGAAGTTAAATGACTGCAGCCCGGAGACGCTTCCTATGAAGCGGTTGGGGCAGTATCTGGCCCATCTCTCTGACATGCTTGGGGAGGTAGAGCATGTGCATTTTTCTGCGGTTAGTAAAGGCAGCGCAATGCTGAACGTGAATATTGAGGACCTCCACTATCAAAAGGTTCTCACCCACGTGCGGGAAGTTCCGAATGGCATGGGTGCGAAAAAGCAGCGATCTGCCTACCGAGCTCTGCAACAACTCATGGATGAAGACGGCACAGGGGGTGCGATTTTGGACAACGCGGACGCGCCGGTTTTGCGGTTCAGAAAGCGGCCAGACGATGAAAAGCCGCTAGTGGTCAACAAGTCTGGATCCGTCCAGGGCCGCCTGTATCTGGTTGGTGGTAAAGATGAAACGGTCCCGGTTCGACTTGAGGGAGCCAGTGGTGAGACTCTGTATTGCGAGGCCAGTACCGAGATGGCTCAGCGGCTCTCAGCTCTGCTGTTCAAGCAGGTGAGAGTGAGCGGTCCCGGTATCTGGGAGCGTTCGCCTGAAGGAACGTGGAAGCTCAAGAAGCTCAAAGTTGAATCATTCCAGGAGCTGGATACCGCCAAGGTAAGTGATGTGGTTTCCAGGCTTCAGTCGATTGGTGGTTTGAGATGGGCGGACATGGAAGACCCGCATGGAGTAGCCAGGGACCTGAGAGGCTGATTTGAGATTATTAGTCGACAACAACATCCTGATCCAGATTCTTGCCCCGAACACAACGGGCCTTACCGATCCAGAGACCAAGGCGGTCTTGGTTCGGGTTGATGAACGAGCTAGAGCATTTAATCAGCGTCAGGAATCCCGCTCATCCTTGGGTAGCCCCGGCGTTTGCTTACTGAGCTTCTTCTCTTCGGATTTGACCCTTCGCTCGAGCTTCTTGAGGTCTTCCTCTGCGGGCAAATGCTCTGGCTGGATACCGCGCTGGTCGAGCATGCCTCGGACACTTTTGTTGTTCTGTACATGCTCCCGAGTAATGGCCTGCTCGCCCTTCAAGTCTTCCTGATTGACGTTATGGTTGGTCATCTCCGTGGCCAGGTTTTTTGCAGCGATGGTCAGAGTGGGTAGGAAATCTGCCAGTGGCCTGCTCTTTACAATTCCATAGCGCTCTTTCATGGCTTGGGTTGTGCGACCGCCGAATAACGCCTGATCGCCCTTGGAACGAATGCGGCCAAAACCAGCGTCATCAACTCCACGCTCATAGATACTTTGTGACAGAGCCTTTTCGGATTCCCGGAGGCGATCTCTGGCTTCCAGCCGGGCCTGGAGTTTCATCCGGTCTTCAATGATTTCCTGCTTGCGTGTTTGAACGGCGAAGTAGCTTTGGGCAAAGGCGATTTCCGGTTTACGCGGGTCACCATTCTGAGCAATCAGGTAGCACGCATAGCGAGTGAGCATGAAATCTTCGACCGGACGCTCAGAACCGCTACCCAGGGTGACCATTTTCGTGACGCCACGAAAATGGTCATCGACGCTGACTCCGGTGCCCTCACAGGCGGCCATAGCCTTGTTGATGACGGTAAGAAAGTTCTCCCAGCGGGCGTATCCCAGTGGCTGCTGAAGGTCGCGGGCAAACCAGAACTCAATATCTGATTGCTCATCCGGGCGTTGCAGGCGTTGGTTCAGGTTTTGATGCAGTTGCTGCAATTGTTTATCCATTACTTACACTCCTTGTAGGTGATTACTTTAATCATGTTTTCGCTTTACGGCGTTTGGGTTTTGCGGTAGCCGCCCGCTCGGCCTTGATCCTGTCCAGCAATGCCTCCGCACTGTTCTCCCCGCTGATCAGTTTCGGGTTGTCCTTGCGCCATTGCTCGGTGAGTTCACCCCGGAAGGCCTTGGCCAGGATGGACTGAGTGAGGTTGTTGACGCGGGCTAGCGCGTTGTTGACTTGTTGTTCGATGCGGTCGGCGTGGGCGAAGAGTTGGTCTACTCGGTGGACGATTTCGGATTGTTCACTCAGCGTTGGCAATATCAGCAAACAACCTTTTACATCATTTTGATTAATGCTTGCTTGGTTTACCGCAAGTTTGGCATTGGCCCTGAGCCGCTCTAGCCCTACCGGGCTCCTTAAAAATAGCGAGACAAACTCAGGCTTAGCGAAATCTTTTTTGATGGACAGGCGCATGATGTTGCTTTCGAAGACTGCAGGCTCTGTTAGTTCATTAACGAGTGCACTCTTTCCGAGGTATTCAATGCTATTGACGCGGTTAACCAGAATGTCGCCCTGATTAACGTGCCACTTTTCGATTTCAGGCGCGTCGAGTTGAACTCTTTTTAGTTTGCTCCAGTCAGCGATTATCCCGTCATAAAAACTGTCAATTCGAATTATCAAACACCCAGAACCATAGAGATTCGTTGGCTTGTAGATTCCATTCTGAGGGCCATTCTCGATAAGGTCTCCGAGGGATACTTGGCGCCATTCATCGTGTTCTGCTAACTTTCCCCGCCACTCCTCCGTCAACCGCCCACTCACCGCCGCAGCCAGCACGGACTGGCGGAAGCGTTTGAGGATTTGCGGGGTGCGCTCGAGGCGGGCTTTGGTGTTTTCCACCTGGGCCAGCAGGGTGTCGAGTTTGTCGGCGATGACTTTTTGTTCGGCGAGGGGAGGCAGAGCAAACTCCAAACCTTTCAAAACCTCTAGCCGGATTCCCTTTACTGTTGTACCTGTGCCCATCTGCTCAATTTGTCGTGCTACTGAGCGATACCAATAAACAAGGTAATTCCGATGAATTTCCGAGGGCAGAAAGAGGGCTTTGAGGTCTTGGTTGATTGCGGAGTCGAAATCCGCGACGACAATCTTCCCCAAGCTCATTCGTGTGGCGACAATTGGGGTGCCAGCGGGGATGACATTGGTGCTGCTGTTATCCACAGCCGCCTGTGAAATATGGTCGGCGGTATCTTGGAGGGCATGCTTGTTCATGTCCTTGACACTCATCCACGGTATTTCACCCTGATAATACTCAGGCTTCGACTTACTTGGTGTTCCTCCGCCAACGATTCTCAGGATTACATTTTCTAACGGCACAGTAAGCCATTGCGGAGGAGTAATAGAGTCTGTCATTGGTCTACACCACCCATCACTTCCCCCAAAAGCACCCGAGCCCCATCAGCCTCCTCCTCAGCCCCCAATTCCCGCATCAACGCATCCAGCTCGCCCAACGCCTGCACCAACTCCCCCATCGCCTCACCCGCCAACACACTCGGCTCCGGCAAGTTAGCCGCATCCACACTGTCACTGTCTTTCAGCCAGGCAATATCCAGCGAGTCGCCTTTGTTCTCGGCAATCCACTGGCGGCTGAAGCAGCGCCACCGGCTGTGAGCCAGGCGCGGGTCGATGCCTTCGTTTTCGTCGCTGTGTTCGGGCAGGTCTATGGCTTCGGAGTGGAAGCTGTATTCGCCTTCGGTGCGGGCTGAGGGGTGGGCGGTGGACGCAGCCCCCTCTCCCCGGCCCTCTCCCGCGAGGGGAGAGGGAGAAAAGACCGCTTCGAAGGGAGCGAGGTGTTTTTCGCCGAAGGGGGTGCGTTTGCCGAAGCTGGGCATGTTGGTGCGCAGGTCGTACACCCAGACGTTTTCGGTGCAGTGTTCTTCTTGATATTTGTCTTTCTCGCTGCCTTTGGTGAAGAACAGCACGTTGGTTTTCACCCCCTGGGCGTAGAAGATGCCGGTGGGCAGGCGCAGGATGGTGTGCAGGTTGCATTTGTTCATTAAATCCCGGCGCACGTCGGTGCCCACGCCGGCTTCGAACAAAACGTTATCCGGCAGTACCACGGCGGCGCGGCCACCGGGTTTGAGGTTGCGGTAGATGTGCTGCAAGAAGGCCAGTTGTTTGTTGCTGGTTTTGTAGGTCAGGTCGTCCCGGGTGATGCTGGCGTCGCCGCCTTTGCTGGTGCCGAAGGGTGGGTTGGCGAGGATAACATCGGCCTTTGCCAGCCCGGCGCCGGTCTGGCCCAAGGCGTTGCCCAGGTGTACTACGCCTTCGGCATCCCCTTCCATGCCGTGCAGCAGGCAGTTCATCAGGGCCAGGCGGCGGGTGCCAGGTACCAGTTCTATGCCCACGTAAGCCTTGGTGGTCTGGAAGGTTTTGTCTTTGGCGTTTAGCGTATACAGGTCGTCAGTCTGGCTTTTGATGTATTCGTGGGCGGCGATCAGAAAGCCAGCCGTGCCCGCTGCCGGGTCCTGAATGATCTCCCCGGGCTGGGGCTTCAGGCAGCGCACCATGGTGTTGATCAAAGCGCGGGGGGTGAAGTACTGGCCAGCGCCGGATTTGGTTTCGTTGGCGTTCTTTTCCAGCAGGCCTTCGTACAGATCGCCCAGGCCGTCTTTCTGGGCGCTGAACCAGTCAATCTGGTCCAGGGTTTTGATCATCTGTTCCAGGTGCCGGGGTTCCCGCAGGCGGGTTTGGGCGTCGGCGTAGATGGCGCTGATCAGCGGGTCTTCGTGTACCAGTGTTCCGTCGCCGTCCTTGCCGGTGGACAGGCTGAGCAGGATGCGTTTGTAGTCGTTCAGCAGGTTGATGCCGGATTTGCCGTTCAGGTCGGTCCAGCGGCAGCCCTCGGGGAGCGGGTGCTTTTTCAGGGTGCCGGCTTCGGTGTTCTCGTGCACCATTTTGATGAACAGCAGCAGTACCAGTTCGGTGACGTAATCCGAGTAGTTGATGCCGTCGTCCCGCAGCACGTCGCAGAGGTTCCAGAGTTTTTGGACGATGTCGTTGTTGGTCATGGTGCTCACTATTTTAGGTTGGGCCGGAAGATGAACTAAGGCTTCCGATTATTTTAGGCTGAGGCCAAGAGTCAGGCGGATTCCTTCACAAGTGCCTTTTTTACCGCGACTACCGATTCATTGGTGGCCTTTTCGAGTACGGCTCTGGGGAAGCGGCTTTGGTATGCATTACTATCTGTGTGGTGCCCGTCTAGCAACGGGTGAAGTCGCTTTTTTAATGAGGCAGCAGGTTCATCGCTACCGATCTTTTCACCCAATACATCCAGTAGTGCGCCCTCCAGGCATATCGGCGACCAAAGAATGATGTGATAGCCGTGCTTTTTAGCTTTGTCATGGTCTTGCTGGCTGATTGGAATATCAGAGTCCAGCACAAAGAACCGCTGATCAAAGGGCAAGTGACCATACTTTCTCGCGGCGTTGGTAATAATATTACCGGGTGAGCCGCCGGATTGTTTTTCTATCGTTGGTTTTACGCTGGCATTGTCAGCCCGGAACTGTTGGTTCATGTGCTTGATAAAGGCCTGATCATCCGGGCCTTCACCTACAATCAGCAGAGTTGTTCTGCTGGCTTGGCGGTGTTGAGTCCGCTGCGTGCGCTTCCTTGCCATAGGGTGTTACAACTCCGGGGTGGCGCCGAGGGCCCCGGCCATGTATTTCGCGTACAGGTTGTCATCAGCGCGAAGGCCCGTCATATCATCCAGGCGCCAGGCTTCACTGTTCTGGTTGCGTTTTTCGACCAGATATACCTGATGTTTTTGCAGTAAGTTCAAGACTTCAGGCGTGTGACAGGTGAAGATCAGCTGCGCCTGGTGCGGGTTACTGTGGTCGAATTCGAACCACTCGAGAAGAAGCGGAACCAAATGCGGATGCAGGTCATTATCCAGCTCGTCTATGACGGCAATACCGCCATACTGAAGAGTTTTCAGGACCGGACCAAGCAGTACGAAGGCGGACTGAGTACCGCTGGACTCTTCGAAGAAGGGAAGTTCGAAGTTTTGCCCATCGCCTGCTTTGTGCATGCCGAAAGGAAGGAATACCTTCTCCTCTTTACCGGTTTCATCCAGGCCCGTCATTTCCCTGATCTCCACAGCATCCAAGCCCAGATCAAACTGGCTCATGGCAACAGACATTTTTTTGGCCAGTTCCGGCGCCTTTCTGAATCGCTCTGCGGTCTCGATAAGAGCGCCATGCTCGAAATGACGGCGCCCTGAGCTGATGACGTTCGACTCAATCCGATTGAAAAACTCGATAAAAGGGCGTGCTTCGGCGACATCATAGCTGTGGGCAGCGGCCAGCAGAGAGGCGTTACCACGCAGTTTTTCAGCCTGTGCCTTGGAAAAAGGGAAGCCTTTTTGTCTGAACCGATAACCTTGCTCGGTTTTTTCTCTTTTGAACAGGTAGCTGAACTGTGAACTGGTTTTTTCGTACAACGCTTCGGAAATTATGGCTTCCGGAGTCAGTTCCAGTTGATAACGGTAATCGACGCCTTTGAGCATAAACTCAAGCTCAAAATAGCTGGATTCATCGCGGTGCAATTGATGGGGAAAGAAGGGAATGGTTCGGTCAGGGGCCATCCCCAGAAAGGATTCGCTGATAAACCAGCGAAGAAACGCAAGTGGTTTCAGAAACTGGGTTTTGCCTGAGCCGTTTGCACCGACGACGGCAACGGCTTTGTTATAGCGTTCGCCATCGATCGTAATGTCGTAACCTGATGGGGTGGGTTTTTTGCCCAACGCAAAGTCGATCACGGCTTCGTCTGCAAAGCTATAGAAATTTCTAAAGCTCAAATTCTTGATCATATTATCGCTGTTTCAACGTGTTTTCGTTGATTCTGGGCTTTTAGCATTTTCAAATCAAGCAAATTACCTGGAAAGTCTGCTCGGCACCCGTTGGTGAGCGCTTCATGTACAAAAAACGGAAAATCGTATGCACGTTGCTGGCGACATGTATAGAAAAGCTGATTTTCTATACATGTGGTTCCGGCTATGTCGAAAAAACCTCAAAAAATCGACATAGATCGAGTCTATGTCGATGCCGTAAACATTGCCTGATCAGGCACTCCGCTCCGGCCACATCGCCTCATTCAACTCCTCCAGCACCACGTCCAGCTGCGCGCCCAGCACCTTGTCCATCTGCTTCGCACCGCCGTCATCGGCAAAGCGGTGGTTTACAAATTCCCGGTCGATGATGACTTCGTGCACCAGTTGCTTGGCCAGGCGCTCCAGCCATTTGCGTTGGTTGGGCGTCCAGTTGTGCTGGGTGAGGATGCGATCCATGGCCTGGGCTACCCGCTGTTCAAAAGGAATCAGCGGCTCGCCCAGGGCGGCGCGGCGGATGTAGCCGAGGATGCTGGCGGCGATGTCTTTGTTGGTCTGATTGCGCACGGCGCTTTGCAGGTGGGCTTCGGAGTAGCCGTGGTTGTCCAGCAGCAGTTTTACTTCCCGTAGCTGTTCCCGGGTGAGGTCCCGGGGTTTGTTGACCACGACTGCGAGTGCGGCGGACTGATTGAGCTGTTGTTTGATGAACTCGTTGAAGCTGTCCAGGTAGTCTTCCGGCTTGTCGTGTACACCGTAGCTCTGGATACGTTCGCGGATTTCGTCTTCGTGGTCGGAAATCAGCGGCATATATTCGCTGCCGACCAGGCTTTTCACTTCTGTCAGCTGGTTCAGCAAACCGCTGTGTTGCTTGATGAACTCAGACGCCTGGCGGGGGCCGAGCTGGTGCAGGTGGGTATGCAGGGATTTAGGCTCCACGCCCCAGCTCTGGTGCAGCTCGTCCAGTTTCTGTTTCAGTTCCGGGCGGTTTTCGGCTTTGTTGTCGGCCTTGCGCAGTACCCGCATGAGCTTCTGGCTGAGCTGGCTGAGCACCACGTCGGCCTGGCTTTCGTCGGGCGCGTCGCCGGGGCTGTTGAGGGCGGTTTCCAGTAGCTCGTCGTCGGTGAGCTCGTCCACCAGTTGCTCCAGGGTGATGTTGGGGTCTTTTACCAGGGGCTTCATGGTGTTCACATCCTGCAGCGCGGCATAGATATCCACAGGGTCGTAAATGCGGAATACGGTTTTGCCGATCTCGTCGCAGCGGCGGGTGGCGCGGCCGATCATTTGTTCGTACAGAATGCGTGAGCGCACCCGGCGCAGGAACACCAGGTTGCAGATGGGCGGAACGTCGATGCCGGTGGTCAGCAAATCCACGGTGATGGCGATGTTGGGGTAGCGCTCGTTCTTGTAGCGGCGGATAAGCTGGTCCACCTTGTCGCTCTGGCCGGTGATCTTGGCCACCGCGGCTTCGTTGTACTGGCCGTTGTAGAGACCCTTGAAGGCCTTGTCGAGCTGGCTTTTCACCATATCGGCGTGCAGGTCGGTGGCACAAAAGATCATGGTTTTTTCGTCGCCGAACGGGTCCAGTTCCTGCACCAGCTGTTCGCAGATCACCCGGTTGAAATTCTCGTTGATGACGCGGCGGTTGAAGGTGTCCACCTCGAAGGTCAGTTCGTCTTCCAGCTCGGTGGTGTCCACTTCTCCGGTCTGGCGGTTGATGACTTCCACCGGCTTGCCCTTCTCAAAGGTAATGCCGTTCTGGGTGAGCAGGGTTTCGTAGCGGATGGGTGGTTCGTGGTCGATCAGCCAGTCGTCGGCCACCGCTTCCCGGTAGGAGTAGGTGTACACGGGTTTGCCGAAAATCTCGCTGGTGTGTTTGGCCGGGGTGGCGGTGAGGCCGATTTTCACGGCATCGAAGTAATCCAGCACCCGCCGGTAGCTGGACAGGTACTGGCTGGTGTCCCGCAGCGCTAGTTCGCCTTCGGTCATTTCCTGGTCCAGGGTGTAGCCCCGGTGGGCTTCGTCGACGATGATGCAGTCGAACTGGTCAATGGCCGGCGGGGTGTCACTCATGAAGATGCGTTTGACCATGGCCTGCACGGTGGCCACCTGGATGCGGGTTTCCGCTTCCGCCGCCATGTCGCCCAGCTCCGCCACGTTGTAGATCTTGCTGAGGGTGTGGTTCTGCTCCAGCGGGGCTTCGTTGAAGGCGTCGATGGCTTGCTGCCCCAGCGCGGTGCGGTCCACCAGGAACAAAATACGGTGGAAGCGCTCGGCTTTCAGAAACCGGTACATCAACCCGATGATGGTGCGGGTTTTACCGGTGCCGGTGGCCATGGCCAGCAGTGCGGTGCGAACACCGCGAGCCAGGGCATTCTCGGTGGCGACTATGGCCTTTTGCTGGTAGTCCCGCAGTTTCAGGTAGCCGAAGGGCTCGTCTTTTAACAGCTTTTCGGCGTTGGCCTTGTCTCGTTCCAGCAAATCCAGCAAGCCGCCGGGGGTGTGGAACTGCGGAAGTGCGCGGCGCAGGTTGCTGGGTTCGCGCACATCCCGGAACCAGGTACCGGACTGCTCCGCCAGTTGCGGTACATAGGGCCGGCCGTTGCAGGAATACACGAAGGGCACGTGGTAATGGCCGCTTTCGTCTGCGGGCCATGCGATGGTGCGGCCCATCAACTCCCAGGCGCCGAGTAACGGAGCTTCCACTTTAAAGCCTTTGCTGTAACGCTCGGCCTGGCGAATTTTACCGGCCACGTTGGTGTTTTCTTTCTTGGCTTCCACCACGGCGATAGGCGTAAGCCCGACAAACAGCACGTAATCGGCCCGACCCTTCTCGCCGTTATGGTTGGTGGGCCATTCAGCAATCGCGCGATAGGTGCCTTTCTCCGGGCGGGCGCCTTTCTGGAAGGTGATATCCTGGCTGTCGGCTTCCCAGCCCGCTTCCTGCAGTTGCTGGTCGATGAGGATGCGGGTGAGTTCTTCGTTCAGTACCAGGGTGTCGGTGGCAGCTTTGGTTTGTTTCGCCACCTGCTGGCGTTGCTGGTTAACCGTTTGCTCGCTCTGCTCCGTGAGCTGTTGCTGCAGGGCTTTGATCTTCTGCTCGTAGGCCTGTTGTTGCTGGTTCAGCGCCTGTTCGTGCTGGCGGGCCTGTTCGGCCAGCGCCCGGGATTCTTCGTCCATGGCCACGGCCAGGGCTTCGTATTCAGATTTTTCCTGCTCGATCAGCTGGCTGAGCTGCTGGCTGCTGTCCAGGGCCATGTTGGCCTGTTGCAGGTCGTGGCGGAGTTTTTCAATGTCGCTCTGGAGCTGGCGTAACTGGGCGCTGGGGTCGGCAGGCGGTACAAAGGGTCCGGGCTTGAAGCTGGCGCCAGCTTTACCAAAGGAACGGTGAAACCAGATAGCCAGCGTGCGGGCCACTTTCAGGCCATCCATGGCTTCTTTGTGCCGGGTGCGGAACTGGTGGGTGGCCTTGTTGCCTTCAATGCGCAGGATGTGGAACAGCTCTTTGATCTGCGGTTCCAGCCGTAATTCGCGGTTCAGCCGGTAGAGCAGTTCGGACTGGCTGGTTTGTTCGTCAAACTCGATGCCGGAGAGCGCAGCCAGGTGCTGGGCCAGGGCTTCGCCAAGCTGGCGGAGTTTGATCAGGGTGGTGTTCGGGTCGCTGGCGAAGGCACGCTCGGCGGATTCGGCCAGCTCCACGAATAAGGAATCGTGCTCTGACAAAAACGAAAAGTTGCCGGACTTGAATTCCGTTGCCTTGTTCAATGTATCCCTCCGCGACAGTAGCACGGGAGAACATTAGCAGACTTATCCGTTATATGGCAGCCGGTGTCCGCATGGCTTTTCTGTAATTCGTTGTCTGGTTCTGGCCGAAAAAAGTCTTTTAATATAAATTACTATACAATCCCGGCCATTCTTGTGATTTATCAATATTAAACTGTTGGACGGCATGGCGGATTCACGGCGGCATTTTCGGAAGTTTCTCAGATCGGCCCTGGTGCTTGGTGTTACCGGGGTGTTGGTGTTCACCGGTGTGGTATTCGGCACCCTGGAATACTGGGCCTGGAAGGAGCTGGAGGTGCTGAAAGCCCGCGAGCAGGCCCGCTTGCAGCTAACCCGGTGGTTGCTGACCCAGGCTTTCGACCATGCAGCCAACGACGTTCAGGCGTTCGCCCGGATGCCCGCAACCCGTTCGTATAACCGGACCCGGAGTGCGGAAGACAAAGCCCGGCTGGAGCAGAGTTTCCGGGTTCAGCTGGGCCAGAAACACACGTACAGCCAACTGCGCTTCATCGGGCTGGACGGTGCCGAAAAAGTGCGTTTGGACAGGCTATACAACAGAGTGCTGGTAACGCCGGAGCATCAGTTGCAGGTGAAATCGGGGCGTTACTATGTGGCAGGCGCCCGGGCGCTGGCCGAAGGTGAGCTTTATGTTTCGCCGCTGGATCTGAATGTGGAGAACGGCGCTGTTGATGTGCCTTACCTGCCCACGGTTCGCTTCAGTGTGCCGGTTACCGATCCGGATTCCGGTCACCGTGGTCTGGTGGTGCTGAACGTGGGCGGCGAACTGCTGCTAGATACCTTCCGCTTCAGTATGACCACCCGGCATCAGGCCTTTTTGCTGAACAGCGGCGGGCATATTCTGCACGGGCCCGATGAGAGCCGTTCCTGGGGTTTTATGTTCGATCTGCCCCCCGCGTTCGCCAATGACTACCCCCGGGCCTGGGCGGGAATGCAACAGGTGGATTCCGGTTCGGTGCTGGTGGATGCCGGGCTGTTTCTGTTCGATACCGTGTACCCCCTGGAGCGTATTGCTGCCCTGCCTGCGCCAGGTTCTGCCAGCGCTTCTGCAGACAGTTACTTCTGGAAAACCGTTACGTTTGTCCCGGCGAGTCAGTTGCCGATGACGGATTTTTACCGCCAGCCCTGGCTGATGGCGGGCTATTCGGCCGGTGCCGTGGGCTTGTTCTTGTTGATTGTCTATTTTTGCTTCACCCGTTTCCGGCGCCAGCAACTCCGGCGTGAAATTGCCAGGCAGGCAACGCGGTTTCAGGATATTTCGAGTGTGCTGGGCGAAGGCCTGATTGTGATGGATACCGCCGGTGTGGTGACCTACGTGAACCCGGAGGCCGAGCAGGTTCTGGGCTGGCGGGCTGATGAACTGGTTAACCTCCGGGGCCATGAGCTGTTCCATGCCCACGATGATAAATCGGATTGCCGGGTTCTTGCGGTTATGGGTAGCGGGCAAATGTACCGCAGTATGCAGGAGATGTTTCGCTGCAAGGATGGCCGCACGATTCCGGTGAGTTTGAACGCCGCGCCTCTGGTGAACGATGCTGGCGTGGAGGGGGTGGTGGTGTCGTTTCAGGATTTCAGCGAGATTCAGGCTTACCAGGAAGAGATTCGCCAGCTGGCATTCCAGGACACGCTGACCGGGTTGCCCAACCGGCGTGTACTCGATGAGCGCCTGCGCCAGGCCTGTGCTTTATCTGAACGGCACGGCTGGTCTCTGGCACTGATGTTTCTGGATCTTGATCATTTCAAGGAAGTGAACGATACCTATGGCCACGATGCCGGTGACTTATTGTTAAAAGAGATCGCCAGCCGCATGATAGGCTGCCTGCGCAAAGCCGATACGGTGGCCAGGATGGGCGGCGATGAGTTTATTATTCTGTTGCCGGAAATCGCCAGCCCGGATGATGCCGAGCGGGTGGCCACAAAGATTTTGAACGCGGTTGCACAACCTGTTTACTTGCCGGAGGGTGAAGCCCGGGTCGGTGTTAGTATCGGAATTGTTGTGGCCCATGGTTACGGTGTCACGGCAGAACAGATGATGGAGCGTGCGGACACTGCAATGTACGAGGCCAAACGGGCAGGCCGGAATCGGTACTATGTGGAAAAGTAGCGGATTTGGGTTTCGTGAAAACGTGAAGTGCTGGAAAACACAAACGGAAGTGAGATAACAGGGTGAGCTAAAGCGGGAAAGTGGTCGGCGTGGCAGGATTCGAACCTGCGACCCCTTCGTCCCGAACGAAGTGCGCTACCAAGCTGCGCCACACGCCGATCAACGGCCGGTATTATACGGATTGCCGACCGTTTTGAAACCCCCTTCCCTGGGAATTTCACGCGACCATCTGCTAAAGGCCGGTTTACCCGGCGGTTGGCAGCAGAGAAATGTCGGCGACCCGCAGGAACAGATTACGCAACCGGTTCAGCAGGGCCAGGCGGTTGTTGCGTACTGATTCATCGTCGGCCATCACCATCACTTCGTCAAAGAAGTTATCCACAGGCTCCCGCAGGCTGGCCAGGGAGCTCAGGGCGCTGGCGTAATCGCCCTGCTCGAACAGTGGCAGCACCTTACCGGCCTGTTCTTCCACTTTCTGGGCCAGTACCTTCTCGGCGTCGTCCTGCAGCTTGGCCGTGTCTACTGTTTCGCCGACACTGTCATCGCCCTGCTTGGTGAGGATGTTCGATACCCGTTTGTTGGCACCGGCCAGGGCCAGGGCCTCTGGCAGCTGGCGGAAGGCTTCCACGGCTTTCACCCGGCGGTCGAAATCCAACGGTTTGGTCGGCCGGCGGGCGTGTACCGCCAGGTAAACCTCGGCACCGATACCTTGCTCGTCGTAGTGGGCGCGGAACCGCTCCAGCATGTAATCCACCACAGTGCTGGCGGTGTTCTGCTCGGTCAGTACGGTGAAGTTCTGCTCGGCCCACTCGCACAGGGTTTGCAGATCCAGCGGCAGTTGCCGTTCAATGATGATGCGCAGCACGCCCAGGGAGGCACGGCGCAGGGCGAACGGGTCACGGGTGCCTGAGGGCGGCTGGTTGATGCCAAACAGACCTACTAGCGAGTCGATCCGGTCGGCAATGGCCACGGCGCAGCCGGTCAGTGTGGACGGCAGGTCGTCGCCGGCAAAGCGCGGCATGTACTGCTCGTTCAAGGCCTTAGCCACGTCGGCGTGCTCGCCGTCGTTGGTGGCGTAGTACTGGCCCATGATGCCCTGCAGGTCGGTGAATTCCAGCACCATTTCGGTACACAGGTCGGTCTTGGCCAGCATCGCGGCACGCTCGGCCAGGGCCGGGTCGCTGCCGATGGTGTCGGCGATCTTCTTCGCCAGCGCCGCTACCCGCACAGACTTGTCGTACAGGCTACCCAGCTTTTCCTGGAAGACAATGGGCTTGAGCGCGTCGATGCGGGCTTCAAGCTTGCTCTTGCGGTCGGTTTCGTAGAAGAAAGCGGCGTCGGACAGGCGCGGGCGAATCACCTTCTCGTTACCGGCAATCACCTGGGCCGGGTCTTTACTCTCCAGGTTGGCGACGGTAATGAACAGCGGCATGATTCGGTTGTTGCTGTCTACCACGTGGAAGTATTTTTGGTGTTCTTCCATGGAGGAGATCAGTGCTTCGGCCGGAACTTCCAGGAAACGCTCTTCAAAGCGCCCCATCAGCGGCACCGGCCATTCGTTCAGGGCGGTGACTTCGTCCAGCAGGTCGTCGTCGATCACCGCACGGCCACCGGCTTCTTTTTCGGCCAGCGCGGCAACACCGGTGCGGATCTGCTCCCGGCGCTCGGCGAAGTCGGCCATCACATAGCCTTCCTGCTGCAACACCACCTCGTAGTCGGCCGGGGTGGGAACAATCAGCTCTTTCGGGCAGTGGAAACGGTGGCCACGGGTCTTGTTGCCGGGCTTGAGGTTCATCACCGGGGTGTCGATCACCTTGTTACCGAACAGCAGAATCAGCCAGTGCACCGGGCGCACGAATTCGGTTTTGTAGGCACCCCAGCGCATCCGCTTGGGGATGGGCAGCGCGGCCAGGGATTTTTCCACCAGGCCGGGCATCAGGTCGACGGTGGGCTTGCCTTGCTCCACGGTGCGATATACCAGCCAGGCGCCTTTATCGGTTTCCATGGTGTCGAGTTGATCCGGGCTAATGCCCAGAGAGGTAGCAAAACCGGTCAGCGCGCGGGTGGGGTTGCCAGCGTCGTCAAAGGCGGCCTTCACCGCCGGGCCACGCTTTTCCACGGCTTTGTCCGGCTGGGCGTCGGCCAGGTCGCGAATACGTACCGCCAGGCGGCGGGGTGCGGCGAAGCTTTCCACCTGGCCGAAGCTAACGCCTGCGTCTTCAAGGCCTTTTACGATGCCCTGGGTGAAGGCGTCTGATAACGGTTTCAGGGCCTTGGGTGGCAGCTCTTCAGTGCCCAGTTCAACCAGAAAATCCTGTGTTGCCATGATTATGCGTTCCCCTGTTCCTGCGGTGCCTGCTTTGCTTTTTTGCCTTTCTTATTGGCCTTGGCCTCAGCGGCCTCAACGTTGGCCAGTACTTCCTTGCGCAATGCCTCCGGCGCTAGCGGGAAGCCGAGCTTGCGGCGGCTGTCGAAGTAGGCCTGGGCGACAGAGCGTGCCAGGGTGCGAACCCGCAGGATAAAGCGCTGGCGCTCGGTTACGGAAATGGCGTGGCGGGCATCCAGAAGGTTGAACGTGTGGGAGGCCTTGAGCACCTGCTCGTACGCAGGCAGCGGCAGCCCGGCTTCGATCAGGCGGGCGCTTTCCCGCTCGTGCACGTCGAAGCTGTGGAACAGGAACTCGGTGTCGGCGTGTTCGAAGTTGTAGGTGGATTGCTCCACTTCGTTCTGGTGGAACACGTCGCCGTAGGTGACCACGCCGTCCGGGCCTTTGGTCCAGACCAGATCGTAGACACTGTCCACGCCCTGGATGTACATGGCCAGGCGCTCAAGACCGTAAGTCAGCTCACCGGTCACCGGATAGCATTCCAGGCCGCCGACTTGCTGGAAGTAGGTGAACTGGGTGACTTCCATGCCGTTCAGCCAGATTTCCCAACCCAGACCCCAGGCACCCAGCGTTGGGGATTCCCAGTTGTCTTCCACAAACCGGATGTCGTGCACCAGCGGATCCAGCCCCAGCGCGCGCAGAGAATCCAGATACAGCTCCTGGATGTTGTCTGGCGATGGCTTCAGCACCACCTGAAACTGGTAGTAGTGCTGCAGGCGGTTGGGGTTTTCGCCGTAACGGCCGTCGGTGGGGCGACGGCTGGGTTGCACGTAGGCCGAGTTCCAGGTTTCCGGGCCAATGGAGCGCAGGAAGGTAGCCGGGTGGAAAGTACCGGCGCCCACTTCCATATCCAGGGGCTGGAGTACCACGCAGCCGTGCTGCGCCCAGAAATTCTGCAATGCCAGAATCAGACCCTGGAAGGTCTGGAGGTCTGGCGCGGAGTTGTTGCTTGCCTTGTCTGTCACGACGTATGCCTGCTGGTCAGTCTGTGTGTGGCGCCTGAAGTATTCAGGCACTCCTGAGAATGAAAACGCGCATTATACGCTGGCTTGTCCGGCATTTCGAAGTGAAAGCCAGATGCTTGTTTATTCAGATCAATTAAAAGAACGTGAGGCCCACCTGGAACAGCTTTTCCACTTCCCGGATCCGGGTTTTGTCTACCAGGAACAGAATCAGGTGGTCGTCCGGCTGCACGCGAAGGTGGTCATGGGCGATCAGCACTTCGTTGTGGCGTACGATGGCACCGATGGTGGTGCCGGGCGGCAGTTTGATTTCATCCAGCCGTTTGCCGACGACCTTCGAGGAACGGTGGTCGCCGTGGGCAATGGCCTCGATGGCTTCGGCGGCACCCCGGCGCAGGGCGTGTACGTTCACCACGTCGCCCCGGCGTACGTGGGTCAGCAGGCTGCCGATGGTGGTCTGCTGGGGCGAAATGGCCACGTCGATGTCGCCGCCCTGGATCAGATCCACGTAATCCGGGTTGTTGATCAGGGTGAACACCCGGCGGGCACCCAGGCGCTTGGCCAGCATGGAGGCCATGATGTTGGCGTCGTCGTCGTTGGTGACGGCGCAGAACACATCGGTGTTCTCGATGTTTTCTTCCAGCAGGATGTCCTTGTTGGTGGCGCTGCCTTCAAGCACCACGCTCTTGCGTAGCCGCTCGGAGAGCATCACACAGCGTTCATGATCCCGCTCCAGTATTTTCACCTGATACCGGTCTTCCAGGGTGTTGGCCAGCCGGTAGCCGATGTTGCCGCCGCCGCAAATGAAGATGCGTTTGTAAGGTTTTTCCAGTGGCTGGAGTTCGCTCATTACCGAGCGGATGTGGTCGGAGGCGGCAATGAAAAACACCTCGTCGCCGTCTTCGATCACGGTGTCGCCCTGGGGCATGATCGCCCGGTCCTTGCGGAAGATGGCGGCAACCCGGGTTTCGATCTTGGGCATGTGAGTTCGCAGGTACGACAGTTCCTGGCCCACCAGTGGCCCGCCTTCGATGGCCTGGATGGCCACCAGCCGGGTCAGGCCCTTGGAGAACTCCAGCACCTGCAGGGCGCCCGGGTATTCGATCAGCCGGGTGATGTGCTGGGTCACCAGGTGTTCCGGGCTGATCAGCACGTCAATGGGAAAGCCCCGCAGGCTGTCCAGGTCTTTCACCGTGTCGCGGTTGTAGAACAGTGCGGGCTTTGCCAGGTACGCCCCGGCCCGCACCCGGCAGATAGTGGTGGGCGTTTTGTACAGCAGTTTGCTGACCTGGCAGGCCACCATGTTGGTTTCGTCGCTGTTGGTAACGGCGATCACCATCTCGGCGTCTTCGGCGCCCGCCTGGCGAAGCACCGTGGGGTAAGAGGCACGGCCGTGCATGGTGCGGATGTCGAGGCGATCCTGCAGTTCCCGCAGGCGGGCGCTGTCGTTGTCCACCACGGTGATGTCATTGGCCTCGTTAGCGAGGTTTTCGGCCAGGGTGCCACCCACCTGGCCGGCACCGAGAATCAGGATTTTCATGTTCGGGGTTTCTCCAGAACGGCGTAGAAGAAGCCATCATGGCTGTCCGGGTCTGGTAACAGTTGGCGCCCGGTGGTCATGTCCCGGCCCCAGTCGGCGCTAATCGGGACTAATGTGGCGGTATCCTGCTGTTTCAGGAAACGCTGGATAATGCGGTGGTTTTCCTGCGGAAACACCGAGCAGGTGGCGTACACCAGGCGCCCGCCCGGCTGCAGTATCTCCCACATGGCCTGCAGAAGGCCTAGCTGGATGCCTGCCAGGGGCACGATGTCGGACTCCCTGCGTAGCAGTTTGATGTCCGGGTGGCGGCGAATCACCCCGGTGGCGCTGCAGGGCACATCCAGCAGAATGCGGTCGAAGCGTTCGCCGTTCCACCAGCTGGCGGTGTCGGCGGCATCGGCCTCGGTCAGGGTGGCATGCAGATCTAGCCGATCCAGGTTTTCCTGCACCCGGGGCAGGCGTTCGGCAGACTCATCAATGGCGACGACTTCCGCCAGCCCGTTGCAGGCCTCCAGAATCGCGCAGGTTTTGCCGCCCGGGGCGGCGCAGGCATCGAGTACCCGCTGCCCCGCCTGCAAGTCCAGTAACTGGGTACACAGCTGGGCGGCTTCGTCCTGAACACTCACGGCACCGTCGTCGAACCAGGGCAGGCGATCTACCGGCACCGGCTGCTCCAGTTGTATGCCGTGGCGGGCAAAACGGGTGGCTTTGGCGCCAATGCCTGCTTCATCCAGCAGTTTCAGGTACTGGTCGCGGTCAAACCGCAGGGCGTTGACCCGCAGCGTCATCGGCGCCTGCAGGTTGTTGGCGGCGAGTATGGCCTGCCAGTCGTCGGGCCAGTTGTGGCGTAATTTTTCCACCATCCAGTCCGGATGGCTGAAGCGGCTGCTGATGGCTTCTAGCTCCGGAGCGCCTTCCCTTTCCGCCGCCCGCAGTACGCCGTTCACTAGCCCGGTCAGGTGGGGCTTGGACAGCGCCCGACAGGCTTCCACGGTTTCGTTGAGCACGGCGTAGGTGGCTTGTTCGCTGAACCGGAGCTGGAACAGCGCCACCAGCATCAGGTGGTGTACCACCCGGTCGGATTTGCGCAGTGGTTTGTTCAGCCGGTGATGGAGTTCACCGTCGAGCCGATGGAACCAGCGGCAGCTGCCATAGCACAGGGCCTGCAGCTGGGGCCGCTGCTCCGGAGCCAACTGGTTCAGCGCCGGGGGCAGGCACTGGTTCAGAGACTGGCCGTTTTCTACGGATAACAGAACCCGGGCCGCCAGGGCGCGAATGGGCAGAGCTTGAGCCATGGTCAGTGCAACTCCTGGCCGGGCAGGAGTACCTGCTTGCCGCCGTTGATCAGATCGTTGATGCTTTGCGCCTTGCTGCCGGGCAGCTGTATCCGGGTGACCCGCAGGGTGCCTTCACCGCAGGCGATATCAATACCGTCTCGCTCCCGGCTCAGGACCGTACCGGGGGCTTTTCCAGAATCGCCAGCCATGGCCTGTGCCTGGTGAATGCGCACCCGCTGGGTACCCAGGTCGGTGTAGGTGCCAGGCCAGGGATTGAAGGCGCGGATCAGCCGGGCGATGGCCTCGGCGCTTTGCTGCCAGTCGATATGGCCTTCGTCTTTGCTGAGTTTGTGGGCGTAGTTGGCGTTTGCGTTGTTCTGGGCCTCACCGGCTAACCGGTTGTCGGCCAGCAGTGCCAGCGCTTCAACAATAGCCTTGCCGCCAAGCTCTGCCAGCCGGTCGTGCAGGCTGCCGCCGGTGTCGTCCGGCAGAATAGGCGTGGCAGACTTCAGCAGCATGTCGCCGGTATCCAGGCCCTCATCCATCTGCATGATGGTGATGCCGGTTTCCGCATCGCCCGCGGCAATGGCCCGCTGGATAGGTGCTGCGCCACGCCAGCGAGGCAGCAGAGAGGCGTGGATGTTCAAGCAGCCCTGCACCGGAATTTCCAACACGGCTTTTGGCAGGATCAGGCCATAGGCGGCGACAATCATCACATCGGGTTTCAGCACTGCCAGTTGCTGCCGGGCGTCCTCGGCTCTCAGGGACTCCGGCTGGTACACCGGCAGGCCTGCTTCCAGGGCTACCTGCTTGACCGGGCTAGGTTGTAGCTTGCGGCCGCGACCGGCGGGGCGGTCAGGCTGAGAGTAGACTCCGATAACCTGATGGCCAGCATCCAGCAGGGCTTTCAGGGCGGTGGCGGCAAAATCCGGTGTTCCGGCAAAGACGATGCGCACGTTGGCTGTTTCTCTGTATTGTTTAGACGAAAAAACCGGGTCGAAACCCGGTCCTTGAATCTTTGGCTGCTGGCTCAGGCACCGTCAGGCGCTTTGCTTGTGCAGTTTTTCCAGCTTCTTGCGAATGCGATTGCGCTTGAGCTGGCTCAGGTAATCCACAAACAGCTTGCCGTTCAGGTGATCCATCTCGTGCTGGATGCACACGGCCAGCAGGCCTTCGGCTTCGAGCGTGAACTCCTCGCCGTTGCGATCCCGGGCCGTAATCCGGCAGTGTTCGATGCGTTTTACGTCTTCATAGAAGCCGGGTACCGACAGGCAGCCTTCCTGCATGGCTTCCAGGTCGCCGTCCAGGATTTCCAGCGACGGGTTAATAAACACCCGGGGTTCGGATCTGTCTTCGGACAGATCCATCACAATAACCTGCTGGTGTACGTCTATCTGGCTGGCGGCCAGGCCAATACCGTTGGCATCGTACATGGTCTCGAACATATCGTCGATCAGTGTCCGGATCTCGTCGGTGACTTCTTCCACCGGCTTGGCGATGGTGCGAAGGCGCGGGTCCGGGTATTCAAGAATCTCTCGTATCATAGCGCTCGTGCTTCTGGCCTGTGTGTCTTTGGCGGTCTGCGCCCGGCAGCCCGGCTTCAGTTCGTTAGTTTACCATTTGTAACGCTCTGAAACCGTCGTCGGAAATGCGACAGCGTACTGCGCATTTTTTCTTCGGCTACCTATTATGGCAGCGACAGACCCGATTGTTTGGACAGTAACGGATGCCGGAGTTCCCCGTTGGAGACCGCAAAACCTGCCGATTACCGTTATTATCCACGAATTCGGCGATTGAGTACAAACTGATCAGCCAATGGGCAGGTTTTTCCGGCCAAAAGCCGATGCGGCCTGCAGAAACCACTGGAAGAACAAAAGATAACATCACAAATTCCCGGACATCTTCTATAGTAACGGGAATGGCAACGTAATATCCTGCGGTCAGACTGCGGCGAGATTACCGAACGCAAAGATTCAAGGCACGCGATCAAGGACATACACGATGAGGAAATTGTTGTACGCTCTGGCAGCTTCGGCGCTGCTGTTTACCTCTTGGGCTCAGGCGCAACCGGAGTTGAGGACTGATCACCCTGAGCGTTACACCGTCGTAAAGGGGGATACACTCTGGGACATTTCCGGGCGTTTTCTGAACAAACCCTGGTACTGGCCGGAGATCTGGCACGTGAACCCGCAGGTTGCCAACCCTCATCTGATCTACCCGGGCGACAAGCTCGCGCTGGTCTACATTGACGGTAAGCCTCGGGTGACCAAAGTGTCCTCCAACGATATCGTCAAGCTGTCGCCGAAAGTGCGCTCCGAGGCAATCGATACGCCCATTCCTGCCATTCCGCTGGATGCCATTGCCAGCTTCCTGACCGACACCCGCATTGTAACGCCAGACGACATTAACGGCGCTCCCTATGTGCTTGAGGGTGCCGATGGCCGGATCATTACCGGCGCTGGCGATCGTATCTATGCCCGCGGTACCAAGCCTGCTGACCGCGTGGGTATCTTCCGTCGCAGCCAGGAGTTTGTCGATCCGGATACCGGTGAGTTTCTCGGCCTGGAGGCCCGCAGCATAGCGCGCGGCAACATCAATGCCGAAAACGGAGACGTTCTGACGGTGGGCATTACCCGCTCCAACGAGGAAGTCCGCATTGGTGACCGTCTTCTGGTCAGCGAAGACCGCCGCCTGACCACCAGCTTCGTGCCCAGCTCGCCTGATGAAGAGATTGAAGGCAAGATGATTTCCGTCGACGGCGGTGTCAGCCAGATTGGCCAGTATAACGTGGTGGCCATCAACCGGGGCGAACGTGAAGGCCTGAAAGCGGGCAATGTGCTGGCGGTATTGAAAGCTGGCAACATGGTGCGCGATCCGATCACCGGCGAGACGATCGAGCTGCCGTCTGAGCGTGCCGGCTTGCTGATGGTGTTCCAGGCCTACGAAAAGATGAGCTACGGCCTGGTATTGCAGGCCACGCGCCCACTATCGGTGGGTGACAAGGTGGCCAACCCCTGATAACCGGTTGACTCTGGTTTCGGGTTTACTCTGTCAATGAATGGCCGGGCGGGATTGCCCGGCCATTGTTGTTTTCAAGGAAGAGAACATGTCTCAATCCCCCTGTTTGAAGGCACCGTCCGGGCAATGGCTGGTGCTGTCTCTACTGCCTAAATTCGGAATTCCCCTGCGCGAGCGGCTACTGGATTCGGTTGATTCGCTGGCCGACATTCTGTCAATGAACCCTGCCACTCTGACCGCCATGGGGTTGACCCCTGCGGCCATCGAGGCCATTTGCGCCTGGCAGCGCTCGGACGTCGACAACCCGGTGATTGCCCGTGCCCTGTCTGTTCTCGAGCAGTGCCGGGGCCATGGCATCGGGTTGCTGGGTCAGGGGGAGTCAGGGTTTCCGGAGTGTCTGCGGCATATTCACGATGCGCCCCTGCTGCTGTATACCCTTGGCGATACCCGGCTGCTGCAACGTGATCAGCTGGGTGTGGTGGGCAGCCGGAATGCGACCCGGGCGGGGCTGGATCATGCCCGGAGCTTTGCCGCCGAGCTCAGCCGCCGGGGCCTGCTGATCACCAGCGGGCTGGCCCTGGGTATCGATGGCGCGGCCCATGCCGGTGCACTGGATGCCGGGGCGCCCACCCTGGCGGTGGTGGGCTGTGGTCTGGACAGGCTGTACCCGGCACAGCATCGGCCTCTGGCCCACCGTATTATCGAACAGGGGTTGATTGTGTCTGAATACCCGCCGGGTACCCAGGCGCGCGCCGCCTATTTTCCTCAGCGCAATCGCATTATCAGTGGCCTCAGCCGGGGTGTGCTGGTGGTGGAGGCCAGCCTGAAGAGTGGCTCGCTGATTACCGCCAGAACCGCGCTGGAGCAAGGGCGGGAGGTATTTGCCATTCCCGGCTCGGTACATAGCCCGGTGGCTCGTGGTTGCCATCAGCTGATTCGTCAGGGCGCCCGCCTGGTGGAAACCGCCGACGATGTGCTGGAAGAGCTGGGAACCTGGTGGTCCATGACCGACGGCCTGAGTGCCCCGCCGGAGGCATCGGATACCGGCAGGGATACCCGGGCCCTGGATGCACGGGAAATCGCGGTATACGAGGCTTTGGGGTATGATCCCCAGTCTACCGATGCACTGGGCCTGGCCACGGGTTTACCCGCCGATCAGTTGATGCAGTCGCTGTTGATTCTGGAACTGGAGGGCTTTGCCCATCCCTGCCCCGGCGGCTATCAGCGCACGGCTTAGAGCATTGCCGATGTTCCGCAGACAGGTCGCAAAGTCGTTATGGCGAAACCCTCTAATCCAAGTTTTCTGCAGTTGGCGCTGGCCCGGCAAACCGTGCTGTCCGGGGGCGTTATTGCCTACCCCACAGAAGCCGTGTGGGGGCTGGGCTGTGATCCCTGGAATCATGAGGCGGTTGAACAGATTCTGCAGCTGAAACAGCGGCCGGTGGAAAAGGGTGTGATCCTGGTGGCCGGGTCGGTAGCGCAGATCCGCTTTTTGCTCGATCCGCTGCCCGAGGATTTGCAGCAGCAGGCCCTGAAACACTGGCCGGGGCCTGTTACCTGCCTGTTGCCGGATGTGAACCGGCAGATTCCCGAGTGGGTGCGGGGCAAGCACTCCTCCATTGCGGTCAGGGTCAGTGACCACCCGGTGGTTCGGGCGCTGTGCCATGCCACGGCCATGCCGCTGGTGAGCACATCGTGTAATCCTGCAGGCAGACAGCCCGCCCGAGCTATCTGGCAGGTGCGGCGCTATTTTGGTGATCAGGTGGATCGGGTTGTGCCTGGCGCCCTGGGGCAGAATCGCAAGCCCAGCCGAATTATTGATATTGTTACCGGACAACAGTTTCGTTAGGAGTCGTCATGTCGCAACAGCCGGATACCCGAGCGGTCAAGGAATACCTCATTGGCCTTCAGGAACGCATTTGCCAGAGACTGGAGGCGGTGGATGGCCAGGCCTCGTTCATCCGGGACAGTTGGGACAGGCCGGAAGGCGGTGGTGGCATCAGCCGGGTGATCTCTGAAGGTGATGTTATCGAAAAAGGCGGGGTGAACTTTTCCCATGTGATGGGCGCCACTATGCCGCCGTCGGCCACGGCTCACCGCCCTCACCTGGCGGGCGCACCCTGGCAGGCCATGGGCGTGTCGCTGGTGATTCATCCGGAAAACCCTTACGTACCGACGTCCCATGCGAATGTGCGGTTCTTTATTGCCACGCCGGAAAACGCTGAGCCGGTGTACTGGTTTGGTGGTGGCTACGATCTCACCCCTTATTACGGTTTCGATGAGGACTGCGTGCATTGGCACCAAACGGCCCGCAACGCCTGCCAGCCCTTTGGCGATTCAGTGTACGGGGATTACAAACGCTGGTGCGACGACTACTTTTACCTGAAGCACCGGCAGGAGCCCCGAGGCGTGGGCGGCCTGTTCTTCGACGACTACAACACCGGGGATTTCGACAGGGATTTTGCCTTCATGCAGGCGGTGGGTGACAGCTACATCGAAGCCTATGAGCCGATTGTGCAGCGCCGGAAGGCCCAACCCTGGGGCGAGCGGGAGCGGGAATTCCAGCTTTACCGCCGGGGCCGCTATGTGGAATTCAACCTGGTGTACGACCGGGGCACCCTGTTTGGCTTGCAGTCTGGCGGGCGCACCGAATCTATTCTGATGTCCCTGCCGCCACTGGTTCGCTGGGACTACGACCGGCAGCCGGAACCGGGCAGCGAGGAAGCACGTTTGACGGATTATTTCCTGACCGGCCGAAACTGGCTGGAGGGCCATGATGAGTAACGATCTGTACGCGGTGGTGGGGCACCCGATCAGCCACAGTAAATCACCCCGGATTCACAGCTTGTTTGCCCGGCAGACCGGAGAACCGGTGGAATACACCGCCATTCAGGCGCCGCTTGATGATTTTACCGGCACTGTTCACGAGTTTTTTAATCGTGGCGGCAAGGGGCTGAACGTAACGGTACCCTTTAAAGAGCAGGCCTGGACGCTGGCAGACCGCCGCACCCCCCGGGCAGAGTTGGCCGGGGCCGCCAATACCCTTTTCCGGGATCAAGAAGATCGATTGGTGGCCGATAATACAGATGGTATCGGGCTTGTTCGGGATTTGCGTGATAACCAGGGTGTTGCGATTGCCGGTGCGCGGGTTCTGGTGCTGGGCGCGGGCGGTGCCGTGCGTGGTGTGCTGGGGCCCTTGCTGGAAGAGCAGCCCGCCAGCCTGGTGATTGCCAACCGCACGCCAGCCAGGGCAGAGGCTCTGGCCCGGCTGTTTGGCCGTCATCACAGCAATATCCCTGTAACCGCCTGTGGTTTTGAGCAGGTAACCGGAAGTTTTGATCTGGTCATCAATGGCACCAGCGCCAGCCTGCAGGGCGATCTGCCGCCCGTTCCGGCCGCCGTGGTTACCGCTGATACGGTGATCTACGACATGATGTATTCTTTGCAGACCACCACGTTCAACCAGTGGGCGCTGGATCAGGGCGCGGTGCGGGTGTTTGATGGTCTGGGCATGCTGGTGGAGCAGGCGGCGGAAGCCTTTCGTGTGTGGCGGGGGGTTCAGCCAGACACCCCGGCTGTGGTTGACGAACTGAGAACAGACTGAGCCGGATTATTCAGGTGGATCGCCAAGAGACCAATAGGAAAGGATAGCCATGGACATTCTAACGCTTGTCGGATTGTTGGCAGGAACCCTGATCGTGATTCTTGCCATGCTGGCGAACGCATCGGCGCTGACATTTCTGAACCTGCCGGGCCTGGCCATCGTGCTGGGTGGCACCTTTGCGGTTACGTTGATCAAGTTCCGCATGCCGTCGGTGATCAGCGCCTTTCGCCTGGCCTTTCGTACCGTGTTCACCGATCGCCTGGCCCGGCCGGCAGAGCTGATTCGGGAAGTCGGTGTGCTGGCCCGCGTGGTCCGTAAAGAAGGCATTCTGGGGCTGGAAAATCACGACACCAGGGACGAGTTTCTGAAAAAAGCCATCAACCTCTGTGTCGACGGCCATCCGCCGGAACTGGTGGAGGAAGCGTTGTTACAGGACACCCAGCAGTCCGCCGAGCGTTACGAAGTGGCAGAACGGGTGTTCCGGGGTATTGGTGAATCCGCGCCCGCGATCGGCATGCTTGGTACCCTGGTGGGGCTGGTGCAGATGCTCAACACACTCGATGACCCTTCATCCATCGGGCCTGCTATGGCCGTTGCCCTTCTGACGACTCTTTACGGCGCCTTTATCGCTCAGCTGATGGCCCTGCCCCTGGCGGACAAGCTCCAGCTCAAGGCCGAGGATGACGCCCGCAACCAGATGCTGATCATTACTTCGATCAAGAGCATCATGCGCGGCGAAAACCCCCGGGTGATGACCGAACTGCTTTCGTCCTATGTATCGCCGGAACATCGCACCGGTCTTGAGCCTGAGCGGGAGGCCTGAGTGTGCTTCCGGTCCGGCCTGTAAAGAAAAAGCGCAGTAAGAACACCACCCCGGACTGGATTGTCACCTTTGCCGATCTTGCCACCCTGCTGCTGACCTTCTTTATCCTGTTGCTGTCGTTTGCCGAGATGGATATCGAGAAGTATCGCGCCATGGCCAACTCCATGGCACTGGCGTTCGGCTCCAGCAACGTGATAGCTGAAGACGTGGGCGGCTCTCCCCTGACTCTGGTGGAATCAGACACAGTTTCCTTGCCGGAGCCATCGGAGTCGCTGCAGGACCAGCCGGAGTTTATTGATGAGCGTACCGAGCGCTCCCAGACCCGGCAGATACCCGGCGGTGTTCTGGATCTGGCGGGCCGGCTGGTGCGGGAGCTGCAGGCCGAGGTCGCCTCCGAAGCCCTGCATATCAATTACGACGAAGACCAGGTGGTGATTCGCTTCTCCGAAGAAGCCACCTTCCGCTCCGGAGACGCCGAAATCAAACCGGAGATGATCCCGATTATCGAGCGGGTGGTGAATGTGCTGGCGGTGTGCTCCGGTGATGTGGTGGTGTCGGGCCACTCTGACGACCGGCCGATTTCCAGCAGTCGCTACCGTTCCAACTGGGATCTGTCGGCCGCCCGGGCGGTGTCAGTGGTGCATGAGCTGGTGCTGAACCGGGAGATTCCCGCTGAGCGGGTGGTTGCGGCAGGGCGGGCCGAAACCCGGCCCCTGGCCGATAACGACACACCAGCGAACCGGTCGATGAACCGCCGGGTGGAAATTGCCATCCGTAATCCGGAGTGTGATGACTCTGTACCTACCTCGGATTTGCCGGTGGACATTCTGCCCTGATAGCGGGCTGGGCTTATGCCGCTGGCATAGATGCTCATGCAGGATTCTTATAACCCTTGGGTCTTTCAAACGCTTATACTATGCGCTGATAATCAACGCAGCAGGAGAGGCAGCATGAGCGGACCGGACAAACCGAAAGTGATCGGTGAAGAGTGGAGTGATGACCGGGTTAGAAGTTACCTGAATCTCACCCCCTGGGATGCCTCGGTTAACCCGGATTATTTTGTGCTGGATCGGGCCTACGAGGCCATGCGGGCCGAGGATTTCGAGCGTTTTGTTGGCTTCTTTGTTGAAGCGGGCCGGGATCTGAATGCGGAGAATCCGCAAGGCCACACCATTCTGGATCGGATTTCACGCCACCGCCGGAGCCTGGATTACGCTCGGGCCCTGGAAGCCTCGGGTGCTGTAACAACGGCAGAGGCCGGGCAATGAGCCCGACCTCGCTTCGAGGGTAGACTGACGGTCTTGGCTTACTGGACGTCGACCTCTATGGCCTTGGGCTCTTTCGGCTCGGCTTTCTGAATGCTCAGCTTCAGAAGGCCGTCCTTAAAACTGGCTTTTACACCATTCTCATCGACATTGTCGGGCAGCGTGAAGCGGCGCAGAAAGCTGCCATAGAAGCGCTCGATACGGTGTAGCTTTTTGTCTTTGGTTTCCTCTTCACTCTTGCGCTCACCCTGAATGGTGAGCACACCGTCATGCACGGTTACTTTCACATCATCTTTAGTCATGCCCGGCAATTCGGCTTCGACGGTAAATGCTTCCGGTGTTTCTTTGATATCCACCGCCGGTGCCCAGTCACTGCGGCTAAATAGATCCTTGCCTTCCCTGTCACCGTTCGTCCGGGCCAGGCCGAGCATTCGGTTGTAGCGGTTCATCAGGTCATCGAACTCACTGATCGGATTCCAGCGTGTAATGTTGCTCATGGGAACTCCTCCTTTGACGATTACGAATCTGAGATTGTCATCAGCTTCGCTCGCGGAACAGCTCCGATCCGGGGGTGCCCCGGATGGACTCCGTGAACTTCTGCTACTCAGGAAAGTAGGTTCCGGTGGATATTTTTCAAGGGGGCCCTGATCAGAATTTGACCTGGATCAGGGGCTATGGGGAGGCAGTTTACGCGGACGGATTCAGGTATTCGTCTTTCAGCTTGACGTAGTTGGCGGCGGTATATTTAAAGAAGGATTTTTCTTTGTCGCTCAGGGCCCGCGCCTGCTTGCAGGGCGAGCCCACGTACAGGTAGCCGGATTCCAGCCGCTTGCCCGGAGGTACCAGGGTACCGGCCCCGATGATCACGTCGTCTTCCACCACGGCGCCGTCCATCACGGTGCAACCCATACCCACCAGCACCCGGCTGCCTATTGTGCAGCCATGCAGCAGGGCTTTGTGGCCGACGGTCACATCGTCTCCGATAATCAGCGGCCAGCCGCCGGGGTTGTAGTCGCTGGCGTGGGTGATGTGCAGTACCGAGCCATCCTGAATGCTGCAGCGGCTGCCAATGCGGATTTTGTGCATGTCGCCGCGGATCACGGTCATGGGCCATACCGAGCAGTCGTCGCCCATTTTCACATCGCCGATGACCACGGCGCTGTCGTCTACCCAGCTGCGTTCGCCGAATTCTGGTGTGATACCCTTGTGAGTTCGTACATTCGCCATTACATATACCTTTTGATCGCATTTACCCGAAGGTTGGGGGTGCGTGTGGGGACGGTCTTTCCAAAACCCTGCGGAGCCATGGATGGCGGAGCGGAGCGTACAGGGATGTCTTCACAGCGTGTTTTGGAAAGGCCTTCCCCACACGCGCCTTGCACCAACTATGAATACCGGGAAGCTACCCTAAACCTGAACAGCTGAGAAGGGGACCTATGAATAACCCGCTACTGACTGACGATCTGTTGCCGAAGTTCGGCCACATCCGTACCGAGCACATGGAAACGGCCATCGACCAGATTCTCAGCGAGAACCGGATGAAGATCCAGACGCTGGCCCAGCAGGACGACCCCACCTGGGACACGCTGGCGCAGCCCATGCAGGCGCTGGAAAACAAGCTGAGCAACGCCTGGTCGGTGATTTCCCACCTGAACGGGGTGATGAACAACGACGACTTGCGCAAGGTGTATAAAAACTGTCTGGAGAAGCTCACCGAATACAGCACCGAAGTCAGCCAGAACGGGGCGCTGTGCGAGGCCTACAAGAAGCTGGCCGCCCGTGACGATTTCCACAATCTGAGTGAACCCCAGCGCAAGTCCATCGAGAATATCCTGCGGGATTTCCGCCTGGGCGGTGTCGATCTGCCGGAGGACAAGAAAAAGCGTTACGCGGATCTGTCCCGGGAGCTGGCGGAGTTGTCTAACAAGTTCAGCGATAACGTGCTGGACGCCACCCAGCACTGGTACAAGCAGATTACCGATGTTGCAGAGCTGGCCGGACTGCCGGAAACGGCGATTGAAGGCGCCAGGCAGGCGGCCCGGCAGAAGGAACTTGAGGGCTATGTGATCACCCTGGATTTCCCCAGCTTCTATCCGGTAATGACCTACAGCGATAACCGCGAGCTGCGCCGGGAGGTGTACGAGGCGTTTGTGACCCGGGCGTCGGATCAGGGCCCGGATGCGGGCACCTGGGACAACACACCGGTGATGGCGGAGATTCTCAAGCGCAGGCACGATCTGGCCCAGCTGCTGGGTTTTGACAACTACGCCGAGCGTTCGCTGGCCACCAAGATGGCCCGCAGTGTCGATGAGGTGATGGCGTTTCTGAATCAGCTGGCGGCAAAGTCCAAGCCCCAGGCGGAGAAGGAATTTGCCGAGCTGAAGGCGTTTGTGAAAGCCGAACACGGCCTGGAGGATCTGCAGGCCTGGGATGTGGGTTATTACAGCGAAAAGCTGCGCCAGAAGCGCTATGACATTTCGCCGGAAACCCTGCGCCCCTGGTTCCCGGTGGACAAGGTGGTGCCGGGCCTGTTCCGGGTGGCCGAGAAGCTCTTTGATGTGCAGATCGAGGCGCACCCGGAGGTGGAAACCTGGCATGAGGACGCCAAGGCGTATTGTATCAGCCGGGGCGGCCAGCCGATTGCCTGGTTCTATCTGGATCTGTTTACCCGCCAGGGCAAGCGGGGCGGTGCCTGGATGGCGGACTGCCGGGTGCGCTGGCGCGACCAGCGCGGCAAGCTGCAGCTGCCGGTAGCCTTCCTGACCTGCAACTTCACACCGCCGGTGGATGGCAAGCCGTCGCTGCTGACCCACGATGAAGTGACCACCCTGTTCCACGAGTTCGGCCATGGCCTGCACCACATGCTGACCCAGGTGGAGGTGATGGATGTGTCTGGTATCAATGGCGTGGCCTGGGATGCGGTGGAGCTGCCCAGCCAGTTCCTGGAGAACTGGTGCTGGAACCCCGAATCGCTGGCGCTGATTGCCAGCCACCATGAAACTGGCGAGCCGTTGCCGGAAGATCTGTTGCAGAAGTTGCTGGCGGCGAAGAACTTCCAGTCGGGCATGGCGATGGTTCGGCAGTTGGAGTTTTCACTGTTCGATTTCCGTCTGCACGCAGAATTCACGGGCGAGGCGCCCACGAACCCGTTGGACATGCACCGCAAGGTGCGGGAAGACATTGCGGTGGTTCAGGCGCCGGAATTTAACCGCTTTCCCAATGCGTTTTCCCACATCTTTGCTGGTGGGTATGCAGCGGGCTACTACAGCTACAAGTGGGCAGAAGTGCTGGCAGCAGATGCTTTCTCATTGTTTGAGGAAAATGGCATTTTTGACCCGGAGACCGGCAAGGCCTTCCTGCACCACATCTTGGAAAAAGGCGGTTCGCAGGAGCCGATGGCGTTGTTCAAGGCGTTCCGGGGCCGGGAGCCGGAGGTGGATGCCTTGTTGAAGCAGACCGGCATCGCAGAAGAAGCGGCCTGAGCCAATCCATTCCGGTGGTTCTGCAGCCACCGGAGACTTTAATCTGGAGGTACGTTATGGCGACCCCAAAGCGTTTTATAGCCGGTGCGGTTTGTCCCCGTTGCGCGGAGATGGACAAGATTATGATGTTCACCGACGACAACGACGAGCAAATTCGTGAGTGTGTAGCTTGCGGTTTCACCGATGCCATATCGGATGCTGAGCAGCCTGAAAATCCTGAACTGGAGACTCGGGTTAATCAGCGTGATAACACTGATGATCACACGGTTAAGCAGGTTGTTTTCTTTAAGGCTGGGAGTGAGGACTAAAGACTTTAGCCTGCTGGTGTGGAGGTGTTCGAGGCCGCGGCGATATATTTTTCTTCTGGGAAAAAAAACTCCCCACGGCCTCAATATCAAATCATGAAATGAAGCACTGCCAAAGCTCTGCAATCTTCGTAGTGCCTCAAAAAGGCGATACCTGATAGGCGTCTTGAGCAGCCCCGCGCTATACATATTACACTTGAAAAGTGAGCATCTTTGCTTATATAACACTGGAGAGGCTCACACATTTTCTAATGTATGATTTTTTAGATAGAACCGTTATGCGCCAGGATTTCCTTTCAAAGATAGAGTTAGAGGAGATCGATACTTTAATTTTACAGCTTGGTTGCAAATGTAAAAGTTAAGGCCTTTTTCGCGATACTGATCTCGAACCTTTTTTAATATCTTTCTAACAAGCCGCTTCATTGGGCCGCGGTAAAGGTAGCCGCCCGGGCCAGCTACTAAACCTGTTGTTAATTCTGTCATAGCCTGATGGCAGAACAAGTTGCCCTTCAAGGCGCGAAGATATATCTCCATGGTTCGAATTGTTGGCTCTTTGTTTTCGAACTCTTTTATATCTGGATACATCTGTTTAAGTATGAATTGTAGGTTCTCAAGATCTTCTTGATCTAGCATGTGATATCCTTATTTTTTACTCGACTGGTTGAATTTTCATCAAGTAATTGGAAAAACTGCGGCGATCCATCGTTGCAGAAATCTCGACAATATCGCGGTTTTTGGGAATGATATAAGCCTTAAACTGGTTAGGCAGGTAGGGCTCTTCTTCAAGAAAAATTACAAGATCATCGCGCTTGAGTTGGCTAGCGCTTGAAAAGCCTGCGCTGATAGCTGACGCTATGTTGGATGGTGCTACATCAGTAACGTGATGTCCCTGCAAGAAGTTCTTCAACAGTGTGACAGTTGAAATCTCTTCACCACTCTCCAGTTCAATAATGTAATCGTCAGGGTCTAGTGAAGATGCTGACAGTGTCCCGTGCCCTGTTGGCCGGTTAACTTTGTCAATGTTCAGACCAAAGCCGAAAGACGTAATCGTTAAGTTGAACCAAGCAGGGGCAATCGGAAAAGACAAACCTTCAAACTGCACAGTCTCGATATGAGAGTGTGATGACATGGAAAAGGCCAGCAGTAGTAATAGCGTGAATATCCGTTTCATTGAACACTACATCCTTGAATGACAATCAACGTTGTTGAAAATAATTGGTTTAACGAGCGGGCGCAAGTTTTTGGTGGGTGAAATTCTTGTTATTGCCTAGCGGTAGCCGTTGTTTGTGTTTAGGTAGTGGGTTCTGATCGAAGTAAATGGTTCTTCCACCAGAAAGATCTAGCATGACCTTGCAGCCCCCAAAACCGGCAGGCTGCGTGAACAGAGGGTCAAACCCCGAGTCAGAGCACCATGGCTGCCAGCCAGCCGAAGGCAAGCAGTGGCAGGTTGTAGTGCAGGAAGGTGGGCACCACGGTGTCCCAGATGTGGTTGTGCTGGCCATCCACGTTCAGGCCCGCGGTTGGCCCGAGGGTGGAGTCAGACGCCGGTGAGCCCGCGTCACCCAGCGCACCAGCGGTACCCACCAGAGCGACAATCGCCAGCGGGCTGAAGCCCAGCTGCAGCGCCAGCGGCACATAGAGTGCGGCGATGATGGGAATGGTAGAGAAGGACGAGCCGATACCGATGGTAATCAGCAGGCCCACCGCGAGCATCAGCAACGCCGCCAGGGCTTTGTTGTCGCCGATGGCACCCACCGAGCTCTCCACCAGGCTGGCGATTTCGCCGGTTTCCCGCATCACCTCGGCAAAGCCGTTGGCGGCAATCATGATGAAGCCAATCATCGCCAGCATCTTCATGCCTTCGGTGAACAGGTCATCGGCCTCTTTCCACTTCACCACGCCGGACAGATTGAACAGCACAAAGCCCGCCAGGGCGCCCAGAATCATCGAGCCCAGCCAGAGCTGAACTACGAAGGCGACGACAATGGCGACCAGCGCCATGACCAGGGTTTTCGGGCTGTACTTCACATCCACCCGCTCGGTCTGTTCGATGCGCTTGAGGTCGTAGCCGCGGCCACCGCGATAGCTGAAAAACACCGCGATCAACAGGCCCACGAGCATGCCCAGTGCCGGCAGCGCCATTGCCGACATCACGCTCAGGCCCGATACGTCGACACCATTGTCGGTGACGTTGGCCAGCAGGATTTCCTTCAGATAAATACCGCCAAAGCCCACCGGCAGGAACATGTAGGGTGTGATCAGACCAAAGGTGAGCGCACAGGCCACCAGCCGCCGGTCCATGTGCAGTTTCGCCATCACATACAGCAGCGGCGGTACCACCAGCGGAATGAAGGCAATGTGAATCGGCAGAATGTTCTGGGACGACATGGCAATGGCCACCAGCAGACCAATGATCATGAACCGCAGGCCGTTGCTGGCGCCATCTTGTTGTTTGCCGACCATGGCCAGCGCTTTGTCCGCCAGGGCATGGGCCAGGCCGGATTTGCCGATGGCGACGGCAAAGGCACCCAGGGTGGCGTAAGACAGGGCGACGGTGGCACCTCCGCCCAGGCCGCTATTGAAGGCGTTAATGGTGGCTTCCAGGGACATCCCGGCAATCAGGCCGCCGGACACGGCTCCGATGATCAGGGCAACAACAACATGGATACGGCACAGGCTCAGTACGAGCATGACCAGTACCGCGGCTACAACGGCATTCATGGCTAACTCCGGTAGGTTTGGACTGCAGACCAGCGACTATTCAGCGCGCGGCCATCACGAAAAGGTCGGTAATGTGCAGGAAATGAACGCAGCAGTCAAAAGAGGTCGGGTTCTCACGGATTCTCGCTGAGCGGCATGAAGCGCGGAACCTGTTCGCCAGCAACGTCGACGGTTTCCCGGAACATGGCCAGTGGTCTTACCCAGAGGCTGTAGTCGCCGTACAGGCACCGGTACACCACCAGGGGTTCTTCGGTTTCGCTGTGATGGGCGACACCGATGACTTCGTAATCCTTACCTTTATAGTGGCGGTAGCGGCCGGGTTGTACCTTTTGTTTGCGTTCAGACATGCTGGTTACTCTGCGTGAGTCGGAGGAAGAACTTGCGGAAATGGCAGCCGTAGCCGGGATATCCGGCTACACTCGAAGTATCGGCAGTTGGCTGATCCGGGCCGGTTGCCAGTGCATAGTGTAGTTCAACTTGTCCCTGCCGGAAAATGAGAGACCGATGAACGGGCGCATATCCCGGTTTTTTTGCCTATTCTTTGTGGTACTGATGGCCACCCTGCCGCTTGTTGGCCATGGGGCTCCGGTTGCGTTCGAGTGGCGCACGGCAGCGGGGAGTGAGGATAATCTGAGCGCAATCCGGGCGGGTGCCGCTGAACCCTGGCAAACCGTGGCTGCGGGGGATGTTCTGAATCAGGGTTTCAGCGACCGTGCGTTTTGGCTGCGGGTAGCCGTTGCCCCGGATTCTGCCAACCGGATTCTGGAAGTTGGCTACCCTTTACTGGATGAAGTGTCGGTTTACTGGGAGCAGGCCGGAGAGATTGTCCAGTCTTACCAGACCGGTGATACCCTGCCTTTCAGCAGCCGGCCGATTATTCACCGCAATTTTGTTTTTCTGGTGCCCTCCCATACCGAGCCGCTGACCGCGTGGATTCGGGTGAAAACCGGCGGCTCGGTGCAGATTCCCGTTGCCATTACCCCGTCGGCACAGTTTCTGGCCAACGAACAGATTGCCTACGGCTGGCAGGCGATGTTCCTGGGCATTGTGGTAGCTCTGGCGTTCTATAATTTGATTCTGTACCTGATGGTTCGCCATCAGGCCTATCTCTGGTACGTTTTGGCGGTACTGTGCACGGGCGCGGTGCAACTCAATTTCAACGGCTTGCTGTTTCAGTGGCTCTGGCCCGATTCGCCTTCCATAAACCGGTACTTTACGGCACCTGCAGTTGGCCTGGCCTTGTCTACGGTTCTGTTGTTTATTATCCATTTCTTGTCGGTAAAGCGCTTTGCCCCGGCAGGCTATCGGGTGTTGCAGGGGTTGCTGGTAATCAGTCTGTTCAGCGTTGGCTATGGTTTTGTTGGCAGCTATCAGAGCGGTATTGTTCTGGTGAGCGCACTGGGCGCTGCGGTTACGCTGGCCGCCTGGGTAGTCGGGCTGGCGGTCTGGCGCAGTGGCCAGATTCTCGGGGGCTTTTATGTGCTGGCCTGGACACCCTTGCTGCTGGGGCACCTGGTGCTGGCGGTGAGCAAACTTGGCTGGATACCGCGAAGCCCCTGGACAGAGCTGGCACCCCAGGCCGGTGTGGCACTGGAGGTGATTCTGTTGTCCCTGGCGCTGGCCTATCGCATCAACATCGAGCGCAAGCGCAGGCTTGAGGCCCAGGAGCATTTGCTGGACGTACAGCGGCAGGCCAATCTCACGCTGGAAACCCGGGTTCGGGAGCGTACCGAGGAATTACAGCGGGCCAACGAACAGTTGCGGGCCATCAGTCTGACCGACGGCCTTACCCGGGTAGCGAACCGCAGGCAGTTTGACGAAAAACTGGAAGCCGAGTGGCACCGGGCTTTGCGGCACGGGCATAAATTGAGCCTGTTGATGATCGACATTGACCACTTCAAGGCGGTGAATGACGAGCGTGGCCACCTGGTGGGGGATGATTGCCTGGTGGCGCTGGCCTGGATTCTGAAAAACGGTACCCAGCGCTCCGGGGATCTGGTCGCCCGCTACGGTGGTGAGGAATTTGCGGTTCTCTTGCCCGCAACCGACCTGGCCGGTGCCCGGCGGGTGGCCGAGCAGATGCGCACGGCAGTGGCGGCGACACCGGTGAACAGCGGTGAGCAGGCGGCACCGGTTCACCTGACCATCAGCGTTGGCGTGGCCACTTTGGCACCGTCTGCCGACACCCATACCCAGGAGCTGGTGCGGCGGGCCGATGAGGCTTTGTATGCCGCCAAGGATGCGGGCCGTAACCGGGTTGAAGCCTGGCAGCCACAACCGGTGACGCCGAGGCCCTGAGCGGTGGCCCGGTTCAGCTTTTAAGCTTGTATCGGCCCGGGCCAAGAAACACCAGAGCCAGGGCATTGAACAGGAAGAAACCCTGCAGCTCCAATGCCCAGCCGCCGTTGCTGCTGAGGGCAAGAAGCTGGTGACCATGCACCAGGGCAATGGCAACGATCATGTTGAAGATGATGATCAGGGCGCCGATGCGGGTGTGGTAGCCCAGCAAAACCATCAGCGGGGCAATGATCTCGCCGATGTAAACGCCGTAGGCCAGTACCGTGGGCAGGTGGTGGCTGGCCAGCTGGCTTTCGATAAAACCGATGCCGTTGAACAGTTTTGCGATACCGTGAAACAGCAGCAGCCCCCCGAGAGTTACCCTGAGGATCAGCTTTCCGAGATCAGCATTGTCGAGCAAGATGGATACTCCTGTTGGTCAGGCCGGGTTTGAGCTGGCCCGGGTGAAACGGTGTGCGCGGGAGTTTATCAGACTTGGCGTGGCATGAGTTCCTGCCGGCGGGCGGCCAGTTCCCCGGCCACCCTTGCAAGGTCTCTGGCGGGATCCGGGCCGGTCTCTGGAAGTGTCAGCTTGTTGATAAGGTTCATTCCGTTTACAGCTGTCAGAAATAGCCGGACCCCAGGGAAAAGTGGATGTGATTGCGCTCAAGCAGGCTCTCCCAGTACTGGCGCATCCAGTCCCAGGCGCGATTATTCACCTGATCAATGAAGGGATCCAGATCGAGATTATAATAATCCGGCGTTCCGGCAATTTGCAGCACAGTGACGGTAATGGAATCGTCCAGTTCATTGGCGAAAGGTTCGCCAATCAGTTCGTGTGCCAGCAGGTTGGCCCGAGTGGCCTCCAGGTCGATCAACTCGCTGGCGCGGATCGACCGGTTGCTGTCGTGCATTTCTTCCATCAGCCGATGACACAGATAGGCCCGGATCAGCAAGCCGTCCAGGCCGTCAAACCGAACCAGTAATACCGAGGGCTGGGTAAAGTAGCGGATGGCCGCATCCAGAAAGGGTTGGAACAGGCGGCTGACACCGGCTTCCCGGGCACAGGCATCCACGCACTCTACTAGCCGGGGAGCCATTTCGATGTACTCCACAGCAAACTGGAAGAGCGAAGTGGCGGGTTGATAGCCGTCTACCACCACCGATTCCGGCAGGCGGGCACAGGTGCTCTTCAGCTGTTGCAGGAACGCGCCGGAGCGTGCCTCCTGACGCCGGGCCTGATCGATAATCTCAAGTACGATCTGTGGTGTCATTGCAGGAGTTGCCGGTGTTTTTAAAAATTGAGGACGCAAGGCGCCTCCTGTGTTGTCGGGGAAAAGCCGTGGCAGGCACAACGTGGCGGGCTACCGCAACCGGCCTGCCTTTTTTGACAAGTGTAGCCAAGATTTCCCCCTGTGCGGCCCGTGGTAATAATTTAATAAACACGGCCATTGCACAGGGTTCTGGCATCGCCGCCGGGATTACCGGAGAAACCACTTGCCATCCCTGGTGTAACGCCAGCACAACCAACCCATGCTGGCGGCCCGGGCCAACATCAGGCTGATCAGGGATAGCCAGAGCCCGTGGTTGCCCCACCCGGAGGTTAGCCACCACACCGGCAGGAACACGCACACGGCAGAAAACAGCATGGTGTTTTGCATTTCACGGGTGCGGGTGGCGCCAATAAACACGCCGTCGAACAGAAACCCCCACACGGCGGTAAAGGGCAGCAGGCAGAGCCAGGGCAGGTATTGCCAGGCGGTATGCCGGACTTCTTCGATCCCGGTCAGCAGGCTGATCAGCCAGTGGCCACCCAGCACAAAGCCAAGGGTCAGAATCAACGCACCCCAGATTGACCAGCGCAGAGCGCTGAAAAATACCTGTCGGAACCTGCGCTGGCTGTTCAGACCAACGGCTTCGCCGATCAAGGCTTCGGCGGCATTGGCAAAACCATCCAGAGCGTTGGAGATAATCAGCAGGAAGGTGATCAGCACCGCGTTTGCCGCCAGTACCACGTCACCCTGGCGCGCGCCCTGGGCGGTAAAAAAAGCCAGCGCCAGCAGCAGCGCAATGGTGCGCACCATGATATAGCGGTTTACCTGAAGAATGCGCAGGTAATCCGCCAGCCTGCCCAGAAGCTCCCGGGACAGCGCCTGGCCTGTGGGAACCCGGCGCAGCACAATCAGAACGCCGATGGCGGCAGCACTGTATTCGGCCATCACCGTGGCTATGGCCACGCCCCGGCTGTTCCAGCCCAGAACGGTAACAAACAACACGTCCAGAACGATGTTGATGCCATTGGCGACAATCAGCATCACCATCGGCCCTCGGGGAAACTGGGTGCCAATCAGCCAGCCCACCAGGGTGTACTGGCACAGCACCGCGGGTGCGCTCCAGATGCGAATGGCGGCATATTCAGCGGCCAGCCCGGTCACGTCCGGGCTGGGGTCCATCAACTGCAGCCCGATGGCAATCAGTGGCCGGTGGAACAGGATCAGCAACAGCCCGATGCCAACTGCCAGCAGCAGGGAGCGCAGCAGCAGGGCAGTCTGGGCGAAGCGATCCCGTTTGCCCCAGGCCTGGGCCGCCAGCCCGGTGGTGCCCATGCGCATAAAGCCGAAGGTCCAGTACAAAATGCTGAACAGGTTGGCGCCGATGGCCACGGCGCCCAGGTATTCCGGGCTGTCCAGATGGCCGAGTACGGCCGTGTCGACCAGGCCCAGCAGAGGCACGGTCAGATTGGTCAGCATCAAGGGCCAGGCCAGAACCCACAGCCGCCGGTCAATGGTGCTGAAATTCGGCCACATATTCTTAAACTCTCTCAAAACGGCGTTGTTATCCCATTTAGGTTTAATGCGTTTTTAGTCTTTTTTTGATCTGTGTCTATACTCGATTTTGATGTATCCGTAAGCAGGCTTTTACTCCGGGCCTCAGGGGCTTCGCGACCATACCCCCGGTTTTCCGGAGCGATAACGCAAAATCCGACAAGAATAACACTCTGTGGAGACACAGTATGCGTGCGTATGCCAAGCGGGCCACCGCCCTCGCTGCCGGTCTGTCGTCATCGTCTGTGGTCATGGCCGACTGGACCATGAACATGACGCCCGGGGTCACCGGCATCAGTAACCAGATTTTCAGCCTTCACATGACCATTCTCTGGATCTGCGTCGTGATCGGCGTGGTGGTGTTCGGAGTCATGTTCTGGTCGATCTTTGCTCACAGAAAGTCCAGGGGCCACAAGGCGGCCAACTTCCATGAGCACACCGTGATCGAGGTGATCTGGACCATCATCCCGTTCGCCATTCTGGTGGCCATGGCGATTCCCGCCACCGCCACCCTGATCGAGATGTACGACACCACCGAGTCGGATGTGGACATCAAAGTGACCGGGTACCAGTGGCGCTGGCAGTACGAATACATCAACGAAGACTTTGGTTACTTCTCCAGTCTTTCCACGCCCCGGGCGCAAATCGAGAACCGCCAGGCCAAGGGCGAAAATTACCTGCTGGAAGTAGACAACCCACTGGTTATTCCGGTGGGCAAGAAAGTGCGCTTCCTGCTGACCGCCAACGATGTCATTCACTCCTGGTGGGTGCCCGATTTCGGTGTGAAGAAAGACGCCATCCCCGGGTTCATCAATGAAACCTGGACCCGGGTCGACAAGCCCGGTACCTACCGCGGGCAGTGTACCGAGTTGTGCGGCAAAGACCATGGCTTCATGCCGGTGGTGGTGGAGGCTGTGCCCGAGGAAGAGTACAACGCCTGGGTGGCGTCGCAGCGTGAAGCGGCCGAAAAAGAGCGCCAGCTGACCCAGAAAGACTGGACGCTGGACGAGCTGATGGTGCGTGGCGAAAAAGCCTACCAGACCGCCTGTGCCAGCTGTCACCAGCCGGACGGCACGGGTATGCCGCCCGCATTCCCGGCGCTTAAGGGCAGCCCGATTGCTACCAGCGACATGGCCGCCCACATTGACATTGTGGTCAATGGCAAATCCGGTACCGCCATGCAGGCCTTTGGCGGCCAGTTGAGTGAAGTGGATCTGGCCGCGGTGATTACCTACGAGCGTAACGCCTGGGGCAATAACACCGGTGAGATGGTCACACCCAAGGAAATTTTTGATTACAAGAACCAGGGAAGCCAGTAACGGCTTTCGGGAGTAATCGACGCCAGATAACAACAATCACCAGCCAGCGCAATGGCGGTAACGGGGGTTTTCATGAGTGCGGTTGCAGATACCCACAGCCAGGAACATCACCACGGCCCGGCCAAAGGCATCAGCCGGTGGCTGCTGACCACCAACCACAAAGACATCGGCTCGATGTACCTGATTTTCAGCTTTGCCATGTTCCTGCTCGGCGGCAGCATGGCCATGGTCATCCGGGCCGAGTTGTTTCAGCCCGGGCTGCAGATTGTGCAGCCGGAGTTCTTTAACCAGATGACCACCATGCACGGGTTGATCATGGTGTTCGGGGCGGTGATGCCCGCCTTCGTCGGCCTGGCTAACTGGATGCTGCCGTTGATGATCGGGGCGCCGGACATGGCCCTGCCGCGCATGAACAACTGGAGTTTCTGGCTGCTGCCCTGCGCTTTCCTGATTCTGGTGTCGACTCTGTTTATGGAAGGTGGCGCACCCAACTTCGGCTGGACCTTCTACGCGCCCCTGTCGACCACCTATGGGCCACCCAGTACCACCTTCTTCATTTTTGCCATTCATATTATGGGGGTGTCTTCGATCATGGGGGCGATCAATATCATCGCCACCATCATGAACCTGCGGGCACCCGGCATGACCCTGATGAAAATGCCGTTGTTTGTCTGGACCTGGCTGATTACCGCCTTTTTGCTGATTGCGGTGATGCCGGTGCTGGCCGGGGCGGTCACCATGATGCTGATGGACATCAACTTCGGCACCAGCTTCTTTGACGCCTCCGGCGGTGGTGATCCGGTGCTGTTCCAGCACGTGTTCTGGTTCTTCGGCCATCCGGAAGTCTACATTATGATCCTGCCGGCGTTCGGGGCCATCTCCCACATTGTCTCGGCGTTTTCCCGCAAGCCTCTGTTCGGCTATGCCTCCATGGTGTATGCGGTGGGTGCCATTGCCCTGCTCTCATTCATTGTCTGGGCCCACCATATGTTCACGGTGGGCGTGCCTCTGGCGGGCCAGTTGTTCTTTATGTACGCCACCATGCTGATTGCCGTGCCCACCGGGGTGAAGGTGTTCAACTGGGTGACCACCATGTTCCGGGGCTCGCTGACCTTCGAGGCGCCCATGCTGTTTGCGGTGGCCTTTATCATTCTGTTCTCCATCGGGGGCTTCTCCGGCCTGATGCTGGCGATCGCCCCGGCAGATTTCCAGTATCACGACACCTACTTTGTGGTGGCACATTTTCACTATGTGCTGGTGCCAGGGGCGATCTTCGGGATTTTTGCCTCGGCCTATTTCTGGCTGCCGAAATGGACCGGCCACATGTACGATGAAACCCTGGCCAAAACTCACTTCTGGCTGTCGTTCATTGGCATGAACCTGGCGTTCTTCCCCATGCATTTCCTCGGGCTGGCGGGTATGCCCCGGCGCATTCCGGATTACGCGCTGCAGTTTGCCGACTTCAACATGGTGTCGAGCATCGGGGCGTTTATGTTCGGCGCCACCCAGTTGCTGTTCCTGTTTATTGTGGTCAAGTGTGCCCGGGGCGGTGAGAAAGCACCCGCCAAACCCTGGGACGGCGCCGAGGGGCTGGAGTGGACACTGCCCTCACCGGCGCCCTATCACACCTTCACCACACCACCGGACATCAAATAATCGGGAGGCCCGGCCATGGCTGATGCGAATTCCGACACGTCCCCGACTCCCCGGCGCAGCAATCGCCGGGTCATAGCCTGGTGCATGACCGGGGTGGTGGGTATGTTTGCCTTCGGGTTTGCGCTGGTGCCGCTGTACGACGTGTTCTGCGAGATTACCGGCATCAATGGCAAAACCGGCGGCCGCTATGAAGCGTCGTCGACGGGCCAGGTGGATGCAGACCGCACCGTGACCGTCCAGTTTCTGGCCAGCAACGGCCCAGGTATGTCCTGGGAGTTCCGGCCGGTTACCCGCAGCATCAAGGTGCATCCGGGGGAGCCGGTAACGGTGAATTTCTTTGCCCAGAACCCGGGTGACACACCCATGGTAGGCCAGGCGGTGCCCAGCCTGTCGCCGTCTGAGGGCACGCCCTACTTTCATAAAACCGAGTGTTTCTGCTTTAACCAGCAGCCTCTGGAGGCTGGCGAGAGTACCGAGATGCCTCTGGTGTTTATTGTTGATCCGGAGTTACCCGAATACATCACCAAGTTGACCTTGTCCTACACCCTTTATGACCAGAGCCAGCACATCGAGGTGTCCGGCCCGGTGGGGGCGGGTGCATCAACCAACAAGAACGGCTAAGCCATCGGAGACAGCTATGGCGGATCATCAGAACTACTATGTTCCCGAGCAGAGTAAGTGGCCGATCGTTGCAACGGTCGGGTTGGGGGTCACCCTGTACGGCGCCGCAGCCATTATGGTCAACGGCAACCAGGGGCAGAGCACCACCGGCTCCTGGGTGGTGTTCTGGATTGGGGCGCTGATTATGGCCTATATGCTGTTTGGCTGGTTCGGCAGTGTTATCCGGGAAAGTCGGGCAGGCCTGTACAGTGACCAGATGGATCGGTCGTTCCGCTGGGGGATGAGCTGGTTTATTTTTTCCGAGGTGATGTTCTTCGCCGCCTTCTTTGGGGCGCTGTTCTATGTCCGGGTGTTTGTGGTGCCCTGGCTGGGAGGGGAAGGCGACCGGGGCAGCAGCAACATGCTCTGGGAAGGCTTCCAGGCCAGCTGGCCACTGGTGAATAATCCGGACCCACAGGCCTATCCCGGGCCGCGCGAAGTGATTGGCCCCTGGGGCCTGCCACTGATCAACACCTTGCTGTTGGTGACGTCGTCGATCACCGTGACCATTGCCCACCACGCCCTGAAGGCGGGAAATCGCGCCGGGGTAAAGCTCTGGCTGACGGCCACTGTGGCCCTGGCAATCGTGTTCGTGTTCGTGCAGGGCTATGAGTACAGCCATGCCTATCAGGACCTGGATCTGACCCTGCGCTCCGGCATCTACGGCAGCACCTTCTTCATGCTGACCGGCTTTCACGGTGCCCACGTGGTTCTGGGCACCGTCATGCTGGTTACCATGCTGATCCGCATCCACAAGGGGCACTTCACCAAAGATCAGCACTTCGGCTTTGAAGCCGCGTCCTGGTACTGGCATTTTGTGGATGTGGTCTGGCTGGGGTTGTTTGTGTTTGTGTACGTGCTATGAGCAATGCTCAGGGCGTGGGGTTCAGGTTGAGATCGCCGGTCCACAGGGCAACGGCGATCAACACCAGCAGCACCACGCTCAGTGCCACGCGAACCGCCAGCGAGTTGACCACCCGATGGGTTTTGCCCTGATCACGGATCAGGAAAAACAGACCGCTGAACAAGCTGACAATGACCGCAAACAGCAAGACGACAATCGCAAGTTTCAGCATGGTGAACCCGATTTCTGATGCAGAGTTGTGCTCTGGTGCCTGGCACCGCCGCAGCGCGAAAAATGACCCTGACAATATAGCAGACTGTGCCGCCGCCCGAACGTGGAAAACCTACGCGTGATGTCCGGCCGCTGGCAATTCGACTGGCGCTTGCTGTTGTTCACAGGCTTGATGTTGCCGCTGTTGCTCAGTCTTGGAGTCTGGCAACTGCAACGGGCCGGAGAAAAAACACTGTTGCTGGAGGCCTGGCAAAGCCGCGACAGCGTACTGGTCTGGGCCAGTGTGCCGGAGACGCAACTGCAGACCGGCCAGCGGGTGGCGGTAACTGGCTGGTACGATGAAGCCACCTGGTTGCTGGATAACCGCACTCGCGACGGCCGGGCCGGGTACGAGGTGCTTACCCTGTTTCAGCCCATCGACGGCCCGCCGGTGGTGATCAACCGGGGCTGGGTGCCTGCGCCGCCAACCCGTGCCCAGTTGCCTGTTGTGACGACACCAGAGGGAGTGTTCACCTTGCAGGGCCGGGTGGCGGATTATCCGGAACCGCCGGTGTTGGGCCAGCCGGAACCGTCGCCTTCCGGCTGGCCCCGGCGGGTGCAGGCGTTACCCAGAAGCCGGGTGAGTTCGCAGGTCGCCGATCCGTCAACTAGACTGCTATTACTGGCAGACAGCCAGCAGCCGGGCGCCTATCGTGCAGACAAGGCTCCCGACGTGATGGGTCCCCAGACCCACTACGGGTATGCAAGCCAGTGGTTTGCTTTGGCGGCGGTGCTGACTATATTGACCTTGGTGGCGAGCTATAAAAAAACAACGAAAGACTCACAGGCAGGAGCCGATAATGACAACGACAACGGCTGATTCGATTCCGGATATTGATGGCCCGACCCCGGAACAGGTGTCCCGTGGCCGGCGCACCGCCATGCTGCTGTTCGCCGTGGGCTTTGGTCCCATGCTGCTGGCAACCTTGATGTATTACACCGGTTGGCTGAACCCGGCCAGCCAGACCAACGAAGGCGACCTGCTGCAGCCGGTGGTGCCGGTGCAGGCGCTGCATCTTGAAACCCTCAATGGCCAGCCTCTGGAAACCCGGTTTGGTGTGGAGAACACCGATGCCAAGTGGTTGATGCTGGTGGTATCCGGCACCTGTGGCGACGATTGCGAGCAGTTACTGTATCTGGCTCGCCAGGTGAATATCGCACTGGGCAAGAATGCACCCCGGGTTGGCCGGGCGGCTTATCTGGACGCACGGCCCACCGATCTGGAGCGCCGCTGGGCCCGGGAATACAACCTGATGGAGCGGCTGCAGGCGCAGTCTGGCCAGTCGCCCGCCTGGCCAGCCGGTATCCGGCCAGCGCAAAACGCCCGCTTGTTGCTGGTGGACCCCAACGGCAACATCGTCATGCACTACGGCGTGGAACACACTGGTAAGCAGATGCTCAAGGATCTCAAGCACCTGCTGAAACTGTCCCAGATCGGCTGAATCCTCGGGGGGTACGATGGTGGCCCAAGCATCGGACGAACACCGTGCCGTGGCCCGCAGGCTTGCCGTCTGGTCAACCTGCGCGTGCCTGCTGGCGGTATTGGTGATTACCCTGGGCGCCTGGACCCGGCTGGTACACGCAGGCCTGGGCTGCCCGGACTGGCCGGGCTGTTACGGCTTTCTGTCAGTGCCTCAATCTGAAACCCACATTGCCCTGGCCAATGCCCGATTCCCGGAAACTCCGGTGGATGTCTCCAAGGGCTGGCCGGAAATGATCCATCGTTACGCCGCTGGCACACTGGGTTTGCTGGTGTTTGGGCTGACCATCGCCTCAGTCCGTACCCGTCACAATGGCGTGCCGGTAAAGTTGCCTCTGTTCATCGCCGGTTTTGTGGTGTTGCAGGCGGCTTTCGGTATGTGGACGGTGACCCTGAAACTCTGGCCCCAGGTGGTGGCGTTGCACCTGCTGGGGGGCTTTACCACCCTGAGCCTGTTGTTGTTACTGACGCTCCGCCTGCGCAAGCAGGCCCGCTCACCCGTCTCCGCCAAAGCCCGGCGTTTTGTTGGCGCTGACCGGATGCGCCCCTGGCTGTACGGCGGGTTGCTGCTTGTGATCCTGCAGATTGCCCTGGGCGCCTGGACTGCCGCCAATTATGCCGCTGTGGCCTGCACCGATCTGCCCACCTGCCACGGACAATGGTGGCCCGAGGGTATGGATTTCCGCCATGGCTTTGATATTACCCAGCAGGTGGGTCCCAACTATCTGGGCGGCCAGCTGAACGGCGATGGCCGCACCGCGATCCATGTTAGCCATCGCCTGGGTGCGGTTATCGTGCTGGGGTATCTCGGCGCTATGCTGGCCGCGCTCTGGCGCCGCCGTGCGGAGACCGGGCTAAAGGGCAGTGTTGCCCTGGTGGCGGTGGTCTTGCTGATGCAGTTTTCACTGGGCCTGGCGAACGTCTGGCTGCACATTCCGCTGGCGGTTGCCGTGGCCCATAACGCCATGGGTGCCGGGCTGTTGTTATCCATGGTCAACCTGCTGTGGCAGCACCATCAACGGGAGCAGCCCGCCAGCCTATCCGCGATCCCCAAAACAACCATAAAACGGGAGGTAACGGCATGAGTGAGCACGCCAAAGTTCTATCGGTGCGCAGCGCCAGCCAGGCAGCCGGGCTGTCCTGGCGGGATTATCTGGAGCTTACCAAGCCCCGGGTGGTGGCCCTGATGATCCTGACCTCGGTGATCGGTATGTTGCTGGCAACCCCGGCAATTCCCGGTTGGTCGGTACTGCTGTTCGGTAATCTGGGCATTGCCCTGCTGGCCGGGGCGGCGGCGGTGGTTAATCATGTGGTGGATCGGAAAATCGACACCGTGATGGCCCGCACCCGCAAACGCCCGGTGGCAACGGGTCGCATTGCCACTGTGGATGCCTTATTGTTCGCCTCCGGCCTGGCTGCACTGGGAATGGTAGTACTGATCTGGCAGGTGAATGAACTGACCGCCTGGCTGACCCTGGCATCCCTGGTGGGTTATGCCGGTGTTTATACCCTGTTTCTGAAACGGGCGACGCCCCAGAACATTGTTATTGGTGGTCTGGCCGGTGCCATGCCGCCCTTGCTGGGCTGGACGGCGGTGACCGGCCAGGTGGATGGCCATGCGCTGCTGCTGGTGCTGATTATCTTCGCCTGGACTCCCCCGCACTTCTGGGCACTGGCCATTCACCGCAAGGAAGAATACGCCAAGGCCGGTATCCCCATGCTTCCGGTCACCCACGGCAACCGTTACACCGAACTGCACATTCTGCTGTACACCCTGATGCTGCTGGCGGTCAGCCTGCTACCCTTTGTCACAGGTATGTCCGGCGCTATTTACCTGGTGGGCGCACTGGCGCTAGGCTTGCGGTTTCTGCAGTACGCCGTACGCCTGTTGCGCGGGGATGACCGGCGGGTTGCACTGAACACCTTCAAATACTCTATCACCTATCTGATGGCGCTGTTTGTGGTGTTGCTGGTAGATCACTATGTCTTGATTCCGGCCTGACGGCCGGAGCGGGCTTGTCAGGGAGGCCCCATGGGGCGGTCGATTCGGATTACCTTGTTTGTTCTGTTGTTGCTGGTGGTGCTGGTGTTTGGCCTGTCGGTGGGGCGCCAGGTGTTTCTGGTCGGCAGTGAACCTTCACCGGCGCCGGACCTGAGCCAGTACAACGCCTATGTCTATGACCAGCCCCGGCCACTTACTGAGTTTACCCTCACCAACGAGCAGGGTGAGACCGTTACCCGCGAAGACCTCAAGGGCCGCTGGACGTTCGTGTTTGTGGGTTACACCAACTGCCCCGATATCTGCCCGGCCGCCATGGCCAACCTCCGGCGCACCGATCAACTGTTGCCAGCAGAACTCCCCCAGCCGGACTACCTGCTGATTACCGCTGATCCGGAACACGACACCCCGGAAAAACTGAAAGCCTATACCGGGTTCTTTGGCGAACACTTCCATGGCCTGACCGGCGATCTGGATATGCTGAGGGCCGTTGCCAAGAGCGTCAGCGCGGTATTTGTCCATCGCGAAGTGGATGGCCAGTTGCTGGTGGATCACAGTGGCCATTTTGCGCTGCTGAACCCCCGGGGCGAAGTGCAGGCACTGATCCAGCCGCCGCATAAACCGGCGGAACTGGCCAAGGCGTTTGAGCGCATTTATCAATGGGCGGATGCCAACCGCAAGGGCTGAAGCTGGCGGGATTAAGGCCAAGGTCACACTGACAAACCTGCATTCCTTCTCTACACTGCCCGGTTTCGTCAACCTCACGGCGGGCATCCATGACTTCGGCACCGAACACCACACCCAGACAACTGTTTACCGTATTGCTGGCGGGCGGCCTGGTGTTGATGGTAGTGCACGGTCTTGGCCGGTTCATATACACGCCCCTGTTGCCCTATCTGGTAGCGGATAACCAGTTTGATGCCGCCGACGGCGCCGCTGTGGCCACCTGGAACTACCTGGGCTATCTGATGGGGGCCATGCTGGCCATTCGCTGGCATCGTATTGACCAGATACGGGTGATGTTACCGCTGTTTATGGCCGTGCATGTGGTGACCACGCTGGTGACCACGCAAACAGACCAGCTCACCCTGATTTCGTTCATTCGCTGGCTCAATGGTGTTGCCAATGGCGTGGTGTTCGTGCAGGCACCGGCGCTGATTCTGGAATGGCTGGTCTGGCGCAACCGGGCATCCCTGAGTGGTCTGGTGTACATCGGTGTTGGTATGGGGCTGCTGATATCCAGCGGCCTGGTAACTGGCACCGCCGACCTGCTGACCGGGGCCGAGCGCTGGTGGCCAGCGGCCCTGCTGTCGATTCCGCTGGCCTGGTGGGGCGCCATGAAACTGCGCCAACTGGATGTGCCGGTACGCCAGCAAACCGATACCGGCCAGGCGGTAGTGAATACTCCCTTACTTGACCGGGCCAGCATCCCGCTGTTTCTGTCCTATGCCGGTGCCGGGCTCGGTTATATCCTGCCCATGACCTTTCTGCCGCTGTTGGCGAAACAGGTGCTGCCAGATGAACACGCCTTGCTGGACGGTACCTGGGTGATCGTTGCCCTGTGTACCATTCCGGCCCCGTGGATATGGAACAAGCTGGGCGCGAAAATGGGCGATTTGCCAGCCCTGCGCCTTAATTTCATCATTCAGCTGGCGGGGGTGGTGGCATCGGTGATCTGGCCAGGGCCATTGGGCCTGGTGCTCTGTGGCTTGCTGGTGGGCAGCACCTTTGTTGGGACGGTCTTACTGACCCAGCGCATCGGCCGCGCCCTGCACCCGCACCAGGGGCCGCGTTTGTCGGCGGCCATGGTCGCGCTCTACGGCTTCACCCAGATGGTCGGCCCCTGGCTGACCAAGCAGTGGCTCGATGCCGGTGGCACACTGGTGTCGGCTTTCGGCATCGGGGTAGCAGCGTTGGCGTTCGGATTGCTGTTCGCGTTCTTTGTGCCCCGGCCGGAGGCCTGGCACAGCCGCTCATGAGCCAGCACTGGCATGATAAACTGCCGTCTCATTCCGGCCGAAACTCAGCGTCATGCTTCCGATAGACTCGATTCTTCCCGAACTGACTCAAACCCTGGCCCGCACCACCACGGTGCTGCTCCAGGCGCCGCCCGGCGCCGGTAAAACCACCCGGGTGCCGCTGGCGTTGCTGGACGCACCCTGGCGCGGCGATCGAAAAATCCTGATGCTGGAACCCCGGCGCCTGGCCGCCCGGTCTGCTGCGCGCTTTATGGCCCAGCAACTGGGTGAAACCGCCGGCCAGACCGTGGGCTACCGCACCCGTCTGGATACCCGGGTGTCCGCCAACACCCGGATTGAAGTGGTGACCGAGGGCATTCTCACCCGCCTGATCCAGAACGACCCCATGCTGGAAGACTACGCGGCGGTGCTGTTTGACGAGTTCCATGAACGATCTCTGCAGGCGGATCTGGGCCTGGCCCTGGTGCGGGAAAGCCAGCAGGCATTGCGGGAAGACCTTCGTCTGCTGGTGATGTCGGCGACGCTGGATACGGCGCCTATTGCCCGGGTACTGGGCGAGGTGCCGGTGATTACCAGTGCGGGCCGGGCGTTTCCGGTGGCGGAAATCTATCAGCCAATGCCCCGCAACACCCGGCCAGTGGAGCATACAGTGCAAGTTATTCAGGAGGCCCTGCAAAGCCAGCCTGGTTCATTGCTGGTGTTTCTGCCCGGTGCCGGTGAAATTCGCCGGGTCGCGCAGCAACTGGCGGGGCAGCTGCCCGGTAATACCCGGCTGGCGCCGCTGTACGGCAATCTGAAATCCGACGAGCAGGACCGTGCCATCGCCCCGGCGCCGGAGGGCACCCGCAAGGTGGTACTGGCCACCGCCATCGCCGAGACCAGCCTGACCATCGAAGGTATTCGGGTGGTGATTGACGCTGGCCAGCAGCGCCGGGCGGTGTTCGATGCCAACAGCGGCATGACCCGGCTGATCACCGGCCGGGTGTCGAAAGCTTCGGCTGAGCAGCGCAAGGGCCGGGCGGGCCGGGTGGAACCGGGGGTGTGTTACCGGTTGTGGAGCGAGTCGGAGCAGTTTGGGCTGGCGGACTACACGCCGCCAGAAATCCAGTCGGCGGATCTGGCGCCCCTGGTGCTGGAACTGGCCCAATGGGGTGCCCGGGCGCCGGAACAGGTGGCCTGGGTTGATCCGCCCCCGGCGGCCCACTGGCAACAGGCGGTGGGTTTGCTGCAATGGCTGGATATGCTCGATGCCGAGGGCGCCATCACCGAACATGGCAAGGCTGCTCGGGAGCTTGGCCTGCACCCGCGCCTGGCCCATATGGTGCTTCGGGGCCGCGCCCTGGGGCTGGGCCAGTTGGCGGCGGAACTGGCGGCCTTGTTGGAAGAACGGGATCTTCTGGGCCCTGGTGCCGGGGCCGATCTGCAGGAACGGGTGCGGCTACTGCGGGGGGAAGCCGGGCCCCGGGGGCTGGATGCAGCCCGCTTAAAGGCGCTGCGACAGGCGGTCAAGCGGCTGTGCCGGGCTGCCCTGAAAACCGACCTACCCTCGGCCACTGAGGTTGGCCGGGTGCTGGCCCAGGCTTATCCCGATCGCATTGCCCGTCGCCGGGCAGGTTCGGCGCCCCGCTATCAGCTGAGTAACGGCAAAGGTGCCCTGCTGCGGGACGACGATCCCCTGGCCCGGGAAGACTGGCTGGTGGCGGCGGATCTGGATGGCAAGGCCCGGGAGGCAACGATTTATCTGGCAGCACCGGTGAGCCTTGCGGATCTGGAACAGGACTTGGCCGGGCACATCCAGTACGGCGACGAGGCCTTCTGGGATGACCACCGGGGCCGCGTTGTGGCCCGTGAGGTGCGCAAGCTGGGTGCGCTCATTCTGGCGGAGCAGCCGCTGGCTCAGGTGGCCCCGGAGCTCATTCAGCAGGGCTTGCTGGACGCTATTCGGCGCAAGGGCCTGGACAGCCTGCCCTGGACCGATGCCAGCCGCCAATGGCAGGCCCGGGTGCGGTTGCTGGCCAACCGGTTCCCGGGTGACTGGCCTGACGTGGACGATCAGGCTCTGCTGGATAGCCTTGAACATTGGCTGGGCCCTTTTCTGGCGGGTTCGCAGCGGTGGGCGGACATTACCCGGCTGGATCTGCTTCCGGCACTGGCTTCATTGCTGGATTATCCCCGGCAGCAACAGCTGGAAAGCCTGGCACCCCGGGCCCTGAGTATTCCCACGGGACAGAAAGTGTCGCTGGATTACACTCAGGATCATGGCCCGGTGCTGGCGGCGAAACTGCAGGCGTTGTTCGGCTGGACCGACACCCCGACTGTGGCGGGTGGTCAGGTGCCGGTGGTGATTCATCTGTTGTCACCCGCGCAGCGGCCGCTGGCGGTGACGGCGGATCTGGCCAGTTTCTGGCAGAACGCCTACCCGGAGGTTCGCAAGGAACTGCGGGGCCGTTACCCCAAACACCCCTGGCCGGAAGATCCGCTCACCGCCCCGGCCCAGCAGGGCACCAAGAAACGCCCGGCGCCCTGAATAACGCGCTTCAGCGGATGATGGTGCGGCTTTTCTCCAGGTACACGGCGCCCTGCTGCCTGACCGTATCCGGGGCTGCGTGCTCGGAGGCCTTGTGGACTTTTTCCAGCCGTTCGGCAATGTCTTCCAGTTCGTCATCCAGTTTGCCCAGAGCATTCTCCAGCGTGTAAGTCAGCTGATGAACCTCGTTCATGGCTTCCGGCGTCAGCTCGCCTGCCAGAACCTGCTCCAGGCGGTGGTTGTACTCCGAGAAATTGGCCACGGCCTGAGCCAGGGTTTTCGACGGTTCGCCTTTGAAATGGCTGTACTCGTCATCGGCAGCCGCTGGCAGAGTGAACATCAGAGCGGCGGTGGCAGCGGCCAGCATAAACGGTGTTTTCATGGAGAATTCCTCAATGGTTATCTGTAATGCAAATTATTATTACTTTGTTTTGCTGCCGCCATGAGATCAGTCAAGTTGGCGCAAAAATACTGCTTGCCAGCGGCAAAAAGCTGGATAAAATGCCGCCAATTTCTTCCTTTTGTGTGGCGCCTTCCATGCAACTTGTCTCCTTCAACGTGTTTCGTACTCTGGGATTTCCCGACACCACCGTGCTCAAGCCTGAGCACTTTCTGAACCATAAACCTCTGCTCAGAGAGGCCGACTGGGTGTTGTTTCCCGAATACTGGCAGATCAGTGCGCTGGTACATGGCCTGAAATGCCGGATTTTTCCCAGTGTTGCCAGCTACCGCATTGGTCACGACAAGGTGGAAATGACCCGGGCTTTCCAGACCGTGGCGCCCGAGCACACGCCCTGGACAATCATCGAGGCTAACGGCCCGCGGGAGCGGGAATCGCTCTGGGAGGCCATGGCCCTGCCGTTTGTTGCCAAGCTGCCGAAAGCCAGTATGGGTGACGGTGTGTGGTTGATTGAATCCCGCGCCGACTGGCAGAGATACTGTGAGCGCACCGACGTGCTCTACGTGCAGGAATACCTGCCTATCGACCGGGACGTGCGGGTGGTTATCATCGGGGATCAGGTGGTGACGGCCTACTGGCGAACCCAGGCGGAACAGGGTTTCTACAACAACGTGGCGAAAGGCGGCCAGATTGTGACCGGCGAGGTGCCGTTGGCAGCAACGGAACTGGCGTTGCGCCTGGCCCGGGCGTTAGGTGTGGATCACGCAGGCTTTGATATTGCCCTGGTGGAGGGTTACCCCTATGTGCTGGAATTCAACCGCTTGTTCGGCAATCAGGGGCTGGGCCAGGGGAACGAGCTGCAGGCGGCGATTCTGGCGTACCTGCACAGCCAGAGTTGTCCGCGAGATCCGGATGGCCCGGTTGAGCCCCCACCCCTTTGGCCGGTGGCGGTTTGATGCCGCCGGTCGCGAAGCGTGCGACCCGGTAAATTTGAGCTAATCTTGATGGGTATAACTGCGCATTTGCCGCGCAGAAAAAAAGCCCGAAACTCGCGAAATCTTACCGGCGCTGCGGTCTGTCTGCAGTGCCTTTTTCTATGGTTGTTTGCCCCAGGGAGGGACACACCACCCATGCTCCAGACCCCCAACGCCGATATTGCCGATTACTACAGCGCCGAGACCTTCAAGCGGATCAAAGACTTTGCCGATGGCAAGGAAACGCCGTTTGTGGTGATCGATACCCAGACCATCGACCGCCAGTACCAGGAGCTGGTGGAAGGCTTTCCCTACGCCAGTGTGTACTACGCGGTGAAGGCCAACCCGGCCCCGCAGATTCTGACCATGCTGCGGGACAAGGGGGCGAATTTCGACATTGCGTCGGTGTATGAGCTGGACAAGGTGATGGCGCTGGGGGTAACCGGGGATCGCATCAGTTACGGCAATACCATCAAGAAGGCAAAGGACATCCGCACCTTCTATGAAAAGGGCGTGCGCCTGTTTGCCACCGATTCCGAGGCGGACCTGCGCAACATTGCCAAGGCGGCACCGGGTTCGAAGGTGTATGTGCGTATCCTCACGGAAGGCACCCTGACCGCCGACTGGCCGCTGTCCCGCAAGTTTGGCTGCCAGACCGACATGGCCATGGATCTGCTGATTCTGGCCCGGGATCTGGGGCTGGTGCCCTATGGCGTGTCTTTCCATGTGGGTTCCCAGCAGCGGGAAATCGGTGCCTGGGACGCGGCCCTGAACAAGGTAAAGGTGATCTTCGAGCGCCTGAAAGAAGAAGACGGCATCGAGCTGAAAATGATCAATATGGGCGGTGGTTTTCCGGCCAACTACATCACCCGCACCAACGAACTGGCGGTGTACGCGGAGGAAATCGCCCGGTTCCTGCATGAGGATTTCGGCGACGAACTGCCGGAGATCATTATTGAGCCGGGGCGGTCACTGATTTCCAATGCCGGAGTATTGGTGAGCGAGGTGGTGCTGATTTCCCGGAAATCCCGTACCGCGCTGCACCGGTGGGTGTTTACCGATGTGGGCAAGTTTTCGGGGCTGATCGAGACGCTGGATGAGGCCATCAAGTTCCCGATCTGGACCGAGAAGACCGGTGAAGGCGAGGACTGTGTTATTGCCGGGCCGACCTGTGACAGTGCCGACATCATGTATGAGCACCACAAGTACCCGCTGCCGCTGAACCTGGCGATTGGCGACCGGATGTACTGGCTATCGACCGGCGCCTACACCACCACCTACAGCGCCATCGAGTTTAACGGCTTTCCTCCGTTGAAAGATTATTACCTCTGAATCAGTGCTCTGGCCCAACGGCCAGAGCCTGACGATGAAACCTGGAAAGGATCAGTCTGCGGGCTGATCCTTTTTTCGTGTCAGATCCAGCGTAAAGGCCAGCGGCAGCACCAGCAGGCTATAGGCAATCATGGTAAGAATGGCGTGGCGGGTGTCGCCGGACCAGTCAGCGATAACGCCCCCAAGCATAGGCACCGAGAAGGCCATGGTGTAGCCCACGAGGAAGGTGCCTGCCGATAGCCGCCCGGTTTCCGATGAACTCACCAGAAGCGGTGGCAGGGCCACCATCAGAATCAGCAGCATGCCTGCGACACAACTCATGAAGGCGGCGCTGGCAATGGACCACCAGCCATCCAGCAACAAGATACCAATGGTGCCGGCAATGCTCAGGCTGGCCAGAACAATGATGGGTTCGCGCTGGCCGACCCAGGCCCTGGCCATTTTCAGCATAAGCAGAGAGGCTGCCACCTGGGCTACGTTGAACCAGAACAGCGCTTCCGGCAGTCGGTCGAACTGCCCTTGTTGCTCCAACAGATTGCCCATGTAGGCATTCAGGCCAAAAAACATACAGCCGGACAATCCCAGCAGCAGGCCGAGGCGCAGCGTCAGCGGGTTCTTCCAGTCGGGCAGCCAGGCGCCCCTGCGGGTGGGCGGAGCGAAATCCCGCTTCGGCAGATACAGCGCGGCCGCCACCACCAGCGCGGGCAGCGACCAGGCGATCAGTGTGGCTCGCCAACTGTTGTCGAACAGAGGCATGACCAGCGGCAGAGTAATACCCGCGCCGATAAATTCGCCCATCAACAGGCCGTTCATGTAAATGGCCGAGCCCAGCGCTATGTGGTGTGGCTGCAACCAGCGGGGCAGCAGTGCTGGTAACGCCGGTTGCATCATTGCCACCCCCAGGCCCATGACCGCACTGGCAATCATCAGTGTCAGAGTATCGGGCACCAGGCCCCGCCCGGCCGAGCCGACCACCATAATGACCATGGCTAATGCCAGGGTGTTTCTTGGGCCAATGCGTGAAATTGCCAGAGAGCCGGGCATGGCACCAATGGCCAGCATCAGGATGGGCAGAGTAGTGAGGGCGCCGGTCAGGGTTTGGGACAGTGCGAGATCGTCGCCGATAAACGGCGCCAGTGGTGGAGCCACCAGCACCGGGATACGCAGGTAAACACCGGCAAACCAGAGCAAGATCGCCACCGGCAGCAGGCGTGCTGGCGGTGGCGATGCAGTGGTCGCCGATTGGGCAGCGACAGACACAGGGATCAGTCTTCGCTGGTGTCGGGCAGGTAAGCGCCGTCTTCGTCGTGAACTTCGCGGCCGGTGACCGGCGGGTTGAAGGCGCAGATCAGGCGCATGTCTTCCGTGCCGCCACGCAGCGTGTGCTGGTCGTGCTGGTCGAGCGCGTACAGGGTGCCGTCGCTGATCTCGTGGGTTTCGCCGGTGGCCTTGTCGGTGATGGTGCCGTTACCGGCCACGCAATACACGGCTTCCAGGTGGTGCTTGTACCACAGGTTCAGTTCGGCGCCCGCCGGGATGATGGTTTCGTGGAAAGAGAATCCCATGCCGTCTTTTTTCAGCAGCATCCGACGGCTGGTCCAGCCCGGGCCGTGAACTTCGCGCTCGGTACCGATGATGTCTTGCACACGTACAATTTTCATTTGCATTCCCCGTTATGTGATGGAATAGCCAAACAGTATAAACATGGCAGTCAGGGCCGGTTCAACCGCCAGTGGTCGTAGACGGCCATGGCGCTGGCGACGGCGTGGGCCAGATTTTCCTGCTGTGACGGGCTCAGCGCCTTCTGTTTCCGGCACTGGTCGAAGGCCTGCTGTATGGCTTTTCGGTTGGCTTTATCCAGTTCGCTGAGCCAGTGATGATCCGCCGGTTCCAACTCCAGAAGATCACGCCCGGCGTGATTGCGGTGGCTGATGTGCCACCAGTGGTCGACTGCCCGCCCGAGCACGATATAACCGAACTGGCTGTCCTGTACCGGGCCGAAACTGGCGGTTTTCAGGCCATCCTTCAGGGGGCCAATATTGAGGGCGGGCAGCACCAGTTTGTCGCCGTAGAAATAACTGCCTGCAGCGCCAATCAATCCGCCGATCAGCGCCCCGGTGCCCAGTGAAGAACCGAGGGTGACGGCGTCGATGCCCGCGCCGCCCACCGCCCCGGCGCCAAACCCGGCCGTAGCCAGGTATTTGCGGCTGACCGCCCAGTGTTTACGGGTATCTTCCGAGAACAGATCGTGTTCACTGGCCCAGGACAATTCCGCTTCCTGGCGCTGAATGCGCTGGTGTTGGTACAGGTATTCAATGTCGGCCCGCAGCGCTTGTTCTCTTCGGCGCTGATGATCATACCATCGGTCGCGCAGGGTCTGTGCCAGCTGATGGTCGCTGACCCCGGCGATCTGATGGTGGGTCAGCAGGCGTTTTTCCTGCCAGGACATCAGCTCTTCCAGTGCGCTGGCAATCAGTTTTGAGGACTGCAGGTGCCGTTGCTGGCGTTGCTCCGCCAGTAGCCGGGTGGCCTGCTCCAGAGGCTGCTCCCAATCCGGCTCTAGCTGGCCAAAGGCTTTCAGAAGGCTCAGGTGTTGCTCGAACGGGGCGCGAACGGCATCGAACTTGCGGACAACCTGAAAAAACTGGCCCAAGGCGCTTTGCCAGGTGTCGCTGTAGTCGCCGCTGCCAATACTGTTGATCAGCGCCAGGCTGGGCCGCCCTGTCCAGCGCAGAATGGTCATTTCCGCTTCGTGCTCTGCACTGTAGGGCACCGACCCGTCGACCACGTAAATAATGCCTGCACCATCCAGAACCGGCGCCAGCAACTCGCACTCATCAACGAACCGGCCGTCGCCCTGATGCTGGGTAACGAAGGCGCGTACCGTCTCCGGGTGATCAGAGGCCGACAGGCTGTGGGCTTCAAGCCATTGCAGCACCCGCCGGGGCCGCTGGAAGCCAGGGGTGTCCACCAGGGTGTACAGGGTATTGCCGTCGACGGTGAGCGGGTAGGCCTGGCGGGCTTTGGTGGTGCCGGGTTCCAGGGCAATGGCGATGGCGTCGTTCTGGGATAAGGTGGCCACCACGCTGGATTTGCCTTTGTTGGGGTGGCCGACCACGGCAAACATGGGGGCCCGGGTCATGATCTGGCCTCCTGGTTCCGGTGTTGTTGTTCGGGCAGTGCGACTACCCGTGCAAAGTGGGCCGGTAGCCGGTTGGCAAAGCGCAGCCAGGGTTGCAGCAGATGGGGTTCCGGTGCCTGATCCGGAACCGGTGCCAGAGGCAGCAGCGCGATCCGGGTGCCTTCGGGCCAGGCGTCGTGGGCCTGTTCCAGAAAATCCTGCAGTTCGCCGGTGGGTGGCTGCCAGCTTTGGGTAATCACCAGCACCGTGGCAGATTGCTGTCGCAGCGATACCTGGTGTGGCGGGGATAGCCGGGCGATGGTTGCGATAACGTCATCGTCTTCACCAAGGCTCGCCTGGCCGCCCGCTTGAAAGCCTGGAATGTCCTGGCCGGTAAGTGCCTCCGGTAGCTGCGGTTTGCCAGCGCCAGCCCAGCAAACCAGAAAATGGGCCTCCGGGAGTGGCTCCGGTGTTGTGCCGGTGCGGGTGTCTGGCAGGTCGTGTGCGTCGTTGTGCTGGTTGCCGGTATCCAGGGTCGGGGTTTCCAGCCGGTATTGCAGCGCGTGTAAACCTGGATGGCTCGCCAGCAGCCTGCGCGCTTTTCCACGCAACGCCAGTTGGGCCAGCGCCAGTAGCAGCAGGCGGGGCAGTACCACCCAGCCCAGCCAGAGCATGACCACAAACGGCCACCACTGGCCCCATTGGGCAGCCGTGGTGGTGACTGCCGAGGGATCGGCCCGGAAAAACCGGGTTGCCTCCACCAGTTCCAGAGACGGCACCGCCGCAGGCCATAGCGCTTGCCAGGGCATGGCAAGCCATTCAATGAGCCTGTGGTAGCTGTCGGCCGCGGTATCCAGAGTGGTGCTCCAGCCAAAGGCCAGATCCTGTACCACCAACAGCATCAGCAGCGTCGCCAGTCCGCCGAGGCCGAACAAGGCACCGCCGGTATGGGCGGCACGAGCCATCAGTAAGGGCTGTAACTGCCTGCTGGTGGGGCTGGCAGGTGTTTTCTGCCATCGCACCAGCAGCCAGCGCCAGGGTTGCCAGCCCACCAGAGACTGGATGCTGGTGGCCAATGCCAGCAGCAGTTGCAGCAGCACAAAGCCGAGTATGCCGGTGATGTTGATGCGGGAGCCACCATCGAAAAACAGCAGGCCGGACATGGTGAGAACCCCCAGCAATGCGCCGGCCATGGCAAAGCCGGAATGGATTTGTCGCCATTGCCGGAATGCAGATTCACTGGCTGCGGTTGTTTTGGCCGGGCCACTCAAATTCTTGATATGGGCCAGCCAGTCGATGACATCAGCCTCCGTGTGGTTGGCTTCACACGCCAGGGCAAACCGACGGTCACGGCGATGCAGAAAGGCTGGACTATGATCCCTGTCGCGCTGGATCTGTTCCTCGAAATCCAGCAGCAGACGAAGGGGGTGTTGGCTCATGCAGAATCCTGTGCATTCGGTCGGTTTGGCTTTCCTGTTAGGATATAGCCAACCACGCCAACGAGGCCAGCCACAAAGCCATGCCCCATCATTTGATGAACCTTCGATACGTGCCCGATGACGAGGCGGACGAGATTCGCGATCTGTTCGAGGCCAACCACGTGCGTTACTACGAAACGCCGCCCAGCCGTTGGGGGATCAGCATGGGGGGCTTCTGGGTGCATGACGACGACGAAGCCGAACGTGCCCGACAGCTGCTGGCGGAATATCAGCGCGCCAGACACCAAACACAGCGGGAGGCTTTTCTTGAGCAGCAGGCCCGTGGCGAGACCGGGCCCTGGGCTTTGCTGCGCCGTCATCCGCTGCGCACACTGGCGGCCTGCCTGGCGATTTTGGTGATTGCGGGCTTTAGCTTGCTGCCGTTTTTGCGCCTGGGCTGACGAAGTGTCCCGAAACTCGAACAATGTCCGTGAATACGGACGAAATTCAATAAAAATAATATAGATCAGATATATAGGTCTTTTGGGAGCGCCCGTGTTGTCCGGTAATCCGGATGCTGGCTGTTTATCCTTCCGTTTTTATTATTTATTTGTCAATTAAATCAACGGCTTAAAATATTGGCATAGAATCCGCTCGGTCGTTCCTGCCCACGAGGCCATGTGAACAACAACAAACAAGGAATGACCATGAATCCGATAACGCTTTGTGCCCTGATCGGCGCTGCGTCTGTGGCGCTGACTGCCTGTAACAGCGATAGCGGCAACACATCGCAGTCTTTCAATGAGTTGCCAGATTTCATTTTGGGTGACGTTCAGCAAACCATGTACGATGGCATCACCGATGACCTGCTGACAGCCGGGCTTGGCGCCAGTGGTCTGGCAGGCGCGGCACCTGCCTTTACCGACCCGTTGAATCCCGGCGCTCGCGACCTGCGGCGCCTGGCCATCTACAACAACTACCGCGCCCTGGTGGATACCGCACCCGGTGGCGGCTACGGCACGTTCTTTGGCCCTGCGGTCGGATCGTCCGGCGAGGGGCTGATTGCCGGGCACGAGTTTATCGCCCGCGCTTCGGTGCCCGGGGCCCGGTCACCTATTACCCTGATGGCTCAGGTGCCTGACAGTTTTGATCCGGGATCTCCGTGTATGGTGACCGCGCCTTCGTCTGGCTCCCGTGGTATCTATGGCGCTATTGGGACGGCCGGTGGATGGGGGCTGAAGAAAGGCTGCGCCGTGGTGTATACCGACAAGGGCACAGGCACCGGCGCCCACAATCTGGCCACCAACACCGCCCAGCGCATTGATGGCACGCTGACCAGTGAAGACGATGCCATGTTCCGGGCAGATCTCAGCGCGGCCGAGCGTGAGGCGTTCAACAGCCAGTGGCCGGATCGCTTTGCCTGGAAACACGCCCACTCCGGTGACAACCCGGAAGCGGACTGGGGTCAGCACGTGCTGCAGTCCATCCGTTTCGGATTTTACGCGCTGAACCAGTTGCACGGAGAGGCGGGAGGTGAGGGCCGGCGCCTGAATACCATCACGCCGGACAACACTCTGGTGATTGCCTCCAGCGTATCCAACGGCGGGGGCGCTTCTGTCCGGGCGGCCGAGCAGGATACCGAAGGCCTGATTGACGGAATTGCGGTGTCTGAGCCCAACCTGAACCCGACGGTGGATCGCAGTTTCAGTATCCGGCAGGGCGAGGGCCCCGCGTTAGCGGAGCACAGCCGAAGCCTGCTGGACTACACCACTGCTCTGGCGGTGTATCAGGGCTGCGCCAACCTGGCACCGGCAATCAGTGCAGAGGCGCCATTGAACGGCGTTTTTGTGCCGCCGGTTGTGGGTGAAGCCATTTGTGCCTCACTGGCTAACAAAGGTCTAGTGACCGGTGCAACCACTGAAGACAGGGCGACAGACGCGCTGCGGATTTTGAACGAAGAATTCGGCATACAGCCGGAGCAGAACCTGCTGGCTCCCGTGCATTTCGGCCTGGCGGTGGCTCAGAGCATATCCATGACCTACGCCAATGCCTATGGCGAAGCAGATGTAGAGGATCGGGTATGCGGCCTGAGCCTGGCGGCCACCGATGCCAGTGGTGCGGTGATTCCGCTGGCGGGGGCTGCCGAAGCCGCCCTGTTCTCTGCCAGTAATGGCATTCCGCCGACCGCGGGGGTGAATATTGTTTACGACAATGCCGAAGGCCAGCCAACCAACCTCAATGCCAGTGTCTCGGCCAGTTCCAGCCAGGCGGACTATGGTCTGGATGCCCTGCTGTGCCTGCGTGGACTGGCAGCGGGTGCCGACCCGGTATCCGGTGCAGCCCTGACGGGCGAGCAGGCCGAACTTGCCGAAGAGATTGCAGAAGGCATTGCAGCGGTGCGGGCTACGGGCAACCTTCAGGGCAAACCTGCGGTGTTTGTGACCGGCCGGGCCGATGCCATTTTGCCGATCAACCATACTTCCCGGCCTTACTATGGTCTGAACCAGCAGGTGGAGGGTGACCGCAGCCAGTTGCGCTACTACGAAATCCTGAACGCGCATCACCTGGATGTACTGAACGGGCTTGCCGGCGTTGGCAACCGCTATGTGCCCCTGCATCATTACTATTTCCAGGCGCTTGACCTGGTATGGAACCACCTGAGCGGGCAGCAGCCGCTGCCACCCAGCCAGGTGGTGCGCACCACACCGCGGGGTGACATGGCGACACCGCTTGATGAAACCCACCTGACTCCTATCGCCATGACGCCGGACGACAGTGACCGAATCCTGTTTGCCGATGGCGAACTGCGCATCCCGGAATAGCCGGCTTCCGCCCGGCCTGTCACAGCCGGGCAATTTTACCGTTTGCCCCCGCCCCGGGGGCTTCCTATACTCTCAAGTCAGCGTCCGGAATGCCGGACGCTCAAGGTTCGTTTATGAATTCATCCCGACCCGTGAGTATGCGGTACATGTCTGAGCTGTTTATCAACAAGAACAAGAGTGGCCTTACCCGCAATCTGATCGAAGCCCTGTTTCCGATGTTCGAGGAAGCCAGTGCCGGGGCGATTGCGGTAGACCGGGATTCTCAAATTACCTGGATCAATACCAGCTACTCGCATCTTCTGGGGCTGGACGATGCCGCCAAGGTGATTGGCAAACCGGTACGTCAGGTGATCCCTCACACCCGGATGCCGGAGGTGGTACAGACCGGCAAACCGTTGTTACTCGATATTATGGAGCATAACCAGCAACAACTTGTGGTTACCCGTCTGCCCTACTACGACGAAGCTGGCGCTATTGTCGGTGCGGTTGCTTTTGTGCTGTACGACGACCTGCAACCCCTGACGCCACTGGTGTCGAAATATCGCCGGCTGCACCAGGATCTGGCCGCTGCCCGCAAAGCGCTGGCGAAAAAGGCCCGGGGTACCCGCTACAGCCTTGGCGACTTTGTCGGCGGCAGCCCGGAAGCGCTGGAAGTCAAACGCAAGGCGCGCCTGGCGGCCGGACGGGACATGCCCGTTTTGTTGCTGGGCGAGACCGGCACCGGTAAGGAAGTCCTCGCCCAGGCCATCCATGCGGTATCGGCCCGGGCAGAAAAACCCTTTGTCGGGGTTAACCTGGCGGCGGTGCCCGAAAACCTGCTTGAGGCCGAGTTTTTCGGGGTGGCACCAGGCGCCTATACCGGTGCCGACCGGCGTACCCGCGATGGCAAATTCCAACTGGCCAACGGCGGCACCCTGTTTCTGGATGAGGTGGGAGATATGCCTCTGCCGTTGCAGGCCAAGCTGCTGAGGGCTCTGCAGGAAGGCGAAATCGAGCCTCTGGGCTCGAACAAGGTGGTCAGTGTGGATGTGCGCCTGATTGCCGCCACCAGCCGCAACCTGGAGGCAATGATCGCTGATGGCAGCTTCCGTTCGGATCTGTATTACCGCCTGAACGTGCTGGAGGTGTCGATTCCGCCGTTACGGGAGCGCCTGGGCGATCTCGGCGTGCTGTGCGAGGCTCTGCTGGGCGAAATTTGTGAAGGCCAGGATCTGCGGGGGGAAATTACCGATGCCGGTGTGGCCGCCCTGGCCAATTACGACTGGCCGGGCAACATCCGCGAACTGCGTAACGTGCTTGAACGCGCGCTCACAATGAGTGAGGACGGCGATCTGCTGGATGCCGATGCCATCTTCAAGGTGCTGCCCAAAGGCGGTCAGCGCCCGGTTGCACAAACGCCAGCACGGGCTGTGCGGCCGCTGGCCAGGATCGTTGCAGACGCCGAGGCGCAGGCCATTGAGGAGGCACTGGTGGCTTGCCGGGGCAATCGCACCAAGGCGGCACGCCTGCTGGGTATTTCCCGCTCCGTGCTGTACGAGAAGTTGGCAAAGATGTCCTGATTTCCGGACGCCTGTCCCGTGATCCGTACATTTACGTACGACCAATGTCGTTGATTGTCCGGATTTCCGGACAAAGAAGCGTGTTCGGGTGAGTGGGTTTTATTTAAGTTCATGAAAAATAATAAAATTCAGGCGGTGGCATGGTATCTGCTAAGCCTGAGTGGCAGGACGTCAGAACAACGTAAGAAAACAAGGCTGGCGTAACCCCGTTGGACCCGAGCCTTTGTCAGCCCTAGTTTCCTGCGTTGTCTGACTTTTTCAGACCAAGACCACTGGCACAGATCTGGTGGCTGTACGACAACAACAAGAAGGATTCGCTTCATGTCGATCAAGCAAAAGCTTTCAAAGTTGACCTATGGAATGACCGCGGCGGCCGTGATCACCGGCGGACTGGCCACATCGGACGCAATGGCGGCAGAGAAAGTACGCTGGCAGGTGCCGCTTGCCTTCCCGTCGCACCTGATTGGCCTGACGTCACCGGTCAAGCACCTTACCGAAAACCTGAAAACGATCTCTGGTGGCGACATTCAACTGCGTTATTACGAGCCGGGCGAGCTGGTGCCGCCATTTGAAATCATGGATGCCGTGGGCAGCGGTAAGTATCCCGCCGGTTATACCTGGGTGGGTTACGACCAGGGCACTATTCCGGCCCTGCCACTGTATTCCGGCGCACCGTTCAATATGGAACCGCCTGCGTATCTGGCCTGGTACTACCAGGGCGACGGTCGTGAGCTGCTCCAGGAAATCTACGCCGAGCGCAATATCCACCCCATGCTCTGCTCTATCATCGGCCCTGAAGGTGCTGGCTGGTTCGCCAAGCCAATTACTGGCATGAAAGATTTTGATGGCCTGAAGATCCGTTTTGCCGGTATCGGTGGCAAGGTGCTGGAGAAGCTGGGTGCGTCGGTGACCATGGTGCCGGGTGGCGAGATCTATCAGGCCCTGGAGCGCAAGACCATTGATGCAACAGAATTCTCGCAGCCAGCCATCGATAAGATGCTGGGCCTGGATCAGATCATCAAGAATTACATCATGCCCGGCTGGCACCAGACTCTGACCACCTCGCACCTGCTGGTGAACAAGGATGCCTGGGAAAAGCTGCAGCCTGGTACCCGCGCCCTGATCGAAATGGGCTGCGAATCCGCCACTCTGAAAGGCTTTGCCGAGAGTGAGTGGGCCCAGCCGACCGCACTGCGTGAATACGCGAAAGAAGGCGTAACGGCCCAGACCCTGCCGGAGCCAGTGCTGCGCGAACTGCAGAAGGTGACCAACGAGGTGCTGGACGAGATCGCCGCCGAGGACAAAATGTTCAACCGCGTACTCACCAGTCAGCGTGAGTTCATGGAGCACCATTCAGTATGGCACTCCAAAGGCTACCTGCCGCGGACGTTCTACAAGTACGACTGATCCACGGATGATGACCCTCGCGGGCGGCCCTGTGCCGCCCGCATTCCCCTAGGCATCCGGACTATTCGAGGTTTTTGTGACTGAACCCAACGTATCCGGGGCGAACCAGCCCCCTGCGCAGGACGACGACTTGCTGCCGACCAACGCGCTGGCGTGGCGCCTGGACCGGCTGGTGGTCGCAGTCGGGCGTTTCAGCTCCTGGCTCTGGATTGGCGTCCTTATTGTCGTGCTGATTAACGTGTTTTCCCGATATGTGCTTTCCCAGGGCTCCATTGCACTGGAAGAGCTTTCCTGGCACCTGTTTGGCGCGGCAACCATGCTCACCCTCGGGTACGCGGTGGTGCGTGATGACCACGTGCGTGTCGACGTGCTGAAAGAAAAGTTTTCACCCCGCACTCAGGCCACCATCGAGTTGCTCGGTATTGCCATCCTGGCCTTGCCGGTGGTGTACCTGATGGTTGAGGTGCTGGTGCCCTACGCCTGGAAGGCCTGGATCTACCAGGAGCGCTCCCAGGCGCCCAGTGGTTTGCCCTACCGGTTTATCTTTAAAAGCATGCTGCCCTTGGGCCTGATTTTCGTGATGATTGCCCTGTTCTCCCGGGCCTTGCGTTGCATGACCTTTCTGTTCGGGTTTCCCCGGGCAGTCACTCCCCCGAAAAACGATCGCCGCTCTGTCGGCCATCCCAATCCCTGATTCAAGAGGCCGACGTCATGGGTGTAGAAGCGATTCTTGTTATCGCCATGTTCGCCAGCTTCATGGTGCTGTTGCTGCTGGGATTCCCGGTGGCCTGGTCACTGGCGGGTATTGGCCTGGTGTTCGCGATTGTCGGGCACGTCATGGTGGAGTATTTTGATTCATCGCTGTGGTTTACCTGGCAGGGAACCATGGGGGTGCTGGATGCCCGGATCTACGGTATTGTCGCCAACGAACTGATGGTGGCCCTGCCCATGTTTATCTTCATGGGCATCATGCTGGACCGTTCCGGTATTGCGGAAAAACTGATGCACAGCCTGGTGCGGGTGTTGGGACCGCTGCGGGGTGGTTACGCCATTACCGTGGTGATTGTCGGCGTACTGCTGGCGGCGTCCACCGGCATTGTCGGCGCCTCGGTGGTGCTGCTGGGTATGCTGTCTCTGGGGCCGATGATGCAGGCCCAGTACAACAAATCTCTGGCCGTGGGTACGGCCTGCTCGGTCGGCACCCTGGGCATCCTGGTGCCACCCAGCATCATGCTGGTGCTGATGGCTGATCGCTTGGGTACGTCTGATGCGTCGGTAGGCAAGCTGTTCATGGGCGCGCTGATTCCCGGCGTAATGCTCGGCACCATGTACATTCTGTACATCATCATTGCCTCCTTCATCAAAAAAGACCTGGCGCCTGCCCCGAAAAATCGCGAGCCCCTGGATGCCCGTGCCTGGCTGGACGTATTGAAAGCGGTTTTGCCGCCGATGGCCCTGATTATTGCGGTTCTGGGCTCCATCTTTTTCGGTATTGCCACCACCACGGAAGCCTCGGCGGTGGGTGCCGGTGGCGCCATGCTGATGGCGTTTGTCAGCAAGCGCCTGGATATGAAGACGCTGAAGGAGTCGCTGTATCAGACCAGCCGCACCTCGGCGTTCATCTTCGGCATCTTCATCGGTGCCACGGTGTTTGCCTCGGTATTGCGTGGCCTGGGCGGCGATGAGGTGATCGAAAGTGCCATCACCGGGTTGCCGTTCGGCACCACCGGAGTGCTGTTGACGGTGCTGTTCATTACCTTCCTGTTGGGCTTCTTCCTGGACTGGGTGGAGATCACGCTGATCATCCTGCCGCTGGTGGCGCCGGTGCTGTTCAAGATGGGCGTGGAGCCAGTGTGGTTTGCGATCATGTTTGCGATCTGCCTGCAGACCTCGTTCCTGACCCCACCGGTAGGCTTTTCGCTGTTCTACATCAAAGGGGTGTGCCCGCCGGGTATTACCACCCGCCATATCTATCTGGGCGTACTGCCGTTTATCGGCCTGCAGTTGCTGGCCCTGGCCCTGGTGTTCTGGTTCGAGCCCCTGGCGACCTGGCTGCCTAACGAGGTGTACGGAGGGGGCTGACCTGGCCCCGTTACTGAATTCCAATAACAAGAGCTGAGCTCAAGGAGACTGAGACCATGCGTCTTCAAAACCAAGTAGCCCTGATTACCGGGGCTGGCCGTGGGATTGGCCGCGCCATTGCTGAACATTACGCCCGTGAAGGTGCCCGGGTAGCGGTGGCCGACCTCACCGCCGACACGGCTGCCGACACTGTGGCGGCCATTGAACAGGCAGGCGGAACCGCCATGGCACTGGCCATGGACGTAACCGACGAGCAGGCGGTTGACCAGGGTGTTGACGCCATTGTGCGACAGTGGGGGCGCCTCGATATTGCCCTGGCGAATGCCGGTATCCAGCACATAGACCCGGTACACAAACTGGCCTTTGCCGACTGGAGCAAGGTGATGAGCGTGCATCTGGATGGCGCGTTCCTGGTTACCCGGGCGGCCTTGCGCCAGATGTACGCCCAAGGTGGGGGTACTATGCTGTACATGGGCTCCGTACACTCTCTGGAGGCGTCGCCGCTGAAGTCACCCTACGTGGCCGCCAAGCATGGCATGCTCGGGCTATGCCGGGCGGTTGCCAAAGAGGGCGCGGAACATGGTGTGCGCAGCAATATTATTTGCCCAGGATTCGTGCGCACACCGCTGGTGGACAAGCAGATACCCGAACAGGCCAAAGAGCTGGGTATCTCTGAACAAGAGGTGATCAGCAAGATCATGCTCAAAAATACCGTAGACGGGCAGTTCACTACCCAGGAAGACGTTTCCGAAGTGGCGGTGCATCTGGCTGCTTTCCCGTCTGCTGCACTGACTGGCCAGTCGATCGTGGTGAGTCACGGTTGGCATATGCTGTAAATATCTGGAGAGAACATGAGTAACGCAGAACCATCACCGGTTGTCTGGACCCCGACCGGAAACACCCTGGCCCAATCCCGCATGGGCCAGTTCAGGCGCTGGCTGGAACAGGATGGCCTCGGGCCCTTTGCCGATTATCACGCCCTGCACCAGTGGTCTATCGATGACCTGGAAACTTTCTGGGGCAAGGTCTGGGACTATTGCGGTCTGGTGTGCGACACCCCGGCTGAGCGGGTGCTTGGCGATCGTTCCATGCCAGGCGCCCAGTGGTTCCCGGGTATGAAACTGAACTTTGCCGCCAACCTGTTGCGCCTGGCCGACGGTGATCATGGCGACCGGGAAGCGGTGGTGGCCTACTGTGAAACCCGCCCGGTTCTGCGTAAAACCTATGCCCAGTTGAAAGCCGATGCCGGTGCCCTGGAAGCCTTCCTGCGTAGCAAAGGTGTTGCCAAGGGTGACCGGGTTGCGGGCGTGGTCACCAACGGTTACGAGGCCATTGTCGGTATGCTGGCGGCCACCAGTCTGGGCGCCATCTGGAGCTCCGCGTCTCCGGATTTTGGTGCTGGCGCCATCCTGGATCGCTTCGGCCAGATCGAGCCTGCTGCACTGATTGTGGTGAACGGCTACGGCTATGGCGGCAAGGTGTTTGCGCGACAGCAGGAGTTCGCTGATCTGGTGAGCAAGCTGCCAACCCTGAAAACCGTGGTTAGCGTTCAGCAACTGCCCGACCAGCCCCACCTGGCGGGCCCGCTGGTTACCGGCTGGGACGAGGCTTTAGCTGCGGGCGCGGGCGAAGCGCCATCGTTCACGCCGGTAGATCCGGAGCACCCGGTGTACATCCTGTTTTCTTCCGGCACCACCGGCAAGCCCAAGTGCATCGTGCACGGCACCGGCGGCCTGCTGGTGAACCACGCCAAAGAGCTGATGCTGCATGGCGATGTCGGGCCTGATGACCGGTTCCTCTACTTCACCACCTGTGGCTGGATGATGTGGAACTGGCAGGTGTCGGTATTGATGACCGGCGCTGCCGTAATCACCGTTGATGGTTCGCCGGGTTATCCCAGCTTGAACGCCCTTTGGGAGACGGTCGCCGGGGAGCGGGTAACCCATTACGGCACCAGTGCCCGGTTTATCGCCGGTTGTCGCAAGGCCGAACTCAAGCCTGCACAGACGCTCGATCAAAGCCACCTGCGAGTGGTCTTTTCCACCGGCTCACCGCTGTTGCCGGAAGACTACGACTGGATGTACACCGACGGTGCACCCCAGGCGTTGCTGGGTTCCATTGCCGGCGGCACCGATATCTGTGGCTGTTTTGTCGGCGCCACACCGCTGCTACCGGTGCGCCGTGGCGAAATCCAGTGCCGCCTGCTGGGGGTGGATGCCGTGGCCTACGACGATGACGGCACACCGGTGTCCGACGGCCGGGGCGAGCTGGTCTGTCGTCAGCCACTGCCGTCGATGCCGGTCAGTTTCTGGCAGGATCCGGACGGCGAGCGCTATCGCGAAGCCTACTTCGATACCTTCCCTGGCGTCTGGGCCCACGGTGACTTTATCGAGTTTACCGAGCATGGCGGCGCCATCATCTATGGCCGTTCAGACGCCACCCTGAACCCGGGCGGCGTTCGCATCGGAACCGCCGAAATCTACCGCCAGGTGGAGACCATCGAACAGGTCAAAGACAGCCTGGTGGTGGGCCGCCAGATCGACGGCGATGTGGAAGTGGTGCTGCTGGTGGTTCCGGCCGAGGGCCAGGAGGTTAATTCTGAACTGGCGAAAACCCTGAAAACCCGCATCCGCGAAGGTGCCAGCCCCCGCCATGTGCCCCGGCACATTGTCCAGGTGCCGGACATTCCCTACACCCGCAGCGGCAAGAAAGTGGAGCTGGCGGTGGCCCGGCTGATCAACGGCTCGAAAAAAGCCGACAACCGGGATGCCCTCGGCAACCCGGAAGCGCTGGATCAGATTCGCCGGCGTTTGCAGGAGGAAGGCCTGCTTCCGGCTTGATGATTGTTAACAAAATCTGTGGATAACCCCCGGCGGCGCAACGCCGGGATTTCTGCAGAATCAGCGACATCGCGGTGGTCAGGCTTGCCCGCACCGCGCCAGCGCTGCAATTTCACCCATCTGATTGATGTTAGAAAGTTTCGTAAATTCCCGTCGTTTCAACAGCCTCTGACCGACGATCAGGTATTATCCGTACGTTCTTATACTAAGATCGTAACCAATGTTCCCTGAAAAATGCTATCTTAATAAGCCTATCAAAAGTTCCGAATCAGTCACTGACGCGGCCGAGCGTTCACAAGACGCCAGACCCTGCGGTGGCCGTCCTGAACCCATCCAATAGCCTGAGGACGAAAATGACATCATCCAAAGCCAAGATTGTCTACACATTGACCGACGAGGCACCTGCCCTCGCCACCCGGTCACTGCTTCCTATCCTGGAAACCTTTGCCAAGCCGGCTGGTATTGATTTCGAAACCAGCGACATCTCTCTCGCGGCGCGTATCCTGGCGAACTTCCCGGATCACCTGGAGGAAAATCAGCGGGTTCCGGACGCTCTGGCGGAATTGGGTGAGTACACCAAAGATCCGGACGCCAACATCATCAAGCTGCCGAACATTTCTGCGTCCATCCCGCAGCTTCGGGCCGCTATCAAGGAGCTGAACGATCAGGGCTACAAAGTGCCCGAGTTCAAGGAACACCCGGAAACCGACGAAGAGAAAGAAATCCACGCCCGCTACTCCAAGGTGCTGGGCAGTGCGGTTAACCCGGTATTGCGTGAAGGCAACTCCGACCGTCGTGCCCCGGCCGCGGTGAAGGCGTTTGCCCGCAAATTCCCCCACAGCATGGGTGAGTGGAGCCCGGCCTCCCGGACGCACGTGGCGCACATGCGCGGCGGTGATTTTTATTCCAGCGAGCAGTCGGTCACCCTCGACAAGGCGACCAATGCCCGCATCGTGTTCGAGAACAAGAAAGGCGAGCAGACCGTTCTGAAGGCCGACCTGCCGTTGCAGGAAGGTGAAGTGCTGGACGGCATGTTCATGAGCAAGAATGCACTGGTGAAGTTTTTCGAAGACGCGATCGAAGATTGCGAAAAGACCGGCGTGATGTTCTCACTGCACGTGAAAGCCACCATGATGAAAATCTCCCACCCGATCGTGTTTGGTCACGCGGTGAAGGTTTTCTACAAAGAGCTGTTCGAAAAGTACGGTGACCTGTTCAAGGAAATCGGCGTTAACCCGAACAACGGCCTGTCGTCGGTGATCGAGAAGGTCAAGCTGTTGCCGGAATCCAAGCAGGAGCAGATTCAGGAAGATCTGCACGCCTGTTACGAGCACCGTCCGGAAATCGCCATGGTTGATTCCGTGAAGGGCATCACCAACCTGCACGTGCCCAGTGACATCATCGTCGACGCCTCTATGCCCGCGATGATTCGTAACTCCGGCAAGATGTGGGCTCGTGATGGCAAGCTCAAGGACACCAAGGCAGTGATGCCCGAGTCCACCTACGCCACCATCTACCAGGAAGTGATCAACTTCTGTAAGACCCACGGCGCGTTCGATCCCACCACCATGGGTACCGTACCCAACGTTGGTCTGATGGCGCAGAAAGCCGAAGAATACGGCTCTCACGACAAGACCTTCGAAATGAAGGAAGACGGTATCGTGCGGGTTGTGGCGGAAGACGGCACCGTGCTGACCGAGCACAAGGTTGAGGAAGGCGACATCTGGCGAGCCTGCCAGACCAAGGATCTGCCGATTCGCGACTGGGTCAAGCTGGCGGTAAACCGCTCACGTTCCAGCGGCATGCCGGCACTGTTCTGGCTGGACGACGAGCGTGCCCACGACGCCCAGCTGATCAAGAAGGTCGAGAAGTACCTGGCCGAGCTGGATACCGAGGGTCTGGATATTCAGATCAAGAGCCCGGTGCGCGCCATTCGCTGGACCATGGAGCGCCTGATTCGTGGCCTGGACACCATTTCCGTCACCGGCAACGTATTGCGTGACTACCTGACCGACCTGTTCCCGATTCTGGAGCTGGGCACCAGCGCCAAGATGCTGTCGATCGTGCCGCTGCTGAACGGCGGTGGTCTGTACGAGACCGGTGCTGGCGGTTCCGCACCCAAGCACGTACAGCAGCTGATTCAGGAAAACCACCTGCGTTGGGATTCTCTGGGTGAGTTCCTGGCCACGGCGGTGTCTCTGGATGAGCTGGGTGAGAAGCAGAACAATCAGCGCGCACGCATGCTGGGTCAGACCCTGGACAAGGCCACCGAGCGTCTACTGGAGAACAACCAGTCGCCGTCCCGTGTGACCGGCGAGCTGGATAACCGGGGTTCCCACTTCCATCTGGCCCGTTACTGGGCAGAGGAGCTGTCCAAGCAGTCTGATGACCAGGAGCTGCAGACCTTCTTTACCAAGCTGTCTGCACAGCTGGAAGAGAACAAGGACAAGATCCTGGAAGAAATGACTGTGGTTCAGGGCCACGAAGCGGATATCGGCGGTTACTACCACGCGCCGATGGAAAAGGTGTGCGCGGTGATGCAGCCAAGCGAAACCCTGAACAAGATCCTGGCGGACGCTCAGGCATCGGTTCAGTAATACGGTGAGTCAGCCGGGCCCTGGCCCGGTGTGATCCCTGAAAACCCGATGGGCCGCCGGTTCATCGGGTTTTTTGTGGCCGCTGTTCTGCGGGTTGCTCAGTCCTGTTGCAGGGGAACCATCTGGGCGCCGGTCAGTCGGGCCAGATCGGCCGGGGCCAGCTCGATTTCCAGGCCCCGCCTGCCAGCGCTCACGAAAACGGTTTTGAAAGCCTCGGCACTCTGATCGATAAAGGTTTTCAGTTGTTTTTTCTGCCCCAGCGGGCTGACCCCACCCAGCACATAGCCGGTGGTGCGTTGCACCAGTTGCTTGTCGGCCATGGCCGCTTTCTTGGCACCCGCCGCCCGGGCAATCTGTTTCAGGCCCAGCATGGCACTCACCGGCACAATGCCTACCGCCAGCTCCTTGCCGTCCAGGCTAACGACCAGGGTTTTGAACACCTGCCCCGGTGCCGCCCCGGTTTTTTCCACCGCTTCTTCGCCGTAGCTTTCGGCGGCGGGATCATGGTCGTACTCATGAAGGGTGTAGCGAATCTTCGCCTTCTGGGCGGCCTTGATGGCAGGGGTCATGGAGTTTCCTGTGGTGCTTCGGCAGACACGGAATTAAACCATGTGTCGCTGCCAGATTCACCCCTGCGACAGCACCGGCCAGGCGCTTTTTGATCTGGGGTTCATAGCAGATGAACCCGCTGGCTTTGCGCGAGTTGCTGGTCTGCCAGCAATCGTTGCTGCAAATTTCTCGACGTGGGAATGTTGACTGGCTAACATTCTTTAGAGACGAGTATGGGTCAGAGATAAATCCATGGAGCCCGGTTCACCGGAAGATTGGCAGTTACGACAACTCAGAGACAATCACAGCCCGATGCGCCGAGCGGGATGGGTTACTCTGGTTTATGTGCTGACCGGTGTTGTCTGGATTGTGCTGTCAGACAGGCTGATTGGCTCTCTGGTTGCCAATGTCGAGTTGCTCGTACTGTTACAAACCTGGAAAGGCGTTCTGTTCTTCCTGGTTACCGGGCTGGTGTTATTTTATGTTATCTATCGCCAGCTCAATCATGACCGGGCGCTACTATCACTTCAATATGAACAGCGCCGCGCCCTGCGCTTTCGCGAACGCCAGCTTACCGTCCTGATGAATAACCTGCCTGGGATGGCGTATCGATGCCACCCCGATGAACACTGGACCATGTCGTTTGTCTCGGCAGGCTGCGCCGATCTGACCGGCTATCAATCTGACGAACTGGTTAACAACCGGTCTGTGAGTTTCGCTTCACTGATCGATGAGGCCAGCCAGCCGGAGATTGCGCTGGCAGTAGAGAAGGCGGTTGACAGGGATGGTGCGTTTTCCGTGGAGTATGCACTCACCCGCAAGGACGGCGAGCGTATCTGGGTGTGGGAGCGCGGCTGCAGCGTGGAGGACGAAAGCGGTGTGCGGTTTGTGGAAGGCATCATTCTGGATATATCCGACCGCAAGGCCCTGGAACAGGAACTGGAAGTTCTCGCCACCCGGGATTCGCTCACAGGCCTGTTGAACCGGCGAGAGAGCGCCCGTGTTCTGGCAGAGGAGCAGGCACGGGCCAGCCGGTACCGTCGCCCACTGGCATTGCTCTGGGCGGATATTGATCATTTCAAACGCATCAATGATACCTGGGGTCATGCCGCCGGTGATCAGGTGTTGTGTGCGGTGAGTGACCTGCTGCGGGACAGTGTGCGCAGCGTCGATACGGTTGGCCGTTTTGGTGGTGAGGAGTTCATCGTGATTCTTCCGGAGATGGGCGCGGAAGAGGCCCGGGAGGTTGCCGAGCGGTTGCGGGAACAGGTTGGCCGCCAGGTTGTGACACTGCCGGGCGGTGAAACCGTCTCTCTGACCATCAGTATCGGTGTTGCCGCTTTTCCGGATCATGGCCAGACACAGGAGGAACTTTGCGCGGCTGCCGACAAGGCGATGTATCGGGCCAAAAAACAAGGGCGTAACTGTGCGGTTATGGCGCAGGCCAGTTGAGCTGGTCATAATGGCAGATGTTGAAAAGCGTTTCCGGGGAGATTGGCCATACCATGCATTCATTGACCAGACGTGTGCTGCATACCTGCAGGGTGCCCTCCGATCTTGAAGCTATAAGCTGTCGGGACACGGATAATGAACACCCGGAGCGGGTTGGGCTGAACCCGCAGGTAACGGATACCGTCTGGCACAGCGCGCAGGCGCTTTACAAAACCGGTGTGCATCCGGGTATGCAATTGTCGCTGCGCTACCGTGGTGAGCAGGTATTGCACCGCGCCATTGGCCATGCCAGGGGTAACGGGCCGGAGGATGAGGCGCAGGTTGCCCGTGTGCCGATGACGACCGACACGCCTGTGTGCTATTTCTCGGCGTCGAAGGCGGTTACTGCGTTGCTGATGCACCTGCTGTCGGAGCAGGGGTTGGTTAATCTGATGGATCCGGTGTCCTATTACTGCCCGGAATTCGGTCATAACGGCAAACGCACCATCACCGTCCACCAGATTCTGTCTCACCGGGGCGGGATCCCGGCCATTCCTCGGGACACGCCGATCGATGTGCTCTGGAACCGGAATGAAGTCTGGCGCCTGCTCTGTGCCGCTCGACCGGTAGCGGTGGATGGAGGAAAAGTGGCCTACCACGCCATCACCGGTGGCTTCGTGCTGCAGCGGGTGCTGGAAAAAGTCACAGGAGATTCCATCGAGGCCTATCTTGATCGCTATCTGCGCAAACCCATGGGTATGAAATGGTTTACCTTCGGTGTGGAGACCGATCAGTTGTCCGAACTGGCCTGTAATTATGCTACTGGCCCGACCCCCAGATTTCCGGTGTCCTGGATCATAAACCGGGCACTTGGTGGCGATATCAACACGGTGGCTCGGGTAACAAACGATCCCCGGTTTCAGGAGGCGGTTATTCCGGCGGGCAACCTCTGTGGCACGGCGGAAGAAATGGGCCGGTTTTTCCAGATGATGCTCAATGGTGGCCTGTGGAATGGCAAGCGCATCTGCAGCGAGGTAACGGTGCGCCGGGCGATCCAGCAGTTTGGTTCGTTGCAGCTGGATCGGACGATGTTACTGCCTGTGCGCTTCAGTGCGGGCATGATGCTGGGTGGAAACCCGGTGGGGCTCTGGGGTCAGCGTAGCCGTCACGCATTCGGGCATGTGGGGCTGATCAACAAACTTTGCTGGGCCGACCCTGCCCGGGGAATTTCGGTAAGCCTGCTGAACACCGGCTTCCCGATTGTCGGCCATCACTTGCCAGCACTGGCCCGTTTCGTCTATACCGTAGGTGAACAGTTTCCATTGTTGCCGAAGGGCCAGTGGGGCTGGGCTGCCGCGTGAACACGCCAGGCGGATGTTAAAAACAGTGAAAGCTTGTTCATGGCAATTGCGCCCGATCGGACAGTCCGGCAAACTTGGCCATTGATATCAGGGATGTTTTCCTCGCTCATTGGATGAGGTGTTTCATGGAAAATTCAAAAACCGCAATCGGCTCAAGTCGTTCAGTAAAGCTGGACGAACACGAGAGTGTACGCAGCCATGTTCAGCAACAGATCTGTGACGAAGTCGCTCGCCTGGAACAGCGTATTGAAGCGCTGCGCCTGACCGGGGCGCCCCACGCGGCGATCATGATTTCCACGTATCAACGAATGATCGGCCGCAAAAAGGGATTTTTGCAAAACTGGGATATGTAAACGCCTGGCCGCTGCGATCACTTGCGCAGACCGGTTACCCGGGTGGCGTAGCGGGTATCGGGTGCTGCTTTTTTTGAGCAATAGTCTGGGCTTGTGGGTGGCTCGTCCAGGGAGCGGAATATCCGCAACTCTGGCGCACTGTAGTCCATTTCTATTTTCAGGCAGTCGACGGCCTGGTTGTTGAACTCGAACACCGGCCCGCCAGCGGTATCGTTTGCCGTGCCCAGCTTGGTGCCGTCAATAATCAGAGTGTCAGAGTTCAGGCCTTCGTATTGCCTGGCGAATGACATTTCCCTTTCGCCTTCGATCACCAGAGTGCCCTCGGTGTAGAGCTGGCCCAGTTCATTGTAACCGGATGCGCGGAAGCTTTCGGGGGCAAACTGGGTGGCCAGGGTTGCGCTGGGCCGGGTGGTGTTGTCAGCGAAGCTGCCGGAGGCAACCCAGGTGAGCACCCGGGTAACCCGGTTGGAAGAGTCCGGCGTGTACACCCACTTGGCAATCGGGTATTTCCATTCGTAGTCCTGCAAAGCCTTGCCTTCTTCAAACGCCTTGAGGTCGGTAAACCGGATGGACACCTGGTTGGTCCGGTTGTTGTACTCGCCTGCTTCGCCTGCCTGTATCCGCTGCACCATATACTGGCGGGCTTCGGTAAAATTCTGGATTTCATTGGCACCGATTACCCGGTGTATCAGGTCGAGTGGGTTGCGCACCGAGGAGATTCGAGGCGGCGACTCCTGGTTGTACGAGAGGCCAGCAAAGCGCGCGATTTCTGCCCGTATCGCCGCTGCCTGCTGGCGGGCTTCGCTGGCCTCCGGCGCATTGGCGTTTGGTTCGATGGCCAGGATCAGATCGGTGAAGAGAAAGGTTTCCGGTTGCTGGTTCAGCTCGAAGCTGGAGAAAGTGACGTTAACATCGGTTGCCGGGTTCAGAGTGGACGAACCGCTGCTGCTTTCCATCTGGCAGCCAGCCGCAACCAGTGCGGATAAGGTGGCAACAGCAAAAACGCGGGCATGTCTCATTTCAGGCGACCCCCTGGTGCGAAACGGATAACGAACGGCTAAAGTGACCAGACTCCTGGCCTGTCTGTGCGCCAGCCAGGGCACGATGCTGACAATAAACGATAAAGCATTCAGCTACCCGCGCGGGGGTCACATTTTGCAGCAATGGTTAACCGGCACCCGGTTGCTGGTTCGGATTCTGGTACTGGTTGTTTTGTTGGTGCCGGGTCTGGTTCACGCCAACACCGATTGTCGGGGCGGTGACATTATTCTGGATCGGAGCACCGCCAGTGTGCCGGAACTGGGCGGTTGTTTGTGGTACCGGGAAGATCCGGAGCAGTCGCTCGTGCTTGACGATCTGCGTGCAGGCCCGGAAAAAATGATCCGCCATGATGGCGGCGTGCTGAATTTCGGTTACACCGACTCGGCCTACTGGACCCGCTTCAATCTGAGTACCCGCCGCCTGGATGCCCGGTCTGATTGGGTGCTGGAGCTGGCCCTGCCGCTGGTGGACGACGTTCGGCTGTATCTGGTACGCGACGGGCAGCTGATAGAGCAGCGCCAGACCGGCTACCAGGAAAGTTGGGAGCGGCGGGATCTGTCGGTGCCCAATCCGACCTTTCGCCTGAGCCTGCCGCCGGATTCCGTAACCACGGTTTATTTACGCATTACCAATACCAACACTTTTCGCCTTCCGGTTACGCTCTGGCATCCGGACACCTACATCGAAAAAGTGTCCATCGATGAGTTGGTGCGGGGCATGCTGCTTGGCGCCATTCTGGCGATTCTGGCGTACAACCTGTTTGTGGCGGTGTCGGTACGCGAGCGCAGTAATATTTACTACGTGCTCTATCTGGTGTGCGCAGCGGTCTTCATCGGAACAGAACAGGTGCATGGTGTGCAGTTGCTGGACTCCCGGCCCGCGATACTGAACAAGGCTTACCTGCACTACCAGATTGTGCTGACCTGGTTTTTTGGTTTGTTGATGGCCCGTTCGCTGCTGGAAACCCGGCAGCGGTCACCGGATCTGGATCAGACCTTGCGGCTGTGCCTGTTCTCAGTAGTGGCCACCTTTGTGTTGTCATTGTTCATGCCCTACGCCGTCGCCATGGAATGGGTGGTCATGGGCTCCATGCTTTTGAGCGTGATTCTGATAGTGGTCAGTTACCTGTCCTGGCGCTACTACAATCCTGCAGCCCGTTCCTACTTTTTCGCCTGGACCCTGGCACTCACTGGTTTCGGAATCTATGCCTTGACGGTGATGGGCTATCTGCCATTGAACACCTTCACCAGCTATTCCCCGCAGATCGGCCTGACTGCCCAGATTATCCTGTTCTCGTTTTCCCTGGCAGATCGGATCAAGCAGGTGCAGGGCGAGGCGCTGGCCTGGAACCAGAAGGCGCTGGCCAACCTGAGCCGCTATCAGTCACTGTTCGACAATGCCGTTGAGGGCGTGTTCCAGATGTCGCCCGACCGCCGGTTCCTGACAGCCAACCCTGCCATGGCAGAGCTTCTGGGGTTCGACAACAGCCAGCAGTTACTAAATGAAGATCCGGATGTCCTGGAGACTTGTATTGCTGACCACCAACTCCGGCGCTCGGTGATTACCCAGCTGGAAACAAAAGGCACAATCAAAGGCTTTGAGGCGCGCTACCTCAGCCGCCAGGGAAACGAGCGCTGGGCCATTATTTCACTGCACACGGCATACGACGCCGAAGGTGAGCCTACACATCTGGAGGGCACCTGCATTGATTCAACCGAGAGTCACCAGCGCCTGCAGGTTGAGCGCGAACGGGAACAGGAGCGTCTGGAAAAGGAACTGGCGCGCAATTCGGCGCGGGCCAAAAGCCAGTTTCTGGCCAATATGAGCCATGAAATCCGTACCCCTCTGGCCGCCATCATCGGTTATGGCGAAACCCTTCTGGAGCCGGATCTGAGTGAAGCGGAAAAACGCAGCAGTGCCGAGACAGTGGTGCGCAGCGGGCGACATCTACTGGAACTGGTCAACGATATTCTCGATCATTCGAAAATCGATGCGAACAAGCTCGATGTGGATGTGGTGCAGGTCAACTTACCGGAGTTGCTGGATGAGATCCGGGCGTTCTTCGCGCCGAGGGCCAGGGAAAAGGGTCTGGAATTCGAGATCATTTGTGACTACCCGCTGCCGGAACGCATTCAGACCGATCCCACCCGCTACCGGCAAATCATTATCAACCTCTGCGGAAATGCGTTGAAGTTCACCGAACAGGGCACCATATCGCTGGTGGTGCGTTGTGATTCGGAGCGTGAAACGCTGTATACCCGGGTGGTGGATACCGGTATCGGTATGAAGCCCGAGCAGCAACAACGCCTGTTCGACCCCTTTGCCCAGGGCAGCAATGCCATTGCCCGGCAATACGGAGGTACCGGGCTGGGGCTCAGCATTTCCCGGCGCCTGGCGGAGTTGCTGGGCGGTGATATCCGGGCAACCAGCACCTACGGTGAGGGCAGCGAGTTCGAGGTGACTATCGGTACCGGGAGTCTGGAGGGGGTGCATTTCCTGCGGGATGCTTCGGAATTTTGTCGGCGGTCAAATTCGCTGCCAGTAGTGCCTGCACCCCGGCTACGGGGCCGCATACTGTGTGCCGAAGACAATGACCTGAACCGCCGTCTGGTTTCACTTCTGGTGGGCAAAACGGGCGCGGGCCTGGTGCATGTTGCCAACGGCGCAGAGGCGCTGGAGCGGGCCAGTCGGGAAGCGTTCGATCTGATCCTGATGGATATTCAGATGCCGGTCATGAATGGCCGGGATGCGACCCGTGCCTTGAGGGAGGCGGGCGTAAATACGCCCATCATTGCGCTGACGGCCAACGTCATGACGGAGGATATTGCCGAATACCGGCTTGTAGGCTGTAACGATCACCTGGCCAAACCCATCGACAGGGAACGGTTTTATGCGGTGCTTTCCCGCTACCTTTCCACCGGTGCTGACCGTACAGGCCGCCATCAGGGTTCGGTTCTGGTGGCGGAGGACAACGACGACAATCGCCGGTTGGTGGAGCGCATGTTGCGGCGTACCGGTGTGGAGCCCGTGCTGGTGGTTGATGGAGAGGAGGCGGTGCGTCGGGCGCTATCCGACAGCATTCATCTGGTTCTGATGGATCGGCATATGCCGCGGATGGATGGCGTGGCAGCCACCCGGTTGCTGCGCCAGGCGGGTTTTCGGCGGCCCATTGTTGCCTTTACCGCAGGTGACCAGCAGGAGACTGAGGAGCTGATGGCGGCAGGTTGCGAGGCTGTATTGAACAAACCCATCGACAGCAGCCACCTGGATACATTGTTGTTGCGCTACTTGCCGCTGTCATCCGCAGAGCCGGAGCCGGAGGACGACAACATTGATGCTCTGGTGACCAGCTTTCTGGAAGGGTTGGGCGAGCGCCGGAGGCTGATGAACCGGGCATGGCAACAGCAGGATCTGGCCAGTTTGCTGGCCGAGTGCCACCAGATCAAGGGCACAGCAGGTGCCATGGGGTATCCGGCCATGACCGAACAGGCTGCGGTTCTGGAGCGTTGTCTTCGCAATACCGGCGAGCCTGACGCAACCATCAGCAGAGAGCTGGAACGTCTGCACAGTATTATTGACCGGGCAATCGATGACGATCAGTCCATACAGGCGGCACCACAGGGAAAAACCAATGAACAACAATGATCATCAGGAACACAATGCATTAAGTATGATGTACGGCACCTATGCGGACATCCTGTTTGTGCTTTTCCCCTTTCTTGTGATTGCGATCCAGAGAATGTGGGACGGCAATCTCTACCAGACCCTGCTGCGGCCGGATCTGAGTATAGCGGCGGCGATACTGGCGGGGTTGGCAATCGGCAAGTTTGTGCTCGGGTTGGTGATTCACCGTGACCTTGGCCGCTATAAAGAGCGGATTGTCTTTTTTATCGCGCTGACCCTGTTTCTGGTGCTTGGGCCGGCGATCATCCTGATACTGAGCCTGAGTGGCGGCGCCAAGGCGCCCGGGTTTGTGGCCTTTGTTCAGCCGGTGCTGCTGATCGTTGCCATTTCCCTGTATACAACAGCGGTCAGCATTGCCAATATTCTGGGGCACTCAGCACAGAATCTGGCGGTAACCGGTGCCGAAAACGGGCACACTACCGGTGCCGGTCGACAACAACCTCGGCCCGCACCTCTGGACTTGCCCCGGCGAACAGGAAGTGACGGTTACTGAGCTGAATCTATAAAGCAGGAGGGAACAGATGACAGACCTCAGGGTAATGGTGGTGGAGGATGAACCGGTTATGCGCGCACGCCTGGTGAATATGCTGGGTAAAGCCGGAGCCACTGAGATCACCGAGTGTATCGACGCTGCGTCGGCGCGGGCAGCTTTTGATGTCAGCGAGTTTCACATCATCCTGCTTGACCTCGGTTTGCCGGATGGCGACGGGCACGAACTGATGATGCAGTTCAAGCAGATAAGAGATGATCAGCACATAGTACTAGTGACGGCGGATGATTCCATTGACAGTATCCAGCGTGCCATCAATGTGGGCGCCAATGGCTACGTGGTAAAGCCTTACTCCCAGGAAAAGATCAATGATGTGGTCAATAATTTTGCCATGGTGCATGGCGGGGTAACGGCGGGATCGGCCGGGCCGAATCCTACTCATTGACGGATTCAGCCCGGGTTTCAGGCAAGTGCTACGCCACTTGCCTTGCAATCCAGGAATTGTAACGGGTTGCAAGGGCGCGTACGTAACGCGCTTCTGCACCGTCAAGGTTGCTCAGAACACCCTTGAAAATCCAGCCGCGCTCATAAACGCCGAGTACACGTTGCTCGTCGTCCAGATTTACGCGCTGGTTCAGTTTCTTGCAAATGGCATCCAGCAGGGGCAGCTTTTCCGGGCGCTTGATCTGCTGGGGCTGGCGGTTGCCCATAGGCTGGTTGGCGGCGCGCTGTGTCGGATGTCTTCTCATGATGTTCTCCTTGTCGTTTTGCAAATGCAAAAACAAAACCCCGGCACCTTGACAGGCAACCGGGGTCTGGCGGAGAGGCTGTCCCGGTCGCTGCAAAGGCTCCCGGGACTGACCGAAAGCCGTTAGATGTCTTCTTTCACCATGGCACGCACATGCTGCCCAACTGGGCGAATGGCGGCTGAGTATTGGGTGTCTGATAAACGCATTCTGATCCTGACGGCTAAATGGATTCGGTTCATGCATCAGTGTATCGGTAAACTTTTGCTTTGCAATAGCTCCGTCGATTCGGCAAACCCGTACAGACCGGTTCTACGTCCTTGGCCATAATGTTCCCTGTCACGTGTTTTTACGTTGTGCAATCCTCGATGTCTTCTGACAGGCATCTGATGGATCTCTCCTTTCTACGCAGCCGGTTGGCTGCGTTTTTTTTCGTCTCGGAAACCCCGTAGCCACTAGTCCTTACAGCTTTTTGAGCCCGCCTGGCCGACAATGGTGTTGTTGATTCACCACGTTGGCTTAACTGACTCTCAGAGGTTGAAACCTAAGAAAATGCCCGAAGACCCCGGACCTGCCCGCAACAAGTTCCGCTCTGATTTTTTCGTTGAAATTGCACTGGTTATCGCAGTCGCCGTGTACCTGGTTTTTGCCCAGGGGCAGACTGTCGGAGAAAACCTGTCCTTTACTGTGCTTGGCGCAGGCTTGATGGCGCTGGCCACCTACTGGACGCTGCACACGGCCCGTGACGGCCTGGAAGTTATTGCTCTGCGGCTTCGCCCCGGCAAATAACTCGCTGCCAGGTTTTTTGCAGAATCAGCGCATCGTTTGCCGCCCGGTGAACAGGAAGCCCAAGCTCTGCAATCACCTGCTCACGAATACCGGGCCAGCACTCAACCTGGCCCGGTTGCAGTAACACCGTGACGGATTCAAGCTGGAAGGCTGCGGGCTCCCCGGCCGCCCTGAACAGTCGATGCAACCAGAAACTGTCGAAGGTCCAGGCATCGCAAAATACCTGCCCGGATAACAGCTGATTGAGTTGTCTGGCTACCTCTGCCACCGGCCGCCCTTCTTTAGCCAACCGTAGCCTGCTAATGCCGTGTATGGCCTCGGCGCTGTCTGACCAGTCGTGCCAGTGATCATCCGGCCGGATCAGCCAGTTGTGCAACTTCCCGTCTGGCATGCAGACGCCTACCTCGATCGGATAGCTGTTGATCAGATCCAGGCTGGATGCTTCGAAGTCGATAAAGGCCGGAGTCTGCTCTGGGATCATTTCATTGCGTTGGTTGTTGGTGTTTGTGCCCGAGTTTACCGCCGATCCGTTACAGACGCGAACGCAAGTCGGTATTGCACTGGTACAATGGGCCAATGCGCGAAGCTATTCCGGCTCCTATCTTCTGAACACTGGATTAACCCATGACTGATACCGTTGTCGTAATTTATTCCGGCGGCATGGACTCGTTCACATTGCTGCATATGGCGCGAGCACGTGGCCTGGACGTTCATGCTCTTTCCTTTAACTATGGCCAGCGCCATGTCCGTGAGCTTGAGGTTGCACGGGCTGTCTGCAAGGCGGAGGGAATTCCCCACAAGGTGATCGATATCCGTGCCATGAGTGATGTAATGTCCGGCTCTGCCCTGACGTCCGAGGTGGCGGTACCGGAGGGGGACTACGAAGAGGAGTCTATGAAGGCAACGGTGGTTCCCAACCGCAATATGATTCTGCTGTCGCTGGCGACCGGGTATGCGGTGACTGTCGGGGCGGGTGCGGTCTGGTATGGGGCCCATGGCGGTGATCATGCCATTTATCCCGATTGCCGGCCTGAGTTTGTGGAAAAAATGGATGCGGTTTGCAGAATTGCCAATTATGAGCCGGTCACGATCGATGCTCCCCTGATTGCTATGGACAAAGGGCAGATTCTGGCAGAGGGGCTGGCCCTGGGGTTGGATTACGGCCGTACCTGGACCTGCTATAACGGGCGCGACAAAGCCTGTGGACGTTGCGGCTCCTGTGTCGAGCGGCTGGAAGCTTTTGCCAGCAATGGTCTGGCTGACCCTCTGGCCTATGAGGAGCTGGCCTGATGTACCGGGTGAAGGAAGCGTTCTATACCTTGCAGGGTGAAGGTGCCCAGGCCGGGCGGGCTGCTGTGTTCTGCCGGTTCAGCAAGTGCAATCTGTGGAACGGCCGGGAAAAAGATCGGGCCTCGGCGGTGTGCAACTTCTGCGATACGGACTTTGTTGGTACGGATGGCCAGAATGGCGGGTGCTTTGACAGCCCGCAGGCACTGGCGGCTCACATTCTCGCCCTGTGGCCTGATGCCCCCGGCGCACCCTACGTGGTCTGTACCGGTGGTGAGCCGTTGTTGCAGCTGGATGAACCGCTGATTCAGGCGCTTCATGAGGTCGGTTTCGAGGTCGGTGTAGAAACCAACGGCACCCTGCCAGCCCCCGAAGGGATTGACTGGTTGTGCGTCAGCCCAAAGGCGGACGCGCCTGTTGTGATCACGGATTGCGATGAGCTTAAGCTGGTTTACCCGCAACCGTTGGCCCCACCTGAGCGATTCTTATCGGTTCGGGCAAAGCATTATTTTCTGTCACCCATGGCGTCTCCTGCTGTGCCCGATCACGAGCCCGATGCCATTAAACAGAGCAACACCCGCAAAGCGACGGATTACTGCCTGGCCCATCCTCAGTGGCGGCTGACCCTGCAGATGCACAAAATTCTGGGTATTGACTGATTCTGGCCAGGGCCTGCCGGGAGTCTGCGACCTTCTACCGCGCAGGCTCCCAGGGTGACTTTCCGGAGCGGAATTCGCTCGGGCTGACTCCGGTCCAGCGCTTGAACGCCCGGGTAAAGTTTGCCGCATCAGCGTACCCCAGCCGGCTTGCCACCTGGCTCAGTTTTATTCGGGAGTCGTCAAGCAGTTCCCAGGATCTTTCCAGGCGCACTTCATCCACCAGTGCCTGAAAACTGGCGTGTTCTTCGTGCAAACGGCGCTTTAGTGTCCGCTCCGATACGAACAGAATCCCTGCGACCCGGGTCAGTCTGGCGGGGAACGGATGGCTGCTATCGATGATCTGCTTTACCTGCAGCGAGAACCCGCTGCCCCGATTCAGTTGGCGCCAGGCGGATTCGCACTGCGCCCGGGAAGTGACGGCCAGTTCAGGGTTGCTGAACCGGATCTGTCGGCCGAGCTGACTGGCGGGCACCACCAGAGCATCCCCGCTGGCCTGGTAGGTTATGGCGATCCCCGGGGGCGGTATCAGGCGTTTCAGATAGCCGGGTTCAGGCCCCCTTCTGAGAATGCGCATACCTTGCACGGGTGCACCGGCAAGTTGCGTGCTTATGAGCGCCCAGCCAAATAGCAGGGTGTCCATAATAAACCGCTGTAGCGGCTCTGACGCATAGTCGCAGGTAACCCGATAATGGACGTAGCCACCAGTGTACTGTTTTCGTATGTCCAGCCCGGGAACCCGCAAGCCCAGGTAGCGGGTAACCAGTTCAAATGCCTCTTCCAGAGTCTGGCTGCTCATGGCCGCGCTACCCAAAACGCCGTGCAGTGGCAGCCTCAGCTCCCGGGCCAGCAGAACACCAAGGCCTGGCTCTCCGCTCTCAACCATGGCCCGGGTGATGAATTCATTGGCCTGGGATCGGCAAACCCGTCGTTCAGTGGCATTCAACCGATTCGGATCCAGCCCCACCGCGAGCAATAATGCGGTTGCGTCAAGCCCCATCTCGCCCAGGAGCCGGGCCAGTGTGTGCAGGTAAATGGCTGGTATCCCCGGATCCCGCGCGTTGGTGGCGGAGGTTCCCATAACAGTCTCCCGGTGGGAAAAATTTCTGTTATCAGTCTAGTGCTGGCCGGTCATCTGGCTATTGCCGGAATGCCGGAGCCCGGCGGCATTGCAGCAAATCAGAGGCCGGTGTTGATGTCTACGATTATCGGGTTATGATCCGATGCCCGCCAGGGGCCCTGTTGCATCGGGCTTTGCCGGTAGCCCGTCATCGGGGGTTCATCGGCGTTGATATTCCAGCTGACCGCCCGGGTAATGTTTGGCAGCAGAGACGAGCTGGCCAGTGCGTGGTCAAGGTTGCCTCGCCGGCCGCGGTAGCGGTAGCTATAGTGGCTGCACTGTGCCGGTGTACAGGGATGGAAGTGCGGCAGCAGATTGGTATAGCCGCCACTTTCGATGTGGGCGATTGGCTGCTCCCGGGAATAGCTGTTGAAATCCCCGGTAATCAGCGTAGGCGCAGATCCCGCCTTGGCGGCAACCTGTGAGAGCCAGGTCATCATGGCCTGCGCGCTGGCGATACGGCGGCCATTGAAGCAGCCCTGGCCATCGTGCTGATCCCGGTTTTTGGCACTGGCGTTGCGGCAGGAGCGGGATTTGAAGTGGGTAACCACTACCCGCAAGGGCTTGCCGCGACCATTGACCAGGAAGTCCTGCGCCAGCGGCGGTCGCCCGCTGTAAGTGAATCCGCCTGGAGCTGGCCGGTCAGCTGGCCGGGCGGGTGAGACGGTATCTTTCCGATACAGCAAGACATTGCGAATGGCATCGCTACCATCCATTCCGGGTGTTTTGACCAGGCGCCAGGAAGCGCCCAGTGCGCGTGCCAGCTCCGCCGCAGCGCTGTCCTCGTCGTAACCATCGTTTTCCAGCTCGGTAACCGCCAGTACATCGGGCGCAGCCATCTGCACGGCACGCACCAGCCTTTGAGTTTGGGCGTTGAACGCAGTCAGGCTGTCGGCACCCCTGGGGGTGGGAAAACCATCACCTTGGCCGTTGCCATTGAAGTAGTTTTGCAGGTTCAAGCTCATAATCCGCAGATTGCCTGGCCCTTTTTCAGGGGCGGGCGGCCGTGGGTTGCGGATAATAAAGCCCGGGGCCTGCTCGGGTTGCAATCGCCATTGCCCGAAACGGTAGTCCAGAACGCCTGTCAGATCTTGCACCTGGTTTCCTGCCCGTGCTTCGGACAGCGTTGATAGCCATGCAATTGCTGTGGGGTTCCGGGAGCTATGGCCGTCATCTAGGGTGATCGTATCGTATTCGACAGCACCGGCAGGGTTATGGGAACCCGGGGCTGCGTATTCCGTTGCGATTACGGGGTCCGTGACCGCCAGCGTGATTTCGCCAAAGCGCCCGAGCAGATAGTTGTCAATGATGGTTAATGGCTGGCTGAAAGCTACCCGCATATTCTCGAAACGCTCCGGATTAGCGTGCCAGGGCAGAGTCAGCGGCACTGGGGCAGGTAGCGGGGCCGTGCCGCAGGTTTTCAGGGAGTTTACCCTGACCATCTCGGTCAGGCCGTGAAACTCCTTGATCTGGCCGGTCACCCTAACCTGCTCACCCACCTTGCCCTGGTTGTTCCGGGTATAGATAAACAACCCTTCGGAGGTGGCCGGGTTGTCGTCGGCTGTGGCATCGGACTGCTGCAGGTAAAAGCCGCCAAAACCACCGCGGTAACGGGTATCGAGGGTCATGACTCCTTCGACGGTGACCGTCTTGCCAGCCAACGGCGATTGTTCCCGCTGCCCCTGAACCTGATGAATTGGCATGGCGGCATCGCCGCAGGCGTCTGCCCGGGCCAGCCCTGATGCGGAAATGACTGCCAGCAGCCCCGGCAATGCTATTGCCCGGGCTCTTGCCGGAATCAGGTACACTGGCGCCGGTCAGGACAAGCCGGCAACGGCTTTCAGTGCCTGTTCCCGTTTGCTGCCAAACCCCAGCTGATCCGGGTTGGCCAGCTCCAGCTGTTGCACCAGCGGATCCGGATGACTGTTCTCGAAGGTAATGCCGAGCTGGGACAGCACATAGGGTGCCAGGGCGGCTCTGGTTTCCACCTGCAGAACGCCGCGGGTCATGCCATAGTCACGGGCGATGATGTCTTGTTGGGCGGGAGTCAGGCGCTGGTCGGGCGTGATATCCAGAGTGACCAGGCGTTGCCAGTCAGCGTCTTCGCGGGCATCGTGTTTGGCCTTCTGGCGAAGGGCTTCGGTCTTGCCCTGGAAGCGGCTGAGTGCAAAGTCCCGGAACTCCCGGTTGGCGTTACACCAGGCCCGCAAATGCCAGCTGTTGCCAACGCAGACCAGGGTGTGGGGCTCCAGAGTGGATTCCACGGCTTCCGGACGGCTCAAAGAGACATAGCTTGCGCGCATCTGTTTTTGATAGCGGGTGGCGTGCACCACCGCTCTCATCACTTCCGGCTCGATACTCAGTGACGGACAGGACGAAACGACGCTGCCGGGCAAACCCAGAGCGAGATCAGCGAAGGTGCTGCTGAGGCTTTGCTGCCTGGCCAGAACGTCCTGATATTCACTGGCAGTGCCACGGGTGACAACGGGCTTGAAGTCGGATGACGGTACATAGCCTTTCAGGTGTCGGTCGTAAACCAGGTTGCCGGGAGCCAGTTCACGCAGATAGGTATTGATGTCCTTCGAGGCCTGCTGCCGGCCAATGCCGAAGCTATGACAAAGGTGATTTGTGGTCAGGCGACCTTCCCAGAGCGCAATGATCTCAATCAGGCGATAGCGCAGCAGCAGATCCCATCGAATGGGCCATTCTGTTTTCTTCATAACCAGGCACTCACGGTCCAGTAGATTGCATGGTAAATATGTTACCCGCTCATTCCCCGAGGGTCTGTTACGGGCCATTAATGTAAAATTCTGTCAAAACAATGGACAGCGATACCGGGAACCCTCGGCAAATCCCTAATGGCGAGAATTCTGCAGGACTGATTAAATAAGGTTAGCAACAACTTTTGATCTTGCTATCTTTTTCACAGTATACCCCGTGTATCCCTGCAGGCGGAATCGTTCATGACCCGAATGGTGGCATCTCTTTCGGCACTCATTCTCAGCATCGTTTTTCTGGTCAGCGGCAACGCCTTCCTGATGACATTGCTGGGCATACGGTTAAGCCTTGAACAGGTATCGCCCGACACCATTGGCTGGGTATTGGTGTGCTACTCCGTAGGTTTTGTAGTGGGTACGCTCCAGGTGCAGAAAGTGATCAGCCGTGTTGGTCATATTCGTGCTTTTGCGGTTTTTGCGGCCATGGCGGCCGTCGTGGCCTTGCTGTATCCCATGGCCATCTCCATGGGTTTCTGGGCTCTGCTGCGTGTGTTGTCCGGTTTCAGCATGGCAGGTGTGCTGGTGGTGATTGAAAGCTGGTTCTCCAGCCGGGCAACCAACGCCAACCGCGGTGCCCTGTTCGCGGTGTACCAGATCGTTTTCTATCTGTCGGCTGCCAGCGGGCAGTTGATTGTCAACGTTGGAGATCCGGCCAATTTTCTGCCCTTTTCCCTCGCGGCCATCCTGCTGACCCTGGCGCTGATACCTTTGTCCCTGACCCGCATGGAGGCTCCGGAGATTTCCGAGGTTAGCCGGATGTCTGTGTTCAAACTTGGCCGCGAATCCTTCTCTGGTGTGGCAGGCGCAGTAATCTGTGGCGTGCTGATCGGTGGCTTTTACGCTCTTGGCCCCGTTTACGCCACGCTGGTGGGGCTGGATGTTGCCCGTACATCTACATTTATGGCGAGTGCCATTATCGCCGCGATGATTCTGGCCTGGCCCCTCGGCATGCTGTGCGACCGTTTTGATCGCCGGCGGGTGATGTTCTGGGTGGCTATCGCGGCGGCTGCCGCTGCCGGTGGTGTGGCCACTATCGGTGCCGCAGATGTTGCTCTGCTGACCTTGCTGGTGGGGCTCTTTACCGGTTTGTCGGCCACCGTTTACCCCATTGCTGTGGCGATCACCAACGACCGTATGGACAGCAATCGAATTGTTGCGGCCAGTGCGACACTGCTGCTGAGCTACGGTATTGGCAGTGTGATTGGCCCAGTTGTGATGGCAGAGCTGATCAATCTGCTGGGGCCGTCTGGCCTGTTCTATGGTAATGCGGGATTTCTGCTGATACTGGCGGTGATTACCAGCTACCGTATCGTGCATACCGATGATGTGCCGGTGGGCGATCAGGAGCACTTCGTAGCGGCAATGCCTGAAACCTCCGTGGTACTCACCGAGATGGATCCGCGAAACGAGGATTTTCACGAATCACCGGAAGTGGAACAAATGCAGGCCGAGGCGGAACATAAAAACTGAATACCCTTTCGGTTTTCCCCCATTTTATTTTAGACTCCACATCTGTTTTTATGTCAACGGTTAGCTTGCTAGTGTTAGGCGTTGAACAAGGTTATTCATTTGTCGGTTTTCGGGGTGGTGCTTATGAGTCCATGCCGGAGTGCCACCAGGAGTATTGAATCATGAGAGATCAGTTTCCCTTTGCAGTCGCCAGGGTTACCCGCCGGTGGCGAAAAATGCTGGACGAACGGCTGAAAGACCTGGGCGTTACCCAGGCCCGCTGGAGCACCATGGTGTACCTGCAGGAAGGCGGTGAAGGTCTGACCCAGCGTGAGCTGGCCAGCCTGATGGCCATTGAAAACCCGACGCTGGTACGGTTGCTGGACAGCCTGGAGCAGCAAGGCCTGATTGAACGTCGCCTCTGCCCCAATGACCGCCGTGCGCGCCGTTTGCATCTGACCGATGCCGGTAAGGATTTTATGGAAGAGTTGAGTGCGCGGGCCGATGTGCTTAGAGACGAAATGCTGGCGGGCCTGTCTGATGCCCAGATCGCCAACGCGCTGGACGTGTTCAATACCATTATGGAAAACGCCGAACAGCAGAAATAAGCTGCGATGAGCAGAGGCGCCTGCGCCCTCCGCTGGCCGATTGCACTATTTGTCACCATGCTCTAGTATGGCCACTCCTTCGGGGGAGTAGCCTCCACTTCGTACTGCGGGGTGGACGATGATCAACATACTTGCAGCTCAATCTGCATGGTCATCGTGTTCCGGACCGGAATTGGCAAGACCTGAGGCAGAACATCTCCAGTGGGCGGAAGGTGGGCTGTCTCTTGTCTGTCTTGCTCCGCCCTGAGGTTCTGCATTATGGATGCGTTTCTGGCATCGACCCTCGCTGTTGCCATTGCTGAAATCGGCGACAAAACCCAGCTGTTGTCTCTGGTTCTTGTAGCCCGGTATGGCAAACGAACCCCCATTATTTTCGGCATTCTTGTCGCAACAGTCGTTAATCATGCGCTTTCGGCCTGGTTGGGCTCCTGGGTTGCCAACCGGTTGCCCGAGGTCTGGTTGGGTTGGATTCTTGTCGCCAGTTTTATCATCATGGCGCTCTGGTTGCTGGTTCCGGATAAAGACACCTTTGAGCAATCGCCCTGGATGGGGCTCGGGGCGTTTGCCGCCACAACGGTTCTGTTTTTTCTGGCGGAAATCGGCGATAAGACCCAGGTCGCGACCGTCCTGTTGGCGGCAAGATATACCGATGTTGTCTGGGTTATCATCGGTACAACTATCGGCATGCTGCTGGCGAACGTCCCGGTTATCATGGCAGGGCGCTGGTTGATGGAGCGCTTACCGTTGACGATGATCCGGATGACGGCCAGTTTTCTGTTTTTTGCTTTGGCCATTATGACGATCCGGACAGTGTTAATGAACTCCTGAGCCGGTTGCCGGTCTGTCAGCATGGGCCGTGTGTTTCAGAAACCTACGGGAATCGTGAGTTATGCAGTGGAAATTCGGTTTGTTCCTGATGCTGGGTATGGCCCTTGCCCTGCCCGCGATGGCACAGGCATCCAGTCAGCCGCAGAGCGCAGCCGCCAGGGTGGAAAGTGCTCCGGATCGTGCGCCGCGTGTGCCAACATTCAAGCCGGATGGCGATCTGGCGGGTGAGTTACAGGTGTTCAGTACGGTATATGAGGATACCTTTGCCGGAATCGGAAATGAGCAGGCTCTGGGTTTTCTTGAACTGGTGAAGGCCAATCCCGGCGTCGACCCCTGGCTGCCCGGTGAGGGTACGCTGATTACCCTGCCCAGACATTACGTGCTGCCGGATGTAGCCCGGGAGGGTATCGTGATCAATCTGGCGGAATACCGGTTGTATTACTTCTCGCCGGAAGGCGTTCAGGTGTACCCGGTGGGGGTCGGCACTGAAGAGAACCCGTCGCCCTTAACCAAGGCTCAGGTGACCATGCCACTGGAGTCGCCTGCCTGGTATCCCCCTGCGAGCATTCGCGCTGAGTATGAGGCCTCTGGTGAGTATCTGCCTAAAATGATTCCGCCCGGCCCGGGTAATCCGCTGGGTACCCATGCCTTGTTGTTGAGCGAAAAGGGCTATCTGATTCACGGCACCAACAAGCAGTTTGGCGTGGGCATGGCCGTGAGCCATGGTTGCTTCCGGATGTACAACGAGGACATTTCCCGGTTTGTCTACCAGGTGGGTAAAGGAACGCCGGTTCAGGTGATCCGGGAACCGGTCAAAATCGGTATATCCGGTGGAGAGGTCTGGTTAGAGGTGCACCGGCCCCATGAAGAGTACTCTGCCCGGGATCGGGAGCGCCTGTGGCAGCAAGTGAGTGAGAAAGTTGATCAGTTCCGCCAGCAGCACCCGGAAGTCCAGGTGCGCCGAAAATCCATTGAAATTGCCGTGGATCAGGCGAATGGCTTACCCATTATGGTGGGGGAAAAACTCACCCGGATGGCGGCAGACGAAAGTGCGTCATCACCCGGGGCAGAGCCTGAAGGCCAGCCGGAGCAAACGTTATACTTCTGATCGGGTAGCTGCTTAAGGCTACCGGATACCGATCCGGCAATCAGGCCCTGCCAAATCTATGGGAGGGCACGATGTGTTGATGAATACATCCGGAAACCGACCGCGACCCCGAGCACTCGCGGCCTGGACAATCCTGTTCGTTGCTGGCGCTGTTCTTGCGCTGGTGATGGCCCTTCAGGCGCAAGCGCAGCAGGTTCGCAGTTCTGTGGCGCTGGTGCTTTCGGTGGAAGGTGCGATCGGCCCGGCAACCATGGATTACATCTCCCGGGGCATAGAGCGGGCCGAGAAAGAGAATGCGGGGTTACTGGTGATGGAACTGGACACTCCTGGCGGTCTGATGGATTCCACGCGGGAAATCGTCAAAGCCATTCTAGCGTCCGAGGTGCCCGTAGCGACCTATGTGTCACCCCAGGGCGCCCGCGCCGCGAGTGCCGGAACCTATATCCTCTACGCCAGCCATATTGCCGCTATGGCACCGGCCACCAATCTTGGCTCCGCAACGCCTGTGCAGATGGGTGGGCTGCCGGGCACACCGGAGCCGGACTCTGCCCCAGACGCCGACCGCGAGAGTGAGAATTCGGGGTCCGGAACCTCGCCTGACAACACCAAGCGCCGGGGTGACACCGCCATGGAGCGCAAGGTTCTGGAAGACGCCGTCAGTTACATCCGTGGCTTGGCAGAACGACACAACCGCAATGCCGACTGGGCAGAACAGGCAGTTCGCGAAGCGGTGAACCTGGGGGCGAGCGAAGCCCTGGAAAAGAACGTCATTGCCAGCCCCCCGTTAGCGGCAGTGAACAGATGGTTCATGAGCGGGGTTTCACGCTGGATGAGTTTACCGCCAACCAAGAGGGCTACGGCGGCCATGTACGGGTAAGCGGAAGCAGAACGCGAGCGGCGGGCCAAGGTCATCCATGCAGAGGGTGAGCTGCAGGCGTCAGAAAAGCTGGTTGAGGCTGCCCGGGTGATGTCGGAGGATGCAGGTGCCATGCAGCTGCGATATCTGCAAACCCTGGCGGATATGAGCAACAACAATTCATCGACCATTGTTTTTCCGTTGCCGATGGATTTGATGAAGACCTTTATGGAATCGTCCGGCAAGCAACCACCCGGACAATCGGGGCCGGAAAACAAAAGCGGACAGGGAAAATAAAAAAAGGCCGGGTTAAACCGGCCTTTTTCGCTAAACGGCAGCCTTACTTCTGGCTGGCACGCTGCAGCATACGCTTGGCGCGCTCGTTTGCCTCATCAGCAGACTTTTGAGCGGCACGGGCAGCAGCCAGTGCTTCTTCAGCAGTCTTCTGGGCAGTACGAGCGTCGCGGGCGGCGCTGTTAGCAGTATTCAGTGCGTTGTTAGCAGTCTGCTCGGCGGAGCTGGCAGTTGCATTCGCTTCATCGATGCCGTTCTGATCGGTAGTGGCACAGCCTGCAGTCAGAGCAGTAGCCAGTGCAAAACCCGCGATCGTCAGTTTACGCATTGTAAATCCCCTTATTGGTCGTTTTATTTCCTGTGATCCGGAAACCGATAAAGACGGCTTCCTTCTACTCGGCCCGATAGGCAGACCCTTTGACTACCGGCGTCGTAAAACAGTGTAAAACACTCTGAGCGGAAATGTTAACTAAGGATACGTAATTTTCCATAGCTTATGACAGCAACTTAATCTGCGGTTCATGCACCGGACAAGATGATTGCCATCCTCGGCAGAGCGGCCGTTTACGGCAGGATGCGGATAGGCGTGCCATTCTGAACCAGCTGCCAGATTTCATCCATAGCTTCGTTGTTGACGGCGATGCAGCCATCCGTCCAGTCCAGCCCGGCGTAGGCGAACGCCATGTCACCGGCATTGTTGGGCAGCCCGTGGATCATGATGCTGCCTCCGGGGTTCAGGCCCCAGGCCGCCGCCAGCTCACGGTCTTCGGGGTTGGGGTAGGATATATGGATGGATTTGTAAAAATCACTGTTGGCGTTTCGCCAGTCGAGGACATACTCGCCTTCAGGTGTTCGCTTGTCGCCTTCGTACAGTTTGTGTCCTTCCGGGTTGTCTCCCAGAGAAATCCGGTAGCTGCGTACCGGTTTGTCATTGCTTAGCAAGACCAGGCGCCGATCGCTTTTGCGCACCAGCACTTCGGTAACTGTCTGAGTGTCGTTAATGCTGTTTGTGTCTGTTTGCGTCGGCAGCATGCGGGTGTCGGCCCGGGCGATGAGTTCAGATGCATGGGCAGACACGGCTGTCAGCGCCAGAAACAGGGCGAACAGTGCTCGAAAAGTCATGGCGGATACAGGGCTCTTGGAACGACTAAATTTTATTCATCATTTATATCATATCCGCTGGCACTGTTGCTCGCTGATTGTGTTACCGACGTTAACGATTCATGGCTGCCGGTGTGTTTCAGTCATCCATTTTCAGGCCAACCTTCACTACCCGGTCGGCATCGGTGGCCCTGGCCACCAGGGTAACCGGGCCCAGAACCACCTTGTCGCCCACCACCGGATGGCCTTTGGTGCGCCGGGCAAAGCACTCGGCCAGAGACAGCTCGGCTGGAAATTCTTCAATCTCGATGCCATACACCTGCTCGACATCCCCCAACAGGGCATCGCCATTGAGCACGAAGTCCCCGAAAAACGCCCGCTCGGCCAGGTGCCTTGGTGCCTGGCGGCCGCTCAGTGCTTTGCCGAGATCTGTTAACACCGAAGGGGTGGCGAACATGGCCACCACATCGCCGGACGAGACTTGCAGATCTTTGGTTGGCTGCAGACATATTCGGTTGCGAAATACACCGGCTACGGCAGTGTTGTCTGGTAACCGCAGCTGCCCCAGCGCCCTGGGAGTCTCCCAGTTGGTACCCCGCAGCGGGAACAGCATCAGTTCGTGATCACCCGTGGCGGGAGCATCCAGTGGCAGGCGGCGGAACGGCTCGTCTCCGGCAGGCACTTCCAGTTTCAGCCATCTTGCCAGGGGTGTCATGGTGGTGCCCTGTACCAGCAGCGAGACCAGCACAATAAAGAAGGCCGCATGGAACACCAGTTGGGCATCGGGAAGGCCTGCAATCACCGGGAACAGGGCCAGCACAATGGGCACCGCACCGCGCAACCCGACCCAGCTGATAAAGCCCAGTTCCCGGCGATTGAAGCCAAAAGGCCAGAGCAGAAGCAGCACTGCCGCCGGCCGAATGATGAAAATCAACGTCAGTGCCAGCACCAGGCCAGCACCAGCCAGCGGAATCAGATCCGACGGGTTCACCAGCAACCCCAGAATCAGGAACAGGCACAGCTGTGCCAGCCAGGCCAGCCCGTCGTGCACCTGCAGAATCATCGGCATCATTTTTACCCGCCGGTTGCCAATCACCACACCCGCCAGATAGATGGCCAGAAAGCCGCTACCGCCGAGGAAGTTGGTGGCCGAGAATACCGCGATACCGCCAGCCGCCACCAGCAGAGGGTACAGCGGGGGGGTTAGCCGAATCCGATTGGCCAGCTGCACCACCAAAAAGCCGCCAATAACCCCGGCGACGGTGCCGATACCGAACTGTTGCACCAGCATCAGCAGGCCCTGTAGCAGGGCGTGTTCTTCATGGCTGGCAATAAGCGTTACCAGCATCAGGGTAAGGAAGATGGCCATCGGGTCGTTGCTGCCCGATTCGATTTCCAGGGTGGCGCTCACCCGTTCGTTCAGGTTCAGGCCGCGCCCCTGAAGCAACGAGAATACCGCAGCGGCATCGGTTGAGGAGATAATCGCGCCGATCAGCAGCGCCATTAGCCAGTGCAGGTCGAACACCCACCAGGCCACAATGGCGGCCCCACCTGCGGTCAGGGCCACGCCCACGGTGGCCAGCACCAATGCGGGCCGCAACCCCACCCGAAAGGTTTCCACCCGGGTGCGCATGCCGCCATCCAGCAGGATTACCCCCAGGGCCAGGTTGGCCACCAGGAACGCCAGCTCGAAGTTATCGAACTCGATGCCCCCGATGCCGTCCTCCCCCATCAGCATACCGACCACCAGGAAAATCAGCAGCACCGGCATACCGACCCGGCTGGACAAGGGGCTCAAAACGATGCTGATCACCAGCATCAGGGCACCAATCAGGGTAAGCGTAGGATCCATCAGACTCCAGACCAAAAGACTTGCCCGAAATGCGAGTTCGGGCCTATATTGCTGTGGCACTCATTATGCAGGCGGGCGTAGCTCAATGGTAGAGCAGAGGCTTCCCAAGCCTACGACGTGGGTTCGATTCCCATCGCCCGCTCCAAACCGATACCCGCACACATCCTGATACCTTCTTAAAACTCCGCTTTTTCAATCGCTTAAGTAAGCTTAATGTCTTTACACGCCCGTGTATATCCTTGTACCTCGGGGCCCGTTGTGTATAGCGGCTTGTATGGTAATTTCAAAGGCGAACATTCAGAAACGATCGAATTGACCACAAAGCCGACCTTTTACGGTGCCTTGATATCGGTATTTGCGTCGGGCTTAGAGTTTTGTGATGTCAGATTTTTGTAATTTTGGCTGGGGCCGGCCGGGCAAGCGCTGTAACGACTGGAAGAACAAGCAGTCACCTTTTGTCAGAAGACCGCGAGGTATAATCTGCTAAGTGGAGCAAGCACCTGAGCCTCTGTTCAAGTTAAGTGCCCGTGAAAGGAATTGAGTGGCCAGCATCCAACCTTCTATATCGGTTGATCTAAATTACCTATAAAACTCGATCGTAACGCACAAGCCGCGTTGCGGTTCCGCCGTAAAGCTGATTTTGCCCTCATAGCGGGTCACTATATCCCGGACGATAGCAAGGCCGAGACCGTGCCCGGGTGTTTGCTCGTCAAGTCGCAGTCCCCGCTGGCCCAAGCTGTCCAAATTGTCCTCATCAACCCCTGGACCATCGTCGGTAACAACGATTCGTTTTAAATCACTGCCTTGTTCTATCAACAGCTCTACGCATCGTGAAGACCACTTTCCGGCATTGTCGAGCAGATTACCCAGTACTTCATTCAAGTCATGCTCTTCTATCGGCCAGCGGCAATCATCAGGCAGGGAACTCGATAGCTCAAACGACTTTTCGGGGTACAAGCGCCCGAGCATCCACAGAAGATCCCGTGCCTGCTTTAGGGGATAAGCGCTTTTCCCAACCTGAGGCCCGGCAAAACGGCTTCGGCGCATTTCCGCCTCTAGTTGCTTGTCGATATCGTCTAATCGCTCCGCCATCTGGCGCCTAAGGTTAGTGTCGAGGGGACGGGTGTCATCTTCCAGTATCTGCCGAACTGCTGCGATGGGGGTTTTGACACTATGAGACAAATTTGCAAGAGCTTCTCGTGAGCGCTCCAGTCGCTGATCCAAGGAGTCCAGCAACTGATTTAGCTGAAGAACGAGGGGGTGAAACTCCTCTGGAGACTGAACGTTGATTCGGGAGATCTCGCCATCCTGAAGTCTTTTCAATGCGGCTTTCAGTGTTACAACGGGTCGCATAGATAACGTGATACCGAACCAGAGGACGGCTACCAGGAGCATGATCAACAGAATGGATACGACGGCGGTCCAGGCATGCAGTGCTGCCTGGCTGCGTTTCAGCGCACCCAGATCCTCAGATACGATCACGACGATGGGCGTTTCGTCGATTTGAAAAGACTTTCGGTAGGCGAGAATGTCTGAGGGAGTATCAGGGTTTTCGGCATCCTCTACGCGAAGAGTTCCATCCTCTTGGTTATCGATCAGGGGCCTCAATAGGGGCTCCCAGGCAGCCGGTGAAATGATGGTGTGTTCGGGTGTATGTATGGCGAAGGCATGATGAAAAACATCCTGGAAATAATCACCCGTCTGGAGAGTGTCAACTTGACCGTCCGCGTCGCGAATCTGGTGTTCCAGGAAAGCGACTTCGTCTTTCAGTCGGCTTTCAACGAATTCCCGGGACATTCGTTCGAGTAGCAAACCATGGACCAACCACGCTATCCCCATCAGACCAATCCCGGCGGGCAGTAACAGCGCAAGCAACGTTCCTTTTACGGAGGCGGGCTTTTTAAGGAATCGCATTAAAAATGTACCCCTGGCCGCGTCGTGTTGAGATGGTTTCGCTGCCCACTAGCTTCCTTAACCTCCGAATATACGCCTCAATGACGTTTTCGCTCGGGCTATCATTCAAGTTGTAAAGCTGTTCCATTAGTTGTTCTTTGGAAAAGACGTGGCCAGGGCGGCTCATCAAACAACGTAGCAGCCGGAATTCGGTGCCGGTAAGTGTATGTTCCACGCCGTCGTCCATCTTGAGACTCTGGCGGTTTTCGTCCAGTTCAAAGCGGCCGGCTTTAACCTGAGCATGGACCCTTCCTTCACTTCGACGCACGAGTGCGTTGAGGCGTGCGATTAGCTCTTCTGTCTGAAAAGGTTTTGCCAGGTAATCGTCTGCCCCGGCTTTTAAGCCGTTAACCTTATCCTGCCAATCGCCTCTCGCGGTCAGAATCAAGACCGGACAGCTGACGTGATTCGTTCGCCACTTTCTCAATACGTCCAGCCCGTTGGCATCAGGTAGACCCAGGTCCAGAACAACAGCACGGTAATCCTCTTGCTCACCCAGAACGACGGCTTCTCGGGCACTGGGAGTTGTATCAACGCTGAAACCTGCTTTTCCCAACTGCCTGACCAGGCCCTCAGCAAGCAAGCGGTCATCTTCGACGAGCAGTAAACGCATGAGTTTTTCCTTCTATGTATGGTCCGCGGTCGAAAGTGTGACTGATTAACCTGAATTCAGCCTGAACGGAAAATAGTTCGAGTTTTTCAGAAAGAATTCAGGTTAGTGAGAGAAGGTAACAACCGATTCTGGACATTGCTCAAGATTGGGGCTCAATCCGGCAGTGTTTTTCGAGCAATATTTTACAGAGGATAAAACGATGAATGCATCAAAACTATTCGTAGCGGGTATGGCGCTTTCAATGTCGGCAACAGCGTTTGCGGCTGGCGCCCATGATGGTGGCCACGGGCACGGCGCTACAAGCGGTGAACCTGGCAAAGCGTCGGAGGCCAGCCGAACCGTAACTGTCGAGATGTACGACAACTACTACGAACCCGAAGAAATCAGTGTAAAGCCGGGTGAAACCGTTCGCTTCGTGGTGGAGAACAAGGGAAACCTCGTCCATGAGTTCAGTGTTGGCACTCCCGACATGCACGAAGCTCATCAAGAGGAAATGATGATGATGGTTGAGCATGGCGTCATCCAGGGCGGCAAGCTGAACCACGACATGATGAATATGGATATGGGGAATGGCCATTCCATGAAGCATGACGACCCGAACAGCGTGTTGCTGGAACCGGGCCAAAGTAAAGAAGTGGTATGGAAGTTCTCTGATAAAGGCAATATCGAATTTGCCTGCAACGTGCCGGGCCACTATCAGGCCGGGATGTACGGTGAGGTCAATTTCGAGTAACTCGCTTAACTGAGGTCCGCGAGCGCGGGGCTGAGACACGTTTCTCGGCCCGGCTTCAATGACGTGTAGTTCGGAGCAACACAGATGAAACCACGCTTTTTGACAGGGCTTTTGAGCCTGCTGATGCCAGCCATGGTTCTGGCCGGTGAGTACGACCTTACGGTCGACCGGGTAAAAATTGATACCGGCGATTTCGTGAAAGAAGGTATTGGCTATAACGGTGCATCTCCGGGACCGGTGATGCGCTTCAAGGAAGGTGAAACCGTCAAGATCAATGTGACCAACAACCTGGATGAGATGACGTCCATTCACTGGCACGGTCTGATCCTGCCTTTCAATCAGGACGGTGTGCCAGGTATCAGTTTCCCTGGCATCAAGCCGGGTGAAACGTTCACCTATGAATTCCCTATCCAGCAAGCAGGCACCTACTGGTTTCATAGCCACTCTGGTTTTCAGGAGCCAGACGGGGCCTATGGTGCCATTGTCATTGAGCCCGAGGGCCGTGAGCCGTTCCGCTACGATCGTGAATTCGTGGTACAGCTGACTGATAAACACCCCCATTCCGGTGACCGCATCATGCGCAACCTGAAAATGATGCCGGACTATTACAACCGCGAGCAGCAAACCGTGGGCGAGTTTTTCTCGGACGCGTCAAAGAATGGCCTGATGAATACGGTCCGAGACCGGATGGCCTGGGGCGACATGCGCATGATGAAAGCGGACGTTGAGGACCTGCAAGGCTTTACGGGTCTGATCAACGGTAAGGGGCCGGACCAGAACTGGACTGGGCTTTTTGAGCCGGGCGAACGCATCCGGCTGCGGTTCATCAACTCCTCGGCCATGACCTACTTCGACATACGGATTCCCGGTCTGGACATGACGGTTGTACAGGCCGATGGCAACAACGTTCAGCCCGTTAACGTGGACGAGTTCCGGATCGGTGTGGCGGAAACCTATGATGTGATCGTCCACCCGAAAGATGAGCAGGCCTACACCATTTTCGCTGAATCCATGGGGCGTTCCGGCTATGCCAGGGCAACGTTGGCCCCCGAAGAAGGTATGGAAGCGGCTGTTCCGCAACTGCGTGATCCGGCGCGCCTGACTATGGCAGACATGAGCGGTATGCCCGGTATGGACCATGGCAGCATGGCGGGGATGGATCATGGAGGCATGGATATGGGCAGCTCAGAAGATATGTCCGGGATGGATCACTCCTCAATGGAGGGAATGGACCACTCCAACATGGACAGCATGGATCATTCCAATATGGAAGGTATGGACCATGGTTCCATGACGATGGGAAAAGAAGATAAAAGCGATCCTTTCTATGCCAAGGGCAGTGGCCTCATGCCCAAAGCTGCTAATGGCGGTAAATTTCTGTCTTACGCCGACCTGAAGGCTCAGGATCCGTTGTATGAAGACCGCGAACCGACCCGGGAAATCGAGCTTCGCCTGACCGGCAATATGGAGCGTTACACCTGGAGCATTAATGGCGTCAAGTATGAAGACGCCGATCCGATTCGTCTGAAATACGGTGAGCGGGTCCGCTTCAAGTTTGTTAACGAAACCATGATGACGCATCCAATGCACCTGCACGGCATGTGGTCGATTTTGGACGTCGGCGCCGGCCAGTGGAATCCCATCAAGCACACTGTGAGCGTGAATCCGGGCACCACTGTGTACATGGAAACCGAAGTCGATGCCCCGGGGCAGTGGGCGTTCCATTGCCACCTTTCCTACCACGCGGCGGCCGGAATGTTCCGTAAGGTGATTGTCGAAGGTGGCCCGGATTCAACCCAGGCGAAAACAGACGCGATTGCTGAAGATGGAGGTGAGGTATGAGCTGTATTCGATCACTTGTCGCAGTCAGTCTTATTGCCTCTGTTGGCTTCTCAACGGCGGTGACAGCTCAGGAAATGATTTCTGACACTACCGCTCGTAAACAGCCGCTCACAACTTGGGGGGTTCAGTTCGAGGAGTTTGAATACCGCTACAGCGACGATGATGAGGAACTGGGCGTCTGGAATGCGGATGCCTTTTATGGCACCGACGATTTTAAAGTCCGGTTGCTCACAACCGGCGAATACGAAATAGAGGAGCAGGCCTACGAAACGCTGGAAAACCAGTTGGTCGGCCAGATCCCCATCTCTAAATTCTTCGATGCCAAAGCGGGTGTTCGCTTTGACACCCCTGAAGGACCGGATCGAACTTACGCCGTACTGGGTGTCGCTGGGCTTGCACCCCAATGGTTTGAGGTTGATGCCAACCTGTATGTGAGCGATGAAGGTGAGACGTCCGCTGAGCTGGACGCAGAGTATGAATTATTGCTCACCAATTATTGGATCCTCGCGGCGACACTGGACGCAACGGTGGCCTTCAGTGAGGATCGTGAAATTGGTGTTGGCAAAGGTCTGGTGTCCACCGAAGCAGGGCTGCGTCTGCGTTATGACTTGGTTGATCGCGCCTTTTCGCCCTATGTCGGTGTGGTGCATGAACAAAAATACGGTGATACCGCGGATTTCGCTGAAACCGGCGGCGGAAGCACAGAAGACTGGTTTGCCGTGATCGGCGCTCGAATTGCATTCTGACGTTGATGTTGAAGGGCCATTGGGAAACTGATGGCCTTTTTCGTCTATGATTTGATGTAACTCAAATCCACCGAAAGCATGTGTCCATTTTCAGTCGCAGTTCAGGTTGAAGTGTTTTGATACAGGGAGAAGTCATCAGGAAGAGAGGTGTCACCCCATGACCAAAGCACACAAAGCAACCAACCAGGAGCAGTTTTTGTTGCGCCGAAAAATGACCGTCGAGGGGCTTGGAGAGGATCAGTGGGAGGGGCTCATCCACGATCTGAATCACCACCCATGCGTTGATTTCGCCGAGCGTAAGCCAAATGGCACATTGCAGGTGACGTACGATGGAACCCACTGGTCCGTCGATGAATTACTGGAACTGATCAAGGCTTACGGTGGCCGATTGAAAACCGGATGGTGGACCCGGCGCAAACTGGCCTGGTACCGGTTTACCGACGACAACGTCCGGGCAAATGCCAAGCATGAGCCGTTCTGCTGTTCCAAGATTCCACCCATGAAAAAATAAGAGGAGATTGAATGAGCAGGGAGGAAGATCGAAGCACTCGCTACCAGGAAGGTAGTCTCACTCTGCCAGGGACGGTGATGCTGGGTACCGGCGTCATGATTGGCGCCGGTATTTTTGCTCTGACCGGGCAGATGGCCCAGATGACCGGTGTGCTATTCCCGCTGGCCTTTCTCGCTGCAGCGGTGATTGTGAGCTTCAGCGCCTATTCCTACATCAAGATCTCCAATACCTACCCTTCCGCCGGCGGTATCGGCATGTACCTGCACAAGGCCTACGGAAACCGGCTGCCAACGGCTTTCAACGCCCTGTTGATGTATTTTTCCATGGTCATCGCTCAGAGCTTCCTGGCCCGGACCTTTGGCTCTTACACCATGCAACTTTTTGGCGGGGATGACAGTGGCCGCATGGTGCCCATTCTCGGCGTGGCGCTCATTCTGGCGGCCTTTCTGATCAACCTGCTGGGCAATCGGATGATTCAAGGGGTGGCTTCCTTTATCGGGATCCTGAAAATCGGCGGCATACTGATTTTCGGTCTGGTCGGGATCTGGATTGCCGACTCAGTCTCGGTTGATTTTTCGGAGCCCGGTGAAGCCGGAGCGCTGGGCAACTTCCTGGGCGCAACCGCACTGGGGATTCTGGCGTTCAAAGGCTTTACGACCATCACCAACAGTGGTTCGGAAGTAACAGACCCAAAGCGAAACGTTGGGCGCGCCATCGTGATTTCCATTGCCGCCTGTGTGGTGATCTACACGCTGGTGGGATTTGCGGTCGCCAGCAATCTATCTCTGGCTGAAATTATCGAAACGCAGGATTACTCTCTCGCCGCTGCTGCACGCCCCGCTCTCGGCGAATACGGCGTCTGGTTTACTGTTGCGATTGCCATGATGGCCACGGCGGGAGGAATTCTGGCCAGTGTATTTGCTGTGTCCCGCATGTTGGCCATGCTGACGGAGATGAAACTGGTTCCTCATCGGCATTTCGGGATGCCCGGCAGCATTCAGAAGCACACACTGGTGTATACCGTTGTCCTGGGTCTGATTCTGACCGCCTTCTTTGACCTGTCACGCATTGCTGCGTTGGGTATCGTGTTTTATCTGATTATGGACATTGCCATTCACTGGGGTGTGCTCCGTTATCTACGCAAAGACATTAAGGCCAACACCTGGGTGCCAGCAACAGCCATCTTGTTGGATCTTTTGGCGCTGGGCGGCTTCGTCTGGGTAAAGCTTAATACGGACCCGTTCGTCATCAGCGTGGCAGTCGTGACCATGATCGTGATTGCAGTATCCGAGCAGATTTTCCTTAAAAGATCACCGGAATCGGCGCAAGCGAAACAGGAAGAGAGTCATGCGCATCATCATTAATCTGAATCAGGAAGAGAGGCTATTGCCATGATGGGAGATAACATGTTCGGGAACACCATGTGGGCAGGCCACTGGCTGTGGATGCTGGTGATTGCCATTGTGGTCGTCATTCCGGCCTGGCGTATTTGCCAGCGCACGGGGTATCCGGGGTGGATGGGTGTACTGATACTGATCCCTATCGTCAATCTGGTTCTGCTGTATTTCATTGCATTTGCAGACTGGCCCGCCGATAAAACAGGAGATCAGAATGGCTGAGCACCATCACGCCCATGACCACGATCACCACGCCGATAAAGAACCTGGCGGGCACACCGCCAAGGATCCGGTTTGCGGCATGGCAGTCGATCCGCATACCGCGGAACACCGCAGCCAGCATGGCGGTAAAACCTGGTACTTCTGCTCGTCGCGTTGCCAGTCCAAATTCGACGAGGACCCTGAGCAGTACCTCGATTGGGAAAAGAAACAGCAAGAGCCGGTAGCGCCGGGCACTATGTATACCTGTCCCATGCACCCCGAGACTCGGCAGCAAGGGCCAGGGGACTGCCCAATCTGCGGCATGGCCCTAGAGCCCGAGCAGGTAAGCCTGGACGACGGGCCTTCGGAAGAACTCAAAGACATGACCCGCCGATTCTGGATCGGCCTGGTGCTGGCCCTGCCTGTACTGGTACTGGAGATGGGTGGGCACCTCACCGGACTCGATCACATTATAGCCCCGCAGATGTCCAACTGGATTCAACTGGTGCTGGCAACGCCCGTGGTGCTTTGGTGCGGCTGGCCCTTCTTCGTCCGGGGCTGGAAATCCGTGGTTAGCCGAAATTTGAACATGTTCACGCTGATTGCCATTGGCACCGGCGTAGCGCTGATCTACAGCCTGGTAGCCACACTTGTTCCACAGGTATTCCCGGGCGCTTTCCGGCAGGAAGATGGATCGGTGGCGGTGTACTTCGAAGCGGCAGCGGTCATTGTGGTGTTGGTATTGCTCGGCCAGGTGCTGGAATTGCGAGCCCGGGAAAAAACCTCCGGTGCCATAAAGGCGCTGTTGGATCTGGCGCCGGCAACGGCCAGAAAACTGGATGATGATGGCGGTGAGTCCGATGTGTCGCTGGATCAGGTGAAGGTCGGCGACCGCCTACGGGTGCGCCCAGGCGACAAGGTGCCGCTGGACGGCGAGGTGCTCGAAGGCAGCTCCAACGTGGATGAGTCCATGGTGACCGGGGAGCCTCTGGCCGTCAGCAAAAAGTCTGGCGATCAGGTGATCGGTGGCAGTATCAACCAGCAGGGCAGCTTTATCATGCGGGCCGACAAGGTCGGTCGGGACACCATGCTGTCCCAGATTGTGCAGATGGTGGCCAGCGCTCAACGCAGCCGTGCACCCATCCAGGGGCTGGCAGACAAGGTGGCAGGATACTTTGTGCCAGCCGTAATCGTGATCGCCATTATCGCCTTCATTGCCTGGTCCTTCCTTGGGCCGACGCCCCCGATGGCATTCGGTCTGATTGCTGCTGTGAGCGTGCTGATTATTGCGTGCCCCTGCGCCCTAGGTCTGGCAACGCCTATGTCCATTATGGTTGGCGTCGGGCGCGGCGCACAGAGTGGTGTGCTGATCCGTGATGCAGAAGCACTGGAGCGCATGGAGAAAGTGGACACCGTGGTGGTGGATAAAACCGGCACGCTGACAGAGGGCAAGCCGCAAGTCACCCGGCTTGTCGCGGCCAACGGGTTCGATGACAGTAGTCTCATGCGTTATGCAGGTGGCCTGGAGAAAGGCAGTGAGCACCCACTGGCTCACGCCATACTCGATAAAGCCAAGGGCATGGACCTGAAGCTTCCGGATGCGGAAGACTTTGACTCTCCGAATGGTAAAGGGGTTACCGGTCGAATAGACGGCAAGCGGGTGCTACTTGGTAACCGCCTTCTCATGGAGTCGGAAAATGTCGACACCACGCGATTTGACGGCGACGCCGACCAGCTCCGAAAAGATGGTGCTACCGTGATTTTTGCTGCTGTCGACGGAAACGTCGCAGGGTTGCTGGCGATTGCCGATCCGGTCAAGGAAACCACCGAAGCCGCTATTTCCGCGCTGCAAAAAGACGGCATCCGGGTGGTCATGCTGACCGGCGATAACCGCACTTCAGCTGAAGCAGTTGCCCGAAAACTGCATATCGACGAAGTGGAAGCGGAAGTCCTGCCGGAAGATAAGGGCAAGATCGTCCAGCGCCTGAAAGACGAAGGCCGTGTTGTCGTGATGGCGGGTGACGGCGTAAACGATGCGCCTGCACTGGCAACGGCGGATGTCGGTGTGGCCATGGGCACCGGGACCGATGTCGCCATCGAAAGCGCCGGCATTACGCTGCTGCGCGGCGACCTGATGGGCATTGTCGAGGCGCGCCGTTTGTCTCTGGCGACCATGCGCAATATCCGTCAGAACCTGTTTTTCGCCTTCGTTTACAACTCCGCCGGTGTTCCGATAGCGGCAGGGGTTTTGTACCCGTTTTTCGGGATACTGCTGTCGCCCATTTTTGCAGCGGCCGCCATGTCGCTGTCATCGGTCAGCGTGATTGTGAATGCGCTGCGTTTGAGGGTGGTGAAACTCGGGTCAAAGCAATGAACTTCTGAATCATTGGAGGTAGCTATGTCATACACGATCGATCAAGTTATCAAAGATGTCGATTTGCTGCAGTGCCTGCGGTTTGCAATGGATTAGCGAATTAGCCAGGCGAGCGCATAGCCCAACTGAACACTGGAAATGCAAATAGGACTCCTCATTTGACGACGGGATACCTATTTGATGTCAGTCATATTATGGAGAAGAAAAAAGGAAAAAAGGAAAAAAGATATGGATATAAAGACTTTTGGACAACTGATCGACTGGACGCGCGATCTGCACTCACATCTGGCGAGCTGTCTGTCCCATTGCGCAACAAAGCACGAGGAAGAACGGGCCCGTGCGCTTTTGGATTATCTGGCAGCTCATGAATCGGAAATAGAGCGGATCGTGAACGAGTTTGAGCACCAAGGGGATAAGAAGGCACTGGAAACTCGGGTGTACGACTACCTGTCCCATAATCCGATCAAAACTCATCGAACCTGCGACGAGCCTTACGCGAAGCTTGATTTTGATGGTATCTGCCGGGAAGTGTTCGACTTTCATGATCAGATTATTGATCTCTACAAAACGCTGATTGGAAAAGCCGAAATTCCAGAAGCAAAAGAGCTGTTCGAATCTCTTTTGGCGATGGAGGAAAATGAGTCGATGAGACTGGCTCGTCAGGTTGGCCGAATGCAGGATCTATGAGATCCGAGCACTTTTGCTGACGGCTTAATCCCTTTGAATGTTTCCAATTGAGGCTCACCTTCACACCTCAAAGACGGGCGCAAAGCCACCTCCCGGCGTTCGAAAGTTGGTGGCCTGGCCCTGGTACACACGGGCAGCGGCAAGCAGATGTTGCCCGGCATAGGTGTACAAACGGATATCGACCTTTCTGGTGGTGACCGTGCCATCCACTCTCAGGGTGCGTTCTCCGGCGGGAACGAAGTTCTGCGCGATGTAATCACCCTTCAGGATCTCTTCGAAAACGCGGCGGGTTAGTTTTTCGCCCCGATAGACGCCCTTGCTGCCATGGCCCGCTACCGGTTTGAAAAACAGTTTACGCCGGTTGCTCCACAACTCCGCCTCATCACTTGCTGAAACCAGCCGGGTCTTCGGTACAGCTCTATCCAGAAATCCTGCCTCGGTTTCACTCAGGCCCCAGTCGCGCAGGGTTTGGGCATCAGATAGCAGGATCAGGTTCCGTTTGTCGGCCATCAGCGCATGGGCGCGTGGATTGGGCGTGACGACCGCCGCGCCGTCGAGGTAGGCGCGCCTCAGCGCCCCAAGAGCCGGGGCCTCCAAGGCAAAATCCACCAGGCGGTTGTACACCATGTCAATAGGCTTGCCGTGGGCGCTCAGAGCGCCATCAACATACTCAAGCTCCGATGGGTCGAGGATCAAGGTCTCAATGCCTCTGGCCTGGAATAACTGCTGGGCCAGTTGGAATTCCGGGAACATAAACTGGGATTCTGGGGCATCGTCCACAATGGCCAGGCAACCGGGTGTCGAGTCGCCACCTTGCCGTTGCCACTCCTGCTGGAACATGGCAAACACCGCGTCCTCGAACCCATCCAGTGCACGGTTGGTGCCAGCAGTCAGCTGGGACGGGTCACAGCATCGGTGTTGAGCCCGGGCCAATACCGTGTTCAGAAATGCGCCGCCGGCGTTGGTGTTGATTTCGATCAGCTGAGGCCCGTTCTCGCCCAGGTGAAAGTCATAGCCCATGAAGGCCCCGATGGGGCCTGGATCAAAACTGGCGATGTCCGGCGCCCAGGACAGAGCTCTTTCCTTATAGGGCGGAAGCTCGGCTGCGGATTCGATCGCCTGAACAATCCGCTCCATCGTCGCGATGTCAGCCTGGGGAACAAAAACCGGCGTGTTTGAAAAGAGATGATGGATCTCGGGAGTGGCCGGTGCCCCGTTCCCAGTTTCTGAAAACTGCTTCTGGAGGCTGTCAGTGAGCGCTTTTCGGTCAAGGGTGATGCAGTAACACTGCCGGTTGAGCTGGTCGGCGTGGGTTTTGGTTGTTCGCTGGTTTTCCTGGGGCACGTCTTGCATTGGTCGTCCATGGTCATTGTGAATCGTTCCACCTTGATTCTGGTCAAACGGATGCATGTTTCGCAACTGTTTTCAGGCCTGTTTCAGCTTGGTGTGATGGACTGCCAAGTAATGACCATGCCTGTTCGGGATCTTGCTTACCGGGCGAGGAAATCTTACTGAAACCCTCTGACCAAAAAGGGCACGCTATGAAACATTCGTTGCGCAAGAAGTGGATTGCTGGAATTACGGCCAGTGTCGCTATGAGTTTTTCGCTGATGGTGGCCGCAGACACGAACCGGGCATTTGTTCCCATGGGCACAGCGGATGCCGTCGGCGTTATTGATCTGGAAAACCGCAAGGTGACGTCGTCCATTGGCGGCACCTTGAATACCCACGGTTCGGCACTGACCCCGGATGGCCGGTATCTGGTGGTGGGTAGTTTGTCGGCGCATGATCGTCAGAAGCCGGTTAGTCGCCCCGAAGGCGTTTCAGAAGATGAACACGCCGCTCATCATGGGGGCGGGAAGTCTACTGAATTGGAAGCAGGGAGTACCGGGCTGCTCTATTTGGTGAACACGGCCACAAAGACGATTGACCGCAAACTGGAAGTGCCGGGGCCTGTGCACCATGTGCTGGTGACTTCCAACGGTCGCTATGCCGTTTCCACGCATCCTGCCAGTGGCAGTATCAGCGTTGTGGATCTGGATTCCGGTCAGTTGGTCAAAACTGTGGCGACGGGGCCGGCCCCCAACTATCTGGTGCAAACCGACGACGGCCAATCCCTTCTGGTCAGCAATACCGGTAATGGCACGGTCAGCGAAGTGGATACCGAGCACTGGTTCGTCGAGCGCAATTTGCGGGTTGGCGGCAACCCAGAGCATATGGTGCTTGCCCCCGGCAACCAGCGGCTCTACGTGAATGATGCTGCATCCGGCCAGGTTCTTGTCCTTGAGCTTGCCAAAGGCGCGGTGGCGAACCGGTACGAGGTTGGGGAGGCGCCCCATGGCGTTGGCTTGAGCGCAGATGGCCAGACCCTCTATGCCACCAGCCAGGGCGGCAACCAAGTGGTCCGGATTGAGCTAGCCAGCGGCGCCCGCCACACCAGGCCGCTGGCTCCTGCGCCCTATCATCTTGCGGTCTCTCCCTACGATGGCCAGCTACTGGTGACCAGTCGGGCAGAGAACAAGCTTTGGGTGCTCGACCCGGAATCCCTCGATGTGGTGGATGAGATCGCGCTGAGCGGCATAGGCCATCAGATATCCCTTGAGGCCGATTAGTACTCTGTTCTGACACTGGCTTTTTCGCAAAGGAACCGCTCATGGATCGACGCTTTAAAATTACTTTGGCAATGTTTGCCGTTATCGCACTGGTTTTACTCTGGGGAGAACACAAGGTTCATCTGCTTGGCGCCTTGCCCTGGCTGATACTGCTTGCTTGTCCGCTGATCCATATTTTTATGCACGGAGGGCATGGAGGGCATGGAGGACATAACCACCAGGCAGAGCAACCGGGAAAGAGTGGAGAGCAGCGTGATGACTGATGGTGCATCGGATTATGGCCTTTGGAGCCTAGTGGTGCTGAATTCGGCGATTTTCATATTCTTCGCCTTCAGTTTTTTCAAACCGAAGACCCGCCGGGACTGGCGTTCGTTTGGTGCCTTCAGCGCGTTTCTGGTGGCACTGTTCACCGAGATGTACGGGTTCCCGCTGACGCTCTACTTCCTCTCCGGCTGGCTGCAGAGCCAGTATCCCGACGTGAACTGGTTGGCTCACGACAGTGGCCACTTGCTGGAAATGCTGTTTGGTTGGAAGGGTTCCCCACACTTTGGGCCGTTTCATCTCTTGAGCACAGTGTTTATTGGCCTCGGGTTTTATCTGATTGCGGCTGGCTGGCGTACCCTGTATGCCGCGCAAAAGGCAGGGCAGTTGGCCACAACCGGCCTGTATGCCCACGTTCGCCACCCCCAATATTCCGGCTTTGTGCTCATCATGTTCGGTTTTCTGTTGCAATGGCCCACGCTGCTGACGCTGGCCATGTTCCCGGTGCTGGTGTGGATGTACTCGCGCCTGTCTTTGTATGAGGAGCGTGAAACAGAAAAAATGTTCGGCTCCGATTGGCGGGCGTATGCAGCCAGAACTCCCCGTTTTATTCCGCAATTGAGGAATTTGAGACGCAAGGAAATCGAGGAACAAGAATGATGCATGTGGTAACTATCTCAGTAGGCGTTCTTGCGGTCGCACTAATCAGCGGCTGCGGTAAGACGGTGGATGACCGCTGGTACACACAGGCCCAGGTTGACCGCGGTGCCGTGGTTTTTGACGACAACTGCGCTAGCTGCCATGGCAGCAATGCTCAAGGAGCCTTTAATTGGAAAAAGGCCCTGAAGGATGGCTCTTATCCGCCGCCACCCCTCAACGGAACGGGCCATGCCTGGCACCACTCATTCGACACGCTCATGGCTACAATCAAGCAAGGAGGAGCTCCCCTGGGCGGAAAAATGCCAGCCTTTGATGGCAAGCTCTCAAAGGACGATCAAAAAGCCGCTATTGCCTATTTTCAGAGTAAATGGGACAAGCGGATCTATGAGGCATGGTCTAAAAGGAGTGGGCTCTGATTGGTGCTGTGCCGGTAGACAGCAGTCATGGCCGTTTCATTATGCGTATCAAAACCGAATACTGGACCCGGGAACTGGACCGGCAACCCAGGATGAGGTGGAACTTCAGCAACGACGATCTGGTCAAGGCCAGCCCGTTTCCTGTCGGTTTACCTCTTGCCCAATGGGTTTTCATGCCACAGATAACGGTGCTGGTTGTAAAATGGATGTTTCTTGTATGGTTTACTCTGAGGGCCAAACGAAGAGGCATCGTGGAATTGAGGTAAATTATATTCCGGATGATCAATATAATAAATAGTCGACTGTCTTTCAAAGAGACAGTCGACTACGGGTTTTGCTCTGACGTTCTGTATTTATTTAACTATGATTGTGATGCGTATTACTTTCTGATTTTCTTTCCTGGCGATTAACATTGGGCCCGCTAAAATCTTTGTGAGCTTGTATGTCTTTCATGCAGGTCATCATTTCGGTTTTCGTTTCGACTGTTTTATTTGGGTAAGTGCGCGCTTCATTGATCCGATCGGCCAATCCTGAATTGGCGGTGGCCATGGTCGAAAATAAAGTGGCAGCTGCGGCAGCGATAATGATTTTTTTCATGATGCTCTCCTTATTTACCTTGAACCGTTCAAGAAATTCAGTTCAGTTTCAGGTTTCTGTGGTTTACTTGAGCTTGATCAGGGTGTCGGCTGCTTGAAGCCCGAGCCAGCCGACGCTTGTGTCTCCACGAGTTAGCTTTACCGCAGGGGTTACCTTGCGGTATTTTTTTGGTTTTGCTCCAGTGCTTTGTGATAAGCACGCCCTTCTTCTGTCATCATTTGTACACGAGCCTCAAAACCCCCTTCAGACATCGCATAACGTGTCATTTCTCTGTGTAAGCGTTGCATATCTTCATTCTGAAGTATTTCTTCAATAGATGATTTGTCCATCATTTGGTTGTGCATTTCCTTCATGCCCTTACTGTCTGACATGTTGCCAGCAAGCACGGATGTTGAAAGAGTAAATGCTGCTGAAAATATAAGTAACGTTTTCATTTTTACACCTCCTGATTGGTTGGTGAGTTGATTAAAACACCGGTTTCTGAATTGATCCTGAAATTAAGATAAAGAATTCAAAAAAAGTAATTTTATTCAGCAATAACAGTATCTTGATATAAATCAAATTAAGTCATTTTGTTCTGTAATTCAGTTTGGTTTCAGGCAAGCGCCATAAGATTGCGTTTCAGAAATAATTCAATGGAGATATAATATTGTCCCTTCTTCTTCGCCTGATAAAGCTGGCCTTCCTCGGTGCTCTGCTTTTAACCAGTCTGCCCGGTTGGGCGGCACCCAGACTTGAATTGACGGGCGCAATTGATGCGGCCATCGAGAACGATCCCTGGCTGCGCCAGAGTGTGCAGATGCAGGATGCTCTGTTGGAAGAATCGGTTGCCGATGGCGCACTCCCGGACCCCCGAATGACGATTGGTGCCGCGAATTTGCCCACGGATACTTTTGATACCGGACAGGAGGCAATGACACAGGCCACCATTGGATTTACCCAGCGAATTCCGCGAGGTGATAGCCGTCAGCTGGCCAGTGAAAAAAAGCAGGAAATGGCAGGAGTTCAGCCTTTTCGACGCGAGAACCGCCGGGCGCAGGTCATGGAATCGGTAACCCATCTCTGGCTTGAGGTCTGGCGATCCCAGCAAAGCATCGGGCTGATTGAAGATAACCGCACTCTTTTTCAACAGTTAGAGGATGTCGCAGAGGCTGGGTATGCCTCAGCAAGCATGGGTTCCAGACAGCAGGATGTTATCCGTGCCTCGCTAGAATTGACTCGACTTGAAGACCGGCTGACGGTACTGCATTCGCAACAGGCATCAAACCGCGAGGCGCTGGCAGAGTGGATAGGCCCGGACCAGGCCAAGCTGGCTGTCAGTAAAGATGTACCCAACGAGTTGCTGAGAGTGTTTCCTCTGGGCTGGGCTGAAACATCCGCAGAGGCACTGATCCGTCATCCGTCGATCCGCGCGACTGATCAGTTGATTGATGCCCAGAGTGTTGACGTTGACTTGGCTCGCCAGGCCTACAAGCCGGAATGGTCAATATCTGCACAGTATGGATACAGGGAGCGGGCACCAAACGGTCAGGACAGGGCCGACCTGTTTTCTGTAGGCATTGGCTTTGATCTCCCGATCTTTACGGGCAACCGGCAGGATCGAAAACTGAATGCATCAGTGGCGCGACTGGAGGCGGTAAAAACAGAACGCATTTTGCAGATCCGGGGACTTCAGGCCAAAGCCCGTGCGGCCGTAGCCCGGATCGAACGACTGGATGACCGCATAGAGCTCTATGAACAGACCCTGCTGCCGCAAATGGAGGCGCAGGCAAGCGCAGCATTGACTGCTTACAACAACGATGACGGCGACTTCGCTGAGGCGGTACGAGCGCGAATTGCGGAGCTTGATACCCAGGTTGAATTGATACAGATGATGGCCGAGCGGGCCAAGAATCTGGCGAGTTTCCGTTATCTGACGTCCGACACTTCCGACATACCTTCCTTTTCACTGAATCGTTACCAGGACTGACCATCATGGCTAATTTTGCTCGCCCTTTGGGCTTTGTATTGCTCGGCGGCCTCGCCGGCGCAGGGGCCACGTACTGGCTTGACACTGACGCGACTTCGACGCCTACAGCTGAAATGGCAGCTTCTGGCCCAAAGGAGCCGCTGTATTGGGTAGCTCCGATGGACCCCAATTTTAAAAGTGACAAACCCGGGAAATCCCCGATGGGGATGGATCTAATCCCGGTGTACGAGGAGGGTGGGTCAGCTGAGGATCCAGCCGGGACGGTCCGAATTTCACCAACGGTCGTCAACAACCTTGGGGTTCGAACGGAGCCGGTGATTCAGGGGCGCCTGCCTAACAACATTACTACCGTAGGCTACGTGCAGTACAACGAAGACGAGATGGCCCACGTGCACCCTCGTGTTGAAGGCTGGATCGAAGCGCTCTATGTCAAAGCCGAGGGCGAGCCTGTTGAGCAAGGCAGGCCACTGTACACGCTGTACTCGCCCACCCTTGTAAATGCGCAGGAAGAACTGCTTCTGGCAATGAACCGCGGCAATCAGAGACTGGTTGATGCTGCAACCGAGCGATTGGTGGCGCTGAATGTACCGGCTAGCCTGATCAGCCAACTGCGCCAGAAGCGCGAAGTCCAGAGAACCATGACGGTTTACGCGCCGGGTTCCGGGGTGATCGAGAATCTGAATGTTCGGGAGGGTATGTTCATCAAGCCCGGAAACCGGGTTTTATCCATTGCCGCACTGGATGAGGTCTGGGTTATCGGCGAAGTGTTTGAAAGCCAGCTTTCCGCCGTAGAGGCCGGTAATCGGGTGCAGATGACACTGGATTACATGCCCGGTCGCGAGTGGCGCGGAAATGTGGATTACGTCTACCCCGAAGTGAACCCGAAAACCCGGACGGCGCAAGTGCGGATGCGCTTTGATAACGCTGATGGTGTCCTGATGCCAGGTATGTTCGCTCGCCTGGATGTTCAGGGCGAACGGGGACAACGGCAGTTCCTGGTGCCGCGGGAGTCGGTCATCCGCACCGGGCAGAGCGACCGACTGGTTCTGGCAATGGACGAGGGCGCCTTCAAGTCGGTTAACGTGACCGTTGGGCGCGTCGACGACAAGTATGCGGAAATACTCGATGGCCTCACGCCGGGCGACACAGTAGTCACATCCGCCCAGTTCCTGATCGATTCGGAATCCAGCAAAACCTCGGACTTCCAACGGATGTCATCGCCTCAGGATATGGATGAGCAGGGGATGGATCATGAAGGCATGGATCACAGCACCATGAGCCATGGCGGGGGCGAGTCATGATTGCCGCTATTATTCACTGGTCTATTCGTAACCGCTTCCTGGTGTTGCTGGCGACGTTGCTTATCACAGGGCTCGGCCTTTATTCGCTGAAACAAACGCCGGTGGATGCTCTGCCGGATCTGTCCGATGTGCAGGTCATTATCAAAACCAGTTTCCCGGGCCAGGCGCCGCAGGTGGTGGAAGACCAAGTCACCTACCCGATGACGACAGCCATGCTCTCGGTACCGGGCGCGAAAACGGTCAGGGGATACTCGTTCTTCGGTGACTCCTATGTTTACGTGATCTTCGATGAAGACACCGACATGTACTGGGCCCGCTCCCGGGTACTGGAATACCTGTCCCAGGTTGCGCCCAGCCTTCCAGACTCTGCAAGGCCTCAGCTCGGGCCAGACGCTACCGGAGTTGGCTGGGTTTACCTGTATGCGCTGGTAGACCGCACTGGGAACCAGGACCTAAGCCAGTTGCGCAGCCTGCAGGACTGGTTCCTGAAGTACGAACTGCAAACGGTGCCGGGTGTCTCTGAGGTGGCTGCGCTAGGCGGTATGGTGAAGCAGTACCAGGTCAAGGTCAGCCCGGAAAAACTCAGGGCGCTGGGAATTCCTCTGGCTCACATCCAGAACGCCATTAAGAGAGGCAACCAGGAAGTGGGCGCCTCCGTCATCGAGATGGCCGAGGCGGAATACATGGTGCGCACGTCTGGCTATATAAAGTCCCGTGAGGATCTTCTGTCGATTCCATTAGGACTCGATGACAACGGTACCCCCATATTGCTGAAAGATGTGGCCACCGTTGAAGTTGGCCCGCAGATGCGGCGTGGGGTTGCCGAACTGAATGGGGAAGGTGAAACCGTCGGCGGTGTTGTGGTGATGCGCTTTGGTGAGAACGCTCAGGCAACCATTAATGGCGTGAAGGCGAAACTGGAAGACCTGAAATCCAGTTTGCCTGAAGGCGTCGAGGTGGTGACGGTTTACGATCGCTCTGGTCTGATTGAGCGGGCGGTCAATAATCTCGGCTTCAAGCTGCTTGAAGAGTTTCTGGTGGTGGGCCTGGTGTGCATCGTCTTCCTGTTCCACGTGCGCTCGTCGCTGGTGGCGATTCTTAGCCTTCCCGTGGGTATTCTGGCGGCCTTTATCGTCATGCACTGGCAAGGCATCAATGCCAACATCATGTCACTCGGGGGGATTGCCATCGCTATCGGCGCCATGATTGATGGTGCTATTGTAATGATCGAGAACATGCACAAACACATGGAGCGAACCCCGTTAACGTCTGAGAACCGATGGGAAGTCGTTGCACGGTCAGCCTCTGAGGTCGGGCCCGCGCTGTTTTTCTCGCTCCTGATCATTACCGTCAGTTTTGTGCCGGTGTTTGCCCTGGAGGCGCAGGAAGGGCGGATGTTTTCTCCCCTGGCGTTCACCAAAACCTACGCCATGGCGGCGAGTGCGGCCCTGGCGGTGACGCTGGTGCCGGTGCTGATGGGCTATTTCATTCGCGGCAAGGTGCTGCCGGAGCACAAGAACCCCGTGAACCGCCTGCTGGTTGGCGTTTATATGCCGGTGCTGAAGCTGGTGTTACGCTTCCCGAAAACGACGGTTATTGTTGCGTTGCTGGCATTGGCTGTGGGCCTTTGGCCAGCCACCAAAATCGGCAGTGAATTCATCCCGCCACTGGATGAAGGCGACCTGATGTACATGCCCACCACCTACCCGGGCATCTCCATTGGTAAGGCTCGGGAACTGTTGCAGCAAACGGACAAGCTGATTGCCACCGTACCCGAAGTCGAAACCGTGTTCGGCAAAGTGGGGCGGGCGGATACCGCTACCGATCCGGCTCCATTGACGATGATCGAGACCTTCATCCAGCTCAAGCCGAGGGATCAATGGCGGGAAGGCATGACCACCGAAAAGCTGAAGCATGAGCTCAATACTCTGATTCGGTTCCCGGGGGTAACCAATGCCTGGGTTATGCCGATCATCACGCGCATCGATATGCTGGCAACGGGTATTAAAACGCCGGTGGGCATCAAGATTGCCGGTCCGGACCTTACCGTCATCCAGAACATCGGTAAACGCCTTGAGGAAGTCATGGTCGACATCCCCGGTACAGCCTCCGTTTACTCTGAGCGAGTCGCTGGGGGCCGCTACATCAAGGTGGATATTGTTCGTGAGCGTGCCGCTCGTTATGGGCTGAATATCGCTGATGTTCAGCAGGTAGTGGCCTCCGCTATTGGTGGAATCAACGTTTCCAGAACCATCGAGGGACTTGAGCGGTATCCCATTAATCTTCGTTATCCGGAAGACTACCGGGATTCGCCCGAGAAGCTGGAGCAACTGCCCATCGTGACCGCATCCGGCCAGCGCATTGCCCTGGCAGATGTGGCGGAGATCGGCGTGGAGGATGGCCCGCCGGCCATTAAGAGTGAGAATGCCCGCCTGAACGGCTGGACCTTTGTGGATATTGAGGGTGTCGATGTAGGCACCTATGTTGAACAGGCCATGGTTACCGTGAGTGAAGAGCTGGATCTACCTCCCGGTTATTCAATCAACTGGTCTGGTCAGTATGAGTACATGCTCCGTGCGAAGGAAAAACTGACCTATGTGGTGCCGTTAACGCTGGCCATCATCGTCATCCTGCTGTTTCTTAACTTCCGCCGTTTTGCCGAAGTGGGGATTATTATGGGCACGCTACCGTTTGCGATGATCGGTGCTATCTGGCTGATGTATCTGCTTGGTTATAATTTTTCGGTAGCCGTCGGTGTCGGTTTCATTGCGCTGGCCGGCGTAGCGGTAGAGATTGGGGTGATCATGCTGGTGTATTTGAATCAGGCTTATAACGAAATGCTGGAAACGTGTGATGACAAAGGGCTGACGCCAAGGCGAGAAACCCTCCGCCATGCCGTACTACACGGTGCCGGTATGCGGGTTCGGCCAATCATGATGACGGCGGCCGCCATTATCGGGGGGCTTGTGCCCATTATGATTGGCACCGGTACAGGGTCGGAGGTGATGGGCCGGATTGCGGCACCTATGGTGGGCGGTATGATTTCCGCTGTCATTCTGGCGCTGCTGGTGATTCCTGTGCTCTTTTATCTCTGGAAACAGCGAACTCTTGGTGAGTAACGCCGATAGCAAGGTGCCAGGATTCGGCCTGGCACCTTGCTATCACGTCTTTACCGGTTATCACGATCATTCGCAGAGTGCCTACCCGTCTACTGCGCATATTCCAAAATCTATTTGCCTGAACGTTCGCTTTGCGACCAGAAGCACCTAAACAAAAGCGAACGTTCAAGATCCTCCACTGCGAACCGGTTTTTAATTCAGTCCTGAAGAACAATGAGCCGCTTCAATGGTTCGGCAATGCAAAGCCATTAGTTAACGAAATAGCGGCCCCATTTGTTCATGAAACCTGTTTATACGCAGTATTTGAGCATGAAGCCATGGACCGTTCCCTGTAGTTTGGCTGTAGGAAGCTCAACCAAGCCTTCCGAGAACCGGAAACGTCGACAACATCCACGACGCAAAGAGTGTCATCCGACCGGTGAGCACCATTACTCCCATTACAACGAGCACCAAGCCAGCAAGCGCTCTCAGCAGTCTACTCCAGCGACTGAGCCAGCGTACTCGTTGCCGAAAGTGTTCAATAAACAGGGCGGTTCCGAGAAAAGGAAGAGCCAACCCCAACGAATACGCCGCCAGATACAGCATGCCCGCCTCAGCATTGGCATGCGTGGAGCTGAGCGCCAATATGGCCCCGAGTATGGGGCCTATACAGGGTGTCCAGCCGATGGCAAACGCGGCGCCAATTCCCCAGGTTGCAAGATCAGGAATTTAGTCAGTAGGGCACCTACTTCGGTATACGCCTATATTTTCGGTTTGAAAATAAGTGAACGTTCATTTATTTTAGGCCGACCAATTTGAAGCGTTGAGCAGACAAATGCGGCAAAGAGACGACTCGAAACGAATAGCCTTCCTGGAAGCTACCGTGAGGGAAGTAGCAGATCACGGTTTTTCAGCAACCTCGGTTGGCAAGATAGCCAAGGCTGCGGGTTTGTCACCAGCCACGCTGTACATCTATTACGAAGATGCTGTACATCTATTACGAAGATAAAGAACAGCTTTTATTGGCGACATTTTATTACGTCAGCGATCAGGTCATTGATGCGGCGCTGGACAGTTTTTCTCGCGGGAAAGATCTGCGTGAAGGACTGCGACGCCAGTGGCACACACTGTTCCGGATCGGCCTTGAGCGTCCGGAACTATTCCGCTACCACGAGACGTTCACGCATTCTGCTTGGATGACTCCCGAGATCCAGGCACGAAACGAAAGCCGAGCCGCAAATCTTTTGAATGCAGTTGATCAGGGAAAGCAATCCGGGCTGATCAAACCGGTACCTTTTCCACTTCTCGAAACGTTTATGTTCCGCCCGATTTACCACCTCGTTCAACGATGCCTGCAAGGGTCGTTCGAAGGTACCGATGAGCATATCGAATTAGCGTTTAATATGGCTTGGGATGCGGTTGCCGATCGTCGGAATACCTAATTTTTTCTGGAGAGTGACGCGTTATGAAATTCAAGATAGTCAGTACCGCCATGCCCTTGAGAGGCCTACAAGCGCTTGCAATGCTTTCGAGCCTCCTGGTGATGGGATGTTCGGCGGAGGCGCCCCCTCTGACACAGCAAACTGTCTACCCGGTAAAGCTCATGACGCTGGAGCAGGCGCAGTCAGGCACGCTCAATCAGTATCCGGGCAGAGTCTCGGCGTCTGACCATTCAGAACTCTCTTTCAGAGTGGGAGGAGAGCTGACGGAGCTGGCCGTTAAAGCAGGCGACACTGTGGAAAAAGGGGAGGTCGTTGCCCGCCTGGACGATCGGGACGCAAGAACCCGCCTGGAAAACGCCCGGTCAAATTTCAATCTGGCACAGGCCACCTTCGAGCGAATGCGAATATCGTTGGAGCGCCAGGCCATCAGTCAGGCCCGTTTCGATGAGGCCGAGGCCGAGTACCTCTCTGCCAGAGCGCAACTGGCCAGCGCGGAGGACCAACTTTCCTATACCGTTCTCAAAGCGCCATTTGATGGCGTCATTTCACGGGTGCCGGTGGATGTCTTTCAGGTTGTATCAGCGCAGCAGGCCATTGCCGAACTGCAACGGCCCGGCTCTATCGACGTCTCGTTCCAGATGCCTGAACAACAGGTCCGCCGCCTTCAACCACAGAGATCCAGGAACGTTCGCGCCAATGGCAACACTATCGCGTGGGTACAGTTTCCCGAGCTTCCCGATAAACGCTACGCCGCGAGCTACAAAGAGCATGACAGCAATGCCTCTCAGGGGTCGCTCAGTTATGAGGTTACCGTAACGCTCCCTGAACCCGAGGACATCACAGTGCTTTCGGGGATGAGCGCGACCGTTCTGCTTGATTACGGCACATTGGCTGGAGAGAGCGCCCCGTCGTGGCTGATACCAACCGCGGCGCTTGTAACACCTGACGCAGAACCCGGCACTAGCGTGGTTTGGCGATACGTGGCTGCTGCCGATGGTGAGAATGGCGATAACACGGGCAGCGTCGAGCCGGTGGATGTCGAGCCGGGTAAGAAAATGAACGATGGCGTGCTTGTTCGGGGAGAGCTCAGCCCGGGCGACAGAATCGTGGTTGCCGGCGCTCACCGGATGAACAGGGATCGTTCGGTCCGTCCCTGGGAAAAAGAGGGCGGGCTCTGAGATGGTCGATTATTTTCTTGATCGGAAGTCCATCAGCTGGATGGTCACGCTGTTGCTTGGGGTTGGGGGCATGTTCGCGTTTCTGGGTCTTGGCCAGCTTGAATTCCCGGAGTTCACGTTACGTTCCGCCTTGGTGACCACCCAATATCCCGGAGCAACGCCTCTTGAAGTCGAGGAGGAGGTTACGCTGCCTCTGGAAAAAGCGATCCAGCAGATGCCGGGCATCGATGACATTACTTCGGTGAACTCGGACGGCTTGTCGCAGATTACTGTCCAACTCAAGAAGACGGTCAGAGAAGGGGAGTTAGACCAGTATTGGGATATCCTTCGGCGAAAGATTAATGATGCCCAGCCTGGTCTGCCACCAGGCGTGAACACGTCCATCGTGAACGATGACTTTGGCGATGTCTTCGGCCTGCTGCTCACGTTGCGTGGTGACGGCTACTCGCTGAAAGATCTTGGTGACCATGCGGATCTCATTCAGCGAGAACTGCGATTGTTGGAGGGCGTCGCAAAAGTCAGTATCGGTGGTCGTGTCGACGAGCAGATGATCGTGTCACTGGACCGTGACCGTATGCGTGCTCTTGGCATCTCGCCAGAATACCTGGCAAGCCTTCTGAATGCGCAGAATACGGTGGGCAACGCTGGCCACCTGCGCAGTGAAGGGCTGTCGTTATCCGTTCAGCCAACCGGTCAGCTTGATTCCGTTCAGGCACTTGAGCAACTGGCAGTTGGAAGCGCTGATTCGGGTATTATCCGGCTCAGCGATCTGGCCGAAGTTCGCAGGGTGACCAATGACTCACCCGCCTTGCTTTACCACTCTGACGGATTGCCTGCTTTGACCATCGGCGTGTCATTTGCAGAGGGCACCAACGTTGTTGATGTAGGTGAGAGTCTCAATGAGGCTTTGAAACGCCTGGAAAAACAGCAACCCATCGGCATGACACTGAACACAGTGTATAACCAGCCTGAAGTAGTCGAGGAGGCAGTATCTGCTTTTCTCATGAACCTTGCTCAGGCGGTGGGCATTGTCATTATTGTGCTTTTGCTGTTCATGGGGCTGCGAAGTGGCCTGCTCATGGGGCTGATCCTGCTGATTACCATCATGGGTACATTCGTGCTTATGGCAATACACGGTATTCAGCTCCAGAAGATTTCATTGGGTGCGCTGATCATTGCGCTGGGGATGCTGGTCGATAATGCCATCGTCGTCACCGAGGGCATGATGATTAGCCTTTCCAAGGGCAAGTCCAAAAGGCAGGCAGCCAAAGAAGTGGTCTCGCAGAACCGGTACCCGCTGCTCGGCGCTACCGTGATTGCCATTACGGCCTTTGCTCCTATCGGCCTTTCACCAGACACCACCGGAGAATTCATTGGCTCCCTGTTCTGGGTTCTGTGCTACTCGCTTTTCCTGAGCTGGCTGACGGCACTCACTCTGACCCCGTTTTTCTTTGATATGTTCTATCCCGACAAGCTCGAGAGTGTCGGGCAGTCATCCGATAACGACCCCTATAAGGGAATTGTTTTCGTCGTCTTCCGCCGCCTGCTGACCTACGCGATTCATTATCGCTTCGTGACATTAACACTTGCGATCGCGCTTCTGGCTGGGGTTCTATCGTTCTCGGGACAGGTTAAGAATGCTTTCTTCCCGAATGCCACAACGCCACTCTTCTTTGTTGACCTTTGGTTGCCCGAGGGCGCCGACATCTTGCAAACCGAAGAGACCGTAAAGCGGCTGGAATCGCGCGTGAATGACATGGACCAGGTCGTTCAGGTGACCAGTGTCACCGGTGGCGGAGCCCAGCGTTTTACGTTGACGTATTCACCGGAGCAGCGATACGCCAGTTTTGGCCAATTGATCGTAGAGACCCGGGATAAGGCGTCGAGAGAGGCCCGTATGGAGGAAGTCATTGAGCAACTGCGTACAGACTTCCCGAACGTGCATTACAAAGTGCAGGCTTTGCAGGTGGGGCCCTCAGCCAAAGCCAGTCTTGAAGCTCGTATCTTTGGAGAAGATCCCGAAGAACTCCGGAAAATCGGTGTGCGCGTGCAGGCAATTTTTGAAAATGAACCTCTGGCCGACAGCGTGCGCTTGTCCTGGGGTAATCGGGAAGCCGTGATCGTACCGGAGTTCCTCGAAGAACAGGCCCGGCGCCTTGGCGTATCTCGCGAATCACTGCACCAGGCGTTGTTGCTGAATAATCAGGGGCAGCAGGTTGGAGTGTACCGTGAGGGGAGCGACCTCATTCCGATCATTATGCGGTTAAGAGAGGAGCAGCGTTTTGACATCGAAAACCTTACCTCGATCAATGTCTGGAGTGAAGAGCAGGGCCGCTATGTCAGCGCGGGCAACGTCATCAATGCCATCAATACGGAACTGCGGGATCCGTTGATAAAACGCAGAAACAGGGAGCGGATGTTGGCGGTTTATGCCGAACCCATGCCTTTGTCGGGGGAGACGGCGGCGAGTGTGCTGGAGAGGATCCGCCCGCAGGTCGACGCGCTGGAGCTTCCCCACGGCTATTCGATTGAGTGGGGTGGAGAGTACGAGACCTCATCCGAAGCTCAGACTTCGCTTTTCTCCTCGCTGCCTCTTGGACTGCTGGGGATGTTCATTATTTCGATGCTGTTGTTCGGTAGCTTCCGACAGGCTCTGTCTATCTGGATGATTGTTCCTCTCATGATGATTGGAATCATTGGTGGACTGGTATTGCTCGGCGCGCCTTTTACATTCATGGCGCTGCTCGGGACTCTGAGTCTGATCGGTATGGTACTGAAGAATGCCATTGTGCTGGTTGAGGAGATCAATATTCAGTTAGAACAGCAGGATGATGCATTCACTGCGGTGGTTGAGGCCGCGGTAAGCCGGGTACGACCTGTGCTTATGGCGGCCGTAACCACCATGTTGGGAATGATTCCTCTGTTCAGCGATGCCTTCTTCGCGAGCATGGCGCTGGTTATCGTGTTCGGTTTGGGTGTTGCAACGGTATTGACGTTAGTGGTGCTGCCAGTGGTGTACTGCACGTTAATGAGAATTGCTTATCATCAATAACGCACCCGCTGTTTTTCAGGCGTCTTTTTTTCCTCCGGACAAGCGATCCGGAGGAAAAAAGCCTCCGGCAATCATTGCATTCATCAGTTCGCCTACTTTTGCACGCAGGTCATCCCTCAACAACCTCATTGCCGGCGTTATTGACTGTCGGGTAGGACAAATCAGCCACAGCTCGGATACCGGCGGCGCATAGTCCGGCATGATTGTGGTGACACGGCCTGCAAGCAGATCATCCGACATATCAAGACACGATTTTATCGCAAGACCGCGACCAGCGACGCACCACCGGCGAACCAGATCGCCATCGTTTGAGGCGCGATCGCCCGTCATTTTGACTCGATATTCCTCGTCTCCCCGTTTGAACGTCCAGAGGTCAAATGGGATGTCCTGCAACTGATAGAACAGTCCGTTGTGGTTCTCAAGGTCATCAGGATGAATGGGGCGACCATGACGCGAAAGGTAATCAGGAGATGCGCAAAGCAGGCGCGGCACATCGCAAATTTTGAAGCCATACAGGTTGGTGTCACTGGGCGCGCCGTAGCGAAGCGCCATGTCGACCGAATCCCGGTAAAAGTCCACGTTGGTGTCAGTAATCTGAACTCTGAGATTCAAACCTGGATGCGTTGCCATCAATTCGTCGATCCAGGGCACAACGCGGTTACGACCAAGATCGGATGAAACCGAAAGCCGGATTTCGCCTGTTACAGAGTCAACTTCAGATCGAAGGTTCTGTTGCGCCTGGCTCAACAAGTCAATCGCTTGTTTGCAGTGAGGCAAGTATTTCTCGCCGGCGGCAGATAACCGCAACCTTCGCGTGGAGCGTACGAATAACTCTACACCCAGCTCCTGTTCTACGCGCTTTACTGCGGCGCTGGCTGTGGCAGCTCGCATATCAAGGCTGGTGGCGGCAGCGGTAATGTTGCGGAATTCAGCGACCCTCAAAACCACGATCAGATCATCAAGACTCATTTTCAAAAATTCTTTGAATATGTTTAACAAATTTTCCCGTTTATCCGAGTGTAAACGGCGACCATACTGTGCGCTACTCGAAAGTCATTGCGGAGACAGATAATGAAAGCTGTTGGATATCGGGAATCTCTTCCTATCGAAAACCCTGATGCGCTGCAAAATGTTGAGATGGAACGTCCCGTCGCAAAAGGCCGGGACCTGCTGGTCAGAGTCAAAGCCATCGGCATGAACCCTGTTGACTTCAAGGTACGCCAGCGGGCGGAGCCGGAACCAGGCCAGATCAAAGTACTTGGATGGGATGCCGTTGGAGAGGTAGTGGCAACAGGCGAGGGCGCTTCACTCTTCAAAGAAGGTGACACCGTATTTTATGCCGGTGACGTTACCCGTCAGGGCAGCAACGCCGAATACCAGGTTGTCGATGAGCGTCTGGTTGGTCGGAAGCCTGCCAGCCTGTCCGACGCCGATGCTGCAGCGTTGCCCCTGACCACGATAACAGCATGGGAAATGCTGTTTGACCACCTGCAACTTGAGCGACAGTTGGCTGGGTCCATCACTCCAAGCGACGACGTGGTCCTTGTGATTGGCGCCGCAGGAGGCGTGGGTTCAATTCTAGTTCAATTGATCAAACAGCTAACAGGCGCGAAAGTACTCGCTACGGCATCTCGCCCGGAATCGAAGGCCTGGGTTGAATCATTGGGTGCGGATTTTGTTCTGAATCACCGTGAACCCTTGCAGCCCCAGATCGAAACACTGGTGTCTGCTGGCAAAATTGGTTCTGTAACCCATGTGGCCAGTCTTAACGCCACAGATCAATACTTCGACGATTATGTGGCGGTGCTTAGGCCGTTTGGAAAGATTGCCATGATCGACGATCCCGCAAGTCTGGACGTAATGAAAATCAAGCCGAAGAGTCTGTCATTACACATTGAATTCATGTTCGCCCGCTCAATGCACCAGGCGGATGATATGCAGGTTCAGCACGACTTGTTGAATGAGGTCTCACGGCTTGTAGATCAAGGCTTCATCCGCACAACTGCAGGGAAGCACCTCGGAGCGATCAACGCCGAGAATCTACGTGCCGCACACGCCGAACTGGAATCAGGAACCGCCGTTGGCAAGATTGTGCTGGAGGGTTTTGCCTGACGTAAATTCCAACTCACCGGCTCGTATAACAAACCATGCGTTCCGATCACGGAACTACCCCGATAGACATGGCATACCAGAGCCGGCCGTCAGCTTGCTTTTTCAGTTTGGCTCCACTGCTTGGGTGACAGGCCATACAGGCGTTTGAACTCCCGGCTGAACTGAGACGAGCTCAGGTAACCCACGTCCATGGCGGCAACGCTGACGTTTTGGCCTTCAGCAATTTTCATCGCGGCCTTGTTGAGCCGCATGGATTTCAGAAACTGAATGGGCGACATGTTTGTCGCCTGTTTGAATTTGCGATGGAACACCGCCCGGCTCATGCCAGCCTGATCAGCCAGGTCTTCAATTGTGACAGTTTTGTCCAGGTTGGATGACAGGAACTCAATCGAGCGGGCGATTTCGTTCCCAACACCAAATGCGTTTCTGAATGAATGGCCGGCTTCACCTTTCAGTAATTCGTAGTAGAACTCATGCAAACGGCTCAGGGGTGCCGTTAGCTGACCGAGCAATGACCACACCGGGTTGCGCAATAGGGCGTCACTGGGCGATGTGCCTGTTTCGCTAAGCGCTGTTTCCAGGTTGATGGATGGCAGCATGTCCTTGTAGGCAACGGACGTTCGAAAATCATTTGCCCTGATAGCCATATAGGCCGCTTTAAGGTCCGGGCGACGCTGCAATGTTTGCTCTGCAAGGTCGGACAGGGGTAAAAGAACCTGCGGATAGTCGGCGGAAATGACCGTGCTAGCCTGGCTTCGCCCGAGCAACAGGTTCAACGCCCTTTGCTGTTGCTGCAGGGATTCCTGAACTGCAATCAATGTCGCCCTGGCACTGGCCGCAGAGCTTTGGGCGCTGTCCAGATCTTCAAGGTCACCCAGTCCCGAGCGGTAACGCTGAAGAATCCACTGTTCGTTTTTTTCCAATAGCTCCGCGCGTTGCTTTTCGATGGCAACGGAGCGATTCAGATTCACCAGTTTCAACCAGCCCTGCATGACCTCGGCTGCGAGCGTATCCCGCGCAGCTTGGTAGAGAGCCAGCTGTTCAGCAACGTCACTGGCGGCAGCCGACGCCTCATCAGAAATCTTCGACCACAAATCCAGCTCCCAGCTGATGCTGACGGTGCCGGTGTAGGCAGTATCTAGACCGTCAGTGTTATTCGCGACGAATCCAGCCTCGACGTCGGGGAGTTGATCCGCCTGAGTCGCTCGGTATTGAGCACGGAGAATTTGGAGTGAAAGCCGTGTTTGCTGGAAATCAGGATTGGCCGCGCGCGCTTCGACAATAAGCGCGTCCAGGTCATGGCTGTTGACCAGCTCATTCAGGTAGGCTGTTTCGAGACCAACCTCCATCTCAAACTTGGAGACGACGTTCTGACGCTCGGAATCGGCCTGAGCGAGATAGTCCGTTCTCGTGGACAACGAACTGCAGCCTGCAATAACCAGGCAGCATAAAGCAGTCAGCACTACTTTCGAGCAGGGCAAGCGATACATAGGTAAAGTCCATTCGGGCGCGGTCAAATCTGCGGTAAACGACGGGATACGGACTATCTAGGAGGTGGTTAATGGAGGGTTAAGACCTTCATGGACCTGCCTATTATCTACGGCGACGACCAATGGATGCTCCATGAAGAACAGGGCCATGCGCGTGTCACGAAGACCAAAGAAGCATTCGAAGCAGCCGCCGCCCCGACGTGGCGGAAGAGTACAAGAACTACTGCGGTGAAGGACGCATAAAATGGCTTAAAAACGGCGAACCTGTCACTCCGCATGTTGCTGAGCGCCGCGAACAGGTAGAACAGGTTGGTGTTCTTCGACAGGCTGCGATCGCGGACTTTGGCATAACTTAACTGCCGCTTGATGGTGCGAAAGGGATGCTCCGAGTTCAAAAAGTCCGTCAACTGGACCAGAGTGTTCCAGTGCAATTCCACGAATCGGCCCGTTAGGCTGGCGCTATCTTCCAAGCTGAATGTTCGCTTTGCGACCGTAGCAGCTAAACAAAAGCGGACATTCGAGTCAGAGCTTTCCCCCAGAGCGTGCAAGCTAATCACAGCCATTTCATCAAGTGTGATTGGCGGAGCAAATTGCATACGCTGAATGATTATATGGCAGAAATAGTCATGCTCGGCTAACCTGTTGTTTTATTGATTGATGTGCAGCGCGGTTGATGGTTCAAAGTCAGTAATAATGACGCAGTCAAATTTCTTCAATGATAAAGCGCGCTGCGTAATTGTTGTTGAAGCACAAGGACTACTGCAAAGGACACCATTGTAGATGTCAGAAATCGATGCAGTGCTACTGATTGATGCTAACAAATACCTGGATCTGTATCGGACAGATAAAGGTCGCAAGTTACTGGCACCTTTATCCGAACAAGCATCTCACATTTTCGTTACGCAGCAGATAGTTGATGAGGTGCAGCGAAACAAGCTTCGTGCAGCAGCTGATTTCCTGCGAACGAAGAGCCAAGGCATGAAGCTTCACGGCATTAATGTTCCCGATCATTTTTCCGGATCCGAAAGTGGCAAGAATCAAGAGATCCTTGGCCAAATGAGGAATATCAATAGATCTGTAGTGGCAGTGAATGCTGAGATAGACACCCACACGCATGAAATAATGACGCAGGTAGCTGAGTCCAAAGATGAAGTCTCGAAAGCTTTGGCTCCTATCTTTTCTGAGGCAGTTCAGGCCACACGCGATGAAATGAAGCGGGCTCGAGAGCGAAAAGAAATCGGAAATCCTCCAGGAAAGGCAAACGATCCTCTTGGTGATGAAATTACATGGGAGCAGGTTCTCAGCCACTTCGCGGGTAAACGACGACTTTGGATAATTTCACGAGACGGTGATTACGGCACTGCATTTGGAGGAAGTTTTTTTCTAAACAGCTTCTTGAGAGCCGAGCTTGCACAAATTACTAATGATCCCATCGTGCACATATTCGAGGATTTAGTTGAGGGCCTGACGCATTTCGTCGAGACAACGAAAGTTGACGCTACCATAAAGCTTAGTCCTGAAGAGCTAACGGAAATCGAAACGGAGGAGAGGTCATTGCCTCCGGTAGACTCTTCACGCTATTCGTCATCTTCAATTCAATCTGAGTTCTCGCTAGCTGAACTGGAACGGATTAAGGAGGCAATGGCCCCCACCGCTGAGATGCAGCGAGTTATGGAAGCAATGAAGCCTACCGCTGAGATGCAACGGGTTATGGAGGCAATGAAACCCACCGCCGAGATGCAACGGCTTATGGAGGCAATGAAACCCACCGCCGAGATGCAACGGCTTATGGAGGCAATGAAGCCCACCGCCGAAATGCAGCGGGTTATGGAAGCGATGAAGCCCACCGATGAAATGCAGCGAGCCGTGAACGCATTGAAGCCTTTAGTTCAGAAGTCAAAAGATGAGGACGAATAGAACTTACATATGGCTTTGAAGCTTGTAAACAAAAGCGAACATTCAGAAACGACCGAATTGACTATAAGAGTAGTGGCATAGTGAATCTGGCCACCTGATTTTAAGTGTATGATCACTCGTAGAGCAAGTCAGGTGGATTGGATGCCAAAGAAAATAAATTTCAGTCCGGAATTCCGTCTGGAAGCGGCCCAGCTGGTGATTGACCAGGGCTACACAATGAAAGCGGCCTGCGATGCCATGGGGGTTGGTAAATCAATCATGGAGTATTGGGTGCGCAGGCTTCGAGCCGAGCGATCAGGCAAGGCACCACAAAAAGGTGAAGCTCGGACTCCCTGAGCAATTCTCGATAATCGAGCGACTTGAAGAGAGCTATGCGGTGCAGCGCCTGCGTCGGGTGTTTGAGGTGTACCGCAGCAGCTACCGGGCCTGGCGTGACCGAGACAGAGAGCCTTGCGAGGCTGAGAAAGCGCTGCTGGACGAGGTTGTCGAGGCGCATGCTGTCAGCAACGGATCTGCTGGCGCTCGCAGCCGCTAGGGCACGCTTACAAGAAGGCGGATCAGCCACAGTTGGATATCCCGAATCTTCTGGAGTCTGAAAGCAGAATGGGGGCCGGAAATCGGATGTCCATGCTTTGCCACGGCGAAGCAATCGGTCACGGACTATATGATCGGTTATTGCAGCGCACTGCGGCCTCATAAATACAACGGCGGATTGCCGCCAAATGAGGCAGAACAGGCCTATTGGAAAACTCAAAAGACGGTGGCCTAAAACACTTGACCACTACAAACCACCCTGACCACATTTTTGATGTGGCCAGGGTTTCATGTCTACAGTTGGTCGTAGGCCAATGACGTATAGGGCGCACAGCCCAAGTCTTCAAACTCAGCCTTGCTCATGTAGGTCGCTTTTGGCATAAAGTCACCCAATACTGACGCTTCATCGCCAGCGGTCATAGTGTTCTGGATTGCCTGGTTAAAATCATCAGCTGGCAGCATATTGCGCACAATCAGAAACGCGGAATCAGGGTCGTCGGTTTTTCCGTCAACAATGCTGAAACCGTCGCCTTTGTTGGGCCAGGGCAGATAGCCAACCCCGCAGTCAGAATCGGCATTTTCGGGGCGATTCTCGGGCTCGCTGGTCACGATGGTGTAAAAACCGTCAGGGTTGATGAAGATTTGCTCGTCATACAGGCATTCTTTCACCGCCTGGGAGTAGTATTCGTTCTGGCAAAGTGACCAGTAGCGCAGGTCGTTTTCGTTGAAAAATTCCTGATCGTTCAGCGTTTCTGGGATTTCAGGAATTTTCCCCCTGATAACGACCACGTCCCCGAAATCTTGGTTCAGGAACGAGTAAAGGTACTGGTTATCTGCGTTGGCGTAAAAGGCGGTGTTCCGTGGGGGGTTGTTTTTACAGTTGCCCTGAAAGTCGCATTGAAACAAAAACGCCGTTCCATAGCTGGCCCTGAACGCCGGGGTTTCACGGGCCGGCTCGAAATTGGCGCGCAAGGTTTCATAAGTGTCCGCTGGCACAAATGGAATGCCAAGCGGGTCAGTGCCGGCAGACATGGCAGCACAGGCTTCTTCGCCCTGAAGAGTGCTACCGTCGGCCAGGTGTAGCGTCACTCTTGGCAGCCCCACATCGCCGGTCCAATCGGCACCGATGTTGGGCACGTAGTTGCGGTAAATCAGTACCGCTTCCTCGCCCGCCGCGCTGGTTGCGTCATACAACGTGTTGTCTTCAGACGGGTTTGCCGGGTCGTTTGGGTCACCGGGTTTGACCGTGACCAGATAACGGCGGGACGGATCGGTGCGAACCGCGCCATCAATAAAAGGATTGATAGAGCCGGCTTCGGCAATGATGTTTTTGTCTGTCAACGATTGCGCCGGTGTTGTGTTGGCCCGGTAGCTGTTGAAGGACATGTATCGGGAGTAAGGGAAATCTGCTTCCAGGGTGATGTAGGCACCGTCCTCCGGAAGCGTATAGGCGGCAGACCAATAGATGGCGCCGCTATCCGGGTAGGCGAAGTTGAAACCCTCGTTCTCTTTGACGTAAGGCCCAACCCACAGACAATCACTGGGCGGTGCTGAAAACGCCGTGGTATCAGACACCATGGTCGTGTCAGAACTGCTAGAGCCGTTGCAACCCATCATCAGGGCTGCTGTACCCGCAACCAGAAGCAGACTCCTGGCGGGAAACCTGTTTTTCATTGTTTTCATGGTCATTTCATGGTCCTTTTGCTTTAGGGTACTACGATGTTGAATTCACTGTTCGGTGTCTCGAACAGCGACAGGAACCGCACCAGTTGAATCGTGCTGCCTTCCAGTTCCAGGGCGTCGGATGTCAGCATTTCGGTCACGCCGACTTCTCCAATCAGCAGACGGGTGAACAGCTCCCGAGTGACTCTCAGCGTTGATTCGGCGTGGTCGAGGCTGGCATCTTTGTGGACATGCAGGACGGAATTCTTAACCGTCAGCAGATAGGATTCATTGAGGTCGGTAAACACAATGGCAATGCGTCGCTCCACGCCTTCGGCATCCTCCGCATTCAGGCGCACCGACATAGTCTGAAAGAACTTTTCGACCGGTGTTTGCTGAAGAATCCCGAGTAGGGTGGACATATCCATCAGTGGTTCTTCGGGTGCGCCATGGCGCAATTCGTAGGCACCGCTGAGATAGACGTCTCGCCAGGGTCCCGATTCGGCCTGATACCCCATCTGATCGTAGGTTTCGGCGAGTAAGGTTTTGGCCGATTCGTTGTCTGGCTCATCGAAGACCAGATGGTTCAGAATTTCTGCGGTCCAGCGATAGCTACCCTCGTCAAACGCGGCACGCGCTTTTTCCAGCAGGGCATCAGCGCCACCGGCAAGAGCGACATACCGGCTGGCGGCCTTCTCTGGCGGCAGCGGATCCAGGTTCGCGGGGTTGGCGTCGTACCAGCCCATGTAATACTGATAGACCGCCTTGCTGTTGTGTTTCAGCGTACCGTAGTAGCCTCGGTTGGAGAATGTCTGAGCCAGTTCTGGCGGCAGTTGCAACCGTTCGGCGATCTCCCTGGAGGTGAATCCGTTATTGAGCAGCCTTACCGTCTGGTCATGGATAAACTTGTAGGTGTCGCGGTGCAGCTCCAGGTAGTCAACGATTTCGGTGCGCCCCCACACAGGCCAGTGATGACTGGCAAAGTAGACGTCGCTGTCGGCGGAAAGATCGATGATCTCGTCGATGTAGGCACTCCACTTGAGCGCATCCCGGACTTTCGTTCCACGCAGCGTGTACAGATTGTGCATAGTCCGGGTTGCGATTTCGGCACCGCAGTATGCGGCCAGTTCGGGTATTCCGAAGGTCAGCTCTGCCGGTGCCTCAGAGCCGGGCGCATTCTGGAAAACAAAATCCAGCCCGTCGATGTTCAGGCGCTGCCCGGTGGTGTCGATAATTTCGGTGGGTGTGGCAATGCCAAAGGTGCCGTAAGCAGGTGACTTCCCCAACCCCGAGCCCACATGGCCATGGGGACCCTTCGCCAGTCGGCGGCCATACATAAACGAAGCTCGCCGCGCCATGGCCGTTCCAGCAATGATATTTTCACTGGTTGCCTCGTCCATGAAGCCAATCGGGGCAATCACGCGAACCTTGCCGGCATCGTAATCGTCGCGGTTGATAACACCCCAGGCACCGGCGAAGTGATCGATGTGGCTGTGAGTGAAAATCACGGCAACCACTGGTACATCGCCGAGGTGTTCCCGAACCAGCGCGAGTGCGGCCTCAGCGGTTTCCTCTGAGGTCAGAGGGTCGACGATGATCAGTCCGGTGTCGCCCTGGATGATGGTCATATTGGCCAGATCGAACCCGCGGACCTGGAAAATGCGGTCGGTAACCTCAAAAAGACCGTGAAGATTATTCAGGCCGGCTTGGCGCCAGAGACCAGGGTGCGTGCTGTCCGGTGATGCGCCGTCAATGAAGGTGTACTCGTTGAGGTCCCAGATTAGGTCGCCCTGCTTATTCCTGATGATGGCTTTCTCACCTTCGAAGGTACCGATGAAGCCACGATTTGCGGCTTCATGGTCGGTGGTGTCGCGTTGGGGCAAGCTTTCTATTGCCTTTTGATTGCTCGAGGCTGTGTAAGTGGAGGCCGCAGTGAAGCCTTGGGAGTGCTCGCTGAGCTCCCTGCCTGTCTCACCACTGCAGGCTCCAAGTGTTGCTGCGAATAAACCGACAAATAATGCGGACAATCCGCTTCGAGCCGATACCTTTTCCATGATTCAATGCGCTCCGGTCACGTTGGTCGTGTTATCGTTCTATGACAAACTGAAAATGATATAAGGGCGCAACCAGCTAAAGCTGGTTGAACGCCGCCAATCTTTGGTGAAATTACGACAGTGACAAAAACTCGACCCGTCGCAGACTTTTCCACGATTGCCAGTTGGGCACGTTTCATCCTTGCCGGTTTTAAGCTGAAAGGGCTTGATACCGATAAACTGCTTTGCGAAGCAGGTATACGTAGCAGCGATCTTGAAAATCCCAATGGCCGGATCAAGGTCGCTCACATGACCCAGTTGTGGGAGCTGGCTGCGCGCGACAGCGCCGACCCATTGTTTACTCTCCGTCTTGCGGATCTTGCGCGCGCCGATATGTTCAGCGGGCTCAGCCTGGCCATGATGTTCAGCGATACGACGGGTGAGGCCATCGAACGAATGTGCCGTTACAGCGGCGTTGCCAGTAGTGCCGCCCATCTAGAAACCATTCCCCGCAAGAACAACTCACTGGAGGTGGTTTTCCACCTGCAGATGCCGGTGGCGGGCGAAGCCCTTGAGGCCTTCATGGCCTGTGGCAGCCGCATTCTGAAACAGATTACCGACGACAAATTCCGCCCTCGCGAGGTTCATTTCAGTCACGATAAGTCTGGGCTCAGGGCGCAATTTGAGGCTTTTTTTGAGGCGCCGGTTTTTTTCAATGCACCGGTCTGCAAGTTTGTCGTCGATGAGCAGGTGCTGCGCTTGCCTTGCTACCAGTCAAATCCGGAGCTGGTTCAGAATATGGACCGCTGGATGAAGGAGTACCTTGAGCGCACAGACTCGCTTTCCATCACCGGCCAGGTTCAGAAGCTGCTCCTTGAAGGCACGATTGACGGGAACGTGGATCAGGGCACAGTCGCCCGCCGGCTGGGCATGAGCGCCCGCCGGCTGCAGAGGGCACTGGAAAAGGAGGGCTACAGTTTCCGCGAGCTTCTGGAAAAATCGAAGCGTGAAATGGCTGAGGAACTGCTGAGCCGCCCAGAACTGTCACTGACGGATATCTGTTATTTGCTGGGTTTTTCCGACCAGAGCAATTTCACGAAAGCCTTCAAGCGATGGACCGGAAAGACGCCCTCGGCTTATCGCATAGCACCCCGATAAAAGGATGTATCAGTATTAACGGGGTAGAATCCGTCGGGCCCCACTGTGTTTCAGCGTCAACCCCAAATCTCAATGTTCGCTTTGCGACCAAAGCTACTCACGGAGATGAGCTAAATACACAGGAGCGCTGGGCGCCGTAGTTCCCGATGGTTTTTGGTGAGCCATGTTGCCCTCTGGAGCTCAGACCGATTAATAGATCTTTATAGTGAGGCGGTTAGATGGCCGAACAAGTCTTCTCAGAAAAAGCTGTAAGCATCTCAGAACTGAAAAAGAATCCTATGGCGGCACTGGATTCAGGGGCGGGATTTCCAATTGCTGTTTTGAATCGGAATGAGCCCATCTTTTACTGTGTTCCTGCTGCAGTATACGAGGCGATGCTCGACAGGCTGGATGATCATGAGTTGGTTGCCGTTGTTACAGAGCGAAGTGGAGAGCCAAGTATTCGAGTTGATATGAATGAGTTTTGAGTGTTCGCTTTGCTTGCAGGCCCTCACCCCGAAGAGGGCCAAATCATGACATCCACTCCTAATTTGAGTAGACGAGTTGGTTTTGTTACAAAAAATAACAGAAAATGTAGGCTGGCAAAGCTTGTATGGTAGTTTGTATGACGAACCAGATTTCCATATTTAACTGTCTGATTTAAAACAAAGATTCGATTCCCATCGCCCGCTCCAGGCAGCACGCTCAACAAAACTCTGAATGTTACCGGTTATTGCGTTGCAGTCGCTGAGAGTAGGAGTAGGTACCCTCTACCCCTCTTTTCTCTCCGATCCTTTTTTGGGTACACGCCTCCAGTGCCGAATGCTGACATACATCCACGCAGCAATCCCTACGAGAAAAGTGTACATACCCAGAAGTTGAAAGATGCCCCAGCCAACGACCGATACGATACAGGCGGTAAGCAACAAGGCCAGGTCATCTTTGACTTTAGCCTTAGCCATTATGTGTACTCGAATAACTTGGGTTGGTGGCGAGCTTTCACAACAAAGGACTTACGGTTGGAGTGGTTCGTATCATAGACTTCCGGGTGGCGGATGTAGAATTCCTTATACCCTTTAAATTGCAGATTGTTTCTTTCGATGTAACTGATTACGTCGATCATTCGAGTGCCACAGCCCAGACTTCGACCCGCCGCAACCGCCGCGCTGCCAACGGCTGCCCCGGCATATCCGACAAATAACAGGCCGCTGGCTAAAACGATCTTCTCACCAGCAAAAGTAGCACCGATTAAAGTGCGCAACCCCGCTTGAGCGCCAAACTTTTCGACAAGCCCAATTGAAGTGCCTGCCGCGCCAAGCGCAGTCGTTGTTGCTTCAAACCATGTCGAGGGAGATGGAAGCCCTAAAGCATCCATGTTTTCTTTAAAATATTTTTGAAAATCACCGTTTTTATAACAGTTCATGCAACAAATCCCTTGTTTTTAGCTGTCCCAATATGAAACATAGGCTCTCTAAATGAAGTCGGCAAGTGCATTCATTTGCTACAGCTATTGTCTTCAATGCAATCCTGAATGCTGTTCCAGGGTGATAGTGGCTTCTGACCTTACACACTGATTTGGTGTGACCTTTAATAGCGTGGATTAACGGGTTGGCATCTGCAAGAACGGCTGGCTCCTCAAAGTCGGTGTGGCTTTCATCTGCAACACTCGCTGCACTCGAGCGCTGACGAGTGACAGCTACCACGAAGGGCTCTCTGGGCTTGGGGATTGAGGCACTGATGGATAGTTGTGGGAGCTTGACCGGCTGTGTTATAACTACGGCTCGAAATCAGGGAGGACGTGGCCGCAATAATGCGGTTGCATAGAAACAGCGGATTGTTTCATTGCGATATGCTTGCAGCGCATATATGTCGCTTTTAGCTTCAGTCCTGTATCTTCTTTCCTGATTTGCTCATGAATTTGTGGCTTTTGAATGACACACTACGGTGCCATTTCATGGCAGGTTAGTGAGTTTTTGTGATTTACAAACAAGGAGAGTGGAGAATGAGTATCAATCGGTCAGGCAACTGGGGAAAATCGCCGGTGGTGTTTAGAACTTTTTTGATTTTTTTGTTTTTCAGTCAATCTATTTTTGCCGAAGAATTGCCGGAATTCCAAGGCTACTATATTAAGAATGGAAATGAATACGTTAGAGCGGAATCATTTAATTCTAATCGGTTTGGTTTTGATAAGCTGAAAAATATTGAAAGTGTTGAGCGTGATGACGACTCTTTATACGTTCATGTTTATCGTGAAAACTGGGATCCCGTAAGATCTTATTTCTATACCAAGCCAATCGCTATCATCAATCATGAACGGTACGATGAGCAGTCGCCCAGAGTAAAATCTTTAGGAGATGATCGCTATCTCTTAAAGTTTGATGATATTGGGCCAGAGAATGTACTTTTCATTCGGGACTTTACCGGAAATTACGCAATTTCTCTCGGGGATTCCCAGAATGAACTCGTCAAGCTTTTCAAAAATTCGGAAGACTCTCCTTTGGCGGTTATTCCTAACCTGGAGGCAGCATTAGAATCCTATCCGGATAATGACGAATTGGAAGACCTGCTGCCCAAGTGGGAGGAGGCTCGCCAAAACCTATTGGATGAGCGTGAATGGAAAGTGGTCTCGGAAGAGTGGAATCGTTATGAAAAGGCAGGTTCCATAGAAGAAAAACTGCGCTATTTGAAACGAACCAAGGCTTTTGCGCAAAACTACTTGAAATCGTTCCCTGATGCAAAATACCAGGCTAAAGCCGAGAACTACATTGAGACAGCAACCCGGAAGCTATCGCTTTAATCGTTGATTGTATTTGATTTGGTCGGGTCGCTGTCAAATGCTTTCAGTCTGGCCCGACTATCAATGCAACTTCAACCGCGGATGCATGGCCCGACTGACTTTGTCCATCAGCCAGATCACCCCTGTGCGCAGAAAGCCGTGCAGGGCCACCTGGTGCATGCGGTAAAGTGACACATAGAACAGCCGTGCCACTTTCCCTTCGATATACATGCTGCGCCCGGATAAGTTACCCATCAGGTTGCCGACGGTGGTGTATTTGCTGAAATTGATCAGCGAGCCGTGGTCGTTGTAGATGAAAGGTACTGCGGGCTTGCCTTCAAACCGGTTACACAGGGTTTTAAACAGGGCATCGGCCTGCTGGTGTGCGGCCTGGGCGCGGGGTGGCACCGGCCGTTCGGAGTCCGGTTGCGGGCAGGCGGCGCAATCGCCGAAGGCGTAGATGTCGGCATCCTGGGTGGTCTGCAGGGTCTGATCCACCACCAGCTGGTTGCCCCTGTTGGTTTCCAGGCCATCCAGCTCGGCCAGAAATGCCGGTGCCTTGATGCCCGCGGCCCAGATGGTCATCTGGGATGGCAGCTCGGTGCCGTCTTTCATCAGCAGGCTGTCGGCCCGGACTTCGCTGACTGGCTGGCCGGTAAGTACCTGCACTTTTTGCCGCTCCAGCTCCCGCGTAGCGGCTGCAGAAAGCCTGCCTGGCAAGGCGGGCAGAATGCGATCGGCGGCTTCGATCACGCTGATCGACACGTCTGACGATTGCAGGTGGTTCATGCCGTAAACCGGCAGCTCCCGGGAGGCCAGCCGCAATTCCGCCGCCAGTTCCACGCCGGTCGCACCTGCACCGATGATGCTGATGTTCAGGTTGTGCGGGTTGCCCTGCAGCGCTTCGTGATTCATCCGCAGAAACGCGTTGAGCAGCAGGTTGTGAAAGCGCCGGGCCTGTTTCAGGCTGTCGAGAAACAGACAGTGCTCCTGAGCACCGGGGGTGCCAAAGTCGTTGGCGGTGCTGCCTACGGCAATCACCAGGGTGTCGTAGTCAATCCGCCGTTCCGGCACCACTTCCCGGCCCTCTTCATCATGGAAGGGCGCGATCACCAGTTGTTTTCTGCTGCGATCCAGCCCGCTCATCCGGCCCAGCTGGAATTCGTAGTGGTGTTTGCGGGCATGAGCCCGGTAGTTGATTTCGTTGGTACTGACATCCAACGAGCCGGAAGCCACTTCGTGTAGCAGGGGCTTCCAGACGTGGGTCAGCCCGGAATCCACCAGGGTAACCCGGGCTTTGTGCTTTTTGCCGAGCTTTTTGCCCAGCTGCGTAACCAGTTCCAGACCGCCGGCGCCACCGCCGACCACGACAATGTGATGTTTGTTATTCATAAGGTTCAGGCCTTTAAGTGAGGATAGCCCAAACACTCTCGCGGAAAGTGCTTGGCTGTCGTCACTGGGCGGGGCAGGCGGTTTTTGTTCGTAATACGCCTGGCACGATCCGTTTTTGGCCAGCGCGTTATACTAACGTCGAAACCTCAGCCAGACAATTAAGCGCCATGCTTACTATGGTACTGGACACTGAACGGTGTCCGCTGCTACAACCGCAGGACGATAAGTAGAATCCAGACAGGAGACGATACCGTGAAACTGCACGTTCATGGCGTGGAACAGGGGCAGCCCATTCCCGAAAAGTTTGCTTTCGGTGTGTTCAATGAACAGGATCATATGAGCTTTGGCCCCAACCGGAACCCGGAATTGGCGTGGGAAGAGGCCCCGGAGGGTACCCGGAGTTTCGTGGTCATGATGTTCGACCCGGATGTGCCCAGCGTTGCCGACGATGTGAACCAGGAAGGCAAAACCATCCCCGCCGATTTGCCGCGGGTGGATTTCTTCCACTGGCTGCTGGTGGATGTACCGGCCAGCGCGACCCGGATTCCCGAAGGCGAGGATAGCGACGGCGTGAGCCCCAAAGGCAAACAGCCGGGCCCCGGCCCCATTGGCACTCGAGGGGTCAATAACTACACCCAGTTTCTGGCTGGCAATCCGGACATGGCCGGTACCTACGCCGGTTACGATGGCCCCTGCCCACCCTGGAACGACTCGATCGTGCACCACTATCACTTTGAAGTGCATGCGCTGGACGTTGAAAGCCTGGGTTTGTCTGGTGAATTTGATGGCAACGACGTGCGCGAGGCCATGGCGGGCCACGTGCTGGCCAGTGCCCGGGTAACCGGCACCTATACGCTGAACCCGGATCTGCGCTAGCGCTCTGCCGGGTCGTTGTCCCAGTCGATGGCCCGAAAGTCGAAATCGTGCTCGAGAGAGGGTTTGACGATCCGGAAATAGGGTGAGGCATCGAAATCCCTGGGGGTGAACAGGGAGTGGTGCCGCACCCGGTAACGCTCGATCTCGCAGACTTCACAATCCGGGTCGGTTGATGGCACCGTGCGAACGATGGGTAAGACCGGATAGCGCAGTTGCTGGAAAGCCTCGGCGATGAAGGTCGAACAAATGGCCCGGGTGGGGTCGCCGCTGCCAAAGGTAAGTAACTTGTGGCGATGTTGGCTGGGCACCGGCGGGGTCGGCCAGAGGTAACGGGCCAGATCAAACACGTTTTTCAGGTCGTACTGGTGCCCCAGCCGACTGCAGGCATAGCTGGCCAGCTGTGCCCGATCACGGCCACCCAGCCCTACTGGCCTGCAGATGCGGGTATGGGCCTGCCGATAGAGCGACAAAGGCACGGCCCGGATGCCTTCCTCCAGATCTGCCTCAACCAGGACATTTGCTTCGCCGTTTGCGGAACTCCCCAGCCCGCTGTCCTGTCCGAGATACAAGGCCGCGTGTGACCAGGTGGACTGGGTCAGATATTTGATGGCAACGCTGATGCGAGTGTTGCCCTCAACCAGCAAGACATCTCCCGGTTGCAGTGTGTTGACCAAGGCTTCCCAGGTGGAGGTGCGCACTGCGTGCTGTGCTATTTCTTTCGACAGATAGGCGGCCAGATGCCGGGAGAGCCACTGCAACAACATAGGGAAACTCCGGTGTCATGGTGTACGGCAACTATAATAGCGTCAAAAACCACTGACTTCTTTCCCGCTTTGCGACGTATCGGTAGACACAAGATCGTGCTCTGGCACAGGACTGCTCGGGCTCTACGTACCCTCAGACTGGCATTTTCATGACCCGAAGCAAACTGGTACTGCTCCTGACCATCGCCCTTCTTGTGCTGGTATTTCTGGCAGCCGATGGCCATAAGCTGCTTACCCTGGCGAATCTGCAATCGCAACAGGCGGCGATAGCGCAGTGGATTGACCACAATCTCCTGCTGGCGGTTTCCGGATACGCCCTTATCTATGTGCTGGTGACCGCGTTGTCGCTTCCCGGTGCGGCGATCATGACCCTGGCCGGTGGCGCCTTTTTCGGCAATGTTTATGGTTTGATTGCCGTTTCACTGGCTTCCACCGTGGGTGCGTCGCTGGCTTTCCTGGTTGCGCGATTTCTGCTGCGGGATACCCTTCGCAGCCGCTACTCCGATGTGGTGGCGAAGATGGATCGGGGCATCGAAAAAGACGGTGCCTTTTATCTGGCGACCCTCCGTCTGGTGCCGGTATTTCCGTTTTTCCTGATCAATCTGGCCATGGGGTTGAGCGGCATGAAAATGCGCACTTATGCCCTGGTCAGCTGGGTGGCCATGTTGCCGGGTACGTTTGTGTACGTGAACGCCGGTACCCAGCTTGGGCAGATTGAATCCACGGCGGACATTCTCTCCGGCGACCTGTTGTTTGCCTTTGTACTGCTGGGGCTTTTCCCCTTGCTGGCGAAATTTCTGGTGGGTTTCGCCCAGCGTCGCAAGGCGTATGCCGGATGGCAGAAACCCGCCCGGTTTGACTACAACCTGATCGTGATCGGCGGTGGTTCGGCAGGCCTGGTATCGGCATACATTGCGGCGGCGGTTAAGGCCAAAGTCGCGCTTGTGGAAAAGCACCGCATGGGTGGCGACTGCCTGAACACCGGTTGTGTGCCGTCCAAGGCCTTTATCCGCAGTGCTCGGGCGGCCGATACCCTGCGCCACGCCCGTGAGTACGGGCTGGAGTCGGTGCCGGTAACGCCTGCGTTCAGCCAGATCATGGCGCGGGTGAAGCAGGTCATCGCCCGGGTTGAGCCCCACGATTCGCCGGAACGCTACCGCGGGCTGGGGGTGGACTGCCTCGCCGGGGAAGCGAAGTTTGTCTCGCCCTGGGAGGTGGAGGTGGCCCACAGCGATGGCCGGGCAGAGCGCCTGACCGCCCGCAGCATTGTGATTGCCACCGGAGGCAAACCTGCAATGCCGCCGATTCCGGGGCTGGATCAGATGCAGCCGCTCACCTCGGACAATCTCTGGGACTTGCAGGCGCAGCCGGAGCGTTTGCTGGTGCTGGGCGGCGGCCCCATCGGCTGTGAGTTGGCCCATGCCTTTGCCCGGCTGGGCAGTCGGGTCACCCAGTTGGAAACCGGCGATCGCCTGTTGCCCCGGGAAGACGCAGACGTGGCGGAGCGAGTCTTGACGCAGTTTCGAAAAGACGGCGTTGACGTTCGCTTTGGCCATGCTGCGACGTCGTTTGCTGAGGAAAACGGCGAGAAGGTGGTCTATTGCGAACATCAGGGTGAGCAGGTGCGTCTTGTCTTTGATCAGGTGCTGGTGGCGGTTGGCCGGGCCGCGAACACCGAAGGTCTGCACCTGGAGCACATCGGGATTGAACCACTGGCCAACGGCGCCTTGCCGGTGAACGATGACATGAGCCTGCGTTACCCGCACATCTTTGCCTGTGGCGACGTGGCGGGGCCTTATCAGTTTACCCACGCGGCGGCCCATCAGGCCTGGTACGCGGCGGTCAATGGCCTGTTTGGCCAGTTCAAACGCTTTAAAGTGGATTACCGGGTGATGCCCTGGGTGACCTTTACCACGCCGGAAGTGGCCCGGGTGGGGCTCAGTGAAGCGGAGGCCCGGAGTAAAAACGTGGCTTACGAAGTCACCCGCTATGACCTGGGCGACCTTGACCGGGCCCTTACCGAAAGCGACGGCGGTGGTTTTATCAAGGTGCTGACCCCGCCCGGCAAGGATCGCATTCTGGGCGCGGCGGTGGTGGGCTGCCACGCGGGTGAGATCCTCGGGGAGTTTACCCTGGTCATGAAACACAACCTGGGCCTGAACAAGATACTGGGCACCATTCATCCCTACCCGACCTGGAACGAGGCCGCCAAGTACGCCGCAGGCGAGTGGAAGCGCGCTCATGCGCCCGGCTGGCTGCTGGCCCGGCTGCAACAGTTTCATCGCTGGCGCCTCGGTACAGGTTCTCAGGAGCGTAATAACCCATGACCGCCGTATCCAAAAAAATTCCCGCCGTGGAGATTGTGGCGCCACGGGCTGCCGACAGCTGGACTCATACCCGCGCCGGGGAGCCCCGTGGCTACATTGACGGCGATCGGCTGAAAGAGTTGTGGATTCACACCGGAACTGCCTGCAACCTGGCCTGCCCGTTTTGCCTGGAGGGCTCTCATCCGGGCGATGGGCGCATTCCGGGCATGAAACTCAGTGATGTCCAACCGTTTATTCATGAGGCCATCGAACTGGGCGTGGAGCAGTTTTCCTTCACCGGTGGCGAGCCCTTCGTGATCCGCGACTTCGTCAATATTCTGGACTACGCCAGCCAGCACCGGCCGTGCTTCGTGCTGACCAACGCCACCGAGCCGCTGCACCGGCGCCAGCATCAGGTATTGCCGCTGCTCGATAACCCTTATCCGATCCATTTTCGGGTCAGCCTGGATTATCCGGATCGCGAGCGCCACGACCGGGATCGGGGTGATGGCAGTTTTGAGCAGGCTCTGGATGGCATTCGCTGGCTCAGTGAGCAGGGCTTTCGGGTGTCCGTTGCCCGCCAGACCGACGCAGAGGAAGAACCGGCCGAAGTGGAGGCCGCGTTCCGTGGCATTTTCCGGGACAGGGGCATTCCAGAAAACCTCGCCTTTACCGCATTCCCCGATCTGGGCACGCCGGGCTCGGAGGACAACAGCCCGGAAATTACCGAGACCTGCATGGAAAAATACCCGACCCGGGAATCCCGGGCGCACTTTATGTGCACCTATTCCCGGATGCTGGTGAAGAAGGGTGACCGGGTGGGAGTTTATGCCTGCACTCTGGTGGATGACGATCCGCAGTATGATTTGGGTGATACCCTGGCCGCCAGTATGACGCAGCGCATTATGCTGCGGCATCACCGGTGTTTTTCCTGCTACCGCTTTGGGGCCAGTTGCGCGGCGCCGGTGTAATGCTTGGAGGCCTAAAGATTGGTGTTTGAGCGGCTCGAGTGTGATAGAAAACTACTTGGCCTCTCTTAAAGATGCTTTCGCGATGACTTTCATCAAAAACAAAGATTTAGCCGGTGTTTGCCAGGGTTTTTCTCGGTGTTGCGGTTTGTTTTCCCATGCTTTTCCGCCTGTCAACTTGAAATATCTTTCGAGGTCTATATAATTCAGCACTAACTTTTGGAAGCGAAACGATGACGTTATGACCTCAGAAGGATCGAATACCACCGCCATCACCCTGCGGAAACCCACCAAGGATGATGGCTTCAGGCTCCACCAGTTGGTGGCTGAGTGCCCGCCACTCGACCCCAACTCCATCTACTGCAACCTGTTGCAGTGCAGCCACTTCGCCGAGACCGGCGTGGCCGCGGAGAAAGACGGCGATCTGGTCGGTTTCATCTCCGGTTATATCCCCCCCAACCAACCCGAGACCGTGTTTGTCTGGCAGGTGGCCGTGCACGAAAAAGGTCGTGGACAGGGCCTGGCCAAGCGGATGTTGAAGGAAATCGTCGGCCGCAACGCCTGTCGCGATGTGACCCATCTGGAGACGACGATTACCGAAGACAATGAGGCGTCCTGGGCGCTGTTTCGTTCTTTTGCCCGCGATCTGGGTGCCGAGCTCACCTACCATGAGCATTTCGAGCAGCAGATCCATTTTGGCGGCAAGCACGATTCCGAATTTTTATTGCGGATCGGCCCCTTTACCAAGCCCGTCTGACGCCTTCGGCCAATACCCGAACGAGTTGTAGTAGCCGGCAGGCCACCCGGGGTGGGTCTGCCATGCGGCTAAAAGCAACGCTCGGAGGGTCTGTCGCGACCGACACGTTTTACCGACAGGCTCCCGCGCATTTACCTCGAACCTGACATGCTAAGAGGCAAGACAATGGAAATTTTCAAGTCCACTGAATCGGAAGTTCGTGTTTATTCCCGTGCGTTTCCGGTGATTTTTAACCGCGCCAAAAATGCGCATCTGTACACCGAAGACGGCAAGCAGTATCTGGACTTTCTGGCTGGCGCCGGTTCCCTGAACTACGGCCACAACAACGACATTCTGAAGAAAGCGCTGCTTGAGTACATCGAGAGCGATGGCGTGAGCCAGGGTCTGGACCTGTTCACCACGGCCAAGCACGATTTCATGGAAGCGTACAAGAAGTACATTCTTGAGCCCCGTGGCCTGAACTACAAAATGCAGTTCACCGGCCCCACCGGCACCAACTGTGTGGAAGCCGCCATGAAGCTGGCGCGCAAGGTGAAAGGCCGCACCAACATTATTTCCTTCACCAATGGTTTCCATGGCGTGACCACCGGCGCGGTTGCCGCGACCGGCAACAAACATCACCGCGGCGGTGTGGGTATGCCGCTGGGCAACGTGGACTTCATGTTCTACGACGGTTACCTGGGTGAAAACGTTGATACCCTGGAAGTCATGGACAAGGTGCTGTCAGACAGCTCCTCCGGTGTGGAACTGCCCGCCGCCGTGATTGTCGAAGCCGTGCAGGGTGAAGGTGGCCTGAATGCCGCCCGTGCCGAGTGGCTCAAGGGGCTGTCTGAGTTGTGCAAGAAGCACGACATTCTGCTGATTCTGGACGACATTCAGGCCGGTAACGGCCGTACCGGTGAATTCTTCAGCTTCGAGTTTGCTGGCATCAAGCCGGACATTGTTACCGTGTCCAAGTCCTTGAGTGGCTATGGCCTGCCGATGGCGCTGGTACTGTTCAAGCCGGAACTGGACGTATGGTCCTCCGGCGAGCATAACGGTACCTTCCGTGGCAATAACATGGCGTTTGTGACCGCCCGTGCTGCGGTGGAAACTTACTGGAAGGACGACACCTTCGCCAATGAGGTGAAAGCCAAAACCCAGGTACTGGGCGATGCGCTGGAAGCCATCTGCAAGAAGTATCCGGGCGAGTTCAAAATGAAAGGCCGCGGCCTGATGCGAGGTATCGAGGCCAAACACGCCGACCTGACCGGCCCGGTGACCAAGCGTGCCTTTGAAAAGGGCCTGATCATCGAGACCAGTGGCCCGAACGATGAAGTCATCAAGTGCCTGATGCCTCTGACCACCAGCGAAGACGACCTGCGTCTTGGCGTGAAGATCCTGGCAGAGAGTGTGGATGAAATCATGCAGGAAGGTGTCAGCGTGGCGTCGTAAGACGCCCGCTTTTCACACGACTCATATTCTGCAGGATAGCAAAGGCAACGACATGACTACGGCACAACATACCGTCGAGAAAATCGGCGGTACTTCCATGAGTAATTACGAGGCGGTGCGCGACAATATCATTATTGGTAAGCGCAAGAAGAGCGACCTCTACCAGCGGATTTTTGTGGTGTCGGCCTACGGTGGCGTGACCAACGAGCTGCTGGAGCATAAGAAAACCGGCGAGCCGGGCGTTTATGCCCTGTTTGCCGACGCCGAATCCGATTGGGCCTGGGGCGACGACCTCACCAAGCTGATTCAGCTGCTGACTGACATCAACGGCGAGTTATTCGCCGACCCGATGCTCAAGCAGCAGGCCGACCAGTTCATCACCGACCGCATTGAAGGCGTTCGCGGTTGCCTGATTGACTTGCAGCGGCTGTGCTCTTACGGCCAGTTCCAGCTCGAAGAGCACCTGCTGACGGTGCGTGAGATGCTGGCGGGTATCGGTGAGGCGCACAGTGCCTTCAACACCACGCTGAAACTGCAGCAGGAAGGCATCAACGCCCGCTTTGTCGACCTGACCGGCTGGCGCGACGCCGAACTGCTGCCGCTGGATGAGAAGCTCAAGCAGGCCTTCGACGCCATTGACCTGAGCCGGGAATTGCCGATAGTGACCGGCTACGCCCAGTGCAAGGAAGGCCTGATGCGTACCTTCGACCGGGGTTACAGTGAAATGACCTTCAGCCGGGTGGCGGTAATAACCGACGCCCGCGAAGCGATCATTCACAAGGAGTATCACCTGAGCTCTGCTGACCCGAAAATGGTGGGCGAAGAGAAGGTGGTGCCTCTGGGGCGTACCAACTACGACGTGGCCGACCAGCTGGCCAACCTGGGGATGGAAGCGATTCACCCCAGAGCCGGCAAAGGGCTGCGCCAGAACGAAATCCCGCTGCGGGTGATGAACACCTTCGAACCGGAACACACGGGCACGCTGATCACCAGTGATTACGTGAGTGAGAAGCCCCAGGTGGAAATTGTTGCTGGCGCCAAGGGTGTGTTCGCCATCGAGGTCTTCGACCAGGACATGCAGGGTGAGCCGGGTTCTGACCGCAAGATTCTTGAGGTACTGAGCCGATTCAAGGTGCGGTTTATGTCCAAGGACACCAACGCCAACACCATTACTCACTATGTCGATACCACGCTCAAGCACATCAAACGGGTGGTGAAGGCACTGGAAGAGGCCTTCCCGAATGCGGAAATCAGCACCCGCAAGGTGGCGCTGGTGTCGGCCATTGGCAGCGACATGAAGGTGCCGGGTATTCTTGCTCGCTCTGTGAAATCCCTGGCGGACAAGGATATCAGTGTGCTGGCCATCCATCAGTGCATGCGCCAGGTGGATATCCAGTTTGTGATTGAAGAGGATAACTACAGCGAGGCCATCGTGGCGTTGCACGGAGCATTGATTGAGCCCCACAACCACGAATACGCCATTGTGGCGGCATCGACCAGCGCTGGCTGAGAATTGCCTGCAGGCGGAACCGGTCGCTTCGCCTGCAAGTAATGGAGGAGTCTTGCCTCCGGATCGGACGTCTGGCCAGCCTGTGATGCAGGTTGGCCAGACGATGCCGATTTTCCCTTTCTTTATGTGATCTTACCTCTCTGTTAGCCTGTCGGTTCAAGCAATCCAGCGGGCCACTTCTGTCGTAATCTCAGTAAATATCTTACCGGTACCTAGCCATGCAGACACAGAATCGGCCGGGGCCGCTTCCGACACTGCCTGCCGACGGTGACAGGGAATCCCTGGTAGGCCTGTATTTCCGGGACGCGTCCCGTTTTCAAATGTTGACAGAGCCGGGCGAACGCCGCCTGGCGCGTAAGCTGGTCACCTCATTGCAGGTGATTCGGCAGCAACTGGCTCTGCCTGCAGAAACTCCCCACACCCTGCGCGACGTGCTCGGCAGCCTGGGTGACGCCTGTGCCCTGCCCGGCCGCTGCCGCCGGGCTTACCGGTTAGCTTTGGCGTGCCGGCAGCGGCTGATTGAAAGCAACCTCCGGCTGGCGGTGCATATTGCTCGTTGTTACAGCCAGCACGGCATTCCCATGTCGGATCTGATTCAGGACGCTAATGTTGGCCTGATCAAGGCCGTGGAGCGCTACGACCCGGGCAAAGGCTTCCGGTTCTCCACCTACGCCTACTGGTGTATCAGCGAAGAAGTACGGCGTCGGCCTGGCTGATGCGGAAACACTGCAAACGATTTCCGGCCAGTTGGGCCTCAGTCGGGAGCGTGTGCGCCAGATTGAAAAAGCGGCATTGAAAAAACTTCAGACATTGTTCGGTGCCAGCACAGAGCAGGAGTAATATTGCTCCTGCTCCTTTCCCATCTTTGCCTCATCATCCGCCATGCACCAGATGAAACCAGACACCGACAGTGATCTGGCATAACAACACGACCGTGGTCAGCACCAGTCGCAACTTGAGATACCAGCCCGGCCAGTAAGCCCGCATCCAGCGCACATCCACCAGATAGAGCAGTAGAAAGGCCACGGAGTAAAGCAGGATTTTGTGGGGTGTCTCCAGCAACAGGCCCAGGCCCGCGGCCAGAAAGAAGACCTGGCTGAACAGCACGGTCATCATGGGCGACTGGGGGTAGGCCCGGTTTTCCAGTTGCAGGGCAATGGTCCAGTAAATGCCGCCCATGAACGCCAGAATGCCAGCGCTGTAGATATAGAACCAGGCCAGAATGGCCACGCTGTTGGCGGGCATCAGGAAGAGCCCGAGGGCACCGGCAATAAAAGGAATGAGCCCGGCGAAACCCACCAGAACCGCAAGACGTGCCACAGAGATCATGATGTCTGCCTCTGTACCTGAATGCGCATAGGCTCCACATCAGACGCCGCCATACCGATCATCTCGTGGTAGGCGGAAGGATGCACTATCTGGGTTTCTTCAACGGTAAAAGCCCGCAGCGTTTCCTGAATTTGCCAAGCGCTGCGGAACAGCCGGGTCTGGCCTTTGGCATCTGACAACAGCTTCAGGCCTTCAGGCCCATGCAACCGGGCCATGTATTGCTGTCCTTCCAGTGAAATGATCTCCAGCAAGCGGATGACCGGTTGCTCAAGATGGTGCAGTTCGTCGAGTGTGATACGCACGGTAATGCTCCCAATAGCCCGTTACCCGAAGATTTACGAGCAACCGGCATCGAAAGATCATTACGCCAGCTGCTGGCACTCGGCATGGGCATGGCAGGTTACAAGATGGTCGTTCACCATTCCGGTGGCCTGCATGAAGGCATAGACAATGGTGGGGCCGACAAAATTGAAGCCCGCCTGTTTCAGTGCCCGGGACATGGCCTTGGATTCCGGCGTGGTTACCGGCACCTGTTCCAGGCTCTGCCAGTGGTTCTGGCGGGGGGCGCCGTCCACGAATTGCCATAGAAAGTCGGAAAACTCGAGGCCCTGCTCCTGCAGTGCCAGGTAGCTGCGGGCGTTGCGGATGATGGATTGCACTTTCAGGCGATTGCGGACAATGCCGGGGTCAGACAGCAACCGGTGCACGTCGGCGTCGGTAAACCGGGCAATAGCTTGCGGGTCGAAATTGGCATAGGCGGCCCGATAGCCCCCCTGCTTGCGCAGGATAGTGATCCAGCTCAACCCGGCCTGCTGGCCATCCAGACACAGTTTTTCGAACAGCGCCAGGCTGTCGTATTCCGGGCGCCCCCAGACGGTGTCGTGGTAGGCCACGTAGAGCGGGTCTGTGCCGCACCAGGGGCAGCGTTCGGTTGGCATCGTCATAGTCCGTGTAGTCTGGTCAGGGTTTGGCCCGAATCACCCGGTGAAACAGCGGTTCCCAGTTGGTTGGTTGCCGCTCGGCCCGGGTCAGCCGGTAATCTTCCGGTGGTGGTTCCAGCAGCGAAATGCCTGGCCAGGCTTCCTGATCTCCGGAGCGCGCTGAATGAGGGTAGACCAGGCTGACCAGAAAACCATCCACATAAAAGCCGCAAGCCTGCCAGTGCCGGTCGGGCTGGTCGCCATAGAGTTCCAGTTGCTTGCGAACCTCCAGCGTTTGCAGGTTTCCGGCAATACCCCGACCGGTGGCTTTCAGCCAGGCCTCTTTCAGAGTCCAGGCCTTTAGAAAACTGAACGGATCGTCGGTGGCGAGCAGCCATTCCTGCTCAACTGCCGAAAACCAGCGTTTGACCACCCGCACCCAGTCCGGGCGTCGCTGGCTGGGCTCGATATCAATGCCTACCGGTGACCGGCCAATGGCGCAGGCGGTCAAGCCGTGGCTATGGCTAAGCGACAGGTGCCAGCCCTCCGGTACGGCTGAAGCAACCGGCCTGCCCGGCGCGGGTTGGCAGTCGGTCAGCGTTGCACCGCTGGCGTGGCTCAAGGCCTGCCGCACCAGCCAGCGGCTGGTCAGGAACTCCTGCCGCCGGGTGCCTTCTAGTGCGTTCAGTTTGTCGGCTTCGGACGTCAGCATCCAGTCTGGTGGCGCGGCCAGGTTTCGGGGTATCTGGTGGCACAGCCAGATACCGGGTTGGTCAGGGTTGCAATCGTTGGATGTTCCAGCCATCAGCCTCTCTCACGTATTCAAATCGATCGTGAAGCCGGCTTGGCCGTCCTTGCCAGAACTCTATTCGCTCAGGAACTACCCGGTATCCACCCCAGAAACCGGGCAAGGGTACTTCCCCGGAACTGAATTTCTGTTTCATTTCGGCCACTTTCTGCTCCAGCAGTCCGCGGGAGGTAATCGCGCGGCTCTGCTCAGACACCCAGGCGCCAATCTGGCTGCCCCGTGGCCGGGAGGCAAAATAGCGCAACGATTCGGCCTTGCTGACCTTTTCCACCGAGCCCTGAATGCGTATCTGCCGGTTCAGGCCCAGCCAGGGGAACAACAGCGCCGCCTGCGGGTTCTCGGCCATTTCCTGTGCTTTTCGGCTTGTATAGTTGGTGTAGAACACAAAGCCGTGATTGTCGAAGTATTTCAGCAGTACCGTGCGTATATCCGGCATACCGGAGCGACCGGTGGTTGCCAGAGACATGGCGTTGGGCTCCAGGATACCGGCGGTTCTGGCATCCTCGAACCATTGCTGGAACTGCTTCACCGGGTCGTCATCGAGTTGTTCCCTGTCCAGACCCTCGCTTTCGAAATCCCGGCGCATATCGCCAATGTCCATGCTGCGTTTCTCCGTTGGTCAATTCAGGAAGCTATACGTCGGCGGAGCATATCGGGTTCTTCCCCGGCTGTCAGGTCTGGCTGACAAACAGGGTACGCGGGCGCTATGCTTGCTGCAGGGTGAGCAAACCCGCAGCAGGTGAGCAAAGGGAGTGATGTGTGGCGAAGAGAAAGGCGGAGTCCCGGCTGGGGAAAGTGGTTCTGGCGAGTGTGGGCGTTGTGCTGGTGCTCTACACCCTGGCGGGCTTCCTGCTTGTACCCTGGTGGCTGGAGCGCAATCTGCCGGATCAGCTGGCGGAGCGGCTTGGCTGGCAGGCCCGGCTGGAGAGCTTGAGCTTCAATCCGTACAGCTTTGCCCTTGAACTGGATGCCTTTGCCGCCCGGGATGCTAACGATGAGCCGGTGCTGGCCTTTGACCGGCTGCAGGTTAATCTCAGCTTTCTGCAGCTGCTTCGGGGTATTGCCGGATTTGAAGATATTCGCCTGATTGAGCCGGAGATTCGCCTGGATTTACTGAGCGACTATTCGCTGAACTATGCCCGGGACTGGCAGCGGAGGAACCCGCAACTGGCAGTAACGGAATCCGCTTCCGGAGCTTCATCAGGCATCCCCACAAAACTCTATTTTGGACAGGTGGCGATCGAGGGCGGTGCGCTGCGGTTCCGGGACTTTACCCGTGAAGCGCCCGCCGAGTTCCGTATTGCGCCCCTGAATCTTGAGCTGAGTGATCTGGCAACCTGGCGCCGGGAAGGCCTGGAGAGCCGGTATTCCCTGACCGCTGCGCTGGGTGAGCAGACCATCGACTGGGAGGGCGAGCTGAGTGTCACGCCGCTGTATTCCTCCGGCCAGCTGAAGCTGTCCGGTATCAATCAGAAGACTCTAAGCCACTTTCTGTCGCCCTACCTGCCCTGGCAACTGCGCTCGGCCAGCGTGACGCTGGAATCCGGCTATGAACTGGCTGGTGGTGACCGGTTCGAGCTGATTACCTCCGGAGGCAGCCTGTCGATCGCGGATCTGTCCCTGGCGCTGGCCGCAGACGATGAAACTCCGGCTCTGGCTGTTGGTGCTCTTGATGTGCAGGGCATCGGTTTTGATCTGACTGCCGGGCAGGCGTCGGTTGGAATGATTGTGGTGGAGAAGCCGGAGTTGACAGTGCAACGCCTGGGCGGCGGTGAACTGGACTGGCTGGCATCGTTGCCGGAGGCTACTGGCTCAGCGGCAGCATCGCAGCCTGGCCCGGGATCTTCCGGATTCCGCTGGTCGGTACAGGGGGTTGAGGTAACAGGCGGGCAGGTGCACTGGCGGGATCAGCTACCGGAAACGCCTGCCGCCGTGGACCTGGTTAACCTTTCGGTGACTCTGGGGGGGCTTTCGCATCAGCTGGAGGATCCCGTGTCTTACCAGGTTGCAGCCGAATTGCAGACCGGCGGCCGGTTTACCGCCGCAGGACAGCTGACGCCTGCTCCCTTTACCTTTGAGGCTGCCCTGACCGGAAAAGATCTGTCTCTGCCGGTGATACAACCCTATCTTGCACGTGCAGCGAATCTGGAGGTTCGGCAGGGGCGCCTGAGCTTTGATGGCAACCTTGATCTGGATGAGCAGGATAGCCCACTGACAGGCACCTTCAGCGGAACCGCCGAAATGCACGACTTCCAGGGCCGCCTGCCCGGCAGCAACGACGACGTTGTATCCTGGGCTGCATTGCGGCTGGCGCCGGTCGAGTTCAATCTGAACCCGGCGCGTCTTGAAATTGGCACCATCACATTGCAGCAACCGGCTGTGCGTGTGGTGCGGCGCGCGGATGGTGTACATAACCTGCAACAGATTGCCCGGGCAACACCGGCTGAGCCTGACGAACCCTCTGAGCCGCTGGCAGGAGCAAAGACTGCCGAACCGGGCGCCCCGGCGTTCATCTTCCGGATTGGCGATACGGTTCTGGAGCAAGGCTCAATCGCCTACACGGACCTTACCCTGTCGCCCCCTTTCAGCACCGACTTCAATCAGCTGGAGGGCATGGTCAGCGGCCTCAGCAATGTGCCGCCCCAGCAGGGGCGGGTGTCGATTAGCGGCCGCCTGGCAGGGGTGGCGCCGGTGCGCTTTGAGGGTTCACTCGGGGCCCTTGGCAGCAAAGAGCCGAGCAATCTGCGGCTGACTATGAAAGACCTTGCCCTGCCTGTGCTTTCGCCCTATTTTGGCCGCTACCTGGGTTATACCGTAGACAGCGGAAAGCTGGCGCTGGATCTTGAGTATCGGATAACCGGCAGCCAGTTGGAGGCCGCCAATGAGGTGATGCTGGATCGTATGGCGCTGGGTGCGTCGGTTGCCAGTGATCAGGCGATCCAGGCACCGGTCAAACTGGGGCTGGCGTTGCTGACCGACCGCAACGGAGTCATTGATGTAAATCTCCCGGTCAGCGGCGATATGTCAGATCCCCGGTTCAGTATCGGGCAGATTGTGATGCGGGCTTTTGTGAATCTGTTGGCGAAAGCCGCTGCATCGCCGTTCAGTATGCTGGGGTCGCTGGCAGACCTGGCCGGGTTCAGCAGTGAAGAACTGGGCCGGGTGGGCTTTGTGCCGGGGACGGTGCGGCTGGCTGAGGGCGAGGCAGATCAGCTCTCGGTTCTGGCTGAGGCGCTGCAGAAACGGCCCGATCTGCTGCTCAATATTCGTGGCGCCATTGCACCGGAAGCCGATGCGCTGGCGTTATTGAAAGCGCGCATGAAGGCCCGGGGCGAAGAGGTAACCGGCGACGCCTGGGAGCAGGCCCGGGCGGCTTGGCGTAAGGGTGAAATCAGTCTGCCACCGGAGGCGCTCGGGGCGCTGGCGGCAAGTCGTGGCCTGGCGATCCGGCGGCTGCTGGAAAACACCTACCAGGTGCCTGATCGCCAGCTGTTCCTGCTGGAGCCTTCGCGTGATGCGGCTCTGGACGAGCAGGGCCATGTCACTGTCCAGTTCACCCTGGATGTTCGCTGAAGACACACTACGGAGCCCGGAGCACCATGACCAGAAATCCGGCCAGAGCGGCCAGCCACTTCTTTGCCTATGTGTCGCGGTTGCGTTGGATCAAACGCTGGGGGCTGATGCGTAATGCCATCGATGAAAACGTAGCCACCCATTCCTGGGAGGTGGCCACCATCGCCCATGCGCTGGCCCTGATCCGTAACCGCCACTTCGGCGGTAATGCCAATGTGGATCGTATTGCCGCGGCAGCGCTGTATCACGATGCCACCGAAGTGATCACCGGGGATATGCCGACGCCGGTGAAATACCATTCACGGGTGATGCGGGAAGCCTTCGGTGATATCGAGCACAAAGCCGAGGCGGAACTGCTGGGCTTGTTGCCCGAGGATCTGAGGGATGATTTTGCGCCCTATATCCGGGAATCCCGCCTGGCGCCGGGCGAGAAAGAACTCATCAAGGCGGCAGACCGGTTGTCCGCCTGGCTGAAATGCCGGGCCGAGTTGCGGGCCGGAAATCCGGAGTTTGCGCCGGCGGAGCAGCAGATTCGCCAGCGGCTGGAAGAAGAAGCACTGCCGGAGGTGCAGTACTTTCTGCAGGTGTTTGCGCCTGGTTACGACCAGCCGCTGGATAACCTTCTGGGGTAGCAGATGTGGCGTCTGGCAGTTACGGTTCAGGGGTTAGCCATGCCCCTGAAAAATTCTGATCTGTGATTTTACAGCCAAGAACGAGCGTCTATACTGACTCGCATCCAGGGAAGAGCCAGTATGACGCACAATCACCAACCGGATCTCGGGACGACGTTGGAACAAAGCCGCTCGGGCCTCAGGGACAATCACCGCCGTTCGCTTGCCAGGCTGATGTTTCTGGTTTCCGGCACTTCTTTGTCTGTGTTTGCCTGCCTGCAGTTCTTCAACGGCTTTCCCTGGGTATCCCTGGCAGAACTGCTGGCCAGCGGCATCCTGTTCTACGGTGCCAGCCGGGTTCTTACAACAGGGCGCTTCCAGCAGTGGCTCTATGTTTATCTGGTGTTCAATTTTTCTTTTTTTCTGGTCATCATGCTGCTGCCGGACGCCTCGGTATCCGCGTTTGTCTGGGTGTTGATGATGCCGGTGCTTGCCTACCTGCTGCTGGGTAAGCGGGAAGGCATGATTCTGTCTGTTCCGTTTATGCTTCTGGGCGGTGTGGTGTACTACCTGCACCTGGGCAATGTTGGTTCTGCCCATCGTATGATTGATCTGATCAACATGGTGTTGTGCGGTGCCCTGATGCAGGTATTCATGCATATGTATGAAGCCCGGCGTGAAGAAGCCGAACAGCGCCTGATAGATACGGCCCAGACCGACGCCCTGACCGGGCTGGCAAACCGGGCCTGTTTCCAGTCCATCCTGGCTCGAACCATTGCTGAGTGTGATTGCAGTGGCACCGGGTTTGCGTTGGTGATTATGGATATTGACCACTTCAAACTGGTAAACGATACCCTGGGCCACGATGCCGGAGACCAGGTGCTTCGCAGCATTGGCCAGTGCCTGAAAGAGCGTCTGCGCAGCACCGATTCCGTTGGGCGTCTTGGCGGTGAGGAGTTCGGCCTGATTTTGCGGGATGTTCGCCCGCCCGATGCGTTTGAGTTGATGGAAGCGTTGCGTAAGCGTATTGCTAGCCGTGAGTTGAGTTACGGTGATGCCAGTATTCGCGTAACCGCCTCGTTCGGCATTGCCCAGTGGCCCGACAGTGGCCGGGAAGCCCAGGTGCTGTTCCAGGTGGCGGATAAGTACCTGTATCATGGTAAGCGGGCGGGCCGCAACCGGGTCGCCCAGGCGGGTGCTGCTCCGGAGAGTGAAGATCTGGCGCCGGAGGCTGGCGGCTGAGGCTGAATCGGTTATCCTGATCGTCTGTTTCAAGTTTCAGGGATGCACCGACCATGTGTGAACTGCTGGCGATGAGTGCCAACACACCCACAGACCTTTGCTTCAGCTTTACCGGCCTGACCCGCCGTGGCGGTGATACCGGCCCCCACAAAGATGGCTGGGGCGTGGCCTTCTATGAGGGCAAAGGTGTGCGTTGCTTTCACGATGCCGACGCCAGTGCATCGTCTCGCATTGCCGAGGTAGTACAGACTCACCCCATCAAGAGCGAAGTGGCCGTCTGCCACATTCGGCAGGCCAATGTGGGCGAGATATGCCTGGCTAACACCCACCCGTTTATCCGCGAACTCTGGGGCCGCTACTGGGTGTTTGCCCATAACGGCCAGCTGTCGGATTTTTGCGTGGAAGCCGGGTTTTATGAGCCGGTTGGCAGCACTGACAGTGAGGCCCTGTTTTGCGACATTCTTAACCATCTGCGCAGTCAGTGTGACCGCAACACATCAACCGAGGCGGTGGTCGAGCGCCTGGTGGCCTTATCCGGAGCCTATGCCCGTAATGGCGTGTTCAATCTGCTGTTGAGCAACGGCGACTGGCTGTTTACCTATTGCACCACCAAGATGGCCAGTATTACCCGGCGAGCGCCGTTCGGCCCGGCGCGACTGAAAGACGCGGATGTAACGGTGGATTTTGAGTCGGAAACCACGCCCAATGACATCGTCAGTGTTATTGTTACCGAACCGCTGACCACCGACGAGACCTGGGATATTTACCAGCCGGGTGAGTGGCGGCTGTGGCGCCAGGGCGAGGTGGTGATGCAGGGGCGGGACCCGGAAGCCCATGCCCTGGCCAAACCCGGTGCTGCGACAAACTCTTAACAGGATAGATATGGCAATGAATCAACCACCCGATACCCATAGCAAGCTGATTGGTTACCTGCTCTGGATTTTTGGCTTTCTGGGCTCTCATCGCTTTTACTATGGCAAGCCGGTAACGGGCACACTCTGGTTTTTCACACTGGGGCTGTTTTTTATTGGCTGGATTATCGATCTTTTCCTGATTCCTGCCATGGACAAGGAAGCCGATTACCGTTTTCAGGATGGCCAGGTCAGCTACAACATCGGTTGGATCTTGCTCACCTTTGTCGGTGTGTTCGGGGTACACCGGATGTACATGGGCAAGTGGCTGACCGGCCTGCTGTACCTGTTTACCGGCGGACTGTTTCTGATTGGGGTGCTGTACGATTTCTGGACCCTGAACAGCCAGATTTCCGAGCGCAACCGGATGGATCAGCTGCGCTAGGGTTGTTCGCCCCGAAGCGCTTTTACCTTTGTTTCCAGGGTTTCGGCGCTGGCTTCACTGGCCGGTAGCGGATGCCCGGCCAGCAAGTGAATGCGAGACCAGAAGCGCCGAGGCCAGTGGCTGAACGCAGGGCCGCCGCAATGGCTGAAGAAGCTGCCCCACAGGCCCCGCAGTGCCATGGGCACCACCGGCACCGGGCGGCGCTGCAGAATCATTTCGACGCCCGGCTTGAAGGTGTCTACCTCACCGTCTTTGGTGAGTTTGCCTTCCGGGAAAATGCACACCACCTGGCCAGCAGCCAGCTCCTCGTCAATTCGCTCAAAGGCGGCATCATAGATCTCCGGCACCTTGGCTTTCGGGCCAATGGGGATGGCTTTCGCCAACCGGAAGAAACCACCCATCACCGGTGTGGAAAAAATGTTGTGATCCATCACAAACCTTACCGGCCTGCGCACTGCGCCCGCGATGACCAGTGCATCCATGTAGGAGACGTGGTTGCACACCAGCAACACGGGGCCGTTGTCTGGGATACGCTGCAGATTATGATGGGTAACCCGGTAAAGGGTATGGGACAACACCCAGATCACGAAGCGCAGTGCAAAATCCGGCACCTGCTGGTACACAAACCCCGCCACGATCAGGTTCATGATCGATAGCACCAGGAAAAATTCCGGAATCGACAGCCCGAAGAAGCCCAGCATCACCATACCTAACAGGGCGCTGATGACCATGAACAGGGCGTTGAACACATTGAGTGCGGCAATCACCCGTGCCCGGGTAGCGGGAGGTGTTTCCTGCTGCACAAAGGCGTACAGCGGCACGATAAACAGGCCGCCAAAAATACCGATGGCGAGCAGATCGATGGCAACCTGCCGGTAATGGGCGTCGGTGATGATCATCCACCAGTCTGACGGAATCGGTTGCTCCGGTGTGTTGAAGAACAGGTCGATACCAAAGAAGCTGAGGCCCAGAGAGCCGATAGGCACAATGCCCAGTTCAATTTTGTGCCCCGACAGCCGCTCGCAGGCGATGGATCCGGCCGCAATGCCGATGGTGAAAATGGCCAGCAGGATGGTGACCACGGTTTCATCACCCATCAGGTGGGTTTTGGCAAAATTCGGGAACTGGGTCAGATAGGCGGCGCCGAGGAACCAGAACCAGGAAATCGCCAGGATGCTCAGGAAGACACTGTGGTTATCCCGGGCGATGGCCATGAGTTTCCAGGTTTCCTGCAGCGGCCGAAAGCGAATTCGAAGTTCCGGGGCGGCGGCATCCGCTTTGGGTATTTTCACGGCTGCAATCAGGCCAATCACGGCCAGCAAGGCCACGGCGACCGCAATCACCGGCCCGGGTACTGCGGCTTTCATCATCACCCCGGCGGTCAGGGTACCCACCAGTATGGCCACAAAGGTGCCCATCTCCACCAGTGCGTTACCGCCCACCAGCTCCTGCTCTTTCAGCGCCTGGGGCAGAATGGCGTATTTCACCGGCCCGAAGAACGCAGATTGAACGCCGGTCAGAAACAGCAACAGAAACAGCACCTCGTACCAGCCGAACCAGAGCCCGACGGCGGCAGCGCCCATAATGGCGACCTCTGCCAGCTTGATCCAGCGGATGACCGTCGATTTTTCATACCGGTCAGCGACCTGGCCGGCGATCGCCGAAAACAGAAAAAACGGCAGGATAAACAACATGGCAGCCAGATTGACCACCACATCTGCAGACAACCCGAACAGCCCGCCAGCGCTATAGGTGATGAGCAACAGCAAGGCATTCTTGAACAGGTTGTCGTTAAAAGCGCCAGCGAACTGAGTAACGAAAAAGGGCAAAAACCGGCGCTCTGACAGCAGGCGAAACTGGCTGTGATCTTCCATAAATCCGAGATTTTCCCTGAGAATTATGGGGCAGACTAACCGGCGCCATAACAGTGGTCAAGCGAGAAGGTTGTGGCCATAGCGCCGGTTTTTCCGCTGACGCGAGCAAGTTTCAGGCGGCGACGGGGGCCGCCTGAACCACTGGCACTTCCAGTCGTATCCGGTTGCCATCGAGCAACGCCGGGTAGACCTTAATCTGCACGCCCTCGTCTTCCAGGCAGCGTCCGGTGCGCAGGCTGAAGTGCTGTTTGTATATCGGCGACGCCACCACCGGTTCGCCGTTGATGTCCCCGGTAATGCCGCGGGCCAGCACGTTCGACCCACTGAAGGGGTCGGTGTGGCTGACGGCAAACAGCGCCGGCAGTCGGTTCGGTAGATAGAAGACCGATACTGGCCCGTCCTCAGTCCACACGGCGATGCCGGAATCCGCGACCAGATCGTCTACGGTGCAGACCGGTACCCAGTTTGTAGGTGCTTTCATTGTCATTCTCCCCGTTCGTCATTAGTCTGTGCTTGCGTGTCCCGCCAGCCTTTTGCATCTGTTTCGCAGGCTATGAAGCAACCACTTCCAATACCGGTCGCCGTTGCCCGCGCTCGAATGTCCATTGCTGCACCGGGTCTTTCTGCGCCGGTGCATTTACAAACTCCCGGAATCGTTTGCGCTTCTCCGGATCCTCTACTGCCGCCTTCCACTCACACCGATAGGTGCTTACCAGCTCGGCCATGTGTTGCTCCAGTTCCTCGCCGATGCCCAGGCTGTCGTCCAGAACCACCTGTTTGAGGTAATCCAGGCCGCCTTCCAGGTTTTCCAGCCACACCGACGTCCGTTGCAGGCGGTCTGCCGTGCGTACATAGAACATCACTACCCGGTCGATCGTCCGGATCAGTTCGTCATCCGACAGATCCGTGGCAAACAAGTCCGCATGGCGTGGGCGCATGCCGCCGTTGCCGCATACGTACAGGTTCCAGCCTTTGTCTGTAGCAATTACCCCGAAGTCTTTGCTCTGAGCTTCGGCACACTCCCGGGTACAGCCGGATACCGCCATTTTTACCTTGTGGGGGGCCCGCAGGCCCTTGTAGCGATTCTCCAGCATGATCGCCATGCCCACGCTGTCCTGTACACCGTATCGGCACCAGGTGCTGCCAACACAGGATTTCACTGTGCGTAGGGATTTGCCGTAGGCATGACCGGTTTCGAAGCCGGCGGCGATCAGCTTTTCCCAGATTTCCGGCAATTCGCTCAGCGTGGCGCCGAACAGATCCACCCGCTGGCCGCCGGTAATCTTGGTGTACAGGTTATACTGCTTGGCTACCTCGCCCAGCACGATCAGTTTGTCTGGTGTAATCTCGCCACCGGGAATTCTCGGCACAATGGAGTAGGTGCCGTTTTTCTGCATGTTGGCCATGAAGGTGTCGTTGGTGTCTTGCAGTGGCACGTGGTCGGTTGCGAGAACGTGTTCATTCCAGCAGGACGCGAGAATCGAGCCCACCGTGGGTTTACAGATGTCGCAGCCCTGGCCCTTGCCGTATTGGCTGATCAGGTTTTGGAAGGTTCGGATTCCGTTTACTTTCACCAGGTGGAAAAGCTCCTGGCGGGTGTAGGGAAAGTGCTCGCACAGGTCTGTGCAGACTTCCACACCGCGCTTCTCCAGTTCACTGTCCACCACTTTCTTCAATAGGGCTGAACAGCCACCACATCCGGTGCTCGCGCGTGTTTCTGTTTTAACGCTCCCCACATCCGTGCAGCCAGCGTCGATGGCGCAGCAGATATCGCCCTTGGTAACATTATGGCAAGAACAGATGGACGCTGTGTCCGGCAGAGCATCAGCGCCCAGGGCAGGTGCGCCGCCCTCGCTTTCCGGCAGAATCAGGGATTCCGGATTATCCGGTAATTCGATGCCGTTGAGGACGTATTGCAACAGGGTGTCGTAGGGGCCGTTATCGCCCACCAGAATAGCGCCCAGCAGTTTTTTGCCATCCTGACTCAGCACCATGCGCCGGTAATGGCCTGACTGTTCATCATGAAAGCGAATGTTCCGGGCACCGGGTATCTGGGCGTGGGCATCACCAATGGAGCCCACATCCACCCCCAGCAGCTTCAGTTTGGTGCTCATGTCCGCCCCGGTGAAGGCAGCGTCCTGATCTTGATTCAACGCGGCGACCAGTGTCCGTGCCATGGTATAGCCCGGCGCCACAAGCCCGAAGATGCGATGGTTCCAAAGCGCACATTCGCCAATGGCGTGAATCGCCGGGTCAGACGTGGTGCACTGGTTGTTCACGACAATGCCGCCACGTTCCCCTACCTCAAGGCCGCAGGCCCGGGCCAGAGTGTCCTGAGGGCGGATGCCCGCGGAAAACACAATCAGATCGGTGTCCAGGTGACTGTCGTCGGCAAAGTTCATCCGCAGGCGTGCCTCGGCCCCCGGTGAGATTTCCGTGGTGGCTTTTTCGGTATGAACCTGAACGCCCAGGTCTTCAATTTTCTGACGCAGCAAGCCGCCGCCCTGGTCGTCAAGCTGAACCGGCATCAGGCGGGGGGCGAATTCCACCACATGGGCCTGAAGGCCCAGTGATTTCAGGGCGTTGGCCGCCTCAAGGCCCAGCAGGCCCCCGCCCACAACAACCCCGGAACGGGCTTGGGCGGCACTGGCCCGGATGGCATCGAGGTCTGCCAGTGTGCGGTAGACGAAGCAACCGTCCTGGTCGTTACCGGCGATGGGTGGCACGAAGGGGTATGAGCCGGTCGCCAGAACCAGCTGGTGGTATAGGTAATGGCCTTTGGGCGTTGTCACGATTTGGTTTTCGCGGTCGATCGAGGTGACCGGTTCGTTCAGGTGCAGTTCGATACCTTGTGCGTCGTACCACTCTGCTGTGGCCATGGCCAGGTCGGCGTGAGTGGAACCACCGAAGTATTCGGACAGATGCACCCGGTCGTAAGCCAGCTGTTTCTCTTCGCCGAACACCACAAGCTGGTAATGCTCAGAGGCCGGAGACTGGCAGAACTGCTCCAGAAAGTGATGACCGACCATACCGTTGCCGATCACGATCAGGGTTTGATGTTCCATGGTGTTGTCCTCTCTTAATGGGCGCAAATCAGGCGGCTGCATTGCAGTAGGGTTTGCCAAACGCAACGGCGTCGCGAAAACGGGAGATGTCGGTGCCGGAGCGAATCAGCTCGCTGTACCAGGGGCCATTGGTTGTGTCGCCGAGGAGCACTGCGCCGGTTAACCGGTCATCCCCGATCAGCAGTTGGCCGTAGACTCCATGGGCTTTGTCATGCCACTCGACGACATCGGTGTGTGCCGCCGGTGCTGTTTCACCGCAGGAAAAAATCGGCAGGTCACTGATTTTCAGGCGTGTAGCAATTCTTGCTGGCACAAATGCCGGTGCTTGCGATGCACCTGACAGGAACTTGGCCAGAATGCGGGCCTGCTGGTATCCGGGTTCCACCAGGCCAAAGACGTGGTTCTGAAACTGACAGCATTCGCCCAGGGCATAGATATCGGGCGTTGAGGTTTGCAGTTGTGCGTTTACCTGAATGCCGCGATCGCATGCAAGCCCGGCCGAGGCGGCGAGCTGTGTGTTCGGGGTGATACCCGTCGCAATCACCACCAGATCGGTCGCCAGCACTGTGCCATTGTTGAGCTGCACGGCACGGACTCTGTCCCTGCCCAGTAGTGCAACCGGTGCGGTGCTGGTGAGAATGTGAAGGCCGCGGGTGTGCAGTTGCTGTTGCAGAATTTCTCCGGCGGCCGGATTCAGTTGTCGGTTGAGCAGGTGATCGCTCCGGTGCATGACGGTTACATCCATGCCCCGGGATCTGAGCCCTTCCGCGGCTTCCAGGCCAAGGAATCCTCCCCCGACCACCACCGCCCGGCGCTTTTTCCGGGCCTCGTGGATCAGCTCTCGCGTGTCGGTGAGACTACGAAAATGCAGAACGCCGGTCAGACTCTCCCCGGGGATGCCCAAACCAGACGGTCGGGCACCGGTGGCGATAATCAGTGCCTGATAGGGCTGAATCCGCCCGGTCGACGTGATCACCTCCTGACGGCTCGGGGCGATGCGTGTGACGGGCTCGTGCAGGTGCACGTCAATGCGATGTTCGTGAAACCACTGCCAGGGTTTGAGCTCCAGATCCGCTTCACGGATCTGATTGGCCAGCAGTGATGACAGTTGGATACGGTTATAGGCTGAAAAGGGTTCGCCGTTAAAGACCACAATCCGGCTGTAGGGATGCCCAAACTTTACCAGTTGTTCAAGTAAGCGCTGAGCCACCATTCCATGGCCACAGATGACCAGTGGTTTGTTCCGTGTGCACGCCATGCCCGGCATCCTCCTCTGAGTAACGAAAAAAGCCGGAACATCCTGCTCCCGGTAAAGAACAGATGATCCGGCACCAATGCCAACAATAATGATCTGATGGTTCGGCCTGATTCCCTGGCCAGGTTGGTCATCCCTGACTTCTGCCTAGCTATCTCTGTGCCAATTCCATAATTCTCTTTATTTCAGTGCCTTATCAACTTTTCGGCGGGCAGATGTTGGGCTCGTGTACCCAACACTGCTCTCGGATAGGGCGCCGCGCACGAAGATTGGGCGGCTCGTTATGGCCTGTTAATTGCTGCTGATCGGGGACAGGGAAACGAACCAAAGTAATCAGGAGACATGCGATGAACACTCGCCCCCATTCCACCTGCCCCTCGGCCATCCATGCTGCGGATTTTTTGATGGCATCCCGTCAATGCGAGATCCGAAATCTGGAGTATTTCTTACAGATGGGGTGTGTGGTGCAGAATATCGGTAATCTGGTGCATGGTCTGCAGCGCGAGCGGGGTGCTACCAACCTGTTCCTAGGTTCGGGAGGCCACCGCTTTGTCGGAGAGCGCAGACGCATTCTCAAAGAGAATGACCAACTGGCGAAACGCTTCCGGGCTGCGTTGGCGGATACCCAGGAGGACTTGATAACACACCCGGTCAGCAGTTCGCTTCTGAGCCACATCGCGAGCGCCCTGCACGGTCTTGATCAACTGGCGGAGCAGCGCCGGCGAGTGGATGACCGGTCTGTGACCGTGGCAAGCGCCACCGAGTGGTTCTGTACTACCATTCACGGCTTGATTGCGGTGGTTTTCGAGGCGGCTGAGACGGCGGCAGACCCAGCAATTGCCGGACTGCTGGTGGCTATGGTTCATGTTATGAACGGCAAGGAATACTGTGGACAGGAGCGGGCGGCGGGTTCTGCGGGATTTTCCGATGGCCGGTTCGACAGCGCACTGTCCCGGCGCATGATGCACCTGGTTGAGGCGCAGGAGCGGTGTTTCGAAGTATTTGCGGAGTTTGCCAATGAGGACAGCCTGTCTTTGTGGCAAGCACTGCGGGCGCACCCGCGAGAGCTGGAGATCGAGCGGATGAGACAGTTGGCGGTATCAGTGGGGCCGTTTAAAACGCTGGATGAAGCATTGGCCGACCGTTGGTTCACGCTGATGACCGAGCGCATGGATGATCTCAAACGGATTGAAGACAACATGGAAAGCGCCTTTCATCAGCGTTGTGTGGCGCGCTACACCGAGGCGCGGCACTCTCTGACTCATCAGGAAAGCCTGCTGTCGCCACTCGGCAAACCACCAGCCGCGTCTGCACCGCGCCTGGTGGTTTGCGACAGTGCTCAGTCAGACCATGGCAGTGATGCCTGGGCAAGCGATGGCGTTGGCCGGCAGTCGGGCCGGTTCATCATGGAGCTGCTGCAGGAACAGGCCCGCCGTTTAAGGGAGATGTCAGAAGAGCTAAAAGGTGCCAGAGAGGCGCTGGAAGACCGCCGAACCCAGGAAAAAGCCGTACTGCTGCTGATGGAGCGCCGTGATATCAGCAACGACGAGGCACATCGTTTGTTGCGAAAGCTGGCGATGGATCAGGGCAGGCGCTTACCGGATGTGGCCAGAGCAGTCGTCTCCATGGCAGGCGTTTTGGGCTAGTGAAAAACGGGTGGACGGTGCCCCACCCGCAAGAAGGTCAGGCGGTGGCCGACGCCTGCGTTTTCGGGGCTGCCGAGGTGTTTCCGGGGCGCCGGTTATTCAGTGATTCCAGCTTACGTTGTTTCTCGTACAGGAATGACAGCACTTCCTGGCGGTAGTTCACATACCGGGCATCATCCGCCAGCGTCACCCGGTTGCGTGGCCTCGGCAAATCAATATGCAGGTCTTCACCGACGGTGGCACCCGGGCCATTGGTCATCATGATGATGCGGTCGGACAACAGCACTGCTTCGTCCACGTCGTGGGTGATCATGATGACGGTATTGTTCAGTTCCTGCTGAATCTCCATCAGCGAATCCTGCAGGTGGGCTCGAGTGAGTGCATCCAGCGCGCCGAACGGCTCATCCATCAGTAACACACTGGGTTTCATGGCGAGCGCCCGCGCAATGCCGACCCGCTGGGCCATGCCTCCGGAGATCTCCCCGGGCCGTTTGTTGGCGGCGTGGGCCATGTTGACCAGTTCGAGATTGTGGGTAATCCACTGTTTGCGCGCCTGACGGTTCATCGATTTGCGAAAGACCTGTCTCACCGCCAGTTCCACGTTTTCGTACACCGTCAGCCAGGGCATGAGCGCATGATTCTGGAACACCACGGCCCGTTCCGGCCCTGGGGCATTAACCTCATGTCCGTTCAGCACGCATCCGCCTTTGCTTGCCTGGAGCAGCCCGGCCACAATATTCAGCACCGTGGATTTGCCACAACCGGAATGCCCGATCAGAGAAACGAACTCGCCTTTCCGTATTTTAAGGTTCACATTGTCGAGTGCCACAAACGGCCCTTTTGGGGTATCGAAGGCCATCTCAACCCCCGTCAGTTCAAGGTGTGTTTTATTCATTCCAGGCTACCTTTTTCTGAATCAATAACATTGCGCGATCAAGCAGGAAGCCGATAAAACCGATGGCCAGTACGGCCACCATAATCCGGCTCAGCGACTGACTGCTGCCATTCTGGAACTCATCCCAGACGAATTTCCCCAGCCCCGGGCTCTGAGCCAGCATTTCAGCGGCAATGAGCACCATCCACGCAATGCCCAGTGACACCCGGAGCCCGGTAAAGATCATGGGTACCGACGAAGGCAACACGACCTTGCGAACGTGGGTCCAGAACGACAGGCGAAGCACCCTTGAAACGTTCATCAGGTCGGGGCTGACTGCGGCCACACCCACGCTGGTGTTAATCAGCGTGGGCCACAGACTGCAGAGCGTGACCGTGATCATGGAGGTGACGAAGGACTTCTCGAACATCGGGTCATCGCTGACGTAGGTGGCCGACACCACCATGGTCACCAGAGGCAGCCAGGCGAGGGGTGAAACCGGCTTGAAGATCTGGATCAGTGGGTTAATCGCGGCCTGACAATAGTGGTTCAGGCCAACCATGACGCCGAGCGGCACGGCCACCAAAGACGCCAGGGCGAACCCGGCCAGTACGGTTCCCAGACTGGTTCGCACCTGATCGAGAAACGTGGGTGCCCCGGGGTATCGGCGAATACGCACGTCGGCTTCGGGGTTATCGGCCAGCAACCGGGCGTTACGGGCTTCCTGCAGGGCCAGAAACTTGTCGGCGCGTTCCCGCTGATTGGTGTGCTCCTGCCAAAGCTGCCCGCCCTGCTCCCAGACCTGAACCGGGCCCGGAAAGGCACCGAGAGAAGTTTGTACCTGAGGCGCCGCCAGATGCCAGAACCCGAGAAAGGCCAGAATACCAAGCAATGGCAATAGCAGCTGTTGTGCCTGAGCCAGCCAGTCTCTGGAAGGTACACCGACGGCGTGTATCCATTTCGTACTGAATGTTGTCATGGGGTAGCCTCCTTCAAGGGGTCTCGGAACCTGTCAGTCCGATGGTAAAACGGTCGATGTAGGCGTTCGGTTCGCGGGGCGTAAACGGAACACCGTCAATCAGCTCACCCTGCATCGGACGCTGGAAATTCTCGGCCTGGAAGTCCGGAAAGTCGCCTGCGTCCATTAGTCCGTCCTCGATGAGTGATGTGGCAGCTTTGGCGTAGAGGTCGCCCCGATAGACCTGCGCTGCCGTTTTCATGTACCAGTTATCGGTTTTCGCTTCGGGGATCTGCCCCCAGCGACGCATCTGGGTCAGGTACCAGATTGCATCGGACGGATAAGGGTAAGTGGCGTGATAGCGAAAGAAGACATTGAAATCGGGCACGGTGCGGACATCGCCTTGCCCATAGTCGAAGGTTCCGGTCATGGAGTTTGCGATGACTTCCCGGTCGGCACCGACGTAACCTGGGCGCGCAAGGATGTCGACGGCGGCCTCACGGTTGGCATTCTCGTTTTCATCCAGCCAGTAGGCGGCACGAATCAGTGCTCTGAGTAATCGCAGGTGAGTATTCGGGTTCTGTTTGGCCCAGGTCTCGGCAACACCAAAGACTTTTTCAGGATTGTTGGGCCAGATCTCATAGTCTGTGATCACCGGCACGCCAATGCCTTTAAAGACCGCCTGTTGATTCCAGGGTTCACCAACGCAATAGCCCTGGATAGTACCTGCCTCCATGGTGGCGGGCATCTGGGGTGGCGGAGTTACGGACAGGTGGACGTCAGCGTCAAGCGTGCCGCTGGTATCGCCGCGCTGTGGGGCATAGTAACCGGGGTGCAGGCCACCAGCCGCCAACCAGTAGCGGAGTTCGTAGTTGTGGGTGGATACCGGGAAGACCATACCCATGCGGAAGCGTTCCCCATTGGCCCGGGTTTGCTCCACAACAGGTTTCAGAGCGGATGCCGACACCGGGCGTGCCGGCCGCCCGTGTTCCACAGGCAGGTTTGGTTCCATGGCGTCCCAAACCGCATTCGAGACCGTTATGCCATTGCCGTTCAGATCCATGCTGAATGCGGTGATGATATTGGCCCTGGTGCCATAGCCAACTGTCGCTCCGAGTGGCTGTCCGGCGAGCATGTGGGCGCCGTCCAGTTCTCCGGTGATCACCCGATCCAGAAGCACTTTCCAGTTTGCCTGGGCTTCGAGTTCTACGAACAGGCCTTCATCCATGAAGTAGCCTTGCTCCCAGGCAACAGCCAGTGGTGCCATATCCGTCAGTTTGATGAAACCCAGCTTCAGGTCTGGTTTCTCTGCTTCGCCAATTTCAGCGTCTGCCAGTGTGCTCAGACCAATGAGTGTTGCGGCCAGCATGGGGTGAACGTACTGCGTCATTGTCTTCATCCTGTTGCCTCGCGATCGTCTGTTTCCCGGTTTGAAAATAAAAACGCCCGCCCTCCGTGATTGGAGGGCAGGCGCCAATGCCTGGGAGTAAGAGCTGTGATGTCGGATAAATTCAACGTTGACTGAGCATAACCCGTGCCATCCATTTTGAGTCCTATAATTCAATAAGTTACGGTAGTTTGGTGTGATTGTGGGGCCTGGCCCGCCGATGGGGAGCGAATGCTTTTGGTGCATGGCTATGGCTTTTTGCACCATTTTGAAAAATGGCCAGACCCGGTTGCAGCAGAGCTGTCGCCTAATCCGGATCGCGGTTACCGGAATAAAATCAGGTACCTGACGCCTATTGAAGGCTCGGTTTCAGTGTGGCCTTTTAATTGCTTCTGTGACTTACGGATAAACAAGGCAACGAGGCCCGCCCCGGTTCTGGCAACAGAGAACCGGTTGGCGGGCTTTTTTTGTGAATCTCAGTGAGGAACGCCATGAAACACGAAAAACCGCCCCTGGGCCGTATCTCGACCACCTGCCCCTACTGCGGTGTCGGTTGCGGCGTACGTGCTGCCGTTGATCACAGTGAGGGAGACCCGCTGCACCCCGCCAATGGCGGCTGGTTGTGCGTGAAAGGTTCAGCCCTGCACGACACCCTGACCAAGGAAGGGCGGTTGCTGGCACCCCGGATGGCGGGACAGCCGGTGGCCTGGCCGGAGGCAATAGAGGGTATCGCAACAGCCATTTCCGAGTCGGTACGCGATTATGGCCCGGAGTCAGTGGCCTTTTATCTGTCGGGCCAGTTACTGACCGAGGACTACTACATCGTGAACAAGCTGGCGAAGGGCTTTATTGCGACACCCCATGTGGATACCAATTCACGGTTGTGTATGTCGTCGGCGGTTTCGGCCCATAAGCGGGCATTCGGGGAGGATTGCGTGCCCGCCTGCTACAACGATCTTGAGCTGGCAGATTTGCTGGTGCTTGCGGGGAGTAACGCGGCCTGGGCGCATCCGGTGCTGTATCAGCGAATGAAGGCCGCGCACCGTTCCGGTCGACGAGTCGTTGTTATTGATCCAAGAAAAACAGCCACCACTGAATGGGCAGACCTGCACCTGCAGTTGCGACCGGGCACCGATGCGCTTTTGTTTAACGGGTTGCTGGCCTGGTTGCATGCCCGCCAGGCGCTGGCATTGGAATATATCCGGCAGCATTGCAACGGTTTCGAGGAAACGCTGGCGCTGGCCCGTTCCTGCGCCCCGTCGATTAGGGTGGTTGCCCGGGGCTGCGACCTTAGCGATGCTGACGTGGAGCGGTTCTATCAATGGTTTGCAGAGACGCCAAAAACGGTAACGGCGTTTTCACAGGGTATCAATCAGTCGGTGTCGGGAACCGACAAGGCGAATGCCATTATAAACTGTCATCTGGCGACCGGGCGGGTGGGGAAGCCCGGCGCCAGCCCCTTTTCACTCACCGGGCAACCCAATGCCATGGGAGGTCGTGAAGTGGGCGGGCTCGCAAACACTCTGGCCGCACACATGGACTACGATAGCCCGGGTGCCCAGCGCCGTGTCTCCGACTTCTGGCACAGCAGGCAGATAGCCTGCGGCCCGGGCCTCAGGGCGGTGGAGCTGTTTGAGGCCGTGCATCGGGGCGACATACGGGTATTGTGGGTCATGGGCACAAACCCTGCCGTGAGCTTGCCAGACAGTCAGCGTGTCCAGAGTGCTCTGGCGCGCTGTCCAACACTGATCGTTTCAGACTGCATGGAAAAAACCGACACCACGGAGCATGCCGATATTTTATTGCCAGCGGCCGGATGGGGAGAAAAAGACGGTACTGTGACCAACTCGGAGCGAAGGATCTCGCGCCAGAGACGTTTTCTGCCCTTGCCCGCACAGGTACGACCGGATTGGCAGATAGTCCGGGATGTCGCACGGGCGCTTGGCCATGGCCACGCCTTCGACTATCACCGCCCCGCCGATATTTTTCGGGAGCATGCCGCTCTGTCGGGATACGGCAATGGCGGTGAGCGGATTTTCGATATATCGGCCCTGGCGCAACTCAGTAATCAGGCTTATGACGAGTTGCAACCTGTGCAGTGGCCGGTCACGGGTGGCAATGCCGGGGCCTGGCTACAAACCCCGCGGCTGTTCTCTAGCGGGCGCTTCCCGACGCCGGACGGCCGGGCCAGAATGGTGCCTGTCGCTGCGTTATCACCGGCTCAGCAACCAACGCCCCGGCACCCGCTGGTGGTGAATACCGGGCGAGTAAGAGATCAATGGCACACGATGACCCGTACCGGGTTGACGCCACGGTTGTTTGCACACCGAAGTGAGCCGTTTATTGAGCTGCACCCGTGTGACATCGCAGGGTTTGGCTTGATTGAGGGCGCGCTGGCAACCGCCACCGGGTCAGGCGGTGCGGCATACACAGGGCGAGTCCGGGCCCATGAAGGCCAGCGCGCCGGCGAGATTTTTGTGCCGATTCACTGGAACGGCCGGTTTGCATCATCAGCGCTGGCATCGAATCTGATCCGGCCGGTTGTCGACCCGATCTCAGGGCAGCCTGAGGGCAAACACGGTGTGGCGATGATTCGCCCATTGATCACGCGCTGGCAGGCCAGGTTGATAATGCGGGAAAGCGGGCATTTCGTGGTCGATACCGCCTTATTTTCCTATTGGAGTCGGCAGCGCCTGCCCCACAGCCATGCCTGGTGGTTTGCCGGCAGTCATCGTATGGACTGGCGGGCCTGGGGGCAGGCGTGTTTTGCGCGTGAGCCCGAACTGGTGATGGAAGATACGGCCCGGCAGCGCTTTCGTGCAGCCTGGCTGCAGGGTGATCGTCTGGAGGGGGTTCTGCTGGTGGAACCCTGCGCCCGGTCAGTACCTGATCTTGGCTGGCTGGACGGCTGTATTGGCATGCCTCGGTTATTACCGGAACAGCGTCGATCGCTGCTTGCCGCGGGCCCTGCGGATGGTGAAGCCTCCGGGGCCATGGTCTGCAGTTGTTTTGGCATTGGCGAACGCCAGATTGTCCGGGCCATTCGGCAGGGCGTGAAGAGCTGCGAGGCGTTGGGTGCACTCCTTCAATGTGGTACCAACTGCGGATCCTGCGTCCCGGAAATCCAGCATCTCCTGACGACAACTGAAGTGCGGGAGCCCGCGTGATTCAACTGGCAGGCCCAGGCTTGAGTAATGCCAGTGGCACCCGATAGTGAAGCGCGCCGGCCCGGCCTGAGACGACAACGGTGCAGGTTTTCCGGTTCACCCGAACAATCTGGCCGATTTTGCGGTGAGCGCCATTACCGAAGGACACCGGGTCACCGGCCTGCCATCGCCGCTGTTCGATGGCGTGGGCCGGCAGCGCAAACACTGTGGTGGGCAGGTCTATGCCGAGCGTTTGGGCCTTTTCCGCAAGAAACCGGCGCGTAGCCGTGGCTGAGCCATTGCGGTGTAACTCGTCCAGGAAACCGTAAAAATACCGGTTGTGAACCGAACCGTAATGACGCTGGCCAGCGCTGTGCTGCAGCAAGTGGGCGAACTCGTGGCAGCAGGTGTGGGCCAGCAGGTTCAGAACGCTCACTTCACCACCAAAATACCCCTTCCCCCGAATCTCCCGCGTTGACAGCCAGCCCTGAGCGGTTTCTGGCCGCTGCTTGGCGACAATCATTTTGCTGCCATAATTGATCAGGTGTTTTTTCTCTCGGGGGTCGAAACGGTGATAGGTGGCCTGGCCTGAACCAACCCGCAATGCCAGCCTGGCATTCGGGTTCCTATCACGAACGGAATGTTTAGCCGGAGTCCAGAGAATGTCGCGGGTGGCCTGGCACATCAGGGTGCCGATGGCGTAGGCGTTCGAAGGTTGTTGAGGCATGACTCTTGATTGGGCCCAATACAGTCGCGTGGTTGTATGGATGAACAGACTAACCAGCGAATTTAGAAATTGCTATGGCCCGTGTTGGCGGGCCGAGCGCTTGGCCAATATCTTGCCCGGCCAGTCAGCGCAGGCGAAATCGTACAGGCAGCGCGTAGGTGAAGGTCTTGCCGCGCATGGCGTCTGGCACTTTGGGTAAGGGTGTTGCCTGGGCGAGCATATCCAGCGCAGCCTGATCCAGCAGGCGGTGGCCTGAGCCATCCCGAACAGAATGGGCAATCAATGTGCCGTCGCGCTGGAACTCGAAGATGATAACCGGTGTGCCCTCTTGTCCGAGCCTGCGGGCACGGCGGGGGTACTCGTAGTATCGGGCCAGGTGCCTGCTCAGGCGGCTGAGATAGCTGTCTACATCGGAAGAGTTACCGGCGTTGCGCAGAGGCACCGCATTCTGGCTTTGGTCGTTTTCACCAATTTCGCCTTGCGGTTCGGTTGCCGTTTCCGTGTCTGTTTGCTTGCGGATTTCCGGGTTCGGTGTAGGCTGAACCGGCTCTGGCTCTGGCTCTGGCTCTGGCTCTGGCTCTGGCTCTGGCTCTGGCTCTGGCTCTGGCTCTGGCTTGGGTGCCGGTTTGGGTTTCGGATCCGGCTTGGGTTTCGGCTTTGGTTCAGGCTTGGGCTCTGGTTTCGGTTGTGGCTGAACCTCCGGTTGCGGCGTTGGCGGCACCTCTGGTGGCCGGGTCGGCTGCGGGGCGGGTTTACCGGCAAGGCTGATTTTTATCGCTGGAGCGGTATTAACGGCGCTGTCGCCCAGTACCGGCATTTCCTGCACTTTATCGGGTGCTGCCAGCGCAATGGCGGCGGCAGTGGCCGCAATGGCCAGCAGCAGGCACAACAACTTTGGCAGTTTGCGTGCCGGCATCATGATCCCGGCTCCGTCAGCAACAGCACTTCGGTATAGCCGCCCTCTTCGAGCAAGCGCAGCAAGGCCTCCATATCGGCCATGGTCAGGTTTTGATCCGCTGCAATTTTCAGAGCGGACTGGGCATCCGGGGCTGGTAGTGCGGCGAGCAGGTGCTCGCCCGAGAGTATCGCGCCCTGCACTTTCCAATGGCCGGAGGCATCTACCATCATGTCGGCTTCCGGTGATTGCTCGGTGTCACTCCTGGCCGCGCCGGGCAGCTCCGGGAGGGGTTCATTGGTCAGTTGCCCTGCTACGATGAAGAACATCAGCAACAGGAACACCAGATTGATCAGCGGTAACAGAGCGTCTTCAACGCGCTCAAGCAAGCCTTTTCCGGATGTTTCGGGGGCGGGAACCAGTTGCTTCATGATTCAGGTGAGCCGGTGCGCTTCCAGTGAGGGGTGATGCCTGCGTTATCCAGTGCGCTCAGAGACCGGGTAAAGTGGGCCAGGCTGGTGTCGGGAGTGGTGGCTAGATTCACTTCATTAATGCCTTGGCCTGCCAGTGCCGGAAGCAAATCGGCCATGGCATAGTCATCGTTGAGCCAGCTCAGCGTGCCGTCGGCATTCACCAGAAGTTCCGGTAATGGCTCGCCGTTGGCGGTACTCTCACCCGCCGTTTCGTTGGCCAGCTCCAGGTAGTCCACCGGCAGCAGCCGGGTGGTCAGCATAAAAAACACCAGCAGGATAAACACCACGTCGATCAGTGGTGTTATCCGGATGGGAATCGGGCGGCTTGGCCGTGGCTCAACCAGCTGCATGGGCCAGGCGCTGTTTGTCGCTGACGGTGTAGGTTCGTACCGTGTCGCGCTGGCGTTCCGGTTGCGGGCTGCTGTGCGCCGGTTCGGAGTGTTCTGTCGGCTGCTCTGCATCCAGTGCCTGTGGCGCTTCGGTTTGCTCCAGCGCAGGGGCGACATTGAACACGCTCACCAGAACACTGTTGATGGTCTTGTGAATGCGGCGCAGGCGGAACTCAATCCAGGCCGCCAGGGCCGCAAACGGAATGGCCACCACCAGGCCCGCAGCAGTTGTTGTCAGGGCTTCGTAGATCCCGCCACTAAGCTGGCTGGCGTTGGCCCGGCCGTCGGCTGCGGCCATGGCGCTGAACGCCTCCATCATGCCCATCACGGTTCCAAGCAGGCCAAGCAGGGGGGCCAGAGCGGCAATCACTTCAATGATTTTCAGGGGCGCTTCAAAGGGTTCCAGTGCCGTTTGAGCATCGCGTACGGCGGTCTCGCGCACGGCGCTTTGATTCGGGTTGCTCTGGCTGGCAGACATACTGTTGACCAGCAAGTGCATCAGCGGGTTGGTGCGCCCGAACAGGCCAGCGTTTGCTCGGATCGCCTCCGGGTTGGTGCCCGACGGGTTTGCCTGCCACTGGCCAACCAGATCACGCAGTTTTCTGGTCATCCGAGGTGCATAGAAGGTGCCGAACAGCATCAAATAGAAGAACGTGATAACGCCGATGGCGGCGATGGCAATAAGAACCAGCATGACAGGGCCGCCCATGGCGACCAGCTGGTTAAACGGTCCCAGATCAACCAAAGGTGCAGAAGCGGTGCTGATGGCTTCCATACAGATATTCCCGGTTTTGAAAAATAGAACTAAATAATAACGATTATCAAAGGAATTTCAAGTTGCTGAAGATTACCGTTGCCGGTGTATCAAGCCAGCCATGCCGTGGCCGCCTGCCAGAGTAAGCGCAAAGCCAGCAGGGTCAGCACGACGTTGAACGCCTGATGGAACCAGCGATTGTTGATGGATTTCAGCAAGTGCAAACCGACCCAGGTGCCGATAAAGCCACAGGCAATCATTGCCAGCATGAACGCCAGCCATTCGGAAAAGATGAAGCCCGCAGCGCCGAACACCAGTGCTTTCGGGGCATGCTGCAGGGTCATCGCCGTTGCGAACGTGGAGACCGTGCGAAAACGGTCGGTATGAATCTGCTTGATAAACGCGGCTACCAGAGGGCCGGTTGCGCCCACAAACAGGCTGATGAAACTGGTGATGGCAGACGCGATAAAAATGCCGGGTGTACCGAACGACGCCTTGGGAAGTGCTGGCCCCCAGCACAGATAGAGTACGAACAGGGCGATGGTCAGTTGCCAGAGGTATGCGGGCAAGTCGACCAGCAGCCAGGCGCCCAGAGCGGCCCCGGCCAATACGCCCGGGGCGAAGGCCGCAATGACTTTCCAGTCGATATGATGCCGGGTTAACACCGCCCGGCCGCTGTTGGAGCCAAGCTGAATCATGCCGTGCACCGGTATGATGGCGGCGGGTGGCAGCCAGGTGGCCATCAGGAGTAATAGCAGAACACCACCGCCCGCACCGAGAATTGCAGTGATCATAGAGGTACCCGCTGAGGCCAGCAGCAGGAGGAAACCAATGTTGTCGCCGAGGGCTTCCGGAAACAGGTTCATGGAACTCACTTTTCGATTGGCGTAAGCTCCTGAGTTTCCGGTTTATAAACGAAATGTCCAGCGTCTGGCCTGATCCGGACCAAAACGGAATTGCCCATGAAACAGACAGAGTATCTCCGGTACGACGCCACTGCGTTGGCAGACCTGATCCATCGGAAAGAGGTGACCTCGGCAGAGGTGGTGGCTGCAGCAACGGCTCGGGCAGCTCAGGTTGACGGGCAGTTGAACACGATCTGCCACGAGCAGTTTGCCGAAGCCCGCTCCCTGCCTGTGCCCGGGAGCGGGCTGTTTGCCGGAGTGCCCATGTTGCTCAAGGATCTTGCCCAGGAACAGGCGGGGCATCCCTGCACCATGGGCAGCCGGGCCTTGCGGTCGCACATCCCGGATCGTGATTCGGAGTTTGTTACCAGAGCCCGGGAGGCGGGTCTGATTATTATCGGCCGTACGGCGACACCGGAATTTGGCCTCAAGGCGATTACCGAGTCCCGGCTGTGGGGGCCTACGCGCAATCCCTGGGATACTGCCCGCACGCCGGGTGGATCCAGTGGCGGTTCCGGTGCTGCGGTGGCTGCGGGTATTGTGCCCATGGCCGGAGCCAACGACGGTGGCGGTTCTATCCGGATTCCGGCGGCGTACAACGGGTTGTTCGGACTTATGCCATCCAGGGGTCGCATCTCTGCGGGTCCGCACGCCGCAGAGGGTTGGACTGGCGCGTCGTCGGATCATGTGGTTTCCCGCACCGTCCGGGACAGTGCCGCGATGCTGGATGTGCTGGCCGGTTCTGCGGCAGGTGATCCCTTTGTAATCCCGAAGCCCTCGGCGCCCTGGCGGGAGTTGATGCAGGAATCGCCCGGCCAGCTGAGAATCGCTGTCTTTACCGAATCACCCTACGGCACAGAGGTTGCGCCGGAATGTGTAGAAGCGGTGGAGCAGACGGCCCGACTGCTGGAATCACTCGGCCATCGGGTAGAATACGCCAGCCCCGGGTACGATGGCATGGCGCTGGCCCGTTGTTATATGGCGCTTTATTTCGGTGAGGTGTCGGCGTTAATGGCGAAAGCGCGGGAACAGTTTGCAGCTCGCGACGATGACTTCGAGCTGGAAACCCGGTTGCTGGGTATGCTGGGTCAGGCGATGCCGTTGCCCGAGTATGTGCGCAGGCGCCAGCAGTGGAATGAGTTTGCCCGGGCGTTGGGCGATTTTTTCAACAGCTACGATCTGTACCTGAGCCCGACGACCGGTCAGATGCCGGCGCGCATCGGAGAAATGGAAACACCCGCTCACCTGAAACTGATGGCACGCCTGATGCTGTCACTTAAAGCCGGGAAACTGGTGCACAAAAGTGGCCAGGTCGACCAGATGGTCTTGGACAGCCTGGCGCGAACACCGTTCACCCAGCTGGCAAACCTGACGGGCACGCCAGCCATGTCGGTGCCGCTTTACTGGACGCCTGAAGGCTTGCCGGTAGGCGTTCAGCTGGGTGCCGCTCACGGTGGTGAAACCAGACTTTTGCAACTGGCGGCCCAGCTGGAAGAAGCCGCGCCCTGGTTTACTCAATATGAAAAGCTGGATACTGCTTTCGGGTGAGGCCGGGGCCGGAGAATTTGGGGTTGTGATCCGCCAATCGCAACCCCACGTTTATCTTTGCAGGTGGAACAGGCTATGCTGTCAGACAGGGATAGGGGTTCCCTATCCACCCTGATGGCATCGAAGAGGCGAGCATCTTATGAACCAATCGATGGCAATCGACGATCTGGTATCCGTAGCACAGGCTGAAGCCATGGGAGAGCTGGACGCGCCCATGATGGCGATTGTGCTGTCTAATGATCAGAGTTACGACCTTCCTATCAACTCTCTGGAGACCGATGCCGACAAGGCCCGCTGGGGGCTCATTCTCAGGGCCGCACGTGAACATGTTGAGGCGGATGCCGTGGCGGTTCTGTATCCGGCCTGGACGACTATTCGGCGGAAGGAAGAAAAAGCCGGAACAGCCGAAGCACGCCCTGAGTCTGCTGATGAGGATGCCCGGGAAGAGGAAGACGACAAGGGGCCCATTGACACCTTGTTCGTGCAGTTGCACACCCGGGATCGAATTTACTGGCGCGGATTCGAGCAGATCCGCGACCCCCGGCACCAGCGCATCATCGGGTTCCGTCGCATCAAGGCCCTGTCTACCGATTACGAACGGGACGAGGCACCGCAGATCGCCTCCTGGCTGGAAACCTTGTTTGAGCCCCTGCCTGAAGAGGGGCAGGAAACCGAGATTGACCGGGAGCTGGCGGATCTGCTGGAAGAGCCGGAGGTGAGCGCGGCGCTCTACCCCAGGCAGATGCGTTCATTGCACTGACGCCTGCTCAGTTTTTCTGCAAAAAGGCCAATAATTCACCGGCGGGCAGGGGTTTGCTGAACAGGAACCCCTGCATTTCATCGCAGCCGGCGGCGCTCAGGAACGCGAGCTGTTCCTGGGTCTCCACGCCTTCTGCTACAACAGTCATGCTCAGGCTATGGGCCAGTCGAATGATGGCCTGAATAATGGCATCACTTTCCCTATCTTCGCCGATGTCCGCCACAAAGCTTCGATCGATTTTTACCACATCAATCGGGAAGCGCTTCAGATAGGTGAGGCTGGAGTAGCCGGTGCCAAAGTCATCCAAAGCCACGGTAACACCTCGGTCACGGAGCTGCTGAAGTTGGCTCACGGCGATCTCCATATTGGTCATGATGGCGGTTTCTGTTACCTCTACGGTTAATAGTTGAGGGGGCAGTGCGTAACGCTTCAGTGCTTCGAAAATATAGCCGAGAAAGCTCTGGTGGCTGAGCTGAAATGCGGAAATATTAATGGCGACCTGAACTTCCAGAGTGGTCTCGCGTCGCCACTGGCTCACTTGACGAACCGCCTCCCGAATCACCCAGACACCGATGGCAGACATCAGGCCGGTGTCTTCAGCAACCGGGATGAATGTTCCCGGCGATATCGCTCCGATCTCCGGATGCTGCCAGCGGATCAGGGCTTCGGCACCGGAAACCTGCCTGGTTCTCAGATCAAGTTTGGGCTGATACCACAACGACAGTTGCTTTTTCGGAACCGCGTCTCTGAGCGCCTGTTCAAGGCATAGCCGCTCCCGCATCCGCAGGTTCATATCCGCGGAATAAAACTGGAATCCATTCCGGCCCATTTCCTTGGCGCGATACATGGCGGTGTCGGCATTGCGAAACAGCTCGTCGCCAGAAGCTCCGTCCCTTGGGTAAATGGCGATTCCGATGCTGGCAGACGCGACAATCTGGTGCCCGTTGATCGCAATCTTTTGTTCGAATTGACTGAGCAATTTACTGGCGAGCGTCGATGCGGATTGTTCGTTTTGCAGGCTGCCGCCGAGAATCATGAATTCATCACCGCCCAGCCGCCCGAGGGTATCGCTGTCCCGGATACAGCGATTCATGCGAGCGGCCACTCGCTGTATCAGTAAGTCACCGATCTTGTGGCCAAGGCCATCATTGATGCGTTTGAACTGGTCAAGATCAAGAAGAAGAACGGCAAAGCTGCTGTTGTTTCTTTCCGACTGCGCAACGGCATGAGCCAACCTATCCTTCAGCAGGTTGCGGTTTGGCAGCCCGGTCAGGTCGTCGTGGTTGGCCTGATGTTCCAGAACGCTTTCATAGCGCTTGCGCTCGGTAACATCATTGAAAACGCTGATAAAGTGCGCAACCTCCCCGCTCTCATCGTGGACTGCGGCCAGCGCAATCTCGTTCCAGAAGGCGCTGCCATCCTTGCGGTAGTTGCGCAGGATGGCCCGGGCTGAACCACCGTGCCGCATGCAATTTCTGAGGGGCTCAAGCCCGGGTTGGTTCTGGTCATCCGCCAGCAGAAAACGAGGGCTCATGCCGAGCACTTCTTCATGAGGGTAGCCGGTCATCTCGCTGAACGCTTTGTTGGCATAGATCACCGGATTATCCCGGGCCTTGTCGGCAAGACATATGACAATGCCGTTGCTGCTCTCTTCAATGGCCCGGTCGTACAGTTGCAGTTTCCGGGCGCGATGTTCCAGTTGCAGGTACAAGCTGCGGTTTTCGTACACCCGGCCTGCCATGGCTGCGTGCGAGCTGCACAACCACTCGTCTTCGCGGTTGAAAGCCTCGCCATCCAGACGGTTGATCAGGCAGACCCAGCCGTACACGTCGGTTGCCGACATGATGGGAGAGATGACGCAGGAATGAACCTCCGGGTAGCCATCGGGTAAGCCGATATGGATGCTTTGTTGCCCATTGCCAGCATGTAGCCTTTGGGGAGTTCGGTTGCGCAGCACCTCACCGGGTATCCCCTCATAAAGATCCGGACGCGGCAGGCTGTGAGAGCGGCTGCCAGCGAAGCCGCTCAGGAAAAAACGGATCTGTTGATTGCCGTTGTGGCATTCGTTCACACACAGAATACTGTAGCTGGCCCCCACCAGAGTTCGGGCATCCTGGCAGATGGTTTCCAGTATCCGCCCGGCATCGCGCATACCGGAAAGTTGCAGGTTGATTTCGGTCAGAGCGGCCAGCCGGTGGTTGGCTTTCTCCAACTCGTCACTTTTCCGGGACAGGGTGTCTGTCAGAATCCGGGCGTGTTCGGCATCGAAAGCCTTGCCGTCAAGGCCATGTGGGGCTTGCTCCGGGTTGCGGGAATCATTGAGCCCGGTTTCGATGGCTTCCAGCACGTCTTCAGGCAGGCAGGGTTTGAAGAGCACACGCTTCACGCCGAGTTGTTGGGCCATGTGCAGAGCCTCGTTCTCGCTGTAATTGGCGGTGTAGAACAAAATCTCGGTGTTGGCGATATTAGGCTCCCGGCGTACCTGCTTTACAAATTGGTAGCCATCCATGACCGGCATCAGCAAATCGCAGATCACCAGGTCTGGCATTTGCTGCCGAACGATGTCGAGTGCCGTTTTACCGTTCCCGGCTTCCAGAATTTCATGGCCGAGATAGCCTGCCAGTGATGCAACCAGTTCACGGTTGGCATCATGATCATCAACAATGAGGATTTTGGCCATGGTGCAATGCCCTCTGATATCCGTGTGCGAAGACTGCTATGACGGCGTGAGCCACTGGCTGACCTGAGCAACAAACCGCTCGGGAGCAATCGGTTTGGAGATGTAGCCATCGAATCCGGCGCCCAGGATGCGCTGTTCATCACCCGACATGGAAAATGCAGTGATGGCGATGATGGGCTTGGTAGCGAAATCACTATGCGCCCGAAGTGCTTTTAGCAACTGGTAGCCATCCATTTCTGGCATCTGGATATCGCTGATCACAAGATCGAGAACTGAGCTCAGTGCCAGGGCCTTGTCCAGAGCCTGGCAGCCATCTTCCGCCTGGTAGACCTGAAAGCCCTGGTACTCAAGCAGGTAGCTGAAGAGTTCCAGGCTGGCCGGATCGTCTTCCACCAGAAGTATCTGAGCACTCATGTTTCACCGGTTACCAGCGTCAACGTGAATTCAGAACCCCGGGTCGAACTGTGGGTCAGGCTCAGGGAACCGCCCAGTTGCTGTGCCAGTTTCTGGCTGAGATACAGGCCAAGCCCTGTGCCTTCGGTGCGACGGGACGACAATACGCCCCGGGAAAATGGCTGGAACAGGTGCGCCTGTGCAACGGCGTCCATGCCGGGGCCGGAGTCCCTTACCGAGATCACAACCTCTTGTTTGCCCCGTCGGGACAGCTTGAGGCGAACGCTGCCCTGATGAGTGAATTTGAGACCATTGCTGAGCAGGTTCAACAAGATCTGGTTCAGGGCCCGTCGGTCGGTTTCAAGATTGATCGCTTCGTTTGGCAGCTCGAGATGCAGCTCAAGGCGTTTTTCCCGGGCCTGAACCGCGACTGTGTTGTGGGCTTGTTCCAGCAGATGGTTGAGATTTAGCCGTTCCGGTTTGAGTTCCAGTTTTCCCGCGTCGATCTTCGCAATATCGAGAAGATCATTGATCAGGGAGAGTAAGTGTTCGGCGCTGGAGCGTACTATCCCCAGCTGTTTTTCCTGATCGGCGTTTATGGGGCCGGGAAGCTTCATTAACAGGGTGCCGGTGAAACCGATAATCGCATTTAGCGGTGTGCGCAGCTCGTGGCTCATGCTGGCAAGAAACTGATCCTTGGCTTGATTGGCCCGGGCCAGTTCGGCGTTCTTTTCCTGCAGTTCGAGCTCTGTCTGCTTGCGCTGGGAAATGTCGCGAATAGCACTGGAGATCAATACGCCTTCGTCGGTCTGAAGGGGGCTGAGGCTGATCTCGACCGGAAACTCCACGCCCCCTTTGCGCAGCCCGTGCAACTCAAGCCCTGCCCCCATTGGGCGAACCCGGGCATTCTCAGCAAATTGCTGGCGATGGCCGACGTGCTGATTCCGGTAGCGCTCCGGCATCAGTATCTCAATATTCTGGCCGATCAGCTCCCGGCGCGGATAGCCAAACAGTGCTTCCGTCTGGGCATTGACCAGCTGGATTCGCCCGTTCTGGTCGACAATGACTATGGCATCGGGCGCGGACTCAAGCAGGCCCCGAAACTTTGCCTCTGATGATTGTAAACGTGATGTGGAGTCCATGATGATATTCCTGTGCTCCATGCTGAGAACGGCGGCGTCGCCAGGCCGAAAACCTTCAGTATGGTATACAGCAAGCTAATTTCCAGTCCGGAAAAGGGGCTGAATGCCCGGCTAGTAAGATGCTCTGACTGCACGCGGTAGCGCAGCCAGTGAATCAGGTCTATCTCTGGCCCGCTCCACCCGGTCTCGGAACATCGGGGCAGACACCTCAGCAAATGTAGGCGGCTGTTGCGTTCCAGTAGAGAAAGGCATTCGCCAAACCGGCCCGGGGATTCGGGTTTGGCTGCTGAATAGGCTATAATCGCCGCCCTCAAAGTCACACCCGCAAGGCATTAACGTGATTGTATTTGACCAGGTAGAAAAGTCGTATCAGGTAGGTGGTCGGGCGGTTCCCGCGTTGCACCCGACCAGTATGACCATTGAAAACGGCGAGGTCTTCGGCATCGTCGGGCATTCCGGTGCGGGCAAGTCGACCCTCGTCCGGCTGATCAACAAGCTGGAACCGTCCACCGGCGGCCGCATTCTGATCGACGACGAGGATATCACCTGGTACACCGCCGCCGAGTTGCGGGCGTTTCGCCGCAAAGTGGGTATGATTTTCCAGCATTTCAATTTGCTATCGTCGAAAACGGTGGCAGACAATATTGCCTTCCCCATGAAGCTGGCGGGCATTTATTCGAAAGAAGACATTCGTAGCCGGGTGACGGAATTGCTGGCGCGGGTCAGTCTGAGTGACCATGCCAACAAATATCCGTCCCAGCTGTCCGGCGGGCAGAAGCAGCGGGTGGGCATTGCCCGGGCGCTGGCGTGTCGGCCCACCATTTTGCTGTGCGATGAGGCCACCAGCGCGCTCGACCCGCAAACTACCCAGTCGGTGCTGAAACTGCTGGCGGACATCAACAAGGAACTGGGCCTGACCATTGTTCTGATCACCCACGAGATGGATGTGGTGCGCCGGGTCTGTGACCGTGTGGCGGTGATGGACGCGGGCCGTGTGGTGGAAATGGGGCCGGTGAGTGAGGTGTTTCTACATCCGCAACACCCGACCACCCGGGATTTCGTATTCGAGAGCGAAAGCATTGACCGGGACGAATTGCAGGAAGACTTCCAGAAAGCCAATGGCCGTATTCTGCGCCTGACCTTCAAAGGCGAATCCACCTACAAGCCTCTGCTGGGGCGTGTGGCCCGCGAGTCGGGTGTGGATTTCAGCATTCTTTCTGGCCGGATTGACCATATCAAGGATACGCCCTATGGGCAGTTGACCCTGTCTCTGGTCGGCGGTGACCTGGGGGTTGCCATGCAGGCGCTGGAAGCCGCCGATGTACACGTGGAGGTGATGCGCTGATGGAAGCCTTGATGGAAACCCTTTTGGGCAACGTGGACTGGGCCGAGATTGGTGTGGCCAGCTGGGATACCCTGGTGATGGTGGGCATGTCGCTGTTGTTCAGTGTACTGATCGGCCTGCCCATTGGTGTGCTGCTGTTTCTGACCGGCAAGCGCCAACTGCTGGAGCAACCGGTGGCCTACGCCATGCTCTCGTTTGTGGTGAATGTGTTGCGCTCGGTGCCGTTCATTATCCTGCTGATTGTGATGATTCCGTTTACGGTGATGCTGATCGGTACCTCTCTGGGGGTGGCCGGTGCCATACCGCCGTTGGTGGCCGGTGGCGCACCCTTCTTTGCCCGGCTGGTGGAAACCTCTCTGCGGGAAGTCGACCGGGGTATTATTGAAGCCACCCAGGCCATGGGTGCCAACGTGCGCCAGATCATTTTCGGTGCCTTGCTGCCGGAGGCGCTTCCGGGCATCATCGCCGGAATCACCGTTACTGCCATCACCCTGGTGTCCTATGCCGCCATGTCTGGTGTGATTGGTGGCGGCGGCCTGGGGGATCTGGCCATTCGTTTCGGTTACCAGCGTTTCCAGACCGACGTTATGGTGATTACCGTTGCCCTACTGGTCATCTTTGTGCAGCTGCTGCAGATGGCTGGCGACCGGCTGGTGCTCTATTTCAGCCGAAAATAATGATTGCGTTCTGTTTGCTCAACCCCGAATACCAACAATCGTTTGACAGGAGAAGTGCTCAATGAGCCTGAAGAAAACTCTGGTGGCCCTGACTGCTGCCGCAAGTTTTGCCACTGCCGCCAACGCCGAAACCTTGTCTGTGGCGGCAACACCGGTGCCCCACGCCGAGCTGCTTGAATTCGTCAAGCCTGCGCTGGCGAAAGAAGGCGTAGAGCTGGATGTGAAAGTGTTCACCGATTACGTGCAGCCGAACATCCAGGTGGACCAGAAGCGGATGGATGCCAACTTCTTCCAGCATCAGCCGTACCTGGACGAGTTCAACAGTGGCCGTGGTACCAGTCTGGTGACGGTCACCGGCGTACACGTCGAGCCATTTGGCGCTTATTCCAGCAAGCTCAAGTCTCTGGACGAGCTGAAAGAAGGTGCTGTGGTGGCAATTCCGAACGACCCCACCAACGGTGGCCGGGCCTTGCTGCTGCTGCAAAAAGCCGGACTGATCACGCTGAAAGATGAAAGCAAAATCACCGCCACGCCCCGTGATATTGCCGACAACCCGAAAGATCTGGATTTCAAGGAGCTGGAAGCAGCGACCCTGCCCCGTATCCTGAATCAGGTAGACGTTGCCCTGATCAACACCAACTACGCTCTGGAAGCGGGCCTGAATCCGTCTGAAGATGCGCTGGTGATTGAGGGTTCCGAGTCACCCTACGTGAACATTCTGGTGGCGCGCCCGGACAACAAGGACAGCGAGGCGATGAAGAAACTGGCTGCTGCCCTGAAATCCGACGCGGTGAAGGATTTCATCATGGAGAAATACGAAGGCGCGGTGGTTCCCGCCTTCTGATGCCAGGCCGGTGCCTGCACCGGCAAACAGGCAATAAAAAACGGGCAGCCAGATGGCTGCCCGTTTTCGTATCCGTTACTGGTGCCAACCGGTCGGCTCAGTCGCCACTCCAGTTGGAGGACGGATCCGGCGTCATCCGCAGGTAGGACTTCACCGCCTTGTAGCCTTTCGGGAAGCGCTGTTTGATTTCGTCTTCATCCTGCAGTGACGGCACAATCACCACATCGCCGCCCCGCTCCCAGTTGCCCGGAGTTGCCACCTTGTGGTCGTCGGTCAGTTGCAGGGAGTCAATCACCCGCAGCACTTCGTTGAAGTTACGGCCGGTGGACGCCGGGTAGGTGATGATCAGGCGTACTTTCTTGTTCGGGTCGATCACGAACAGAGAGCGCACGGTCAGGCTGCTGTCGGCATTGGGGTGGATCATGTCGTACAGCTCGGACACCTTGCGATCGTGGTCGGCAATAATCGGGAAGTTGACCACGCAGCCCTGGGTTTCGTTGATGTCTTTGATCCAGTCGTGGTGTGAGTCCACCGGATCAACACTCAAGGCGATGGCCTTGACGTTGCGCTTGGCAAACTCGTCTTTCAGCTTCGCGGTCAGGCCCAGCTCGGTGGTGCAGACCGGCGTGAAGTCAGCCGGGTGAGAAAACAGAACGCCCCAGCCATTGCCCAGCCAATCGTGAAAGCGGATCTTGCCTTCGGTGGTGTCCTGTTCGAAATCCGGTGCGGTATCTCCAAGACGCAAACTCATAGTCATTCTCCTTTTTTACACGGTAGCGTTACGAACGGTGTATAAGGCTATCTTTGATGCCGGAAAAAAATAAAACAAGGGGCGCTTGATTTATCTCATGTGAAAAGCGGCATTTTTGCCGCGCGCCCCAGGCAAACTGCGGTTACTGCCTCTGTTTTTCAAAGTATTCCCGGGTCAGTTTGAACACCACCGGGCACAGCAACAGCAGGGCAATCAGGTTCGGCAGTGCCATCATCGCGTTCAGGGTGTCGGCCACCAGCCAGATAAAGCCCAGGTTGATGGTGGCGCCCAGCGGAATCGCCAGAATCCACAGAATCCGGTAGGGCAGAATTGCTTTGATGCCGAACAGGAACTCGACGCAGCGTTCACCGTAGAACGACCAGCCCAGAATGGTGGTGAAGGCAAAGATAGCCAGCGCAATCGCCACCACATAATTACCAAAACCGGGCAGGCCAGCTTCAAACGCCAGAGACGTCAGGGCGGCGCCGGTTTCACCCGACGTCCAGGCGCCGGAAGTGATGATCACCAGGCCGGTGATGCTGCACACAATGATGGTGTCGATGAAGGTGCCAAGCATGGCCACCATGCCCTGTTTAACCGGGTTTTTGGTTTGCGCGGCCGCGTGGGCGATGGGCGCGGAACCCAGGCCCGCTTCGTTAGAGAAGATACCCCGGGCAACCCCGAACCGGATGGCGGCCCAGACCGCCGCACCGGCAAAGCCGCCTTCGGCGGCAGCAGGGCTGAAGGCGTAGCTGAACACCAGGCTGAAAGCGTGGGGAATCTGGTTGGCGTTGATGGCCAGAACAATCAACCCGATCAATACGTAGGATACCGCCATGAACGGCACCAGGGCACTGGCGACCTGACCAATCCGCTTGATACCGCCAATGAGCACCATGCCCACCAGCACCATCAGAATAACGCCGGTGGCCCAGTGTGGCAGGCCGAAATTGGTTTCCAGAACATCGGCCACCGAGTTGGCCTGTACGGTGTTGCCGATACCGAACGCGGCAATCGAGGCGAACACAGCGAACAGAATGCCCAGCCAGGCCCATTTGCTGCCAAGGCCATTACGGATGTAGTACATGGGGCCGCCCACATGGGCGCCGCGCTCATCCACCTCCCGGAAGCGCACGGCCAGTACCGCCTCGGAATATTTGGTGGCCATACCCACCAGAGCGGTCAGCCACATCCAGAACAGCGCCCCCGGGCCGCCCAGGAAAACCGCCGTTGCCACACCGGCGATGTTGCCGGTGCCGACCGTTGCCGACAATGCGGTCATCAGCGCCTGGAACGGTGGAATGTCGCCGTCCTCGTTGGCGCCTCGGGCGCGCCCGCTCCACATCAGCCGGAAGCCAGCGCCCAGTTTCAGAATCGGCATCATTTTCAAGCCGATACTCAGCAGCAGGCCCACACCGAGAATCATCACCAGCATGGGTGGGCCCCATACCAGGCCGTTGATTTGACTGACAAATTCGGAAATAGCTTCCATGAACACTCCCAATGTCGACTGCTTTGATGGTTGTTAAAGTGGCGGCCACATCAGGGCCTAAGCTGTTGAGTTTAGTCGACTATTGCTTCATGTAAACCGGTTTACGGTGTGGGTTTCTCATTTTTGCCATGATTGCCTATGTTTATAGATACGGAGAGTGCCCGTTCCGGCACCGCCATATCGTTTGCCAGGGAGTTGCCCATGCGCTCACTCAGGATTTCGGAAATCATGTCGAACCACATCGAGCCTGTCCGGTGCGGTACACCGGTGACCCAGGTGGTGAAGATCTTGTTGGCCAACCATGTTACGGGCCTGCCTGTGGTCGATGAACAGCGCAAGGTGTTGGGGTTCGTGTCGGAGCAGGACTGTATCCACTCGTTGCTGGTGAGTAATTACCATCGCGAAGGCGACCCGCTGGTGGACGATGTCATGTTTCGACAGCCCCTGACGGTGTCACCGGACATGTCGGTGGTGGATCTGGCCCAGAACCTGGGGGCCGGGCGACCCAAGGTCTATCCGGTAGTGGATCACGGCAAACTGATCGGCATAGTAACGCGAACCGCCATTCTGGCGGAGCTGGCAAAGGCAGACTTCAAAGCAGGCAGTCCGCGTTTTGCAGACGCTGAAGACTGATTGTTGGCTTAAGGGTAGTCTTGGCGTGGGGTCTTTGCTTCTGTCGTGTTTTTTGTGTTTGGTAGTGAGCGGCGAGGAAAGTCTAATAAGTAATTCTCAACTCGTGAACGTTGTCATATAAGACGTGTATTAATATCAGGATTACATACCGCCGAGAGGAATCCTGTTGATATCGATGACCGGATGCACTAGTTTCCGGTTTAAGGATTTTTTTAACCTCACATAAGGATGTGAACCTTGGCCTGCTATAACGACGGTGACTTTCAAAAGTATTTCAAAGAAAACATGGATGGATTAGGCCTTCCCTCTCCCTCGACGTGGTTTGATACTGCGATGAGTTCTTTCGGGATAGCTTCGGCATCTGTCGAATTGGTCGGAAAATTCGGTGCGCAGACCGGACTCCGCACCCTCGCAGGTGCCACATTCCTAGGTGAAAAGCTGGTCATTGGTGGCGGCTTGTTGCTTGTGGGGTATGCAGGAGCCGCAGTTGGTAGTGCGGCAGTAGCCACGGGACGGAGCTTGGGCTGTGGCACTCGTCTGATCGACGTGATTAGCTATATTGAGAAAAATGACCTGCAGTTCAAAGGATATAAAGAGTTCTTTGTTCAGCATCCGGAAGTCTATGATGTAAACCATTCCAACCGGAAAGCCTTTGCAACCAAGGCTCGCTATCAGCATGTGCTTTTTGAGTACACCTGATGATGAAGAGTAAACTGAAAGACGACCTGGCATTGCTAGCTACTGCCCTGATCGTTTCGTTTATTGCCTGGGTGATTTTTCGAGCTTTAGGTATGTGGGTGTTTTATATTTATTCATCCCTGATTATTTATGTGTGGATTCGGCGTTATTTTCGGGCGCGTAAGAATCGGGGTTAAGATGCATCGCGGAGGACTTTAGAGTATCTGATGCGGTTTGATGGCCAGGTCGGCTTATTTCAGGAACGAAACCCCCAAAGCAGGCTGAAGTCCATGGAGGGCATGGTTTCAGGCTCTTCCGGAGCGCGTACGTTGAAGTCCAGCAGGCTGGTGTCCCGTTCCATAGATTCGAGGTAGCGCTGGCCTTCCGGATCGAAAATGGCTTTTACAAAGGGCCCCCGGGCCAGTGCAGCGCGGCGGGTTACCACGCCGACTTCTCCGTTGACCAAACGCACCAGCATGCCCGGCGGGTACTCTCCGAGTACCGCCAGCAGTGAGCGGGGAATGGCAGGCCGCAGGTGGCCATCGGCAAGCGTGGCAATCAGCTTTCGGGCCTGGGTGATATTCAGGCGCTTGCGGTAGGCTCTGCGGGTGATCATGGCGACGTAGCGCTCGGAAAGCGCCAGTATCTCGGCCTCGGGCAGAATGTCGGTGCCGCTCAGGCCGTCCGGGTAACCGGAGCCGTCGGCCTGCTCATGGTGCTGGGCTATGATCTTGTGCAGCAGCTTGTTGTCTATGCCCGCCGCTTTCAGTGCTTCAACGCTTCGCTGCGGGTGCTTGCGAATGACCTGGCGCTGATCCTCCGTGAGCAGCTTGTTGGAGGCGTTCAGCTGGTCGGCAACGCGAACCAGAGCAAGGTTAGCCGTCAGTGCGGCGGCGGTCAGCACCTGTGCCCGTTTTTCTTCCAGCCCGAATGCCCGGGCGATCATGTGGCACAGAATTCCGTAACACAGCATTTGCTCCTGAATGGTCGGGCTGATCGAATAAAGGTGAACCAGCGCGAGACTGGCGTCCGGTGCCTGGCGGCACATGCTGTCGAGGGTTTTTGCCAGGTTCAGCAGGCGCTTGAATGCGGTGTCGTCGCGATTGGCGATTGCTTTGAGTGTTGCCTCCAGGTGGGCCAGTAGATCGCCATACTCTGCGAATGGATTGTGTTTCCGGTTGTCCGGGGCCGATTGCGGTTTCTCAGGTATCTCGATTTTTCTGGGCTTGAAACGGCCCCTTTCGAACAGCTGTTCCAGCTGGGTATCGGTTTGAATCACACAGCCTTGCCGAAGCAGGACATTACCGGCGTCGTCAAATACATCCCAAGGCAACGGTTTGCCGAGCGTTAAAGCGCCGGGAGCGATTCGGATTAAAGATGTGGCCACAGCTATCCTGTTATACAGTTCAGAAACCTGCAAAGCATATCATTGTATCGTCGGAGCTGTTGTGTCGCTATCGTCGGTATATTTGTTAAAAATCGTAGCTTCCAGGCGACCAGATACACGCAGTCCGCTATGCTTGGCCGGTTATAGGGATGTATTCAGGCAGACAAGGTATGTTTCACCGGTTAAAAAACGACTTTCGGTTGTCGATCATAACGCTGCTCGGGCTCAGCGCCGTGTTCGGTATCACGCCCTTTGCGCTGGTTCGGCTCTGGCAGGGCGACATGATGGCAGGGCTGGTGGACATGTCCATCATGCTGGGTATTTCGTCATCGGTTTTCTATGCCTGGTCTACTGGCGACACCAAGCGCAGCGGGATGTTGTTGGCGGTTATCGCCTGCGGTGGTGCCATTGCGATCGCTACTATTGTCGGAGAGCCGGGTCTGTTCTGGCTGTATCCTTGCTTGGTCACGACTTTTTTTCTGGTCAATCCACGGCTTGCCGGGGTGTTGAATCTGTTGTCTATTGTTGCCCTGATGATGGTCGACAAAGCATTCAGTTCAACCGTGCACATGTGGTCGTTTGCCGCCACTGCGGTCATGGTCAGCCTGTGTGCCTATGTTTACGCGCACCGGAATCACAGCCAGCGCAAGCGGCTGCGGCATCTTGCCACCATCGATCCGCTCACGGGTATCAAAAACCGCCGATCCATGGATGAAGAGCTGAATCTGGCGGCGGCCAATGCCGAGCGCTCTGGCTTGCCCTACGCGCTGGTCATCCTGGATCTGGATTACTTCAAGAAAATCAACGACCGCTACGGCCACCACATTGGTGATAAGGTATTGACCGACCTGGTCGCTCTGTTGGAACACAATACCCGCCGTAGCGACCATATTTTCCGTTACGGTGGCGAGGAGTTTGTGTTGCTTCTACCCGGCGTGGACGGTGCCAGTGCGCGAACCGTGATGGCCAGCTTGCAGGCGGTGATACAAAAGCGCCTGCGGCATCCGGGAGGCTCGGTTACCGCGTCTTTTGGTGTGGCGCAGCTAGGGCATGGTGAAAGTGTCGCCAGCTGGCTGGCGCGGGCCGACAGTGCTCTTTATGCTGCAAAAGAGTCCGGCCGGAATCGCATTGTCTTCGCCGACGAGCCGGGTCAGCCGATGTTGGGGTCAGCCTGACATTGCTGCAGCTTATCTTCCGTATCGACACCGGAGTCGGGCTGAAAGCCAAACAGTCGCCAGCCCAGCAGCAGGCTGGCAGAGGTTAACCCAACAGTCAGTGCCACCCAGAAGCCCGCAGCGCCCATGGCGGGCCATAGCCAGTCGGTGAAGGTTAGCACGTAGCCCAGGGGCAAACTCAGCACCCAGAACGAAAACAGCATGATAAACATGGGTATGCGGGTGTCTTTGTAACCACGCAAGGCGCTGATACAGGTAACCTGAATAACGTCGGCAATCTGGAACAGAGCGGCAAAGGTCAGCAACCGGATGGTTACGGCCTGCACTTCGACATCGCCGGTGTACAGGTTGGCGATGGCGTTCGAGAAGATGTGCAGCAGGCTGGCGAATACCAGAGCAACGCCCGCGGCCAGAATCAATGAACTGCGAGAGATTAACCGGGCGGTGCCCGGTGCCCGGGCGCCCACCAGAAAGCTGACCCTCAAGGTAAGCGCCATGCCCAGGCTCAGGGGCAACATAAACATCAGCGATACCACGTTCAGCGCAATCTGATGCCCGGCCACCACCACCGGCCCCAGCGGCGCAAGAAACAACGCGATCACCGAAAACATGCTCGCTTCCACGAAGATGGTGAACCCGATCGGCACGCCAATGCCCAGAATGTAACGGATGCGCAGCCAGTTGGGTTTCACCCAGTCGGCGATCAGATGAAACTGGCGAAACGTCTGGCTCCGGTTCAGGTATATCAGCATGGCCACGGCGGCCACACCGTTGGAAATAGACGTCGCCCAGCCGCAACCGACACCGCCCATGGCGGGCAGACCGAGCTTGCCGTAGATCAGGATGTAGTTCAGTGGCAGGTTGATGGCGGTGCTGAGCACAGAAAACGCCATGATCACCCGGGTGTGCCCCAGCCCGTCTGTCAGCCCCCGAAGCGCGTTCAGCAGCAGTAAGGCGGGAATGCCCCAGGCGAACGCGTCCAGGTATCCCTGAGTAATGCCCGCCGTGTGAGGATCCAGTTTCAGGATGGACAGAACCGGCTGTACGTTGGTCAGCAGCAGCGCCATGATCACCGAACCGACGGCGGCAATATAGATGCCTTGCCAGGTGGCGGGCATGATTTTGCGCGTGGTTCCGGCCCCGTTGTAGCCGGAAATGATCGGTTGCAGTGCCCCCAGTAGCCCCATGAAAAACAGGAATAGCGGCATCCACAGGCTGCTGCCGATGCCGACCGCCGCCAGGTCCTCGGCACTGGCGTGCCCGGCCATCACGGTGTCGATCACGCCGTTGGCCATCTGGGCAACCTGTGCAATCCAGATTGGGCCACCCAACAGGGCCAGGGTTTTCCACTCTGCCAGGGTGCGCTGGATCAGCGGCTGGCGGGCAGCAGGTACAGGCTGGTGAGTCTCATCCATTGCGGCAAGAATCCGGGGTGTTCTGATCGGGTGACTGGGCAAGCCAGAGTTGGCATCTTGGCCCGCCATGTTAACTTATTCCTTCCATGGGGGCTCATAAGCACTTTCACGCCTGTATACGCTGCAATGGCAGGGGAAAACCCGTAAAGTAGCGACCCTTCGAAAAACGAGGGGCGCACGATGGTTTCACTGGTACTGGTTACGGTTCTCTGGGCATTTTCTTTCAGTCTGATCGGCGAATTTCTTGCTGGCCGGGTCGACAGTGATTTTGCGGTGCTGAGCCGGGTGCTGCTGGCGGCCCTGATCTTCCTGCCGTTTACCCGATGGCGGGGAGTTCCCGGCGGTATGAGGTTGGGCATTCTGGTGACCGGTATGCTGCAGTTCGGAATCACCTACGTGTGCCTGTACCGCTCGTTCAGTTACCTGACAGTGCCGGAAGTATTACTGTTTACCATTTTCACCCCGCTCTATGTCACCCTGGTAGACGACGGCCTTGCGCGAAGGTTCTCGCCCGTTGCCCTGCTGGCGGCGGCCATTGCCACGCTGGGCGCCGGGATTATTCGCTACGATGGTCTGAGTGAGGATTTTGTGATCGGCTTCCTGCTGTTGCAGGTGGCAAATCTGGCCTTTGCCGCCGGCCAGGTGGGCTATAAACACGTGATGCAGCGCTATCCGCTGGATCTGCCCGGCTACCGCACCTTCGGCTATTTCTTCTTTGGCGCCCTGATTGTTGCGCTGCCTTCTTTCCTGATATTCGGAAACCCGGACAAGCTCCCGGCCACGGCTTTGCAGTGGGGCATTCTCGGCTGGCTCGGCGTTGCTGCGTCAGGGCTTGGTATGTATTTGTGGAACCGGGGCGCCTGCCAGGTTGATGCCGGAACCCTGGCGGTTATGAACAATGCGCTGGTACCCGCCGGGTTGCTGGTCAATCTGGTGATCTGGAACCGCGATGCCGACCTGATGCGGCTTGCGCTGGGTGGTGCGGTTATCGGGTTTTCGTTGTGGGTGAATGCCCGGTTCCATGCCCGTGCCCGGTTGATGGCGGGCATCTAATCATAGTTTGCTCATAATTGCCATGGTGCTGGTTACATTGGCGACACAAAATGACACGGATTCGATATTTCTTTGGGCCGTGTCTATAACTAGGGTATCGACCCGCTAAGCCCCACCCGGAGACGAAACAGTATCCCATGCGTAAAAACCTGCCCGTTACCCAGCGTGAATGCCCCGTGCCTGAAGGTATGCGGCTGATCAGTACCACAACCCTGAAAGGCGTGATTACCCACTGTAATGATGACTTCGAGGTGATCAGTGGTTATACGCGCCCGGAACTGATTGGCCAGGCCCACAATCTGATCCGGCACCCGGATATGCCGCCTGCAGTATTTGCCGACATGTGGGCCTACCTGAAAGCGGGCAAGTCCTGGATGGGGGTAGTCAAGAACCGGTGCAAGAATGGGGATCACTACTGGGTGAGTGCTTACGTAACCCCGATTCTGGAGAATAACCAGATGGTGGGCTTCGAATCTGTACGGACAACCGCCAGCCGTGATCAGATTGCCCGTGCGGAAAAACTCTACGCCAGGGTCTCGGCTGGCCGCACCGGCTCGGAGTGGCGTAGCCGGGCATTGTCGATGGTGCGAACCGGCTGGCCGTTTCTTGTCTCGGTTGTTTTGAGCCTGGGCGCACTTTGGGCGGGAAATCCTGCCCTGGCGGTCGCATTGGTTGTGGTTGGCCACGGGCTCGGAGCGTATTTTGTACTGGGGTCGCTCAATCGTCGGCTGAAGGGCTTGCTGGCACTCAGGCCGGATGCGTTTCAGGATGCTCTGGTGGCGCGAACCTACAGTGATGAGAAAGGCCTGATGTCGCGGCTGGCGCTGCTGTTGATGAGCGAAGAGGCGCGTATCCGCACGGCGCTGGCCCGGATAGATGACCAGGCCGAGCGTTTGTCTGAGCAGGCCAAGGCGTCCCATGGCTACATCAGCGAGGGGGCCTCGGCCATTGCCCGCCAGCGTTCGGAAACCGAGCAGGCTGCCTCGGCCATGCAGGAGATGACTGTTTCTATTCAGGAAGTGGTCGGAGCGGTTGCCACCAATGCCCGGGAAGCCGAACAGGCCAACCAGGCGGCCCATGATGGCCGTGCCCGAAGCGATCAGGCGCTTGGCGCCATCGAGCAACTGGCACAGCAGGTCTCGGGTATAGGCCAGGCGGTGGAGCGGCTGGGCATGTCGACCAAAGCGATTGGCGAGGCGGCAGAACTGATCAGCGACATTGCCGACCAGACCAACCTGCTCGCGCTCAATGCCGCCATTGAAGCGGCCCGGGCGGGTGAGCAGGGCCGGGGGTTTGCCGTGGTGGCCGATGAAGTGCGCTCACTGGCTACCCGTACACGGGAATCTACGGTGCGCATTCAGGATGTGGTCAAGGATTTCCGGCAGCAGGTGCAAAGTACGGTGGACGCGGTCAAGGCCGGTGAAACTCTGGCCAGCGATGGTCTGGAAAGGGTTCAGGGCGCCTCCGACGCGCTTGCCGCTATCGCGGGTTCGGTGGACTCGATTTCCGATAGCTTTGTGACTATGTCGGCGGCGTTTGAGCAGCAGAGCCAGGTGTCGGAAAGCATCAATCAGCAGGTGGTGAATATTGCAGGCCTGGCCGACCAGAGCGATGACCAGGCAGAATCTGCCAAGCAGAGCAGTGATCAACTCAGCCGCATGGCTCGGGAAATGAGCGACATGGTCGCCCGGTTTGCAGACAGCTCGCGTTAAGGGCTGCGTGTGACCGGCCTTGCGCCGGAGCATATCATTGCCCGCCCCCGGTACTGGCATCATGTCGCCAGTGCTGGCAGAATCCCCTCCCAATGTCCCGGCCATAGAGTCGGGCACTCTTACAATTCGTAGTTTCCTCAGCCAAAAGCACAGGAATAAAACTCATGAAACAGTCCAATTCCGTTGCCGACAACGGTAACGGCTCGCGCGGGCTCTGGTCCTCCAAGTTTGCCTTTATTCTGGCGGCTACCGGCTCTGCGGTGGGCCTGGGTAACGTCTGGAAGTTCCCTTATGTCACCGGTGAGAATGGCGGCGGCGCCTTTGTACTGGTGTATCTGCTCTGTATCGCTATCATCGGCATCCCCATCATGATGGCCGAGGTGTTTATCGGCCGTAACGGGCGCCACAACCCGATCACCAGTTTTCGTCTGGTGGCAGAGCGCAACCTGGCATCTCCGGCCTGGCGGGTGTCGGCGGTTGTAGGTATGTTGGCGGCTTTTATCATTCTGTCGTTTTACTCAATGATCGGTGGATGGGCTGCGTCCTACATCGGGCATGCGGCCATGGGCGACTTTACCGGCGGCACCGCCGAGTCTGTTGGTGAAATGTTTGGCGGGCTGTTATCCAGCCCCATCCAGTTGCTGGCCTGGCACACGCTGTTCATGGCGCTGGTGGTGATGGTTGTGTCCCGGGGGCTTAAAGGCGGTCTGGAGCGTGCGGTCACGATTCTGATGCCTGCACTGTTTGTGTTGCTGTTGCTGGTGGTGGGTTACGCGACAACCACCGGGCACTTTGGCGAGGCCGTCAGCTTCCTGTTTACCCCGGACTTCAGCAAGCTGACGGTTGATGGCGTGCTGGTAGCCCTCGGCCACGCCTTCTTCACCCTGAGCCTGGGTATGGCCATCATGATGGCCTACGGATCTTACCTGGGCCGGGATGTCTCCATCGGCCGGACAGCCGTGAGCGTGGCCTTGATGGATACTGTGGTGGCGCTGTTGGCTGGCCTGGCGATTTTCCCGGTGGTGTTCGCCAATGGTCTTGAGGCTGGCGCAGGCCCGGGCCTGATTTTCCAGACCCTGCCGCTGGCGTTTGGCAACATGCCCATGGGCAGCCTGTTCGGAACCCTGTTCTTTGTTCTGTTGCTGTTTGCCGCCTGGACCTCCGGTATTTCCCTGCTGGAACCGGTGGTGGAGTGGGTGGAAGAAAAGACTAGCCTGGCTCGCACCGGCAGTGCGATCCTGGTGGGCGTTCTGTGCTGGGCGCTGGGCATTGTCTCCATCCTGTCGTTGAACGTATGGTCGGACGTGACCCCGCTGGGTATGTTTGCCGCGTTTGAAGGCAAGACTGTGTTCGACCTGCTCGACTATTTCACCGCCAACATCATGCTGCCGTTGTCCGGTATGCTGACCGCGCTGTTTGTGGGCTGGTTTGTGGCCAAGGAAAGCCTGAAGGGTGATCTGAACCTGCAAGGTGGTGCCTTTGACCTCTGGTACAACCTGCTCCGGTTTGTGACACCGATTGCCGTCGCAATTGTGTTTGTCTACAACCTGACAGCCTGAGGTCTGGCCCATCGGGCCTGATACAAGTAAAGCCGGCACCTGCAACCTTCAGGTGCCGGCTTTTTTTATAGTTTGAACTGCGAGACCCGCGCACTGAGGCCCTCGGCCATGCGTGCCAGCTCTACGCTGGCGGAGGATACCTGTTCGGTAGAGGCCGCGCTCTGTTCGCCCACATCGCGAATCAGGGTCACGTTCTGGTTGATGTCCTCGGCTACCGATGACTGCTGTTCCGCCGCGGTGGCAATCTGGCTGTTGTATTCCCGGATATCGCTGACTGCCTGGGCCATTTCCCGAATGGTCACGCCCGCATTCTCCGCCCGCTGCAGGGTCTGGCCCGCCAACTCTGTGCCCGCCTCCATGGTTTTAACCGAACTTTCCGAGCTGTTCACCAGCGTGGTGATCAGGGTTTCGATTTCCAGGGCCGAGCTCTGGGTACGCTGGGCAAGGGAGCGGACTTCATCGGCCACCACGGCAAAGCCGCGCCCCTGTTCGCCCGCCCGGGCGGCTTCTATGGCGGCGTTCAGGGCCAGCAGGTTGGTTTGCTCGGCCACGGATTTGATCACATCCAGCACGGAGCCGATGTTCTGGATATCACCCTGCAAGCCGTGCATCTGCGACATGACTTCCTGCAGGTTGGTGTTCAGGTCGGTCACAAAAGTCAGGGTCTGGGAGACCGCCGCCTCGCCCTCACCGGAGGTCTGGCTGGCCATTTGGGCTGCCTCAAAGGCGGATTCTGCGCTCTTGGCTACCTCGTTTACCGTCGCGACCATTTCGTTCATGGCGGTGGCGACCTGATCGGTCTGATCCCGTTGTTCCGAGACGCCACGGCGGGTCTGGTCGGTCACTGTAGAGAGCTCCTCCGAGGCGGAGGCAATGCCGGAGGAATCGCTGCCAATCTGGTGGATCAGATCCCGGAGTTTGGTGACCATGGTGGAGAAGGCGGATAACAGAGCGCCGAACTCATCACCCCGCTGGCTTTCCACACGTACGGTAAGGTCACCGTCTGCGACCCGGTTGGCCACTTCGACCGCCTCACGGATGGGGGCGGTAATGGAGCGAATCATGAACCAGGCAATCATGACCGCCACCAGCAGAGCTACGAGAGTGATGGTGACGAGTGTGGTAATGGCTGTGCTGTACTGCTCCTTCATCCGGTTTTCCTGGATTTGCTGCAGTTCAACGGCTTTGTCGACCATTGCGATGCCACTTTGCTTCAGTTTGTCGGTGATGGCATCTATGGTGGCTTGATTGGCGTCGAGGTTACGGGCCAGCTCGGAAAGTTGCGCAGAATAGGCTTTGCCCTCGTCAGCAATAAAGTCCACCCGGGCATGATCGTTGGGTACAATGAAGAGCTTACGCAACTCCTGTAGTGTGTCGATGGCATCGTTTAGTAAGTCTTCGGCCGCCTGCCGGTGTCGCTCGTTTCTGGTCAGCTGAAAGTTCCGTTCTTCAATGCGCATTTCGAGCAAGGCGCTTTCGGCAGAGCCCGCTCCGGCCACAATCATGGAGCGCTGATTGTATTCTGAGAAAATGTTGATGGCTGAACCGGCAATCACTGCGGCCATTATCACTAGCAGAGCAAAGCTGGCTGAGAGCTTTTTGCCGACCGAGATATTGTTGAGCGAAGAAGAGAGTGACATTCGGTGCGCCTCCTGGCCGACAATGTGTATTTGTAAACAGAATAGCGCTAATAACCCGTTGCCAAAGGCCGCTGCCCTGAACTCCGCAGTCTGCTATTCCTCCGTATCCATCACGGCCTTGAGTTGATCCAGGTAAGGCCTGACTGCCTTTTTGTTGGCTTCCGGAGCTGACGCGCCTGTGGCCATGGCGGACATCCCTTGTTGCATCATGGCGCGCATCTGGGCTTTCTGTGCTTCCGACATATTGGGGTTATTTTCGATTTCCGCCATTGCGGCGTTCATTTCGGCCTGGATTTGCGGGCTCTGGGCACCCATTTCCAGGGCAAACCAGGCCTGCACGACTTTGTCGCCGATACTTGCCCAATTTTCGATATCGCTGAAGCCCTGTTGTTTTACCAGGCTTTCAACTTCGTTGTAGGCCGGATGACCTTTCATCCTGCGGATACCGTCTGACATCAGTCGTGAGAAGTCGATGTCGTCGTCTGCGTCGTCCTCTTCGGCATCGAATACGTCCTGATATTTATCCTGCAGCGGTTGCATGGCTTGCATGCTTCGGATGAAGGCTTGGACATCGCTTTCACTCAGTGACTGGCTGAAGCTGAGTGGTGACAGTAGCAGGCAGGCAAGTGCCAGCACGGTGGTAGTCAAACGGCGATAGTTGCTTGTGGTATGTGTCATGAGGCGCTCCTTTGCGATCATGTTCCTTCGGGGTTTGGATGTCAGGTTAGCTTTCATATGGGCACCTTGCCAGTCGGCACGTCAGACTTTTCCGCCCAGCAGTATCCGCACGGCGGTGCAGGCGTCTTCGAGTTCGTCTTCCTGGGGTTCGCGTCCGCCGATGATGTCGCTGTAGAGGCAGGATTCGGCGATGCGCACCATGAAGTAGGACAGGCTCTGGATGTTCATGGGTGGGCTGAGATGGCCCGCCCGGACTTCGTCTTTGAGTAAGCGGGTGTTCACTTCTACGGTGCGGGCGTGCAGCGTGGAGTGGGACGAGGTAAGCATTTTCAGGGCGTATTCCGGGTCCTGGTGCAGGAATTTACGCAGCGGCGAGAAGTGCAGGATGGTGGTGTTGATGTGCCGGAACACGCCAACGACGTAATCTACGCCGTGGCCGGGAGTGATTTCCCGGGCTTCTTTGTAAAGGGGTTCGTAGAGCGACCAGAGGATTTCGCCAATCAGCAGGTCGCGGTTGCCGACCCAGCGGAACAGGGTGGCGCGGCCGATGTGGAGGTCGTCGGCGAGGGCGGCCAGGCTGATTTTTTCCCCTTTGAGCCACATTCTTCTGGCGCGTTTGAAGGCGTCGATGGGGGAGGTTCTGGCAATCGGTGTGGTCACTGTGGCCCCTTTGGCTGGTTTGGGGTCATTCTAGCGGTTGCCTGGCGGTTGGGCTATGGGTTCGGCCTTGGGTTTGATTTTCCTAGCCTTTGCGGTTGGGAGTGGGTGAGCGTGCGGGATGGCTTTCCAAAAACCGCTACGAGCACATCCATGTGCGCTTCTCTCAGGCCATCCATGGCCTTCGAAATTTTTGGAAAGCCATCCCGCACGCTCACTATCTGGCCTTGATGGCATCGTCCCTTTGCTTACTGTTTTGGACTAGACCCACAAGTCTCCTATCGGCGTATCCGGGCTGAAGTTGTGGAGGATCTGGGCTTGCAGCAGTTCGGCGGTGGCGATGGCGTCGATCAGGGCGTTGTGGCCGGCGTAGTGGGGTAGGCCGTAGCGGGTTCGGCTGTCGGGCAGGCGGATGGAGATGGGTTTCTGGCCGCGCAGGCGTTGCCAGGCGCTGGGGTTGCGGTTGGGGTGCAGGTGGGCTTCGATGGCCATGGTGTCGATGACCGGGAAGCGCAGTTGTTCGCCTAGGCGGTGTTGCAGGGCGACGTTGAGGAAGGGGCGTTCGATGTTGCGGTAGTGCACCACGGGGATTCGGCCGGTGAGGTGCTGGAACAGGGGGTCGAGTACGTCTTCGAGGTCGGGCGCGTGTTCGATTTCGCTGTGGGTGATGCCGTGGATGGTGACTGAGGCCTGGTGCAGTGGCAGTTGTGGCCGCACGATTTGGTGCCAGCATTGGCCCAGGTGGATGGCGCTCAGTGTGAAGGGTACCAGGCCGATGCTGACGATGGAGTGGTAGTCGGCTTCCAGGCCGGTGGTTTCGAAGTCGAGGGCCAGTAGCGGGACGTCTCGTATGGGGGTGTCCGGGTTTGGGCAGCCAGCCTGGTAGAAACTGCGGATGCGGTCGTCTTTGGCCTGGCTGGCGGCGTTTGCGTAGTTTTGTGGCCAGTTCTGTTTGCTGTTGGCGCTTTTGATGGCGTCAGACATTGCGGGTGGCTCCACCGGCGTTGTAGCGGAAACGCAGGAATTTCTGGGCGTTGCTGACGATCTGGAAGGCGTCTTTCAGGTGGCTGCGTTCGAAGGGGGAGAGGTCTTCCGGGCGCACGTTGTTGTCTGGCTCCCGGCCTTCTTCGATGGCGATGGCCTGGTGTCGGATGCGGACGATGGAGATAAATTCCAGGGCGTCGCGCAGGTTGCCGGCGTCGTCGCCCAGCATGAGTTTGGTTTTGGCGATGTCCTGCAGGCGTTCGAAGGAGTTCTGCGAGCGGGAGCCGCAGGCCAGTGCGTGCACCCGGATCAGGTCGGATACGGGTGCGGTGCCCCGGCGTTTTAGGTTGAAGGTTTTCTGGTGTTTGCCGTCCTCTTCCAAAACAAAGGTGCGGAAGAAGCCCAGAGGTGGCGTGCGGTTCAGGGCATTGCGCGCAAGGAAGGTGAGGAAGCGCTGGCTGGCGCTGGCTTTGGTTGCGATCAGGTCTTTTAGTTGCTCGGCAAAACGGGTTTCGCCGTGGATGCCGTCCAGGTCGAAGAAAATGTTGCTGTTGAGTAGGGCTTCGGCCTTGGGGTTGTCGATCCAGTCGGTGAAGTAGTTTTTCCAGACCTTCAGCGGCTGCCGCCATTTTGGATTGGTGGCCATGATGTCGCCGGTGCAGTAGGTGTAGCCGCACTCGGCCAGGCCGTCGGAGACGAATTTGGCCAGAGCCAGGAAGTAGCCATCGTGCTCTTCGGGGATGAAGCTGTCGTCCAGTACCAGGGCGTTGTCCTGGTCGGTAACCACCAGTTGTTCGTCCCGGGCCATGGAGCCCAGGGCCATGTAGCAGTAGGGCACCGGGGGCGGGCCGAGTTTTTCTTCGCCCAGTTCCAGCAGGCGTTGGCTGAAGCTGCGGCCGATGCCTGCCATGGCGCTGCCGATCATGTGGGAGTTGGCGTCTTCGTTCACCATGCGCACAAAGCTGTCGCGCACGTCCCGGCTGATTTTTTTCAGGCCCAGTACGTTTTTCTGGTGGTAGATGTTGCTGACCAGGTAAAGGCTGCTCTGGCTTTCGTATTTCACAATGTCAGACAGAGCAATCACACCCCGAACCTCGTGGCCTTCCATCACCGGCAGGTGGTGCACGTTGTTGTGCAGCATGGTGAGCATGGCTTCGAAGATGTAGCTGCGGGCGCTGATGGTGATCAGGCCTTCCGACATGATTTCGCTGATCGGGGTTTCCGAAGGCAGCGCGTTGGTGACCGCCCGGGTGCGTAGATCCCGGTCAGTGATGATGCCTTTGAGCCTTGGTGATTCGCCGGTTTCGTCCATCAGTAGCAAGGCGGAGACGCCGTGGTCGGTCATGATCCGTGCGGCCTCCTGCAGGCGTACGGTGGTGGGCGCGGAGACGGTTTTGCGTGAGATCAGCCGTGTGACCTTGGAGGACATGAGTTCGTTGGATTTCTGCTGCCTTGAAATCACCGAGCGCAGTCGGCTGTGGTCTTCAATTTCAACAAAGTCGGCGAAATTCTCGTCGTTTTCCCAAAGGTGCTGAAAGGTTTCCAGGGGAATCTTGTAGATCAGGCAGTCTTCGATGGCTTTGACCGGAAATCGCACTTTCTGATTACGCAACAGGCCGAACTGGCCGTAGATGTCGCCTTCGCCCAGTCGGTTGTAGAGTTCACCTGAGCGCCGGAAGATTTCTATGGCGCCGCTACGAATATAGTGCAGCTGGGTATTTTGCTGGTGCAATTCCAGAATCTGGGTGCCCGCCCGGTAGTAGCTGACTTCAATGCCGGAGACAATACGCTCCAGCAGCTCTTCGGGCATTTCATCGAAGGGGGCGTGTTGGGCAATGTGGTTGCGAATATCAAGCAGCTCGGCCTGCATGGGTTCTCCAGACTCCGGGCAGAATAGAATGGAAGCCAGCGGTGGGGCGCGGCGTTCACGGCGTATGGCCAGACTATAGCAGTTGTCTGTTTGCCTGGTGTACCTTGTGCCCGATTAACAGGGAAAACGCACGATGAATAGAAAATTACTGGTGACCGGCGGCGTACGTTCCGGCAAGACCGGCCTGGCGGAGGCCCGGGCGCAGACTGCCGCTGAAGCGGCTGGCGTGCCGGTGGTGTATGTGGCTACGGCCACGGCGGGTGATGAGGAAATGGCCTTGAGGATTCAGCGCCATCAGCAACATCGGCCAACACACTGGCGCCTGGCTGAGGAGCCGCTGGCGCTGGGCGGTGTGTTACAGAATCTGGGTATCGAGGCGCCTGCGCCCTTGCTGCTGATCGACTGCATGAGCCTGTGGCTAACCAATCTGTTGCTGGCCGGTGACGAGGTGTTTTCCGCCGAACGAGAGGCTTTTCTGCAAGCGGTGCAGGCCTACCCCGGGCCGCTGGTGATTGTCAGCAACGAGGTGGGTCTTGGCATCATTGGCATGGACGCCCTGACCCGCCGCTTTGCCGATGAACTGGGCTGGTTGAACCAGGCCTTGGCCGGGCACTGTGACGAGGTGGTGATGTCTGTTGCCGGGCTACCGCTGACCCTCAAGGCTGGTGACTGATCAGGCTGCGGAACACGCCGTGTGCTGATTGATCTATCTGTATCCGGCTGCGGCAGGCGTAGGGCACGGCAAAGCCGGTAAAGGAGGTTTCCAGGGGAATGCCGAGGATGCTTGCCAGTACCATGCGGATGACTCCGCCGTGGCAGACAATCAGTACCCGCTTGCCCGACAGCGCGGCCTGCCAGTGCTCGAATCCGGCCAGCACGCGCTGGGAGAAGGCCGGAACCGGTTCGGCACCGGGCGGGATGAAGTTCACCGAATCCTGCCAGAATTTGTTCAGCTGATCGCCGTACTGTTTTTGCACCTGATCAGCCGTGAGCCCTTCCCATTCGCCAAAGCCGATTTCCCGCAGCCGGTCTTCAATGTGCAGGGGCAGGCCCTGCTGTTCGGCCAGTTCTTTCGCGAAGTGGCGGCAGCGGGCCATGGGGGAGCTGACAATCACGTCCCAGCGATCCTGGCGGTTCACGGCAGCCCGCATCTGTTGCCAGCCTTTCTCGCTGAGCGGATCGTCCTTGCTGCCCCGGAACATCTGGCCGCCTTCGGGTTCGCCGTGGCGGATCAGATCGATTAGCGTCGTGGTCATCCTGATAGTCTCCTTTATCGGCCGTTCAGTCGCCGGATTGGTCGCTGACCCCGGCGCTGGCAAAGCTGGCCATCTGGTTGTGCAGGGCGCAGGCGGCCCGCAGCAATGGCACCGCCACCGCCGCGCCACTGCCTTCGCCCAGGCGCATGCCAAGGTTCAGCAGGGGCTGGGCCATGAGCGCCTGCAAGACGGCCTTATGCCCCGGCTCGGCGGAATGGTGGGCGAAATGCAGCCAATGTTGCAGTTCCGGTTGCTGTTTGCAGGCCACCAGCGCGGCTACCGAAACGATAAAACCATCCACCAGCACGGGAATGCCCCGGCTGGCCGCGCCCAGAATGGCGCCGGTGATGGCGGCGATTTCCAGCCCGCCCAGCGATGCCAGCACCGCCAGAGGCGCGGTGTCGCTGCCGTGGCGGGCCAGCGATTTGGTGATCACCGCCGCCTTGTGGCGTACGCCCTCGGCATTCAAACCGGTGCCCGGGCCGGTGAGCGATTCCGGTGGTTGCCCCAGCAACTGGCAGGCGATGGCGCTGGCGGATGTGGTGTTGCCGATGCCCATGTCGCCGGCAATGAACAGGTCGGCTCCGGCCCGGTGGGCACGCTCTGCGGCGGCATCACCAGCCTGCAAGGCCGCAGCAACCTCGAGTTCCGTCATCGCCGGTTCCAGCGCGAAGTTGCGGGTGCCGGGTCTTATCCGGGCATCGATAACGCCGGGCAGGCCCTCGGCCACGTCACCCACGGTGCCCAGATTCACCACTTCCAAGGCGGCGCCGAGCTGCCGGGCCATCACGCTGATGGCAGCGCCGCCACCGGCAAAGTTGCCGATCATCTGGGCGGTGACCGCCTGCGGAAAGGCGGAAATGCCCTCGTCGCAGACGCCATGGTCACCGGCGAAGATGGCCATGTGCACCCGGTCGGCACTGGGCTGGTCGGTGTGTTGCTGGCCGCACAGGGTAATGGCCAGTTGTTCCAGTTGGCCGAGGGAGCCGGGAGGTTTGGTGAGGGTGTTCTGGCGCTCCGAAGCGGTGGCAGCATGACTGTGCGAAGGTGTTGGGATTGGTGACAGCCAGCTGTCGGGCAGGGCCATGGCAATGAATCCTTGTGGGTGGAAAGCCGGGAATAGTCCCGCCCGGTCGTAAGGGTGTCAAGTGTTGTGATGACTCAGGTAGACTTGCCCGCAATTGAACCCGGGAGTCTGGTGTTGAATACGTTTCTGGTTGCGGTATTGATTTGTGCAGTAGCGGTTGGGGTTGACCGACTGGCGGGTGAACCCCGGCGTTTGCACCCGCTGGTGGGCTTCGGGCATTGGGCGTCGCTGCTGGAGCAGGCCCTGAATACGCGGGCAGAGGAGCGCGCGCGGAGTCTAGGGTTTGGCGTTCTGGCCACGTTGGTTGCGGTGCTTCCGGTACTTAGCCTGGCCCTTGCGTTTGAGTATCTGCTCACGGGCTGGCTGTGGCTGATGATACAGGTGGCGGGTGTGTGGCTTGCCATGTCACTGCGGGGCCTGGCGGAGCATGGCCGGGCCGTTTCGACAGCCTTGGCGACTGGCGATGAGGCCAGGGCCCGATGGGCGGTCAGCCAGATTGTCAGCCGGGATGCCAATGCGCTCACTGAGGAGGGCATTGCCGCAGCTGCGTCGGAGTCGATGCTGGAGAATGGAGCGGATGCGGTGTTTTCCAGTCTGTTCTGGTATTTGCTGGCAGGCTTGCCCGGTGTGGTTCTGCATCGTTTGATCAACACGCTCGATGCCATGTGGGGCTATCGCAGCCCCCGTTACCTGTATTTCGGCCGATTTGCCGCCCGCTCCGATGATGTCCTGAACTGGTTGCCCGCCCGGCTGACGGCATTCACCTACGCCTTGCTGGGCAACACCCGCTTGGCGCTGCGGTGCTGGCGCGAGCAGGCGCCTGCCTGGGATAGCCCCAATGCGGGCCCGGTGATGGCCGCTGGTGCCGGGGCTTTAGGTGTTCAGCTTGGCGGCCCGGCCCCCTATGCAGGCGGCATCAAGCAACGATCGGTGCTGGGAGAGGGCGCTGCGCCTTCGGCAGAAACGATAGATAACGCCCTTGCGCTGGTGAATCGTGGGGTCAGGTTGTGGCTGGCTGTTCTGCTGGTGATGGCGTTGGTTGTGCAAGGATACGGGTGGGGAGCTACCGCATGACGAGGTTCGAACCACTCCAGCCCCCGGAGCATGGTGGACGGCTTCAGGCAGCGGCCGAACGCTGGGGTATTCCCCGGGAGCAATGGCTGGATCTGTCGACCGGCATTAATCCGGTGCCCTGGCCGGTTCCGGACATTCCGCCGGAAGTCTGGCAGCGTTTGCCGGAGCCGGATGATGGCCTGGAATACATCATCCGTGATTGGGCGGGCGCTCCTGAAACGGCCTGCTGTTTGCCGGTGTCCGGGTCTCAGGCGGCCATCATGGCGCTGCCAGCGGTTCGGGCCCGTTGCTATGGGCCGGGCCGGGTAGCTGTGCCCATGCCCGGGTACCGTGAGCACGGCCATGCCTGGCGGCGTGCCGGTTTCGAGGTGGTGGCCATTCCGCCCGATGCGATGGAAAGCGGCGACCTGGCCTGGCTGGATACCGTTGATGTGGTGGTGTGGATACAGCCGAATAATCCGACCGGGCAAGTGCTGGCGGCTGAGCAGTTGATGGCCTGGCACCAGAGACTGCAGCTGCGGGCAGGCTGGTTAGTGGTGGATGAAGCCTTTCTGATGAACGGCGCGGACCAAAGCCTGGCAGCCAGAGCCGGAATGCCAGGCCTGATGGTGCTGAAATCCACAGGCAAGTTTTTCGGGCTGGCGGGGCTCAGGGCCGGGGCGATTGTTGCGGATGCGGGGCTGATACAGGCCGTTTCAATGGAGCTCGGCCCCTGGTCGGTCAGCGGGCCTGCCCGTTACCTGATGGGGAAAATGCTGAACGACCATCATTGGCAGCAGCAGGCCCTGCAAGCGCTGAGATACAGTAGCCAGAGGCTGCACGGCCTGTTGTCCGGTGCCGGGTTGGGGAAGAGTTCGGGTACCCTGCTGTTTCGCTATCTCCGGCACCCGAACGCGGTGGATATCCGGCATCAACTGGCCCGACAGGGGATTCTGATCCGCCTGTTCGAACGGCCATCTGCCATCAGGCTTGGGCTGCCTGGTACGGAATCTGACTGGCTGCGCCTGCAGCAGGCGCTCGAAACGGTTGGCAGGAACACTGGCGGGTGGCCATAGGCCACCCGCCGCTTACGTTAGCGGTCGCTGACGACAGAGCCAAAGCTGATAGTGATGGGCAGCAGCGAGGTTTCGATAAAGTCGGCTTCGGTGTTATCCGAGATATCGATAACGTGAATGCCGGGGTTCGCCAGGCTGGCGTCAGCCAGCCACAGACGGCCTTGCGGGCTCAGCTCAATATCGCGCAGATCCGCACCGGACAGATCATTGATAGTGGTCAGTGATGCCGCGCCGACAGACGGGTCAAACGACTGCAGGGCAATGGACTGCCAGCCCGAGTAGTTCAGAATGTAGCCCTGGGTATTGCTGATGATCACCGCATCGTTGATCTGGGTATCGATGTCGGCATCTGCAATCATGGATGAAACCTGATAGCTCTGCGGGTTGATGATGTCGAGGCTGGTGCCGTCGAAGGGGGCGGAGAATGCCCCGACATTGGTGACCACCAGCCCAATCCCTTCAACGTGCTGGATGCCGGAGGGGTTGGTGCCCTTGAGCGGAATACCTTTGAGGTTGTCTGCAGCATTGGCGTTGGTTTCGATTTCGGTGTCGGTCGCGGTATCGAAAACGGCCACGTAGCCCTGGTTGCTCGGGCTGTAGTTGCTGTCCAGGCGCTGCAGGGTAACGAACAGCTTGCCATCAACCACAACCCCGGAGGACATATTGACCGCACCGATGCTGTCCTCGGGCATATAGGCTTCGAGGTTCAGGGTTTCGCCGGTAAAAAAGTCTTCAGCCTGTGTTGCCGACGGGTTAACCACCCAGGCTTCATTTTTGCCATACCGTAGCAGATAGGCCTTCGAATCGCTGGCAAAGACAATCTGGTAGGGGTTGGCGCTGCCCTGGTCGCCAGCCTCAAGGGTGCTGGCGTCCCAGACTTCCTTCGCAGGGTTTTCAATATCGACTTTTAGAACCTGGTCGCCATTGAACTTCCGGATCAGGTAGTAATGCTGACCACGGCCGTTGACTGTGATGTCGGAAATGCCGCTGAAGTAACCGCCGGAAGCGGTCATGTCAGAATCTTTCACTGAAATCAGCTCGACCTCGCCGGCGGTGTAGTCGTCTGCTGCGGTGGCGACAATTCCGTAGTCCTTTGTGACGACCGGCTTCAGCGGTGTGGAAGAAGAGTCACCGCCACAACCGGTCAGGCCCAGTGAGAGCACCAGGGTGGCCAGAGCGGTTTTGCGGAATGAGAAGTGGTCAGAGGGAGTCATAAGCATATCCTTGTGGGTCAGAAGGCGTGTTTGAGGTTGATAAACCAGCCGCGCCCGGGGCCGGGGAAGCGGTTGAAGTCCTGGTAGACTTTGTCGGTAATGTTGCGAATTTCCAGTCTGGCTTCGGTCAGGCTGCGCCCGGGCCAAACCTTTTGCCATGTCAGTGTTGCGTTCAGAGTATTGCGGGCGTCGGCTGCCAGTATGTTGGCTGAGTCGTAGTAGAGTTCATCATCGAACTGGTAGGCCAGATCAAGTTCAAATGGCCGGAAACGCCAGCGGGTGCCTGCAAGGTAGGACTGGTGATAAATGCCGGGCAATTGCTTGTCGAAACGGGTTTGGGCTGATCTGTCGGTATTGCGGGAGTCCTGCAGGGTGGCGTTACCGTACAGCGACCAGTGCCCGGTAATCGAATAGTTGCCATCGAACTCGAGCCCGTAGATCTCGGCTTCAAGGTTGCGGTAGCGGCCTACGCCACGGGCATCGTAGGTGGCCACGACGGCGGGTTCCAGTTTGCGGAAGTAAGCAGTGACTTCCCCGTGGCCCCAGCCCTGGTCTGTGCGTAAAGACAGGTCGTAGTTGAGGGACTCTTCCGGGGCCAGGCCCGGATTGCCGACAAATAACCCTTGCTGGCCGTATAACTCCTGAAGCGTCGGCACCCGAACGTTATTGGCGATGTTGCCGGAGAGCGTCCAGTTGTCCCCGAGTAGACGGGTCAGGCCCAGTTGCCAGCCCAGGTGGTGCTCTCGGGCCGAGGTTGCTTTTGACGTTCCGTCGCCCAGGGTCTCCCTGGAATCATCCCGAACGTGAACCAGCCTGAGCGCAGCCTGGCTTCGCCAGAGGTTGTCATTGCTTTGCCATGCATGTGACAACGAGGAGGTGATCTGGATACGCTCCCTTTCATCCTCCGGTTTGCTGTCGAGGCTGTCATCTTGGCGATAGTCGTAACCGGTCGCATCAACACCGGTGGTTAAGGTGTGCGGCCCCAGAAGCAGGGCCAGCGTATTCACCAGGCCCAGTTGCCGGGTGTCGGTTTTTACGGCAGAGACACCCAGGCCCACCCGGCCGCTTCGATTATCGTAATGCTCGGTGATATCGCCGATGATCAGGCGATGGCTGGAGTGCAAACGCCCTGCAAGCCAGCCCTGTTCCTGGCCGTGCAACTGTAAACGAAAGGTTTCGTTGTCCAGGGTGGCATTGTTGTCGCGCCAGTTCTGGATGGTGGGCACACCCTGCTCATAACGGGCGTATTGCACCAGTGCATCCAGCCTGGCCGTGCGGTTTATCTCCCAGCCCAGTTTCGTGCTGATGGCGTCCTGCTGGTAACCCGCATTGCGCCGCCTGGTTTGGCTGCCATCATTCGGGTTGAACCAGTTGCTGTCGTTGGGGTAGCGGAAATCGTTGTTGCTGGTTTGCCGATCCATCGACAGCCAGTAATACACATCGTCCTGGCTACCGCTGTTGAAAAATCCGGTGCGATAGGTATCAAATGAGCCAGCACCCAGGTTGAGGCTGGTGGTATTCTCGATGTCTTTACCAAGGCTTTCCAGGATCACAACCCCGCCAATCCCTGCCTGGGGGAGTTGCGCGGGCGCGCCACTGGGGTAAACCTGAATACGGCTGACGTCGGTCAGCGACAACTTGCCCAGATCCACACCGCCGGTAACCGGGTCGTTCAGGAGCATTCCGTCCAGCACAACCTGCACCTGCCGGGATGTGGAGCCGCGAATGGATACCGATGATGCACTGCCCAGGCCACCGCTTTGCCGTATCTGAATGCCCGCCTGATCACTCAGTACATCGGCAACCGTCGCCGTCCGGTTCTCGATGTCGGATCGGTCAAGTACTCGTACAGGCCCGGTGGACTGGCCCGGATCCAGGTCTCCGGCCGCGTTGATGGGGGTGCTTTCCACCACGATAAACGGAAGTGTTTCGTCGGCTGCGGCGAGACTTGCCAATAGCGTCAGAACAAGTGTGACAATTTTCTTCATGGAAGAGCGGGCTACCGGCTGCGTTTTTTCAGAGTCTGCAACCAGCATTGATGGTGCTTCCGGTTGCCTGAACAGCTACCAAAAGAGAAGAGGCATGCTCGCCTGCTCCGTGTTCTGACCCTCCGTCAAAAACACTGATAGCCGGTAGCAGGCCGGTCTCCGGGCTTGCGGCTGGCGTAATCGCCGGAGTAGGATGCCTTCCCACAGCGCGTTGCTGCAGTGGCTGGCCTTGGGCCTTTCCTCTCATACCGCATACCGTTGCGGGGGCAGCGTCGGAGTTTCACCGAACTTCCCAGTTTCACCCGCCCTGATGCGGCGCTTTCACGGCGCGCGGGGCAGGCACCTGCTACGGAAATGAATCGGGTGCGAGTTTACGGGGCGGCCGTCGGACCGTCAATAAATGACCAGATGTTCATCATCAAGCTGTACAGGGGGGCAGCATGGCTATTGGTATTTTGATGCTGTTACTGGTGTTGTCCAGCCACGCGTTGGCCGATGTTTGTGCCACGGACGATACCGGAGCAATGCTCTGCCTGCCCGAGCCTGCCCGTCGCATTGTGACACTCTCCCCGGGAGCCACCGAACTGGTGTTTGCCGCTGGTGCAGGCGGGCAGGTGGTCGCTGTGGTTGAATACAGTGACTATCCCCCCGAGGCGAATGCTTTGCCGAGCATTGGCAGTCATACCCGGATTGATCTGGAAGCCCTGGTCGCGCTTAAACCGGATCTGGTGGTTACCTGGGTCTCTGGTAATCCGGTCGAGCAGGTTGCCACGCTCGAGACGCTCGGCGTGGCCAGTTTTGCCATTGAACCCCGCACCTTCGAGGGGGTGTCCTCGGTACTGGAACGGCTGGCAGTATTGGCGGGAACCGGGGCCGAAGGCGATCGCGAGGCTGCCCGGTTTCGTCGGGGAATCAATGAATTGGCTGAGCAATACCGGGGCCGTAAACCGGTGCGGGTGTTTTACCAGGTGTGGGATCAGCCGCTGATGACCATCAACGATGAGCATTTGATCGGCAAGGTGATTTCCATGTGCGGCGGGCAGAACATTTTTGCCGGAGTGGATCGCCTGGTGCCGCGTATCGGGCCGGAAGATGTGTTGGCGGGCAACCCTGAGGCCATCCTGTCGGGCGGCGCCGATGAAGACGGCAACAGTTATACCAGTCTGGAACGCTGGCAGTCGTTTACTTCCATGAAGGCGGTCGAGGCGGATAACCTGTTTATTATTCCGGCATCGCCGATTTCACGCCCTACGCCACGTTTGTTGGAGGGGGCTCGTACCGTTTGCGAGAAGCTGGATGTCGCACGTGCCAGGTTGCAGTAACACGGCGTGCCTCGTAAGAGGTGGCCGATGATTCGGGCGCTGTCGGTTCTGACAGGCTGTGCGGTGCTGGCTTGCGGGCTCTCCCTTGCCGTTGGCAGCGTCACCGTTGCACCGGTGGAGCTCTGGCAGGTGGTTGTCGGGCAGTCCGATGGGCTGGCGCGCACGCTGGTGCTTGATCTTCGTCTGCCCAGAACGCTTTCAGCGTTCGCGGCGGGGGGCTTGCTTGCGATTGCCGGAGCCCTGATGCAGGTGCTGTTGCGCAACCCGCTGGCAGACCCGTATGTGCTTGGTCTGTCTGGTGGTGCCGCCACCGGCGCGCTGCTGGCGATGCTTGCCGGGGCGGGTGTGGTGCTGGTATCCGGAGCCGCTTTTGCCGGGGCCCTGTTTGCAACCTTGCTGGTGTTCGGGCTGGCCCATGGCACCGGCAGCTGGACGCCGTCGCGCCTGTTGCTGACCGGTGTGGTGACCGCTGCGGGCTGGGGCGCCGCCATTACGCTGATGTTGGCCGTCACGCCCGCTCACCAATTGCCGGGCATGCTGTACTGGCTGATGGGCGATGTCTCCTATGCCCGTCTGCCCTGGCCTTCGATGGTGGTGCTGGTTGTTGCCGTGGCGGCCATGCTGCCGCTGGCCCGAAGTCTGAACGTGCTGGCCCGGGGGCCGTTGCAGGCAGCTGCGCTTGGAGTGTCTGTGCGCCCTCTGGAGTGGGCGGTCTACCTTCTGGCCAGCCTGCTGACGGCTACGGCGGTTACCTCGGTGGGAAGTATCGGTTTTGTTGGCCTGATCGTGCCTCATATGCTGCGCCTGGTGCTGGGCAATGATCAGCGCATTATCCTGCCCGCCAGCGCCCTGGCTGGCGGTACGTTACTGGTGCTGGCCGACACGCTGGCCCGCACGGTGATTGCACCGGAACAGTTGCCGGTGGGGGTGATCACCGCCTTGCTGGGCGTGCCAACATTCCTATATCTGCTGCACCGGAGCCGATGATGACAGTGCTCTCTGCGCGCGATCTGGTTATTGATATTCCCGGCCGTTCGGGTGGAGCGGCGCTGGGTCTTGAGATCAAGCCGGGGCAAATCTGGGGCGTACTGGGCCCCAATGGTGCGGGCAAGACCACCCTGCTGCATACCCTGGCCGGATTGAAGCCCCCCAGGCAAGGCCAGGTGCAGCTGGACACTCTCGATTTGACGGCGATGCCCCGGCGGACGCTGGCCCGGAAACTGGGCCTGGTCTTCCAGGAGCGCCAGGACAGTTTTCCTGCCACGGTACTGGAAACCGCGCTGATTGGTCGCCACCCATGGCTTTCGTTGTGGCAGAGCGAGCAGGCGGAAGATATTCGCCGGGCCGAGGCTGCCCTTGAGGCACTGGATGTCAGTGACCTGGGGACGCGGTTGCTGAATACGCTGTCTGGCGGGGAGCGCCAGCGGGTGGCCATTGCCACCCTGATGACTCAGAACCCGGACGTCTGGCTGCTGGATGAGCCGACCAATCATCTGGATTTGCACCATCAGGTGCAGGTGATGCGGCTGCTTAGCGCCTGTTCCCGTCGCAATAAAGCCATCTTCATGTGCCTGCACGACCTCAATCTGGCGGCCCGGTGGTGCAGCCATGTCCTGTTGCTCTATCCGGATGGCCAGGCCTGCTGGGGATCAACCGAGGTGATGCTGGTGCGCGATGCGCTGGAAGGCCTTTATGGTCAGAAACTGATTGAACTACACAAAGACGACATTCGCCTGTTTGCCCCGGCGAGCGATTAAAGGAGATCCCGTGAAAGACCGCGCCAAAGACCCCGAACGCCACGCCAAGCGCATGGCCGCCAAGCAGAAAATCATGCAGCAGCGCATCGCCCGCGCTCAGAAAGAGCAGGGCGTGTTGCTGGTGCTCACTGGCCCCGGTAAAGGCAAGAGCAGCTCCGGCTTTGGCATGGTGGCCCGGGCCCTGGGCCACGGCATGAAAGTGGGTATCGTCCAGTTTATCAAAGGCGCCTTCAGCACCGGCGAGGAGGCCTTTTTCCGGAGCCTGCCGAACGTCACCTATCACGTGATGGGCCAGGGCTACACCTGGGACACCCAGGACCGGGAGCAGGACGTGAAAAGCGCGACGGCGGCCTGGGACGTGGCGGCAGACATGCTGCAAGATGATAGCTACGACCTGATCCTGCTGGACGAGCTGAACATTGCCCTGAAGTACGACTACATCGATCTGGACCGGGTACTGGACGACCTGCAGGCCCGGCCGGAGATGCAGCACGTGGTGGTGACCGGCCGCGGCGCGCCGCAGGAGTTGATCGATCTGGCCGATACCGTTACCGAGATGGGCGTGGTCAAGCACGCGTTCAACGATCAGGGCATCAAGGCCCAGAAGGGTGTGGAGTTGTAAATGCCCACCCTGATGGTGCAGGGCACCACCTCGGATGCCGGTAAAACCACCGTGGTGGCGGCGCTGTGCCGCTGGCTGGCGCACCAGGGGGTGTCGGTGGCGCCGTTCAAACCCCAGAACATGGCTTTGAACAGCGCGGTGACGGTGGATGGCGGTGAGATTGGCCGTTCCACGGCCTTGCAGGCACTGGCCTGTGGCCTGGAACCTCACAGTGATATGAACCCGGTGCTGCTGAAACCCCAGAGCGATTGCGGCGCCCAGGTGATCCTGCGCGGGCAGGTGTATGGCAACATGGACGCGCTGGATTACCACGATTACAAGGCCGAGGCCATGGCCAGCGTGATGGCAAGCTGGCGAGCATTGAGCGAGCGCTACGATGTGATCATCGCCGAGGGCGCGGGCAGCCCGGCAGAGATTAATCTACGCGCCAACGACATCGCCAACATGGGCTTTGCCGAGGCGGCGGACTGCCCGGTGTTGCTGGTGGGAGATATCGACAAGGGTGGCGTGTTTGCCCAGCTGGTGGGCACGCTGGCGCTGATTTCCGAGCGTGAGCAGGCCCGCACGGCAGGCTTTATCATCAACCGGTTTCGTGGTGACCTCGGCCTGCTGGAGCCCGGCCTGGACTGGCTGACTGAGCATACCGGCAAACCGGTATTCGGCGTTCTGCCCTACCTGCATGGCCTGGTGATCGACTCGGAAGACAGCGTGGGCACCAGCGGCACCAGTGAGGCCGGGGCCCTGAACGTGGTGGTGCCGGTGCTGCCCCGGATCAGCAACCACAACGATTTCGATCCGCTGCGTTTGCACCCGGGGGTGAACCTCACCTTTGTCGGCCCGGATGCGCCCATACCTCCGGCGGATCTGATCATCCTGCCCGGCAGCAAAAGCACCCGGCACGACCTGCAATGGCTGAAACAGCAGGGCTGGCCGGAGGCGATTCGTAAACATTTGCGTTATGGCGGCAAATTGCTGGGCATTTGTGGCGGCTTCCAGATGCTGGGGCAGGGCGTGGAAGACCCGCAAGGCTTGGAAGGCGAGACCGGCAGCACCGAAGCGCTGGGGCTCCTTGAGATGACCACCCGCATGGTATCCGGCAAGCAGCTCCGGGAGGTGACGGGGCGGCTGGGAGGCGCGCTGTCCGCAGGTGCGGACGAGGTAACGCTGACAGGTTATGAAATGCATAACGGCGTCACCGAAGGCCCGGCCCTTGCCCGGCCGTTTTCGGTGCTGGATGGCCGGGCCGATGGCGCCGTCAGCGCCGATGGACAGATTGCCGGCAGCTACGTGCATGGCCTGTTCGACGCACCGGCTGCCTGTGATGCCATTCTGGCCTGGGCGGGCCTGAACCGCGAGACTGCTCGCGCAGTCGATTATCAGGCCAATCGCCTGCACCAGCTGGATCGGCTGGCGGATCAGGTAGAGCAGTGCTTGGATACCCACCGGTTAAGGACTTTATTGCAGTTATGAGCGACCACAACGCCCCCTTCACCGAGGCCCAGCGCGAGGGCCTGTACCGGGCCATTTTCGAGCGCTGGGGCGAGCCGCTGGGGTATCTTCGGAAAGAGTGAACGTGATTAAAGCGTGCACTGTCACAGTCATAGGAAGTCCCGGATTGGGCTCGATCGTACCCAATCCGGGACTTTTGTTCAGGGGGTAAGATGAAGTTTGAGTCGTTTTACGAGCAGGCCCTGGCCCGCAAGGGTGGCGAGCAGGCCTTGAAATCCTTGTTGCCGCCGGTTGTCGAAAAGCATCGCCTGGCCGAGATCAGCGACGATCGCTACCTGTCGGAAATCACCCGCTGCATCTTCAAGGCCGGGTTTGTCTGGCGGGTGATCGAGAACAAATGGCCGGAGTTCGAAGCCGCGTTCGAAGGCTTTGTCCCCGCCTACTGGCAACAGGTACCGCCGGAGGTGCTGGAGCAGTTGGCCACCGACGAGCGCATTGTCCGCAATATGCAGAAAATCCGCACGGTGCCGGAAAACGCCCGGATGATCATGGATGTGGTGAAAGACCACGGCAGCTTTGGGCAGTTTCTGGCCCAGTGGCCGTCCGACGATCAGGTGGGGCTCTTGTTATACCTGAAACGTAACGGCGAGCGCCTGGGTGGCAATTCGGCCCAGTACTTCCTGCGCCGGGTCGGCTGGGACGGCTTTATCCTGTCTCACGATGTGGTCACCGCACTCACCCGCGCCTGCATTGTAGACGCCTCCCCGGCCAGCAAGAAGGGCATGACCCAGGTCCAGGAGGCGTTCAATCGCTGGCACCAGGAAACCGGCCTGCCCATCAGCCATCTGTCCCGCATTGTCTCGTTTACGGTGGATAACTGACGCCCGGGCTGGCGTTACAGAAACAGCAGCAACACCAGCTCGCTGAACACCACCGCCGCGCCCAGGGCGTCGCCGGTGTAGCCGCCCAGCTGGCTGCGCAGGTAGCGGCCCCACAGCAGGGCCACCAACAGCACCGAGGCGATGGCAGCGGGTAGCAGCAAGGGTTGAAACGCCGACAGACCAGCGGATAACAGCAATACGAAGGCGGTAGCGGCCAGTAAACGCTGGCGGGAGAAGCCATCAGCCACCGGTTTGGATTTGCTCTTGTCCGGGTCGGTCACGTAGGGCAGAGCCGCCATCAGCAGCAAGGGCGTCAGCCGAGACACGGCGGGCGCCACCAGCAACGTCAGCCACACCGAGTCCGCCTCTACCAGCAAGGCCACTTTCAGCAGCAGGGCCATCACCAGAGCCACCGTGCCGTAGGTGCCAATGCGACTGTCTTTCATAATCGCCAGGCGTTTTTCCACCGTGTAACCACCGCCCAGGGCGTCGATACTGTCGGCCAGGCCGTCTTCGTGGAAGGCGCCGGTGATGAACAGGTGCAGGGTGACCACCAGAATGATCGCTACCACCGGACTGGCGATCAGCGACAATACTGCATAGGCAGCGCAGTAGCCCAGCCCCAGCAGCAGGCCCACCAGGGGAAAGTACATACTGCTCTGGTTCATCAGGCGCTGGGAGTAGTCAATGCGAACCAGCATGGGAATGCGGGTAAGAAACCCGAGGGCCAGCCAGAAGGCCTGCCATTCCCTATGCGATGCTGTGGCTGGGGCCATGAAACCAGGACTCCTGACGATGAAACGAGACGCGCCATTGTAGCGGCAGTCGTCGAAGGATGCAGGTGCTTTCCGGGTCGCGGTGGGGCAAAGGCTGAACTACACTTTTCCAGAACCGGATAATCAGGTCGTCATGGCATGACAGCGAGTGTTCCCAGGCAAGACTCCCAGAAAAATAACGGTTTGTCGGCGAAATTCTTCCATAAGCTGGCGTCGGGTGTACCCGGTGTGCTGTTTACTTACTGCTTGAGCGCCGACGGTTCGCAACACTGGTTTCCCTATATCAGCAACCGGGTTGAGGCGTTGTTCGGTCTGGATCCGGAATCTTTGCGTCGGGATGCGGAGGGAGTATTTGCTCGTATTCATCCCGATGACCTTGTGGGCCTGGAGGAGTCGGTGGCACAGTCTGCCGCCGACCTCACGCCCTGGTGTTACCGGGCCCGCCTCAAAATGCTGGATGGTAGCTATCAATGGTACGAGGCCCATTCCCGCCCTGAACGGCAGGAAGATGGCAGTACCATCTGGTATGGCCAGTACACCAACATCCAGCATTATAAATCTCTGGAACAAAGCCTGCGGGAAAGTGAAGAGGAGGCGTCTTATCAGGCACAGTTCCAAAAGCTCATGGCCCGGTTTTCGGCGGACTTCATTCATCTCGGTTTCGGCACCATTGATGAGTGCATTGATAAGTTGCTGGCAGGCATTGGCGGGTTCTTCGAGGTCGACCGCGCCTACGTCTATGCCTTCACCGACGGCTACACCCACATGACCAATACCCACGAATGGTGTGCCGACGGTGTGCCCTCTTTGCTGGAGAGCCAGCAGAAAGTGGACATTCGCAATTTCACCTGGTGGCAGGAACAAATCCGGCACATGGCCAACCAGGATGCCGTGGTGTTTGTGGAGGACACCCGGGCCCTGCCGCCGGAAGCCCTGGCAGAGCTGGGCCTGCTGGAAGAGCAGGGTGTTCGCGCAATGATCTGTGCGCCCATTCTGGTGCGCGGTCAGGTGATGGGGTTTTTCGGTGTCGACTCGGTTCGTGTGCGCAGCTGGCGGGCCGACCAGTCTGAGCTCATGTTTATTGTGTCCGGCTTGCTGTCCGGGGCGCTGGAGCGCAACCGGCTGGAGGAAGACCTGGTGAACCAGTCGGTGCGGGACCCGCTCACGGGCTTGTACAACCGGCGGTATCTGATGCCCCGGCTGCATGAAATGCTGGCGGCCAGTCGTCGCCATGGCGAACGGTTTTGCCTGGCGATGTTCGATATTGACCATTTCAAGCAGGTCAACGACAGCCTGGGCCACCTGGCGGGAGATGTCATCCTGAAGCGCTTCACAACCCTGTTGCTGGCCCATACCCGAGCGAATGACCTGGTGTCCCGATATGGTGGCGAAGAGTTTTTGCTGGTGTTTAACGAAGTGGCAGCCGATCAGGAAGGCTCGGTGGTTACCCGCATCCTTGAAGCGGTTCGGGGCGAGTATTTCCGCTTCAAGGATGATCAGGCCCGGATAACCGTCAGTGCCGGGGTAGTCTGCCTGTCTGAGTTTCAGGGAGCGCGTGTCACCCCGGAAATCCTGATTCGGGAGGCAGACAAGCGCCTGTATCAGGCCAAGGAGGGCGGGCGTGATTGCCTGGTGGATGCAGGAGGGCTATCGCGGCCCTAACCTGAAGGGGGGTTACCTTATATTCTATTTGCGTATATCCTTATGCCAGTAAAGGTTCGAGAGTATCTCCGGGGATAAGATTATGCGCCAGCCCATTGTTCAGCCGTTCTTTGACGAGCCAACCAATACCTTCAGTTATGTGGTGCGGGATCCCGACAGCCAGGCCTGTGCCATCATCGACTCGGTGCTGGATTTTGATTACGCGGCGGGGCGGATCGATGTGCGTTCCGCCGATGAGCTTATTGCCTATGTTCGGGCGCATGATCTGAAGGTGGAATGGATTCTGGAAACCCACGTGCACGCCGACCACCTGTCGGCGGCTCCGTATCTGCACGAGCAGTTGGGCGGCAAAACCGGTATTGGCGCCCACATTGTTCAGGTGCAGGAAATTTTCGGTGAAGCGTTCAACGCCGGCACCGGGTTTGCCCGTGATGGCAGCCAGTTTGACCGGCTGTTTGCCGAAGGCGACCGGTTCCGTATCGGCCATCTGGAGGGGGAGGTTTGGCACACGCCTGGCCACACACCCGCCTGCCTGACGTATCGGGTAGGGGATGCGGCCTTTGTTGGCGATACCCTGTTCATGCCGGACTATGGCACTGCCCGCTGCGATTTTCCCGGTGGTGATGCCCGGGCACTGTATCAGTCGATTCAGCGTCTGCTGGCCCTGCCTTCAAATACCCGGTTGTTCCTGTGTCATGATTATCTGGCGCCGGGCCGGGAGGACTATCGCCACATGACGACGGTGGCTGAACAGCGGCAAGCCAATATCCATGTGCACGAAGGAGTCTCGGAAGAGGCGTTTGTGAAAATGCGCACCGAGCGGGATGCCGGTCTGGACATGCCCAGGCTGATTCTGCCGTCGGTCCAGGTGAATATGCGGGCAGGAAACTTGCCCCCGGCCGAGGACAATGGTCAGGTCTATCTGAAAATTCCGGTCAACCGGTTCTGACCGGGCATGAAACTGAGGCGTTGTATCCCTCTGTTGCAGTGGGCGCCGGGCTATAACAAGGCCCAGGCCACCGGCGATCTGGTGGCAGCAGTGATCGTTACCGTGATGCTGATTCCCCAGTCGCTGGCCTATGCCCTGCTGGCGGGGCTACCCGCCCATGTCGGCCTTTATGCGAGCATTTTGCCATTGATGCTGTATGCCCTGTTCGGCACCAGCCGCACCTTGTCGGTGGGGCCGGTGGCGGTGGTGTCACTGATGACAGCGGCTGCTCTGGCGCCGCTGGCACAGGCAGGAACCGCCGAGTACCTGGCGGGCGCAGTGTTACTGGCGGTGATGTCCGGGCTGATGCTGACGGTCATGGGCATACTGAAACTGGGGTTTCTGGCAAACTTTCTTAGCCATCCGGTGATTTCCGGCTTTATCAGCGCCTCGGGGTTGGTGATTGCCGCCAGCCAGTTGAAGCATTTGCTGGGCGTGGAAGCCAACGGCCAGAACCTGCTGCAAATCTGTCACTCCCTGCTGGGCTCCATTCATCAGATAAACCTGCCAACCCTGGCCATTGGTACCGGTGCTTTGTTGTTTTTGCTGTGGTCCCGGAGTTGTCTGAAGCCGTTGCTGGGCGGTTTGGGATTGGCCCCCGGGTTTGCAGACCTGCTCACCAAGACAGCCCCCATTCTGGCGGTTCTGGTCACCACGCTACTGGCCTGGCTGTTCAATTTGCAGGAACAGGGGGTGCGGCTGGTGGGCCATGTGCCATCGGGCCTGCCAACGTTTACCATGCCGCAACTGAATGCCGGGTTATGGTCCCAGTTGGCGGTCAGCGCTCTGCTGATCAGTGTGGTGGGCTTTGTGGAATCGGTATCGGTAGGCCAGACTCTGGCCGCGAAACGGCGCCAGCGTATTGACCCGGATCAGGAGCTGATAGGCCTGGGTGCGGCCAACCTGGGCTCGGGCCTGTCGGGCGGTATGCCGGTGACCGGCGGCTTTTCCCGCTCGGTGGTGAATTTTGATGCCGGAGCGCAAACCCCCGCCGCCGGAGCGTATGCCGCCGTGGGTATAGCCCTGGCCACTCTGTTTCTGACGCCTGCGATTGCCTGGCTGCCCCAGGCCACCCTGGCCGCCACCATCATTGTTGCGGTGCTTACCCTGATTGACCTGCCCGCTCTGCTGCGTACCTGCCGCTACGCCCGCAGCGATTTCGGCGCCATGCTGGCCACCATTCTTTTAACCCTGCTGCACAGCGTGGAAGCAGGCATCATTGCCGGTGTGGGGCTGTCCATCGGCCTGTTTCTGTATCGCACCAGTCGGCCCCACTGCGCGGTGGTGGGCCGGGTACCCGGCACCGAACATTTCCGCAATGTGTTGCGCCATGAGGTGGAACTGTGCCCGAAGGTGACGTTCCTGCGGGTGGATGAGAGCCTGTATTTTGCCAACGCCCGTTTTCTTGAGGAAACGGTGATGGATCTGGTCACCCGGGAGCCGGAACTGACCGACCTGGTGCTGGTGTGCCCGGCGGTCAACCTGGTCGATGCGTCGGCCCTGGAGAGCCTGGAGGCGATTAATGAGCGGTTGCGCGATGCCGGTGTGCGTCTGCATTTTTCAGAGATCAAGGGGCCGGTGATGGATCGTCTGAAGCGCACGGAATTGCTGGATCATCTGGGTGGGCAGGTGTTCCTGAGCACCTTCTCTGCCTGGCAGGCTCTGACCGGCCACGGCAAGCTCCCATGATCTGCACGGGGTGATCCCATTGACCCGAAAGGGGGTATCTGTAGACACTAGCTTTCAGTGATGCGCCCGCTTTGACATCGGTAACTGCCATGGGAATGACCGAAAACCTGCTTTCAACCAGCCAGTGGCTGATTACCGCTCTGTTGTTTGTGGTGATTCTGTGGCGGGCGGTACGCTCGATTGACTGGCAGAGACTGCGGCAAGACAATGGGCTGCAGCACACCCTGTTCGGTGCGGCGGTCATTCTCGGGTTTGTCTGGCAATTGCGGGCCGGGATCTCACCGGGGTTGTCGATCCACGTATTCGGGCTGACGGTGATTACTCTGATGCTTGGTTGGGGGCTGGCGGTGCTCTCGGGGCTGATGGCGCTGATCATTACAGTGATCACCGGTCGGGAGCCGCTGATCATGTTTGCCGCCAATGGTCTGATTACCGTGATGATACCGGCGCTGGTGAGCCATGGCATTATGCTGTGGGAGCGCCAGCGCAACTTCAGCAACTTCTTCGCCTACATCTTTTTCTGCGGCTTCTTTGCTGCCGGTATAGCGGTGGCTGCGGCGGGCATCGTGATGTGTCTGATGCTCTGGAGTTCTGGCACCTACAGTTTTGATGAACTGGTGCACGAATACCTGCGCTACCTGCCGTTGTTCATGATACCGGAGGGCTTTATAAACGGTACCTTTGTGACAGGCCTGATGGTGTTTCATCCCGATCGTCTGACTACCCTGGATCAACGCCGATACCGTTGACAGGCTGTGGTGTCAGATCCCCGCGCCGTGGCCGGGCGGTGCCCGCAAATCGCTGATTTCCGTGTCGTGGCAGGTGGTGGTGCGCCAGTTCAGCAGCCAGGGTAACACTTCTGTAGCGGGCATGGGCCGGGCAATGCTATAGCCCTGAATCAGACCGCAGCCCATCTCTTTCAAGGCCACGGCGTGCGCCAGGGTTTCCACGCCCTCGGCCAGCACCGGATGCTGAAAGCGTTGCGCCATGAATATGATGCTTTCCACAATAGCCCGATCGTTGGCGTCGCTGAGCATGTTGCGAATGAAGCTCTGATCAATCTTGATCAAATCGACCGGCAGGCTGCGTAGATAGGTCATGGATGAAAAGCCGGTGCCAAAATCATCCAAGGCAACCTGAACCCCGAGAGCACGACACCGGGTTAGCATGTTGCCTGCACTCTTGGTGTCTTCCAGAGCCGTGGATTCCAGTACCTCCAGGGTAATCTTGCCGGGGTTGACCGAGGGGTAGCGGTGCAGGCAGTCGGCAAGAGCATCAATGAAACTGGCGTCCATGATATGGGCGGCGCTGATGTTGATGCACACCGGGATTTCCTGCCCGGCCTGGTGCCATTCGTTCATCTGCGCCAGAGTATTCCGGAGTACCCAGTTGCCGAGCGGGATCTCCAGATGGCTGTGTTCCACGGTGGGCAAAAAGAGTCCGGGAGGTACCAGCCCTTTTTCCGGGTGATTCCAGCGAATTAATGCCTCAAAGCCGAAAATTTCTGAATCTGCCATGCGCAGCTGGGGCTGGAAGTGCAGTTCGAATTCATCGTGTTCCAGGGCTCGGGCGATTTCAATCAGCTGAAAGCGGCGCTGCCTTTGCCATTCGTGCTGCCCGGGATCAAACACTTGAAACTGATTGCGGCCCCGTTCCTTGGCCGAGTACATGGCGTGGTCGGCATGGCGGATCAGACCCTCGGCGTCGGTGTCATCATCGGGGTAACGGGTGATGCCCAGGCTGGCAGTGACAATAATGGGTGTTTTGTGCACGGTGATCGGATCGCTGACCACCGACAGAATTCGGCGGTAATCGGTCTCGGAACGTTCTCCTTCCAGTATCAGCACGAACTCATCGCCGCCAATTCGGGCGATGGTGGCGCGCTCCCCCAGGCGGTTGCTCAGGCGATCGCCGATGATTCGCAGGGCCTCGTCACCGACCTCCTTACCCAGTTGATCGTTGATCAGTTTGAAGCCGTCGATGTCCAGATATCCGACAACCAGCGGGTGCTTGTTGCTGTCAGCCTCCTGCCGGGCAGCCCGCAAGCGCTCCTCAATCCATTGGCGATTGGGCAGGCCGGTGAGCGGGTCATAGTTGGCGGCGCGATCCAGCTCCAGTTGGTGATTCTTGATGACGGTGATGTCGGAAAAGGTGGCCACGTGATAGTAGGTGGCCGGGCTTTCCAGATGCACGCGGCTGATGGACAGCAACTCGGCAAACTCTTCCCCGTTTTTCCGGCGATTCCAGATTTCACCCCGCCAGTGGTCGTGCTGCTCAATGGACTGCCAAAGCGCCCGGTAAAAAGCCGTGGAATGACGACCGGAACTGAGGATCGCCGGGTTCAGCCCCAGCACTTCCTCCCGGGTATAGCCGGTGATCCGGGTGAATGAGGGGTTCACATCCACAATACGGTTCTTGTGGTCGGAAATAATGATGGCGTCGTGGCTGCGGTCGAATACACTGGCGGCGATGCGCAGGCCCCGTTCGCCATTTTTTCGATCGGAAATGACGGTCTGTACCAATACAAATCCTGGTTTAACGCCCTGGGCTTCGCCTACCGGGGTGCAGTAGGTATGTACCCAATACGGCCTGCCATCGGCGGTATACTGGAGCAAATCCATTTCAAATTCGGTGTTGCAGAACAGGTGACGTCGAATTCGGGTTATGCTTTCCCGGTCGGTTCCGGGCCCGGCCAGAAATTCGCTGGGCATCCGGCCCTGAATGTCCTGTAGACGATAACCGGTGTGGGTCTCAAAAGCGGGATTAACCCATTCCAGTGCGCCTGCTTCATCCAGAATCAGAATCATGTTCCGCGTTGCCCGGGCAACCAGTGCCAGGCGGCGTGCATCGATGTTCTGGGCGGGCGCGTTGAGTTCGGGCGGCATCGGCGTCTACGGCATATTTGTTAGTCGTTTGGGTGCTTTTTCTCGCCTCCTTGTGAGAACGCGTCAAGTATAGCAACGAATATAGGTGATCAACTTAATTAAAAACTTGCCCAATATCCGATTTCTGCAGTACCGGCCGGAGGATAGCAGCATCCTCTTGCGTTCGGGTATGCGCGTTTGGTGTAAAAAATTGACGTTAATCAAATTTGCGTTAGATCGCTAATAAAACAGGGGGTTGTTGTTGCAGGATTGATGACCCGGGCTCACTGTCGCCACCGGGAGTGTTTCTGCAATTTACGTTGCAGTGTGCGCCGGTGCATATTCAGAGCCCGGGCGGTGGCAGAGATGTTGCCCTCGTGCTCATTCAGAACCCGTTGGATGTGCTCCCATTCCATTTCCTCCACCGAGGGCGGTTCGGGGCGCAATTCGGGCTCGCCATCCAGCGGCGCGAAACCGCTGATCAGCTGATTCACCGTTACCGGTTTGCACAGGTAGTTGAGTGCGCCGCGGCGCATGGCTTCCACCGCCGTAGCGATGCTTCCATAGCCGGTGAGCACCAGCACTTCCAGGCCGGGTTGTCTGGTCAGGAGTTCGGGCAGCAGTTGCAGGCCGCTTTCCCCTGCCAGGTTGAGGTCCAGAACGCAGCGCCGAATGCAGGGAGTGTCCAGGGCCGCCAGGGCTTCTGCTGAGGTGGTGGCGGTATGGGCCTGGATATTATGCCGCGACAGCGAGCGGGCGAGTACCTGCAGAAAGGCAAGGTCGTCGTCAATCAAAAGCCAGCATTCACCGGAAGACATTATTACAGCACTCCTGAAACAGCGGGGTTCACGGTGGGGAGATAAATCATCATGGTGGTGCCCCGGTCGTTCACCCTGGCCCGGAGGTTGCCACCCAGGCGTTGAATGGTGGCGTTGGACAGAAACAGGCCCACCCCCAGGCCGTCCCGGGACTCAACGATGTCCTGTCCGGGGGCGCCGGAAAGCGCACTTTCCAGGCCCTCGCCATGATCTTCAACAATCAACTCAATGCCATCGTTGCCGGTGGCCCGGCAGCTGACATTTACCCACTGCGGGCTGGCGGTGAGGGCGTTGGCCAGCAGGTTAAGCACCGCCTGATCCAGGGTGGCGTCCACTGCGATATGGGCGTCTGGCCAGGGGGCTGCCCAGTGAATCGGGCCTGCCGGCCACAACAGGGTGCAGGATTCCCTCAGTCGATGCAGCCAGGTGCTAGCAGTCAGCACGTCAGTTTGTGCCGAGCGGGCCTGAACGGCGGCCTGAGTGAGCTGATTGAGATGGTCGCTGCACAGTGTCAGCTGCTGCTCCATCAGCGTCAGGTCGTCGTCGAGGTGTGGGTTCTGGCTGTGTTCTGTGGCTGATCGAACTTCCCCCAGCAGCAGGGTCAGGGTGTTCAGCGGGGTGCCCAGCCGATGGGCAACCGAGGCCGCGGACAGGCCCAGGGCAATGATCTGTTCATCCCGCAGCCGGTTTTCCCGGAACTGTGCCAGCTGCTGTTGCTGGGTTCGCAACTGATGGGCCAGGGTGCCAACCACCAGCAGCAGGATGGCAGCGGTCAGGGCAAAGGTGGCCCACATACCCACCAGATGCAGTTGCGCCAGATTGCTGTCGTGATGCTGATGTTCAATAGCAGGCACATGCCAGCGCACCAGTGCAGTGTAAACCAGCACGCCAGAGATGGTCAGCACAATGCCGTGGCGCCCGGGCACCAGGATAATGGCCACTGCAATGGGCAGCAGCAGAAGCGATACCAGGGGGTTGGTGTAGCCCCCGGTCAGGTAAAGCCAGAGCCCGATCAGTGCCAGATCAGTGGCCAGCGACAGGCTGGCGGGAATGGGCGAGGCCGGGGGGCGGCGGCTGAACCAGAGCCAGCCGAGGGTGGCCAGAACGCCGTACAGCAGGCACAGCAACAGCGCCTCGGCCCGGTGGGCGAGGGCAAGGCGGGATTCGGCCACCGCAATGGCCACCAGCATGGTGATGATGATCGCCAGTCGCATACCCAACAGGTAGCGGGCTGCCTGGCGAAGACCTGTCTGGGAGTATGTCAGCCATTCCATGGCGGCCATTCTAGCAGCCCGCGGGTGGTGGTGGCGGACAATCTTTGGTTGTCAGGCCTCCGGGCCCTCCGGGTGGTAGCAGATCAGCTCCTGCCGATCGATATCGCCGGTCAGTCGCAAGGGGTGGTCGGCCAATTGATGGATGCGAATGGCTTGCTCAATCACCGAGCGGTGCTGAGGCTCGATGATTTCGTCGGGTAGATGATTCGGGTAGTACTGGCAATGGGCGGCTTCCGGGAACAGGGCCACATAGGCAATCTGCGCTTCTACCAGATCCTGGAAAAAATGCGAGCCGTAGGACAGGTCCGGCACCATGTCGCCGGCGTTTTCCGAGACTTCCACCAGAACATCCACGTCGGCAATGTCAGCGAAACACACAGGCACGCCAAGCTCCGGGCTGCTGGTGCCCCATCGGCCGGGGCCGATCAGCATGGTGGTGGCATCGGTTTCCCGCAGGCACTCGCCCAGGCGGCGGGCCAGCTGATAGCGCTGGTTGTGGTCAAGGGTGGCGTAAATGCTGGCGTCGACCCGAACCACCCGTTCGATCGCCAGATTGATGTTACCGCCCATAAAGTGGCCGCGGGTATGGAACAGGGTGTCGCGGGTTTTCACCCGCTCTGGCAGGCTGGCCCGCCCTGTTTTACCGATGGTGGCGAGCGGGCGGCACTGCACCAGATTGAAGGCGGGCTCGCCATGTTCGTCCAGGTGCAGGGTAAACTCCACATCCACTGGATGCTGGTAGCCCGCCTCCAGAACCTGCAGCAATGCTGCCAGCCGGGGAATAAAGGCGCTTTGCCGGACCAGGGGCCGAAAGGTGAGGCGCCAGACCGGCCCTCCAAGGCCCAGCTCTTCCGCCCGGGCGCTGGCCGCCCGGTCGATCTCGCCCAGTTGTGCCCAGGGAATGTCAGGGGCTGCGGCCTGCAACTGGCTCAACGGGCAGGTGGCGAGTTGCTGAGTTTCCAGGTCGAGCAGATCCACCAGGTGCTGGGAGAAGCGGTAGCTTTCGTCCTGATTACGAAACGGCTGGCGGGTGGGCTGATCCAGCGCCATGACGCAGGCGTGGTCATTCTCGATGCGGTCGACCGCCCGGGTGCCGAGTCCCATGACCAGCCTCACCATGCCCGCGTTCGGGTCCATGCGCCGATCCCAGGCAAAGGTATTGCGGGATACCCCCACACCGGCTGCGGCAGGCAGGTAGTAGCGGCCGTGGAAGCGGCCGTTTACCCGCTGTATCAGCAGCGCCATGGGCTCTTCTTTCTGGTCCAGGCCCCGCTGCTGGCGATACACCAGTGCGTCGTGGCTCATGGAGGAGGCATACACCTGGCGGATGGCGTCTTCCAGTGCCGTCAGCCGTGTTTCCGAGTCGCCCTGGTTGGTCAGGAATACGCTGTCGTACTTGCCAGCAAAGGCGTTGCCGTAACCGTCTTCCAGCATACTGGATGAGCGCACCAGCACGGGATACTGACCATAGTGGTCCAGCAGACGGTTGAGTTCTGAACGGATTTCCGGCGGAAACCGGCCCTCGAGTATGCTCTGGCGCAGTGCGGGTGCTTCGGACAAGTAGCCTTCATCGGTTCGCTGGCGCATCAGCGCTGGCCACAGACCGTTGTGCACCAGGAAGGCGTAGTAGGCGTCGGTGGCCAGATAGCTGGAGTCGTGGGGCTCCAGATTGGCCTGCCACAGTTCTGGCGCATCGTTAAGCAGAATGCTGCGGGCAATCAGCATGCCGGTGGCCTTCCCTCCGATGGAGCCACTGCCCACCAGGCGGGCGCGGACGGCCAGCAGGTCCTCCAGCGACAGATAGCGCCTGGCCAGTGCCTGCATTCGGGGTTCACGACTGATCATCACCTGCAGAACCTGTTCCCGCAGCTGTGCCATAAGGGGCTTGTCCCGGCCCATCATGGCCTGCTGCACGTTCTCGAACAGACGATCCCAGTAATCCAGCAATGGTTGCGACGGGCCCCGGCGGGTTTCCAGGCTGGCCTGCAGTCGGGTGGCTTCGCTGCTGTCGGTGACCGGCTGCAAGCGCCCGTTGTCTTCCCGGTGGGGCAGGAACATGGTGGGGGATTGCCGCTCCCAGGCCTTGATGGGTTGAACCTGTACGTCGTTGCCGTTGCGATAGATATCGATCATCACCTGGGTGGTCTGGCGAATGCGATCGAGCGTGGTGCGGGAGTGGCGATCCGGATCCAGAGCAAACCAGGCCACAGTGTCCAGTTGGAACAGCAGCGGGCAGATCACCCGGAAGAAATTGCCCACCATGGTGTCGGTGGCCCAGGCATTGAGCAGGTCGCTCAGGCTGTCGCACACATAGAAAGCGCCGCGGCCATGGGTTTCAATCAGTTGCCAGACCCGGCTGGTGAAGCTGTCGAAGCCGCCCTGGGCGTCGATAGGGATGGTGTGTACGGCGGGGTGCTGTTTGACGATCGGGGCGTGCTGGCCGAAGCGAAGGTACAGAACCTGGCGGCCGGAAGCTTGAGCCGAATTCAGAAAAGGAACAACAAAACGGCGATAATCGGAGAGGTCGGCGGTGCGCCAGACCACGTTATCGCCGATTCGCAGCCCGTCCAGCACCCTGTCCAGTTCCGGCAGACCGGTGGAAACCCGGTCGTCCGGCTGGCAGAGGTGCTGGCCGGTCATGGCGTTATCAGATAACGCCCATCGCGGTCATGGCGCGTGCCACGCGGATGTAGCCATTGATGTTGGCACCCAGTACATAGTTGCCTTCGGCGCCGAATTCGGCGGCGGTTTCGTAGCAGTTCTTGTGGATATCGATCATGATCTCCTCAAGGCGCTTCTGGGTGTAATCGAAGGTCCAGGAATCCCGGCTGGCGTTCTGCTGCATTTCCAGAGCGGAAGTTGCTACGCCACCGGCGTTGGCTGCCTTGCCTGGGCCGTAGGCGATGCCTGCGTCCTGGAACACCATTACGCCTTCCGGTGTCGTTGGCATATTGGCGCCTTCGGCAACGGCAATGCAGCCATTCTCGACCAGTGTTTTGGCGTCTTTGCCGTTCAGCTCATTCTGGGTAGCACAGGGCAGAGCGACATCACAGGGAATCGTCCAGATGTTGCCGTCTTCCACGTATTTCGCGTGTTTGTGGAATTCAGTGTAGGCGCTGATCCGGCGGCGCTCCACTTCTTTGATCTGCTTGAGTGCTTTCAGATCAATGCCCTTCTCGTCCACAATCATGCCCTGGGAATCAGAGCAGGCAATGACCTTGGCCCCGAGTTCGTGGGCTTTCTCGATGGCGTAGATGGCCACGTTGCCAGAGCCGGACACCACAACGGTCTTGCCGTCGAGGGAGTCGCCCCGGGCTTTCAGCATTTCCTGGGTGAAGAACACCGCGCCGTAGCCGGTGGCTTCGGTACGGGCACGGCTGCCGCCCCAGGCCAGGCCCTTGCCGGTGAATACGCCGGATTCGTAGCGGTTGGTAATGCGCTTGTACTGGCCGAACAGGTAGCCGATTTCACGGCCGCCCACGCCAATGTCACCGGCCGGTACGTCGGTGTACTCGCCCAGGTGGCGGTAGAGCTCGGTCATCAGGCTCTGGCAGAAACGCATGATTTCGTCGTCGGAACGACCCTTGGGGTCGAAATCACTGCCGCCCTTGCCGCCGCCGATGGGCAGGCCGGTCAGGGCGTTCTTGAAGATCTGTTCGAAGCCCAGGAACTTGATGATGCCCAGGTAGACCGATGGGTGGAAACGCATGCCACCTTTATAGGGGCCCAGGGCGCTGTTGAACTCCACCCGGAAGGCGCGGTTGATGTGGATCTCGCCACTGTCGTCCTGCCAGGGTACCCGGAAAATGATCTGGCGTTCTGGCTCGCAGATGCGCTGGATGATTTTCTTGTCGGCGAATTCCGGATATTTCACCAGAACTGGTCCCAGTGTTTCGAGCACTTCATGAACCGCCTGATGGAACTCTTTCTCGCCCGGGTTGCGGTGCAGTACGTCCTGATAAATCGGCTGCAGCTTTTCGTCGAGTGTTGCTGTCATAGGATAAGCCCTCGGAATTCGCGTATTGAAAGTCGCAAGAATTTACGACCGACCAAAAAAAGGGACGCGATTTCACCATAATTCGGGGGTTGTTTGCAAGTGCAGGGCTGGATGGTTCGCTTCTGCAGCTATCTCTGGATACCCCGAAAGGGGTGCGGCATTGTGTCCCAAGCCAGCGCTATCCCCATCGCCATAAAATCAGTCGGGTATCGAATTGCTTCTTTCATCCTGATTCGGGAATCCGTTGTACGATGTGGAAAAAGACCCCTCTGGCCCGCTGTATCAGCCTTGCTCTGGTCGGCGCTGCCGTTTCGCCTTTGGCCTGGGCTCAGGCTGACAACAATCCATCTTTGCTTATCCGCGTAACCGAAGGTCAATCTGCCGAAGCCGCCCGGCTGTCGGAAGCTGCTATCCAGACCGAACCGGTGGAGCGCTTGTCTGTCAGCCCGGCGGTGTCTCTGTCACGCATGGGCGGTCGGGGGCTGGACCCGGTGATTCGTGGCCAGAATGAGGAGCGGGTGGACGTTCTGATCGATGGCATGCGGGTTGAAGGCGCTTGCCCGAGCCGAATGGATCCGCCCACCAGTCGCTTGAGCACTTCGCTGGCACCGGTGCTGGAGGTGCGCACCAGCAACCGGACTCTGCGCTGGGGGCCGGTGGCGGGTGGTCAGGTGGTGGCCACCACGGCGGCGCCGGTGTTTGCCGGGGATAACCATACCGCCGGGCATCTGACCCTGGGGGGTGCAGATAATGGCGACGGCAAGCTGGTGAATGGCAGCGTGGCGGCGGGCCGGAGTGACCGCTATATCCGGCTGGCCGGTGGTTACGATGAGGCCGGAGATTACGAGGACGGTGACGGCAATGACATTCGCAGTTCCTATGAGAACACTGAGGGCCGGGTAGATGGCGCCTGGACTGCTGAGAACGGGCTTTATATTAAAGGTCAGGCGAGTCGTCAGCAAGAACGGGATGTGACGTTCCCGGGGCGTGGCATGGACGCCCCGAAGACCGATACCGATCTTTACCGTTTGGAGCTGGGGGCGCCGGTTGCCGACGGCAGTTGGAATCTGATGGCCTGGCAAGCGGATGTCGATCACATCATGGACAACTTCAGCCTGCGCACCCCACCGGTAATGATGGGGATGCCGATGAAAATGCTCACCCGTTCGGAAACCGCGACCCAGGGCGCTCGCCTGGTGCTGGATCAGACCATCAATTACACCCGGGAGTTGGCGGTTGGGGTGGACGTTGAGCGCAATGAGTGGGATGCCACTATGTTCAACGGCATGAATCTGCAGAACGCCGCATCGCTGATGTGGCCGGGCGTGGAACGTGACCGGATAGGCGTGTTTGTTGAAGGGTTTCACCGGATTCGGGTAAACACCCGGGTGGGAGCCGGGGTGCGCTACGACCGGGTGGAAATGGACGCCACCCGGGCCAGCGACGAGTTCCGCATGAAAGCCGGTGCGCCCATGGCGATGACCCCGGCCATGCTTTATCGCGACGCCTATGGTGTCACCGATGCGGCGGTCAGCGATAACAACGTCAGCGGCTTTGTCACCGGTGAATGGCGGTTTTCACCCCGCCAGACTCTGGAGCTGACCGCCAGCCACAGTGTGCGCTCGCCCAGTGTGAACGAGCGCTACGTGGCCCGAAAGGTGATGAAAGGCTCCTGGATTGGCAATCCACATCTGGATACCGAGAAACACCACAAGCTGGAGCTCAGTCTGGCCGGTCGTGACGGCAACTGGCACTGGCGCCCCGCGGTATGGATCGATCAGGTGGATGATTACGTCTACCGGTTTGATACCCGGCGGGAGGTGAACGGCCAGACGGTAACCGACACCCGTTACCGCAATATTGGTGCGCGGCTATTGGGTGCTGAGGCCGAGCTAGGCTGGAGCAACGGTACCTGGAGCCTGGGCAGCCAGTTGGCCTCGGTGCGTGGTGAAAACCGGGATGAAAACCGGGCGCTGCCGCGGATTCCGCCCATCCAGTTCGTCCAGACCCTGGGCTGGCACCATTCGGGGCATACTTTGGAGGCTCAGTGGCAACTGGCGCGGCGGCAAGATCGGGTAGACCTGGTGGCCGATGGCGGGCTGGATCCCAGTGCCTCGCCGGGCTACGGCGTATTCAACCTGTCCGGAACCCATCCGTTAATGAGCAATCTCAGCCTGACCTGGGCCGTGGATAACCTGTTTGACAACACCTGGGCGCATCACGTGAGCAAGGACAACTTGTCGGACAGCGGTGTGTTCCGGGTGAATGAGCCGGGCCGTACCTTGCGGGCGGCCCTGACGGCACGATGGTAAATCGGTATGGCGGTTACCCGCTTCTCATAGCCGGCGGGTGACATTGATACCCCGTGTGGAAGTCTATTCCCGCGGGGTTTTTTTATGGCTGAGTGGCTGGCGCAAGGTGAAAATTGGCTCCCGGCGAGTTTTTATTAGTGCTATACTTTTTGGAATTAGGTAATTCAATTATGGAATAAGGGTATGGTCAAACAGTTTCAGTCCGTCTGTCTCGGTTTTTTGATGTTACACGCGCCCTTGACCTGGGCGGAGTCGGTAGCCACCCGCGCTGTTATATCAGCGCCCTTACAGGAAAGCGCCCAGCTTGATGGGGTTATCGAGGCGGTGCAGCAAAGCACCGTGTCGGCTCAGACCAGTGGCACGATTGTGGAGCTGCCCTTTGATGTGGACGACTCGGTCAGTGCTGGCGACCTGATTGTGCGCCTGGAAGACAGCGAACAGACAGCCCGGCTGGATCAGGCGCAAGCTGGCTTGCAAGAGGCGCAATCGGGCCTGCAGGACGCCCGCCAGCAATTCCAGCGTACCGAGACGGTGCACGAGCGGGGTCTGGTGTCCCGGCAGGAACTTGATCGTGCCCGGAATAACCTGAGTGCCGCCCAGGCCCGGGTTGAGCGGGCTGAAGCGGCGGTCGCCGAGGCCCGCAAACAGCTGGACTATACCCGGGTTATTGCGCCCTATGGTGGCATTCTGACCGAGCGCCATGTGGAGCTGGGCGAATCGGTCAGCCCCGGCCAGCCGCTGCTGAGTGGCTTGTCCCTGGAGCAGTTACGGGTGGTCGTAGATCTGCCCCAGACATACGCCGATGCGGCTCGCAGCCAGCGCCAGGCGACAGTAACCCTGGCCGATGGCCGGGTGTTGAAGACCGGCGACATGACCTTTTACCCCTACGCCAATCCTCAAACTCATACTTTCCGCCTGCGGCTGCAACTGGAAGAGCCCAATGGCAGCCTGTTCCCGGGCATGTTGGTGAAAGTCAGTGTGCCGGTGGCCAGTCGTGAGGCGTTGTGGATTCCTGCGTCAGCGCTGATTGAACGCAGCGAGTTGCGGGCAGTGTTTGTGCAGAACGATGCAGGCCAGCCCCGCTTACGCCAGGTGCGCGTCGGCCAGCGTGATGATGACCGCCTGGAAATACTGGCGGGGCTTTCCGAGGGTGAGCAGGTGGTGGTCAACCCGGGCACTCTGGTAGGCAGCCCGGCACTGGCAGTGCCTGCAACCGTCCCGTCAGACGGGGAGTAACGCGCAATGAATCAATCCCTGCCTCCGGTCGGCCCCTCCGGCGTTATTGCCCGTGCCTTCCAGAATAACCATCTGACCCCGTTACTGGCGATCCTGGCCATCCTGCTAGGCGTGCTTTCGGTGGTGGTTACCCCGAAAGAAGAAGAACCCCAGATTGATGTGACCATGGCCGACATCATGGTGGCCATGCCGGGCGCCAGTGCCCGACAGGTCGAGAGTGTTATTGCCACACCTGCCGAACAGGTGATGAGCGAAATCAAAGGCGTTGAGCACGTGTACTCGGTGTCCCGCCAGGGGCAGGCGGTCATTACCGTGGAGTTCGAGGTGGGCATCACCCGCCAGGAAGCCCTGGTGCGCCTGTACAATCAGGTTTATTCCAACCAGGATTGGCTCCCAGCGGATCTGGGAGCCTCGCAACCCCTGATCAAACCCCGGGGCATCGACGATGTACCGGTGATGAGTCTGACTCTGTTCGACCCGGACAACAGCCGTTCCGGTGAAGAGCTCACCCGCCTGGCTCATATGCTGGAAGTGGCCCTGAAGCGGGTACCCGGCACCCGGGACATCTACACCATCGGTGGTGTGCCGGATCGGGTAGACATTGTTTTTGACCCGGCCCTGCTGGCGGGTTTTGGATTGGGTACTGCCGATATTGCCAGTGCACTGGCGTCGGCGAACACGGCTGGCCAGGAAGCCCGCATTACCCGCAACAATCTGTCCATCCCGGTACAGGCCGGAACACTGCTGCAGTCGGAAGAGGAGGTGCGCAACCTGGTGGTGGGCATGCACGACGGCGCGGCGGTGTTCATGCGCGACGTGGCCCGGGTGCGCCGGGGCGGTACGGTTCCGGATCAGAGTGTGATGACCGGCTTTGGCCCGTCTCATCCCTCGTTTAAGGCCGGTGAGCCTGGCCAGGTGTATCCGGCGGTGACCCTGGCCATTGCCAAAAAGCCGGGCGAAAACGCCATCGACATCACTACCGCCATCCAGGCCCGCCTGGACGAACTGCGTAACCGGGCCCTGCCAGCGGATGTGGAAGTGCTGGTTACCCGCGATTACGGCGTGACGGCCTCGGACAAGGCTCAGAAGCTGATCTCGGATCTGGCGTCGGCGACCGTGGCGGTGATGTTGCTGGTGTTGGCAGCCATGGGTTGGCGCCAGGCGTTGATTGTGGGTGTCTCGGTACTGATAACCCTGTTGCTGACTCTGGTGTTCTCCTGGGCCTGGGGATTCACCCTGAACCGGGTCTCGCTGTTTGCGCTGATTTTCTCCATCGGCATTCTGGTGGATGACGCCATCGTGATTACCGAGAACATCAACCGGCGCATCCAGAATTCCAGCCGGGCCATCAAAGACATTATCCCGGTGGCCGTGGACGAGGTGGGTACGCCCACCATCATGGCCAGTCTGACCATCATGGCGGCGCTGCTCCCCATGGCCTTTGTCACCGGCCTGATGGGGCCCTACATGAGCCCGATTCCGATCAACGCTTCGGCCGGAATGGTGGTGTCGCAGATTGTTGCGTTCGTGGTTGCACCCTGGCTGGCCTTCCGGTTGCTGAAACATCGTAAAGCGGAGGGTTCCCAGCCTGCCGGAGATTCCGCAAGTTCCGCCGAAGGCGCCAGCCCGCTGGCCCTGAGTATTTTCAACCGAGTGCTGGGGCCGTTTCTGGGTGAACACATCTGGCGTCGTCGGCTGCTTGGCCTGGGGGTACTGGCATTGACCCTGGCGGCGGCGTCGCTTCCGGTGCTTCTGGTGGTGATTCTGAAGATGCTGCCGTTCGACAATAAATCCGAGTTCCAGATCGTCCTCGATATGCCGGAACACACGCCGGTGGAGCAGACCCAGCGGGTGCTCACCGACATGGGGCAGCATTTGGAAACCGTGGAGGAAGTGTCGGACTGGCAGGCTTATGCCGGTACCGCATCACCCATCAACTTTAATGGTCTGGTGCGCCAGTATTACCTGCGCAATGATCCTTACCAGGGTGATATCCAGGTCAATCTGGCGGCCGCCGACCAGCGCCAGCGTCAGTCCCACGATATTGCCCAGAGCCTGCGGGCTCCTCTGAAGGCGATTGCTGACCGCCACGGTGCCAAGGTGAAAATTGTCGAAGTACCGCCCGGGCCTCCGGTGCTGTCGCCGGTGGTGGCGGAAATCTATGCCGCCGATGCCGACCGCCGGGCCGGGCTGGCGAATCTGGTCGCCACTGACATGGCGCAGATTGAGGGGCTGGTGGACATCGACACCACCCTGGAGGCGCCCACCCGCCAGTGGGAAGTGGTGGTTGACCGGGCCCGGGCGGCACGGTTTGGCGTGTCCCAGGCGCACGTGGTTGAAACCCTGCAGGTCGCCCTCGGCGGCCGCAGCGTGGGGTATCTGAACGACGAACAGGCCAAGTATCCGGTGCCTATCCGGGTCATTCTGGCGGAGGGGGATAAGGCGCAGCCTTCGGCCTTGCTGTCGCTCAAGGTTCGGAGCCGTTCCGGCGATCTGGTGTCGTTGGCCAGCATTGCAGATATGCACCAGGCCGACTGGCTGGGCGCGATTTACCACAAGGATCTGTTGCCGGTCACCTACGTGACCGCCGACATGGCCGGTGACATAGATTCACCCCTGTATGGCATGTTCCGCATGGTAGACCTGCTGGAAAGCCGGGACGATGCGCCGGAACAATTCTATATTCAGCAGCCACCCTTACCGGAGAAGGGCACCCTGAAGTGGGACGGTGAATGGCAGATCACCTACGAAACCTTCCGGGATATGGGAGCGGCCTACAGCGTGGGCGTGTTCATGATCTTCGTGCTGCTGGTGGCGCAGTTCCGTTCCTACTTGCTGCCGCTGATCATCATGGCACCGATTCCCCTGACCCTGATTGGCATCATGCCGGGCCATGCGCTGCTGGGTAAGGAGTTCACCGCTACCAGCATGATCGGCATGATCGCCCTGGCGGGCATTATCGTGCGTAACTCCATCCTGCTGGTGGTGTTCATCCAGCAATTGCTGGACGAAGGCATGGAACTGGAGCGGGCGGTAGTGATGGCTGGCGCCGTGCGCATCAAGCCCATCCTGCTGACGGCGATTTCCGCAATGGTGGGCGCGTATTTTATCCTGAACGATCCCATCTTCAATGGCCTGGCCATTTCGCTGGTGTTCGGCCTGGCCATGTCCACCCTGTTTACGGTGATTGTGGTACCGCTGCTGTATTACACCATGGCCCGTTGCAAGTGGATCTGACTGAACCTGCGGCGTTATCGGGTGGGCCAGTAACGCTGCATTTCCAGGTACAGGAACGAGGCGCTCCAGGTAATCAGTAACAGGCCGGTGAGCGCCTCAATGCCGGTCAGGTGTCGAAGCAGGCCAATCGCTTCGATATCGCCATAACCGAGCGTGGTAAAGGTGGTGAAGGAGAAATAAGCGCAATCCAGCAGGGTGCCGTTGAAATTGCCGCCCAGCTGGCCCCAGCCGTCGGCGTGGTGCATCAGGTAGAAAGCCCCTGCGAATGCCCAGACCTGCAGGGTGTGGGCGGCCAGGCAACCGAGCACGGCAACAATCAATCGAAAATGATGGCTCTGGCGCATCCGGCCCATCAAGCTGCTGAGCCGAACCAGGGCTTCATTGTGAATAACCACCACCAGGCAGACCAGCAGCGCATTGAGCAGGGTGACGTTGAGCAGCGTGCCGTGACTTTCTTCCACAGGGTGAGTCCTGGTCGGGAGTCGGGTTGACCGGGTCATCCGGATGTTGTTGAAAAATGTATAGTAACGTTACCGTTGTTATGCACCTTCTATTTTAACGGAGCGGCAAGGCCTCATGTCCAGAAAACTTCTCCCCCTGTTGATCCTTGCGGCGGCCGTAGCGGTTTTTGCATTGTTGAAGATCACCCGACCGGAACCGGAACAGGTGTCGGCCAGTGAGCGCAGCTGGCTGGTGCAGGTGCAGACGGTGACCCCTGGCGTGGGTACGCCGGTGCTGTCGCTGTATGGCGAACTGGTGGCGCCGGATGAGCAGACCATCACCGCCACCTTGCCCGGGCGGATTGCGCGGTTGCCGGTGCGGGAGGGCCAGCAGGTAAGCCGGGGCGAGCTGCTGGTGGCACTGGACGAATCGGATCTGGAGCCGGTACTGGCAGAGGCCCGGGCCCAGGTGGCCGACCTGGAGGCCCAGGCGGCGGCGGAACAGGTACGCTACCGTAGCGATCGCCAGTCGCTGACCAGCGAACAGGCCATTCTTGACAACGCCCGGCGGCAGTTCGAGCGGGTTGAGTCTCTGGTGGCGCGTAATCTGGCTTCCCGGGAAAACCTTGAGGCGGTGACCGATGCGCTGGCCCGGGCCGAGTTAACGGTGCAGAACCGGGAACGGGCCATTGCCGAGCATCCCACCCGCTTGCAGAGCCTGCAGGCCCGGTTGTCCCGGGCCCGGGCCCAGTTGTCTGCCACCGAACTGGATAGTGAGCGGGCCAGGGCCGGTGCACCCTTTGACGGCGTGGTGACTGGCCTTCAGGTGGCAACTGGTGATCAGGTGGCGCCCGGCCAGCCTTTGTTGTCGGTGTATCCGGTGCAGGGGTTGGAAGTGCGGGCCCGGGTACCTCAGGCTTTTGTACCGGAGCTCAGTGAGGCGCTGGCCCGCAACCAGTCCTTGATAGCAACGGCAGACGCTGGCGATCATCAATTCCGGTTGGAGCGCTTTGCCGGACGCTCGGACGCCGCGGGCACGGAAGCCGTGCTGACCCTGCAGGGCGAGCCCGGGGGGCTTCGGCCCGGCGCTCTGCAATCCCTGGTGCTGCAACGGCCAGCCCGGGACAACACGGTGATGGCCCCTTACAGTGCACTTTACGGCGCCGACCGGATGTATCTGCTGACCGACGAGGGCCGGATGCAGGCCATTACCGTGGAACGGGTGGGTGAAACCCGTGATCGCCAGGGTAACCGGCAACTTCTGGTGCGCAGCGATCAGCTGACCCGCGGTGCCCGGCTAATCATCACCCACCTGCCTAACGCCATCACCGGCCTGAAAGTGGATGTGGCGACTGCCGCCGGAGCACCTGCCTCATGAGCGAACGGCGCGGCGTTATCGGTTTTTTTGTACAGCATCGGGTGGCTGGCAATCTGGTGATGCTGGTTATGTTGCTGGCGGGGGCGCTGGCCCTGAGCCGCATGAACATCCAGTTCTTTCCGACCTTCGCTCTGGATGTGGTGAGTGTGCGGGTGGTGTGGAGTGGCGCCTCTGCTGAAGACGTGGAGCGGGGCATTACCGATCCGCTGGAACAACGGTTGCGCAGTGTCGATGGACTGAAAAAAATGACCTCGACCTCGGCCCAGAGTGTGTCCTCCATCACCCTTGAGTTCAAGGAAGGTACCGACCCGATACAGGCGTTGGACGACGTGCGCCAGCAGGTGGATGAATTCACCAATCTGCCTTCAGAGGCAGAACAGCCTCAGATTGCACGCATCGAACGGTACGAGCCGGTGGCTCGCCTGTTGGTGTATGGCAATGTCGCCCGCTCCGAGTTGCGCCAGCTGGTGTACCGGTTCGAGGATGAGCTGCTGGATCGGGGCATTGATCGTGTGGCCATCCGCGGTTTGCCGGAACAACAGATCAGCATCGATGTGCCGGTAGAGCGGCTGGAAACCCTGGGCTTGTCGCTGGAGCAGATTGCCGACCGGGTGGCTGCAGTGTCCCGGGATTTACCCGCAGGCATCATGGCGGAGCAGGATGCGGCCCGGGAACTGCGGGCGGTTGAACAGCGCCGCAGTGTCAGTGGCTTTGAAACGGTGCCGGTGATCACCGGTGACCGTATCCGGTTGCAGCTCGGGGATATTGCTATTATCCGGCAGGAAGCGCGGGACAATCAGACCCTGCTGGAAAACGAGGGAATGCCCGCGGTGGAGCTGCGCCTGCAACGGGCGGAAAACGGCAACTCGCTGGCGGCGGCCAAGGTGCTGGAGAACTGGCTGGCGGAGGTGCGGCCGGGGTTGCCGCCGTCGGTGGAGCTGAAAGTATATGACGAAACCTGGCAGCTGATCGAAGATCGCATTTCCCTGCTGGTCAACAACGGCCTGGGCGGTCTGCTGCTGGTGGTGGGCCTGCTGTATTTGTTTCTGCCGGGCCGCGTGGCCGCCTGGGTTGCGATTGGTATTCCCACCGCGTTTCTGGCTGCCCTGGGGGTGTTGTGGCTGCTGGGCGGTACCCTCAACATGATTTCCCTGTTTGCCCTGATTATGGCGCTCGGGGTCATCGTGGATGATGCCATCGTCGTGGGCGAGGACGCCGATGCCCATGCCCGGCTGGGGGAAAGCTCCCAGGCCGCCGCCGAGGGCGCTGCCCGGCGTATGGTATGGCCGGTGCTGGCTTCCTCACTGACCACCGTGGCGGCGTTCATGCCACTGCTGGTGGTCGGCGGGGTGATCGGTAATATTCTCGGAGACATCCCGATCGTGATGATCTGCGTGCTGGTGGCCTCCTTGCTGGAGTGCTTTGTGGTGCTGCCCGCCCATCTGCGCCATGCTTTCAAGATCAGACCGGGCGAGCCCGACAAACCCCGGGCCGGTAACGCGGTCACTCGCCTGAGAGGGCGTTTTGAACAAGGCTTTGAGCGGTTTCGGGACGGCACTTTCCGGCGCCTGTCGCGTTACAGTCTGGAGCATCGGGGCGCTACCCTGGCGCTGGCTCTGGGGCTGGCCATTATCACGGTTGGTTTGCTGGCTGGCGGCCGCCTCGGGTTCAATTTCTTCCCGACACCGGAGCCGTCGGTGTTTTACGCCAACGCCACCTTTGTGGCTGGCACCGACCGGGAAACCGTGAACGGCTTTATCGTCGATATGCAGCAGGCCCTGAACGACACTGAACAGGCGCTCGGCGGTGACCTGGTGAAGCATGCCGTGACCACCTACGGCGCGACCCAGGGTGCCGAAGGCAGTTCCCGTAATGATGATGGCCTCGGGTCGATGCTGGTTGAGCTGGTGCCGTCAGACCGGCGGGCCGTTCGAAATGCCGAGTTTATCCGGGAATGGCGGGCCCGACTGTCGCTGCCCGCTGGCCTGGATAGTCTGAATATTACCGAACGCCAGGCGGGCCCGCCCGGGCGGGATGTGAATGTGCGCCTGACCGGCACCGAAGCCCGGGCCCTGAAAACCGCCGCGGCCGAACTGGGTGAGGCCATGGCCAGTTTGCCGGGGGTGCTGGATGTGGAAGATGACATGCCCTGGGGCCGGGAACAGTTGATTTATCAGGTCAGTGACCATGGCCGCGCACTTGGATTGACCACAGTGGAGCTGGGCCGCCAGTTGCGGGCGGCTTTCGATGGCCGGATCGCCCAGATTTATCAGGATGGTCGTGATGAGGTGGAGGTGCGGGTGCGCTTGCCCCGGGATCAGCGGGAGCACTACGCCACCCTGGAACGGCTGACCGTGCGGGTGCCCGATGGGCGGTTTGTACCGCTGACCCAGGTCATGAATCTGGATCATCAGCAGGGTTTTCAGGCGCTGCGTCATGCCGATGGCAAATTGTCGGTGGAAGTGACTTCGGCCCTGGATGCCGGCGTGACCACCACCGCGCAGGTGCTCGAGAGCCTGGAATCCGGGCCATTGCAGGACATCACCAGCCGCTACGGAGTGCGTTACAGCTTTGAAGGCCGATCGGCGGATCAGCGGGAAAGTCTGGATGATATGAAGGTGGGCTTGATGATTGGCCTGGCCCTGATGTACGTGGTGCTGGCCTGGGTCTTTGCTTCCTGGAGCCTGCCGCTGATTGTGATGGCCATTATCCCGTTCGCGCTGGTGGGGGCGCTGTTGGGGCACTGGGCGATGGGGCTGCAACTGACCATTCTGTCCCTGTTCGGGCTATTCGGCCTGTCGGGCATCGTGGTGAACAACGCGATCATTCTGGTGACCTTCTACAACCAGCAGCGGGCGCGGGGGCTGGACATCACCGAGGCACTGAACGAGGCGGCGGTGCAGCGGGTTCGCGCAGTGTTACTCACCTCCCTGACCACCATCGGTGGCCTGATGCCACTGTTGTTCGAAACCTCCCTGCAGGCCCAGTTCCTGATTCCGATGGCGACGTCCATCGCCTTTGGTCTGGGGCTGTCGACGGTGCTGGTACTGTTCGTGATACCGGCCTTGCTATCCTGGGTAGAGCAGGCGCGCGCCTGGCGGGCACGGCGCAGGGGCACCACCGCAGAACCTCTGGGAGCCGCAGACTGAAGCGCGAGAGGCCCACTGGGCGCAACTGAGGTGGGGCAAGCTCGGGGTGGTGTTTCAGGAAGCCAACCTGATGCCCACGCTGACCTTGCTGGAAAATGTACAGTTGCGGGCGGGCCTTGCCGGGCAAATCATAATGGCGCCGGATGGGGCTTCGGCTGGCGCTCCCCGGCGCTGGCGATTGCAGGTGGCGGATTTCGGGGTCGACCTCCGGGTATCGGCGCCGCCAGGGGATTACTACAACCAGGGTCTTTACCCCTACTGGGAAAGCCCGGTCAGGGTTGAGGGCAGCCATACCGGTGTTGGTTATATGGAGCTGACCGGCTACCACAGAACCGCCGAGTGAGGGATTGGCCTACCAGGTGATCTCACCGGAACTGACGTTGTCGGCCTCAATGCCAATAATGGCTTCCTGATCTTCGGTATCCCGGGACTGGATCAGTTCCCGCAGGCGGATTTCCTGCTCTTCCATGGGTTCCGATAGGTCGACCACAATCTCGACCCGCCGGTTTTTCGCCCGGTTGTCCGGGGAGTTGTTGGCGACACGGGGCTCGGTGTCGGCCAGCCCGGTCACCCTCAGCCGACCTGGTTCCACCTGATCTTTGGCCACCAGAACGTTGGCCACCGCCGCCGCCCGGGCGGCCGATAGATCCCAGTTACTGTAAAAACGGTCGGTACGGATTGGAATATCGTCGGTGTGGCCTTCAATGGCCAGATCGCCGGGCATTTCCGCCAGCACTTCGGCCATATCCAGCAGTAAACCCTCGAACTCCCAGGTCAACTGGGCGGAACCGGATGGAAAGGAGCCTTTCTCTTCGACCCGAATCACGATCCGGCGCTGGTCTTCGGAGACGTTGATGCGGCCATCCTTGATGGCTGGCTCCAGCACCTCGAGAATCCGCGCCATGTTCTCGTCCATTTCTTGCTGAATGCTTTCGGTTATGGCTTGTTCTTCCGGACTTTTGAGCGTTTGCAGTTCCGGTTGCTGGTCGGTGGTGGTTTGTTTGATCTCATTGACCAGCGTCGGCTCTGGCGGGGCAGGCGAGAATTCGTCAAAAATCGGGCTGGTGCCCATGGGAATTTCCAGGGCGGGCACATCCCGTTGCACACCGAAGGCCTTGGCCAGTTCACCGGCAATCTGCTTGAACTTCATGGCGTCGATTTCAGAGAACGACAGCAACAGCACGAAGAAGCACATCAGCAGCGACATCAGGTCGGCGAAGGTCATGACCCACGCCGGAATGCCCGGTTTTTCCTCTTCCGGCAAATCGTCCATGGCTTACCCCGTTGCCGCCTCGGCTTCACCGTTCTTGGCCCGTTCCTTCGGCGGCAGGTAGCTGGACAGCAACTGCTCGATAATGCGCGGGTTGGTGCCTTCCTGGATGGCCACCAGAGCGTCTATGTAGAGGGACTGGATGCGGGCTTCTTCGGTCATCCGCAGCGACAGTTTGTCGGCAATCGGGGTGGCGATCATGGTGGCAATCATGGCGCCGTAGAGCGTGGTTAGCAGGGCCACCGCCATGGCCGGGCCGATAGACTTGGGGTCTTCCATGTTCGACAGCATCTGTACCAGACCAATCAGGGTACCGATCATGCCCATGGCCGGGCCCACATCCGCCAGGGCGGTAAAGACCTTGGCGCCGGAACGGTTGTGCTCGAGCGTCATCAGGCGCTCCTTGGAGAGCAGCTCCTTGATGGTGCTGGAGGTCTGGCCATCCACCAGCATCTGAATGCCCTGCTCGAGAAACGGTGAGCTGACTTCGCGGCCTTCCAGCCCCAACACCCCTTCTTTTCGGGCCACCTGGGCCACATCAACCAGTTCGCTGATCAGTGCCTGGACTTCCGGCAGTTTGAACTTGAACGCCCGCGCAGCTGCCTTGAAGGCGCCGAAGAACTGGGCAATGCTGAATTTCGCCAGCACCACCAGCAAGCTGCCGACCACCACGATCAGCATCGAGGGTACGTTGATAAACACGCCGGGGGATGCGCCCAGTATAACGGCAGACGCAATCAGCAAAATGGCGCCAACCAGGCCTATCAGGGTTGCAAAATCCACAATGACTCCCGTTCAATGCAGAGAAAAATTCAGGGTGCGCGGAGCATAGCGCCTGATGAATTACTGAGCAATTCCGTTTTGGTCTTGTGCGGCAGGTTCTGCTACCGTTTCTTTCCACGCAGCATAGCGGTGAAGATCGGATTCCACCAGTTTAAGGCAGAGCGCGACCACACCGGCGTCATCCAGGAAACCGAAGCCAAGAATCAGATCGGGAATCAGATCCAGCGGGTTCATCACGTAGATCAGCGCACCGGCAATGGCCGCAATGGATTTCCAGGGAATGGCCCGGTATCGGCCCCGCCAGTAATCCCGGATCAGCGAAAACATTAGCCCGACATCGGTGGAAAAACGGCGCAGACGGCCACTGTTTCGGACTTTTTCTTCGATGGCTTTCTGGCGCTCCAGAAGGCCTTCCAGGTCACCCTGGTGAACCTTGCCGGACTCTTCCTTCAGCTGTCGGGCAGCGGCTTTTTCAGAAAATAATGCCATAGCGTTTACCGGTTGCTTGAATCTGTTGTCCACAATAACGGATAGGCCATTGTCCGTCACCTGTGCTCGGGCGGCACGAACGCCAGCAGTTTCTCGACCAGGGCCTGCTGGGCCTGCAATAACGGTTGTGTGTTCAGCCCGGGTTCCGTCACCGACAGCAGGTGGGCGACGGCTTCTGCAGTGGATAGCTGACCGGCTTTCGGTGCCTTGCGAATTCGGTAGCCTGAGGTTGGGGCATCGACAAAATGAAAACTCGGCAGGGTTGCCAGTGGCGGGTTGCCATAGAGGATTTTGGCGGCCTTGCGCCAGGTGCCATCCAGCACCAGCCACTGCTCGATGTCACGGGCACTCTCGGCAGTCAGCGGCTGACTGTCGGGGCCGGGAAACAGCAGCCCGGTGCCCGGGTGTTGCAGCCGTTGCTCAAGCCCCAGAGCGTCAAACGATGCCGGTGATTCGCCCACCAGCACCTCAATGTTCTGCAGGCACTGCTGCAACAGCCGAACGGTGCCCTTGCTGTGCCCCACCTCGGACGGGTGCTGAAGAATCAGCAGCCGGCGCCGGTTGGCAACGCTGGCACAGTCTGCACAGACGCAGATGTTCGGGTGCTGGCCACACAAGGGGCAGAGGGGTCTGGCCATGCTCAACCAACGAAAATTCGCTTGGCCGGCCCGGGAATCCGGGTCTTTGGCGGCCGGGAACGGGGCGGTTTCGGGGTTGTCGAGAAACCGTTGTACGTTGCCGTCGTGATCGGCACTGGGGTAAATCCAGAAGTTGGTGCGGGGCAGATCAAGTTCTCTCCGTGCGGAATTCGTGGCCCGTGCTCGGTTCTCAGTTATGGCCGGTGCTCAGTAAATCGGCCAGTCCGCCGCATCGACCGTGTGCAGTCCCACAGACTGGCTACTTTGGCCGTGCCAGCGCTCGATAAAGCGCCCGTCCGGGTCGTACTGTTCGGTTTGCTTTTGCAGGCTGAACCGGCGCAGTCCGCGGGGATCGGCACCCACGCCCGCCAGATATTGCCAGTTGCCGTAGTTGCTGGCGACATCATAGTCCACCAACTGCTGTTCGAACCAGGCGGCGCCGTACCGCCAGTCCAGCTCCAGTTCGTTGACCAGGCAGCTGGCCACCAGTTGTCGGGCCCGGTTGCTCATGTAACCGGTGGCGCGCAGTTGATTCATGGCAGCATTGACAATGGGATACTCGGTGTTGCCCTCGCACCAGGCCTTGAACCGGTGACCGTAAAAGGTCACCGGGCGCGGGTTGCGTTGCACGCCGCTGCGCTTGAAAAGCTGATTGCCGTGGCGAAAACCATACCACAGGAAATATTCCCGCCAGAGCAGTTCAAACCAGAGCCAGTAGGTGGATTCGTTGCGGGTATGTTCCCGTTCATACTGTTCAATGGCTGCGGCCACTTCCCGCACCGATAGGCCGCCGTTGGCCAGCCAGGGTGAGAATTTTGAGGAAGAGTCCCAGTCATCCAGCGCGTTGCGGGTTTCCTTGTAGCAGGCAATGCCGTGTCGTTCAAACAGGAAGGCCTGCAGTTGCGCCAGGCCCGCCAGCTCGCCACCAGTAAAGAACGGCGGTTGCTCCGGCTCCGGAATGGGCGGGCACTCGCCCCGGTTGTCATTGATGAACCCGGGTGGGGGTGGCAGGGCGCCGGGGGTGCGGATGCGCAGCACCTCCGGCGCCGATTCGTCGGCCTGCTCAATCTGCTTGCGGAACCGGGAAAAGGTGTCCGGGAGCTGCGCCAGGGCCATGGGCAGCTGATGCTCGGTAAACAAGCCGAGGGTTTCAAATTCCTGGCAGGTGAGTTCTGGTGCTTGTTGCTGAATACTTTGCCACTGCCGGGCTTCAAAACTGCCCGGTATCCGCGACCGTACCAGGCGCTTCAGCTTGTGTTCCCGGGTCAGCCCGGGCAAGACTTTCTCCGGGTAGCCCCAGGCAATGTACAGTCGCTGGCCCATGGGGCGCAGGCTGCGCTCCAGCGCCATCAGGCTCTGCCACAGAAAACGCCAGCGATGATCGCCCATGGGGCGGCACTGGTGCTGGTTGCTAATAAACCAGCGGGGGTCGACCACAAACACACACAGCAGGCGGTTGGCGCGGGAGGCTGCCAGCAGTGCGGCGTTGTCGTGCAGGCGCAGATCGCGGGTAAACCAGTAAAGGGTGTCCAAAACATTCGGCTCCTGTGGCAGTACAATGGTTGAAGATACGCAAAAGACAGGGGAAAAGATTGTGCCAGACGGCACACTTGCGGGGCCGATGGTTGTTGGCGGGAACCTGTGGGGAATTAGTTTGTCTGTTGTTGCCGGTTTTGCCGGGAATACAATGATGTCTGAGCGAGAAAAGGATTCTGAATGAAAACTATACGGCTATGGGATCTGCCCACCCGCCTGTTTCACTGGCTGTTGCTGGCGGCTGTGCTGGGTGCAGTGCTGTCTGTCAAGGTTGCTGGTTCGATGATGTGGCATGAGCGCTTTGGTCTGGCCATTCTGGGCTTACTGAGCTTTCGGGTTGTCTGGGGGTTTGTTGGTTCCACCTATGCCCGTTTCGGCCAGTTTGTGCAGGGCCCTGCCGCGGTGGCGGGGTATTTTCGCGGCCAGTGGCGGGGCGTGGGCCACAACCCGCTGGGGGCGTTGTCGGTGCTGGCCTTGCTGGGGCTATTTGGTTTTCAGGCGGTCACCGGGCTGTTTGCCAACGATGACATTGCCTTCAATGGGCCTTTGTATTCGCTGGTTACCTCCAGTGGCAGTGATACCGCGAGCAGCTGGCACCGGCTGACCGAATGGTTTCTGTATGGCCTGGTTGCCTTGCACATACTGGCCGTTGGTTTTTACAGTCATGTTCGAAAAGACAACCTGGTGCGCCCGATGATTACTGGCCGTAAAGACGTGGCGGATGAACAGGCGCAAAGCGCCCGGGGCGGTGGCCCGCTGGCCTTTGTGGTGGCCGTTGCGGTGGCGATTGCAGTGGTCTGGGCGGCCAATGGCGGGCTGTTGCCGCCGCCTCCGCCACCACCCCAGGATCTGGGATGGTGACGGACAAAGAGGGCTGAGTTTACTTGGCCCGGAAGTTGTCGTGGCAGGCCTTGCAGGTTTCGCCAACCTTGGCGAACTGGCGGGCGATTGCGGCTTTATCACCGCCTGCGGCAACTTCCTGCAGCGCGTTGGCTTCGCGCACGAAGCTCACGGCAATTTCGCGAACCTTCATGGGTTCTTCGAAGAAATTTGGCTTCAGACGAGTGTTTTCTGCCCGATCGTTGGCGCTGTCACGGCTGTACAGAACACTCATGCCGGAATTGGCAACCGCAGCAATGGCGTTGGCCGCTGCCAGCATCTGCTTTTCGTCAAAGGCAACCTCGCCATCGATGGCCTGGGCTTTGATCTTACCCATGTTCCAGGCGGCAAACTGGTAAGCCGACTGGCGGGTTTTGATCTGATCTTCCACGCTCATCTGGGCGGCAGCGGGCATTGCCAGGACAGTTGCCAGCACACCGGCGGTGATGAATCCTTTTTTCATTCCTTGTTCCTCTCTCATGGTCATTGGTTCTGTTTTAAAAATGCTCTATAAAGGCATGGCGGTGAGCATGCTACCTGCATAGGCTCATATCCGACAGTTATAAACGACTAAAGTTCAATCTGGAGAAATGCACGATGTCGATCTGGACGGTAACCCCGAGCCTGGAAGCCATGGCCGAGTCAAGCAAGAATACGGCAGTCAGCCACATGGGAATCGAATACCTGGAAATCGGGGACGACTTTGTTCGCGGGCGGATGCCGGTGGACCATCGCACCAAGCAGCCTTTCGGCATTCTGCACGGCGGCTCTTCGGTGGTTCTGGCGGAGACCCTGGGCAGCATGGCGGCCAACTGCTGCCTGCGGGAGCCGGGCACCATGGCTGTGGGGCTGGATATCAACGCCAACCATATCCGACCGGTCAGTGGCGGTTGGGTATACGGTACGGCCCGGCCCCAGCACCTTGGCAGCACCACCCAGGTATGGGAAATCCGGCTGGAGAACGAGCAGGGCAAACTCACCTGCATCTCGCGCCTGACCATGGCGGTAACCAAACGCCGCTGATCCGCGGTGGCCCGGTTGCAACGGCATATCTCTGTGGTTGTGCCGTTGTCCCCATTCAGGCTGACCTGCCAGCGGACACATCCGCACAATTGCTCACCCCTGATTTGACGGATATCAAAGGATCGACCGCAGCTTTTCCCGGCCCTCTGCTATACTCGATGTTTCTGATTGATTAGACGTTTTCAATCTGCAAGGTGAAACAGCGGAGTGCATTTGGCGATAAGAATCAGGCGTAGCCCATTGTGTTTCGCGATTGCAGGGCTGCTTGCGGCTCTGGTTTGCTGGCCCGCCACGGTGTTTTCGCAGCCCGGTGATGCCGTTCAGTGCAGCAAACTGGTGGTCAGTGGTAACCCCGAGTATCCGCCCTTGTTGTGGGTGCCCAGAGACACGCCGAAAGTGTTGGTCGGCGCAGTGCCGCAATTTCTGAAAGAAGTGGTCAAACCGCTTGGCCTCGAGGTCGAGGTTCGCAACATTGGCTCCTGGGCCCGTGTGCAACGCCTGGCAGAGCTCGGCGAATTAGACCTGGTGGCGGGTGCATTCATTACCAGCGAGCGGATAACGTACATGGATTACGTGCTGCCGCCGATGGTGCAACTGCCCACCAACGTCTGGGTGCGCCGGGACAAGGTTTTCCAGTACCGGCACTGGCCGGATCTGGTAGGTAAACGCGGTTCGACCCTGATCAATAACAGTTTCGGACAGAATTTTGACAGCTTTGCCGAGGAGAACCTGGATATCCTCGGGGTTCGCTCCATTGAACAGTCCTATCTGATGGCAGAAATCGGGCGCGTGGATTTTGTTCTGTACGAGTTGCTTCAGGGCAAGGTAAAGCTCGAACGCCTGGGCCTTGAGGCGGATTTTGTTGCGCTTGCCCCGCCGGTTAGCAAGGAAGGACTGTTTTTTGCCTTTCCAAAGAAATCCCGCTGTAACAACGAGCCATTGCGCGAAGCGTTTATGGATGAGCTGCTGGCACTGAAGCGAGCGGGGCGATTTGAGCAGTTAATTGATGAGTATGCCGAGAAATATGTCCGGGAAGTCCGCTGACCAGCTATGCCCCTGCGGCAGTCATGCCTTGTACCAGGCCTGCTGTCAGCCCTTTCACAAAGGCACCGGTGCGCCCACTCCCGAAGCCCTGATGCGCTCTCGCTACACGGCCTTTGTTCTTGGCGACAGTGAGTACCTGCTATCAACCTGGCATCCGGATACCCGGCCCAAAGAGTTGGGGCTGGATGACGGGCCCGGCTGGGTGTCGCTACAGGTTCTGTCGGCGAGCGAACGGGGTGACCTCGGGCAGGTACATTTTCGTGCCGTGTATTCGCTGGAGTCGGGTTGGGGCTACCTGGAGGAAGAGTCCGGCTTCCGGAAACTGGATGGGCGGTGGTTTTACCTGGCGGGCAAAACCACCGAGGGCCGGTTGAAACCCGGCCGCAATGAACCCTGCCCCTGTGGCAGTGGCCGCAAGCACAAAGCCTGCTGCCTGTAGCGGGTCAGCCGAAGCTGGGGAGATCCGGCTTGGCCACGGGCTTGCCGGCATTCACCCAGGCATCAAAGCCGCCTTCAATAGACTGCACGTTCAGATAGCCCATTTCTTTCAGCGCCCGGGCACTCAGGGCTGCTCGCCCGGAGGATTTGCAGTACAGCACGATCTTGAGCTGGCGGTCTTCCAGGGATGGTTCGTTGGTGAAACGGAATTCCAGCATACCCCGGGAAATATTGACGGATCCCGGAATGTGGCTGGCGCGAAATTCATCGGCATCGCGAACATCCAGCAACAGGTCGGCGTCTTTGATGGCTGCATCGGCATTGGCCAGCGATACTTCCTGGATCTCCTGTTTGGCCTGGGCAACTAGGTCTTGTGCGGTTTTCATGGCGATTCCTGTTCATGGCAAGTTGATACCAGAGGTTAAGCCATTTCCGGTGCTCTGTGCTAGATTACATGCCCGTTTGATGAGGAAGCTATGAAAGTAACCAACGAATCCACCCGGGGTGTCGCTTACGGGCTGGGCGCTTATACCCTGTGGGGCTGTTTTCCCCTGTATTTCGCGTTGTTTGGCGGCATCCCTGCGTGGGAAGTTCTGATCCACCGGGTGATCTGGTCCTGCCTGTTCCTGGCAGTGGTGATCAGCCTGCTGAAGCGCTGGCCACCGGTATTGGCGGCCTTGAAACAACCGAAGCGGCTGGGTTTTGTGCTTGGCTGTGCCGTGTTTATTGCCATTAACTGGGGGATCTATATTTACGCTGTTGAAACCCGGCATGTATTGCAGGCCAGTCTGGGCTACTTCCTGACCCCATTGGTAAACGTGGGTCTGGCCATGGTGGTGTTGTCGGAACGTATCTCGAAACTGCAGATGGTGGCGGTGGTGCTGGCGGGCGCGGCCATTCTGTTTCAGCTGGTTTTGCTGGGCGAACTGCCCTGGATTACTCTGGTGCTGGCATTCAGTTTTGGCACCTATGGCCTGTTGCGCAAGAAGGTGGAGCTGGACGGCTTGTCCGGTTTGTTTGTGGAAACCCTGCTGCTGTTGCCGCTGGGTTTGCTGACCCTGGCTGTGATTTCTTCCATGGGGCTGTCCCATTTCTCGGGCAGTGCCTCAAATGCCCTGCTGCTGGCATCCAGTGGCGTGGTTACTGCGGTGCCTTTGCTGGCGTTTGCCGGAGCGGCCCGGCGGCTGAAACTCTCGACTGTGGGCTTTCTAATGTACATAAATCCGACCATTCAGTTTCTGATTGCCCTGTTTGTGTTTGATGAGCCGCTCAGCACCGGCAAACTGATCAGTTTTGTGCTGATCTGGATCGCGCTCGCTATCTACTCCTGGTCAGCCTGGGCGGGGCGGGAGCGCAAGGTGGCTCAGGCATGAAGCAGCCGATTACCGGATACCACAAAGACGAAGAAGATCACTGGGTGGCCCAGCTGGCCTGTGGCCATAATCAGCACGTTCGTCACCAGCCGCCCTGGGTAAACCGGCCCTGGGTGATCACGCCCGATGGGCGCCAGTCGATGTTGGGTTTTGAGCTGGATTGCAAAAAGTGCGATGAGGGGGTGCCCCGGGATCCACAGCCCGCATCCGAACGTTGCTGACGCTATCTCCTGTCTTTTGCAGTAACCGTAATAGACCTTTGCTTCTCCGGGTGCAAGTCTTTGACTGGGCCAAGGGCTTCATATACAAACGGTCACCGGCTCAAGCGGGTGCTTGCGCTGCCGATAAGTATAGTTGCGTATGCATGTTGCCCCTGTATTGGCCGCCCAGGTCGCCAGGTAGTGGAACTCCGGAGCAGAATTCATGACCTTCATAAGCAAGTTGAAAATCCGAACCCGGTTGCTGATCGGTGTATTGTTGCCGGTTATTGTCACGGCCGTGGTTATTGCGCTGGTAACCGCGAACCAGATCAGGACGAACGGTGAGGCGGAGCTTCGTCGGTTGGAGCAAGGATTGCTTGAGTCTCGTAAGGAAGGCCTGAAAAATCTCATCGAAAGTGCCCGATCCGTGGTGCTGGAAGCCAAAGCAAGGCCCGGCCTGACAGAAGTCGAGGCAAAAGAAGAAGCCCGCAATCGATTGCGTTCTATCAAGTTCGGCCAGAACAACTATGTGTTTGCCTATACGCGGCAGGCAGATAACCTGGCCTATGCCCCGGATCCCTCCAAAGAGGGCCCTACCACCAACCCGAATACACGAAAGCTGGTATTCGGTCTGTTTGATGCCGCCACTGGCGACGGCTTTATGCCCTACGACTGGATGAACCCGGCGTCTGGCCAGATCGAGCCCAAAGTTTCTTATTCCAGCATTATTCCTGGCTGGGACTGGATGATTGGCGCCGGGGTATACGTAACCGACATTCAGACTCAGGTTGAGCGCGCCCGGGACAAGATTGATGAATCCATGGCGTCTGCCCTGACGGTTATTTTTGCGGTGTCGGTACTGGTTGTGCTGGTGGCGTTGGTGATCGGCCTGATCGTTGGCCGCACCGTAACCGCACCTCTGGCCCGAGTCAGCGACATGATGCAGGAAATTGCCGAGGGCGATGGCGATCTGCGCCAGCGGCTGCCCGAAGATGGCCGCGATGAACTGGCGGAGCTGGGCCGGCGCTTCAACCATTTCGTGATCAAGATTCAGAACACGATCCGCGAGGTGGGCTCCACCACCGACCAGGTGGCTTCGGCGGCCGAGGAGCTCAGCCGGGTGGCCAATGAAACCCGCCAGTCGGTGCAGGAGCAGGGCTCTGAAACTGATCAGATTGCCTCTGCGATCAATGAGATGGCGGCAACGATCCAGCAGATTTCCGGCAATGCCAACGAAGTGGAAGGCGCAGCCTCCGATGCGGACCGGATGGCCAAGGAAGGTGGAGAAACCATCAGCAGTGCCCAAGGTTCTGTGAATCAGTTGTCCGAAGAAATGGAGGCAACCGCCCTCAGTATCAACGCGCTGGCGGAGAAGTCCAATGATATCCAGCAGGTGCTGGATGTCATCCATGCGGTGACCGAGCAGACCAACCTGTTGGCACTGAACGCCGCGATTGAAGCTGCCCGTGCCGGTGAGCACGGCCGGGGCTTCTCGGTAGTGGCAGACGAGGTTCGGCAACTGGCCAAGCGCTCAGCGGAATCCGCTGACCAGATCCGTGAGATGATTGACGGATTTGTTACCGAATCAAAAGCCTCGGTGGAACGGATGAACCACTCCCGACAGAGCTCGGAAGCGACGGTGGAGCGGATCAACCATGCAACCACGGCTCTGAACACCATTGTCACCTCCATCACGCAGATTCACGATCAAGTGACTCAGATTGCCACGGCTGCGGAGCAACAAAGCCAGGTGGCGGAAGAGATCAACCAGAACGTGGTGCGCATTGTGGATGCCGCCCAGCGCAGTGATACCGGGGTTACCCAGACCAACGAGGCCAGCCATGAGCTGGCGCGACTGGGTGAGCACTTGCGGGAACTGGTGGCGCAGTTCAAGGTATAAAGCTTGCAGATCAGGCGTGGGGCTCCAGATAGGCCTCCAGCTCATTGGCCAGCCAGCCTACCACCGCGCCGCCCTGGGCCTGTTCAGACTCCAGGGCACTGAACACCTTCCACCACTGGGCACTGCGGTGGTGGATGGTTTTCAGCTGTTCTTTGCGTAGCGCCTCGGCAATCAAAGGCAGGGGCAGATCGGCCCAGCCCGCACCTTCAATCACCGCATCCCGAATCAGTTCGTACTGAGTGAACGCCAGGTAGTTGGCGGTTTCCGGCGATTCTGCCACCAGCCCGGATTCGTCCATATAGGCCAGAGTCACCTCGGTGTGGCCAATCAGATCGTCCTGTCCCACCCGTTTCAGCTGGCTTAGCGGATGCTCCGGGGCGGCCACCGTTAACATCCGCACATCCGCCAGTTCCCGGAACCATTGATAGCCCTCACTCAGCAACTCTGGCATCAGGCCGTAAGCCACATCGACCGCCTGGTTGCTGACCAGTGAGGTCAGTTCCCGGGGTGGCGCCAGGTACACCGACAGGCTGGTTTTTGGAAACCGCTGTTTCAGGCGGCGCAGAATATCCCGCCAGATTTCTTCGGGAATGGAGTCGTCCCGGGCGATGCGCAATACCGATTCAGCGCCGCTGAGGTGATGCTGGCAGCGGGCCATGATCTGCCCGGCGACCTGATCCAGTCGCCGGCAGTCGGTCAGTATCGACTGGCCAATGGTGGTCAGCTCCAGTCGGTTGCCGGAGCGCTCGAACAGCGCCACGCCCAGCTCATCTTCCAGTGCCGCCAGTACCGTACTGACGGTCGTCCGGCTGCGGTTCAGCTCCCGTGCGGCGGCGGCAACACTGCCGTTTTGAACCACGGCCAGGAATGTCCGGATCTGGGAGGTTTTCATAGGGGGTACTCCGTAGCGACGGAATGACCGGCGCTCACTGACTTAGTGAAATGATCGAATGGCCATAATATGGCTTCCTCTTCTCAGGAGGTCAAAATGTTTACTTCTCTGGCGCGGGAAAATATGGCGCTGACAATTTCTGCTGCCGGTGCTGCGATGTTTGCAGTGGCCGGAATTGTGTGGGGGCTCTGGGTGGAATCCATGGTGATTCTGTTCGACGGTGCCTACTCCCTGATCAGCCTGGTGCTGTCCCTTCTTTCTCTCTACGCCGCCCGTCTGGTGCGCCGCCCGGCCAATGCCCGGTACCCGTTTGGATTCGGTGCTGTTGAGCCCCTGGTGATTGCCGTCAAGGGCCTGGTGATTGCGGTTCTTTGCGTACTGTCCCTGGGTTCAGCCATTGTCGCCCTGGTGCAGGGCGGCCGGCCGGTTGAGGCCAGCATGGCGGTACTGTTCGGCCTGGTGAATGTCGTGGGCTGTGGTCTGGTCTGGTTTTACCTGCACTGGAGTAGCCAACGTTCGGGTTCTGGCCTGGTGAACGCGGAAAAACGCCAGTGGCTGATGGATACCGCTTTGAGTGTGGCGGTAATGCTGGGTTTTGCGGGCGCCTGGTTACTGGAGCAGAGCCGCTGGTCGCATCTGTCGGTGTATGCCGACCCGGCAATGATGCTGGTGATCTCTGTGTACTTCATTACCGTGCCAGTGAGGATGATTCTTGAGTCGATTCAGGAGCTGCTGCTGGCCGCCCCCGCCGAGACTGCCATGGATGAAGTGCAGGAAGCGCTTGAGGGCCTGGGGCTGGATCCTGACCGGGTCAAGGTGGCCAAAATTGGTCCCACGCTTCTGCTGGAAGCACGCATGGTACGAATGTAGAAACAAAGCCGCGGGCTGCGGGCTTTCAGAAGCGCTGACAGCCCGCTATCATGGCTACCGTTAGTGACAATCGATATAAACGATAACAAACGGAAGCCCGTACCATGACTCTTCGCAAAACCCTACTTGCGGCTGTCGCAGTGGCCGCGTCCGCATTCAGCGTTCAGGCTTTGGCAGACAAAACCTACACCCTTCGCCTGGCGGAAACCTGGGGGCCGAACTCCCCGATTCTGGGTGAAACCACCAAACACTTCGAGAACCTGGTCGAAACCATGTCTGGCGGCCGGATTGAAGTGCGTATCGATTCCGCCAACAAGCACAAGGCTCCTTTCGGTATTTTCGACATGGTGCGTAACGGCCAGTACGACATGGGCCACACGGCGTCCTATTACTACAAGGGCATCATCCCCAACGCCATGTACTTCACCACCATTCCGTTTGGCCTGCTGGCACAGGAACAGTACGCTTGGTTTTACCATGGCGGCGGTATGGAGCTGATGCAGAAAGTGTATGAGCCGTTTGGTCTTATGTCCTTCCCGGGCGGCAACACCGGTAACCAGATGGGTGGCTGGTTCCGAAAGGAAATCAAATCACTGGATGACCTCAAGGGCCTGAAAATGCGCACTCCGGGCTTTGCCGGAGAGGTAATGTCCGAGCTGGGTGTGGCGGTGACTAACCTGCCGCCGGGCGAGCTTTACACGGCTCTGGAGCGCGGCACCATCGACGCTCTGGAGTGGGTGGCTCCGGCCCTGGATTTCCCCATGGGCTTTCACCAGATTGCCAACTATTACTACTCCGGCTGGCAGGAGCCGGGTGCCGAAGTCCAGTTCCTGATCAGCACCAAGGCCTGGAACAAGCTGCCGGAAGACCTGCAGGAAATTGTGCGAGTGGCCATGCGCACCGCCGCCTATGATATGTACATTCAGAGCACCAATGACAGTGCCGAAGCCTGGGACAAGATGAAAGAACAGTACCCCCAGGTAACCCACAAGGTATTCCCACCAGAGGTGATCGACGCCCTGCGTGAGACCACCCACCGCCTGCTTGAGGAAGAAGCCGCGAAAGACCCGCTGGCCAGGGAAATCATTACCTCCCAGCGGGATTACCTGAAAAAGGTCCGCAAGTGGACTAACATCTCCGACAAGGCCTATCTGAACAGTGTGGCCGACCAGTAAAACCGGCGCCGGGAAGCGGTTGTAAATCCGGCTGCAGGGCAAGGGGCGTGCGGGATGAGGGAATATCCCGACGCCTCTTTTTGTTTACGGCGGTTTCTGGAAGAATACGCCGCTCTTTTTTTGGGCCGGGCCAATGAAACAGACACTGCTAACACTGCGAAACCTCACCAAACAGTTCGACGGCAAAAAGGTACTGGATGCACTGGATCTGGATATCTTTGACGGCGAATTCCTGACGCTGCTGGGCCCGTCCGGTTGTGGTAAAACCACGCTGCTACGGATGATGGCCGGTTTTGAACACCCGGATGAAGGGTCGATCACCCTGGGCGGCCAGGATCTGACCTATACCGAACCGGAGTACCGGCCACTGAACACCGTGTTCCAGAACTACGCGCTGTTTCCTCACATGTCGGTGTTCGACAACGTGGCCTATGGCCTGAAAATGGAGAAGCGGCCAAAAGACGAAATTCGCCAGCGGGTAGAAGAGGCTCTGGCGATGGTGCAGCTGGAAGATTTCATGCGCCGCAAACCTCATCAGTTATCCGGTGGCCAGCAGCAACGGGTGGCCATTGCCCGGGCCGTGGTGAAACGGCCGAAGGTATTGTTGCTGGACGAGCCCCTGTCGGCGCTCGACTACAAGCTGCGCAGAACCATGCAGGTGGAGCTCAAGCGCCTGCAGCGGGAGCTGGGAATCACCTTTATCTTCGTGACCCACGATCAGGAAGAAGCCCTGTCCATGTCCGACCGGGTGGTGGTGCTGAAAGATGGCCTGATCCAGCAACTGGGCACGCCTCGGGAAGTCTACGAACGCCCCGCCAACCTGTTTACCGCACGCTTTGTGGGTGAGACCAATTTCTTCCCGGGCACGGTCGATAACACCAACGATGATGACACCATTACCGTAGACGTGTTCGGGCTTAAGCGGACTTTCCGCAAGCCGGATTTTTCGGTGTCGCCCGGGCAGCCTCTGCACGTACTGTTGCGCCCCGAGGATATCCGGGTGCTGGCGCCGAGCGATGAGGATGGCGTGGCCGGCAAGGTGGTGGAACGTAACTACAAGGGCAGCACCCTGGATTCGGTGATACATCTGGACGATGGCACCGAAGTGCTGGCGTCGGAGTTTTTTGACGAAGACGACCCCACCTTCGACTACCGGCTGGGTGAACCCGTGCGGGTGAGCTGGGTGGACGGCTGGGAATGGCTTTTGCCGGCGGAACCGGAAGACGTTCCCGAGGAAGATGCGATCGATGCGTAACCTGATGCAGCAGCCGTTTCGCACGGCGGTGCTGGTTCTGGTCTGGGGCTGGTTGCTGTTTCTGGTGCTGACCCCGAACCTGCTGGTGGTTGGCGCCAGCCTGATGACCCGGGATCCGGCCACCTTCATCTCCTTGCCGTTGACGCTGGATGCCTACCGCCAGTTGCTCAATCCGCTGTACCTGGATGTATTCCTTAACTCCCTGTACATGGCGGCGATGACCACGCTGATCTGTTTGCTGGTTGGCTATCCCTTTGCCTGGGCCTTATCCAAGGTGGGCAAGCGTCATCAGGTGTTGCTGATTTTCCTGCTGGTGGTGCCCTTCTGGACCAACTCCCTGGTGCGTACCTACGCCCTGAAGCTGATTCTTGCCACCAACGGCTTGCTGAATAATGGCCTGATGGCCCTGGGCTGGATTGATGAGCCGGTGCAGCTGCTGTACACCGAGTTTGCGGTCATTATTGGCCTGGTCTATCTGTTATTACCGTTCATGATCCTGCCTCTGTACTCGGTGTTCGAGGATCTGCGGGAAGACCTTTTGCGGGCTTCCCACGATCTGGGGGCCGGGCGTTTGGCCACCTTTGTACACGTGATCGTGCCGCTGACCCTGCCGGGCGTGCTGGCCGGTGTCATGCTGGTGCTGCTGCCAGCCATGGGGCTGTTCTTCGTGCCGGATATTCTGGGCGGTTCCCGCAACCTGCTGGTGGGCAATGTGATCAAGAATCAGTTTCTGGATGCCCGCAACTGGCCCTTCGGTGCGGCGGCCAGCATCATGCTGACCCTGGCCATGGCACTTCTGATGTTTGCCCACAAGCTCAGTAAGCGTCGCATCGGGGAGGACGGCGTATGAACCGCTGGCTGCCCCGTACCTACCTGACGCTGGTGTATCTGCTGTTGTACATCCCCATCGCCGTGCTGGTGGTGTTCTCTTTCAACGATTCCCGTACCGGTTACGAGTGGGGGGGGCTGAGCCTGCGTTGGTACGAGGCCCTGTTCAACAACCGGGCCATGGTGCGCGCCATGTGGAATTCGCTGTGGCTGGCGTTGTCGGCGGCGACGGTGTCCACCCTGATCGGTGCGCTGACCGCCCTGGCCCTGCACCGCTACCGGTTCCGTGGCAAGAATGTGCTCAATGGCATGTTGTTTGTGGTGATGATGTCGCCGGAAATTGTGCTGGCCATCTCGCTGCTGGCGGTGTTCTTGCTGGTGGGGCTGCAATTGGGCTACGTCTCGCTGTTGCTGGCCCACGTGACCTTCTGCCTGCCGTTTGTGGTGATCACGGTGATGGCCCGGCTCAGTGGTTTTGATGAACGGCTGCCGGAGGCCGCCCGGGACTTGGGCGCTAACGACTTCACCATGACCCGCACCGTGCTGATCCCGGTGATCATGCCCGCGTTGCTGGCGGGCTGGCTGCTGGGTTTCACCCTGTCGCTGGACGACGTGGTGGTGAGCACCTTTGTCAGTGGCCCGAGTTATGAAATTCTGCCCCTGCGCATCTACTCCATGGTGCGGGTGGGCCTCAAGCCCGAGGTGAATGCCCTGGGCACGCTGTTGCTGGCGTTTTCGCTGGTTATGTTGATCTTGTCTCAATGGATACTGCTAAGGAGCAAACGATGAAGAGACTGGTACTGGCCGGCGTGCTTGCGCTGGGATTGTCCGGGTGCAGCTCGGAAGAACCGCAGGTTCTGAACCTGTACAACTGGTCGGAGTACATGCCCCAGGAAGTGCTGGATCGGTTCACCGATGAAACCGGCATCCAGGTGGTGTACACCACCTATGACAGCAACGAGGCTATGTATGCCCGCCTGAAACTGCTGGACGACAGTGCCGCCTACGATCTGGCCGTTCCGTCCACGTATTACGTCAGCAAGATGAGCAACGAAGGCCTGCTGATGGCCGTCGACCCGAGTAAGATTGAAGGCTTTGACAGTGTCGACCCCGAGCTGGTCAATCTGCCGGTCGATCCTGAGAATAAGTACAGTGTGCCTTACCTTTGGGGCACCACCGGCATTGCGGTAGATACCGCCGACGTTGAGGGCGACGTAACCGCCTGGGCCGACCTCTGGGATGAGCGTTTTCAGGGCCGGTTAATGATGACGAACGATATGCGCGAAGTATTCCACGTTGCCCTGCGGGTACTGGGTTATTCCGGCAACAGCACCAATCCGGAAGAGATCGAGGCGGCCTATAACAAGCTGACCGAGCTGATGCTGTCGGTACGCACGTTCAACTCCGACGCGCCGCGTATGCCATACCTTGAAGGCGAGACGGATGTCGGAATGATCTGGAACGGTGAAGCGGTGATGGGCCGGGAAGCACTGCCAGCGCTGGAATATGTGTATCCTGAGGAAGGCACGATTGTCTGGCTCGACAGCTTCGTGATCCCCAAAAACGCCAAGAACCCAGACGCTGCTCACCAGTTCATCAGCTTTGTGCTGCGCCCGGAAATTGCCGCACTGATCAGCGAAGACATTGGCTATGCCACACCGGTTGTCCCTGCCCGTGAACTGCTGGACGAGGAAGTCGCCAACGACCGGGCCAGTTACCCGACCCCGGAGGATATGGTCAACGCGGAGTTCCAGACCGACATTGGCGATGAAGCCCTGCAGGTTTATGCAAAGTACTGGGAAATGCTTAAGTCCGGTCAGTAACCGGGCTCAAATGGCCGGAGCCATATAGTCCGGTGCGATTCCGGACTGCGCAATGCAGTCCGGAATGTCCATTCCCTTCAACGATCCTTCCTCCGTAACCAGCAGGGTTTTCATGCCCGCTGCCTGACCGCCAAGAATATCGGTGTGCAGGGTGTCCCCTACCATCAGGATGTCCCCGGCCGGGATTCCCGGAACTTTATCCAGTATCGCCTGGAAGGCGGGCTGATAGGGCTTGCCGAAAAACTCCGGAAGGGTGTCGCACTGGTCCATCAGCCGGTGGGCGAAGAACCCGGGTTCCAGAGTCAGGCAATCACCCCGGGGGGCGACCAGGTCTGGGTTGGCCACAATCACCGGGCGAGGCCGTCGTTTCAGATTGTCCGCCAGCGTGTCGTGGTCCGTTTCATTCCAGCCTTCGCTGCTGAGGAAGATAAAGCCGTCGAAAGTATCCAGCTGTCCGCCTGTGGTTTCGGGCAGTACCGGATGTCCGTCCACCGGCAGTGTGTCGGGCTCTGAGGACGCTGGCGCCAGGACGCCATACCGACCGGGCACCGGTGCTGAACGCAGCCGCTGCTCCAGTACCCAGCGGCTGGAGACAAGGTTTTCCGGAGCAATGGCGAACCCCATCTGCTGATATTTCCTGACCAGGGCGGCGTGGCTGGCCGTGGCCGCGTTGGACAGGATCATGACCGTCTTATCCAGCGACTGCAGCTGCCGGATACGCTCAATGGCGGAGGGAAACGCACGGCTGCCAGTGTTCAGCACGCCAAAGGCATCAAATACAAACACCCGGAACTGCTCAAGGAGCGGAGCGAGTGAATCCAGTGTTTGGGTTTTCGGCTGTCGGTGCGCGGGCAGGCCCTCCGGCAGGGTGGCGCGGACGCGTTGGTACTGGGCAAAGGCCCAGGCGGGTGTGGGGGTAACGCCGGCAAACGACGTCGGATGATTATCCATGCTTACCTCAGAGTACTGCTTGTCGCACTCTCGCAGAAACCCACTCGGAAATCACGACGGTCCCGAGGATCACGATGAAAATCATGGCTACCTGGTTCCAGGCCAGTGTACTCAGGGACGCGTTGAGCTGAATGCCCAATCCGCCTGCGCCGACCAGACCGAGAATGGTGGACTCGCGAATATTGATGTCCCAGCGGAACACGCTGATGCCCCAGAACGCGGGCAGAATCTGGGGAACCACCGCGTAGTCAATCACCTGAGCGCCGGAGGCTCCAGTGGCCCGGATGGCCTCGACCTGCTTTTCGTCGATTTCCTCAATGGCCTCGTAGAGCAGCTTGGCGACGAAACCGATGGATCGCAGGCCAATGGCAACGATGCCGGCCAGCAGGCCCGGGCCGATGATGGCGACCAGCAGCAGTGCCCAGATCAGCGAATTGATGGACCGGGACGAGACAATGATAAGCAGGGCCAGTGGCCGGACGAAACGGACGCTGGGGGTGGTGTTGGTGGCGGCCATGAAAGCGACGGGAATCGCGAACAGAACGCCCAGCAGGGTGCCCAGGGTGGCGATATTGAGAGTATCCCACAACGGATGCCAGAGGTTGTTGATGTAGCCCCAGGCGGGAGGGAACATCCGCCCGCCGATGTCGGCGGCCTGTTGCGGCGCATCGCTGACGAACGCCCAGATGGTGTTCTCGTTCATGATCTGCCAGCACACGACCGTAAAGGCCACCAGCCAGAACCAGCCAAGCCAGCGCAGCAGGGATTGCCCGGGGGTGCGGTAGTGCCATTGTGGGTTGAGGGATGAATGGTTCACTGAACCCACCTGCGAATGTAAGAAGATGAATACTCCACCACCAGAACGATGGCGATGATGATGATCAGCACGGCACCGGCTGAGTCATACTCGTAGCGGTCGATGGCGGTGTTCAGGGTGGCCCCGATGCCTCCGGCGCCGACAATCCCGATGACCGCGGACTCCCGGAAGTTGATGTCAAAACGGTACAGCGACAGCCCTACGAGACGCGGCATTACCTGTGGCTGAACGGCGTAGTTCACCACTTGCCACCAACTGGCGCCCGTGGCGCGCACGGCTTCTATCTGGCTGCGGTCGCAGTCCTCGATTTCCTCGGCCAGGAGTTTCGACAGAAAGCCGATGGTGGCGAAGGCCAGGGTCAGAAAACCGGCGAAGGGGCCGAAACCGAACATGGCCACCAACAGGATGGCGATGATCACCTCCTGAAACGACCGGGACACGGTGATAATGCCCCGGCAGGCCAGGTAAACCGGTGCCGGTGCAAGGTTCCGGGCAGCGCCAATCCCGATCGGCACGGACACCAGAATGCCGGCGACCGTGGATGTGACAGTCATGGTCAGGCTTTCCAGCAGGCCTGCGTAGATGTCGTTCCAGCGGGAGGTGAAGTCGGGCACCAGAAAGCCCTGAACAAAGCGCCAGCCCCGTTCAAGCCCGAGGTACACCCGCTGCCAGTCTACCTCGATGGTCTGGATGGCCAGAATCAGGTAAACCAGCCCGCCCAGCAGGATAACCTTGCGCCAGAACGGGTGAGTCAGAAGCAGTGGGGGGCGTTTCCAATGTCTGGGGTAGGTGTGTGCAGTGGACTTGCCGGGCATCACGCGCTCTCCATCAGATCAACGCCGGAGGCGTCCTCGCCTTGATCTCCGGAACCATTCTCACCCCGCAGTTGAGTCCAGTCTTCATCACCGTAGATGGTCGTCAGCACGTCGTCCGTCAGGGCGTCCGGGGGCCCATCAAACACGATTTCACCGGCCCGCAGGCCGATGATGCGGTCAGAGAACTGCTGGGCCAGCAGAACGTCGTGAATGTTGATGATGGCGGGCAGGTTGCGTTCCTGGCAGGCACTGCGGATCAGCCGCATGATCTGCCGGGAGGTTTTCGGGTCGAGGGAGGCGGTGGGTTCGTCCACCAGCAGCAGCTCCGGATTCTGTTCCAGAGCCCGGGCAATGCCCACCCGTTGCCGCTGCCCACCTGACAGAGCATCGGCCCGCTTGTCGGCGTAGTCGGCCAGGCCGACCTTGTCCAGCAGTGAGAAGGCCTGCGCAATATCGTCGCCGGTGAACTTGCGGAAGTACGACCGCCAGGCAGGCAGGTATCCAAGCCGGCCTGATAACACGTTTTCCATCACGGTCAGGCGTTCGACCAGAGCGTATTCCTGAAAGATCATGCCGATTCGCCGCCGTGCCCGGCGCAGCTCTCGCCGGTTCAGGCCGGTTAGCTCGGTGTCACCCAACTGAATGGAGCCCGATGAGGGCTCCACCAAACGGTTGATACATCGGATCAGCGTGGACTTACCGGCGCCCGAAGGGCCGATCAGGCCAACCACCTGCCCGGCGGGAACTTCGAAGCAGGCATGGTGGAGGGCCTTGTCACCCGTTTTATAGGTTTTGGAAACCTTATCCAGTTTTAGCACGTAGTACCGCCTGACTGATTAACGACAGTTGTATTCCACGCCATTGGCAGCGTCGATCTTACGGATCACTTCCCAGTGGTTCTTGAAGGTAATGGGCACGAACTGGGCCTCACCGGACTTGGAAAACTCTTCCTCAAGTGCGGTTCCTTCCCACTCAAAGGAGAAGAAGGCGTTCTGGATCTTCTGCTGGAGTTCCGGGGTCAGGTTGTGGGCAATGCCGTAACCGGTGGTCGGGAAGGTCTGGGATTTGTACAGGCTGACCAGCTGGTCTTCGCTCACCACATCACGGCGCAGCATGCGCTTGAGCACAGAATTGGCAACCGCTGCCGCCGGGTAGTCTTTGTTGGCGACACCCAGGATCGAGTTGTCGTGCTTGCCGGAGAACACCGGTTCGAAGTCTTCACCCGCGACCATGTTGTAGTCGGCCTTCAGAATGGCAGACGGGGCCTTGAAGCCTGAGTTGGACGTTTGAGAGGTGAATGCCAGCTTGCCACCGCGAATGTCTTCCACCGTTTCAATACCGGAGCCCGGGTAGCTGAGAATCTCCATCTCGTAGCCGAAGGAACCGTCAGCGCCCGCCATCATGGCGAACGGACGCAAGCCAGCGCAGGCAACGGCCAGCGGGTTTGAACCCGTGTTGAAACCGGCAATGTGCAGGCGCCCGGCGCGCATGGCTTCAATCTGGGCCGCGTTGGACTGAACCGGGAAAAACTGAACCTTCTTGCCGGTGGTTTCTGCCAGGTGATCCAGGAATTCCGACCAGACTTCTTTGTAAACCGCCGGATCTTCGACCGGGGTGTAGGCAAACACCAGCGTGGATGGGTCTATCAGTTTTGAGGCTTCGGTGGGAATGTCCGCGATCAGGTCTCCGTCTGCGTCCTGATAGCGGCTATCGAGCTGGAAAGCGCCGTGTGCAAAAACTGGAGTGAGCATGACCGCGCAGGTCAGGGTCAGAACCTTGTTCATGATTGTAGCCTCAAGCTGAGTTTCGGATGAATCTGGCGGTACACTAGGATGGACTTATGATGATTTGATGACAGTGCTCTGAATGCTGGAGGCTTCACAAAACGGTCATTTATGGTCTATAACGTGCTTGGGTCTGCCTGATGGCGGTCGCTTTACACCATTCTTTCTACAAGGATTTGATATGGAAGGTATGCAGGGAAAGACGCTGCTGTTGACTGGGTCTCTGGTGGCTGCGCTGGGATTGTCCGGTGCGGTGAATGCCGAAGAACTTCGGCTGATTACCTGGGGCGGTTATGCGCCGGACGAGGTGGTGGCCCAGTTCGAAAAAGAAACCGGGATTGATGTAAAGATCACCCTGTCGAACAATGAAGACATGATTTCCAAGCTCCGGGCCACGGGTGGGGCCGGGTTTGATCTGGCGCAGCCAAGCCAGGATCGTATTGTGGGCGTTCAGCGCCAGTTCAACATCTACAAGCCCATTGATTACAGCAAGATCAACACCGATCAGCTGCAGCCGTCCATGGTGAAGGCCACCCAGGAGTCCACCGCGCTTAATGGCAAATCCTACGGTGTGCCGTCGGTCTGGGGCACCAGTGGCCTGATTGTTCACGCCTCTGTGGCAGATACGGTGACCGATTACACCGATCTGTGCGACCCGGCAGTGGCGGGCAAGGTCAGTTACCGTTTGAAGCGCCCGACCCTGATTGGCTTTGCCTTCGCTCTGGGCATGGACCCCTTTGCCGCCTACAGCGACCGGGATGAATACCAGAGCATCATGGCGAAAGTAGAAGGCGCCCTGATTGACTGCAAGGACAACGTAAAAACCTACTGGACCGGCGGCGACCAGTTGCTGTCGTTGTTGCGCACCGGTGAGGTGACTGCCGCCATGGCCTGGGATGCCGGTGGCTGGAAACTCAACGCCGAGAATGCCGATATCCGCTTTGTGGCCCCGGAGTCCGGTGCTCTGGGCTGGATTGATACCTTTGCCATTCCCCGGCGCAGTGAAAACGAGGAGGCGGCCTACCAGTGGATCAACTTCGTGATGCAGCCTGAAATTGCCGCAAAAATCACCAACGCGTCGGGTAATTTCACCGCCTCCAAAGGGGCCGACGAGTTTGTCCGTGCGGAGCTGAGGGATGCCTACCGGGTCAGCTTTAACGACGACGCCATCAATAACATCAAATGGTATCCGCCGGTGCCACCGGGGCTGGAAACCATGGAAGGCCAGGTGTTGGACAGGGTACAGGCGGCAAACTGATTACTATGGCTGTAGCGTCTGATTTATCCTGTCACCATCTGGTTCGCCGTTTTGGCGACAACATTGCTGTCAACGATATCTCCCTGGACGTGCCTGCGGGCACGTTCTTCTCCATTCTGGGGCCGTCTGGCTGTGGCAAGACCACGCTGCTGAGGCTGCTGGCCGGGTTTGACCGGCCAGACCAGGGGGATATTGTCATTCGTGGTCAACGGATGAACGACGTACCCCCCAACAAACGCCCGGTGAACATGGTGTTCCAGCACCTGGCGCTGTTTCCCACCATGTCGGTGGGCGACAACATTGCTTACGGCTTGAAACGGCGCAAGGTGCCCTTGGCGGAACGCCAGAAAAAAATTGAACGGGTGCTGGAGCAGGTGGGCCTGCCGGGGCTGGCTCACCGAAACCCCCAGGAACTCTCTGGAGGGCAGCGCCAGCGGGTGGCACTGGCCCGCTGTCTGGTGCTGGAGCCCACGCTGTTGTTGCTGGATGAGCCGCTGGGGGCGCTGGATCTGAAACTGCGGGAGCAGATGAAGGTGGAGTTAAAGCACCTGCAGAAGCAGTTTGGCACCACCTTCGTGTACATCACCCATGACCAATCCGAGGCCATGGTGATGTCCGATCAGGTGGCGGTCATGCGCCAGGGGCGCTTCGATCAGGTGGCGCCGCCGGAAACCCTGTATCGGGAACCGGCCACACCTTTTGTCGCTGGCTTTGTGGGCGACAACAACCGGTTGTCCGGAGAAGTGGTGTCGCTGCGGGACAACCTGGCCGAGGTGCGACTGGATCACGGGGCGCTGGTGGCTGGCCAGGTGGCTGGCAGTCAGCTGGCCGTTGGTGGCCGGGCTGACCTCTACATTCGCCCTGAGTCCCTGGTGTTTACCGGCGACGGACTGAATGAGCGTTTCTCACGCCTGGATGCCACCGTACGCTCTACCCTCTTTGACGGCGCCAACAGCCGGATTGAAGCGGACATCAATGGCCAACCGGTCTATGCCCGTTTGCCTCAGGATGGCTCCGCCCCGGGCCTGGCCGAAGGGCGTGGACTGCAACTGGCCTGGGATCCGCAACTGGCGCGGGTCTTTGGAGCCGAAGCGCTGTGAGATCTTCTGCTGGTCGTTTGTCGCTGATTCTTTTATTAACGCCGTTTTTGCTGTGGATTGTGCTGCTGGTACTGCTGCCGCACTTGCAAATGTTGCGGGTCTCCTTTCAGGTGAGGGAGAGCTGGGACACGCTGGTGTGGGGTGTCGAGCAATACCAGAACTTCTTCAGTGAGTCCTATTACTGGCGCACCTTTGTCCGCACCGGTGTGATGTCGGTATTCACCACCCTGCTGACCTTGCTGATTGCCTTTCCCATCGCCTGGTATATTGCCCGGCTTGCCCGGGGCAGAGCCCGGGGCCTGCTGTTTCTGGCCTGCCTGATTCCGTTCTGGGCCAGCGAACTGGTGCGTACCTACGGCTGGATGATCCTGCTGCGCGAGAGCGGTCTGTTCAGCACCTGGCTGCAGGCGCTCGGCTGGGTCGATGGCCCGGTGGAGATGCTCTACAACGATATCGCCGTGATTATCGGGCTGGTCTACAACGGCCTGCTGTTTATGGTGGTGCCACTGGTGACCACCCTCGATGGCATGGACGAGAACCTGGTGGAAGCCGGTTACGACCTGGGGGGCGGGCATTTGACGGTGTTGCGGGAAGTGGTGGTGCCCTGGGCCATGCCCGGCGTGGTGTCCGGCTGCATTGTAGTGTTCATGCTGACCCTTGGCAGCTACCTTACGCCGATACTGATGGGTGGCAAGGACAGCGCCTGGTTTACCCAGCAAATCTTTACTCAGTTCATCACCCGCTTCAACTGGGAGCAGGGGGCGGCGCTGGGGGTGTTGCTGCTGTTCCTGTCGTCGTTGATGGTCTGGCTGGGGTTGAAGCTCACCGGCCAGTCGCTGCGCAAAGTGATGGGGTAACTCATGATTCGATCCGTACCCCGTTCCCGACTTTTTGATGGTCTGTATCTGACCTATCTGGTGTTCTTCTTCGTGTATCTGGCGTTGCCATTGCTGGTGACTGCGGCCTTCGCCTTTAACGACGCGCCGTTTCCGTCACTGCCCTGGAAGGGCTTTACCCTCGACTGGTATCTGGCGGATGGTACGGAGGGCCGTACCGGCTTGTTCCACGACGATGCCCTGCTGTCGGCGCTCTGGGTGAGCACCAAGATTGCCTTCTGGGTGACCCTGGTAAGCGTGGCGCTGGGTTGTGTCAACGCGGTGCTGTTCGAGCGGCTGGAGTTTCGAGGCAAGGAATTCCTGTATCTGTTGATGCTGTTGCCGCTGGTGATTCCCGGGGTGATTCTGGGGGTGTCGATCCTGGTGTTCTACAGCGGAATGGCTAATGACGTGTCGCGGCTCTGGGGGCTGGAATTGGACGTGTTCCGCCCGGGCCTGACACTGGTGGTGATGGGGCAGGTGACCTTCATCACCACCCTGGCCACGCTGGTGATCGCCGCCCGCCTGCGCAAGTTCGACCGGCAACTGGAAGAAGCGGCACTGAACCTGGGCGCGACACCGTTGGTGGCTTGGTTTACCGTGACTTTGCCCTGGCTGATGCCGTCCATTCTGGGTGCCGCGGCCATGGCGTTCTTGATGTCCTTCGAGAACTTCAACACCACGGTAATGCTGACCGGCAGCGATACGCCGCTGACTGTGGCTTTGTTTAACCGATTGCGGGAAGGCTCGACACCGGTACTGAACGCCGTAGCGCTGTTCCTGATGCTGGTGTCGGCGCTGCTGGCGGTGACCACCCTCAGGCAGAAGCGCTGAGGGGCTAAGGTAGCCCGGGTGTCCGCACCCCGCTACGGGGGTGCGGTATGGAAAGGTGGGATTACACCACCAGCACCGGGCACTTGGCCTGGGAGGCCACCCGGTGCGACACACTGCCCAGAAAGACACCGTCCTTGTCGGTATTGGTGCCTTTGGTGCCAACCACAATCAGATCGGCTTCCTTGTCCTGGGCAAACTTGACGATTACCTTGGAGGGGCGGCCGGCTTTCACAAAGCCCCGCACCTTAGTGGCGCCGTGCTCCTTGGCCAGCTCCTTGGCGTGATTCACTACCCCCTTGGCATACTCCGACAGGACTTTATCCGGAATGTCCATTTCGTCGGGCCGACCGATCGATAGCGACGCCTCGAACAGGCTGTGGTGCTTGTAAACACAGAGAATGTAAATTTCCGCCTCAGGCATCAGCCGTTGCAGATCTATGGCCTTGTCCAGAGCCTTGAGTGAAGTCTTGGAGCCATCCACAGCCGCCAGTATCCGTTTGAACATGATTTTCTCCTTGGTCAGGTTGCTGTGGGGTTAATCACCGAAAGCCACATCCCGCAGGAACAGGGCAATGTCCGGGAATGCGATGATAAGCCCGGCTGCGGCCACCAGCATGAAAATAAACGGCGGGGTGCCGCGCACCACTTCCAGATAGGGCCGTTTGAAAATCGCGATGGCCGTAAAGATGTCGCAGCCAAACGGCGGCGTGGCCGAGCCGATGGCCACCTGCAGGGTAATCAGCACACCCACCAGCACCGGGTCCAGGCCGGTGGCTTGAATGGCGGGCGCGAAGATTGGCGTGAGCACCAGGATGACCACGATCGGGTCGACAAACATACAGGCAATAAAGAAGGCCACACAGATGGCGATCAGTACACCCACCGGGCCCGCTTCGTTAACACCCACCGCCTCAAGAATTGCCTGAGGAATCTGGGCGAAAGAAATGATCCAGGAGAAACCGTTACCCACAGCCACCAGGATGAACACCACGGCGGTGATCAGGCCGGTGGACTTGGCGATCTTGTAGATATCGGTCAGCTTGAGGGAGCGGAACACCACAAACTCCAGCAGGAAGGCGTACAGCACACACACCGCGGCTGCCTCTGTGGGGCTGAAGATGCCGCCATAAATACCGCCGACAATGATTACCGGGAACATCAGCGGCCAGGAGGCATCCCTTACCGACAGGGCGCGTTCTTTCCAGGTAGCCTTTTCTTCCGTGGGTACATTGTTCCTGTAGGCGTAAATCAGGCAGTAGATCGAGAACATGAACAGAATCAGGATGCCAGGCCCGATGCCGGCAATGAACAGCTCGGCAATGGAGGTTTCCGAGATCACCCCGTAGATGATCATGCCGATGCTGGGCGGAATCAGGAAGGCGATGTCACTGGCGTTGATGATCAGCGCCAGGGTGAAGGGATCGGAGTAGCCTGCCTTGAGCATTTTCGGGCGCAGTGGCGAGCCCACCGCGACCACGGTGGCCTGAGTGGAGCCGGAGACTGCCCCGAACAGGGTGCAGGAGGTGGCGGTGCTGATTGCCAGGCCGCCTTTGATGTGGCCGATAAAGGCCATCACCATGTTGATCAGCCGGTCGGCGGACTGGCCGCGGGTCATGATATCGGCCGCCAGTATGAACATGGGTACGGCAATCAACGACGCCGGCCGGATGCCACCCATCATCTGCTGAATGAATGTGCCCATCTGGCCGAAGCCGTCGAACATCATTACAAAACCGACCACGGCTGCGGTGGTCAGGGGAATCATCATCGGGAAGCCCAGAAGCAGCAGCCCGATCATGATGATCATCATAATAGTTGCCATGGTTATTTCCTTGACCTGTCAGGTGTGTGCTGCTTCAGACTTCCGATTCGGTATCTGCGTAACCATCAACCACCCCGGTGGAGAGGTAGACATCCCGGGTGGTGAAGTTCTTGATGGCGGTAAGCAAATACTGGATGCCGGTGATGGCAAAGCCTACGGGCGCCCAGATATAGATCCACCAGATCTCGAAGCCCAGGGCTGGCAGAATCCGGCCACGGCTGTAGAGCGTCTGGATGTACTCATAGGAGTAGTAGCACAGGAAAAACATGACCACCGAGGTGAACAGGGCGATGATGATCATTAGCACCTTGCGTCCTTTGGTGGGGAAGGCATCGTACAGGGCAGACATACGGATGTGTCGGCCGTGGCGGGCTGCATAGCCGATGCCGGCAAAGGTGATCAGGATAATGAGTATCCGGTTGATCTCTCCGGTGAAAAACAGGCCTTCACCGAAAACAAAACGCGCGATAACGTTCACGCAGGTGTTCAGGGCCATAAGGATCACGCCTGCGGCGAGCATGACGGCCTCTACATTGGAAATCCAGACATCAATGGTACCCAGAAAACCGGGCAGGCCCGATTCATAGTGTCCGGTGTCGTCTTCGATCTCCGGGGATTTCTCGGACATGGATTCTGCTCCAGAACATGTCGCTCCCGGCGGGAAGAACCCCCGGCGGGGCGGGGTTAAAGCTGAACGGCTGCCAGCGCGAACGCAGGCAGCCGTCGTTTGGCTCGGTTCAGTCGTTCTGAACTTCTTTCAGGTCTTCCTTGAACTGCCCCAGCAGCTCTTTACCGCGCTCGCCAGTCATCTCGATGAACTTCTTCTCAACCTGCGGAGAGCGGGCCTTGAAGGCTTCGATCTGTTCGTCGTTCAGGCGGGTAACCGTGACCTCGTCACTGCCAGCCTTGATTTTTTCCAGGGCTTTGTCGGCCAGGCCGTCAATGTGCACAATGATTTTCTCAAAGGCGTAGTCGGCGGCATCCTGAACCAGCTTCTTGTCGGTGTCAGACAAGCCGTTGTAGAAGTCCTGGTTGGCCATCATGGCGGTGGTGAACCAGCCGTGGCCGGTGAACACCAGGTTCGGTGACACTTCGTACAAGCCGCCGGACTCGATCCAGAAGATCGGGTTTTCCTGGCCCTGGATCATGTTGGTCTGCAGCGCACCATACACTTCGCCCCAGGGCAGCGGCGTGGGCGTCGCGCCAAACGCGGAATAGGTTTCAGACAACAGCGGGTTGGTCATTACCCGGATCTTTTTGTTGCTGAACTCTTCTGGCGTGGTCACCGGCTCATCCACGGTCACCACCATTTCCCCTTCCGGATACATCTTCAGAAGTTCCAGGCCTTTCTCTGAATAGAGCTCAGGGAAATCTTCGTTGATGGCTTCGGATTCACGGAAGAATTCGATCACCGTGCTCATGTCGGTGGGCATCAGGTAGGGAATGAAGAAAATCTGGGCTTCGGGAATCAGTGAGCCGGTGAAACCGGGGGACTGGTTGACGAAGTTCAGGATACCGGCCTGGGTCTGCTCCATGATGTCGTCAGACTCGCCCAGCTCACCAAAGCGGTAAATCTGCAGGGTGTGGTCGGAATTGTCTTCGATGTATTCTTTGAACTTGTAAGCGAATACGTCCTGAACGTCGCCTTCGTATTCTTCATGGGCGTAGCGCCAGTTGGCTGCATTCACGGCGTTTGCCGCCGTCAGGCCAGCAAGTGCCAGCGCTGAAATACCAGCCAGCTTCTTGAATTTACTTGTGCTGCTCATCGGGTTGTCTCCGCTTTTTTTTACGTTAACCCATTGTTACGTATTTTTAGACTGGCAAAACTGAGTCGTTTTCGCAAGGAAACGGGGGAAATAAGCGGATCGGGTTCGGCGGAATAAACGACATTGCAAGTTTATGAAATCAATCTGGATTCTATTCGCCAAGGCAGCGTTCAATGAAACTCCGGAACTCCTGAGCGATGCGTGGCACGCTGTCTTCGAGCCGGTGACCGTCGGCCAGAACCAGGGTTTCGAGCTGCTGCTGGCGGGCCAGTTCCAGCACCGGCATCACCGGTACCACCTCGTCGTTCCAGCCGTGAATGATGCGGGTGTGGGTAGCACCGATTGTCGGCTTGGACTCCGGGTAATCCGGTAGAGCCAGTGCTGGAGCCAGCAAAAAACACCCCAGCACCGGAGTCAGTTCGCTGGTTCGGGCGCACACCCAGCCGCCCATGCTTGAGCCAGCCAGCAGGGTGCGCTCCGGCCGGGCACCGGCCCGGATCATGGCATTTTGCATTTGCTGCAGACGCTGCGCCGGATCGCGGGTGTTGCGGTGATCCAGCGCCTGCACCACCGCGCCCTCAAAGGTTTCGGCTACCGCCTTCAGGGCCTGGACTTTGGTGCCGCCGGGGCCACTTTCCAGGCCGTGGGACAGAAACACATGAAACGGTGTTGCGGGCATAAAACGGCGTCCTTCAATGAATGGCTGTGGCAGCCCGGGTGGCGGCCAGAATATCCAGTGCCTGACGGCGCTTCTTCGGTGCGTGAATATCGACGGTGAACATCAGTTCCTCGACCTGGATATCCGCCAGTAATTCGTCCAGTTGCTGGCGCAACGCCGCAGCGTCGCCCATGATCTGGAGTTTCAGGAAGTCCCGGACACTGGCCTGTTCGGCGGCGTTCCAGAGGCCGTCCATCGACTCAACTGGCGGCTTCATCCACAACGGCTGGCCGCGGAACAGGGCCAGAATACGCTGGTAGCTGGTGGTCGCCAGATAGCGGGCTTCATCGAGAGATTCGGCGGGAATGGCCGGAATGGCCAGCATCGCATAGGGCGTGGCTTGCTGGGCCGAGGGTTGGAAGTTGTCGCGGTAGACTCGCAAGGCTTCCCGGTACAGCCGGGGCGCGAAGTGCCCGGCGAAGGCGTAGGGCAGGCCCCGGGCGGCCGCCAGCTGGGCACTGTAGAGGCTGGAGCCCAGCAACCAGATGGGCACCTCTGTGCCCGCGCCGGGAATGGCTTTCACCGGTTGGCCGGGTTGCAAGGGCCCCAGCAGATGTTGCAGGCGGGCAACGTCTTCGGGGAATTGCTCGGCGCCCAGGCCATCCCGGCGCAGGGCCCTGGCGGTCATGGGGTCGGTACCCGGGGCACGGCCCAGGCCCAGATCAATGCGCCCGGGATACAGGCATTCCAGGGTGCCGAACTGCTCGGCAATCACCAACGCCGGATGATTGGGCAGCATTACGCCGCCGGAGCCGACCCGGATGCGCTCGGTTTGGCCCGCAATATGGCCCACCAGAACCGAAGTGGCCGAGCTGGAAATGCCTTCCATGTTGTGGTGCTCGGCCAGCCAGAAGCGACGGAAGCCCAGGGCTTCGGCGTGCTGCGCGTAACGTACACTGTTGGCCAGGGTGGTGGCTACGGAATCGCCCTCGCGCACAGAGGCCAGTTCCAGCAGGGAGTATTCGGGTGTGGATGCCATGGGGCTTGGATACCTGTGAAGAAGTCATTGCGTTGGCTGTTCACAATGATGCCTGTGGCGGTTTTCTTCAAGGGTAATGTCTGTGGATGCAGGGGAACCCGGCATACCGGATTCCCCTGGCCAGGTCAGGGCGCTGGCAGGTAGAGCTGGGTGGAGTATTCGCCCTGTGCGGGTTTGCCCAGGGTCACTTTTTCCTTTACGTAGTCGACGAACGACTGGGCATAGTCCAGGTAGGTATCGGTGGCACGACCATCAGCGCTGACGGTGCCGAAGGTCAGGTAACCGTCCCGGCCACCGGCGGTGAAGCTGTTACTGACCACCTTGAGGGTTTCGCTGTCCGTCAGTGCCCGCCAGGTTGCGCCATCCCGGGGGCGGACTTCGATAGCGTACAGGCGCTCACCGGCCGGTCTGCTCATATCGACGTTCCAGCGCAGGCCAGCGGCATAGGGGTAGGCGCCGGTGGAGCCGCCCTCGGCATGGGCGTAGTCTATGGCTTCGTTCAGTACCTGGCGAATTTCGGCGCCGGTCATGGTCAGGTCAGTAAGGGTATTGGCAAAGGGCAACAGGGTGTAGGCATCGCCAATGGTGATGTCTCCCTGGAAGATATCGGTGCGCACCCCGCCCGCATTCTGGATCGAGACATCGGCGTCTTTACTCAGGAACAGAAAGGCCTGGGCTACCAGGTTGGGGATGTCCCCGCCCCGGATTGGGTCTTCATTGCTGCAGCTGGCATCGCCGTAGGCGCGCCCGGGAATCCGGGCCAGACACAGGTCGTCTGTGGCGGTGCCTACCACCTGGTTGCGGAAGCTGTCGAGCTGGCTGGTGTAGCTGGCCAGAATTCCGGCAGCCGTGGGATCGTCATTAACGATGCTGAGCTGTGAATCGCTGGCGATGGCGGCTTCGATGGCCGCCAGTTCTTCACCCTCTGGCTGATACTCCTGTTCGCTGCTGTCCTCCCGGGTGATGCGGTCACCCAGCAACAGGTGCGGTGTGCCAGAGCAGGAGGCCACCCGGCCATTTTCGTCCCAGGTGACATTGAGTTCACCCACCACCCGGGCGTATTGCCAGGCTTGGGCCACACAGACCTTGTCACCGTCGGCATTGGTGACTTCCGTGGGGTAGGGCCCGGATGCGGTCAGGCCATAGGCCTCAAAGTCGCCGAGCAAAGTGTGGGAGTCGCCACCGATGATGACATCTACCCCGGAGAGCTTCTGGGCCAAGGCGAGGTCGTTGGCATACTGGTAATGCGTCAGCAGAATAATCTTGTTGACGCCCTGGGCGGACAAGTCGTCGATCATGCGCTGGGCGGTTTCTACTTCATCCAGAAACTCGGTGCTTGCCAGGGGGCTGGAGCTGTTTTTGGTTTTGGTGGCGATATCGATCCCGATAATGGCCACCTGCTGTCCGTCAACTTCCTGCAGGGTGTAGGGTTGGAGGTAGTCGTTCTGGGCTGTTGGCGCCAGCGGTGTGCCGATTTTCGGTTTTACGTTGGCGGCCAGCACCGGCGTGTTGCAGCCGCCTGCCGCCAGCGCATCAAGAAAGCCGGCCAGGCCTTCATCGCCGCGGTCAAACTCGTGGTTGCCCAGGGCGAAGGCGTCGAAGCAGACCTGGTTCATCAGGGCTGCATCGGCCTCGCCTTCAAAGGGTGTGAAGTACAGGGTGCCGGTGATGGCATCACCGGCGTGCAGCTTCAGTACGTTGTCCAGTTCGGCGGCCCGCTCATTGATCTTGCTGACTATCCGGGGAAAACCACCGGCACTGAATTCGGTTTCCTGGCCAGCAATAGTCAGGGTTTGCTTCCCGGCTTCCAGGTGCGAGTGATGATCGTTGATATGAAGGATATTCACCGTCAGGCGTTCACCCTCGGTGGCGGGAGTGTTATCACTGTCGCTGTTGCAGCCGGTCAGCATGGCCAGCGAGATTGCCAGCCAGAGTCCGTTTTTCATCATGGGTTTGCTCCTTTTCCGGTTGTCCGTAGCCGGCAGGCATTGCTCAACACTTGGTTGTTATCCTGTTTCCGGCGCATGGAATTTTCAGGCCACAATCTGCCGGAGTTGTATGACGGTGAGGTGAGTGTTTTGTGACGGCAAAATGACAAGCGAAGTTGCCTGAGCTTGGGCGTTGAGATAATCATGCCAGGGGCCTTGCGCCCCTGATGCAACCGTTTTACCCAACCCGGACAGGGCGCACGCCGGAAGCCGCTGCGCCAGGAGACCATGATGACTGAGCCGTCTGGCTATTACGAGAACGACACCACCCTTGCCCAGTACCTGGAATTCCATTACGGCGAGCGCTGGCACGGTGAAGGCAATTTCCCGAAGGAGCTGGCCGATGCCGCGTTGCAGGCATTGGACGGCCGGCCGACCTGTCGGGCACTGGATATTGGCTGTGCTGTGGGGCGAACCTCGCTGGAACTGGCCCGCCAGTTTGACCATGTGGATGGCGTGGATTACTCGGAGGCGTTTGTCCGCCAGTGTCGCGATGTGATCACGCAAGGCGTGGCCCGGTATGCCCGCCCGGAGGAGGGCGAGCTGGTGAGCTATCAGGCGCGTTCCCTGGCCAGTCTGGAGTTGGACGATGCCGCAAGGCGGGTGGCGTTCCATCAGGGCGACGCTTGCAATCTGGGTGATGATTACCGGGACTATGACCTGGTGCTGGCGGGCAACCTGATTGACCGTTTGTACAAGCCCCGGCTGTTTCTGGAGCAGATCCACGAACGCATCAACGACCTGGGGTTACTGCTGATCGCCTCGCCCTATACCTGGCTGGAGGAGTACACACCCAAAGCCGAGTGGCTGGGCGGTTACCTACGCGATGGCCAGCCGGTGTCCACACTGGATGGTCTGAAGGAGTGCCTGAGCCCGCATTTCCGGCTGTTGGCCGAGCCCCGCAGTCTGCCGTTTGTGATTCGCGAGACCCGCAACAAGTTCCAGCACAGTTTTTCAGAGCTGACGCTCTGGGAAAAGCGGCGGCTTTAAACCGGCATGATCCCGTGTTGACCGTCAGGGTTTTTTGAGCAGGTAGTACCGCTCCGGGCGCCCGACCGAGCCGTACTGCACCTCTGCGCTGAGCTCGCCGGTGCCTACCAGAAATTCCAGATAGCGCCGGGCGGTGGTGCGGGAGGCACCCATGCGCCGGCCCATGTCGTCGGCGCTCCAGCGACCGCCCTCGGTAAGAATCTCCCGTACATTTTCCAGGGTCAGGGCATCGATGCCCTTGGGCAGGCGTGCCTGTGTTTCCGGGGCATCCTGTTCCCGGCTGCCCCGGGGCAACAGGGCATCGACTTCTTTCTGGGCCAGCTGATTGAGCGTGGCCAGTTGTTGCAGGTGCTCACGGTAGCGATTGACGGCTTCTTGCAAACGCTCGAACACCAGGGGTTTGAGGATGTAATCGAACACGCCACCACGCAGGGCGCTGCGCAGGGTGTCCACTTCTTTGGCGGCGGTAATGAGGATCACATCGGTGTGGCTGTCGTTGGCCCGCAACTCCCGCAGCAGGTCCAGGCCGTTGCCGTCGGGAAAATACACATCCAGCAACATCAGGTCGGGTGCCATCACATCGGCCAGATCCCGGGCGTCGGCCAGGGTATGGGCAATGCCGCAGAGTTCCACGTTATCCAGGCGCTCGACAAACCGGCGCTGGATTTCGGCAATCTTGCGGTCGTCTTCCACGATCAGTAAACGTATCGGCGTCACAGGTTGCTGGTCTCATCGGGTTGTTTGGGCAGGTACAGTGTAAACCGGCTGCCGCCTTCGGGCAGGTTTTCGACCGTCACCGAACCGCCCCAGCGATTCAGGAACTGCTGCACCAGGTGCAGGCCGATGCCGTGGTCTTCGCCCTTGCTGCTGACCCCGCGTTCGAAAATGGCCTGTTGCGCTGCCTCGGGAACGCCTGGCCCCTGGTCTTCCACTTCAAAAATCAGTTCTTCGCCCAGGCCGGTCATCGACAGCCGCACCTGGCCGCCAGGGCCGGTGTGTTTGCGGGTGGCTTCCAGTGCATTCTCAATCAGGTTGCCGAGCACACTCACCAGCTGATCCCGCGGCATGGCATCGGGAATGTCTTCCATGGCACTGTCCGGATCGATGTCGAGGTGCAGGCCCAGTTCTCTGGCCCGATTGTACTTGCCCAGCAGGCAACCGGCGATGATCGGGTCGGGCACCGCTTCCAGCAGCAAGTGCAGCAGCGACTGGTGGTCGCTGGTTTCGCTGCTGATCAGCGCCAGCGCCTCGTCATGGGCACCGATCTGGATCAGCCCGGCGATGGTGTGCAGCTTGTTGGAGTATTCGTGGGTCTGGCTACGCAGGGTGTCGGCGTACTGCTGGATGCGGGTGAGCTGGCGGCTGACCAGATCCAGTTCGTCCCGGCGCCGGAAACTGGCCACCACACCGATGACCTCGTCGCCTTGGCGCACCGGTAGCCGGTTGACTACCATCTGCCGACCCTGCAGCCACACTTCATGGTCGAAATCCGGCTGATGGGATTCCAGCACCGACAGCAGGGTGCTGTCGGGCAACACATCGAGGATATGCTGGCCCGCCAGGCGCGTGTCCGGGCTCAGGCCCAGGGTGTCGCAGGCGGCCCGGTTGGCGGTGGTGATCACGCCGTCCCGGTTGATGGCGATGATGCCCTCGCGCACCGACTGCAGGGTGGCGTCCCGTTCCCGAAACAGGTGGGCGATTTCTTCCGGTTCCAGCCCGAAAATGGCTTTTTTGAAGCGTCCGGCAATGACAATGGCGGAAATGGCGGTTACCAGCAGCATCAGCCCCACCACGCCGTAGAGCACCAGGTTGTAGCGGCCAATGGTGTTCTCCACCTGCGACAGGCTGTAGCCCACAGAGACAATGCCCAGAATTCTCTGGTTGGCCGGATCGATCACCGGTGCCTTGCCGCGCATGGATTCCCCCAGGCTGCCCATGGCCCGGGCCACATAGGCCCGGCCATGAATCAGGGCTTCCTCGCCGTAGTCGCCATCGTCATCGCCCATCGAGAAACCGAGGCGTGCGGCGTCTGGATGGGCGAGCCGAATGGCCTGGTCGTCACCAATCACGATAAACAGCGCCTGGTTGGTTTGTGCCAGGCGCCGGGCCAGGGCGTTCAGGCCGGGCACATCGCGGCTGCGGATGCCGTCGATGATGGCGGGTGAGGCGGCGACGGTCTTGGCGACCATCAGTGCCCGCTGGCCAATTTCCTCGTACAGGGAGTTGCTCAGGTAGTAGCCCGCGAACCCGCCAATAAGAGTGGTCTGCAGAGCTCCGAGCAGGCCCAGAGTCAGAATCATCCGGGTTTTGAGCTTGAGTTTACGCATCAGCCGGGCTTGAAGTGTCGTTATTTTGTGTCGCGTTAGAGTAGCCAAACAAGGGTTTTCCTGCTCGTGAACATTATGAACAAAATGCAGGATATGTCATTTAATCGATTTAAGATCAAAAACTTCAACCTGACGCTGTTTAACTTCTACGCTGTCAATAGTCGATCTCCCTTACGGCCGATTTGCCGTGGGGTACCAGTTTCCGAGTGAAACACAAAAACAAACTGAGAGGTGACAACCGTGTTTATTAAACGATCCCTGTGTTTTGCGGCTGCGGCCGTATTTTCCATGTCGGCCATGGCCTGGCAACCGTCTGGCAAGGTTGAGTGCCTGGCACCGGCAGATCCCGGCGGCGGTTGGGACTTTACCTGCCGTAGCGTTGGTAATGTGATGCAGGAGCTCGGGCTGGTGGACGGCAGCGTGCAAACCGTAAACATGGCCGGTGCGGGCGGTGGTGTTGCCTACGCCCACACGGTGAGCAAGCGCGCCGACGACAACAAGCTGCTGGTGGCTGCATCAACCGCTACCACCACCCGTCTGGCGCAGAAGCAGTTTCCAAAGATGACCGCCGATATGGTTACCTGGGTGGGCGCGCTGGGTGCCGACTACGGTGTGATCGCAGTGGGTAAGAATTCCAAGTATCAGAATCTGAACGAGCTGATGGATGCGGTGAAAGCCGACCCGAGGTCCGTTAAGTTTGCGGGCGGCAGTGCCCGGGGCGGCTGGGATCACCTGAAGGTTCTGATTGCGGCCAAGGCAGCGGGGGCAGACAAACTGCCACGCATTCCTTACTTGTCGTACAACAACGGTGGCGAAGCCATGACCCAGGTTGTTGGTGGCCAGGTGGATGCCTTCACCGGTGACATCTCCGAAACCACCGGTTTTATGGAATCTGGTGACCTGCGCATTCTGGCGGTACTGGCCGACGAGCGCCTGCCGGGTAAGTTCAGTGATCTGCCGACCGCCAAAGAGCAGGGCATTGATGCCGTTGGCCCCAACTGGCGCGGTTTCTATATGCCCAAAGGTGCCGATGAGGAAGCCCGCAAGTACTGGGTGGAAGCTGTCGACAAACTGTACAACAGCGAAGAATGGCGCAAGATCATGGCCAGCAACGGGCTGATTCCGTTCCATCCGCCAGCGGATCAGTTTGAGAGCTTCGTGAAAAATCAGGTTCAGGACATCGAAAACCTGTCCCGTGAGATAGGGCTCCTGAAATGACAGGGCTTGGTGATCGCATTCTCGGCCTGGGCCTGCTGGTCCTGGCCGTGGCCTACGGCTGGGCTGCCCAACAGTGGCCCGAGCCCTTCGGCGGTGCCGAGGGGGTGGGGCCGGAAACCTTTCCGACCATTCTCTCGGTGGTGCTGGTGGCTGGCAGTCTGTACCTGATGATCAAACCCGACCCGGACGCCGACTGGCCGGTGGGTAAGTCCGCACTGGAACTGCTGGTGTCGGTGGTGGTACTGGTGGTCTATGCGCTCCTGCTGGAGCCGCTGGGCTTCATTATTTCCACCACTCTGGCGGTGGGAGTGCTGAGCTGGCGCATGGGGGCGGCACCACTGCGGGCCTTCCTGACCGGGCTGATCAGTGCTGTGGTGGTGTTTGTGCTGTTTAACTACGGGCTGTCTCTGAGCCTGCCAGCTGGCCTGCTGGAGGTGCATTGATGGAAACCCTCGGCTTTTTGATGGACGGGTTTGCGGTGGCGTTTACACCGTACAACCTGATGTTTGCCCTGTTCGGTGCCTTCGTGGGCACTCTGATCGGCTGTCTGCCGGGCCTGGGGCCTGCCAACGGCGTGGCAATTCTGATTCCGCTGGCCTTCACCCTTGGCCTGCCGCCAGAAACGGCCATGATTCTGCTGACCGCGGTTTATGCCGGTGCCATGTACGGCGGCCGGATTTCCTCGATTCTGCTGAACATTCCCGGTGATGAGCCAGCCATGATGACCTGCCTGGACGGCTATCCCATGGCCCGCAACGGCCGGGCGGCCGATGCCCTGGCCGCGTCTGCCATTGCCTCTTTTACCGGCAGCCTGATCGGTACCATTGGTTTGATCATGCTGGCCCCCATTCTGGCAAGGTTTGCGCTGACTTTCGGCCCGGCCGAGTACTTTGCGTTGTTCCTGTTGGCGTTCGCCACCCTTGGCGGAATTACCGGCAAGAACCCGATGAAGACCGTGATTGCGGCCACGCTGGGGATAATGATTTCAACCGTGGGCATCGACATTTCCACCGGTACCCAGCGGTACACCTTCAATGTGCTGGAGCTGTACGAGGGCATCGATTTCATCCTCGCGATTGTCGGGCTGTTTGCCATTTCCGAGTTGCTGTTCTTTGTTGAGCATCGGATGGGTGGCGGTCGTGACAAGGTGAGCGTGGGCAAACTGAGCCTGACCTTCAAGGAAATCGTCAGCACCTTGCCATCCCAGTTCCGGGGCGGCGTGCTGGGCTTTATCGCCGGTGTATTGCCGGGTGCTGGCGCGTCTCTGGGTAGCTTCATCAGCTATACCCTGGAAAAGCAGGTGCTTGGCAAGAAGGGCAAGTTTGGCGAAGGCGACATCCGGGGCGTGGTCGCGCCGGAGGCCGGTAACAACGGTGCCTCATCGGGTGCGCTGGTACCTATGCTGACCCTGGGTGTGCCGGGCAGCGGCACCACCGCGGTGCTGCTGGCGATGCTGATTTCGCTGAACATTACCCCGGGCCCGCTGATGTTCACTCAGAACGCGGATATTGTCTGGGGCGTGATCGCGGCACTGCTGATTGGTAACGTGTTGTTGCTGGTGCTGAACATTCCGATGGTGGGTTTCTTTGTGAAGTTGCTGTCGGTGCCACCGATGTACCTGCTGCCGATTGTCACTATGGTGGCTTTTGTTGGCATCTACTCCATCAGCCACAGCACCTTCGACCTCTATTTCATGGTGGTGTTCGGCGTGGCCGGATTCTTCCTGCGCAAGCTGGAAATCCCGTTGGTGCCGATCATCCTCGGCCTGTTGCTGGGGCCGGAAATGGAGAAAAACCTGGGCCACGCCCTGGTGTTGTCGGATGGTGACTGGAGCATTCTGTGGCAGAGTGGCCTGGCTAAAGGCCTCTGGCTGGTGGCTGGCCTGGGATTGATTCTGCCGTACCTGGTCGGCCCGATTTTGCGCCGCCGGATGCGCAATGCCATCAAGGAATCACCGGTCAGCGATTGAGCCAGTCGCTGCCGGTTGAAGCAGCAATGAAGAAGGCGCTCTGGCGCCAACACAAACACCGGGCCTGGCCCGGTGTTTGTGTTTCTGGCCCCACTATTTATGCGCTCGGCAATCCGGCATCGGCGCCCTTATACTATTGGTGACTGATGGCGGGCCTGCGGAGCCAGTAAAGTAGGCCAGACAATAAGAGGCTAAGAGGCCAGCACCCATGCGTGAGCTGTTTTACGATGCCGCCCCTAATGCCACCCGGGTGGCCCCGGCGCGCCCGACCGAGCGGCGCTATCCGGCCAAGCCCGGGCGGGTGATTCTTTATGGCACCTGTGTGGTGGACATGTTTTTCCCCGAAGCCGGGCTGGATGCGATTCGCCTGCTGGAGCGTGAGGGCATCGCCGTAGATTATCCCCAGGCCCAGACCTGCTGTGGTCAGCCCGCCTGGACATCCGGCTATGCCGATGAGGCCCGGTCGGTGGCGCGGGCCCAGCTTGAGCTTCTGGATAATGGCCTGCTGGTGGTAGTGCCGTCCGGCTCCTGTGCTGGCATGTTCCGGCAGCACTACCGGGAACTGTTCGCCGATGAGCCTGAAACCCTGGTACGGGTAAACGATCTGGCGGAACGCACCTTCGAGCTGACCGAATTCCTGCTGCATGTGTGCAAGGTGGACTGGCAGGATCTTGGCGAGCCTACCCGGGTTGCGTTGCACACTTCCTGTTCGGCCCGCCGGGAAATGAACACCCATCGGCATGCCCGGGCCCTGCTGGCCAAACTGGCCAATGTCGAGCGTCTGGATCATGACCATGAAAGCGAGTGCTGCGGTTTTGGCGGCACTTTCTCGGTGCGGATGCCGGAAGTGTCCGGTGCCATGGTGCTGGACAAGACCCGCGCGCTGATGGAGTCCGGAGCTGCCGAGATGGTCACCGCCGATGGTGGCTGCCTGCTCAACATCAACGGCTCCCTGGAGAAGCAGCGACAGACCTTCCGGGGCCGGCACCTGGCCAGCTTTCTGTGGCATCGGATCAGTGGGGAGGCAAGGTCATGAGTGAGCGTATCCCGGCACAGAATCTGACTGGCGATTTTCGCAGCCGGGCCGCTGAAGCTCTGGCCGATGGTCAGCTGCGTAGCAATTTCCGGGTGGCCATGGACTCGCTGATGCAAAAGCGTGCCGATGCCTTTGCCGATGAGCAGGAACGGGAAGGCCTGCGGGAACTGGGCAATCACATCAAAGCCCGGGCCTTGTCCCGGCTACCCGACTTACTGGAGCAATTGGAAGCCAAACTGACCGACAACGGCGTTCAGGTACACTGGGCCGAAACCACCGAAGAGGCCAACCGCATTGTTCACCGCATCATCGAGCAACGGAAGGGTTCGCAGGTGGTGAAGGGCAAGTCGATGGTCAGCGAAGAAATGGAGATGAACGACTACCTGGCCGCGCGCAATATTGAGTGCCTGGAGTCGGATATGGGCGAGTACATTGTCCAGCTGGACGGTGAAAAACCGTCTCACATCATCATGCCTGCCATCCATAAAAACCGGTTTCAGGTGGCCAGGCTGTTCCACGATAAGCTCGGCGTAGACGAAACTGACGACGTGAACGAACTGATCCAGATCGGCCGCCGTGCCTTGCGTCAAAAATTTCTGGAGGCCGACGTTGGCGTATCTGGCGTTAATTTTGCCATTGCCGAAACCGGCACCCTGCTGCTGGTGGAAAACGAGGGCAACGGCCGCATGAGCACCACCGCGCCGCCGGTGCATATTGCGGTGACCGGCATCGAAAAAGTGGTGGAAAATCTGCGCGACGTGGTGCCTTTGCTGTCTTTATTGACCCGTTCGGCACTGGGCCAGCCCATCACCACCTATGTGAATATGATCTCCGGCCCCCGCCAGCCGGGTGAACTGGACGGCCCGGAAGAAGTGCATCTGGTGTTGCTGGACAATGGCCGCAGCAGCGCCTTTGCCGATGCCCAGCTGCGCCAGACCCTGAACTGCATTCGCTGCGGTGCCTGCATGAACCATTGCCCGGTGTATACCCGGGTGGGTGGTCACACCTACGGCGAAGTCTACCCCGGGCCCATTGGCAAGATCGTCACACCGCACATGGTGGGCCTGCACAAGGTGCCGGATCACCCCAGTGCGTCCTCCTTGTGTGGTGCCTGTGGTGAGGTGTGCCCGGTGAAGATTCCGATACCGGAGTTGCTGCAACGATTGCGGCAGGAAAACGTGGTGGCGCCCGGTCAGTCCCGGGTCAAAGATGGCGGCGCGAAATTCTCCCGCAGCGAGCGGGCCGTGTGGTGGGGCTGGGCTTTGCTGAATCGTTCGCCCCGGCTCTACCGTTGGTTTTTGTGGGCCGCCACCCGGTTGCGTAAGCTGACCCCCCGGCAACTGGGGCCCTGGACAGAAAATCATGCGCCACCCATGCCCGCCGCCAGATCCCTGCACGATCTGGTGCGGGATCACAACAAACAGGGGGGCAGAACATGAGCGCACGGGATCGTATCCTGAACAAGCTTCGCGCAGGCCTGAACGGCACCCGGCCAAGGCCCGACGATTTTGACGAAGCGCTGGTTACCCGGCCCTGGCAGTACTCTGCTCAGGAGCGGGTAACGCGGTTGCGGTCATTGATGGAGGCGGTGCACACCGAAGTGCATCCGGTGACCATGGCGGACTGGCCGGTAAAGGTGCAGGAGCTACTGGCGACCCGGAACGTCGGCAACCTGCTGTATGCGCCAGAAACGGCCCACGGCAGGCAGCTTGCCCGGCACTGGCAGGCGGTGACGGCCGGGCCAACCCTGCTGGCCTATGACCGCCCCGCTGAGGATTGGAAAGATCAGCTGTTCTGGCAGGTGGAGGCCAGCCTCACCGGCACCGCCGGTGGTATTGCCGCCACCGGCTCGCTGGTGCTCTGGCCGGATCGCCATGAACCTCGATTGATGAGTCTGTTACCGCCACTGCATATTGCCCTGCTCAGGGCCAGCGAGATTCGGGATAATCTTTATGAATTGATGCAGGAGCAAGGCTGGGCGAGTGAAATGCCAACCAATCTGCTGCTGGTTTCCGGCCCGTCAAAAACTGCGGATATTGAACAGGTGCTTGCCTACGGCGCGCACGGGCCAAAGGAGCTTGTGGTGCTGATACTGGAGGACGCCTGAGTAACCCGGGGCCGGTTACTCCGGGGGCGTTAGCCCGCTGGCCGTCAACTGGGCGGCATAAACAGCTTCCAGAACTTCGGTGGCCAGGGCCAGGTGGTCGGGGTTTACGCCCTTGAGCAGGATGTCGCACAGCTGGTTGTAAATGTCCTTTACCTGCACCAGGGTGCGTTTGCCTTCGGCGGTGAAGAAAATCTGGGTGTTGCGCTTGGCGCCGGGTTTTGGCCGCTTGTGAATCAGCTTCAGGTGTTCCAGCTTCTGCAGCAGCACCACCAGGGTGGGGGGCTCGATTTCCAGGCTGCTGGCCAGTTCCCGGCAGTTGCAGTCCTCACCGATTTTCTCCAGGTGCAGCAATACGGCCGCCAGTCCGTGGGTCATGCCGATCTCTTTGAGCCCACGGCCAAAGATCTTGGTGCCGGCGCGGTGCATCCGGGTGGCTTGCAGGAAAAGATCGTGTTCGTGGTTCATTGTTACTTTGCCTCGGCGTTCATGGCGGACAGCCAAAAAAGCCCCGAAATCGGGGCTGAAGGGGTATTACGGTGCAATCCCATTGTTTACACAATAAGACTTTCTATCGGGCTGTGTGTCAAATCAGACCGAGGTCTTTGAGGATTTTTACACCCGTTATCTAGGCAAGAAGATCCGTGGACAGGTGATCAGGCTTCAGTTGTTCGCCTGGCAAGTGCATGGTCTTTCAGTACGTCGTTGCACCATTCAATTTCCTGTGCGGTCATGGCAATCCGGCGGCTGTAGAGCAGCCGGGTACAGTGGCGCCAGCTGTAGAAGTTATGGATATCTGCGGGAAAACTGGCTTCCATTACTGCCAGCTTTTCTGTGAAAAAGTCCAGGCGTTGTTCCATGTAGGTTTTGCGATCTTTGATCAGCCGTTCAAGGGTTTCGGGCTCTTTGATCCAGACGGAGTACACCATAGACAGAAAATCGTCTCGAATAACAGGGGGCTCTGGCTCAGTGTCCAGCCAGGCTTCAAGCTTTGCCTTGCCGGTTGAGGTGACGGAGTAAACCTTTTTGTTAGGTTTGCCATCTTGTTGCACCTGGGTGCAGTCGACAAAGCCGTTTGCTTCCAGCTTGGCCAGAATCGGGTAAATCTGGCTGGATTTGGCAGGCCGGAACGAGGCGAGCTCCTTGACGATGTCATACCCGGACTTGGGTTCCCGAAGCAGAATGCCAAGAACCAGGTAAGTTGTAGTGTTGAAAATCATATATACACCTGAAATGAGTTGCGTGGCTTTCCTGACCAGCTTTCAGTGGTGAGCCGCATTGGATGTCCGGATTCGACCTCCCGCTGAAAGCCCTCATGTTATGAGTTGGGGTGGTTATTATCCAGTCAGTCTGACTGGTATGGAGTAAACGTGTCGAATCGATTCCAGTTTACAGCATCCGCATTCTTATAAATAGATTTACATAGATAAATAATGATATCGTCTGTAGGTAAATCATAACTGGAGGTGTTGTGGCTGGTCTCAGGGTAGATGAGCTCAGGCAGAGCTATGGCGAGCGCTGGCGCTGGTACGCGGTAGGCACCATGATGGTGGCTACTATGGCAACGGTGCTCAGCGCGACGTCTATAAACGTCGCGCTGGCAGATATCATGGTCGCATTCGATCTTGGGCAGGGGCAGGTGCACTGGCTGGCCACCGGATATGTTGCCTCGATGACGCTGGCGATGCTTTGCTCTACCTGGGTGCTGGATCATATTGGTGTTCGTGCCGCCACCATGCTGGTGATGACGGCGTTCTCTGTGATCTCTGTGGCTGGAGGTCTTAGTACTGATGTCTCGTTGCTGTTTGCGTCGCGTTTTGCGCTTGGGGCATTGTCCGGGTTGATGTAGCCAATGGCTATGTATCTGATTTTCCGTATTTTTCCGATAAATCAGCGGGGCAGAATGCTGGGTTATTACGGCTTTGGAGTGGTTCTGGCGCCCGCTCTTGGGCCGGTTATCGGAGGTGTTCTAACTGATGCCCTGAGTTGGCGCTATGTCTTTTATGCCCCGGTGCCGGTTACGGCACTGGCCGCAGTTCTGGCCGGGCGTTTTCTGCCGGTGAAAACCGAGCGCCCGCCCCGTTACCGGTTTGATCTGGCCGGATTGATGCTGCTACGTGTGGTGGTGTTATTCGGCCTTGAAGCGCTGAACGGTCTTCAACACGAAGAATTTGGATTGATGCGTCGGATAACGGTTCCCCTTGTCGCAGTTCTTGCGCTACTGATATTCGTCTGGCTCCAGCGTCGCCTCGCCCATCCTCTGCTGAACGTGCGAAACCGGTGGCAGTGTACCCAGATTACTCGGCTTGCCATTGGGTGAGTTCAGCCTGGCCTGGCTGTTCCTGGCGGTTGTTCTGGTGGTGCTTATGTACCCCATCTCGCGCATGGCGCCCCGCTCCGAAGCGTCTGTTTGATCTGGAACGCTCCGGAGTGTTAAGAAGCCTGCTCTGGAGTGATTCCTGGCAAGCTTTGTTGTTTGGTTGGCGTTTTACTCAGAGCCTGTAGGCAACTGCACGCTTGCAACTATGCCGCCTTTGGCTAGCTACCGTAGGTCAGTGCCAGTTGTGTGAGGGTCAGTAGAAGGCCTGAATACCCGTCTGCGCCCGGCCCAGAATCAGGGCGTGAACATCGTGGGTGCCCTCGTAGGTGTTCACCGCTTCCAGGTTCACCATATGGCGGATTACACCGTATTCGTCAGATACACCGTTGCCGCCGAGCATATCTCGTGCGGTGCGTGCAATCTCCAGTGCCTTGCCGCAGGAGTTGCGCTTCATCAGGGACGTGATTTCTACCGCGGCGGTGTCTTCGTCCTTCATGCGGCCCAGACGCAGACAACCCTGCAGGCCCAGAGTGATTTCAGTCTGCATGTCGGCCAGTTTTTTCTGGATCAGCTGGTTGGCGGCCAGGGGGCGGCCGAACTGTTTCCGATCCAGCACATACTGGCGGGCGGCCATCCAGCAGAATTCCGCAGCCCCCAGGGCGCCCCAGGCAATGCCATAGCGGGCGGAATTCAGGCAGGTGAAGGGGCCGCGCAGTCCGGTCACGCCCGGCAGCAGGTTTTCTTCCGGCACGAACACATCGTCCATCACGATCTCGCCAGTAATCGATGCCCGCAGACTGACCTTGCCGTGAATTGCGGGTGCGCTCAGGCCTTTCATGCCCTTGTCGAGAATAAAACCGCGAATCTTGCCGTCTTCGGTTTTGCCCCAGACCACAAATACATCGGCAATCGGGCTGTTGGTGATCCAGATCTTGCTGCCGGTCAGCAGATAACCGCCGTCCACTTTCTTGGCGCGGGTTTCCATGCTGCCGGGGTCGGAGCCGTGGTTTGGTTCGGTCAGGCCGAAGCAGCCGATCCATTCACCGCTGGCCAGTTTCGGCAGGTATTTCTGCTTTTGCTCTTCAGAGCCAAATTCGTTGATCGGCACCATCACCAGTGACGACTGCACGCTCATCATCGAGCGGTAACCGGAGTCCACTCGCTCAACTTCCCGGGCAATCAGGCCGTAGCTCACGTAGTTCAGGCCGGCACCACCATACTGTTCCGGAATGGTGGCACCGAGCAGGCCAAGTTCGCCCATCTCACGGAAGATTTCCGGGTCGGTTTTTTCATGGCGAAAGGCTTCCAGAACCCGGCTGGCCAGGCGATCCTGGGCATATTGGCGTGCGGTATCCCGCACCATGCGTTCTTCTTCAAGCAGCTGATCGTCCAGCAGCAGCGGGCTTTCCCAGTTGAAGTCGTGATTGGCAGCGGACATTGTTTAATTACCTCATTATTGTAGTTTGGCGAATAAAACATGAAGCGGATCCGTCGCTGGTTGTGGATGCAAAACAACCAGCGACGTGGTTAACCGGTGGGTTCTTCAGACCCTTTCAATCAAGGTCGCAATGCCCTGGCCCACACCCACACACATGGTGCACAGGGCGTAGCGGCCACCCCGGCGCTGCAGCTCGTGGGCGGCGGTCATCATCAGCCGGGCGCCGGACATGCCCAGCGGATGGCCAAGGGCAATGGCACCGCCGTTCGGGTTTACCCGTGGGTCGTCATCGGCAATGCCCAGCTCCCGCATCACCGCCAGGCCCTGCGCGGCGAAGGCTTCGTTCAGCTCAATCACATCAATGTCGTCGATGGACATACCCTGCTTGTCCAGCAGTTTGCGCACGGCTGGCACCGGGCCAATACCCATCACTCTGGGCTCAACTCCGGCCGTGGCCATACCCAGAATCTTCGCCATGGGCTTGAGTTTGTGGCTGTTGACGGCAGATTCACTGGCCACCAGCATGGCAGCAGCACCGTCGTTCACGCCCGAGGCGTTGCCTGCGGTTACGCTGCCGCCATCCCGGAAGGGCGTGGGCAGAGCCGCCAGTTTCTCCAGAGTGGTCTGTCGGGGGTGTTCGTCGGTATCGAACATCAATGGGTCCTGCTTCCGGCGGGGAATGGCAACCGGAACGATTTCTTCGGCAAAGATGCCATCTTCCTGGGCTTTGGCCGCTTTCTGCTGGGAACGTAGCGCGAACAGATCCTGATCTTCCCGTGAGACCTTGTAGCGCTCCGCTACGTTCTCGGCGGTTTCGGGCATGGAATCCACGCCATATTGTTTCTTCATCAGCGGGTTGACGAAGCGCCAGCCGATGGTGGTGTCTTCAATGGCCTGGCTGCGGGAAAATCCGGACTCGGCCTTGCCCATGACATAGGGGGCACGGGACATGGATTCCACGCCTCCGGCCAGCACCAGCTCCATTTCACCGGCCTTGATGGCGCGGAATGCAGTACCCACCGCATCCATGCCAGAACCGCACAGGCGGTTGATGGTGGTGCCGGGCACCGATACCGGTAATCCGGCCAGCAGGGCCGACATGCGGGCGACGTTGCGGTTGTCTTCTCCGGCCTGGTTGGCGGAGCCCATGATCACTTCATCGATGGCCGCAGGGTCAAGATCCCAGGCCTGAGCCAGCACAGCCTGGAAGATGTGAGCGGCCAGGTCGTCCGGGCGGGTGCCGGACAGAGTGCCGCCGAAACGGCCAATGGCAGAGCGGCGGGGATGACAGAGATAAACGTTGGTCATGGCAGTTACCGGAATCCTTGTATGAGAGCGTTGATGATAGTCAAGCCGACTTCAAAACGTCTGCGCAAAAATTGCACAAATAAGGCGTGTGTCAGGAATACATTGATATATAAATAGTTGTATATAAAGAGCCGTGATACAAGTAAAAGCGATCGATCATTTCATTAGCGGGGTTCACACCGCCGATTTACCACGACGTACCCTTCGCCTGGGGTGTGGGTATCAACATCACAGTGAGCTATCCGATGGGCATTGTTGCCCCCAAAGCTGTGCCTGCTGAACGACGGCAGATTGTTCACGATGCGTTGAAGGCCGGGATGCTGGCAAGATCGGGTGGAGTGTTACTTCCGCCCAAACCCCCTTCCTTCCAGAAAACCTTTCATATGCGCCCGCAGTTTGCTGGTAAACAGCGGTTTCAGCTGTTCCGACCAGTTGGTGTTCTTGTTGCCGCCGGTGCGCTCCAGGTAGTAGCGGTGCATGGTGTCATCGAATTCGGCAACCAGCGCCTCATCGTTGCGGCTGTCGTAACGATCTTCCTTCAGGATCGATGCCAGCGGCAGGCGGGGTTTCACCTCAGGGTTCTGATCGGGATACCCCAGGCACATGCCGAATACAGGGTAAACGTGTTCCGGCAGTTGCAGCAGTTCACTCACCGCCTCGGGATTATTACGAATACCGCCAATGTAGCACAGGCCAAGGCCTTCGGACTCTGCGGCGACGGCCAGGTTCTGGGCCATCAGTGCGGTGTCGATGCTGGCCACCAGCAATTGCTCGGTCATGCCCCGGGTAACTTCGGCGCCTGCACGCTCGGCGGCCTCGGTGGCGCGTTTCATATCGGCACAGAACACCAGAAAGGCCCCGGCGCTGGCCACATAGCTTTGGCCGCCCGCCAGTTCGGCGATCTTTTCCCGATTCTCCGGGTTGATCACGTGAATGATGCTGTATGCCTGCACATGGCTGGAAGTGGCGGCGCATTGCCCGGCCTGAACCAGCTCTTCCAGCAGTGCCCTCGGAATCGGCTGATCCTTGAACTTGCGAATGGAGCGGTGGGATTTCAGCAGTTCGATGGTGGGATTCATAGCCTCTCGCCTGTGTGGGTAAAGCGAGGACGATAGCGTTTTGGAGGGTAGTTAGACAAGCGGAAGAAGGTCGAAGGGGCAATCGGTAACGGGTTTGCCTAGAACAACAGGCGCGCTCTGCAGTACGCCTGTTGGTCGCATCAGGAGCTGAGTCTCAGGGCACCATGTCCACGGGGCGTGGAGTTTCGGCGGTGCTCGGCGGCAGTTGTGGGTAGCGTACCTCTGGCACATCACCCGTGAGGGTTTTCAGAAACGCGGTGATGGCTTTTACTTCGTTGTCCTTCAGTTCCGTACCCAGCTGGGCGGTGCCCATTACAGCCACGGCCTCTTCCAGATCCCAGACTGCACCGGAGTGGAAGTAGGGGGCGGTGAGTTCGATGTTACGCAACGGAGCCGCGCGGAATACATACTCGTCGGACGCGGTTTCGGTAACCGCAAACCGGCCTTTGTCGCCTTCGGGAAGGATGTCACCACCGGGTCGGGTGACCAGGCCAAACGGGTGGTAGTCCTGGCCACCCAGGTTTACACCGCTGTGGCAGGCGGTGCAGCCCCGATCCATAAACAGCGCGAGCCCTTCTTTTTCGTTGTCGTTGAGGGCATTGGCATCGCCTCTCAGAAAGCGGTCAAAAGGCGCGTCTGGTGTGATCAGCGTGGCTTCATAGGCTTCAATGGCCACCGCCATATTGTCAAAGGTTACCGGGTTGTCCTGGCCCGGGAAGGCATCCTGAAAGCGCTCGACATACTCCGGCATACTTTGCAGTGTGGTCACGACGTGCTCCGGTGTGCTGCTCATCTCGACGCCCGCCTGAACCGGGCCTTTGGCCTGCTCGGCAAGGTCTGCGGCCCGACCATCCCAGAACTGGGCGGCGTTGAAGACGGCGTTGAACACGGTTGGTGCGTTGCGTGGGCCTTTCTGCCAGCCATGCCCGATAGAGGTGGCCAGTTCATCGTCTCCGCCAAGGCCAACGTTGTGGCAGGTATTGCAGCTGATCAGATGGCTGGAAGACAGGCGAGGTTCGAAGAACAGCATTTTACCCAGGTGTACCTTGGCCTGAGTCAGCTCATTACCGTCAATCACCGGTGGGTATTTGGGAACAGGTTCAAACAGCCCGTTGGCGCGATCCATCAGAGAATCTGCCATGGCAGACCCGGCGGTGAAGCCAAGGCTGAGGGCAAGGGCGGTTGCCAGTGGACGCTTGATCATATCGCTTTCTCCTTGTGAGAAGGTCTGGTCTCTCTTGGCTCACATTACCAAATCGACATTTGTATGCAGCCGTTTCGGTAAAGAGTTGAAAGTGAAATTGACGACCGTCAAGTTTTCTTGTGCGCTGCAGTTTATGGACGTTGCAGCGACAATTCGCCACGCCTGATTTATGTCTCCCGGATCTTACATAAATCCGGTTATAAGGTTATTCTTTTTGGGTCTTTTTCAAGTAACTGAGGAAGTTCATTATGAAGACCCTGCTGGCATCCGCGGTACTGGCGTTCGGCCTTGCCGCCACAACCGTTCAGGCGGAGGAAGCGCTTGCGGTGACTCCGCAACAAACCTGGCAAATGGTTCAGGAGCAAAGCAGCGACATGCTGTTTATCGACGTTCGCGACCCTGTGGAAATCATGTTTATTGGGTTCACTGATGCCGTGGATCGTAATATCCCGTTCCAGTTGGTTGATCGCACCCGCTGGAACGAGAAAAAAGGCGTGTTTGCCATGGAGATCAACGACGGCTTTGTGGCTCAGGTGGATCAGGCGCTGGCGGACAAAGGTCTGGATCGGGATTCTCTGATTATTACCATGTGTCGCTCTGGTTCTGCGCGGGGCAAGCCGAGTGCGGAGTATCTGCTGGAGCGCGGGTTTTCCAACGTTAAATACGTTGAAAACGGTTTTCAGGGCAGCACGGTCAAACAAGGTGAAAAGCAGGGTATGAGGGTGAAGAACGGCTGGCAGAATTCCGGCCTGCCCTGGGCTCCTAAAGCTAACCCGGAAAAAATCTTTCGCCCGTAACTGACAAAGCCCGCCTGTTCCCAGGCGGGCTTTGGGGTACTGGGATGGCTCAGAAGGTGAATGTCCGAATGTTGCTATCCAGCATTTGTTCGGCCATTGCGGGTGGAGTAGCAACACCTACACCGTCCAGCAGGTCGTCTTTGGTGTGGTCACTGTTCGGCAGATAAAGAGCGCACACATTTACGGTGCCACCAGCTTTCATCAGGCCTCGGAGCATCTGGCCCGGGGTGAGGTTTTTGGGCGCTAGGGCTTCGGACTGATAAGACTTCAGGGCCAGGTCTCCTGCCTTATCGCACAGCAGTACATTCACTTTCGCACCCTGATTGGCCATGGTGTTAGAAAGTACCATGGCCATGCCCTGGGTTTGCAGGGAGTTGCTGGTCAGAATAACGAGCACTTCGTCCATTTTGGTGGCCTTTTCAGATGCGGTGGTCAGGGGAGAAATTGCAACCAGTAGCGCCAGTGCAAATGTTTTTAACAGGTTTGTCATTATAAAACTCCGTACGAGTTGAGGGTCTAACCACGACATCCTAAAAAGCTTTCTGGCCCTGTTCAGTGACAATGTCACTGTCCCTGTGGCAGGGCTGTTGTAGGTTAGGTCTTGGCAATACCCCAAAAGCGCGCAGATTACGGGGCGCTTCGTGCAAGGATTCCGGGTGACAGGTCATCAGGTTGTCAGTTGAGAGAGGGCATAGGTTATGAACCCCCATCGTCTTCACGGAAAATACCTTTGGCGCCTTGTGGCGGTGTCTATCGGTTTACTTCTGGCCCTCAACACTTCGGCTGTCGAACGTCCCCCCGCTACCGCAGATCACAGCAAGTTCCGCGCACTGGAAGGGCCGTTTGAACGGGCCGAAGATGTGACGGCGGCGTGCCTGGAGTGCCACACCGAAGCCGGTAAACAGCTCCGCCAGACCACCCACTGGACCTGGTTGTACGACCATCCCGAGACCGGCCAGACCCTGGGCAAAAACAAGGTCATCAACAGTTTTTGCGGTATGGCCATTACCAACGAGCCCCGGTGTACGTCCTGCCACATCGGTTATGGCTGGCAGGATATGAATCAGCCACCGCCCCAGGCCAATAACGCGGTGGATTGTCTGGTGTGCCACGACACCACCGGAGATTACTGGAAATTCCCGACCCTGGCGGGGCATCCGACTTATGTGCCGCGGGAATGGCCGAAAGGCAGTGGCAAGATGGTACAGCCGCCGAATCTGGCCGATATCGCCCGCAAGGTGGGCCCGAGTGACCGGGCCAACTGCGGCAGCTGCCACTTCTACGGTGGCGGTGCCGATGGGGTAAAACATGGCGATCTGGACTCGTCCCTGGCCTCGCCATCTCCCGAGCTGGATGTGCATATGTCGCCGGATGGCCTGGATTTCGCCTGTTCGGATTGCCACACCAGTTGGGGGCATTCGGTTGCTGGAAGCCGGTATCAGGTGAACGCCAGAGATACTCTGGGCATCGACGTGCCGGGCCACAGCGACCTTTCCCGGGCCAGCTGCGAATCCTGCCATGGCCTGGCGCCTCACCCGCAGAGCAAGCTTAATGATCACGTCGATCGCGTGGCCTGTCAGACCTGCCACATCCCGGCATTTGCCCGGGGCGGGGTGCCCACCAAAACCTGGTGGGACTGGTCAACGGCCGGGCGTCTGGATGCAGAGGGCAAACCCATCAAAGAGCTGGATGATCACGGCCATCCGAGCTATTTGAGTGAGAAGGGTGATTTCCGGCACGGCGAAAACCTGGTGCCTGAGTACGCCTGGTTCAATGGCACGGTTGAGTACACCCTGGTGGGCGAGCCGCTGGATATCAGCAATCCGCCGGTGGCGATCAACCGGGTTGCAGGCAGTGGTGCCGACCGGGACTCCCGCATCTGGCCGTTCAAGGTGATGCGGGGCAAGCAGCCATTTGATGTGCAGCGGGAAACCTTGCTGGCCACTCATGTGTTTGGTGCTGATGACACCTCGTTGTGGCGGAACTTCTGCTGGGAGAAGGCCTTACAGGCGGGCAGTGATCTGTCCGGTATGCCCTACAGCGGTGAGTTTGCCTTTATTGAGACCACCATGCACTGGCCAATCACCCATATGGTCGCCCCTGCAGAGGATGCGGTGCGTTGCGGTGCCTGTCACGGTGCGGACAGTCGAATGGCGGGGCTGGGCGGTATCTATGTGCCGGGCCACAGCGGTAATCCCTGGCTTGGCCGGATTGGCTGGTTTGCAGTGGCAGCCACCGTTTTTGGTGTGCTGGTGCATGCCATGGCCCGGATCATCTTCAGAGGGAGGAAAGCCAAATGAGCCGCGTTCTGATGTTCAAACGGTTCGAGCGTTTCTGGCACTGGTCCCAGGCGCTGCTGATTTTTGTCCTGCTATTCACCGGGTTCAACATTCATGGCAGCCTCGATACCCTGCGGTTCAGCACCGCAGTGCAGGTTCACACCCTGGCTGCCTGGGCACTGATCGTGCTCTGGCTGTTTGCCATTTTCTGGCACTTCACCACCGGTGAGTGGCGACAGTACATCCCCACGCGCCAGGGGCTGTTCGCGGTGATGCACTATTATCTGATTGGCACCTTTACCGGCGCAGAACACCCTTACCGGAAAACCAGTCAGGCCAAACATAACCCGCTGCAACGCCTGGCCTATCTGTTCTTCAAACTGGTGATCTCGCCGGTGATCTGGGCGTCTGGTTTGCTGTACCTGTTCTACAACGACTGGCCAGCAACCCTGGCGGGTGCTCTGAGCCTGGAGGCAGTGGCCCTGGTGCACACGGCCGCCGCCTTCGCCATGCTGGTGTTTGTCATTGCCCACGTGTACATGGCCACCATGGGCAAAACGGTGACGGCCTATATCAAGCCGATGATTACCGGCTACGAGGAGCTGGAAACGCCCGAAAACCACGGTACACCCCGGCGATAGCCGGGATTGTTCAGGAGCCTTCGGCTTGCTGTTTGGCCTTTTGGCGCTTGAGGAAATCGATTTTCCACTGCTCCAGCCCGAAATACTCGGAATTGATGCTGTCTTCGATCTTGTATTCGTTTTTCAGCTGCTCAATGTCGGCACGGCGGGAGGCAAGGAACTCGTCGAACTGTGCCAGCACCTGCGGTTCGGTCTTGCTGGACAGCCGGAATGAGCTGCGCACATGGGGCAGATCCGGAACCGGGAGTGGTTTATACACCAGCGTGACCCCGGCGTGCTCGGCGAACATATCCAGCACATCCCGGGCAAAACCCTGATAGCTGGATTGCTCATCAACGCCGTAGTGGGGCAGAAAGTCGGCTTGTTCAACGCCGATGGTGTAGGTTTCTGCGCTGCAGTTCATCGAGATGAACAGCGCCAGCGAAGGCATAAAATATTTCACGAAAGCTCCACTGTAGGCTTGAATGTATGGCCGCAGTGTTGCGGTCACTTGCCGCTTCTACGCCATGCTGGGTTCTTGGAAAGCGCCGAAATGCCGGACTCGGCAACCTGGACATCCTGATCCGGGGCTACGCCGGATACACCTACGCTGCCAGCTACCCGGCCCCGTATCATCACCGGTACACCACCCTTCAAAAGCCCTTGCATGGGCGCAGACAGAAACGCGGTTCTGCCATTGTTGATGGCGTCCTCGAAGAAGGAGGTGGGCTTGCCGCCAATGGCCGCGGTGCGGGCCTTTTCGGTAGCAACGAAGGTGGTGAATGGCGCAGCATTGTCCAGCCGCCGCAGGGCCAGCAGATGGCCTCCATCGTCGGCAACGGCAATAGTCACGGCCCACCCGTGCGCTTCAGCTTCTGCTTGGGCACGGTCAAGAATGAACTCTGCATCCGCCAGAGTCAGTACGGTTTTCGTATTCATAATAGATGTTCCGGTGAGTTTTTGTTAAACGTTATGATCCGGAGTTGCTCGATCGCCCTGGGGCGATTCCGGGCTAATTGAAGCCCGGAGCATGTCATTTATGCACAGGCTTTGGCGAGGCCTCCACGGTTTCCCTGGTCAAGTCCTTCAGTGCCGACCAGGAAAGTCCTCGGCGCAAAGGCTTGCTACTGGCGCTGTTGGCGGCCAGCGCAAGCAATTCTGCAGACATGGATACGGCCACTTCCATCGGCCGCTTTCCGGGCACATCCAAACGGCCGACCGGGCAGCGCAGCTGCGCGATGTCGGTATCGGTGTAACCACGATGCTCCAGCCGCTGGCGGAATCGGTCGGCTTTGGTTTGTGAGCCGATCAGACCCAGGCTGAGTATGTCCTGCTGTTTCAGCAGCGCCTGGCACAACTCGAAATCCAGAGCGTGGTTGTGGGTAAGAATCAACACGTGCGCGTTGCGGCACAGGGCCGGGGCGTCGCCTACCGGGTCGTCGGTGCAGTGTACGGTGGTGTTGGCCGGTACCTGGGCCGGAAAGCACTCGGGGCGCGAATCTACCCAGATAATCTGCCAGGGCAACTCGCCCATGATGGTGAGCAGCGCTTTGCTGACGTGCCCTGCGCCAAACACTACCAGCCGGGCATCACTGCCGGGCTGGGCTTCCAGTAACACCGCCACGCTGCCACCGCAGCATTGGCCCAGGCTGGCGCCCAGTGGAAAGTGCGCCAGTTCGTAAGTGTAGTCCTGCTCGGCGAGGCGTTCCCGGGCCCGGGCGATCACCCGGTATTCCAGATGCCCGCCGCCAATGGTGTCGTAAGTGTGCTCCCGGGTCACCACCATTTTACTGGCGGGTTCCCGGGGTACCGAGCCGGTGACGCCCAGCACCGTTACCAGCACATAGGGCTGGCCGCTGCGTTCGCAGTCGGCCACGGCTTCAACCCAGTTCAGTCGTTCGCGCATACCGTTTCCTCCCGGACATCGGGCGCACCCGCCCGGGCCTGACTTTCCACCCAGCGACGGGTTTCGGTAACCGCTGCCAGCACCCGCTCCGGCGTGGCCGGGGTGTCCAGGGCCGGGCTGATCTGGTAGTCAGCGACACTGGCGACCGCATCGCGCAATGCCGACCACACCGAGATGGCGAGCATGAAGGGCGGTTCACCCACGGCTTTTGAGCGGAACACGGTGGCTTCCGGGTTCGGGCTGTGGGCCAGCAGGTTCACCCGGAAATCCGGAGGTGTGTCCGAGACCGCCGGAATCTTGTAGGTGGCCGGGCCATTCGACAGCAGTCGCCCTTCGTCATTAAAGACCAGCTCTTCGGTGGTCAGCCAGCCCATGCCCTGAATAAAGCCGCCTTCAATCTGGCCGATGTCGATGGCCGGGTTCAGAGACTGGCCGACGTCATGCAGGATATCCACCCGGGTGACAGCATTAATCCGGACGAGGTGCGCGCCTTCGTGACCAATGGCCAGCAGGGCGTGAACTACCGGGCCGGTACCTGGCACGCCATCCAGTCAGTGCTGGAACGTGAAGGCGAATTCCTGGTTGTTGACCGCGGCGGTGCCGGGCACAACTGTGACGAACATCCGTTGGAGGTTCGCGTAACCCTATAAATACATCGCCAGGCTGAACAAGTATTTCGTCTGACAATAAAAACAATTTAGCAGGAGAAAGTCTTATGGCTCGTATGACCGCAGCTGAAGCCGCAGTGGCAGTAATGAAAAAAGAAGGTGTTGACGTTGCTTTCGGGGTTCCCGGAGCCGCCATCAACCCCTTCTATGCCGCCCTTCGTAAAATCGGCGGTGTCGACCATGTGCTGGCGCGCCACGTAGAAGGTGCGTCGCACATGGCCGAAGGCTATACCCGCACCAAGCCCGGCAACATCGGGGTTTGTATCGGCACTTCCGGGCCTGCCGGTACCGACATGATCACCGGGCTCTATTCGGCCAGTGCCGATTCCATTCCCATTCTGTGCATCACCGGCCAGGCGCCGACCGGCAAGCTTCACAAAGAAGACTTCCAGGCGGTTGATATTCAGGCCATCGGCGGCCCGGTGACCAAGTGGGCGGTTACCGTACTGGAACCCGCCCAGGTACCCCGCGCTTTCCAACAGGCCTTCCAGATAATGCGCAGCTCGCGCCCGGGCCCGGTGCTGATCGACCTGCCCATCAACGTACAGATGGCCGAGATCGAATTCGACATCGACACGTACGAGCCGCTGCCTGCCTACAAGCCGGAAGCCACGCGAGCGCAGGCCGAAACAGCCTTGACCATGCTGAACGAGGCCGACAAGCCCTTGCTGGTGGCCGGTGGTGGCGTGATCAACGCCGACGCCAGCGACCTGCTGGTGGAATTTGCCGAGATTACCGGTGTACCGGTGATTCCGACGCTGATGGGCTGGGGTTCCATTCCCGATGATCACCGCCTGATGGCCGGGATGGTAGGGTTGCAAACCTCGCACCGCTACGGCAACGCCACCATGCTGGAATCCGATTTCGTGATGGGGCTGGGTAACCGCTGGGCGAACCGCCACACCGGTAATATCGAAACCTACACCAAGGGCCGCAAGTTTGTGCACGTGGACATCGAGCCCACCCAGATCGGCCGCATTTTCGGGCCAGACTACGGTATCGTTTCCGACGCCAAGGCGGCGCTCAAACTGTTTGTTGAAGTGGCCCGCGAATGGCACGCCGAAGGCAAGCTGAAAGATCGCAGTGCCTGGGTGGAAGAGTGCCAGGAGCGCAAGCGTACCCTGCTGCGCAAAACCGACTTCAACGATTCGCCAATCAAGCCCCAGCGGGTGTATCAGGAGATGAACAAGGCGTTCGGCAAGAACACCCGGTATGTCTCCACCATTGGCCTGTCGCAGATTGCCGGTGCCCAGTTCCTACACGTGTACCGTCCAAGGCACTGGATCAACTGTGGCCAGGCGGGCCCTCTGGGCTGGACCATTCCTGCCGCCCTGGGGGTGCGCCGGGCAGACCCGGACGCCAATGTGGTGGCGCTGTCGGGCGACTACGACTTCCAGTTCATGCTCGAAGAGCTGGCGGTTGGTGCCCAGTTCAAGTTGCCTTATCTGCACGTTCTGGTAAACAACTCCTACCTGGGGCTGATTCGCCAGGCACAGCGTGGCTTTGACATGGACTACTGCGTACAGCTGTCGTTCGAGAACGTCAACTGTCCGGAAATCAACGACTATGGGGTAGACCATGTGTCGGTGGTTGAAGGCCTGGGCTGTAAGGCGATTCGGGTCACCAGCCCGGACGACATAGCCGGTGCCTTTGAAAAGGCCAAGTCACTGATGCAGGAGTATCAGGTGCCGGTGGTGGTTGAGATCATTCTGGAGCGGGTAACCAACATCGCCATGGGTACAGATCTGGACGGCGTGAACGAGTTTGAAGCGTTGATTGAAAACGCCGCCGATGCACCTACCTCCATCGCCAGCCTGACCTGAGTGCAGCATCCGGCCCTGCCAGCGGCGGCAAACCGCTGACAGGGCAAGTACAACAACGGACAAAGGAGATTCGGAATGCCCAAGTTTGCAGCAAATCTCAGCATGTTGTTCACCGAAGTGGACTTTCTCGACCGTTTTGAAGCCGCCGCAGCTGCGGGGTTTCAGGGCGTGGAATACCTGTTTCCCTACGATTACCCGGCAGTTGATATCAAACAGCGGCTGGACGCCAACAACCTGACCCAGGTACTGCACAACCTGCCAGCGGGCGATTGGGGTGCCGGCGAGCGCGGTATTGCCTGCCACCCGGACCGGGTACAGGAGTTCAAGGAAGGCGTTGAACGCGCCATTGATTACGCCGCGGTACTGGGCTGCAAGCAGGTGAACTGCCTGGCCGGTATCAAGCCTGAAGGTGTCAGCCAGGAGCAGGCACACCAGACCTTTGTAGACAATCTGCGCTACGCCGCCGACAAGCTGAAAGCGGCCGGTATTGTGCTGGTGATGGAAGCTATCAACACCCGTGATATCCCCGGCTTTTTCCTGAACCGCACCGACCAGGCGGTGGCGATTGTTGAAGAAGTGGGCAGCGACAACCTGAAACTGCAGTACGACATCTATCACATGCAGATTATGGAAGGCGATCTGGCCCGTACCATCGAAGAAAACCTGTCTCTGATCGATCATGTCCAGCTGGCTGACAATCCGGGTCGCCACGAACCGGGTACCGGGGAAATCAACTACCCGTTCCTGTTCGCGCACCTGGACAAGCTTGGCTATCAGGGCTGGATAGGCTGTGAATACAAGCCGGCGGCCACCACCAAAGAAGGCCTCGGCTGGCTGGATCAGGCAAAACAATAAGCAACCGGAAACGATCCAGAAGGAGAGAATCATGAGCAAGATCGGATTTATTGGTCTCGGAATTATGGGCCGCCCGATGGCCGGCCACCTGATGGCCGCGGGTCACGAGCTGGTGACCTATGTTAAAGGCGGCAGCCTGAACAACGAGCTGGCCGAAAAAGGCATGGTAGCTCTGGATTCGCCAAAAGCGGTGGCAGAGCAGGCTGAAATCATCATCACCATGGTGCCAGACACCCCCGACGTGGAAGAGGTGCTGCTGGGTGAGCAGGGTGTTATCGAAGGCCTGAAGCCGGGCACTCTGGTCATCGACATGAGCTCCATTGCCCCGATTCCCACCCAGGCCATTGCCAAGCGCATTACCGACGCCGGTGGTGAGTTTCTGGATGCCCCGGTCTCCGGCGGAGAAGGCGGCGCCATCAATGCCGCGCTGACCATCATGGTCGGTGGCCCGGAAGCCAGCTTCCAGCGTGCGCTGCCGGTACTGGAAGTGATGGGCAAGACCATCACCCTGATTGGCGATCACGGTGCGGGCCAGATCTGTAAGGTCGCCAACCAGATCGTGGTGGCGCTGACCATCCAGGCCACCGCGGAAGGCCTGCTGTTCGCCTCCAAGGCCGGTGCCGATGTCAGCAAGGTACGCGAAGCCCTGCTGGGCGGTCTGGCTCAGTCCAAGATTCTGGACGTGCATGGCGAGCGCATGATCAACCGCACCTTCGACCCGGGCTTCCGCATTCGCTTGCACCAGAAAGACCTGAACCTGGCCCTGGAAAGCGCCCGCACCCTGGATCTGTCGCTGCCGGGCACCGCGAACGCCCAGCAACTGTTCCAGGGCTGTGCTGCTAATGGTGGTGCAGACTGGGATCACGCCGGTCTTGTCCGGGCGCTGGAAGAACTGGCCAACCACGAGATTGGCAGCTAAACGGAAGTACACCTGAACCGCGTGTATTTCCCTGACGTTATTAAAGTATGAGGACCCGCCAATGCGTGTCTTGCCTGAAAAACCGGACGTGAAGGATCCGGCAAGCGTGAGTGGTTGGCTCAAGCAACTGGCCGATGTGGCAGTGTCTGCGGTACACCCCGACACACTGTTTTCGCCAGACCAGCTCCCGGCACGCCCACCCGGGCGGACCGTTGTCATTGGCGCGGGCAAAGGGGCAGCCGCCATGGCTGCCGCCTTTGAACGGGCCTGGGAAGCCGCCGGCAACGATGCCGGGCTGACCGGGCTGGTGGTTACCCGTTATGGCCACGGCGCGGACTGCCGCCACATCCAGGTGCTGGAAGCCTCTCATCCGATGCCCGACGAACTCGGTGAAAAAGCCGCCCGGCAAATGTTGGAAGCGGTTCGGGATCTGGGGGAAGATGACCTGGTGGTGGCGCTGGTGTCCGGGGGCGGATCCGCCCTGATGACCTTGCCCGCCGAAGGCCTGACGCTGCCGCAGAAACAGGCCATCAACCGCGCCCTGTTGCGTTGCGGCGCGCCGATACGGGAGATCAACACCGTTCGGCGCCACTTGTCGGCCATCAAGGGAGGCCGCCTGGTGGTTGCCGCCCATCCGGCCAAAGTGGTGACCTACCTGATTTCCGACGTGCCGGGGGACGACCCGACACTGATTGCCTCCGGGCCGACACTGCCGGACAACACCCAACCCCGGGACGCCCTGGAGATTCTGGAGCGTTACGGCATCGAGATTCCCGATGAGGTGCGTCAGCATCTGATCAGTGATGACAGTGCTCCGGCACCGGACTCTCCGGGGTTTGCCCGGGATGAAACCATTATGCTGGCCAAGGCCAGCGACGCCCTGGATGCCGCCACCGAGGCCGCCCGTGGGGCGGGCCTGGACGTCCGCGTGCTGGGTGATAACCTGGAAGGCGAATCCCGCGAGCTGGGCGCCAGCCACGTGGCCATGGCGCTGGAGCTGCAGCAGCAGATCGACAAGCCGCTGCTGATTCTTTCCGGTGGCGAAACCAGCGTGACCGTGCTCGGTGAGGGCCGGGGTGGTCGCAACGCCGAGTACCTTCTGGGCGCCTACACTGCGCTGAAAGGTGCCCCCGGGGTTCACGTGCTGGCCATTGATACCGACGGCATCGACGGTTCCGAGGACAACGCGGGCGCCAGCTTTGGCCCGGAAGACTGGTCTTCCTCACTGAGCCCGGAGCAGTATTTGGCCCGCAACGACGCCTATGGCTTTTTCGAGCAGCTGGATCGGTTGATTTTCACCGGGCCGACTCGCACCAACGTTAACGACTTCCGCGCCATACTGGTGCTCCCGAGGAACCCATGACAACCAGCAAACATCCGATTCGCCGCACCAAAATCGTGGCGACCCTGGGCCCGGCCAGTGATCAGCCGGGCGTACTTGAAGCCATGATCAAGGCAGGCGTAGACGTCGTGCGCCTGAACTTCTCTCACGGTACCCAGGAAGACCACAGCCGCCGCCTGGCAGAGGTGCGCGCCGTGGCAGACCGGCTGGGCCGAACCGTAGCGGCCCTGGGCGACCTGCAGGGCCCGAAAATCCGCATCGCCCGCTTTGCCGAGGGTGCGGTTACCTTGAAAAAGGGCCAGCCGTTCGTGATCGACATGGCCATGGACAGCAACGTCGGTAACAGCGAGCGTGTGGGCTGTGACTACAAGTCTTTGGCAGAGGATGTCTCCGCTGGTGACCGCCTGCTGCTGGACGACGGCCGCCTGGTACTGACCGTCGATGCCGTTACCGACAGCGAAGTCCGCACCACCGTGGTAGAGGGCGGCAAGCTCTCTAACAACAAGGGCATCAACAAACAGGGCGGCGGGCTGTCTGCCGCTGCTCTGACCGACAAAGACCGGGACGACCTGAAAGCGGCTGTGGCCATGGGCGTGGATTACCTGGCGGTATCCTTCCCGCGCAGTGCCGATGACATGCGCGAGGCCCGGGAATTGCTGGGTGAGGCTGGGCGCAACATCGGCCTGGTGGCCAAAGTAGAGCGGGCTGAAGCCGTGGCCGACGACCAGGTGCTGGACGACATCATCCGGGCCTCTGAGGCCGTAATGGTCGCCCGGGGCGATCTCGGCGTCGAAATTGGTGATGCCCAGCTGATTGGCGTACAGAAACGCATGATTACCCGGGCCCGGCAGTTAAACCGGGCGGTGATTACCGCCACCCAGATGCTGGAAACCATGATCTCTGCGCCGCTACCCACCCGTGCCGAAGTGTTCGATGTGGCCAACGCGGTACTGGATGGCACCGATGCGGTGATGTTGTCGGCAGAAACCGCAGCGGGCGATTACCCGGTGGAGGCGGTGCAGGCCATGAACCGGTTGTGCCTGGGTGCCGAGCGGGAGAAAAGTGCCCAGGAATCCGGCCACCGGATGCGCCAGGGATTTGCCCGCCCGGACGAAGCCATCGCGCTGTCTGCCATGTACGCGGCCAATCACTTGAAGGGTGTGGCTGCCATTGCCTGCATGACCGCCACCGGCCGCACGCCGCTGATCGCCTCACGCATTCGCTCCGGCTTGCCGATTGTTGGCCTGGCCCACAACACCCTGGCCCAGCGCCGCATGGCTCTGTTCCGTGGTGTGGTGTCGGTCTTGTTCGAGCCAGGTGATGTGCCGGTGGAAGAACTGGCGACCCGGGCGGTGGAACTGCTGAAATCCAAAGGCATCGCTGCCCAGGGTGATCAGGTGATTCTGACTTACGGCGACCGGGTAAACGTGGATGGCAGCACCAATACTATGAAGATTGTCGAGGTGGGCGCTTAAGCCCACTCGCGGTCAGTGCGCAAAAGGCTGGCGGCTACTTGCTGCCAGTCTTGGCCCGTGACTGGCCAATGTGGGAAAAGATCGCGTGCAGATCGTCTGTTGCGCCGTCGTTCTCGAAGCTCAGCTTCTCATCGATATGATCCATATGGTGCATCATCAGCGACACTGCCCTGTCGGTATCCCGGGCTTCGATGGCATCCAGTAACTCGTTGTGTTCGTCGAAAGAGCAGTGGGAGCGGGTGACTTTCTCGTACTGGGCAATGATCAGCGAGGTTTGCGACACCAGGCTGCGCTGAAAACCGACCAGCGGCATATTATTGGCCACTTCCGCCAGTTTCAGGTGAAACTCACCGGACAGCCGGATGCCGGTACCGCTTTCGCCTTCGGCAAAGCAGTCCTGCTCTTCTTTTACCAGTTCCCGCAGGGCTTTGAGTTGCTTGTCGGTGGCGTTTTGCACCACCAGTTCGGTGATGGCCCGTTCCACCAGCCGGCGGGCGTAGAGAATCTGCCGGGCTTCTTCTACGCTGGGGTTAGCGACAATGGCACCGCGATTGGGGCGAATGGAGACAACCCCTTCGTGGGCCAGCTGCATCAGCTCACGGCGGATGATGGTGCGGCTTACACCGAAGATTTCGCCCAGGGCTTCTTCACTGAGTTTGGTGCCTGGCGCCAGACGGTGCTCCAGAATCGCGTCGAAGATGTGAGCGTAGATGGTGTCACTTTTGCTTCCGCTGCGCTTCTTGAAGGTTTTGTCGGACATAGGGGCGGAGTCTGTTTTTTTATTCATAATTACTCGCGACTGGCTAGCGTGGCAGGCAAACAAGGCCTTTGAAAGCGACAGTAGTATCCTTAATTGAATACCAGTGCTAAAGCATTATTGTTCACAGATAGGCCGCTAATGTGAAGCACAAAACCAAAAAAAACCGCCGGAGGGGCGGTTAAATTACACCGAGACAAGGCTGGTGTGATGACACGATTAGCCTGACTGCATTGAGGGTCTGCGTGATCCCCGCTGCAAAGTGTGACTGACTGACAAATCAGGCTGGATATAATCTAGCACAACAAATTCAAATCCGATACATTTGTGATATAAAAATGTATACGAAATTGATCTGGTTGGTGTCCGATTGATTGTTTCTCGCGCTTTCGACGGCGTCTGCCAGCCATTCCGGAACTGTCCATTGCCAAGGAGTACTGTATGAGCCAATTCAAAACCCTGACCCCCTCAACCCTTACCCGGGATGAATTTGTCGCGGCCTTTGCCGATATTTATGAGCACTCCCCCTGGGTTGCCGAGCGGGTCTACGACCAGGGCGTGGACGATTCCCTGAACACCATCGAAGTGCTGCACCAGCGCATGGCCGACACCCTGCTCGCGGCCGACCGCGACACCCAGCTGGCGCTGATCAACGCTCACCCGGATCTGGCAGGCAAGGCTGCCAAGCAAGGCGAGCTGACCGAGGCCAGCACCAACGAGCAGGCCGGAGCGGGCATCCAGGAGTGTACGCCGGAAGAATTTGATCGTTTCACCGAGTACAACGAGGCGTACAAAGCCAAGTTCGGCTTCATCTTTATCATGGCCGTGAAAGGCAGCAACCGGCACCAGATTCTGGCGTCGTTCGAGGAGCGCCTGAATAACTCTCAGGAGCAGGAATTCCAGCGGGCGCTGGCGGAAATCAATAAGATTGCGATGTTCCGTTTGCAGGATATGTAAGTAACGCCCGGGCACCGCAGGCCGTATTCGTTTGGCTGCCTGCGGTGTTTTTTCACCCGCCCGAGGCGAGGCCAGCGGACGATCAACCGGATGAAACGCGGCCTTCCACCACGGAGAGCCGGTGAAACACGGTCTCCGTTCACCAGAAGATCCAGCTGGCCCTGTTCCTGTTCAACCTGCTGGAACAAGGCACGTACCTGGTCATCGTTGCCGTGGTCGCAGCCGGGCGTTTGCATCGTCTTATCAGACTACTGTGTATGGTGGCCAGCGGGCCTGTGGCTTCACAGCGCCCAGGACAAAGACAGGGTACCGAAACTGAAGTTGTCTTTATTGCGCTGCTCTTCGCCGGTGGTGGCCCGGAAGATCATGGCGGCCTGCAGCCTGTCCCACTGCCAGGTAGCGCCCAGGCCAATCTGGCCGAGCACGGGGCTCTCCTTGAAACGATACGGGCCGGAATTATCCTCGAGGTAGGAGTAGGCCACGTAGTCCACGCCAAGGCCGACAAATACCGACCAGCCGCTGCCGCTGTCATTAAAGGAACCGGGTAAGGCAATGGCGGAGGAAGCGCCTGCGTAATCCGGCACAAAATTCATCGGCAGGTTGCGGCCCATATGCCAGATCAGGCCTGTGGTGGCGGTGGTGCGAAAGCTGGAGAGCAGGGCAGACCCTACCAGGGCAACCCGCTGTTCAATTTGCCCTGGCTGGCCCCAATGGCCCAGTTTCTGGCCGTGGGCAAGCTGCACACCACCCACAATATCGGTGCCCAGCTGATTGTCCCAGCCTGCCGGACGTTCACTGCCGGTAACCTTGTGTACCCACTCCTGCACCGATTCGGCACCGCTGTCCGGGCCGACAATCCCGATGTGGGCGCCATAACCGGTAATGCTGTCAGCGTTCCAGCGCCACAGGGTGCCGCTCAGAGACAGGTGCCCGGCGTAGGGGATGTCGTCCAGCTGGGGTTCGGGGTTGGTAATGTCGGCCGGGGTGACCATCAGCTGCCGGAGGCTGAGGGTAAGGGCGTGTTCATCGCCCTGGTTCCCTACTCCTGGCAGCCAGGACAGCCTGTGTTTAACGCTGCGGGCGAACGCACCAGACGCGCCGGAGCCCTGTTCGGCAGAGTCCGTCAGGTAGGACAGCCGAACGCCATTGGTATAGCCCTTGTCCTGCCCGGTAAACAAATCATTATCCCAGGCAACATTGAAGACATCCGCCTGTGCTGCCAGAGGGCTCAGGGCCAGCACAATAGAACCCATAAATCTTGCACGTTTGTGGTTCGACAAGCGCCGCGACTCCTTGAGAATAGGTTGCGAATTACTCTATCAGATTTCGAGTTGGCTGCCAGCGGGTTTCCCGCTATTCCGGCCACTGTGATAGATTGCGTGCACAGGTTTACGCGTTCATTCAGGAGATCGAAGTGTCTGAGCCAGCGCAGCAGCGCGTTCTGATTCTGGTGACCAGTGGCCCGAGCACGCCAGCCCGCTGTGCCGCGCCTTTTCACACCGCCACCTTACTGGCGTGCCTGGATGCGGAGGTGACGCTGTACCTGACCGGCGAAGCCACGGAGTTAGCCCGGCCGGGGGTGGCGGAGCAGCTGTTTGCCCAGGAGGGGGGGCAGCCGGTGATTCACTTTATTCGCCAGGCCAAGCAGATGGGCGCCCGGTTGCTGCTTTGCCGCAAGCCGCCGGTGCCCGGCCAGGCGATGCCTGAGGATCAGCCGTTGATTCCGGAGGTGGATGAGTACGGCAGTGGTGGTGAAATGGCGGCGATGATTCTGGAATACGAGCGGGTGCTTTCGTTATGAAGCTTGAGGGTTTGAGTTTTCCGGACAACCTCTGGTACGCCCCTGGCCATAATCTGTGGTTGCGGGAAGAGACAAACGGCGAGGTAACTCTGGGCCTGAGTGCCTATGGTGTGGCCTTGTATGGCGATATTTTTGCGTTTACCCCCAAGCGGGTGGGGGTGTCGGTGGCGGTGGATCGCAGTTTTGGCGTGGTGGAGTTTGCCAAGGCGGCGGCCTCGGCGAAATCGCCCATTGCCGGAACGGTGACTGCCCACAATGAGGCGTTGTCGGGTCGGCCGGTGTTGATCAACCGGGATTGTTACGGTGATGGTTGGATGATCCGGATGCAGCCGGATGACTGGGCCGGGGCTTGCCAGCAGTTACTGCGGGGCGAGCAGGCGGTGGCTGCGTTTAACCGGCAGGCGGAGCTGGATGGTTTTGATCCGCAGGACGAAAGCGTTCAGGCGCTGAAGTGGAAATCCTGAGCCAGTCAGAACGCCCGGTGCCTGCTGAATTGGCGGAGGGCAGTGGGAGTCGAACCCACCCAGGAACGGCTGCCGTCCCCAACCGGATTTGAAGTCCGGCCACACCACCGGATGTGATTGCCCTCCAGCAGATGCCAAGATACTAGTCTGTTTTTACACGGGAAACCATGCTGCTTTCGTGGCGTATCCGGCGCTGATTGCCAAAGCGCCGGGTCACCCCCAGCCGATCCAGATATTCCAGCAATTGCACGCAGCGTTTGCGGCCCAGGCCGACGGCATCGCGAAAGTCGATTACTTCAAACTGGTTGTCGTCTCCCGACAGAACCAGCACTTGTCGTACCAGTTGTTCGATGCCCGATTCCGGGTAGAACAGATCCCGCACCACCTGATGTAACTGGCCCAGCCGGGCCAGCTTTCGCAGCAACGCCCGCACCTGATCTTCGCCCACGTCTTCCAGTCGGGCCAGATCCCGCACCCAGGGCGGGTTGATACCGCCGTGTTCCAGATGCGGCCAGAGCCGGGCTTTGAGAGCTTCTTCTTCATCACTCAATCGCACCTGATGGTCTGGCCGGTGCAGCCAGGGGCCACTGGTGAGGATCTGCTTGTCTGCCAGGGCTTCATCCAGCAGGGCAGCAAACACTGCCGGTTCCAGGTAAGGCACGCCGTAGCGCCGCAACCGACTGCGGTCGGGGCCAGGCTCGTCGGGGTGTTCCTGATGAAAGCGGCTCAGGGCGTCGGTCAGCGCCGCCTGGTGGTTTTGCCAGATCGCTTCGCTGAACAGCCGGGGGCCTCGGGCGGTGGCTTTCTCCAGAGTTCCGGATGGGGAGTGCCAGTGCTCTGGTGACTGGTTGAACTGGCGTTGCAGGGTGTCTGGCGCCAGGCCATTGTCAGCTTGCGCCAGCAGCGATGGCAGGGCGTTGTCCAGCCCGCCACTGGCCAGGGCCCGCAGTTGGGCCAGTCTTGCTTCGCTGCGCCGTTGACGGGTTGGCCCGGCGGGATCGAGCACCGGCCCGCCACCGAGGGTTTGCCGGGCGGATTGATCCCGGATCACGACCCGATCGCCCCACACTGCCTGGCAGTGGCCATTCATCACAAGTTGTGCCAGCCCTGTTTGGCCAGGGGACAGGCTCTGCTGTTCCAGCAGCGCTACCCGGCCGGTCAGATGCTGTGCGCCCAGGTGAATGTGTACCGGGCTCCAGTGCGCCAGCGCTTTGGGTGCATCCGGCAGCAGACTCAGCTGAATATCCAGCCGACGGCTCGGATTGAGCAATTCTGGCTGCAGCAGCCAGCTGCCCCGCTCAATCTGCTCGGCTTTCAGGCGGTCGCCAGCCAGGTTGATGGCGACCCGCTGGCCACCGCGGGCCTGTTCCGCTACCTGATTCTGGGCGTGCAGGCCGCGCACCCGCACCGTTTGATGTTCGCCACTGGCACGGGCCAGCAACAGGCTGTCGCCGACCGCAATCCGGCCAGCCAATGCCGTGCCGGTGACGACCGTGCCCGCGCCGGAGATGCTGAACGCCCGGTCAACCGACAGTCGGAACCAGGTGCCCGGGTTGCTCCGGGCACTTTGCCCGGCTTCCGCCACCAGTGCCTGGCGCAGCTCGTCCACCCCTTCGCCGGTAATGCTGGAAACCCGGAAACCCGGTGCGTTCCGATAGGTGGTGGTGGCGAGCAGGTTACGTATATCGGCTTCGGCCGCTGCCTGTTGGGCGGCATCCACCCGGTCGCATTTGGTCAGCACCAGCCATAGCCGGGGAATGCCCAGTAACGCCAGAATGGCCAGATGTTCCCGGGTCTGGGGCATCACGCCGTCGTCGGCGGCCACCACCAGCAGGGCCAGATCTACCCCGCCGGCACCGGCCAGCATGTTGTGAACAAAGCGCTCGTGGCAGGGTACGTCGATAAAACCGAGAGTGTCGCCATCGCCCAACGAGGCGTATCGGTAGCCCAGGTCGATGGTGATGCCCCGGCTTTGTTCCTCGCGGCGATGATCACCGGCCTGGCCGGTGAGTGCCGCCAGCAGGGCGGTTTTGCCGTGGTCGATATGGCCTGCGGTGGCAATGATCATGCGCCGGGCACCACCAGAGCTGGCAGTTGTTCGACAAACGCGGTTTCGTCGTCCAGTTGGCGCAGATCCAACCAGAGCGCGCCGTCGTCCAGGCGACCAACCACCGGGATGGGTAGGCTGCGCAGGGCCGTCATCAGGGCGATGAGGGTGCGGTTATGTTCCTTGCGGGGGCCCACTGGCCGCAGGCAGAGGGCGGCGCTGGCCAGCCGGGCCACCGGCTGGGCACCACTGCCAATCATGCCAAGGGCGGGCACCGCCTCTATCTGCCATTGTTCACCCAGCTGGCGCGCCAGCAGCGGCGCCAGCCGTTCGGCCTGGGCACGGATGTCGGCTTCCGGCCGGGTCAGCAGGCGTAGGCTGGTTAGCCGGGTGTGCAGGCGGTCTGGATCCTGGTACAACCGCAGCACGGTTTCCAGGGCAGCCAGGGTCACCTTGTCCACCCGCAGGGCCCGTTTCAAGGGGTGGGCTTTGATGCGTTTGATCAGGTCTTTACGGCCGACAATCACACCAGCCTGCGGGCCCCCTAGAAGCTTGTCGCCACTAAAGGTGACTACATCGGTGCCTTCGGCCAGGGATTCCTGCACCAGAGGCTCCCGGGGCAGGCCATAACGGGACAGATCCACCAGGCTGCCGCTGCCCAGATCTTCCATAACCGGCAGCTTGTGGGCACGGCCGAGTTCGGACAGTGCCCGGGTTTTCACGCTGGCGGTGAAGCCCTGGAGGCTGTAGTTGCTGGGATGAACCCGCAGGATTAGCCCGGTCTGCTCGTTGATGGCGTTTTCGTAGTCCCGCAAATGGGTGCGGTTGGTGGTGCCAATTTCATGCAGCATTACCCCGGCCTGAGCCATGATGTCGGGAATGCGGAAGGAACCGCCGATTTCGATCAGCTCACCCCGGGAAATAATGGCCTCTTTACCCGCGCCTAAAGCGCCCAGGGTTAATAACACAGCCGCCGCGTTGTTGTTTACCACGGTGGCTGCTTCGGCGCCGGTGAGTTCGCAGATCAGGTTTTCCACCAGACTGTCCCGGTCGCCCCGCTGGCCGTTGTCCAGATCAAACTCCAGATTGACCGGGTGGCGCGCCGCCAGTGCCATTGCTTCTATCGCTTCTTCCGGCAGCAGGGCGCGCCCCAGATTGGTGTGCAGCACCGTGCCGGTCAGGTTGAACATACGGCGAATGTTGGGCGTCTGGGCGGCCTCAAGCCGGGCGGTTACCGCGGCCAGCAGGGCAGATTCCGCCAGTGCTGTCGGCTGCAGCTCGCCTTGGCGGTAGGCTTCGCTCAGTTCGGCCAGTACCGCCCGGGCGCTGGCGAGCACCGGGGCCCGGCCGTAAAGCTCCTGCAGGCTGTCCATACCCGGGCTACCCAGAAGCTGATCTACCGAGGGCGGGCGTGGTTGCTGTGGCGCATTCATGTTCTCAACCTTCCGTTAGTGAGTATCCCGGGTGGCGGGGGCGTCGGCGCTGGCGCCATCACCGCCCGGTGCCAGCAGCAGGTTGGGCGCCCGGCGGTGGAAGCCCTGTTCGGCCAGGCTCATGTCCAGGTCCAGGCTGGCCAGGTCGGCAGCCACCGCATCGCTGTTGGGGGCGTTTTCCAGATACAGCTGCTTCAGGCTGGTGTGGCATTGCGGGCAGCTTTCAGCGCGAATGCCGTAGGGGCTGTCGTCGAAGTGCAGGTATTCCAGGCCCTTGGTGCCCAGGCAATGGCTGCACTTCAGGCGTACGTAGTGCCATTGGGTGGCGCACAGGGAGCACACCAGATAGCGCACACCGTCGGCGGGGCGGCGGTGGTGGATAACGCCTGCCACCGGCAGCGAACCACAGCAGGGGCATTCGGTCTGGTCTTCCCGTTCGCGAATGGCCTTGCCATCCACTTGCCCCAGCCACAGTGTCCAGGCCAGTTGCAGGCTGGCGCCGAGAAACGGCACCAGGGCGCCGGGCAGTTCGCTGAAGCGCCCTCCTACCAGAGCCTCGGCCCAGTCCAACCGTTGCTTGGCGCTGGCCTGTTGCAGTTGCTCCAGGGCCTGATTGACTGGATCGGGTAACTCCGGATTCTGCTCGCGGAAACGCCCCAGCCAGGCTTCCAGAAGGGGTTGCCAGTGATTGTCCCGCAGCAGCGTATCCACCGACAGGGGTGGCATATCGTGCTTAAGCGCTGTGCTCAGGGCCTGCGCGTCCAGCGTGGGCAGTTCGGGCGGGTTTTCGAGTACTGCATCCTGGGCCTTGCTTACCCGGGCCATCAGGCTGAGGTAAGCGCCCAGGGGGTGGCCTTCCGCCAGACTTACCAAGCGTTCGGCGCGCCGCGCAAATACGTCTTTTGGCGGCAGCAAGACAAACGGTGGCGTGGTTGCAGATGCTTCTATCTGCCCGGGTTCAATAATTTTCGAGGACACCGTGTGGCTCCTTGAGGGTTGTAATAAACAAACAGCGCCCGGGGGCGCTGCCTGAATCTGTTATCTGTTAACAGTGTATAACAACGGCGGGGCTCCGGTTGCCGGGAGCCCGCCGTGGTTATCAGCGCTGGTTTTTGCGCACTTCGTCGTACCACAGGGCATGGTGCTTGCGCGCCCAGGCACGGCTGACCTTGCCAGAGGTCATGGCGCCCACCGAGCCTTTCACCCAGATAGCCGCGTAGATGTGCACAATGATGCTGCTGATCAGCACAAAGGCCGCCACCGCATGCAGCAAGCTGGCAAAGCGGATAACGCCAATGCCGAAGAAGCCGCTGAAGTACTCGCGCCAGATCACGATGCCACTGAACAACAGCGCCAGCATGCTCACCACCAGTACCCAGAACAGCAGTTTCTGCCCGGCATTGTACTTGCCGATGCGGGGCAGATTCTCTTCCCGGTTACTGATCATATCCCGCCACTGGGACAACCACTGGCGATCGTGGGCCTTGAACCGGTTACGCCCGGCAAAGCGGAACGCCAGCCCCAGGAAGAACAGCATCATGGCCACCCCGATAAAGGGGTGCAGGATGCGGGTCCAGGGGCCACCACCAAACAGGTTGGTCATCCAGAACAGAGCCGGGTGAAACAGCGCCAGGCCCGAGAGTGCAGCCATCACGAACAGCAGTGCGACCGCCCAGTGGTTGGATCGTTCGTTGGCGTTGTAGCGCTGAAGATCCTGGTTTTGGTTACTGTTCATCAGACTTTCCTCCCGCCTCCGGGCTGTTGCTACCCGCTTGTGCCGAGTCCTGCTCCACCGCTGCCTCGTCTTCTTTACTTACCCGGTTCGGTCCGATCCGGATGTAGTGGAAGAAGCCTGCGGCGGCGGTGGCCGCCATGGCCAGCATGGCCAGAGGTTTGGCCACGCCTTTCCAGGCGCCCACCAGCGGGCTGATGGCCGGGTCTCTGGGCAGGTCACTGTACAGCTGCGGTTTATCGGCATGGTGCAGAACGTACATCACGTGGGTACCGCCCACGCCCGGGGGATCGTACAGACCGGCGTTTTCATAGCCCCGGCCCTTGAGATCCTGGATACGCCAGTTGGCATGCTCCTTCATGTCGTCCTTGGTGCCGAAAACAATCGCCCCAGTGGGGCAGGTTTTGACACAGGCCGGTTCAAGGCCCACAGACACCCGGTCGGAACACAGGGTGCACTTGTAGGCCTTGTTGTCTTTCTGGGAGATGCGCGGCACATCGAACGGACAACCGGTAATGCAGTAGCCGCAGCCAATGCATTTGTCCTGGTCGAAGTCGACAATGCCGTTGTCGTATTTGACGATGGCGCCGGGGCTCGGGCAGGCCTTCAGACAGCCCGGATCCTCACAGTGCATGCAGCCGTCCTTGCGGATCAGCCATTCCAGATCGCCCTCGCTGGTCTCGTGCTCGTCAAAGCGCATGACCGTCCAGGAATCGGCGGTGAGGTCCGTGGGGTTGTCGTACACCCCCACGTTGTCACCCACTTCATCCCGCAGGTCGTTCCATTCCGAACAGGCCACCTGGCAGGCCTTGCAGCCAATGCACACGGTGGTGTCGATCAGCTTGGCCACCTCGTCGGTCTGGCGAACCGACGGGCTGGGCGTGGTGGTGGCGGAGCGTGCGATGATGTCTTGGGTAGCCATGATTACACCTTCTCCACGTTAACCAGAAACGACTTGTACTCGGGGGTGTTGGTGTTGCCATCCCCCACGAACGGCGTCAGCGTGTTGGTGATGTAGCCGTTTTTAGCTACCTCCACAAAGCCCCAGTGCAACGGAATACCCACGTGGTGAACGGTCTTGCCGTCTACCTGCAGCGGGCGAATCCGCTTGGTGACCACTGCAACCGCTTCGATAAAGCCGCGGTTGGAAGACACCCGCACCCGGTCTCCGGCCTTGATACCTAACTCCGAAGCCATCACCTCGCCCAGTTCCACAAACTGCTGTGGCTGCGCGATGGAGTTCAGCCGGTTGTGCTTGGTCCAGTAGTGGAAGTGCTCCGTTAACCGGTAGGTGGTGGCGGCATGGGGGAATTCATCGGCACGGCCGAAGACTTCCATGTCGTTGCGGAACACCCGAGACGCCGGGTTGCTGGTGACTGCCGCCGAATTCGGATGCAGCGGATTGCGGCCGATGGGCGTTTCGAACGGCTCGTAATGCTCGGGGAACGGGCCTTCGGCCATATTGCCCCGGGCGAAGAACCGGGCCACACCTTCCGGGTTCATGATGAACGGGTTCATGTTGTCTTCTGGCGCCGAGCGGGCCGCGAAGTCCGGCACGTCGGTGCCTGTCCACTTGCTGCCATCCCACCACACCAGGCGTTTGTGCTCGTCATCCCACGGCTGACCAGACGGATCGGCCGAGGCGCGGTTGTACAGAATGCGCCGGTTGGCTGGCCACGACCAGGCCCAACCCAGGGTCTGCCCCATGTCGTAGGGGTCTGAGTTGTCGCGCCGGGCCATCAGGTTGCCGTCTTCGGTCCAGGAGCCGCAGAACAGCCAGCAACCGCTGGCGGTGCTGCCGTCGTCCCGTAACTGGCCAAAGCCGGACAACTGCTGGCCAGCTTTCACCAGCACTTCACCGGTGTTCGGGTCTTTCAGATCCACCAGCGCCTTGCCGTTGAACTCCCGGGCGATTTCCTCCGGGGTGGGTTCGTCCGGGCGCTCGTAGGACCAGTCCAGGTTTAGGATCGGGTCCGGGAAGGCGCCGCCGTCCTGCTGGTACATGGCCCGCAGGCGATGGAACAGGCCACCCATGATGAATACATCCGGACGGGCTTCACCCGGGGGCTCGGCGCCTTTCCAGTGCCACTGCAGCCAGCGGCTACTGTTCACCAGCGAGCCGTTTTCTTCGGCAAAGCAGGTGGTGGGCAGCCGGAACACCGTGGTCTGAATGCTGGCGGTATCGACATCGTTGTAGTCGTCTACCTGCCGCCAGAACTCGGACGTTTCTGTGGTCAGCGGGTCCATCACCACCAGGTACTTCAGCTTGGACAAGGCCGCGCTGATCTTGGCTTTGTTCGGGAAGGCCGCAATCGGGTTAAAGCCCTGGCAGAAGTAGCCGTTCATCTTGCCTTCGTACATCATGTCGAAGACTTTCAGCACGTCGTACATCGGCACGTCGAGCTTCGGCAGCCAGTCGTAGCCCCAGTTGTTCTCGGCCGATACCGCATCGCCGTACCAGGCTTTCATCAGGCTGACGTGGAACTTGCCGTAGTTCTGCCAGTACGACAGCTGCCCGGGGCGCAGGGCCTGGGGTGCGCGTTTGGCGATGTAGGCGTTGTAATCCTGCTCGTTGTCCCGGGGCAGGGTCAGGTAACCCGGCAGAAGGTTGGACAGAAGGCCCAGATCGGTCAGGCCCTGAATGTTGGAGTGGCCGCGCAGGGCGTTCACGCCACCACCTGGCATGCCGATATTACCCAGCAACAACTGCAGCATGGCACCGGCACGGATCATCTGCGAGCCCACCGAGTGCTGTGTCCAGCCCAGGGCGTACAGAATGGTCATGGTTTTGCCGGGCACCGCGGTTTCAGCGATGGTATCCCATACCTGCATCATACGCTTGAGCGGCGTACCACAAATCTGGCTAACCAGTTCCGGGGTGTAGCGGCTGTAGTGCTTTTTCATCAGCTGGTACACGCAACGGGGGTGGCTCAGGGTCGGGTCGACGCGGGCGTGGCCGTTTTCATCCAGCTCGTAATCCCATTCGCTTTTGTCCGGGTAGCTGCGGGAGTCGGCGTCGTAACCGTTGTACAGGCCGTCTGCAAACGAGAAGCCTTCCTTCACGATAAACGGCATGTCGGTGTAGTTGCGCACGTACTCGTGCTGGATCTGATCGGTGTCCAGCAGGTAGTGGATCAGACCACCAAGAAACGCAATGTCCGAACCGGTACGAATAGGCGCGTACAGATCGGCCACCGAGGCGGTACGGGTAAAACGGGGGTCGACCACCACCAGTTTTGCCTGGTTGTGGGCTTTTGCTTCCGTTACCCATTTGAACCCGACCGGGTGTGCTTCTGCGGCGTTGCCGCCCATCACCAGCACCAGGTTGGCGTTCTTGATGTCGTTCCAGTGGTTTGTCATGGCACCACGGCCAAACGTCGGGGCAAGACCTGCCACCGTCGGTCCGTGTCAGACGCGCGCCTGGTTGTCGAAACCCAGAATACCTGTGGAGCGCACCACTTTATGTGTCATGTAACCCGCTTCACTGGACGCGGCAGACGCCGCCAGGAAGCCGGTGGTCAGCCAACGGTTGACGGTTTGCCCGGCGTCGTTTTTCTCAACGAAGTTGGCATCGCGGTCTTCCTTCATCAGGCGTGCAATGCGATCCAGAGCTTCATCCCAGGACACCCGCTTCCATTCGTTGCTGCCTGGCTCTCGCACCTGCGGGTAGTGCAGCCGGTTGGGGCTGCGGATAAAGTCGATCAGGCCAGCGCCTTTGGGGCACAGGCTACCGCGGTTGACCGGATGATCCGGGTCTCCCTCAATATGAAAAATTTCCTGCTTGGCGTTCTTGCCGCCGCTGCCGCGGCTGTACATCAGCAAGCCGCACCCTACCGAACAATACGGGCAGGTGTTACGGGTTTCCTTGCTGGCGGTCAGTTTGAAATGCCGAATGGAATCGGCAAACGCCGGCTCGGGCGTCATGCCGAGCGCGGCCAGGCTGGATGCACCCAGGCCCACCCCACAGAACTTGAAAAATTCCCGACGGTTCATGTCCATCGCGATTGTCTCCTCATCATGCTTACGCGCACTGGCAGGTGCCGCCTCTTTGAGCGGGTGGCTTGCTGCCAATGGCCCCTACAAAAACCAGTAGCCGCAGCCTTCACGCACCCGTTGGTGGTAAAGCTGCAGAATGGAATTTGCCTGGCACACCTCCGTGTGCCTATTAGCTAGGGTAGCAGTGGGAATTCTTTTTACCATGAGATCAGAGTCTTGGTTTGACACTGAGCAAGCCGGGGGAGGTACGCAGAAAAAAGGCAGGTTCAGAAACAAAAAAGCCCCGGCGATAACCTGCCGGGGCGTTGGGGGTAGAAGGTTATTCAGGCTCGGCTGGTTGCGGCCGTTCTGCGGTGAATGGAAGGGCTGTCGTTTTCAGACTCCTCACGATCTTCCTCTTCCATGGCCTCACGTTCTTTCTTTTCGTCGGCCAGGGTCATCTTCGGCAGAATGATGTTCAGCGTGAAGGCAACGAAGGCTGCAACCACAATCGGGGAGCCACCGATGATGCTCTTCAGTACATCCGGGAACAACGCGGTAGCCTCTGGTACAGAGGAAATGCCCATACTCAGGGCCAGCGACAGGCCGACAATGGTCATGTTGCGGGAAGATAATTCGTCTTTAATCAGCAGCTGAATGCCTGTGAGGGAAATCATGCCAAACACCGTAATGGTGGCGCCGCCCAGTACCGGGAAGGGAATGGTGGTGATCAGGGCGCTGAATTTCGGGCTCAGACCGGCGATGATCAGGAAGCCACCGGTGATGGCCAGAACAAACCGGCTGATTTGAAGGGCATGAAGCCCGGAATCGCCACGGCTTCTGCCTGGCCGATGTTCGAGAAGTTCACCATGCCCAGTGACAGGGCCAGCAGATAACCCACCACAATACCTACGATAACCGCGGCAAGTTTGATTACGCCTTTTCCGAACTGGGCGGCAATCAAGACCGTTAGCATAGTGACCATGCCCACGGCCCAGTTTTTCGGGTCGCCAAAGCCATCCGCCGCCACGTTGCCGCTACCGGCAATGTATTTGATGGCCACATCGTACAGGGACAGGCCAATCACCAGCACCACGGTACCCGCAACAACAGGCGGGAACAGGTGGCGGATGTACTGGATAAAGTAGCCCACCACCATCATCGAAATGCCGCCAATTAACTGGGCGCCAAGAATGCCTTCAATACCGTACTGGTTGCCCACCGCAATCAGTGTTGGAACATAGGCAAAACCCACCCCGAACAAGGCCGGCACCCGGGCACCGAGCTTCCACACACCGTATAGATGAAAAAGGGTAGAGATACCGGCGGCCAGAATGGCCGCCTGAATCAGCAGTAGTCGATCGGGAACTGACGCCCCGACAACACCAGCCACAATAATGGGTGGTGTAATGATGCCGGCGATCGCCGCCAGCAAATGCTGCAGGCCCAAAGGCTGGGCCTTGGAAATCGGAGGTCTGCTGTCGAATTCGAACAGAGACGTACTGACCGGTTGCCCGTTCTTGCCGAGCGCTTTTGAAACGTTGGACTCACTCATTTGAAGCTCACTCTTTCTTGTTTTCGTTTGTCTAACGTGTGATCGGATGTTGCATTGTGTCAAATCCTATACGTAATTGTATGCAAAATAATCCGAAAATTTTGGGTTGTAATGTTTACAGTTAGGTTGAAAAAGTGGGACGAAATAAAAAATTCACGCGTAATCGGTGGTTTACAGGCTTTTGATTGAATCTTGGTATCTGGCTCTATTCCCGGTACTGGGGATTTTCGGACCGAAAAGTGGCCGAGAAGGAATAACTCATTGAAAAATAGGTGGCTACAGGGTTAGATGTTCTCAAGGAGAGCCGACTGTTGGAGTAGTCAGTGAGCTTGCTTGATTATGAGAAGCGTTTTTCTGCGTTGCGCCTGAATAGTGGTGGTGGCCGTAAGAGCCCTCACAAAGTGGCTATGCTGCAGGCTGTAATCGAACGGGTAGAAAGAGGGCAGGTTACCAGCAATCGCTTTTACTTCGACGAAAGCTTGAAAGAGTGCTTTACCTATCATTTTAAACAGCTTGCTTCTTCATTGGATCGAAATAACCCTCACCTGCCATTTTTTCATCTGCGCAGCGAGAAGTTTTGGCACCACCAAGTGAAGCCAGGAAAACGCGAGAGTTATCAGCGCCTGACCACCGCGACATCGCCCGCAGTCTTGGGTGAGCACGTTGACTATGCCTATCTTGATGATGAGCTGTTCGAGTTGCTCGGCAATCAATTTGCACGGGAGCTTCTGAAATCGGCGCTGATGAACAACTTGGACAGTCAACGAATTCGAGACATTCTCCAGCCTGAAAGGGGCGGTTGGGATTGGTTGGAATGTGAGTTTCTAGTTAGTGACTATGTGGCGATGCTGGAAAAGGACTTGGCGGGTATTCGCTACAGCAAAGCCGAGCACCGCCGGGCATTGTTGCCCAAGCTCCACAATCGTTCTGAAGGGTCGATTGAGTACAAGCACCAAAATGTAAGTGCCGCATTGTTGGAGCTGGGTCTTCCTTACATACCCGGCTACAAGCCAGCGTTTAATTTTCAGCAACAGCTAAAGCAAGTCGTTCTATCGTATCTTGCGGGGCACCAGCAGCTGCTGGATGATGTGTCCCAGATTGCGGAAGCTGAGACAGGAAAGCGGGGAGTTGCAGTGACCGGGTGGGACCAGGTCTTTGACCCTGAGCCGCCAGAGTGCATACCCAAGGTCGCGGAGCAGCGGCCGAGCTATCTGGCCAAGCGTATCGACTTTGGCGAGCAAGAACGCCGAAACCGCCTGCTCGGCGAACGAGCCGAAGAATTCGTGCTTCAGCTCGAAAAACAAAGGCTGAGTGCATTAGGTCGTTCCGATTTGGCTGCTGAAGTTGAATGGTCGAGCAAAGCGCGTGGTGATGGTCTCGGCTTTGATATTCGGTCGTTCGATGGAGTGAAGGATGAAGAGCGTTTTCTGGAAGTGAAAGCGACACAATCCGGCAAATACCAGCCGTTTTTTATCAGTGAAAATGAGCGGTCATTCTCCAACGATTTTGCAGAAGCATTTCGGCTCTATCGCGTTTACCAATTTGGCACCGTTCCTCGGCTGTTTATCTTGCCGGGCGCTATTGAGCGGCATGTGAGCTTGTTGCCCAAAAGCTATCAGGCCATCTTCAGTCAGCAATAAGGCGGGCAATGGTGCTGGATGTTTTCGCTGAGGATGTATTTTATCCGTTTCAAAGCAAAGAGCGTCTATGACGATTTCCTCATACAACAAACACGCCCAACAATTTTTTAGCCAGTACCAATCCCTCGCTTTCGAGCAGGTGCACAGGGACTGGCTTCCACATTTGCACAAAAATACCGGCCTGGCACTGGATGTTGGTGCTGGTAGTGGCCGCGATGCGCAAGCTCTGGCGGAACGGGGCTGGAATGTGGTGGCGGTGGAGCCTGCCAGCGAGTTACGCCAGTTGGGCCAGGCAGCGACGGCCCATTGCGATGTTCAATGGCTGGGCGACGCTCTGCCGGATTTGAGTGACATCCGAAAACTCAGTTATCGCTTTGATTTGATTCTGGTATCGGCGGTGTGGATGCATCTGCCACCCAGTGCCCGGGAGCGGGCGTTTCGCATTCTCACAGAGTTGCTGGCCCCTTCGGGCATGCTGGTGATTACTTTGCGCCATGGCCCCGGGGATGGTGAACGCCAGTTCTATGAGGTATCCAAAGCAGAGCTGGATGCTTTCGCGCGCCAGCGCGCGGTGATGCCTGTGCCGTTGCCGGATACGCACCGGGCGGATGAGCTTAAGCGCGCGGAGATTTGGTGGGAGACGGTGGTTTATCGGTTGCCAGACGATGGTACCGGCGCACTGCCCACCTTGCGCCATATCATTATCAACGACAACAAATCCTCTACCTACAAGCTGGGGTTGTTGCGCACTCTGGTTCGTATGGCAGACAGCGCTCCGGGGTTGGTGTTGAATCGCTCGGATGACTGGGTTGAATTGCCGTTGGGGGCGGTTGGGCTGTTCTGGATAATGCTGTATCACCCGTTGGTGCTGAAACATCGGTTACGGCAGGCGCCGGGTTCTCGCGGGTTGGGCTTTGCGGGAGAGGATTTTTATCGGTTGGGTAAGCTGTCGCCGCTGGATTTTCGAGTGGGCCTGTCGTTGTCGGCGGAATATGCGCCAGTGGTGATGCGGGCAATCAAACTTGCGGCATCGAATATACTCAAGAACCCCGCTCATTTTACGACCTGGCCAGGCACCAACCAGCCAGTGTTTGAGGGCGGTGCCCAACGGCTGAGTATTCGTAATGAGCCGGTGCGGTTGGATAAGGAAACACTGGCCCGGTTTGGTCGATTTCGGGTGCCAGCCATGCTTTGGGACACCTTCAGCCGCTACGCCTGCTGGGTTGAGCCAGCTATTGTGAATGAATGGGTTAGCTTGATGGGGAGCTGGGAGGCCCGTTATTCAACGGAAACCTATCATCACGCGCTGCAATGGGTAGAGGGGCGGCGCGACACATCTATAGTGCGAAAGCTGGTGGAACAGCAGTTGGCTGCCAGGCCGGTGGCCTGTGTGTGGACAGCCAAAGATCTGTCCCGGGCCAAGTATGAGATTGACCACTGCTTCCCCTGGTCTCGGTGGAATAACAACGACTTGTGGAACCTGCTGCCCGCGTCTCAGAGAGCCAACGCGGCAAAATCTGAAAAGTTGCCTGCAGATGCCTTACTAAAGCAGGCCCGCCCCAGAGTGATCGAGTGGTGGCAACACGCCATTATGAATACCGAGCGCGAAGAACAGTTTTTTTCTGAGGCTGAGGCGGCACTGCCCCTGCTGGGACAGTGCCGAACGGCTGACGCGGTATTTGAAGGGATGTTGCAGCAACGACTAAGGTTGAAGATGAACTTGCAGCTGGCGGAGTGGCTGGGAGCCTGAGTCGAGACACCGGAAGGTGCGCCGCGCAAACTCGCCAACCTCTCGCGCCACTGCTCTGTCAGTGGTCTTGTTCGGGCACGCGCTCCCACACCGTCACCTCAGACAGCGTATGCTGGAACTTGTGCTGGGTTTCCCGAATCACAAAGGGCGCTTTCCGTGGCTCGCCTACCATCCGGAAATGCTGGCCCAGGTGCTCTTTCAGGCCATCCAGTGTGCGATGGTTTTCGCCGTCCTTTTTAAAGCCGCCCAGCCACTCTTCTTTTGGCGTATGTTCTTCCAGCCAGGTGTAGGGCGAGGCAATCACCAGCAGGCCGCCTTGATTGATGCGCTCGTGGATGGTCTCCAGGAACCGGCGCGGGCGGTACAGGCGGTCGATCAGGTTGGCGGCCAGCACCAGATCGTACCCGGTGTATTGAGGCTTCAGGTTGCAGGCGTCGCCCTGATAGAAGGCGACTTTGCTGGCGGTGTCGGCCAGATCCAGCTCGACCAGGGTGCGGGTGTGGTAACTCACCAGTTCACCTTCCTCGGTGAGTGAATAGCGAATTGCCCCTTGTTCGGCCATTTCCACGCCCAGGCGGATGAAGTTGGCGGAGAAATCCACGCCTTCGACTTCATCAAACTGGCGTGCCAGCTCAAAACTCGAACGGCCACAGGCACAGCCCAGATCCAGTGCTTTGCCGGTTGATTTGCCCGCCATGGCGTCCAGTGCCAGGTCTGCCATGGCTTTTGGGAAGTTGGCGACACCAAACCATTGGTCGCCGTAGTGGAATTCGGCGTATTCCGTGAGCAGGCGGTCGCTTTCGTAATAGGCGTTGGGTTGAACCGCTTCCGCCTCGGAAGTGATGTAACGGAACCCGGCGTGCTGGAAGAAATGCCGGCGGAAGGCATAGCGGGAGGCCAGCCGGGCTTCGTTCCCGCAGGAAATCCAGGAACCGCCTTTGATCAGGTTGTGGTGGCCATCAAAGGTGGGGGTGGTGAAGTCGTCGTACAGCGGGTGCACCTTGAAGTTATCGAACGGGTAGGTGGGCGTTTCCGTCCACTGCCATACGTTGCCGACCACATCGAACCACTGGCCGTGGCGAAAGCGCGTGACCGGGCAGGACGAGGCACCATGATCCAGGTGCAAATTGGCGTTGGCTGTGCCCGGGCCGACTTCTTGTACGCCCGCCGCATCGCACAGACGGTACCACTCATCTTCTGTCGGCAGCCGGATGGGCTGGCCAGTTTGTTCGCGCTTCCACTCACAGAAGGCTTTGGCTTCGTGGTAGTTGACCTCCACCGGCCAATCCCAGGGCATTTCGACTTCTTCGGTCATCAGTCGCAGCTGCCAGCCGTTGTGCCAGCGCCAGAAGGTGGGGTGTTTGGCTTTGGTGAACTGCCGCCAGGCCAGGCCTTCTTCGCTCCAGAGACTGTCTTGCTGATAGCCACCGGCTTCCACGAAGGCCAGAAACTCCTGGTTGCTGACCAGGTACTGGCTCGCTTTGAACTCTGTCACCTCGGCCTGATGCTCACCGTACTCGTTGTCCCAGCCGTAGTAGGCATCGTTGTAGGGCTTGCCAATACGCACCGTGCCCGCGGGAACCGTGATCAACTCGTTCTCCGGCGCCTCGCCGGTCTCCCGATTGGGCGCCCATTCGGGCTGGCTCTGTACCCGATCCAGGTGATGTTGGCGGATTAGCACCGACGAGGTTTCCAGGTGAATCCGCTCGTGTTCGATGCCCATCACAATCGGCCACCAGTCGCTGTCCCAGTCGATGGGCAGGGCCAGCGGCAGGGTATTGATCAGGTACAGCACGGTCTCCCGTACCTGTGCCCGATAATCCAGCACGGCCTGAACGCTGGGCCAGTCGTAATGGTCGTCGTTCAGGTCGTCCCAGCTCATTTCATCCACACCGACGGCGAAGATGGATTCCATGTTCGGGTTGATGCGTTCTTTCAAGGTTTTGGCCAGCACCAGCTTATTCACAAAAAAAGTAGCGGTATGGCCCAGATAGAAAATCAGCGGGTGCCGCAGCGGAATGGCTTTCTGAAAGTAACCGGCGTCGTCGGCCAGGCAATCGAACAGGCGCGTGTAGGTATCAAAGGTGTCGGTGAAGTAGCGCGCGATTTCCTGACGTTTTGCCTCCGGGCTGCCCTCCGAAAGGTTGGGGGTGCGGGTCAGGCTGATGGTGTGTTGCCGTGTGTGGGCTGTGGTGCTGGCTGTTGAGTCCATGGTGGAGGTGTTCCTTCCTGTGGCTGTTGTTCTTGAACAATACGCTTAACCATAGGTAAGTGGTTCAGGTTGGGGCAAGGGAAAGTGTTTTTTCGTCGTTGCGCCTTTATTCACTGTATCGGCTTGTGTAGCTCGTGGCTCAGCTTGAATCCGGTGCCAGTGTCGAAGAACTTGGTGCTGGTGAATGGCAGCAGTTCGAGGACCAGGGCCGGAATGCCTCGGGCCTGAGCCCCCGCGTTGTGCAGGAAGTGTTTTCAATGGCTCGCCCGGACGGCGACACGCCCACCGTTGGCCGCGCCGTAACGGCTGACCAGGCAACTGTTATTGTCCTGACCAGCGTCAACGAGGGTGAGGTTGATCAGGATGGTGCGGAATACCAGCAGTTGCGTCAATTCCTGACCCAGCTCGAGGGCCAGCGTGAGTACATGGCTTATCAGCAATACCTGAGAAACACCGCGGAGGTCGACAGGGATTGATTCCCGGGTGTGATGAAAAGCGATTAAAAAAGGGTGCCGATCAGGCACCCTTTTTTGTGCGCGTCATGGCATCAGTTGGCTTTTTTGATATACACCGTGGGAGTCTCGCCGGTTACGTCGAAATAGAAGCCGTACACCGCCGATTCCGGCGGCGTGAAACGGAAGTTCTCAAACACGGCTGAGCAGTTCGCTCGAACCGGCGTGTTGAGCGTTACCTCCTTGTCGTCTTTCTCGGACAGGTAACCGCAGTTGCTCCCATTGCTCCAGTTGGCATCGCCAAACTTGAATTCATAGGGTTGGCCGTCCGCCTTTAATTCGATTTCCGTTCGGTAGACGCCGGTGTCGACCTTTTTGACCTTGTATTCTGGCAGGGCATCCCACCAGGCAAACTGCCCGCGCAGATACAGTGACTGGCTGTAGTCACGCTCACCACCGGTGGTGGCACAACCGGTCATGGCAAGCACAGATATCAGAGCCAGATTGCCAAGTACTTTTTTCATGTTGTTCTCCTTGTTATCAATGGTCACAGCCAGCATGGCCGGCTGTGTTGAGGCCCGCCGGTCAGCGGGCAAATACCGCAACCGAGAGCCCGGGCACCTGGAACTCACCAGCATCGGCCGCCGCAGACTGAGCAGGGGAGCTATCGGCCCTGACAGAGAAATCCCCTTCCAGGGTGTGGTTCAGGGTCTGTGTGGTGTTGCTGGCGTTGATCACCACCACAATCTCGTTATTGGCAGGGTCCAGCTCCGGCAAACCGGCGGTACCGTCATCCAGCAGGCTGAACGCGATAAGCCCCGGGGTTTGCTGCGAGCCGGTGTTGAGGAAGCTGAGGCGGCTCTTGATGTCTTCGGCCGTCTGCAGCCGGAACAGAGGGCTTTCCTTGCGCACCCTGAGTAGCTCCAGTACCTGGTCCCTGGTGTAGCTGATCGTCGCAGGCGTGGGGTTGGCGTGACTGCCAGCTGAGGTGATGACCTCGGTGATCAGGTTCCAGTTCGAGCCGTCCTTATCCTGGCGGGGCAGGCCGCGATTCCAGGCGGAGGCCTGGAAGCTGAAATCCACCTCGTTGTACCAGTCCCCGGAATCGTAGCTGTCCCGTTCCATGGATTTGGAACGCAGCAGTTCAGAGCCCATATGCAGGAACGGGATGCCCTGGCTGAGAATCGGAACGGCCAGGCCAACAACCTGCATTTGCGCCCGCTCCTGGGTGCTGGCGGCGTAGTCGGCTTTGTACTGGTTGTTGTCCCAGAGAGTCTGGTTGTCGTGCTTGGACACGTAGTTGACGATTTCCTGAGGGTCCGTTGTGTATCCCGCGGCCTGGCCGTTGTAGTCGATTTCGGCACCGGATTTCACTTCGCCGGTGGCCGTCTCGAACCTGAAATCCGAAAGGCTGCCGGTAATACCCACCCGAATCCAGTCACTCACCTGCAGCAGGCGGTTCTTCTCTTCGTCACTGCCGCTGTTGCGATCGTTGGGGAGCGTGAACAGACCGTTGCCGAAGCCCTGGTTGGCTCTGATGGCGGCGCCTTCATCAAACGGCCCACCACCACGCACCGCATCCCGGAGGCGATCATTGAAGGAACCGATACCCGTTCCGGCCATGTTGGCCTGAATGGCGTTTTCGCCTCTGGCATTGTTGGCAACTTCGCCGAAATTCCAGGCCTCACCGTAGAAATAGGTGTCGGGGTCGACACTCTGCACCGCTGCCAGAGCATTTTCCATGTTGCTCAGCATGTGGTGGCCCATCAGGTCAAACCGGAATCCTGAGATCTTGTAGTGCCGGGCCCAGGTGACCAGCGAGTCGATCATCAGTTTTTCCATCATGGCGTGCTCAGAGGCTGTATTCTCGCAGCAGGTGGACTGTTCGACTGCCCCGGTTTCGGGGTTCTGGCGGTGGTAATAGCCGGGTACCAGCTTGTCGAGCACTGAGTTGTTCGCCAGGCCCGAGGCATTGGTGTGGTTGTAAACCACATCCAGAACCACATTGAGTCCCAGGTTGGCCGCTGCCATCACCAGCTCACGAAATTCGGTGATGCGTGCCGGGCCCTGGGCTTCGGTGGCGTAGCTTCCCTCCGGGACGGTGAAGTGCACCGGGTCGTAGCCCCAGTTGAAGCTGTCCAGGCTACGGAACGTGTTGTAGAGAGCCTGGGCATCGCCTGTCAGTGGGTCGAAACTCTCAAGTACCTGACGAATGGTTTTTCCGCTCTGGCACTTGTCGGCGTAATCGTTGGCGGCAGTCTCGGACAGATCGCACAGCTGGCCAAAGTTATCGTCAATATCCACGATCCCGGCCGGATCTTCGTTCACCGTGGCAATATCAAAGGCCGGCAGCAGGTGCAGGTGAGTCACACCGGCATCGGCCATAGCCTTTAGGTGTGCCACGCTGTCGACGCTGCCATCGGCGGGCCCGGTGAAGGCCTTGAACTTGCCGCGAAGGGCTGGTTCAACGGTTTCGTCGGTGGCGCTGAAATCGCGGACATGAACCTCATACACCACGGTGTTTTCCGGTGCCGGGTGCGCGGGCGGGTTCAGGTTGTCCCATCCCGTAGGCTTGTAGCTGGTGGCCAGATCCACCACCTGCGCGTACTGGCCGTTGCGAGACAGGCTCAGGGCGTAGGGATCAGACACCAGAGTGGTCTCTATGCTGCCGGTTCTCGGGTGATAAACCGAGATCTCGTACTGGTAGTACATCTCCAGCAAGTCGCTCCGGCTACCGGAGTGAGTCCAGACGCCGTTGGTTTCGGTCATCCCAACCGGATATCCGGGCAGCAGGGTGCCATTGTCATCAAAGACATGAAGCTTCAGGGTTTGAGCGGTGGGTGCCCAGACGGCAAAGTTGACGTTACTTCCCTCAACGACGGCGCCCAGTTCACCGGTGTAGGCGAACAGGTCATCCAGAACTCCCGGAATCTGAACGCCCGTGGCGACCACGAGCTCGTCATTACTGTTCCAGGCGGCCGCGATCAGTTGGCCTTTCAGTGCCGATCGAATGGTATTTTGATCAGCCTGTATTTCATAGGCGGGCCAGTCTGCCAGATGCGGAAACTTTTCTGCCGTCGCTGGCGACAAGGTCGTGGGGGTGAGTGTCAGGCTGCTGCCGCCGCTCAGAGTACTGGATTCGTTCACGGTAATGGTCGCGCCGTGATCGTAACGGAGCTCAACCCGGGGCAGGTTTTCTGTCTCTGCAAAGACCAGAGTGTTCTCATCAACCCAGTGGGCACTCGCACCAGTGATGGCCACACTGTCTGTTTCAATGGGTGTGCGGGACAACTCCGGGCTGCCGCTGACTGTGAAAACCCGCTGGCCCAGTGCCTCAAAGTGCCAACGGTGGTCCAGACCGCCAAGATCTTTGTCGTCACCCTTATGCATGATGAAGTGGAAACAATTGCCGGCTTCCCGCATGGGAATCCGGTACCAGGCGCCATAGGTATCGCTGACACCGTCAGCAGGCCGCGGGCTGTCCCACTCGGTAGCTACGCCTTGGGCCAGGCCGTCACAACCGGCGCCTGAATCGTTCCAGAGATGGAGGCCCCAGCCGTCGTAGCTGGCATCCGGTCGTTTGTAATAGAGCAGAGCTTCATTGGGGCCGGGTTCGAGTAGTTCATTGCTGGGAGGTTCTCCGCCGCTGTCGGGAGAATCACTGCCGCTGTCGGAGTTGCAACCGGTAAGAGTCAGTGCAAGGCTGAAGATCAGGCCGCCCAAGAGCCTCGTTTGGTCAGACATGGTCAAAGTCCTCTTTCCATTTGTTTTTGTTGGTAGATGATCCTCTCCGGATCACCTTCATGGTTGCGTGAAGCGAAACAGAGGACATCCCTCCAGGCCTGGTATTCCAGGGCGTAGTCAGGCGTGGCAGAGGGGCGTAGTTCTGGTAGGGGATGACAAAAAAGGGCCGGCAAAAGCCGGCCCAGGGGAGGTCCAACAAGAGAGTGTGGTGCTCAGGGCATTACCACCAGGCTTCAACCTGGGCGCCTACTCGGATATTGCCGTCGTCATCGTTGTCTTCTGCCCGGTCGCCGAAGAATGAACCGGCATACAGGCGGATAGTCGGACGTGCCCAGAAGCTGGGGCCTGCGCTCCATTCCTGAGCGATAACGACTTTGGATAGATCGCTGCTTTCCGTAGTGTTTACGCCGTCTTCAGAGGTGTAGCCGACTTCAAGCGAAGTTTTCATGAAGTTGGTCCAGTTGTACTGGGGGCGAAGCACGACGCTCAGCTTGTCGGCGTCCTCATCGGCGAGAGGGCCATAGGCGGTACCCTGCTGATAAAGCGCGGAGTAACCCAGTTCAACTTTGTCACTCAGTTTGACCACACCCCAGTCCAGAATCCGCCAGGACTCTTCCATGGTGCCTTCCCACCAGGTGCTGTTCAATGACTCTCCGCCACCATGCGCGGCATAAGCCTGATGCCCCATGGAGCCTTCGGCATACTGTACGACGAATTTGTTGAAGCCGCCCATGATGCCCTGGGAGTACTCGGCGGTCAGAAAGTAACCATCACGGTCGATGTCCTTGCCGGCGTTCGCTTGAGCGTCATCCTGGGCGTCGGTCAGGTCGGCGTATCCATAGATACCGATAAGCTCCAGGTTGCCGGAACCGACAGGGAAGGCGTAGCGCAGATCCAGCTTGTTGTTCTGGACCTGAGTTTCGGTTCCGCTGTGGCGCGCCGGGGTGTCAAAGTTGGTAAAGGCTAAGGAGAATTTCCCTGCTCCCAGATCTATGCCTTCGAGACCGGCACCGTAGCCTGAGTTATTAACGTAATACAGATCAAGTATATGAACGTCTTTACGCTGGTAGTAACGTTTGCCTGCCCACAAGGTTGCTTCGGGGGCCCACCCAATAACGCCCTTCGCTGAACCGTAGGCCTGGCGCAACGCCCAGTCGCCACCCGCCCAGGGTTCGGATTGGGATTTTGTAGTCTCGAGATTGCCGTTGATGTCGGTTACTTCATTTGGGCCGCTCAGGGATTGGAAGTCATTACCTTGGTTCTGGGCTTCATAAGCCAACATGGTATCGAACCGGAAAACCTTGCCATCTTGGTTGAACAGTTCGTCCCCCAGGCTGATCTCTCCGTAGGTATCACACTCGTCACCCAGGCGACCTGCAAAGTGCGCACTGCCACCGCTGCCATAGCACAGCTGCTCTCCGCCGTCAGAGGTTGTGCTCACACCAGCACGCGCATAACCGTGAAAATCGATGGCCATGACAGGCGTGGTCATCACCGCAGCAGTAACCGCTGCAGCAAGAGGTAGCTTGTTACCGAAGAAGCGCTTGTTGTTTTGCATCGTTTGTGTCCTGTGCTTTTTGTCATTTTCTAATGTCAGGGGACGGAACCCCCGGGATGTCCGCCCGGTTCAGGCTTCCGGTTCCCGGGATTGCAGCTTCTGCCAATCAGACATTGGGAAACCGGATTTCATGGTGTTGTAACGCGGGAGTCAGTACATCCTCCGCCTTGAAGAATTTGGGGGGTGAGTTTTCAGGGGGAGGAGGGGCGTAGATGGATGATCTTTTTCCGGAAAGTGTCTGCTACCTTGAAAAAAGGCAGCAGACGTTATGGCCTTCAGGCCTGCGGGAAGCGGGTGGCTTTCAGGCTTTCCTTGATCTTTTTCAGGTGGCCCAGGAAGTCCGCGCCCCGTTTCAGCGTGACCCCCGTGGCCAGAATGTCGATGACGGTCAGATGGATAATCCGTGACGACATCGGCATGTAGACCTCGGTGTCTTCGGGAGCGGTTACCCCCAGTACCGTGGTGCAGCACTCGGCCAGGGGTGACTCAGGGTTGGTGATACCGATCACCGTGGCGCCGTTTTCGCGAGCCAATCGGGCAATATCAACCGTTTCCCGGGTCCGGCCGGTGTAGGAAATCAGCACGATGACATCGCCAACCTGGGCGCCGGCCGCCACCATCCGTTGCATCAGAGCGTCATCGTAAGACATGACAGGAATGTTGAAGCGGAAGAATTTGTGCTGGGCATCCAGGGCCACCGACGCGGAGCCGCCCATGCCGAAGAAATTGATCTGCTTGGCCTGGATCAGATAGTCGATGGTGGTCGCCAGGGCCTTTGGGTCCAGCGACTGGCGTGCCTTGTCGAGACTGGCGATGGTGCTGAGCATTATTTTGTCGGCGAACTCTGCAACGGTGTCGTCTGGCTCAACATTTTGCCCGACGTAGGGGGTGCCGGTCGCGATGCTTTGGGCCAGGCGAATCTTGAAGTCCGGGAAGCCCGTGGCGGAAAACCCTCGGCAGAACCGGTTTACGGTTGGTTCGCTGACATCGGCAGCACGGGCCAGCGCCGCTATGCTGTAGCGAGTGGCGGCGGTCGGGTCCTTGAGAATGGCTTCGGCCACTTTGCGCTCGGACTTGTTTAAGGTGTCCAGACGGGACTGGATATCTTCCAGAAGGTTGTCGTCCCGGTGCGCCTGGTTTGTCGCCATGGGTGGGTACTCCCTGCATCTTGTGCGATCGCTATTAGAAAACCGGATGGATTATAACGCGCTTTCGAAACTCGTGCCGTAGTAAAAGTATCAATAAACGGAAGTTTGACTTGGATTTTTGCGGTTTGAATGTCATTATTTGGCTAAAATTACTACATTAATGATTGGAGCCTGGTGCCGCTCGTCCGGTGCCTGAATAAAAAAGAGAGATGGAACCCATGGTCAACCAAACCAACACCCGTTGTGACCTGATGCTTTTTGGCGCTCTGGGCGATCTGGCCCAGCGCAAGCTGTTCCCAGCGTTGTATCAGTTGGAGCGTGCCAACCTGCTGGCGGACGGCAGCCGGATTCTGGCTATTGCCCGAAGTGAGGCCGGCACCGATGAGGTGCGAAACAAGCTGCTGGAGAAGCTGCGCCAGCACGTGAAGCCGGCGGAGTTCGACGAAAACATCGCGAACGACTTCCTCCAGCGAGTGGACTATCTTTGCCTGGATTTTGCAGATCAGGAAGGGTATCAGGTTCTCAATGAATGGCGGGATGCGGTCAACAACGAACTGATTGTCTACATGGCCACGCCTCCCTCCATGTATGGCGTGATTGCCCGCAACATGAAATCGTCCCAGTGCTGCAACGAACACACCCGGGTCGTAGTGGAAAAGCCCATCGGCCACGACCTGGAATCCTCCAAGGTGATCAATGACGAGCTGGGTGAGGTTTACAACGAAAACCAGCTGTTTCGCATTGATCATTACCTGGGTAAGGAGACGGTCCAGAACCTGATCGCCCTGCGTTTTGCCAACAACCTGTTTGCTTCCCAGTGGGACCAGAACCACATTTCCCACGTGGAAATCAGCGTTGCCGAGAGTGTCGGTATTGAAGGCCGCTGGGGCTACTTCGACAAGGCCGGCCAGATTCGGGATATGGTGCAAAACCATCTGTTGCAGCTGCTCTGCCTCATTGCCATGGACCCGCCGGCGGATCTCTCGGCGGACAGTATTCGCGATGAGAAAGTGAAAGTGCTGAAAGCGCTGAAACGGATCACCCCCAATATGATGGAAACCCACGTGGTGCGCGGTCAGTACACAGCGGGCACCATCATGGGCAAGCCGGTGCCGGGCTATCTTGAAGAGGACGGCGCCAATCGCGGCAGCGAAACCGAAACCTTCGTCGCCCTGAAAGTGGAGATCGACAATTGGCGCTGGTCGGGCGTGCCTTTTTATCTGCGCACCGGTAAACGCCTGCCGGAGAAGATGTCCCAGATCATCATTCACTTCAAACCGGCGCCACACTACATCTTTGATTCCGACCAGAAGCATCTGGCCAATAATAAGTTGATCATCCGCCTGCAGCCGGATGAAGGCATGGCGCTGAAAATTCTCACCAAGGACCAGGGTCTGGATAAAGGCATGCGCCTGCGCCAGGGGCCGCTGGAGCTGACCTTCTCGGAAACCTTCGAGAGCGATCGCATTCCGGACGCCTATGAGCGTCTTCTCTGGGAAGTGATGAAGGGCAACCAGTACCTCTTCGTGCGCCGGGACGAGGTGGAGTACGCGTGGCGCTGGGTCGATCAGGTGATCCAGAACTGGCACGACAGCGACGAGCCGCCGAAGCGTTACGCCTCAGGCACCTGGGGGCCGGTGGCCTCCATCGCCATGATCACGCGGGACGGGAGGAGCTGGTATGAAGACGCCTGAGCTGAACCTGCCGGAAGGCATTGAGCTGATCGCCGGCAGTAACGCCGATGCGGTGGCTCGACAGTTGGCGAAAGCCGTGGCGGCCGCTTTGGGCCGGCGGCTTGCCGAAGCGCCCCGGGCCAGCCTGGTGGTATCCGGTGGGTCCACGCCGCTGCCGTTTTTCAAGGTGCTGAGCCAGGAGCCTCTGGAATGGGCGCGGGTAGACGTGGCGCTGGCGGACGAGCGCTGGGTGCCGGAGTCCGACCCGGCCAGCAACACCGCGCTGGTGAAGCAGCATTTGCTGGCGGGGCCGGCGGCGGCTGCCCGGTTCGTGTCTTTGAAGCAGGATGGTGACACGCCGGAAGAGGGCATGGCCGCGGTTGTGGCGGCCCTGGGCGATCTGGCCCAGCCCATTGATGTGCTGATTCTGGGCATGGGCAACGATGGCCACACCGCCTCGCTGTTTCCGGATGCGCCGGAACTGCACCGGGCCATGACCGCCGCTGAAGGTGAGCCGGCCGTTGCCGTACACCCGCCTTCCCAGCCCCAGAGCCGTATCACGCTGTCGTTCCCGTTGCTGAGCCAGGCCAGAATGACCGCCCTGCATCTGAAAGGCGACGACAAGCTGGATACCCTGGCGAAAGCGGCATCGGCGGTTGATCAGGTGAATGCGATGCCGATTCGTGGCTTTCTCAAGCCCGGCCTGAAGGTGTTCTGGAGCGCCTGAGCCCACACACTGACGATTGTCCAGCCCACCAACAGAGATACAGTTTGGAGACTTCAATGAATCAATTGTCTGATTACCACCGCGACCGGGTGCAGGCGGTGCTGGCCGCATCGCCGCTGGTGCCGGTCATTGCCATCCAGAATGCCGAGGACGCGCTGCCCCTGTGCCGCGCTCTGGTAGACGGCGGCATTCGCGTTCTGGAGATCACCCTGCGCACAGAGCATGGCGTGCGCGCCATCGAGCAGATTCGCAAAGCCATTCCCGAGGCCTGGGTAGGCGCGGGTACTGTGACCAGTATCGCGCAGTATCGCCAGGTGGAATCCGCCGGTGCCCAGTTTGTCATCACGCCGGGCGTGACTGAGGCCATTCTGGAGTTTGGTGTGACCTCTGAGGCCCCACTGTTGCCCGGCATTTCCACCGTATCGGAACTGATGATGGGCTACGCCTTTGGCTACCGGGAATTCAAGTTTTTCCCGGCGGAGGTGTCTGGTGGTATACCGGCCATCAAGGCGTTCAGCGGCCCGTTCCCGGATGTGACCTTTTGCCCGACCGGCGGAATTAACCGCAAGACAGCCGCGGATTACCTGGCGCTGAAGAACGTAAAAGCGGTAGGCGGTTCCTGGCTGACACCCGCTGACGCTATTGCCGCAGGTCGTTGGGGTGAGATCACCGATATTGCCCGCGCCAGCCTGGCGGATCTTTGAATCCGGTCTGAGCGATAGGCACAAAAAAGCCAGTTACCGGGAGGTAACTGGCAAACGGTCATGTGTCGTCAACATGAATTCTGGTGAGAGCCAGAGGGAAAAAGCGGGCCGCAGGGCCCGCTTTTTCGTTAGCGGATGTCAGTGCCCACGCGAACGATTTTCATGGTGTTGGTGCCGCCCTGGGCGTTGACGTAATCGCCCTTGGTGATGACCACCAGATCACCATCCTTCACCACACCACGCCGTTGCAGCTCAGCAATGGCTTCGGCATTGGTCTGCTCGTTTGGCAGTTTGGCGGAATCAAACGGAACCGTCTGAACACCGCGATACATCACCACCCGATGCTGGGTGGTGTGATGCCGGGAGAACGCGAAGATTGGCAGGCTGGATTTGATGCGGGACATCAGCCGGGGCGTTGCACCGGTTTCCGTCATGCAGATAATCGCCGTGACGCCGTTCAGGTGGTTGGCCGCATACATGGCAGACAGTGCGATGGCTTCATCCACCTGTTCCATGCTTTCGTGAATCCGGTGCTTGGACTGGTGCATGGTGGGGTGGCGTTCAGCCCCCAGGCAGATGCGCACCATGGCTTCCACCGCTTCGGTGGGGTAGTCGCCCACGGCCGTCTCGGCGGACAGCATCACCGCATCGGTGTAGTCCATCACCGCATTGGCCACGTCTGATACTTCAGCTCGGGTCGGCATCGGGTTGGTGATCATCGATTCCATCATCTGGGTGGCGGTGATCACGGCACGGTTCAGCACCCGCGCGCGGCTGATGATATGCTTCTGCACGCCCACCAGTTCCGCATCGCCGATTTCCACCGCCAGGTCGCCCCGGGCCACCATAACGGCGTCCGACGCTTCAATCACTGCGTCCAGCGCGGCATCGTCGTGGGCCAGCTCGGCCCGCTCGATCTTGGCCACCAGGCCGGCTTCCGAGCCTGCCTCTTTCAGCAACCGGCGGGCGGTGTGCATGTCTTCGGCAGTGCGCACGAACGACACCGCCACGTAGTCCGCACCCAGGCGGGCGGCGGTTACGATGTCCTGCTTGTCTTTCTCGGTCAGCGCTTCGGCAGAGAGGCCGCCGCCGCGCTTGTTCAGGCCCTTGTTGTTGGACAGGGGGCCGCCGATCAGCACCTTCGAAGTAATGCTTTGGCTATCGACCGCTTGCACTTCCATTTCAATGCGGCCGTCGTCCAGCACCAGGATATCGCTGGCTTTGACGTCATTGATCAGTTGCTCGTAATCAATGCCAACCCGCTCGGCATTGCCGGCTTCCTTGTCCATGGCCGCGTCCAGTACGAAGGTCTGGCCGGCTTCGAGAAACACCTTGTTGTCGGTGAAGCGGGCAATCCGCAGTTTCGGACCCTGCAGGTCTGCCAGCAGAGCGACAAAACGGCCCTGGGCGGCGGCCGCTTCCCGAACCCGGCGGGCCCGGGCGATGTGCTCGTCAGCACTGCCGTGGGAGAAATTCAGCCGGGTAACGTCAACCCCGGCCTTGATGATGGAGGCCAGTGACTCCGGGGAATCCGTAGCGGGGCCGAGGGTGGCGACAATTTTGGTGCGCCTGAGCATGTGTATGTTCCTTTTGTTCCGGTGAAATGCGGCCGGTCTTGCCCGGTTACTTGCTGGCATTCATGAGCGCGATCGCGTTGTCCAGCATCCGGTTCGAGAAGCCCCATTCATTGTCGTACCAGGCCATGACTTTCACGTGACGGCCAATGACCCGGGTATGGTTGGCGTCAAAGACGCTGGACAGGGCATTGTGGTTGAAATCAACGCTGACTAGTTTCTCAACATTGTAGCCCAGTACCGGGTTGTTCTCTGCCGCGGCTTTGACGGCCTCGTTGATTTCCTCAACGGTGGTGTCGCGGCCGGCGATAAAGCCGAAGTCCACCAGAGACACGTTGATGGTGGGCACCCGCACGGCCAGGCCGTCGAGCTTGCCGTTCAGGTCCGGTATCACTTTGCCAATGGCTGCAGCAGCGCCGGTCTTGGTCGGGATCATCGACTGGGTGGCAGAGCGCGCACGGTACAGGTCGGTGTGGTAGACGTCACTCAGCTTTTGGTCGTTGGTGTAGGAGTGAATGGTGGTCATCAGGCCACTCTCGATGCCCACGGTTTTGTGCAGGGCCTCAACCACCGGCGCCAGGCAGTTGGTGGTGCAGGAAGCGTTGGAGATCACGTCGTGCCCGGCATTCAGAATATCGTGGTTAACGCCGTACACTACCATGGCGTCTGCATCGGGTGAGGGTGCAGAAATGATGACTTTGCGTGCGCCCGCTTTAAGATGGGCGGCGGCTTTGTCCCGCTTGGTGAACAGTCCGGTGCATTCGAACACCACATCCACATGGTAGTCTTTCCAGGGCAGGTCTTCGGGGTTGCGAATGGCGGTGGTGGCAATGCGATCGCCATTCACCGTCAGAGACTCGGCGTCATGGCTGACAACGCCGTCAAAGCGGCCATGAACGCTGTCGTACTTTAATAGATGAGCGTTGGTTTCGGCGTCACCCAGGTCGTTGATGGCAATCACCTGCATCTGTTTGCGGTAGTCATTTTCGTAAAGGGCGCGGAGTACGTTGCGGCCGATGCGGCCAAAACCGTTAATGGCAATGCGGATGGTCATGACTCGACTCCTGTATTGGCTGTTTTTTGTTCGATTACGGCTTGCGATGTAGTAAATATAACAACAAAAAAACGAAAAATGAACGTTATTCGGGTTCAAAGTTCAAAATAAATAGGTAAAATTACATTCACAAAGACGACAGTCATAACAAACGGATTGCAGTGCCTGATCACTGCAACAACCCATATGGAGTTCGCCATGCACCCCATCGTAGACAAGGTCACCCAGCGCATCATCGAGCGCAGCCGTGCCACCCGCCAGGACTATCTGGCCCGGATGGCAGCGCTCAAGGCGCAATCGCCCCATCGCAGCACGTTGTCCTGCGGTAATCTGGCCCACGGATTTGCCGCCTGCAGTCAGGCGGACAAAGACACCCTGAAATTCATGAACAAGGCCAATGTGGCCATCGTATCGGCCTACAACGATATGCTTTCGGCCCACCAGCCTTATGAAAAGTTCCCGGATATCATCCGCGAAGCTGCCCACGGCATGGGTTCGGTGGCGCAGTTTGCCGGCGGCACCCCAGCCATGTGTGATGGTGTGACCCAGGGTCAGCCGGGCATGGAGCTGAGCCTGTTCTCCCGGGACACCATCGCCATGAGCACCGCTGTGGCGCTCAGCCACAACATGTTCGATGCCACACTGCTTCTGGGTGTCTGTGACAAGATCGTACCGGGCCTGTTGATTGGCTCCCTGAGCTTCGGCTACCTGCCGACCATTCTGGTGCCCGCCGGCCCCATGCCTTCTGGCCTGCCCAATAAAGAAAAGCAGCGCATCCGCCAGCTCTATGCTGAAGGCAAAATTGGTCGTGATGAGCTGCTGGAGGCGGAGAGCAAGTCCTACCACAGCCCGGGTACCTGCACCTTTTACGGCACCGCCAACAGCAACCAGCTGCTTGTGGAAGTCATGGGGCTGCACCTTCCGGGCTCTGGTTTCGTCAATCCGGGCACTCCGCTGCGCGAGGCGCTGACCCGCGCGGCCACTGAACAGGTGATCAAGCTGTCCAAACCCCACGGCGGCGAACTGGGGCTGGCGGACATGGTGGATGAGAAATCCATCGTCAACGCGCTGGTAGCGCTTCTGGTGACCGGTGGCTCCACCAACCACACCATCCACTGGATCGCCATTGCCCGGGCTGCGGGCATTATCATCAACTGGGACGATTACTCCGAACTGTCGTCAGCCGTGCCGTCCATGACCCGCATCTACCCGAACGGCCAGGAAGATATCAACGCCTTCCACGAAGCCGGCGGCACGCCGTTCCTGATTCGTGAACTTCTGAACGCCGGGTTCCTGCATGACGATGTCAACACGGTGGTGGGCCATGGCCTGGAGCGTTATACCCAGATGCCGGAGATGGACGGCGAACGCCTGGTCTGGAAACCGGCCGTTGAAAAGAGCCTTGCGCCGGATGTGTTGAGCAGCGCCGCCGAGCCTTTCGCCCAGAACGGAGGCCTGAAAGTTCTGGACGGTAACCTGGGCCGGGGCGTCATCAAGGTGTCGGCGGTTGCGCCGGAACACCACGTGATCGAAGCGCCCGCCGTGGTATTCAATGACCAGAATGATCTCAAGGCGGCGTTTGAGGCGGGCGATCTGGACCGGGACTGCATCGTAGTGGTTCGTTTCCAGGGGCCGAAAGCCAACGGTATGCCCGAGCTGCATAAACTGACACCTTATTTGGGGGTGCTGCAGGACCGCGGATTCAAAGTTGGCCTGGTGACGGATGGTCGTATGTCGGGGGCCTCCGGCAAGGTGCCGGCGGCCATTCACGTGTATCCGGAAGCGCTGGACGGCGGGCCACTGGCCCGGGTACAGGACGGTGACGTGATCCGCCTGGACGCCGTCGCTGGCAACCTGAGCATCGCCGTCAGCGATCAGGAATTTGCCGCACGGGCAGCTGAAAAGGCGGACCTGAGCGCGTATCATCATGGCTTTGGTCGGGAGCTGTTTGGCTGGCTGCGCCGGTCGTCCAGCAACCCCGAAGAAGGGGCGAGTTTTTTCTGGAATCATGACGCATGACCGCAACATCCTATTCCCTGGTTGGCGACATTGGCGGCACCAACGCCCGCTTTGCGCTGGTCCGCGAGGGCGAGGTGCAGCCGCAGGCCATCGAAGTGCTGCCCTGCAGTGACTACGAGAATCTGGATGCGGCAATTGTTGACTATTTGCGCCGCGCGGGTGTTGAGGCGGTCGGGCAGGCTTGCCTGGCGGTGGCATCGCCGGTACAGGGTACCCAGGTACGGATGACCAACAACCATTGGCGTTTTGACATCGAAGACGTCCGTCAGCAGTTTGGCTGGTCGGCTTTCAAGGTGATCAACGACTTCACCGCCATGGCCCTGGGCGTGCCCCATGTGCCGGAATCCCATCTGGTGCATGTCTGCGGTGGCCCGGGCGACCCCCGCCGCCCGCGGTTGGTGATGGGGCCGGGTACCGGCCTTGGTGTGTCGGGTCTGGTGCCCATCCATAACGGCTGGGTTCCGCTGATGACTGAGGGCGGTCACGTCGACTATGCGCCAACGGATGATCTCGAAATGCAGGTACTGCAGATACTGCGCGCCCGCTTTGGCCGGGTATCGGTGGAACGCATTCTGTGCGGCCAGGGTCTGCTGAACCTTTATCAGGCCCACGCCGAAATCCGTGGTGTGGCGGCGCCGCTGGATGCTCCGGAGAAGATCACAGCAGCGGCTGTGGACGCCTCCGATGCCTTGGCCAGGGAAGCCCTTCGGCACTTCTGCGAGATTCTTGGGCGTACCGCAGGCAACGCGGTGCTGACGCTGGGAAGTCTGGGTGGCGTGTACCTGTGTGGCGGCATTCTGCCCAGATTCATCGAGTTTTTTCTGGAGAGCCCGTTCCGTAACGGCTTTGAAGACAAGGGGCGCATGCGCCCGTTACTGGAATTCACACCAGTCTATGTGGTAACCGAGGCCTATACCGGTCTGCTGGGGGCTGCCGAAGCACTGGGCAATCCCGAGGTATGACCAGAACTCTGGCGGAGCTGTCGTTTGATGAGCTGGTCCGGCAGGTCCGGGCCTGCCGGATTTGCGCCGGTGCCTTGCCGCACGAGCCCAGGCCGGTGGTCCAGCTCAGTGAATCTTCCCGTATTCTGGTCGTCGGGCAGGCGCCGGGCCGACGGGTTCATGAAACCGGTCTGCCGTTCAACGATCCCAGTGGCGACCGGCTGCGCCAATGGATGGGCATTACCCGCGATACCTTCTACGATGAACAGAAACTCGCCATCCTGCCCATGGGGTTCTGTTATCCGGGGACGGACAAATCCGGAGATCTTCCACCGCGCCCGGAGTGTGCGCCGGCCTGGCGCCAGGCGTTGCTCGATCGTTTGCCGGAGATTCGCCTGACCTTGTTGATCGGTCAATACGCTCATGCCTGGCATATTCCAGGCGCAAGGCGTGCGGTAACCGAGAATGTGCGGCATTGGCAGCAGTTCTGGCCTGCGATCATTCCCATGCCCCATCCCAGCCCGCGGAATAACCTCTGGCTGCGAAAGAATCCCTGGTTTGAACTGGAGGTGGTACCAGCCCTGCAGGAGCGAGTGGCCGAGGTGCTCGCCGGGTAATTCATGTTCGATCAGGGCACCGGCGCGCTCCGTACCGCTTCCAGTAGTCGATACCACAAGGGGCGGGGCAGCGATGTACATGCCCCGGCGGAAGCCGCCGCAATTCTTTCCGGTTTCAGGGAGCCCAGCACCGGTATCGGGCTACCCGGTAACTGACGGATCCAGGCGACGGCCAGGCCGTTAAGGCAAAGGCCGGTTTGCTCTCTCGCCTCGCTCACCAGCTCCTCCGGCACGGCTTTCGCCAGTTGTCCGCCGGCCAGCGGTGACCAGGCAAGCCACCTCAGCCGGTCGCAGAGCATGGCGTCGTGCTGGCCGTTGAAGAGCGCATCGGCATGGGCCAGCGACAGCTCGGACTGGTTACAGACCAGTGGTAGCGAGGTGTGCTGTTGCAGCCATCGCCATTGATCCGGCAGATAATTGGACACGCCAATATGGCTGATCTTTCCGTTCGCGACGGCCTGCTCCAGTATGCTCGCAACCGCCCCGGCATCCATGAGTGGGTCCGGACGATGAATCAGAAAGGTATCAATCTGTTCCAGCTGCAATCGTTGCAGGGCTCCATCAATGGCCTGCCGCAAGTAGTCGGCCTCGGCCTGGTAATGCTTGGTCTGCCAGCGGCTGGTGTCGAGATGGCCCAGTACGATGCCCGCCTTGGTGACAACACGTACCTTCTGTTTCAGGCCCGGCGCTGTGGCCAGCGCTTTCCCGAAGTGGCGCTCGCAAGCGCCATCGCCGTAAATATCGGCGTGGTCAAACACGTCAAGACCCTGGTCGACCTGATGGCTGATCCAGCCCGCAAGAGTCCGGGCGCGGAGCAGTTCCGGGTGGTCGAGAAGGCGCATCGTGCCAAGTATCAGGGGTGTATCGGGTAACCAGGTGCCGTGTTCTGTACTCATGGCTGGTGGGCTCCAAAGGCAATGATAACGCGGTCATCGCCGTATTGTCGGGAAAACACATAGGGGCTCTTGCTGATCATGCGATGGCTGCCTGCACCGATGGCCGGATGGCGCTCCCGGAATTGTCCCAGGATGCGCCAGTGTTCCAGGATGCTGTTTACCTGGCCTGAATCGATGGCCTGCCAGTTCATGGGCGAACGGGTGCCCTGGTGCGCATCCGAACCGGTGGGTCCGAACTCGCGCCCGGATTCATCGCCGTAATACAGCTGAACAGCGCCGGGCGTCAGCAACAGGGCCGCAGCGGCGCGTTTCTGCAACTGTGGATCCCTATCGGCAATACGGCTGAACAGGGTCGTGTCGTGAGAGGAAATGTAGCTCAGGACATTGAAGGGATTGTCGCCATTCAAGCGGTTGGCGTAATCGGCATAGACCGATTCCATGGCCGGCAGGCAGCGGGCCCCGGCGGCAGCCTCTTCCTGTAAGTCGAAGTTGATCACAGCGTCGAAGCCAGCATCAAAGTAGCTGCTTTTCTGAACGGAATGTGGAAACACCTCGGCCACCATCCAGAACTCCTCCGCTGGCAGGGCCTCGCCCGGGTTAGCTCGACGATAATCCTCCAGGGCCTGTTGGGCGGCTGCCTTGAGTTCGGCCCAGGCTTCTGGCTCCACATGTTTTGCGGTATCAACGCGGAAGCCATCAATACCAAATTCCCGGACCCAATCCGTTAACCAGGTGATCAGATAGTCACGCACAGTGGCGTCTTCCAGTTCTGTGGCCCGGGTGGCCGGTTTGTTTTTCAGGAACTCGGGAAGGCCAACGGCCTGGTCAGATTCGGTCTTGAAGTCTGGCAGGAAAGCCAGTGACCCGCGCACTTCATCAATGGAGGCCCTCGGCGGCGTTTCGTAGTCGGCAATACCGGCCCGCACCCAGTTCTTGCCCCACCAGCCGGACCAGTCCGGGTGGTCATAGTCAATGAACGCGTGGTAGGCGTGGAAGTTCTCCCAGGATTCCGGCCTCCAGTCTCCCCAACGCTCGGGCAGGTGCTTTTCGAATCCGTCGTAAAGTGAGCCGAAGCCAAAGGTTTGCATATCCTGAAGTGTGCTGTAGCCGGGGTGGTTCATAACCACATCCATTACCACCCGAATGCCCCGCTGGTGGGCTTGCTGCACCAGAGTCCGGAATTCTTCCCGGGTACCGAAGTTGGCGTCGGGCACGGTGAAATCCAGGGCGTAATAGCCGTGGTAGCCGTAATGCCGGAAATCACCACGGTCACCTCCGCCCACCCAGCCATGGATCTGCTCAAACGGTGGTGTAATCCAAAGAGCATTTACGCCCAGTGCCTGCAGGTAATCGAGCCGTTGTGCCAGGCCTGCAAAGTCGCCGCCATGGAAGGTGCCAATTTCGTTTTTCCCGTCCGGTTTTCGGCCATAGTTATTGTCGTTGTCCGGGTTGCCATTGGCAAAACGGTCAGTGACGGCGAAGTACACCGTCGCGCCACCCCAGGTAAACTGTCCGGTTTCTGAGTTGGCCGCCTCCAGCAGTACCAGTCCTTCGGCCTGTTCTCCGGGGGCCATGGTGACCTGGCCGTCACGGACAACGGCGGTACGGCCGGTGTAATAGTCGCGAACCCGTTGGCCGTCGGAAAAGGTACCGGCGACGGGGATGACCAGTTCTGTGGTCGCCGCTTCGCAGAAGGTATCCCCCTGCAGGCGAGTCTGTGGCCCTGCAGGTATCGTGCTGCTATTGGTACTGGTACTGGTACTGGTACTGGTACTGGTACTGGTGCAACCGCTCAGCACAAGTGCGGCAATAACGGTGGATAGGGCTGCAGTTGTAATGGATGGCTGCATGGCGCGACACTCCGGACGGGTTCTGGTTGTTGTTGCTGCCATGTAACCAGACTTCGGCCCGCACCGGGAGAAGGAATTTTCTACGCCGGTCTACTCCCCCATACTACGCCTCGGGGAATGATATAAGGGGTGATGCCTGCAGCACCGTTTTGCAACACAGTGCAGATACTCGCAAAAGAAAGATTTGCGTCAGACCCGGCCAGGCAACCTCGTGGCAGGCCGGATAAGAACAAAAAAGTAATCAGACACAGAGGAATAACCTGATGAATCGTCGAACCTTTATTCGCAGCACCCTTGCCATTTCTGTGGTTGCCGCCAGCCTGGGCATGGCTGCGCCAGCTCTTGCCGAGATTGAGGGGGGCAAACTGGTTGTCTGGATCAATGGCGACAAGGGCTATGACGGCCTGCAGCAAGTCGGTGACTGGTTTACCGAGGAAACCGGCATTCCGGTTGAGGTTGCTCACCCGGACAGTGCCACCGATAAATTCCAGCAGTCTGCCGCTACCGGCAATGGACCGGATATCTTTATCTGGGCCCACGATCGTTTTGGCGAGTGGGCCCAGAGTGGCATCATTTCCGAGATCAAGCCGTCCCAGAAGGTGATCGACGCCAACTACGAATTCACCTGGGATGCCGTCACCGTGGATGGCAAGAAGTATGGCTACCCGATGGCCGTTGAATCGATAGGCCTGATCTACAACAAGGATCTGTTGCCGGAGCCACCAACGGCCTTTGAAGACATTCCCGCCGTACACAAGACCCTGGCGGAGGACGGCAAACGGGCGATTCTGTGGGATTACAACAATACCTACTTCACCTGGCCCATGCTGGCGGCCGATGGCGGCTATATTTTCGCCGAGAATGCCGATGGTTCGGTTAACGTCAGTGACACCGGCGTAAATAACCAGGGTGCCATGGCCGGTGCCAACGCGCTGGTGCGGCTCATCGAAGAGGGTGTGATGCCTCGTGGCGCGGATTACAGTGCCATGGAATCCAGCTTCAACAAGGGCGAAACCGCCATGATGATCAATGGCCCCTGGGCCTGGGCCAATGCTCGCAAGAGTGGTATCAACTTCGGTGTGACCACACTGCCAACGGTGAATGGCGAACCGAGCAAGCCCATGGTCGGTGTGATGGCAGCAACGCTCAACTCTGCGAGCCCGAACAAGGATCTGGCGGTAGAATTTCTGGAGAATTACGCGCTCTCGGTCAAGGGCCTGAAGATGGTGAACGACGATGTTGCCCTGGGCGCAGTCGCCAACAAGGCGTTCATGGATGAGCTTTCTTCGGATCCCAACATCAAGGCCACCTTCGAGAATGCGCAGCTGGGCGAGCCCATGCCCAATGTGCCGGCCATGGGGGCATTCTGGTCATCCATGGGGCCCGCGCTCCAGAACATGACTTCTGGCCGCCAGCCGGTTGAAGATGCCCTGAACGCAGCCGCCCAGCGCATTACCCGCTGAGACCGGCGCTCGGGTTACGGGCCAGGGAAGGCCCCGCCCGACACCTGATGTGACTGAGAACCTGCCGTCGCCGGCCGGGCGACGGTGCCAATCGGGCTGACTACAATGATAACGGAAACCCTGTCCTCTCCCGGAATCGAAAGCAGATCTTCCATGATTCGAGTATTCCTGAAGTGGGGCGCCCTGGCTGCTCTGGTTGCCGCTGCGCTCTATCTGATTCTGGCCCTGTATGTGCAGCACGAATTCGTGTTTGCCATGCTGTTCCTGGTGCTGACGGCCTCGGCTGTGGCTGTATTTGTCAGCAAACGTCTGTATGCGCACCGGTATATTTTCCCTGCCATTGCTGGCATGGGGTTATTTGTGATTTTCCCGCTGATGTACACCGTCGGTATCGGATTCACTAACTACAGCGCCAGTAATCTGTTGAGCTTTGAACAGGTGAACGAGAACCTGTTGAGCCGAACCTACCAGTCGGAAGCCGTTAGTTACGATTACAAAGCCTTCGAGAGGGAGGGCGGCTACGTATTTTATCTGGAGGGTGAGCACCAGGCGCTGGTGACACCGCCGGTGGACCTCGCTGACGGAGAAACCCGGGCCCCGGTGTTTCCCGCAGACGCTATGCCTGAGGGAGAGCCGCTGGCGATCCGCGACATCATCCAGTTGCGGCAGTCGCTCTCGGAACTCAAACTCGTGACCGACGATAACCGTGAACTGAGCCAGGCGAGCCTGCGTTCCTTTGCGGCCATTCACCCCCAGTTTACCCGCCATGACAATGGCACGCTTACCAACAACCAGACCGGTGAAACCTACTTCCCCAATCACGATACGGGCTTCTATGTGAATGCGGAGGGTCAGAAGCTGGTGCCGGGCTGGACCGTTAATATCGGTTGGGACAACTACGTTAAAGTGGTCACTGACCCGAGCATCAGTGGCCCGTTCCTGCAGATCTTTGTCTGGACCCTGTCTTTTGCCCTGGCCACGGTGCTGTTTACTCTGGCTTTGGGACTGGTGTTGGCCAATCTGCTGCAATGGGACCAGATACGGGGTAAAGGGTTCTATCGCACCATGCTGATTTTGCCTTATGCCGTGCCGGCGTTTATCTCGATCCTGGTATTCAAGGGGCTGTTCAACCAGAACTTCGGTGAGATCAATCTGGTACTGGAAGGGCTTTTTGGTGTCCGCCCGGATTGGTTCAGTGATCCGGATCTGGCCAGAACGATGATTCTGATTGTGAATACCTGGCTCGGTTACCCTTATATGATGCTGTTGTGCATGGGCCTGCTGCAGGCAATCCCCAGGGATCTGTATGAAGCATCCGCAATGGATGGTGCCGGGCCAATCAACAATCTGTTCAACATCACGCTGCCGCTGATCATCAAGCCATTGATGCCGCTGTTGATTGCCAGCTTTGCCTTCAACTTCAACAATTTTGTCCTGATTGCGCTGCTCACCGGCGGTGCCCCTGACATCATTGGGGCCAGCACACCGGCAGGTACCACCGATTTGTTGGTGAGCTATACCTACCGCATCGCATTCCAGGATTCCGGGCAGAACTTTGGCCTGGCAGCGGCCATTGCCACGGCGATCTTCATCGTGGTGGGTGCGCTGTCTCTGATCAACCTGAAACTGTCCAAAATCAAGGTGTAAGGAGCTTTCCATGGCAATGGTTCAACCTCGTTCCACCAGGTATCGTGTGCTGGTCTCCCATCTGGGAATGTTGGCGTTCATTGCGATTATCCTGTTCCCACTGCTAATGGTGATCTCCATTTCCTTCCGCAGTGGTAATTTTGCCTCCGGCAGCTTACTGCCGGAGAATCCATCCCTGGAGCACTGGTATCTGGCGCTCGGGATTCCCTACACCGATGAAGCCGGTGTTACCACACAGCCGCCGTTCCCGGTCCTGCTGTGGCTCTGGAATTCCATCAAGGTGGCGGTGGTTTCGTCGGTGCTCATTCTGGCCCTGTCCACCACCAGTGCCTACGCTTTTGCCCGGATGCGCTTCGCCGGTAAAGGTTTTGTGCTGAAGTCTATGCTGATCTTCCAGATGTTTCCGCCGGTGCTGTCTCTGGTGGCGCTTTACGCACTGTTCGATCAGATCGGTAATCATGTGAGCTGGTTGGGGCTGAATACCCACGGGGCCGTGATTGTGGCCTCACTGGGTGGCATGGCCCTGCATATCTGGACCATCAAGGGCTATTTCGATTCCATCGACCGCTCTCTGGAAGAAGCGGCGATTGTTGACGGTGCCACCACCTGGCAGGCGTTCCGATACATTCTGCTGCCGCTTTCGGTGCCGATTCTGGTGGTGGTGTTCATCCTGGCGTTTATCATGACCATCATGGAATACCCGATGGCCTCGGTACTGCTGGTGGATACCGACAAGCTGACCCTCGCCGTGGGGGCCCAGCAATATCTCTATGAGCAGAACTACCTGTGGGGTGATTTTGCGGCTGCGGCAGTGTTGTCCGGCCTGCCCATAACCGTGATTTTCCTTTACTGCCAGAAGTGGATTGTTGGCGGTCTTACCGCTGGCGGTGTCAAAGGCTGACGTCAAACCCGGGGCGGTGCCCAATCCCGGCGCCGCCCGTTCCCTCGGGCCAGAAGGTTGGATCCCGAACGGCCCTTCCGCGACAACTGCGTCTTCCTGCATGCCATTTCGCGACCCGGTCAGGCTTATCCCCCCCCTGCTGACCGGGCTTTTTTGTTTGCACTACCGGGTACTGACCTTCTGAAAACAAAAAAGGCCGGTACGAATACCGGCCAAAGAGAGTGTATTGCAGATCGGATCAGAAGCGGGGCAGGGCCTCAGAAATCAATACAGGGCTCCTGGTAGAGGCGGGGGCAGGCAGCGCCGTCTTCCCGGAACAGATGGCACTTGTTGGCATTCAGTCCCAGTGTCATCGGAGCTCCTTCCTGAACGGGATTGCCGCCATCGGTGCGCATGGTCAGCACACCCTCCACGTTGTTCACGTCCAGATGGACCAGGGTCTGGTAACCCAGACGTTCAACAACGTGCACCTCGCCCTGCAGGTACATGTCGGCTTCCTGGCTTTCAGTCAGGTGCTCGGGGCGAATACCCAGTGTGACGTTCTCGCCCTCCAGCAGACCGTGACCGTTCACGGGCAATTCCAGCTTGTGATTACCCGGAAGGGTGACGGTAACAGACTGGCTGGTGGCAGAGGCGACCTGGCAGTCGATGAAGTTCATCTTCGGAGAGCCTATAAAACCTGCCACAAAGCGGGTAGCAGGGTAGTGGTAGAGCTCCATGGGCTTGCCTACCTGGGCGATACAGCCGTTATCCAGCGCCACAATCTTGTCTGCCATGGTCATGGCCTCCACCTGATCATGGGTTACGTAGATCATGGTGGCGCCCAGGCGTTTGTGCAGGCGGGAGATTTCAATGCGCATCTGTACCCGCAGGGAGGCATCCAGGTTGGAAAGTGGTTCGTCGAACAGGAAAACGGCGGGCTCACGCACGATGGTGCGGCCAATGGCTACACGCTGTCGCTGTCCGCCGGACAGATCCTTGGGTTTCCGCTCCAGTAGTTTGTCGAGCTGGAGCAGAGTGGCGGCATCCTGAACCCGGCGGTCTATCTCGGCCTTGCTGGTTTTGGCGAGCTTGAGGCCAAACGCCATGTTCTCCGCCACGTTCATGTGCGGGTACAGGGCGTAGGACTGGAACACCATGCCCACTTCGCGGGCTTTGGGTGGCAGGTCGTTGACCCGGTCGTTTCCGATATACATATCACCCGAGGTGATGTCTTCCAGGCCCGCAATCATGCGTAACAACGTCGATTTGCCGCAGCCGGAGGGGCCGACGAAAACCACAAATTCACCGTCCTGGATATCCAGGTTTACATTGCGGGTAACCTGGGTTTCGTCGTAGCTTTTACAGATGTTTCTCAGAGTTACACTGGCCATAACGTCAATCTTTTTGTTGGTAGAGTCACCAGTCAGAGCCGGGCAATGTCGCTGCCCCAGGGCTCCAGCTTAAGTTCGTTACCTTGCCACTGGCCGCCGATGAACTCCGGTGTGCTTTCTACCGGTGCGGCCGCGGACGACAAGGATATGGTGGCCGGCCGGTTGCTCAGGTTCAGGGCAATCAGCAGGGTTTGTTTACCGTGGCTTCGTGTGAACACCAGCGTGTCCTTCGGGCTGTCGAGAAATTCGATGTCACCTTTCAGAAGCACCGGTTGCGTGCGCCGCCAGCCGAGGAAGGCCCGGTAGGCTGTGAGCACCGAATTCTCCTCGGCATGCTGCAGGGCAACGGCGGCACTGTAGTGTTCATGATAAACCGGCAGCCAGGGGCGGGCGTCCGAAAAACCACCATGGCTTTCCTTGTGGTGCCAAACCATCGGCGTACGACATCCGTCCCGGCCTTTGAACTCCGGCCAGAAGGTGATGCCGTATGGGTCGACCAGGTCTTCGTATTGCAGTTCCGCTTCGGTCAGGCCCAGTTCTTCGCCCTGATAGATGCAGACGCTACCACGCAGGGTCAGCAGCATGACCATGTAGGCTTTCAGCTGCTCCTCGGATTCTGCCTTCCAGCGGGTTGCGACCCGGGCAACGTCGTGGTTGCCGATTGCCCAGCAGGGCCAGCCGTCGGTGAGTTTCTTTTCGATACCATCAACGGTTTTGCGGAAGAAGTCGGCGCCATGCTGTTCGGTCAGCAGGTCGAACGAATAGGCCATGTTCAGTTTGTCACCGCCGCTGGTGTAGTCGGCCATGGTCTGCAGGGAATCGTCGTCGCCGATCTCACCTACGGTTGTGGTTTCCGGGTACTCGTTCAGCAGTGCCCGAAGCTTTTTCAGGAACTGCAGGTTTTCCGGTCGGGTCTTGTCGAACTTGTGGTGTTGGTAGGCGTAGGGATTTTCTTTGCGCACGCCAATGGAGCCTTCCTTGACAGCCTTACTGGGCGGGTTGTCCCGCAGTTGCTGGTCATGGAAACAGAAGTTGATGGCATCCAGGCGGAAACCATCCACACCACGGTCAAGCCAGAATTTTACGTCCGACAGCACCTGTTCCTGGACTTCCGGGTTATGGAAATTCAGGTCTGGCTGGCTGGTCAGGAAATTGTGCAGGTAATACTGCTTGCGACGGCTGTCCCAGGCCCAGGCCGAGCCGCCAAATACCGACAGCCAGTTGTTGGGCGGGGATCCATCAGGTTTGGGGTCTGCCCAGACATACCAGTCGGCCCGGGCGTTGGTGCGGGACTGACGGCTTTCCGCAAACCATGGGTGCTGGTCTGAGGAGTGGCTGAGGACCTGGTCGATCATGATTTTCAGGCCGCGTTTGTGGGCCTCCGCAATCAGCTTGTCCAGATCGGACAGGGTGCCGAAGATGGGGTCGACATTTCGATAGTCGGATACATCGTAGCCAAAATCCTTCATGGGAGAGGTAAAGAACGGAGACAGCCAGATGGCGTCTACATTCAGGCTGGCGATGTAGTCGAGTTTGGCGGTTACGCCCGGCAGATCGCCAATACCGTCGCCATTGGAGTCGTAAAAACTGCGTGGGTAAACCTGATAGATTACGGCGCCACGCCACCAGTCTGGATTTCTGATCATCTTGCCTCGCTTACACCCTGGTGGTGATGGATTCTTTTTATCGGGGTGGAGATGGGGTCCCACCAGATAACACCCGATCAATGGTGCGCCGGAGGCGTCGCCCCTTCATCCTCCTGCCTGAATATTTGTTGGCGTAGGCGGGGGGAGGAGAGGGGCGTAGGGAGGGGGAGCGAGGTGGCGGGCTACTCCCCCTGGATTTTGCTCAGTAGATCCCGGGCCAATTCAATGGCTTCTGAACGGTGGCTGATGTTCTGCTTCTGATAGAGGCTGCGAATGTGGGTTTTGACGGTGGTGGAGGCCACTTTCAGGTGCTCGGCAATCTGGTCGTTGGATAGGCCGGCGTGAATCAGGCTGAGAATCTGCCACTCGCGCCGGGTCAAAGGTGAGGTACGGATGAGCTCCGGGACATCCGGCCGGTCGATAATGTCCTGGATGATGGCCTCATCAAGGGAAATCCGGATCGCCCGGCTGAAATCCCGCTGTTGTTGTGCCAGTTGGATCAGCCTTTCGGCCCGCTGCAGTTCCATGCCTTCAATCAGGCCATCGTTGATCAGCGCCTTGAGCATAACAATCAGAACCTTGCCAAGGCGCAGGAAGCTGCCTACAGCACCGGTGGTGCTGGCCAACTCAAGGGCCAGCTTCATGTGTTCCAACGCCTGTGTACGGTCTTCCTGTTGCCAGTACAGCAGCGCCATCGAAATGTGGTTGCGGTTCAGGTCGGTTTTGAGCCCGGTTCGTTCGGCGACTTCCCGCAGGGACTGAAGGATGGGTTCAGCCTGGGCCAGCTGGCCAAGGCTCATCAGCGCCCGGGCGCGATTGCGGCCATTACACTGATGGAAATGGTTGGTGGCCGTGGCCGCCTCAAAGGCTGGGGCAATGGTCAGCCAGCGCTGGATGGCATCCTGATCACGCACGGCGTCCCAATAGCTGAGCATGGTGGCGTGGGCATTGGCGACCCAGTCAAGGTGATAATCGCCGGCAGCCAGCATTTTCTGGATCTTGGTAATGTAGTCGGCGCAAAGGCTTTGGCGGCCCCGGGCCTGGGCAATCTTGGCCAGGGTGGTGTAACTCTGGACAAACCAACGCTCGCCCTGGGCTTCCAGAATCTCGATACCCTGCAGGGCGCAGCGTTCGGCGCTTTCCAGGTGGTGCCATTCCCACATGATCTGACTGCGAATGCGGAACAGGAATTCCAGGATGGGCAGGTGGTTCAGCCGGTTCTCTTCCGCATACCGGAATGCCTTTTCCTGAATGTTGTAGGCCTTCTGCAGCAGGCCCATGGCAACACTGATCTCACTTTGCTGGCACAACGCCCAGATCACGTTCTGGTGGGCGTACTGGCTGCGGGCCATGTGTTCGGTGTCCTCCATGCGATCCAGGGCGTCCTGTAATTCGCCCTGAACGAACAGGGCTTCGCCCATCACCGAAGCTGCGGCCACCCGGGAGGTGGGCAGATAGCGTGCATCCTGTTCCACCGCCTCCGAGGCCAGTGCCAGGGCCCGGTTGCCATTGCCGTAATTCATGGCAACCTGGGCACGGATGGCACTGAATTCGCCATGGATGGCCTTCTGCTGTTCTTCGCTCATGGTGGCTTTCAGATGGTTTTCAGCGGCGGACAGCCAATCCTCGACCTCATCAAATTTGTACTGACCCTGGGCCACCCAAGCGCGGAGCAGGGTGAAGGTCGGGTTTTCAGAGATAAACGACTGGGGCAGGGCATCCAGGCACTTCTGTAGCAGGCTGAACTGGCCTTCGGTAAAGAACTTCCGGCCATGTTCGTCCAGCACTTGCCGTATACGCTCCGGGTCTGCGGCCGCTACGGCGTGCCTGGCGGCTTCCTCGGCGTGATTCAGCTCAAGCCAGGCATCGGTTGCACGTTGGTGCAGTGAACGCTGGTTCTCCTGGGTTGTGCAGGAGAGCAGGTGGCGTAGATACACTGCAAACAGTTGATGATAGCGGAACCACAGCCCGCCGTTATCCGCAGGCATGATAAAAAGGCCCATGGCCAGCAGGCTGTTGAGCAGGGACTGGCCATCGTTGTCGTCCATCACCCGCATCACCATAGCGGCATTGAAACGGTCGAGAATGCAGGTTCTGAGCAGGAAGCGTCGCTGTTGCTCGGTCAGGCTCTGGCCAACCAGTTCATCGAAATACTCGAAGATGTGATGGTTTCCCAGTTCCAGTTGATCAACGAACTCGCTGAACTCAACACTGGTATGGGAGGACGCGGAAAGCAGTTGCAGTGCCGAGATCCAGCCTTCAACCCGTCGTACGGCCCGTTCGATGTGCTCACGGGACACCTCAAAGGGTAAACGCTGTTCCAGATAACGCTGAGCTTCATCGGCGTCCAGAGCCAGGTGTTTGCTGGTGATCTCCGTCATCTGGCCCTTCATTCGCAATTGTGCGATGCCAAGTGGCGGCATCGTCCTGGAAATGATCACCAGAGTCAGATGCGGGGGCAAATGCCGAAGCAGGAACCGCATTGCCTGATGGATATCCGGGTTACTGATCAGGTGGTAATCGTCCAGTACCAGGTAGAGTGGCTCCTCTTCCTGAGGCAGTTCGCCCAGCAGGTCGCTCAGGACGCTTTCAAGGGAATCGTAGCCGGCATTCCGCAACCGGCCAGGAACAGAGAGCTCCGGGGCAACGGATCGGTTCAGCGTTCGCGCCAGGTAGGCAGCAAAGCGGCCTGGGTCGTTGTCGCTTTCTTCCAGCCGGTACCAGGCCGTTCTTGCCTCAAGGGCGTCAAGCCGTTCGGCAATACTGGTGGTTTTGCCGTAGCCCGCTGGTGCAGTAACCAGTAACAGGCTCACCGGCTCGGGGATGTGTAGCAAATCGTTGAACTTTTCTCTGGCCATCAGCCCCACCGGGGCAATGGGCGCTGTGGTTTTGGCGTCAACGAAGGTCAGTTCGGGGTTCAGTTTTGTTGTTGTCATTAACCTTGCCGCATGTATTGGCTGAGGGCCTGCTGTTGTTCATCGTTGATATACAGGCCCTGTTTTGTCCGCCGCCAGAGCAGATCCTCGGGTGTGATGGCCCACTCGTGGGTCATCAGATAATCCACCTCCCGACGCGACAGAGTGTCGGTAAACCAGTGGCCGAGGTCGTCCCTGTTCTGGCAGCCTTCCAGAATGAGGTAGCTCCTGGTGCCATAGCTTCGCACAAAGCGATGGATCACTGCATCTTCCAGCCAGGGGAAATCGGCCGCGAGTTCGGTGGCCAGTTGTTCCTGGGTATCGAAGTCGCCGCCCGGCAGAACGGCCGTTCGCGTCCAGGAACGGCTGGCACCGGGGAAATAGTGACTGACCTGATCGGTGACGGCTTCGGCCAGTTTCCGGTAGGTGGTGATCTTACCCCCGAATACCGAGATCAAAGGGGGCTGTCCGTCCTGATCATCAACCTCGAATGAGTAATCGCGAGAGGCGGACTGGGCGGTGCCGCCCTCGTCGTCCATCAATGGCCGGACACCGGAGTAACTCCAGACCACGTCGGTGGCGGACAGTTGCCAGCGGAAATACTGGTTGACGATGGACAGCAGATAGTCGGTTTCCTCTGGGGAAATCCGCGCCTGCGAAGAGAGGATTCGAACCTCTGACCTCTGCCTCCGGAGTGCGCCTTCGAAGGTAGGCAGCAACCGGTCTGAATCGGTGAAAAGTCTCAAAGATCAAATACCTAAAGCAAAAAACACCAGCCTCCAAAACCCCGATATATCAGCATTTTAAGCCAATTAGCACCGAAGTGTGGCACATCTCTGTCAGGTAACCGATGTCCGGAAACAGGACATTTGATCGGTGCCCTCCAGGCATTCTAAATGGATATTTGGATCCGATTTCGTCAGGTCGGGCAGTGCCGAATTGTCAGGATTTCGGTGTCCGGAAACCGGACGCCCTTTCAGGATCCATGGTGGCCTAGATTGTTGAATTGAATAAACAATAGCATTCTCGTCCCTAAATTTCGATTAGGTTTGGTGAGTAAAAACTACGAGGGGGAGATGCAGCTCCAACGTGGCGTCTCACCTTAACAAAGTCGTTTATGCTATTACCCACCTTGGTGACCGACTTATCCTAGGCCTTTTCCAAGGGGTTGAAGGTCCTCTTCGCTCCGTCTTGGAACAGTATCGAAGGGTAAGTCTTGGTATTGTAGCCGCCAGAACTATCGCAGCATCCGTTGACTAAAATGTGGGTTCGCCGCTTCAAGAGATCATCTAGGAGTCGTCGTTTATGCCTCTAACACCCCTCCACTTTGGGGTTCTTGCTCCGGTTAATCACTTCTTACCCGGCAAGGTTAGCCTGGTTTCATTCACGCTGATTAACCTCTGGATGGATGGCAATGCTATTCTTTATTATGGCTTCGGGCTGAGCCGGCCTGAGCTTCACGGCCCAATCACCCACAGCCTGCTGGCATCTTTGATCTTGGCTAGCATTCTAGCGGCGATTGGTTTTCGGTCTCGCAAGTGGGTCATCGGGGCGTATCTGGGCGGGGTTACTCATGTCTTTCTGGACATGCTGGTGCATTCAGAAATGCAGCCTATGTTTCGACTATTCGTCAGAATCAATGACCGGTTCGACTGGGCGAACGGAGAGGTTGGAAATCGGCCCAGTCCAGCTAAAGCTGGTGGCATATTATGGCGGTTCAAGGGATTGAAGATTGGCGACGTCTGATATGAAGCAGTATCCAACGAAAATCATTAGTGGTGGTCAGACTGGTGCTGACCGCGCGGCACTTGATGCGGCTATAGACCGGAATCAACCGATCGCAGGTTATTGTCCGAAAGGTCGCCTGGCAGAAGATGGGCAGATACCAGAGCGGTACCCGCTTGCGGAAGTCTCGGGGGGGTATAGAGCGCGAACTCGGAAAATGTTCAGACTGGCGACGGCACGCTCGTCGTTTATCGCGACGAACTTAAAGGCGGTACAGCGCTGACTGTTTCTTTAGCCTTGAAGGAGAGGAAACCGGTAAAGCTAATTGATATTTCTCTCGCGGATCCAGTACTTGCTGCAGGGAGAGTCCGTGAATTCTGCCTTCTGAACGAGATAGGGGTGTTAAATGTTGCAGGTCCGAGGGCCTCGCAGTGCCCTGACATCTACCCCTACGTCTTTGAAGTCATCTCCCAGTTGCTATTTGAGACTGCAAAAAGTTGACGGGGAGTAGACGATTTGCCGGCTTGCCCTCAGTGATCGTGGTGGCGAACCCTTAAGGCCACCCTTTGTTTAGTTGTGAAAGATGGGATGCCATGATCGAGAATGCTTTGATCCGCAGATGCGTTAGGCTTTTGGCTGCTATTCATGAACTCCATAAACAGGGCTATCAAGACCTAGGAGTCTGCGCGGCAGAAGCTCGTTTCTGGCATAATAAACCGAAAATTTTTCGGCAACAGGACGTCTGATGGGAACCACTTTCCGCCCGTACTCGCCCGACCAGGAATTGCTCCTTCCCCCAAGCCTGAACGAGTGGCTGCCTGATGGCCACCTGGCCTATTTTGTCAGTGATGTTGTCGAGGAGCTGGATTTGAGTGCGTTTTACGCCCGCTACGAAGGCA
>NZ_PXNP01000008.1 GCF_003007675.1 Marinobacter fuscus | reverse complement strand
CGCCGGAGCAGGAAGTATTCGATGAGCATACCGAAAGCGCCAACCAGTACGGGAGCGACGAAGAGCGCGACCCAGTAATTGACGCCCAGCAGGTCAAACAGAACCACGGTGACCAGGGCACCGAGCATGTACATGGCGCCATGGGCGAAGTTGATGATCTTCAGCAGACCGAAGATAACCGCGAGGCCAAGGCTTAACAGAGCGTAGAAGGCGCCGTTGATAATCCCGATCAGCAGCTGGCCAGACAGCACAGCAAGGGGGACGCCGAAAATCATGGTCATGTTGCTAACTCCACAAGCAGCGCAGACGTTGTTTTTGTTGGGGTGTTCGTCCGGGCGGGTACCCGGCGCCGGTCGCGCTTAGAGACCGGGCACCGGGTCATTCCCCGTTGCTTAGTTCACCAGCTTGCACTTGCTCTCGGAGAGCGGGCGGAAGGCTTCGTCTCCCGGAATAGTGCGAACGATTTCATACAGATCCCACTCATTGGCGGATTCCTCTGGCGTCTTTACCCGAGTCAGGTACATGTCATGTACCATGCGGCCGTCTTCACGGATGTAGCCGTTGCTGGCAAACATGTCGTTGATCGGTGTTTTGATCATTTGCTGCCGTACGGTCTGGGCATCGTCAGAGCCGGTAGCTTCAACTGCTTTGAGGTATTGCATGGTGCTGGAGTAGACCCCGGCATGAATCATCGTGGGTCGAACGCCGGTTTCCTCCATGAAGCGATCGGACCATTCGCGGGTTTCGTCATTCATGTCCCAGTACCAACCGGTGGTGAGCTCCAGCCCCTGTGCGACTTCCGGGCCCAGGGCATGAATGTCGCTCAGGAACACCACCAGGCCGGCAATGGCCTGGCCTGCCTGGGTCACACCAAATTCCGCCGCGGTGGTGATGGCGTTGGTGGTATCGGAGCCCGCATTCGCCAGCGCGATAACGTCGGCACCGGAAGACTGGGCCTGCAGGATGAAGGAGGAAAAGTCAGACGTTGGGAAGGGGTGGCGAATGCTGCCCACCACTTTTCCTCCGTTGGCCTCGACCACGCGGGTCACGTCGGCCTCCAGGGCATGACCAAACGCATAGTCCGCAGTCAGAATGAACCAGCGTTTGTTACCTTCCTTGACCATGGCGGTCGGGGTGCCTACGGAGAAGGCATAGGTGTCGTACACGTAGTGAATGTGATTGGGTGTGCAGCTTTCGTTTGAAATACTCGCTGCAGCGGCACCGGATACCAACCCGAGTTTATCGTTCTGCTCCAGCAGGCGTACTGCCGCCAGAGTCACCGAAGACGCGACCAGGCCGCCCACCATGTCCACGCCATCGTTCTCCAGCCAGCGGCGTACCGTACTTGAGGCTACATCGGCGCTGTTGCGATCATCCGCGCTGACGATTTCAATCTTTGCCCCGTTGACTCGTCCGCCGAAATCCGCGACTGCCATCTCCATGGCTTTCAGCCCGTTCGGGCCAGCCAGATCCCGGTAAGTGCCAGACATGTCGGCCAGGTAACCGATTTTCACCGTGTTATCCGAGATGGCCGCCTGGGCACCACTGGCCATCAGGGCTGAGGCAACGGCAGAGGCAAGAAGTGTTTTCATGATTGTCATTGTTGTTTCTCCAATACTGTCTTGCGTTGGTTGAGGTTGTTGATTCGGGAGTCAGACCCCGAGATAGCTGTCCAGCACCGACTGTTTGGCACTCAGTTCGTTGGCGCTGATTTCTTCCACAATCTGGCCGTGCTCCACCACGTAATGTCGGTCGGCCAACGGCGCGGCAAAGTGGAAATTCTGCTCCACCAGAACAATGGTCAAACCCTTGTTCTTCAGGGCTATCAGGACTTCCCCCAGTTTCTCCACGATCACCGGGGCCAGGCCTTCGGTGATTTCATCCAGCAACAGCATGTTGGCGCCGGTGCGCAGAATGCGGGCCATGGCCAGCATCTGTTGTTCGCCACCAGAGAGCTTGGTGCCCTGGCTGAAGCGGCGTTCATAGAGGTTGGGGAACATGGTGTAGATTTCTTCCAGGCTCATGCCACCGCTGCGCACCACGGGCGGCAGGGTGAGGTTTTCCTGCACGCTGAGGGAGGAAAAAATGCCCCGATGCTCGGGGCAATACCCGACACCCAACCTGGCAATATGATGAGGCGCGCACTGCATGGTTTCTTCGCCGTTGATCATGATGGAGCCGGTGCGCCGGCCCACCATGTTCATGATGGCTTTCAGCGTGGTGCTGCGCCCGGCGCCATTTCGGCCGAGCAGTGTGACCAGTTCGCCCCGCTGAACCACCATGTCGATGCCGTGCAGAATGTGAGATTCGCCATAGAATGCGTGCAGGCCGGAGATGCGCAGCTGTTCGTATTCACGATTCGGATTCTTGCTCATTGGGCCGCCTCCACGTTTTCGCTGGCGGCGGCCTGTGCCCCCCGCTCGCCGCTGCCATCACTGCCCATATACACCTCGCGCACCCGCGGGTCGGCGGAGACCGTCTGGTAATCGCCCTCAGTCAATACTGCACCCTGGGCCAGCACGGTGATGCGGTCGCACAGTTTGCTGACCACGCTCAGGTTGTGCTCCACCATCAGTACCGTGCGACCCTGGGCGGCCTTGCGCACCAGTTCCACTACGCGGTCAACGTCTTCCGAGCCCATGCCCTGGGTGGGTTCGTCCAGCAGCAACAGCTGGGGTTCCATGGCCAGGGTGGTGGCCAGCTCCAGCGCCCGTTTTCGGCCATACGCAAGCTCTACCGTGGTGGTATTGGCGAACTCGGCCAGGCCAACAGACTCCAGCAGCTCCATACAGCGCTCGTTGAGCTTGTGCAGGGAGTTGCCGGATTTCCAGAAGCTGTAGGAGGAGCCCTCTGCGGTTTGCAGGGCCACGCGAATGTTTTCCAGCGCGGTCATGTGGGGAAACACGGCAGAGATCTGGAAGGAGCGAACAATGCCTTTACGGGCAATGGCGGCGGATTTCAGGGGGGTGATGTCTTCCCCGCGAAAGAGGATCTGGCCGCGGGTAGGCTGAAGAAATTTCGTCAACAGGTTGAATACGGTGGTCTTGCCGGCACCGTTGGGGCCAATCAGGGCGTGAATGCTGCCTTCACCGATCAGCAGGTCTGCGTCATCTACGGCAGTAAAGCCGCTGAACTCTTTGGTCAGATTGCGTGCTTCAAGAACTGGTCTGGTCATCATGCCGCCTTTTGTCATTGTTTAAATCTGGCAAGATGGAAAAAGCCCCATCTTCCCGTTACCGGAGAAGATGGGTGAAAAGCCCAAGGACTGATTGATTCGCTTACCTGGGCAGGTATTCCCTTGCGATGATGTTCTTCATGATCTGAGCGGTGCCGTCGCCAATCTGCAGCCCAAGCACGTCGCGCAGTCGCTGGGCAAAGGGCAGATCTTCGCCCCAGCCGGTATGGCCATGGGCCAGCAGACACTGTTTCACCACATCAAACGCCAGCTTTGGCCCCCACCATTTATTCATGGCGGCCTCCGCGTTGTGGGGTAGGTTGTTGTCCTTCAGCCACAAGGCGTGGTAGCACTGCATGCGTGCGGCATGCACATAGGTCTGATACTCGGCAAGGGGGTGAGTCAGGCCCTGGAAGGCGGAAAGGTTCTGGCCAAAGGCGGTACGCTCGGTTAGCCACTGCCAGGTTTCATCCAGGGATTGCTGGGCTACCGCCAGGCACTGGAGGCCAATCAGGGCACGGCTGTAATCAAAGCCTTGCATCACCTGTTTGAAGCCTTTGCCTTCGTCTCCCATCATGTGATTGGCGGGCACTTCCACGTTGTCAAAGAAGATGGAGCCGCGGCCGATAGCGCGCTGGCCGTTATCTTCAAAGCGGGTGGTGGTGATGCCTGGGGTGTTCATGGGCACCAGAAAGGCGCTGATGCCTGAGGCCCGTTGTTCAACGGTGCCGGTGCGGGCGAATACCACGGCCACATCCGCCTGGTCAGCCATGGAGATGGACGTTTTCTCGCCATTGAGCACGTAGACGTCGCCTTTCTTCTCGGCTTTCAGGCGCAGGTTGGCGGCATCGGAGCCACCATGGGGCTCGGTCAGGGCAATGCAGGCAACCTTCTGGCCGGTGGTCATGCCGTGCAGCCATTCTTTGGCAAGATCCGGATTGGCATGGCTGGCAATGATCTGGCCATTCAGGGACGTCAACAGCGGGATGTAGCCTACGTTGAAGTCGCCTTTGGCGATCTCCTCAATGATCAGGCCGCTGGTTACGCAGTCCATGCCGCTACCGCCGAATTCTTCGGGCAGTTCACCACCGAGCAGGCCCATCTCACCAAGCTGGCGGATCACGTCGCGCTCGATTACCCCTTCCTGATCGCGCTTGCGATAGCCCGGAGCCAGCACCTCGGCGCTGAAACGGGCCACAACCTCGCGGATCGCGTTCTGTTCTTCATTGAATGCGAAATTCATGGTGTTCTCCGGGTCTGGTTGCCGCCCGGCCGAGAGTTGCGGCCGGGCTCAGGGCTTATTTGTAGTATTTGCGGAATTCCGGCTTGCGCTTTTCCTTGAAGGCATTCACGCCTTCCTTGGACTCCTCGGTGTCGTAGTACAGGCTCAGTGCCTGCATACCGAGGGCGCCAATGCCACCGATGTTGTCGCTGTCCGCGTTGAAGGAGCGCTTGGCGATGGTCAGTGCCGTCGGGCTCTTCTCGAGGATTTCCTCGCACCACTTCTGCACTTCCTCATCCAGCTGTTCGGGTGGCACCACGGCATTTACGAGGCCCCACTCCAACGCCTGTTGAGCACTGTACTTGCGGCACAGGTACCAGATTTCCCGGGCGCGTTTCTCGCCAACAACACGGGCCAGATAGGCGGTGCCAAAGCCTGGGTCCACCGAACCTACCTTGGGGCCGACCTGGCCGAAGATGGCCGTCTCGGAGGCAATGCTCAGATCACAGATCACGTGCAACACGTGGCCGCCACCGATTGCGAAGCCGTTCACCCGGGCAATGACGGGTTTGGGGACTTCGCGGATGGTTCGTTGCAGTTCCTCGACCGGCAGGCCGATCAGCCCGCGGCCGTCGTACTGACCCTCGTGGGCGCCCTGGTCACCGCCGGTGCAGAAAGCTTTGTCGCCGGCGCCGGTGAACACAATCACTCCGATGTCCTTGTTCCAGCCGGCACGGTTGAAGGCGTCCAGCAGCTCCATGCAGGTCTGGCCCCGGAAGGCGTTATAGCGGTCCGGACGGTTGATGGTGATGGTGGCTACGCCGTTGTTCTCTTCGTACAGAATGTCTTCGTAATTCATGATGCGTTCTCCTGAATGCTGTCGTGGTTCGCTTAGCCGGCCATGGTCAGGCCGCCGGACACGCTGATTACCTGGCCGGTGATGAAGTTGGCGTCGTCACTGGCAAGCAGGGCGATGATGCCGGGGTAGTCTTCCGGCTGGGCCAGGCGTTTCATAGGCACGGCATTGCGGAAGGCTTCCAGCAGTTTTTCCGGGTTCGGGGCGGTTTCTGCCACGCCCTTGAGCAGTGCGGTATCGGTGGGGCCGGGGCAGACCACGTTCAGGCACACGTTCTTGGTGGCCAGTTCCCGCGCAACGGTCTTGCTGAATCCCACCAGGCCAGCTTTGCAGGCGGCATAGACAGATTCACCGGAAGAGCCAACGCGAGCCGCGTCTGAGGCTACGTTGATGACCTTGCCGCCGCCGGCTGCGATCATCCTCGGCAGCACCACGTGGTGCATGTTCAGGGCGCCGGTCAGGTTAACGGCAATCAGCTGATCCCAAAGCTTGGGTTCAGTTTTCAGGAATGGCATGAAGCGGTCGAAACCAGCGTTGTTTACCAGCACGGTCGGTACGCCCAACTCGCTCTCAATAGCGGCAACCGTGTCATTGATGGCGGCGTAATTGGTGATGTCTGCCGCGTAGGCTTTGGCTTTGCCGCCGTTTTCAGTGATCAGGTCAACGGTGGCCTGGGCAGCGCCGGCGTCACGATCGAGGACCGCAACCGGGCTGCCTTCTTCGGCAAAGCGCAGGCAGACGGCGCGGCCGATACCACCACCACCGCCGGTCACAATGACTGTTTTTCCGTTAAGGCCTCTCATGTTGATCTCCTGTCTTGTGTTTCAAATGGGTTAGCTGCGTTTGGCGGGCTCAACACGAATGTCTTTGGCTTGCTCGCGCAGTTTGAATTTCTGGATCTTGCCGGATGCGGTGCGGGGCATGGCTTCGATCACCTGCAGGTATTCCGGCAGATAGCTCTTGGAGAGCTTCTGTTCCATGAGGTAGTTCTTGACGTCGTCCAGGCTGAGGTCTGTGCGGTTCTCATCCAGCGTGACGTAGGCGCAGACCCGCTCCCCCAGGCGCTCATCCGGGCAGCCGACCAGGGCCACATCGGCAATGCCAGGGAACTTGTAGAGCAGGTTCTCGACTTCAACGACGGGTATGTTTTCACCGCCACGGATCACCACATCCTTGGTGCGCCCAGTGATGCGGATGTAGCCCTGCTCGTCCATGCGGGCGAGGTCACCGGTGCTGAACCAGCCATCTTCATCCACGCCGTACAATTCGGGGCGCTTGAGATAGCCAACAAACAGGCTGGCACCGCGCATCATCAGGTTGCCCTCCTCGCCGGCAGCCACGGGGTTGCCTTTGAAGTCAGTAACTTTCACCTCAATAAATGGCAGGGCCATGCCATCGGACTGGCTGGCTCGTTCGGCTGGGTCTTCCGGGCGGGTCACCGTGACAGCGCCGTTCTCGGTCATACCCCAGGCGGATACGATTTTGGCTTTCAGGGTTTTGCTGGCCTGCTCGACGATGGCGCTCGGAATCGGCGCACCGGCGGATACGAAAATACGGAGCGAATCCAGTTCGCCCTCGTGTTTAGGTGCGGTCTTTACCAGGTCGGCCAGGAACGGTGTCGAGGCCATGGTGAATGCGGGTTCCTCGGTAGCAATGACCTTGCACACGAAATCCGCATCCCAGATGTCCTGAAGGATGGCAGTTGTGCCCAGATAGACGGGCATCATGATGCCGTACAGGAAACCGGTCTGATGTGCCACGGGCGATGCCATCAGAATGCTGTCGTCAGAACTCAGGTGCAGTCGGTCGGCGTAGGGGCGTACGTTGGAGAACAACGTGTTGGAGGTGTGCATCACCCCTTTGGGTTCACCCGTGGTGCCGGAGGTGTAGAGAATCTGGATAACGTCATCCGCACCGGGCTTGGCCGCAGCAAACAGTGCGTCGGTGTCCTGTTGATTTTCCCAGTCCGTGGCCAGCAGGCGTTGTTCAAAACTGCGTTCCCCTTCACCGCCGATCACCAGCAGGGTCTCCAGTTTTGGCAGTTCCGCCAGAAGGCCCTCGACCATGGCTTCGTAATCAAAGTTACGAAATACCTTCGGGATAACCAGCAGTTTGGCCTCGCCATGGTTGAGCATGAAGCGCAGTTCCCGTTCCCGGAAAATCGGCATCAACGGGTTGAGGATGGCGCCAATGCGCATACAGGCGAGGTGCAGGGCGGTGGTTTGCCACCAGTTGGGCAGCTGGCACGCCACCACGTCACCCTTCTGGATACCCAGGGCGGCAAGCCCTGCCGCCATGCGTGTCACGGTGTCGTTCAGTTGTCGGTAGGTCAGTGTGGTGCGTGAATCTTCAGTGACCTGGTAGCCCACGATGGCGCTGCGATCAGGGGTTCTGGCCACCGCCTCGTCGAGATAATCAGTAATGATCTTGTCGTTCCAGGCGCCGCTTTCCAGCATGGCAGCACGACGTTCCGGATTAAGAGAGATACCTGTCTCCATCTGATTCACCTATTGCGTCCGGTTTGTTGTTGTAAGGGGCGCAGTGTGAAAAGCCTGCCCCGGTTGTATGCAAGATACGCCTGCTCAAAATAATATGTCAACATGTTGCCTTAAAAAATATTCGGGTGTAGTCTCGGAAAAAGACGTTGAAGATTGCTTGCGTTGGCTTTGTGGTTAGGCGGGCGATTCCTGAAGTGGGGAGAATTATGAATTACAACAATATATTGCTTGAAAGGCGCCGGTCAGTGGCCATGATCCGGTTACATCGGCCGGAGGTGTATAACGCACTGAACGGCGACTTGATGGATGAGCTGTCTCATGCGCTGGTCATGCTGGAGGCCGATAACGAAATCCGCGCTATCGTACTGACGGGAAGTGACAAGGCGTTTGCAGCCGGTGCCGACATCTCGGAGGTTCGCCAACTGGATTTTTCCCGGGCTTATAGAGAAGGCTTTGTATCGGCGAACTGGGAAGCGGTGACCCGTTGTCGGAAACCGGTGATTGCGGCGGTAGCTGGCCTGGCGCTGGGTGGTGGCTGTGAGTTGGCGATGATGTGCGACATGATCATTGCAGCTGACAATGCCCGTTTCGGTCAACCTGAAGTCAAGGTGGGAACCTTGCCCGGAGCCGGAGGCACCCAGCGCCTGGCAAAGGCCATCGGCAAGGCAAAGACCATGGATCTCTGCCTGACCGGGCGCACCATGGATGCTGAAGAAGCAGAACGAAGTGGTCTGGTAAGCCGGGTGGTTCCCTCAGAGACGCTGGTGGATCAGGCCCTGGCCGTGGCGGCCGAGATTGCTGGCCATTCGTTGATGGCGACCATGCTAAACAAAGACGCGGTTAACCAGGCCTTTGAAACTGGTCTGAAAGCGGGCGTGGACTATGAGCGCAGGTTGCTCTGGGCCAGTTTTGCCTCCGCTGACCGAGATGAAGGCATGGGCGCATTCCTGGAAAAGCGCCAGCCAGACTGGACCCACCGTTAACGGAAGCAAGCCGAGGAGCCGTTATGAACATTCATTTTACTCCGGAAGAACAGGCGTTCCGGCAAGAGGTACAGGCCTTTCTCAGGAGCAACCTGCCCGACGATCTGGCCCGGAAAGTCCGCCTTGGTCGCCGGCTGGCGAAGTCCGATCATCAGCGCTGGCAGAAAATACTGAGCCAGCAGGGATGGTACGCCGTCAACTGGCCGGTTGAGCATGGCGGCACTGGCTGGTCGGTGGTGCAAAAGCATATTTTTGATGAAGAGTGTGCCGCCGCCGGTGCTCCGAGAATTGTCTCCTTTGGCGTCAACATGGTGGCTCCGGTGATCATCAGGTTCGGTACGCCCGCCCAGAAGGACTATTACCTGCCGCGTATCCTTTCCGGCGAAGACTGGTGGTGCCAGGGCTATTCTGAACCGGGTGCCGGCTCAGACCTGGCGAGCCTGAAAACCCGGGCTCATCGGGATGGTGACCATTACGTGGTCAACGGCCAGAAAACCTGGACCACCCTGGGCCAGCATGCCAACCGCATCTTCTGCCTGGTACGCACCGATCCTGGCGCCAAAAAGCAGGAAGGTATCTCCTTTTTACTGATCGATATGGACACCCCGGGCATTACCGTGCGGCCGATCATTACTCTGGATGGCGAGCACGAAGTGAACGAAGTTTTCTTCGACAATGTCCGGGTGCCGGTTGAAAACCTGGTGGGAGAGGAAAACCGCGGCTGGACTTGCGCGAAATACCTGCTAACCCACGAGCGCACCGGCCAGGCGGGCATTGGTCTGTCCAAGGCCGCCCTGGAGCAGCTCAAGCGGATCGCGATGGCCGAGACGGTTCGTGGTCGGCCCCTGATTGAGGACCCTATGTTCCGGGCCCGCATTGCGGAAGTGGAAATGCGCCTGATGGCAGTGGAAATGAGTACGTTGCGCATCCTCGCGGCTACCCGTGATGGTGGCGTGCCGGGTGCGGAAAGCTCGCTGCTGAAAATTCAGGGTTCCGAAATTCGCCAGGCCATTACCAATCTGATGCGCAAGGCGCTCGGGCCCAATGCTCTGCCATTCCTGGAGCATGAGCTGGAGCCGGACTTTGACGGTGACCCGCTGTACCAGGATTACAGTGCGGCACCGGCCAGTCAGTACTTCAACATGCGCAAGCTGTCGATTTACGGCGGCTCCAATGAAATTCAGAAAAACATCATCGCCAAGATGGTTCTGGAACTCTAGGAGGGGACCATGGATTTCAATCTCAACGAAGAGCAGCAAATGCTGGCCGATACGGTGCAGCGCATGGTCCGCGACCAGTACAGCTTTGAAAAGCGCGAGGGCTATTACCGGAGTTCTGATGGCTTCAGCCCGGAGTTTTGGCAACAACTGTCGGAACTGGGGATAACGTCGGTGCCGGTCGGCGCCGACTACGAGGGCTTCGGAGGTTCCGGGGTGGAGAACATGCTGGTGATGACGGAATTGGGGCGCGGGCTCTGCCTTGAGCCCTTCCTGCATTCCCAGATCTACGCGGCCGGCCTGGTGGAGCAGTTGGGTTCTTCCGAGCAGCGCCGGAGCCTCCTGCCCAAGGTTGCGGCGGGGGAGTGGCGGCTGGCGGTGGCGGATGAAGAGCCTGGCAGCCATTACGACCCGGAGTCGATTGCCTGTATGGCCATTCCCTGTGACCGGGGCTGGAGGTTGGAAGGCTCCAAACGGGTTGTTATCGGTGGTGATTCGGCAAAGTTCATACTGGTCAGTGCAAAAATACAGGATACCGACGGCGTCAGCGTTTTCCTGATTGATCCGGAAGCGGATGGGGTTACCTCACAGAGCTACCCCTGCATCGATGGCCCCAGGGCCTGCGATCTGGCCCTGAACGGGGTGTATGTAGAGTGTGATGACCTGTTGGGTGCGCCCGGCAAAGCCGCTCCTGCGCTGATTTACCAGCGGGGGCGTGCGGGTGCTGCCCAGTGTGCAGAGGCTCTGGGCAACATGGAAGAGGCTTTCCGGCTGACGCTCGACTACCTGAAAACCCGGCAGCAGTTCGGGGCACCGATTGGTCGGTTCCAGTCGCTCCAGCACCGTATGGCGGATATGCGTGGTGAACTGGAGCTGGCCCGGTCCATGGTTATCCTCGCGGCTTGCGTGGCGGATGATCCGGTATCTGATGAACGCAGCCGGCAACTCTCGGCGGCCAAGTTTGTGGTTGCCCGCGCCTCCCAGTTTATTGCGGAGCAGGCCATTCAACTGCACGGTGGTATTGGCATGACCTGGGAATACTCCCTGGCACACCATGCCAAACGGCTGGTGATGCTGGCCCATCAGTTCGGTGATGATGACTTCCACCTCGCACAGTATTCGGCACTGCTGGATCTTCCCCGGCAGGTGGCCTGACGCCCCGCCCTCACAACAAGACTGACAACGGAGAAAACCAACATGGCTAACAAAGCAAGTTTCAACTGGGAAGATCCCCTGTTGCTGGACCAGCAACTGACCGAGGAAGAGCGCATGGTGCGGGACAGCGCCCGCCAGTTTGCCGAGAGCAAGTTGCGGCCTCGGGTGCTGGACGCGTTTCGCAATGAACAGACGGATCCGGAGATCTTCCGGGAAATGGGGGAGACCGGCCTGTTGGGATGCACCATTCCCGAACAGTACGGTGGCAGCGGCCTCAACTACGTTTGCTATGGCCTGATTGCCCGGGAAGTGGAACGGGTGGATTCCGGCTATCGCTCCATGATGAGCGTGCAGTCCTCTCTGGTGATGGTGCCCATCTACGAATTCGGCAACGAAGAAACCCGCCAGAAATACCTGCCCAAGCTGGCCTCTGGCGAGTGGATTGGCTGCTTCGGCTTAACAGAGCCCAATCATGGCTCTGATCCAGGGTCGATGATTACTCGCGCCCGCAAGGTGGAAGGCGGTTATCGCCTGACCGGAAGCAAGATGTGGATCACTAACAGCCCCATTGCCGACGTGTTTGTGGTGTGGGCCAAGGACGACGACGGTGCCATCCGCGGTTTTGTGCTGGAAAAGGGCTGGGAGGGCCTGAGTGCTCCTGCGATTCATGGCAAGGTAGGCCTGCGGGCATCCATCACCGGCGAAATCGTGATGGATGGGGTGTTTGTGCCAGAGGAAAATGCCTTTCCGGGCGTGCGTGGTCTGAAAGGCCCGTTCACCTGTCTGAATTCCGCCCGCTACGGTATTTCCTGGGGCGCCCTGGGTGCGGCCGAGGATTGCTGGCACACCGCTCGACAATACGTGCTGGACCGCCAACAGTTTGGCCGGCCCCTGGCAGCCAATCAGCTGATCCAGAAAAAGCTGGCGGACATGCAGACCGATATCACCCTGGCCCTGCAGGGCTGCCTGCGCCTGGGGCGGATGAAAGACGAAGGCACCGCTGCCGTGGAGATTACGTCCATCATGAAGCGCAACTCCTGCGGCAAGGCCCTGGATGTGGCCAGGCTCGCCCGGGACATGCTCGGTGGTAATGGTATCAGCGACGAATTTGGAGTGGCCCGCCACCTGGTGAATCTGGAAGTGGTGAATACCTATGAAGGCACCCACGATGTCCATGCTCTGATTCTGGGGCGGGCACAGACCGGAATCCAGGCCTTCTTCTGAGGGCTGGGATGAATCTGAACGGGCTGTCCCGGTATGGGGACAGCCCGTTTTTTATGGCCGGAGTTCAGTCTGACTGAAACAACAGTCAGACTGAAAACGCGTCAGTTGGCAAAGAACATCCAGTCGAAATAATCGTGCAGATCCTGCATGGCCCAGGCTTCCGCCGGTTGGGTCAGTTCGAACAACAGGTTTTGGTCTTTGGCGAGTTTCATGGCGTTACCTCACGTCGTTGCGATGGGAATGCGAGTTCGCTGTCGCCAGCGTATCCAGGCTTTTGCATTGGCCGTGCCAAATCTGTTGGCAGAAGGTAAGTCTATGAAAGCGTTAAATAAGGAGTAATTGGCTTTGAGACTGGAAGGTGTGAGCTGAGCAGGAATGGTGCCGGCGCACCATCCTGGAACGAAAAACCCCGGCCGAAGCCGGGGTAAATTCTGAGTTAACGCAAGAAGGCTTAGAAGTTGTACTGGGCAGCGAACATAACGCGGCTTGCGTCTTCGCTGGCACCACCAACCTTCTCGGTGTCAAACAGCCCATATTCAACGCCCATCATGACGTTCTTGACGGGAGTCCACATATAGTTAACAAACAGGTTCTGGTTTGTTTCTGTATCCCCTGCAGCCAGCCCCTCATCATCCAGAGTCGTCATGCCGTAAGCAACGTTGATGCTGCTGCCACCACCGAGTTTGATGGAGGTGCCCAGAGTGCCGCCCATACCGGAGTTGTTCTCAAGGCTGGAGCCTTGCAGGTACGCGTCGGAACCGCCAGAGAGGTAGAGGTAGTTTGTTGCGCCATCCACATAGTTGATCGCACCCTGGAGGCTGATCATGTCAGAGATGGCAAACTTGGCCGCACCAAAAACGCCGAATGCTACGGTTGAATCGTCGTTTGCTCCAGTGTCATAGGCGTTTTGTTTGACCAGTGCCGCTACGGAGTAAGAGAGGCTGTCGCCACTGTTTTCCATACGGGCCGTGAAGGTTGGGGTGCTGTCGCGTTGGTTGGGGACACTGGACTTCGGGTCTTCTACCGAGAAGGACATTGCTCCCGTGGTGTAGCGGAGTTGCGCTGTCCGTGACTGATAGCCCGCGTTACCGACAACGCCGTTGAAATCCAGCGTGGGTGTTGAGCCGACAAAACTGTTGTAGTTTGACCAGGTCTGACCCGCCAGAACACCCTTATAAGAGCCATAAGCATGACGGATACGGAAGGTGCCTGGGGCGAAATCGCCTTCAACGTTTACCATGACACCGTCGGGGTTGGTGGCCCGGATACCAACACGGCTCTGGTTGGCTGAAGCGCCAAAGTGCCCGCCGATATCGCTTCCGGTGATGCTGTTCGGGTTCCCTGCCTGCACACCATTCGCAAGGTTTTCATCAATGTCATAGCTCATATTCAGCCGAGCATAGCCATACACACTCGCGTCTATATCTCCAGCAGAGAAGGAAAAAGCGTGAGCCTGACTCGCCAAGCCCAGTACCGCCGTCGCTGCTGTTGCGCGAATAGCTACTCTCAATTTGTTGCTTTGCATTGTTGTTGTCTCCACACGTTTCGCGTTTATTGTTGTTGGACCCACGCTCAAAGTAGTTATAAATTGGTAACAATTCAAACTAAGTTTCATATTCGTTAGACGAACGTCTATGGCTCTTCGGGCGGACGTTTTGCGATCCATCGGCCAGATGCTACGTAATGAGAATCAATGACGAGCAAACATGATTTAATCGCCGAAGAAACCTTTGCCTTCCTCGACCTCGAAACCACGGGGGGTAACGCGCAGCATGATCGGATTACCGAAATTGGTATCCGATTCTGGCGCGGTGGCGAGGTGGTCGGCGAATGGCAAACCTTGGTCAATCCCGAAGTGCGGATTTCCGGCTTTATCGAGAGCCTGACGGGTATCTCTAACGCCATGGTGGCAGAGGCGCCGCGCTTTGCCGAGATCGCGGGGCAGCTGCGCGAGCAATTGGATGGCTGCATTTTCGTCGCTCACAACGCCCGCTTCGATTACGGCTTTCTCAAGAGTGAGTTTCGGCGACTGGGTGCCGACTTCAGCGCCCGTGTGCTTTGCACCGTGCGGCTGTCACGGGCACTGAACCCGGAGGAAAAACGCCATAATATGGATGCCCTGATTGCCCGCCACGGATTGCCCGCTGTTCAGCGCCACCGGGCCATGGGCGATGTGGCGGCTATGCTGGCGTTCTTTGAACATGTGCTGGCGGAGCATGGTGAGGCGGAGGTTAACCGTGCGGTCAGTCGACTGTTACAGCGCCCAAGCACCCCCTCCCATATGCCGGTGGATATGCTAGACGACTTACCTGAACGGGCCGGTGTTTATCGTTTTTACGGCGAGAACGACACATTGCTGTACGTGGGGAAAAGCACCAACATTCGCCAGCGCGTGGCGTCGCATTTCTCTGGCGATCACCAGAGCAGCCGGGGCGTGCGCCTCTCGGAAAGCCTGCGACGGGTGGAATACACCGAAACCGCCGGTGAACTCGGCGCCCTGTTGCTGGAGCTGCAGCAGATCAAAACCTTGAGCCCGCTGTACAACCGCCGTTCCCGCGCCGCCAAACGGCTGGTGACCATTGCGCTTCGGGAAAACGAATCGGGCTATCTGCAGGCGGGGCTAACGCGCCAACTGTTGCCCGAGCGGCTTGGCGACTATTTTGGACTGTTCCGAAGCAAGCGCGATGCCGAGAAAGCATTGCGTGGCATCGCCGGCAAAAACGACCTTTGCGGCAAACACCTGGGGCTGGAAGCGCTGGCCCCCGGGCCCTGCTTCCAGCGCACGCTCGGCCGCTGCCAGGGGGCCTGTGAGCAACAGGAAGACGTTACCCGCTTCAACCTGCGAATGCAGATTGCCTTCCATGGCCTGCGCCTGAAAACCTGGCCCTGGCCCGGCCCGATCGCCCTGGTAGAGAATTGCCCGCAAACCGGCCGTACCGATTGCCTGATTGTGTGGAACTGGATACACATAGACACCCTGAGTAGCGAAGAGGAACTGGAGGCCTACTGCCCGGGCACTGAGGCAGTTACTTTTGACCTGGATTCATACAAGCTGCTGGTCAAAGCCCTGTTGGGCAAAGACAAAAACCACCGCCGGATCGTCGAATTGCCACAGATAAAGCAACCGGCTGTTCTTATGCCGTGAGTGGCGTATTATGGGAAAGTGTTCATTCACCCATAGCCAGATATAGAGAGAATTCCATGAACAGAGAGCCTGTCTCCCGCGAACTTTTTGACGAAGTTATGGTGCCCAACTACGCCCCCGGAGCCATCATCCCGGTGCGAGGCGAGGGCTCCCGCGTGTGGGATCAGGAAGGGCGAGAGTTCGTGGATCTCCAGGGTGGAATCGCCGTAACCGCACTTGGTCACGCACACCCCGGCTTGCTGGGCGCCTTGCAGGAACAGTCCGAAAAAATCTGGCACCTGTCCAACGTCATGACCAACGAGCCCGCCCTGCGCCTGGCCAAAACCCTGTGCGACCTGACCTTCGCCGAACGGGTGTTCTTTGCCAACTCCGGCGGCGAAGCCAACGAAGCCGCCTTCAAACTGGTACGGCGCTATGCCTGGGAGCATTTCGGCCCGGAAAAGCACGAAATCATCTCCTTCAAAAACTCCTTCCACGGGCGCACCCTGTTCACCGTTAGCGTGGGTGGCCAGCCTAAATATCTGGAAGGCTTCGAACCCGCTCCGGGCGGCATCCATCACGCCGCCTTTAACGACCTGGATTCGGTAAAAGCCCTGGTCTCGAAAGAAAAAACCTGCGCCATCGTCGTCGAACCCATTCAGGGTGAAGGTGGAGTGATGCCCGCAGACCTTGAATTCCTGCAGGGCTTGCGCCAGCTGTGCGATGAAAACGACGCCCTGCTGGTCTTCGATGAAGTACAAAGTGGCGTCGGCCGCACCGGCCACCTCTACGCCTACGAAATGTACGGCGTCGTCCCCGACATCCTTACCAGCGCCAAAGGCCTGGGCGGCGGCTTCCCGGTATCGGCCATGCTGACCACCGCGAAAATCGCGGCCAGCCTCGGCGTCGGCACCCACGGCAGCACCTACGGCGGCAACGCCCTGGCCTGTGCCGTGGCACAAAAAGTCATCGACACCGTCAGCCAGCCGGAAATACTCAAAGGCGTGAAAGCCCGCTCCGACAAGTTACGCAAAGGCATGATGGACATCGGCGAACGCTACGGCGTGTTTTCCGAAGTGCGGGGAGCTGGTCTACTCTTGGGGTGTGTCCTGACCGAACAATGGAAGGGCAAAGCCAAAGACTTCCTGAATGCTGGCCTGGATGAAGGTGTGATGGTGCTGGTGGCCGGTGCCGACGTAGTTCGTTTGGCGCCGTCATTGATCATTCCGGAAACGGACATTGAAGACGCACTGGAAAGATTTGAGGCAGCAGTGAAGAAGTTGACGGCATAAACCAACGTAGCCCGTGTGGCAGGCAGCTTGTTCCGGAAATTTCGGAGGCCAAGGATGGCCGGAGAGAAGCGCACATGGATGTGCTTGTAGCGGTTTCCGGAACAAGCTGCCTGCCGCATGGGCGGGCTCAACTTTGTGGCCCTTAACCCTGGGGAGTTAGTGCCATGTGGCGAGTCAGACCCGCCAAACTGGACGACCTGAAACCAATATTGCGCATCGTCGGCGCCCAGGCCGCCAGACTTTCATCCACCCTGCCCAAAACCGAAGAAAACCTGACCCGCGCAATCGAACAAACCCAGGCCTCCCTGAGCCCGACCCATAACAACCGCAAACCCAGGCGCTTCCTGTTCGTCCTAGAAAACACCGACACCGGCGAAATCGGCGGCACCGCCGGCATCGACAGCCGGGCCGGAAACGGCCAGCCCTTCTACAACTACCGTCGCGACTACCTGATCCACGCCTCCCACGAACTCAGCGTCTCCCGGCGCGTAGAAGTACTCTACCCCAGCCACGCCCTGACCGACCTCAGCCTGCTGCGATCCTTCACCATCAAAGACGAACTGCGCAAAACGTCTGCCTTCGAACTGCTCGCCCGCGCCCGCATCCTGTTCATCGCCAGCCACCGAGACTGGTTCAGCAGCCATACCGTGGTTGAGATACAAGGCATCCAGCACCCAGATGGCCGCGTGCCCTTCTGGGACAGCCTCGGACGGCACTTTTTTAACATGGATTTCGAATCCGCCGACCAGTACTCCGGCCAGCTCAGCAAAACCTTTATTGCCGAACTCATGCCGCCCAACCCGATATATGTCACCCTGCTGAGTGACGAAGCACAGCAGGCCATGGGGCAAGGGCACCCTCTGGCCGAGCCCAGCCAGCAACTGCTGCGGCAGGAAGGTTTCCACCCGGGCTGTTTTCTCGACATATTTGACGGCGGGCCAGTGCTGGAGGTCCGCACCGACAGCCTGAAAACGCTGGTCACCTGCCAGCTGAAAACCCTGCACGGCAGCCATCATGACCAGGGTGACCAGTGCCTTATTGCGGCGGGTGAGGGCGATCAGTTCCGCTGCCTGTTGGCCCCGGTTTCCGAGACCCTCTCCGGCGATGTGAAGGTACCGGTGAACACCTGGCACGGGCTGGAGAAAACTGCCGGAGACCAGGTAAGGATTTCGCCGCTATGAATCTTAGTCAGACACCGGTAACAGGGCCGACACAGGAGGGCTCGGCATGCTGGTAATTCGACCGCTCCGGGAAACCGATCTGGACGATCTTTATGCCATGGCCGCCGCCGCAGGCAAAGGCCTGACCACGCTGCCCGCCGACCGGGAACTGCTGCAGGCAAAAATCCGTCGGGCCGAGGAGTCCTTTAGCCAGCGCTGTGCGCCCGAGGCGGGGCTGTATCTGTTTGCCCTGGAAGATACCGAGCTTAATAAGGCCGTGGGCATCAGCGGCATCGAGGCCCGGGTGGGGCTGCAAGAGGTGTTCTACAATTATCGCCTGAGCGTGACGGTTAATGCCTCCAAAGAACTGGGCGTGCACGTGCGCACGCCCACCCTGCACCTGTCCAACGACATGACCGACACCACCGAAATTTGCTCCTTGCTCTTGGCCAACGACTACAAAGGCGGTGGCAATGGCCTGCTGTTGTCCCGTTGCCGGTTCATGTATCTGGACGATTTCCGCAAACACTTCTCGGAGAAAGTGTTTGCGGAGATGCGGGGAGTGTCTGATGAACAGGGCCATAGCCCTTTGTGGGACGCTTTGGGCAGCAAGTTTTTCGACATGGACTTCAGCCAGGCCGATCGTTTATCGGGCCTGGGTAACAAGGCCTTCATTGCCGAACTGATGCCGAAGTATCCGATTTACCTGCCCATGTTACCCGATGCAGCCCGGGCCGTGATCGGTCGGGTACACGACAACACCCGGCCCGCGCTGAGCATGCTGCAGGCCGAAGGCTTCAACTTTAACGGGCTGGTGGATATCTTCGACGGTGGGCCGGTGGTGGAAGCTTTCGCTCACAATATCCGCACCGTGCGTGAATCTCTCAGCCGATACGCTATGGTGGTTAACAAACCAATCAATACCAGCGTGGCGCCGGAGCAGCGAGTGATGATCTCCAATCGCTCGTTCCGGGATTTCCGGGTAACCACCGTGCCGGTGGATTGCATTGGGCCGGACACGGTGAGCATTTCCCGGGAAGTGGCCGAAGCGCTGTTGATTGAATCCGGCGATCCGGTGCGGCTGGCGCCCCTCAAAGACGGCGGTCTGTCGGCCATGCACGGCGCCAGAGGGCAGGGGGCTGCTGGCGACAAATCGTCGCCCCGTGGCCACAGCTATCGTAATCGGCAGGGGCAGCGTTAACCAGATAATCAAGGCACACTGCCTGAACGTTTTTTGCGAACCAGGAGGTAGCAAGCAATGGCGAATCTGTCAGGGAACCTGTTTATTGGCGGGCTCTGGATGCAGGGCCACGGGCCGCTGCTGGAGTCGTTTCAGCCGGTAACCGGCGAGGTGCTCTGGGACGGCAACGCAGCGGGGCTGGAGGATGTGGACGCCGCTGTGCGCGAGGCTCGCCTGGTCTTCCCGGCCTGGCGCAAAAAGAGCCTGGCCGAGCGCCAGGCGGTGATTGAGGCCTTTGGCGCACAACTGGAAGCCAACAAAGAGCGACTGGCTCATCAGATTGGACTGGAAACCGGTAAACCCCTGTGGGAGTCGCGCACTGAAGTTGCGGCCATGATCGGCAAGATTGCCATCTCCATCAAGGCCTACCATGAGCGCACCGGCCACACAGAGTCCGACGCTGCTGGCGGCCAGGCGGTGCTGCGCCATCGACCCCACGGTGTGGTGGCGGTGTTTGGCCCTTACAATTTCCCGGGCCACTTGCCCAATGGCCACATAGTGCCCGCCTTGCTGGCGGGTAATACCGTGGTGTTCAAGCCCAGCGAGCTCACCCCCGGTGTGGCGGAAATGACCGTGCGGCTGTGGGAGAAAGCCGGGCTGCCGGATGGCGTGCTGAACCTGGTGCAAGGTGGCTCTGACACCGGCAAATGTCTGGCCCGGCACCGGCTGATTGATGGCCTGTTCTTTACTGGCAGTTCTAACGTTGGCCATCGACTCCACGAACAGTTCGGCGGCCAGCCTGAGAAAATTCTGGCGCTGGAAATGGGCGGTAACAACCCGCTGATTGTGCAGAATGTATCGGACGTTGACGGCGCCGTGCACCACGCCCTGCAGTCGGCTTTTCTATCCGCAGGGCAGCGTTGCACTTGCGCCCGGCGCCTGCTGTTGCCCAAGGGCAAAAAGGGCGATGAGTTTCTTGCTCGACTGGTGCAGGTGGCGGCCAGGCTGACGGTGGCAGAATTTGATGCCGAGCCCCAACCCTTCATGGGCTCGGTCATTTCCCCGGAGGCGGCAGAAAAGCTCTTGCAGGCCCAAGCAGACATGATTGCCAAGGGGGCCAAACCCCTGCTGGAAATGACTCAGGTGAAATCCGGCACGGGCCTGTTATCACCAGGTATTATCGATGCCACCGGCTTGGAACTGGACGACCTGGAGTATTTCGGGCCCCTGCTGACCGTGTATCGCTACCGCAGCTTTGACGAGGCGCTGGAGTTGGCCAACAACACCCGTTATGGCTTGTCGGCGGGCATTCTGACCGACGACCGAAAACTGTATAACCGGTTGGTGGACGAGGTGCGTGCCGGTATCGTGAACTGGAACCGGCCGTTGACCGGTGCCAGTAGCGCCGCGCCGTTTGGTGGCGTTGGCGCCAGTGGCAACCACCGCCCCAGTGCCTATTACGCCGCGGATTATTGCGCCTGGCCCATGGCCTCGCTTGAAGCGCCCCGGAGTGAGTTACCCGACACCCTGGCCCCCGGGCTGAATTTCGACTGACAGGAACCGCAGTTATGGCATCGAAGGCAGTAGAGGCAAACTTTGATGGTCTGGTGGGGCCCACTCACAACTACGCGGGCCTGTCCTGGGGCAATGTGGCGTCGAAGAGTAACGTCAACCTGATCGCCAATCCCCGGGAAGCGGCGCTGCAAGGGCTGGCGAAAATGAAACGGCTGGCCGATCTGGGGTATGTCCAAGGAGTTTTGCCCCCCCACGAACGTCCCCACATGCCCACGCTTCGGGCCCTGGGGTTTGAAGGTAGTGATCAGCAGATGCTGGAGGCTGTGGCCCGGAGTGAACCTTCCGTGCTGGCGGCGGTGTCATCGGCCTCCGCCATGTGGACGGCCAACGCGGCAACGGTGTCGCCAAGTGCCGATACCGCCGACCACCGGGTGCACTTTACCCCCGCCAATCTCAGCGCCAAGTTTCACCGCTCTATCGAACATCCGGTGACCGGGCGGGCGCTGAAGGCCATTTTCTCTGATGAGAGCTATTTCGCCCATCACCCGGCGCTGCCGTCGGTGAGCCAGTTTGGCGATGAAGGCGCGGCCAACCATACCCGGCTGTGCAGTGATTATGGCGCGCCCGGGGTGGAGTTGTTTGTTTACGGTCAGGAAGTATTTAACGAGTCCGGCCCTGCGCCCCGTAAGTTTCCAGCCCGGCAGACACTGGAAGCTTCCCGGGCTATTGCCCGTTTGCATGGCCTGGCCGACAGCCACCGGGTGTTTGCCCAGCAGAATCCCGCAGCGATCGACGCCGGTGTGTTCCACAACGACGTGATTGCGGTTGGTAATGGTCATTGCCTGTTTTACCACGAGCAGGCATTTCTTGATGAGGCCCAGGTGCTGGCGGATATCCGCGCCCGCCTGACCGGGGCAGAATTGCAGCCGGTGCGGGTTACCTCAGCACAGGTGCCATTGGCCGATGCTGTGGCCTCCTACCTGTTCAACAGCCAGTTACTGGAGACCGCCGAGGGCATGATGCTGGCAGTACCCGGTGAGTGCCGGGAAATTGCCAGTGTCAGCCAGTATCTGGATGAATTGCTAGCAAGCGGCGGCCCGATTACTGCGGTGGATATGTTTGATGTCAAACAATCCATGAGAAACGGGGGTGGCCCGGCTTGCCTGCGTTTACGGGTGGTGCTGAATGAGCAGGAACTGGCCGCCATCAATCGCGGCGTGATTCTGGATGACGCCCTCTATGAGCGGCTGGTCACCTGGGTAAATGCCCACTATCGTGACCAGCTGAGTCAGGCGGATCTGGCCGATCCCATGCTGCTGGAAGAAGTGCGCAAAGCGCTGGATGAACTGACCGGTATTCTCGGCCTGGGCAGTATCTACGATTTTCAGCGTTAACCAGCGGGAGCGCGGGTGGATATGGATCGGGTGAGCATCTCCATGGTGTGGCGAATCAGGGTGTCAGACGGAAACGCCGGATTCTGGCTGGATTCCGCCTGACACAGCATGATCACCCCATGCAGGGCGCCGCGCAGATACAAGGCGGTTTCCTCCGCTGAGCTGATCTGGTGCCGGTTCAGGCTGCCGTCATCCAGCCCCTGTTTCAGTGCCGCTTCCATCAACACCATCAATTCGTTTTTCGAGCAGAGCATATCCCGCGCCTGCTGTTCGTCGGCATCGGCGATGGCTGTGGATGCTTTGGTCAGCAGTGTGAAGTAGTCCGGCGCCTCCAGATAGAAGCGATAGTAGGCTTCTCCCATGGCGCGGATTTTCTCCAGCCCGTTGCCCGCGTCCCGGGCGGCGGCTTCAAATCGGTGCACCAGATCCTGGCCGGCCCGCAACATGATGCCTCGCTGGATGGCGGCTTTGTCCTTGAAGTACACATACAGCAGGGCCCGGCTCAGGCTGGCGGTTCTGGCAATGTCGTCCATGGATGTCCGGTCGTAGCCTTTTTCCGGGAAAACCTGTTCTGCCGCATCCAGTATGGCGTCGTAGCGGGCCTGCTTTTCCCGCTCTCGTCGTGATTTCAGGGGTTCATTCATAGTCATCCCGGCGTTCGTCTGCATGGCTTCATGATAACCGAAATGGGATAAGAACTTATTATTGACAACTTGTCAAAGAATGACATTATGTCGGAATCAAGGTAAAGCCTTCCAGGGAGTGGAGGGAGCCATTCAATGTTTCATGGAAAGGATCAGGAATGCCATGTCTCGACTGTCGCTGAATCTGTCTGTTATTGCTGGTATCGCACTGGCTGCCATTTCTCTGTCTGGTTGTGGTGACAGCCAGGCTGATGCGCCGGAGTCCGCGCCGGTTTCGGTTCGTTTGGCGAGCGTTACCGGCGGTGAGCTACAGGAAATCCCTTTGCGTTTTTCCGGCATCGTCCGGGCGGCCCAGCGCGCGACATTGACTTTTCAGGTCAGCGGCACCCTAAAGGAGCGGCCTGTGGAGCTGGGGCAGACCGTACAACCGGGTGATGTACTGGCGCACCTCTATAACCCGGCTCTTGAGCCAGCTCGGGATTCCGCCGCAGCCCGGCTGCAGGAGCTGAAAACCCAGTATGAACAGGCGCAGCGGGAGTGGGAGCGCTCCCGTCGCTTGCATACCCGGGGCGTGGTGTCCGAGCAGACCCTGGAGCAAATCGCGGCCCGTCGGGATTCGTTGAGAGCCAGTATGGCAACAGCCGAGGCTTCTCTGGCTGAGGCCAGCCGCCTGCTGGAAGAAAGTTTGCTGAAGGCACCGTTTGCCGGTCAGGTGGAAGCGCTGTTGGTCGAACGGGATGAATTCGTTGCCGCAGGCCAGCCGGTGGTTCGTCTGTCATCCCCGCTGGGCCGTGAGGTGGAAGTACGCTTGCCCGCGCACCTGCTGACGCACGTGCGAGTGGGGCAGGAATTGCCGGTCTGGCGGGTGCAGGATCGTAACCGTACGCCAGCCACCGGCACCGTGGTGGAGATTGCCCAGGGCAGTGCCATCAGGGGGGAATTGCACCCGGTACTGGTCAGCCTGCCACCCAACTCCCTGGCCTCCGGTGAGCCGGTGGAGGTAGGTATTGCCCCGGTGCGTAAGTCGGCCATTACCGTTCCGTTGCTGGCGGTGGTTCGGGACAGCACCGGAACCAGTGTGTTTCGGGTAGAAGACAACACGGCCCACCGGGTACCGGTAGAAGTGGACAGGGTGATTGGTGAGCGGGTGATGGTACATCCCGGAGCGCTGAGCCCGGGCGATCACGTGGTCTATGCGGGTATGACCCGGCTGGTGGACGGCGACACCGTGGAAGTGCGCTGATGACCCGCCGCCTGCTGAATTACCAGCGCTTGCTGGGCATGGTGGTGACCATGCTCTGCCTGCTGGGCATCGCTGCCTACAGCACCATGCCACGGCAGGAAGACCCTACCTTTCCTTACCGGGCTGGCATGATCAGTGTGAGTTACCCGGGCGCCAGTGCCGAGGCGGTGGAGCGGCTGGTATTGCGCCCACTGACCGACGAACTGCGCCAGGTAGAAGAACTCGACTGGAGCCAGGGCACCGCCCGCACCGGAGTGGCGCTGGCGCGCCTGAAGCTGCAGGATCATATCTACGATACCGATTCCGCCTGGGATCGGGTGCGCCAGGCCATGGAACGGGCCCGTCGGGATTTCCCTGATGACGTTGGCCTGATGGAGCTGGACGACCGATTGATCGATATTCCCGCGGTGGTGCTGGCCGTGGGTGGGTCAGCCTCGGTGACCGAGTTGAGTGACGTTGCCGAGCGGCTCAAGCAGAACCTTTCGGATATTCCCGGCATGTCGCGAATCGAGTTGGAAGGCGACGCCAGCGAACAGATTACCCTGGCGCTGGACGACGCCGCGTTGTTCCGGCTGGGCATATCACCCAAACGCATTCTGGACACTCTGGCTCGCCGAAACCAGACCATTCCGGGGGGCTTTGTGGTGGTGGAGGGCCGCAGGCTGTCGGTACTGCCCAACACCGAGTTTACCGATATCGACGCCATCCGGGCCACACCGATCGAGTTGCCGGATGGCTCCCAGGTGCCCCTGGCGGCAGCCGCGGAGGTATGGCGAGGGCCAGCAGAGCCCCGGCAGCCGGAAACCTGGTTTGACGGTGAGCGGGTGGTGTTGTTGTCCATTATCATGGAAGAAGACAGCACCGATGCCATTCGCTTTGGTGAGCGGATTCGGGAACGGCTGGATCAGATCCGGAGTGATTTCGAACCTTACGAGATTCGAGAGATGTTCTTCCAGCCGGACAAGGTAGCCGACCGGCTGGACGATCTGGCCTGGAGCCTAGTGCTGTCGGTGCTGATTATCGTGGCGGTGGTGTTTACCGGCATGGGCATTCGCATGGGCCTGCTGGTGGCGTCCATCCTGCCCATGGTGGCGTTGATCAGCGTCGGTCTGTACGACCTGGGCGGTGGTGTGCTGCACCAGATTGCGGTGATCGGCATGGTTATTTCCCTGGGTATTCTGATCGACAACGCCATCGTGATCGTCGAAAACATCCAGGGCCATCTGGATGACGGCATGCGGCGGCTCGATGCCCTGCGTGCTGCCGTGGGTGAGCTCGCCGGGCCCCTTGGTGCGTCTACAGGTACCACCCTGGCCGCCTTTGCCCCCTTGCTGATGGCCAAAGGCGGCACCGCCGACTTTACCCGGGGCGTGCCGGTGATGATCATGCTGACCCTGTCGGTCAGCTATCTGCTGGCCATCTCTGCCGTGCCCCTGCTGGCGGCTCGTTTCCTGAAAGTACGTGGTAATCGCCAGGGCGACCGGCTGATCGGTCTCGCCCGTTTTCTCGGCAATCTGGTGTACCGCTATCCCGGCCGCCTGATTACCCTGGGGGTGCTGCTGGTAGCGCTCAGCCTGGGCATGACGCCTTTCCTGGCCAAACAGTTTTTCCCCAACGCCGACCGGCCGCGGGTGATCGTGGAAATCTACCTGCCCGAGGGAACCGACCAGGCCCGTACCGCCGAGGCTACGGCCCGGCTTGAAGAAATGATCCGCAGCCAGCCAGAGACCCTGGAAATCCACCGTTTTGTCGGCTTCACCGGGCCCTCGTTTTATTACAACCTTCGGCGATCGCCCCAGGCCCCGAACCGGGCCAGGCTGGTGATCCGTACGCCGACGCTGGAAGACACCACCGGGTTGGTGCAGTGGATTCGCCAGGAAGCGAACACCACCATGCCCGAGTTGGATATTTCCGTGGGCATACTTGGCCAGGGCCCGCCCCGGGCGGCGCCGGTGGAAGTGCGGGTTTACCACCCTGATGATGCAACCCGGGCCAGAGCCACCGAGCAGGTCTATGCCACCCTGCGCGCCACCCAGGGTACCGTCGACGTGCGACACGATCTGGATATCGGCGTGCCCAGCCTTGCCATTAACGTGGACGATGCCACAGCCGCCCGTTACGGTCTGACCCGGGCCGACGTGGCTCAGAGCCTCTATGGCCAGAGTTATGGCGCAGTCGCCGAGCAATACCGGCAGGAGAAAGACCCGATTCCCATGGTGCTGCGTTCCCGTGAAGGTACGTCTTTGTCTTTGTCGCGCCTGCTGTCCGTAAACACCTACAACCAGAAGGGTGACGCCATCCCGCTGGCGGCGGTCGCCACCGTTGAAACCACCTGGGAGCCAGCCGCCCGTTACCTGCGCAACGGTGTGCGTGTGAACACCGTTACCGCCAACCTGGCAACCGGCTACAGTTTCAGCCAGGCACTGGATGGCATGAATCGGCAATTGGAGCAGCAACCGCTGCCCGAGGGCACCCGGCTTGAACTGGGCGGTGATGCTGAGGGTTCCGACAGGGCCAACAGCGCGCTGCTGACTGCCGCACCTATCGGCATACTTCTGCTGCTGTTCTTCCTGCTGTTGCAGTTCAACTCCTTCCGGCGGGTAGGCATTATCCTGCTGACCGTGCCTCTCGCCACGGTAGGCATCTTTCCGGGGTTGGTGCTGTCGGGCTCCCCGTTTGGTTTTCAATCGTTGTTGGGGGTTATTGCGCTGGTGGGCATCGTGGTCAACAACGCCATCGTCTTGCTGGATGTGATGGACCGGGAGCTGGAGACAGGCAAAACCATTGCCGAGGCAGTACGCACCGCCGTTGAGCGCAGAACCCGCCCGATACTGCTCACCACCGCCACCACCGTGGCGGGCCTGCTGCCGCTGGCATTCTCCAGCTCCACGCTCTGGCCGCCCATGGCCTGGGCGATCATCAGCGGTTTGCTGGCCTCTACCGTGTTGACCCTGCTGGTGATCCCTGCGGTATGCACCAAACTGATCCGGGTGCCGGTGGCTGAACCGGAAAACGCCCCGGCCTGAGGTCTCAGGAGTGAGTGGTGGTTCGGCCGGAACAATTCATTCGGGCCGGATCACCGTCTTCTTGCGAATCATCAAACCCACCCGTTGCCCCACCGGCACCGCCCGGTTGGGAAACACCACCGCCTCCGGCACCGAACCTACCTGGTAGCGCCCGTTGCGATCCGTCCAGATGATCGACCCCGGGGCATACTCGGTGAAATTGGCGACATCATCCGGAACATGGAACTCAAACTCCGGCCCGCTATTGATCACCTCGTGCACTACCTCAAACACCGTCAATTCATCAAACGGCGCACGTACCGGAGGCGTACTTTCACCCAGAAACCGCCGCCGTAACGCCCGCTCGACGCCCTGGAAACGTGCCAGATCGTTCTTGCCAAACGGCTGCACCTTACCCAGCTCCACGGTAAAACTCTCTGCCTGCAGCTCACTCGCAGTGAACGACGAAAACACCGTCGAAGCCCGGTGCTGAAGCAACAGCGTCTGTACTTCTGCTTCGAGCAAAAACGCACACTGCCCGGCCGGAACCGACCGCCCCGCCACAAACGGATACAGCGCAAACTTCTCCCGCTTCGAGGGCCGGATGGCGGTATGCAGATCGTAATGACTCAGCGCCAGCCCTTGCCCCGCCAGAGCAAACTCCCGACAAAGCCCTTCCAGAAAAGCGGCCCGGGCCGCTTCTGGCAGCCCCGCGTATTCGGACTTTCCATGGGCGCCGTTAAACAGCCGGTTCATATTCACATCCAGAAACCGCTCACCGGCCACCATGGCCGGGGGATTGCCCAGAATCAGCAGCAGCGGACAAGCCAGCGCCCAGCGCCCTTCGAACAGCTCCGACATCAGCCCGTTCAGCACCTCGATCGGCGCAGTCTCATTACCATGAACCCCCGCGGATACGATCAGCGCTTCACGGTTTGGGTTCTCACGGCCTGCGGGTGGCTGCAGCCACAGAACCCCGTTGGCTCTGCGTGAAACCCGGGTGCCATCGGGTAAACAAGTACTTACTTCGGGGAGGTTGGAAGAGGCGTTTGCGAGGGTGTGGGTGAGCCAGTCGGGATGGGTGTCGAAGAGAAGGTTGGTTGCTTTCATAGACTCCCCAGATACGGTACGGGGTCAGCTGGCAGGGGGTTCCTTCCGGGAATGTCGAAGGCCATGGATGGCCTTCGAGAAGCGCACATGGATGTGCTCGTAGCGGTTCCCGGAAGGAACCCCCTGCCAGCTGACCATGCGCCAAGGGTATGTTATCAAGCCCTGACGCTTCAGGAACTCACTGGCCGCTGATGGCGCAAAAGATGATTTTCCAGCTTGCGGAACGCAAACACCAGAATAAACGTTAGCACCATGTAGCACAGCGCCACAAAAATAAACGCATCAAACGGCGCATAAAACCGCGAGTAAATATTCCGCGCGGCCCCGGTCAGATCCACAATTGTCACCACACTGGCAATCGCACTGGCGTGCAGCATGAAAATCACCTCATTGGAATAGGCCTGCACCGCCCGCCGCGCCGCACTTGGCAGAATAATCCGCCGCATCCGAAGCAACCAGTTCATACCATAAGCCTTCGCCGCCTCAATCTCACCGTGCGGCGTAGACACAATCGCCCCGCGAATAATCTCCGTGGTATACGCCGCCGTGTTCAAGGTGAACGCCAGCAACGCAGGATACAGCGGCTCCCGGAAAATCTCCCACCAGAAGGTTTCCTGAATGCCCGGAATCTGCGCCACACCATAGTAAATAATGTACAGCTGAATCAGCAGCGGCGTGCCCCGGAACAGATAGGTATAGACCCAGATCGGGCCAGATATCAGAGGGTTTTTCACCGTGCGCAAAATCGCCAGCGGCACCGCCACCGCCAGACCGATGATCAGAGACAGGAACACCAGGTGAACCGTCGTCACCAGCCCGTCCCAGTATTCCATCAGAGTCATGGCGGTGAAAATGTCGTTGCGATCGAGCCATTCGACAATGAAATCAGGCATCGTTTAATTCCCCTGAACCACGCCGACATTGGCCCGACGATCCAGCCACTTGATAAACAGTTCCGAACCGGCGGTCAGGATCAGGTATACCGCCGCCACCGGAATAAAGAAATGAAACGGCATCCGCTCCGCTTTGGCCGCTTCCTCGGCCACCCGAACCATATCGGTCAGGCCAATAATCGACACCAGTGCGGTCGTCTTCAGAAGCACCTGCCAGTTGTTACCGATGCCGGGCAGGGCGTGCCGTAACATCTGCGGAACCATCACCCGCCGAAAGGTGTGCCAGCGGGTAAAGCCGTAGGCCTTGGCGGCCTCAATCTGGCCCACATCCACGGCCAGAAACGCGCCCCGGAAGGTTTCTGTCATATAGGCCCCGAAAATCAGGCCGATGGTGACCACGCCAGAAATAAACGGATCGAACTGGAAGAAAAAGTCGATTTCCCGGGTTTCCCAGAGATAATCCGACAGCATGTTGACCGCAACCTGGCCGCCATAATAAAACAACAGCATCATCACCAGATCCGGCACACCCCGGATCAGCGTGGTATACGCGGTGGCGATACCCGAGGCAACCCGGCTGCCGGACAGCTTGGCACTGGCGCCCACCAGCCCCAGAAACAACGCCAGCGCCAGCGACAGGAACGCCAGCTCGATGGTGATAACCGCCCCTTCTGCAAGGGCCGGACCATAGCCTTTCAGATCAAACATGGAAGATTCCGGTCAGCGGGGGCAGCACCTGGCTGCCCCCGGCGACATCACATCTTGATGTCGTAGTTGAAGTACTTTTGCATGATGGTGTCGTAGGTACCATCGTTTTTCAGAGTGCGCAGGGCCGCGTTTACCTCGTTGGCGAGATCCTTATCGCGCTTGCGCATAGCCACGCCGACACCTTCACCCAGCTTGACCGGCTCGCCGACTTCCTTGAAGCCGTCTTTGGTCAGCACGGTCTGCTCACCCACCGGGTAGTCCACGAAGACGGCGTCCAGGCGTTGGCCTTCCAGATCAAGCACCATGTCATCCGCGGTGGTGTAGCGCTTGATGGTAACAATGCCGCCCATGTTTTCGGTGACAAAGGTGTCCATGGTGGTGCCGCGCTGAACGCCGATGGTTTTACCCTTCATGGCATCCATGTCGGTTACGTCAGTGTTGAAATCGTTGGGGCCGAACCAGCCGCCCGGAGTGTTGTAGTAAGGCTCGGAGAAGAGCACCCGCTCGGCACGCTCAGCGGTGATCGACATGGACGACATGATCAGATCGAATTTACGTGCCAGCAACCCGGGGATCATGCCGTCCCAGGCTTGAATGACGAACTCGCAGTTGGCCTGCATTTCCTCACACATGGCATCGGCCAGTTCCACTTCGAAGCCGGTCAGTTCGCCGTTATCGTCTTTGTATTCGAACGGCTCGTAGGGCACGTCGAAGGCAATGCGTAGGTTTCTGTCCTGGGCGTGAGCAGTACCTGCCGCCAGGGCCAGGGCACAGCTTGCGGCGATCATCAGTTTTTTCATCTGTCACTTCTCCGGTTATCTGCCTCAAGGGCTTTATTTTTTATGGTCATCTGCGGAGCCGGGTTACAACTCCTGATCCAACACCGATTCAAGATAGCACCGGTGTTCAGAACTTGGGAGCAAGAAATTGCTTCATCCGTTCGGATTCCGGATGGTCAAACACCTTCTCCGGTGTGCCCTGTTCTTCGATCACTCCCTGATGCAGAAACAGTACCTTGCTGGAGACATCCCGGGCGAAAGCCATCTCATGGGTGACCACAATCATGGTGCGGCCTTCATCGGCGAGGCTCTGCATCACTTTGAGCACCTCGCCCACCAGTTCCGGATCCAGCGCCGACGTGGGCTCGTCGAACAGCATCACCTCCGGCTCCATGGCCAGGGCCCGGGCAATGGCCGCGCGCTGTTGCTGCCCGCCGGACATTTGAGCCGGGTAATAATCCTTGCGTTCATAGATGCCGACCTTGTCCAGATAGGCTTCGGCCCGTTCAATGGCTTCTTTTTTCGGGATTTTCAGAACGTGCACCGGCGCTTCGATGATGTTTTCCAGCACCGTCATGTGGGACCAGAGGTTGAAGCCCTGGAACACCATGGACAAGCGGGCGCGGATCAGCTCCACCTGGCGGTTATCGGCAGGCACCCGCTCACCCTTGCGATTATTGGTGAAGCGGATGGGATCGCCGTGCACAATAATGTCGCCGGAGGTGGGGGTTTCCAGCAGGTTGATGCAGCGTAAGAAGGTGCTTTTGCCGGAGCCGGAGCTGCCAATCAGAGAAACCACATCTCCCTTGCGGGTTTCCAGAGAGATGCCTTTGAGCACTTCCAGCTTATCAAAGGTCTTGTGGATGTCCCTGCAAATCAAGGGGGCGGTTTCCGCCATGGCTGGCTCCTGAGACTGTCATACAAAGGCGCAAGTTTTACGGACTGTTGCCGTGGAAATCAATACCGCTTTGTTGGGTTTTGGTGAAATTCGCAGCCGGTGGCACTTTGCTCATTCTGGTGGAATTGTTGTTCATTGCAAGCAGTTCAGCGCAGGCTGTTTCCCATCGCTATCAGAAAGGCGGTGTTGTGCCCCCAATGAAGGCCCGGGCTGGCACACAGAACAGTCGCCGGTGACGTAAGCAGACCATTGATCTATTGAACATTCAGGTAAAATATCGCAGCTTGCGAATACGGGAACAGAAACATAACAAGCCGAGAGTGTTATGACGACCAATGCACAAGCTGGCAAGACTTTGCTGGCTAAGAAATTCCGGTCTTTTATTGACCCGGAGTTCGTGATTACCGACGACGAAACCCTGAAGCCCTACGAGTGCGATGGCCTGGCCATGTACCGGGAAATGCCCATGATGGTGGTGCTTCCGGAGACCGTGGAGCAGGTTCAGCGGGTTATGCGGCTGTGCCACGAACAGGCCGTGCCGGTGGTTGCCCGGGGCGCGGGTACCGGGCTGTGTGCCGGTGCCATGCCTCATAAAGAAGGTGTGGTGCTGTCGCTGGCCAAGTTCAACCGGATTCTGGAGATCGATCCGCTGGCACGCACCGCCCGGTTGCAGCCCGGGGTGCGCAACCTGGCCATCAGTGAAGCCGCGGCCGAACATGGCCTCTATTATGGCCCGGATCCTTCATCCCAGATTGCCTGCACCATTGGCGGTAATGTGGCAGAGAATTCCGGCGGCGTGCATTGTCTGAAGTACGGCCTGACCGTGCACAACCTGCTCAGCGTCGAAATCATTACCGCCGAGGGCGAGCGGGTAACCGTGGGCAGTGATGGCTTGGACACCTGCGGTATGGATTTGCTGGCGCTGCTGACCGGCTCGGAAGGGCTGCTGGGTGTGGTAACCGAGGTGAAGGTGAAACTGTTGCCAACCCCGGAAGTGGCCCAGGTGGTCATGGCCGGCTTCGACAGCATTGAAAAAGCCGGTGATGCGGTTGGTGCGGTGATCGCCCAGGGCATTATCCCAGGCGGGCTGGAAATGATGGATGGCCACGCCATCATTGCCGCCGATGATTTTTGCCAGGCGGGTTACCCGCGGGATGCCAGGGCGCTGTTGTTGTGTGAAGTAGACGGAACACAGGAAGAGGTGCACGAACACATTGCTGAAGTGGAGGCGTTGTTCCGAAAGCTCGGGGCCACCTCGATAAGAACCTCCGGCAGTGAAGAAGAGCGCGCCCTGTTATGGAAAGGCCGGAAATCTGCGTTCCCGGCGGTGGGCCGCATCTCGCCGGATTACTACTGCATGGACGGCACCATCCCCCGCCGGCATCTGGCCAAAGTGCTGCTGGCGATGGAGCAGATGTCGGAAGACTTTGGCCTGCGGGTGGCCAACGTATTCCATGCCGGAGACGGCAACCTGCACCCGCTGATTCTGTTTGATGCCAATGTGCCCGGCGAGTTCGAGCGGGCGGAAGCCTTTGGCAGCCGCATTCTGGAACTCTGCGTGGAAGTGGGCGGGTGCATTACCGGCGAACACGGTGTCGGTGTCGAGAAAATCCGCCAGATGGCGGTGCAGTTTAATGATCAGGAACTGCAGCAGTTTCACGATGTAAAAGCCGCCTTTGATCCCCAGGGCATCCTGAACCCGGGCAAGGGGGTGCCGACCCTGAAATTCTGTCAGGAATACCGCTCCATCGAGCACAAGCAACACAAGCAACACAAGCATGACCAGGCGGGGCTGTCACATGGCTGATCAGATCAACCAACTTCAGGAACAGGTGCTCCAGGCTCGCAGCCGCGGCCAGGCACTCAACATCGTTGGCGGCGGCAGCAAGTCGTTTATGGGGCGGTTGATGGAGGCCGAGACCGAAGAACTGAATATGTCCGGGCACACGGGGGTGGTGGAGTATCATCCGGTGGAGTTGGTACTAACGGTACGGGCCGGAACCCGGCTGGACGAAATTGATGCGGTATTGGCGGAGCATGGGCAATGTCTGCACTTTGAGCCACCCCGGTTTGGCGAGAACAGCACCATTGGTGGCACCCTGGCCTGTAACTTGTCCGGCCCGGCCAGACCCTGGGCCGGATCTGTGCGGGATCAGGTGCTGGGTATCCGGTTATTGAATGGCAAGGGTGAGCACCTCCGGTTTGGCGGACAGGTAATGAAGAACGTGGCGGGCTATGACGTTTCACGGTTGCAGGCAGGTGCCCTGGGCACCCTCGGTGCGATAACCGAGATCAGTTTGAAGGTGATGCCCAGACCTGCCGCCAGCATCACGTTGGTTAAAGACATGGCCATGGATGAGGTGGTTGGGCTGATGAACCGTCGGGCGGGTGAGCCCAAGCCCCTGACGGGCGCCTGTTGGGTGGATGGCAAACTCTATTTGCGCCTGGCGGGTGCGCAATCGGCGGTGGAGGCCACGGCCCGGGCCTGGGGCGGCGAACCGCTGGAAAATCCGAGTGCCTTCTGGCAGCAGATACAGAACCTGCAACACCCGTTTTTCGCGAACCCGGAGCAGCCGTTGTGGCGCTTTTCCATTAATTCCAGTGCGCCAACTCCGGCTCTGGATGGCCCCTGGCTATTGGATTGGGCCGGTGCCCAGCGCTGGTATCGCGGGCAGGCGACCATGGCCGATCTGGAGCCTCTGGCCCGGGCGGCCGGAGGCCAGGTCAGCCTGTTCCGTGGCGGCGATCGCACCGCCGAGGTGATGCATCGTCAGCCGGAGGCGTTGAAAGTGCTTCAACGTCGGGTAAAGCAATCGTTTGACCCGGATGGCATTTTCAATCCGGGCCGCCTTTATAGCTGGTTGTAATTATGCAAACGAATCTGGTTCAACAATTTGCCAATACTCCGGAAGGCCAGGAGGCCGAGGACATCCTCAGAGCCTGCGTGCACTGTGGCTTCTGTACCGCAACCTGCCCGACCTATCAGGAGCTGAACGATGAGCGAGACGGCCCCCGGGGGCGGATCTATTTGATGAAAATGTTCCTCGAAGGCGGCGAGGTTACCGCGAAAACCCGGGAGCACCTGGATCGTTGTCTGACTTGTCGCAGCTGCGAAACAACCTGTCCGTCTGGCGTCAAATACGGCCGCCTGGTGGATATCAGCCGCGGGCTGCTGGAACAGGAGTTACCCCGGTCGGCGAAAGAAAAATGGCTGCGCTGGGGGCTGACCCGGTTTCTGCCGAACCGGAAGCTGTTCGGTGCCATGCTGCGGCTGGGGCAGGCATTTCGTCCGATCCTGCCGGAAGCCTTGCGGGTGAAGGTGCCGCCCCGTCGCGAGGCCAGCCCTTGGCCGGTCTCCAGCCATCCACGGGTGGTGTTGGGCCTGGCGGGTTGTGCTCAGCCTGCCGCCGCGCCGAACACCAACGCCTCCACCGCCCGGGTGCTGGACAGGCTGGGTATTACCCTGCTGGAGGCGCCAGAGGCGGGCTGCTGCGGGGCGGTCAACTACCACCTGTCGGAGCACGAACGGGGCCTGGAACAGATGCGCCGCAACATTGATGCCTGGTGGCCCGCCATTGACGCTGGCGCCGAGGCCCTTGTGATGACGGCCTCCGGCTGCGGTGCCATGGTTCAGGATTACGGCCATTTGTTGCGGGATGACCCCGTTTACGCCAACAAGGCGGCGAAAGTCAGTGAGCTGTGCATGGATCTTGGGGCTTTCCTGCTGAAAGAAGACCTGGAACCGCTCAAGGCCAATGCGCAGGCCGGGAAAGTCGCCTTTCATTGCCCCTGCACCCTGCAACACGCCATGAAGCAAGGTGGTGTGGTAGAGCAGGTGCTGGCCCGCGCAGGTATCGATCTGGCGGTTACCAAAGACAAGCATCTGTGCTGTGGTTCCGCGGGAACCTATTCCATTACCCAGCCGGAAATGAGCCAGAAGCTGCTGGAGAACAAACTGGCGGCGCTGACCGTGGACGATCCTGTGCGGATTGTTACGGCCAACATCGGCTGCCAGCTGCACCTGGAAACCCGGGCTTCGATCCCGGTGAACCATTGGATAGAGTTGCTGGATCGTTGAGGCTTGCCCTGCAAGCGCGCCCGGTTTCGGTTATAGTCTTATGGCCCCGGAGGGGCCATCATTTTTTTGACCTCACAGGATGTGAACTATGCCAAGGAAGACACTTGTTGCGTTGCTGTTTGCTTTAGTGGCGTTTCCCGCAACTGCCGAGATTTACCGTTGGACGGATAGCAACGGTGCGACCCACTTTTCCGATACTCCGCCGGTACACCGGCAGCATTCCAGGCTGGAGCTGACCGAACCGGTTACCGTGCCGATGAATGAAAACATCCGCCAGGCCGACAAGGTGCGCCAGAGCCGTGCTGCGGTTGGTCGTCTGCTAACCTCCGGCAGCAAGGATCGGTTTGCCGCAGGCAAGCAAGCCCGGCGCGAGGCCAGCCAGTGCGAGGGCTATCGCAAACGGCTGGCGCGTATCCAGGGGCAACTGCGGGCCGGGTACAGCAACGACCGGGGCAATAACCTTCGCCAGAAGCGTCGGGAACTCAGCCAGCTTTACAGCCAATCCTGCATCCTTAACTGATTGATTCGGTAAGCTCTGATTGCCAGCAGGCGGGAAATGCGGTTAGCTATCTATCTTATTAAGGAGGTGGACTTTGTCGCATTTTCAACTCGCGTTACTGCTCGGCATGACGGTCGCGCTCGGGCCGCTGGCGCTGGACGCGTATTTACCCGCATTTCCGGAGATTGCCAGCGATTATGATGTGTCACTGGCCGATGTGGGTTTGTCCCTGAGTGCCTATGTGGCCACGCTCGGACTGGCTCAGCTGGTTGGCGGGCCCCTGTCGGATCGTTATGGCCGCAAGCTCATTCTGTTCATCGGCCTGACGGTGTTTGCTGTTGCAGCGGTGATGGTGGCTCAGGCAGGTTCACTTTCTGACCTGGTGGGCTGGCGTGTTCTGCAGGGCATGGGGGGCGCCTTCTGTGCGGTTTCGGTGCCCGCCATTGTGCGTGATCAGGTGGGCGGGCAGGAAGCCGCACGGTTGTTCGGCCTGATCGGCCTGATCATGTTTATCGCACCGGCAGCCGCGCCGTCACTGGGGGCGCTGATGCTGGCGATGGGCGACTGGCACTGGATTTTTGTGTTGCTGGCCGGTTATGCGTTTTTCCTGGCGGTGGTGTTGCAGTTTGCCCTGTTCCCGCGGCTGAAGCCCCGGCCACCGGCGGTGACCCCGGTAAAAACCCTGGTAACCAACTACCTGCTGGTGCTGAGGCACAAGACCACCATGCGTTTTGTCGGCATTCAGGTGTTGTGTTTCAGCACCATGATGCTGTTCATCACCCATGCATCATTTATCTATCAGGAATGGTTCGGGCTTTCCAACAGTGCCTTTTCGATCCTGTTTGCCGCCAATATTGGCCTGATGGCGGTTCTTAACCTGATCAACCGGCCCTTGCTTCGGCGGTTTTCCTCGGTGGTGTTGTTACGGGTGCAGGTGATTCTGCAGTGCCTGGCGCTGGTGGGGTTGGTGCTGGTGGTGTTTTTTCATGGCCCGCTGTGGGCGGTGGTTGCGTTCATTATTGCGGCGGTGGGCTGCCAGGGCGGCATTGTGCCCAATAACATGGCCAATGCGCTGGAGTTCTTTCCGCATCTTGGCGGCACTGCTGCGGCCATGCTGGGGGCTTCCCAGTTTACCCTGGCGGGCACCGTCAGTGCGCTGTCCACCACCTTTGCCGGTGACTCGCTGATGCCTATTGTGGTGAGTATGCTGGCCTGCTCGGTGGGGGCGGTTTTGCTTGCACTGGGTGCGCCCGCTGCGGTGGCCCGGGAAAAATCCCTTGAGCAGGGCGAGCCGGCGGCGGCCTGAACCCTGGCGCTCTGGCCGGTTGTGACCGGCCAGTCGGTTCACCGGCAGCGGCGTACGTTTACCAGCAGCGGGCTGCCGGTGGCCGGGTCCTGAATCAGCTCACAATCCACGCCATAGAGTGTCTTCACCAGTTCCGGCGAGACGATGTCAGCCGGAGCGCCCTCCCGGATAATCGACCCTTCCTTCATGGCCACCATGTGGTCGGCGTAGCGGCAGGCGGTTGGCAGATCATGTACCACCATGGCGATGGTCTTGCCGTGATGGCTCAGGGCACGGATCAGTTCGAACACTTCGATCTGATGGCCAAGATCCAGTGCCGAGGTGGGTTCATCCAGTAACAGCAAGGGGGTTTGCTGCGCCACGGCCATGGCAATCCAGGCCCGCTGGCGCTGCCCGCCAGACAGGGTATCCAGAGCCCGATGAGCCAGATCCTGTACGTCGGCGGCCGCGATGGCAGAATCAAAAGCGTGCTGATCTTCCTCTGACCACTGTTTCATCCAGCCCTGGTGTGGCTGGCGGCCAAAACGCACCAGATCAGACACCGTCAGGCCTTCCGGAGCCTGGTTGTCCTGGGGCAGCAGGGCCAGTTTGCGAGCCACTTCTTTCGAGGGCAGCCGATGGATGTCCTTGCCGTCGAGCAGTACGCAACCGGCATCCGGGGTGTGAATGCGGGCAAGCCCGTTCAGCAAGGTGGACTTGCCGCAACCGTTGGGGCCGACAATGGCGGTAACCCTGCCGCCGGGCAACTGGACGCTCAGGTCTCGGGCGACGGTAAAATGCCGGTGCGCCAGGGTAATGCGTTCGGCGGCCAGGGTGGCGGTTTGGTGTTGGCTCATGTCAGGCTCCGTGGCGTTGGTCTGAGCAGAATCCACAGCAGGTAAGGGCTGCCAACAATGGCCGAGATAATACCTGCGGGTACTTCAAGGGGAGAAAACAAGCTGCGGCCGAGCAGATCAGCGACCACCAGAAAACTGGCGCCCGCCAGCGCCGAGGCGGTCAGCGGGATTTTGCCGGGGCGGCTGAGGGCCCGCGCCAACTCCGGTGCCAGCAGTGACACCAGGCCCACCGGCCCGCATACCGAAACAGCAAGCCCGGTGAGCAGCACCGACAGCCCCAGACCAAGAATGCGGGTGGCTTTCAGGCGGGTACCCAGGGCAATGGCAACGGCGTCTGCAAACTGCAGGGTATTCAGCGCACGGGTAATGGCCATCAGTACCAGATAGCCCAGGGCGAGGCCCGCGGCGAGAACCTTTACGCTTTCGGGGTTCCGGGCGTTCAGGCTGCCCACCGTCCAGGGATAGGCGGCGTTGGCATCGTCGATTGCCACACGACTGAGCATCACCTGGGTGATGGCGGCCGCAATGGCGCCTATGCCAATTCCGGCAACTATAAAGCGATAGCCCCGGGTACCCTTGGCGCCAGCCAGGCCGAAGGCAAGGGCGGTGGCGGTGGCCGCCCCGGCCAGTGCCATTGCCGAGGGAGCCAGCGACAGGCCGATACCCACCACCGAAGCCACCGCAAAGGCGGTGGCGGCATTGTCGATGCCGATGATTCCGGGCGTGGCCAGGCGATTGCGGGCGAGTGTTTGCATCAGACAACCCGCCAGAGCCAGAGCCGCGCCACACAGAAGCCCGGCAACCACCCGGTTCAGTCGCAGTTCATTGATCACAAAATCGGTCATCGGGTCGGCCTGGCCGAGCAGGGCGGCCAGGGTATCCGCCAGGGATACCTGCACTGTACCGGTGGAAAGCGAAGTGAGGGTGCTGATCATCAGCAGTGCCAGCAACAGGCTGTTGACCAGGGCATTACGTTTATCCGGCAATGGGATTATCCGGTTCATAGCGACGGCATTCTCCCTGCCCGGACGATAGCCAGCAGTACCGGAGCCCCGATCAGGGCGGTGACGACACCCAGCGGCATTTCCGCCGGGGCGGCAACCAGTCGCGACACGACGTCGGCACCGAGCACCACCGCGGGGCCAACTGGCAGGCACAACCACAGGGTGCGGCGAATATCCGGGCCGGCGATGGCGCGGGTGATAAACGGCACCACCAGGCCGACGAAAATCAATGGGCCTGCCAGGGCCGTTGCCGAGCCCACCAGCAATGCCACCGCCAGCGTTACCATCAATCGAATGCGCCCGGGGTGGTGGCCCAGGCCGACGGCCGCCTTCTCGCCAAGCGACATGGCCGCCAGAGGCTTAGCGACGGCCAGCACCAACATCAGGGCCATGCCGATGAAGGGCAGTGTGGTGGCCAGTACCGCCAGCGGCTTGCCCGCCACACTGCCGGTAATCCAGAAGCGGATTTCGTCGGCTGCCCGCTGATCTATCAGCATCAGCATGGAGGTGAGCGCCAGCAGCAGCCCGCTCAAGGTAGCGCCAGCGAGTACCAGCCGCACCGGATCGTTGCCCAGCCCCTGAACCCGGGTAGCGGCGATGACCAGGCCACAACCCGCCAGTGCTCCCAATTGCGCGACTACCGTGGTTAAAGTGGCGGTGCTGGCCCCCAGCAGGATGGCGAGGGCAACGGCAAACCCGCTGCCAGCGCTGACCCCGAGCAGCCCCGGTTCCGCCAACGGGTTGCGGGTCATGGATTGCAACAGGGCGCCAGCCAGCCCGAGGGCAAGGCCGGTAACCACGGCGATGACGGTACGGGGAAAGCGCAGTTCACTGATTACAAACCAGGCGTCCGGGTGGGTGCTGCCGGTCAGGGTTTCCAGAGACACGTGGGCTGAGATTGGGCCCGCGCCCAGCAACAGACTGGCCAAGATCACAAGCAATAGAAAAATACCCGCAACCAGCAGTTGCGGGAGAAGCTCGCGAGACGCAAGCACGCGGTTTGCTGACAGAGCGTTCAAGGTCAGATGGTTCAGGGCTGCAGGGCCAGTACAGCCGCTTCTATATCATCAAGAATGGCGAGTGCCGCGAGCGGGCCGGAGGCGCTGGTCCAGAGCTGCCCGCTGACCGCAATCACCTGGTTTGCCTGTACCGCATTGAGTCGGGCAAAGGCGGGAGACTTGCGGGCCGCTGCCAGAGCCTTGTCGCCATCGGCATTCAGGGTGGCGAGGAACATCCAGTTCTGGTCGAGGCCAGACAGGTTCTCGAGGCTCAGCGGTTCGCTGTGGGGACGGCCGGGTTTGATCAGGCCCTTGCTATTGGGGCGGAAGCCGGTGGCCTGGATAATGGCGGCCGAAAACAGACCTTCGGCCATCACCAGCGGCCCTTGCGGCATCCAGCGAATAAGTGTGGCGTTCCGCTGGTCTGCCGGAATGCGCTCGCGCACCAGGCTGGCTACCTCTGCAATCCGGGCTTCAACCTGCTCGATCACCTGCTCGGCTTGGTCGGCCCGGCCCATGGCCCGGGCAAACAAGCGGGTTTCCCGCTTCCAGGTATCGGCCTCGAACATCGGTATGTCGGGCACAACCACGGGGGCCAGTCGGGATAACAGTCGGTATTGCTGCTCGCTGGTGCGGGGTGCGGCAAGGATAAGGTCGGGCTGTGCTGCCAATACCGCTTCAATATTGGTCTCGCCCGGGGTGCCGACAATATTGATGTTACCTGCCGCTGGTTTGATGTAGTCCGCAACATGGTTGCCACCCCGGGTAATCACGGCACCCACTGTGTGGGCGCCTACCGCCAGTGCGGTATCCAGTGCGCCTTCATACAAAGTAACAATTCGCTTTGGTTGGCCGCTGATTTCCAGCGGGCCGAACGCGGTATCCAGACTTCTCGTATCGGCCGTTACGGCCCCGGAACTCAGGCCTGCCAGTACCAGAATGGTGAAGCAGCGTTGCAGAACATTCAGGGCAACTGTGGCGGGGCGGGACATGCAGGAAACTCCGGGATTGGGAATGGTTAGTGAGCGATCTTTAAAGTGACTCGTGATGATAATTGTTCTCGTTACGTTTTTAAAGTGTTAAATTGAAACGGTTGGTTGCAAATTCCGGGATGAAATCATGTACGACCTGCAAGAGCTTGAAGCCTTTGTTTCTGTGGTGCGCACCGGCAGTCTGACTGCCAGCACCCGGGATCTCGGCTTGCCAAAATCGACCCTGAGCCGTCGGATCAAACAGTTGGAAGAAACGCTGGGGCAGCCGTTGCTGCTGCGGCAATCGAAGAAAATAGTCCCCAATGATGCAGGGCGGGTTTTTTATCGATATTGCAACGACATTCTGGAGCTTGTTGCCCAGGGCCATGAGGCGCTGGATGAGTTGAAGGAAGAAGTCACCGGGCGATTGGAGCTCCGGTGCCATGAAGCCCTTGTGCGTGGTTGGTTTTCCGGCGTAGTTGAGTCGTTTATGGCAAACCATGAAGACTTGACGATCTCGCTCCGCACCCAGCGCAGCGTGCCTGACCGGGTAGATGATGGCGTATGTGTCTGGTTGGGGCAGCCTGCCTATTCGGAGTTGCGGCAGGAGTGTCTTGGTGTTCTGGAGCAAGGGGTTTTCGGAAGTCCGGAATATTTCCGTAACCATGGTGTACCGGAATCTCCCGGTGCATTGGTTGGGCACCCCTGGGTTGATTTAGTCGGCCTGGGCGATGAACGTACGGCGTTGCAGCACTCCCGCATGGGCTGTTTTCCTTTGTCACTGCCCGAACGCCGGTTTACCGTGGATCAGCTCAGTGTTCAGGGTGATGCCATTGCGGCAGGCCGGGGCCTGGGCTTAATGCCCCTGTGGTTGGTTGAGCGTCGGCTGAGTGCTCATCCTGGCACATTTCGGCGCTGCCTGGCCGAGTGGTCTGGCCCGGAAGTGCCAGTCACACTGCTGTATCCGCACGGGGTGCTTCCCCGGCGTGTGCGGGCTTTTATTGCGCACCTGAGGAGTGCAGTGCCATTGGCCTGGGGGCAGACGACGCCCAACCCTTCTGCCGGAGTTCCGGAACCTGGAACAAATGGTTCCAGAAAGTGAGTTGCACCTTGTGTTAGTGTTCTTGCGTCTGATAATGATTCGCATATGAGATTTGGGTCGTTCAGCTTGTATAGAGCACTTACCAAGGAGTTTTGCATGTATCGTCGTTTTTCCTTGTTGGCGTCTGCGGTTGCGCTGGCCAGTATCCCGGTTGGAGTGCAGGCACAGTCCTCGCCGGTCGAGTTGGGAGAGATTGTTGTGTCGGCATCGGGGTTCAGTCAGAACAAGACCGAGGCACCCGCCAGTATCAGCGTAATCAGCAGCGAGGAAATTCGCACGAAGCAGGCCGCCAGCCTGACCGATATTCTTGATGATGTAGAAGGCGTGGATGTAACCGGTTCTGCCGGCAAAACCGGTGGTTTCACCATCCGTATGCGTGGCATGCCCAGTGAATACACCCTGATTCTGATCGATGGTCGTCGACAGAACACCGCCGGGAATGTAACGCCAAACGGCTTTGGCGAAACCTCTACCAGCTTCCTGCCGCCACCGTCGTCGATTGAGCGGGTAGAGGTTATCCGTGGCCCTATGTCGACACTCTATGGGTCGGATGCCATGGGTGGGGTGATCAATATCATTACCAAGAAGGTGAATCCGGTCTGGTCCACGTCCCTGACTGCGGAGACCACCATTAACGAAGACCGTGACTTTGGCGATAGCCGAGCCTACTCACTCTTCACCACCGGGCCGCTGGTAAAGGATGGCTTGGGCCTGCAGTTGCGTGGCCGCTGGTTCGAGCGGGATGCGTCTGATCTGGAGTACCTGGACGCCAATGGGAACGTGATTGAAGTGGACCGTCGTGGGCCGAGCCCGGTTGAATCGGATCAGTACACGCTGGGAACGCGCCTGACGGCGATGCCCTCCGATAACCAGGAACTCTGGCTGGATATCGAAACGGCCCGCCAGGACTATGATAACTCTGAAGGCCAGCTGGGTACCCTGGGAGCCAGGGGGTACGGCCCAAAACTTGAGTTCGACCGGGATCAGTTTGCCATTGGCCACACCGGCAAGTTTTCGGCGGGAACGCTGGAGACCAGTGTCATGCGCAACATAACCGAAACCTCCGGGCGCGTTGTGCCGAAAGGTGTTCCGGGCAAGCCTGCAGGCTCCCCCCGGGAGCTGAAAGCGGAAAATCGCATTTTTGACACCAAGTTCGTCATGCCGCTGGAAGAGCATGTCGTGACCATTGGTGGGCAATGGTGGGATGCCCGCATGCAGGACGGTGTTGCGGCGGAAGAGTTCAAACAGAAAACTCAGTCGCTGTTTATTGAAGATGAGTGGTTTCTCCACCGGGATGTGGCGCTGACTCTGGGTGGCCGCTACGACCATCACGACGCCTTTGGTAGCCAGTTCAGCCCGCGGGCGTATCTGGTCTGGAGTGCGACTCCCGGGCTGACCGTGAAAGGCGGCGTCAGTCGCGGCTACAAAACTCCGGAGCTGAATGCACTGGCGGATGGCATTGTCGGCTTTACCGGCCAGGGCACCATTCCGATTTTTGGTAACCCGGATCTGGAACCGGAGAAAACCACGTCCTCTGAACTGGGCCTGATCTACCAGCATGCCAATGGCCACAGCTTTGGTATGACGGTGTTCTACAACGAGTTCACGGACAAAATTGCCGCTGGCCCGGATGAGCTGAACTGTTCCTGGGAAGATAACCCCAACCGCCCGGGCTGTGTGGATCGTGGTGACTGGCCGAAAGCGGAAGTGTTCGGGCGGGATATCAACATCGATGAAGCGATTACCCAAGGCGTTGAGGTGGCTACCGAACTGCGTGTGCTGGATAGCCTGCGCCTGGGCCTGAACTATACTTATACTGACAGTGAGCAAAAATCGGGCGAAAACAAAGGTGAGCCGCTGACGGATACGCCCGAGCATATGGCCAATGCGTCTCTGAAATGGCAGCCAGCCCCCCGGTGGTCTACCTGGCTGAAGGCCCAGTACGAGAGTGAGCGTTATCGTAACCGTGAGCGCGTGCGGGGTGCCCCTTCCTTTGCAGACCTGGGCGACTTCAAGGCCTATGCGGTGCTGCATTTGGGTGGCAGCTTCCAAGCGACGGAGAGCCTGAGCTTCAACGCCACTATCTACAACCTTCTGGACAAGGACTTCATTGATTATCGTTCGTATGAGAACGGCACCGAATACGGCAACGTTTATGCGAACAGTGACGAAGGTCGCCGTTTGTGGGTATCGGCAAACTATACGTTCTGATACCAGCGGCAGAAACCCGCTACAGAGCGCACTCCTGACTAATGGGAGTGCGCTCGCCCGGCACGGTGTCTGCCGCGCAGGTTTCTAGAGAACGGTGGTTAACAGGTAGCCGGTATAACCGGCAAAGGTGAGCATCAAAATAAGCCCTTCAAAGCGGTTGATTCGCCCCGGGCCACGAAAGCCATAGCCCATCACAAACAGCGCCATTGTCAGCCCGATCATCACTGGCAAGTCGCGCGTCAACAGCTCATCGGCCACGTCCATCGGCGCAATGCTGCCAGCAATACCGACCACTGCCAGGGTGTTAAACAGGTTCGAGCCCAGGATGTTACCGAGGGCCAGATCGTTCTCGCCTTTTCGGGCAGCAATCACCGAAGACGCCAGCTCTGGCAGGGAGGTGCCGATGGCGACAATGGTCAGGCCAATAATCAGATCGCTTACCCCAAAGCGCATGGCAAGATCCGTGGCGCCCCACACCAGCAATCGGGAACTGGCAATCAGCAGGATCAGCCCGATCACCAGCCAGATCGCGGCCTTGCGCACGGGTAGGTGGTGTGCCGATAATTCAGCATCTACTTGTGGCGCCAGGGCATCGTCGGTGTTGGTCATGCCGCTCCAGATGCTCCAGCCCAGTACCAGCGCAAATACCAGCAGCAGGCCAAGCGCATCCATCCGGCTCAGGTTGCCGTCGAAAAGCAACCAGCTGGCGCCGAGAGTAACCAGTGTCAGTATCGGCAACTCCCGGCGCATAATGCGCGAGTGCATGGCAATGGGAGTGATGAGTGCGGTCAACCCCAGAATCAACGCAATATTGGTGATATTGGAACCGTAGGCGTTGCCTAAGGCCAGGCCCGGATTGCCCTGGGTTGCAGCCAGGGCCGAAACCACCATTTCCGGTGCCGAGGTGCCAAACCCGACCACCACCATGCCGATCAGTAGCGGCGGCAGGCCAGCGTAGGCAGACACAGACGCGGCCCCTTCAACAAACCGGTCGGCACTCCAGACCAGCAAGGTAAGGCCGGCAACAATGGCAAGGGTGGCTATGAGCACAGAAGCATTCCTTAGTTGATGTCTGACTATTTGACCGTCAGTTGGCTGCCCGGACAATGAGTGTGATTGCTTACCTTGCCGATTGAAAATAGGGTGCTATAGTCAGCGCCGTAATGATCACCCTGACCGCAGGAGAGCCACTATGGCCAGAAAGAAGGCGCAAGCTACCCGGCACAGCGCAGTGCAGCGCGAGCTGAGAACACCTAAATACCAGATGCGGGTAGTGGAAGACAAAACCCGCTACAAGCGTAGCCGTGACAAGGCCGTGCGGATGGAGGGCTTTCGCAAGGCCGCGTGAGCGTGGTTTTACGAAAGCCCTCCGCCGCTTTCTCATCCGTTCCACGGGGTGATAGCAAGAGTGATAAAGAGTTGTAAAGAGTGATACAGTCGGCCCTCAGTTCAACATGCGGGCCACAAAATGACGACACTTCAGACTCTGCAAATCGACACCGGGCCAGACCCGAAGAAAGCCGTAATCTGGCTGCACGGGCTGGGTGCCAGTGGCCATGACTTCGAGCCGGTCGTGCCGGAGCTGACGGTCGGCCGCGAGCAACCGGTTCGGTTCATTTTTCCCCATGCCCCCGAATTGCCCGTCACCATCAATGGCGGCATGGTGATGCCTGCCTGGTACGACATTCTGGCGATGAACATCGACCGCACGGTCGACACCTCGCAGTTGCGGGCTTCGGCAGCCATGGTGGCCCGGTTGATTGAGCAGGAGCGTGCCCGGGGGCTGGCCAGTACCGATATCGTGGTGGGTGGTTTTTCCCAGGGGGGGGCGGTGGCCTATGAACTGGCACTGAGCTACCCGGAACGCCTGGGGGGCCTGTTTGCGCTGTCTACCTATTTTGCCACCGTCGATTCTATCGGGCTGAGCGAGGCCAATCGCCAGTTGCCGGTTTTTATCGGCCATGGCAGTCACGACCCGATGGTGGTGGAGTCTCTTGGCCAGGCCGCATTGTCAAAGCTGCAATCCCTCGGCTATCAGCCGGAGTATCACCGTTACCCTATGGAGCACAGCCTGTGCCTGGAAGAGGTTCAGGATCTGGATCGCTTCTTTCAGCAGGTCTTGGCGTCCGCTGAATAATAAACCAGCGGGTGTAGTCTCTTTGGATGTGGGCCGAGAGCCAGGCTTTGGCTAGGAGTCTGCGCGGCAGAAGCCCGTTTCTGGCATAATAAACCGAAAATTTTTCGGCAACAGGACGTCTGATGGGAACCACTTTCCGCCCGTACTCGCCCGACCAGGAATTGCTCCTTCCCCCAAGCCTGAACGAGTGGCTGCCTGATGGCCACCTGGCCTATTTTGTCAGTGATGTTGTCGAGGAGCTGGATTTGAGTGCGTTTTACGCCCGCTACGAAGGCA
>NZ_PXNP01000007.1 GCF_003007675.1 Marinobacter fuscus | reverse complement strand
TGCCTTCGTAGCGGGCGTAAAACGCACTCAAATCCAGCTCCTCGACAACATCACTGACAAAATAGGCCAGGTGGCCATCAGGCAGCCACTCGTTCAGGCTTGGGGGAAGGAGCAATTCCTGGTCGGGCGAGTACGGGCGGAAAGTGGTTCCCATCAGACGTCCTGTTGCCGAAAAATTTTCGGTTTATTATGCCAGAAACGGACTTCTGCCGCGCAGACTCCTAGGGGGGGATAACTGTGATACCTATGGGAAAGCCGGGACAGATCTATTAATGCGGTTATTTCGGTAAGCTGGCACTCGTTTCACGTTGGCTGCGCGGTAGGCTTCAAAGGCAACAGGAGGATGACATTGCCGATCGTGGATCTGGACAGCTGGACGCTGTCACAGAGCATCGTGGTTTTCAGCGTCTGTGCGCTGGTCATTGCAATTGCGGGCACACGCATCACACGTGTGGTCGACCAGCTCGCCGACCGGACCGGGCTGGGTGAGGCGACCGCTGGAGCCGTGCTTCTGGGGGCAGCGACGTCCCTCAGTGGTTCGTGCTCTCGGTAACAGCGGCCTACCGCGGGCACCCGGAGTTGGCTGTGAGTAATGCTCTCGGGGGCATCGCGGTACAGACCTTTTCCTGGCTATTGCCGATATGGTCTACCGTGGTGCAAACCTGGAACACGCGGCGGCCTCGGCTCCGAACATGATGCAGAACGACCTGCTGATCAGGTTCCTGGCAATCGAGAAGCCTGCGAGCCAGACATTGATCGAAACGCGCCTGGCAGTTCAGGGCGATGGTACAGCCTCTGGCGGGTTATGTCTGAGATCGGAAGGGTTAACGGGAGCCACGCAGTGCTTTATCGTGTAATCAGGTGAATGCGATGCAAACAGGGGGGATAGCGATGACGGCACCAGGCGATCAGCTTCGTGTGTTCTACGATGGCGCCTGCCCAAGCTGTGTCAAGGATCGCAGGCTCTATGAACGACTCGCGGGCAGGACCGGCGAATCGGTGGAGTGGGTGGATATCAGCGGCCGAGATGAGGAGTTGGAGGAACGTGGTATAGACCCGAAAGCCGCGCTTCAGGAGCTCCATGTGGAAGATGGCCAGGGCAACATCCACCGGGAACTGGATGCCTATATTCTGTTGATGTCGCGGGTCTGGCTGCTGAAACCGCTTGCCTGGCTGATTGGCTTGCCGGTAATTCGGCCAGCGCTGGCAAAGCTGTATCACAAATGGGTGAGCGAGCGGCTGGAGCGAACCGGGCGCATGCCGTTGTAACCGCCGGGCCCTTACTGCAACTGGTATTTGACCGGCTGCAGCGGTTCGGGTGCCGGGTCGCCCAGGGCTTCGGCAACACTGATTTCATGAATGCGGCAGATGGCATCCAGCGGCAGGTCGTTGGTGTGTCGGCCAAAGGGAAACTCAAGCTGTTCAGACAGGCGATCCAGCCCGAAAAACGTGTAGGCCACGATGGCGGTGAACACCGGCGTAAACCAGCCTGCGACGCCTACCAGCCCGAACGGGAGCAGGTAGCAGAACACATACGCCGTGCGGTGAGCCAGCAGGGTGTAGGCAAAAGGCAACGGGGTGAGGGCAATGCGTTCCGAGGCCGCCTGAATGCCCGCGAGGCCATGAAGGTGCTGGTCTACGGCCGCGGTTGCTACAGAATCCAGATCGCCCGCCTTGTGGGCTTCGGCGAGTACATCTCCGGCTCGGTGCAGCATGAAGGCGGCGGGGTTGCGGGTGCTCAGGGCCTGGTCAATGAGTTCGGGCGCCAGTGACCCCGGCAGATCAGACCGTACATCTTCTCCCCGCAACTGGCCGCGCAGCAGGTGAGCGTGAGCAAGGCATCGGGTCAGAAGCTCCCGCCGTCGCTCCGGGCTCAGGTAAATGGTGCCAGTCCGCGCCAGGCTGCGAAATTCGTACACCATATGCCCCCAGTGTTTTCTGGCTGCCCACCAGCGGTCGTAGGTGGCGGTGTTGCGCACGCTTAAAAAGATGGACAGGGCGATGCCCATGATCGTGAACGGCAGAAGTGTGTAGTCGACCATGCCGTCGAGGTAGTGGTGGCGCGAAACCCAGGTAACGGCGGCTGCAAACATTCCCGTAAGCAGAATGTGCGGCAGAATGTGGGGGACAACAGACCCTTTCCAGGCCAGCAACAGCCGGAGTGGGCCGGGGCGCTCGCGAACAATCACGGTTAACACTCCTGGGATGGATGATGGCCTTGCCTGAGGGTTGGCCGCTGTGATTCCTATGCCTTTTTACGGAGAACCCACTCGTTACAGAAGAGGGTAAGCTTTTTTAAGCGAGGGGGGCAGCACTCTGGCCGTTGCCTGGCATTACCCTGTGGTTTCAGGGGCAACCAGATCAGGCGGCGGATTTGTGGCAGCAGTCACTGTCGCAGGGTGATAGCAGGTAAGTGCTCGAAACTTCGAGAAACTGTTCGATAATCTGTGTCATCAAGATTCCCTCTGATTGTTTATTTGAAATGCAACCTAATAGTTTGGGGCGCATTCCTATAAAAAACTTCGGAAAACCGAAACACATTGATACCGCTTGGCGCCGGGGCTGTAAATTCCGACTGTTTTATCGACAGTCCCATGGCGCTTGAGCCTCTGACATCGACTTACTTTGATGGTAGCGGAAAGCGGTTGATGCGTGTTCGTGAGATGCGGTTTTTCGTGCAGCTTGATTTCTCTTCTCCTGCCCCGATTATTTCTACCATCAGCCAATCAGAGGCCCGTTCATCATGACTGACGTTCGACACCTGGTATGTCCCCATTGCCACAAAGTGAATCGCGTACCGGCCGACAAGTTGTCTTCCGGCGGCAATTGTGGCGCCTGCAAACAGCCACTGTGGCCGGATCAGGTTCTGGAGTTAACGGAGCAGAGTTTTGCTAGTCATACCGGGCGCAGCGATCTGCCCGTGTTAGTAGACTTCTGGGCCAGTTGGTGTGGCCCGTGCAAAATGATGGCTCCCCAGTTCGAGCAGGCCGCGAAGGCGTGGCACGGGAAAGTGCGCTTTGCCAAGCTGAACACCGAGCAAGCCCCCGGGCCAGCCGGTCGGTTTGCGATCCGCAGCATACCGACCCTGATTCTGTTCCAGAACGGCCGGGAGGTGGCGCGCCAGAGTGGCGCCATGAATCAGGCGCAGATCAGCCAGTGGCTGCAATCGCGGGGTATTCGCTAGGAAAACCGGGATAAAGGGGCCGTACCATGAAGTTTCTGCTCATCGGAGTGTTCGTCGCCATCGTTGCGTTCCTGATCTGGCGCAGCAAACAAAACACTGCCCCTGAAGAGCAAGCCTGCGCCATCGACATTGGCAAGCTACTCAAAGCCAACCCGGATGCGCAGCCGCAGGCTATTGCCGATGTGTTCCAAAGGCACGGCATTGATCAATTTCGGTGTAAGGCTGTGGGCGCGATGGTGATGCCGCAGTTGCGAAAGCAGGGTTTAAAGCCGGAGGATGCCAGGATTGTGATGGGGCGGGTGAGGGCGGCTTACCCTCTTGTGCCCTAGGAGTCTGCGCGGCAGAAGTCCGTTTCTGGCATAATAAACCGAAAATTTTTCGGCAACAGGACGTCTGATGGGAACCACTTTCCGCCCGTACTCGCCCGACCAGGAATTGCTCCTTCCCCCAAGCCTGAACGAGTGGCTGCCTGATGGCCACCTGGCCTATTTTGTCAGTGATGTTGTCGAGGAGCTGGATTTGAGTGCGTTTTACGCCCGCTACGAAGGCA
>NZ_PXNP01000006.1 GCF_003007675.1 Marinobacter fuscus | reverse complement strand
GGCTCTGTTGCAAAGATTGGCGGCAGTCAGAGGTAGGCTGTCGCTCTGCGCCGATCAGGCGGCTGCTGCGAAATGGTGGTTGAGCATGCCCATGGCCTCCGTCAGCGCCGAGGGCCCAATGCCAAAAGCTCTCTCCACAAGGCGCACCTCGCCCCTGATGCCGGGCTGCAGGCACCAGGGGCGAGCCTGTCCTTTGCGCAGGGCTCGCATGACTTCGAATCCCTTGATCGTGGCATAGGCCGTGGGGATCGATTTGAAACCGCGCACCGGCTTGATCAGTATCTTGAGCTTTCCGTGATCGGCCTCGATCACGTTATTGAGATACTTCACCTGCCGGTGGGCCGTCTCCCGGTCCAGCTTTCCTTCGCGCTTCAATTCGGTGATCGCTGCACCATAGCTCGGCGCTTTGTCGGTATTGAGCGTGGCAGGCTTTTCCCAGTGCTTCAGGCCTCGCAGGGCCTTGCCCAGGAACCGCTTCGCTGCCTTGGCGCTGCGGGTCGGCGACAGGTAGAAATCGATCGTGTCGCCCCGCTTGTCGACTGCCCGGTACAGGTAGGTCCACTTGCCCCGCACCTTGACGTAGGTTTCATCCAGGCGCCAGCTCGGATCAAAGCCACGCCGCCAGAACCAGCGCAGCCGCTTCTCCATCTCCGGGGCGTAGCACTGGACCCAGCGATAGATCGTCGTATGGTCGACCGAAATGCCGCGTTCCGCCAGCATTTCCTCAAGGTCGCGATAGCTGATCGGATAGCGACAATACCAGCGCACCGCCCACAGGATCACATCACCCTGGAAATGGCGCCACTTGAAATCCGTCATCGTTCCGTCCGTCCAATCTCCGCCAAGCATGCTCAAGCTTCACGATTTTTGCAACAGAGCCGGCTGGAGGATCAATCGGTTGCCTATGAGCGCTGGTGGACGGTAATTCAGCGGGAACTAGGCGTTGTCCCTGATCCGGTTGTGGCTGTCAATCCAGGCCATGATGTGTGACTTGATCCAGCGAAGGGGCTGGTGGTCTATGGGCTTTGGGAAGGTCTCGTCTTTATTGCGAAGGTGATACAGTGCTGTCCTGCCTTTTCCCAGCATCACCATCAGTTCTTTCTGCTCTATTTTTTCAATTGGCTCAAGCATATATCCTCCGGTGAATCCTAGAACGGCAGATCGTCGTCATAATCGATTGGTGGTTCGTTGTTGGCCGGCGACTGCGCCGGTTGTGGAGTTGGCCTTGGCTGACAGCTTGCTCCCTGCTGTTTCCCTCCTCCATTCCCTCCCAGCATCTGCATCACACCGGTGAAGCTGTCTACGAGTACCTCGGTGGTGTAGCGCTCTTGGCCGCTTTGGTCCTGCCATTTGCGAGTCCGCAGTTTGCCCTCCGCATAGACCTGGGAGCCCTTCTTCAGGTGCTTCCCTGCCACCTCAGCCAGCATTCCCATGAACACGACACGATGCCACTCGGTGCGCTCCTTGGCCTCGCCGGTCTGCTTGTCACGCCATGTTTCTGAGGTAGCCAGGGTGATGCTGGTGACAGCGTTCCCGCCGGGCATGTAGCGCACTTCCGGATCCTGGCCCAGGTTGCCGATTAGGATGACTTTGTTGATACCGCGGCTGGCCATCAGCGATGCTCCAGGGCTTGATGGAGTTGCTGGAACTTGGCGTTGACCTGCTTCCATTCGGGATCCTTTGCCTGCTTGAGGCAGTGGATACGGCGGGCCATCGCGAACTTGGCCTTCTCCAGCATGTTGGCGTTGGTGGCATGGTGCTGGGCTTTCTTGTAGGAGAGTGCGGCATCATGGTGGTTGCCGGCATGCTCCTGCTGGATGGCCTGCTTGAGATCATCCCGGTAATTGCGCTGGTAAAGTTTGATATGCATCGTGTCCTCCCGGACAGTCGTGGTCCGTTACACCCAGGCCAGCATGGCCGGGTATTCAATTCAGGGGTGATTCAATCTCCTGGTACTCCAGTTCGCTGAAATTCAGATACTGGGCCGGGGCCTTGTCGATGGCGGCCAGTCGGATCTGCTGGTGGGTCATCGGGTGGTGTGCCTCGACGGTCCCGGTCAGGCGATCCGGTGCTGCCCCCAATTCGGTGGCCGCATTCAGGGTGTAGCTGTAGCGGTGCATTGGTCTGCTCCTTTGGTTGTGTCGATCTGCCAGCGGTAGCCGCCGTGTTGTTTCTGCTGGCCGGCAAGACAGCGGGTGATGCCGACCCTGACAAAGCCGCCCTTGGTCTCGGCATCAGTAACGCTGTCAAACCGGACGACCTGATCCCCATTGATGCCGATCACCGGGGTCTTGCGCCACTGCGGCGGTTTGGCTGCGTCAACGAAGAGGCGGCGGGTATGGCGCCCGCGACCGTTATCCCCAACCATGCAGAAGTGTTCAATTCGGGTGATGAAGCGGGACTCCCTGTGGATCTGGCCCATCACGATGCTGGCCTCACTGACAGTGAGGGAGAACTCGGCGGCCACCTCGGCACTGATGGCGCCGCCGGTTCGGGCATGAATCCACTCGGCAACGTCCTGAACGATGCTCATGCTGCCCTACTGGCCTGCAGGTGCTTGTACGGATTGTTGGCTCTGGCAATGGCCGCCATCGGCGGAGGGCTGACGCTGTTGCCCACCATCAGAACCTGATCGGTGATGGAGAGTGGGGTGCCGTCGTGGCCGCGGTCATGGATGTAGTGGCGTGGCATGCCCTGACAGCCATAGAGCTCCTTCGGTACCAGCATGCGCAGGCCGATATCCACGATCACCCAGGTGTTGCCGCACCAGGTCACGGTTACCAGCGCCAGCCGGTCCTTGGTGGTGATGGTGTGCATCGGCTCGGTGACGGCCCCCCACTGCCCGCCGCTCGAGTAGTAGCGCATCAGGAAGGCGCTGACCCGCAGGGCCCCGGCCTCTTGCTCCGGTGTCAGGCCGCACTCACCCGGGTTCGCCATCACGGTCTGCACCAGGGCGTGGTGCTGGCCCGCCGAAACAATGGTGGGGAGCTGGCTCTCCGGGGTGCTTGGCGGCAGGTTCTTGCGCAGGTGCACCATGAAAGCGGAGGCCAGTTGCTGCTGGCTGCCGCTCGAGGTGATGGTGCTGCATGGGTCAGCCACGGATCTTGCAGGCACGGTGTTGAACCCGCCGTTGGCTTGAACCATCAAGGGGGCCGCCAGCATGGACTTGCCACCGCCGCTGGCCATGATGGCGGCAGCGGGTTCATCCACTCCGTGCTCGCCCCCTTTACCGAAGTGGCGCACCACCAGCGGAGCAAGACTCGGGTTGCACAAGGCGAACGCGCCACCCTTGGGCCAGCCAGTGATGGTGCGCAGCGGGGCATCAACCGAATCGACACCGCGCCCTGACCAGTTGGCCAGCTCGATGATGAAGGGCTTGGGATTGGTCAGCACCTCGCGGATCACTCCGATCGCCACGCGCTCCAGGGTGGCATCGGCCAGTGGGCGTTTGACGTTCAGGCCTTGTGCCCGGGCATCTTCCTTGGTGAGGAAGATGCTGGGGCAGGGGATAGACCAGTCGATGTGATCCGCCGTCACTCGGTACGGCTTGAGGTGGCTGCCTGGTGCCGGTGCCTTGCAATGGGTCGGCGCGGGCCAGCAAACGGGCTCTCCGTCCCGGCGGGCAACAAGGTAGAGGCGCTGGCGGCTGGTGGCCGCACCGTAATCGGCTGCATTCTTAACGGTATGGTCCAGCTCATATCCCATGCGCTCGATGCTGGCCAAAAAGCGGCGCCAGGTCTGGCCTGCCCGCTTGGGATCCGGCACAAGGTATTGCTGCTGGCGTGGCACCCGCTCCCCAGGCTCGGCGATATGCTGTTCGATCTTGGTCTTCTTGCCACGCTGAACCTCGACCAGCTTGATCACCCGGCCGGTGGCCTTGTCCCTCTTGGCGACGAGGGGCCCCCAGGTGCGCATCTGCTTGACGTTCTCCATGGAGAGCACGGCAGGTTTGCCCAGGGCCAGCCACTTGGTGATCACCCAGGCCAGGCTGCGGATCTCCTGCTTGCGCGGTTGGCCGCCGGCGGCCTGGGAGTGATGAGTGCAATCCGGGCTAGCATGCAGCCAACCGACCGAGCGACCCGCCAGCACGGTAACCGGATCCACGGCCCAGATATCTTCCTGCAGATGCAGGGTCTCCGGGTGGTTTGCCTGGTGCATGGAGAGCGCCTTGGGGTTGTGATTGATGGCGATGTGCACCGGGCGTCCCAGCCCACGTTCTATCCCCGTGCTGGCGCCACCGCCGCCAGCGAACAAGTCCACGTTGATGGCAAACTCCAGGTTGAGCGGGGCCCCGGTCACCTTGGCCCTGACGGCACGGGAGCGGCGAAGTGATTTGCTCATGCCATCACCTCATTCACTCGGGTAATGGCGTTGATCATCACGCTCTTTTGCGTGACGGGGCTGAGGGTCGGCTCGTTATGCAGGGCGTTCAGCAAGGCGATGACGGCCTCCTGGCGGTGCAGGTCGAGCATGGTGAAGGCCTCTGTGAAGTTGTATCCCTCAACCTGCTTCAGAGTGGAGACAGCCTTGCGCAGCAGTGCCTTGGTTTCCTCGTCCAGAGTGGTGTATTCGTCCATGAGCTGCTCGTCGCTGACCGAGATAGCGATCGCTACCTCCCGGGCGGTGTAATGCTCCTTGGCGCCGTAGAGCACAGTCAACACGGCGACGAAGCACGACCACTCAGCGCTGCCCAGATTGAGCTCGTCGTTCTGGTAGTCGAAGGCCCAATCTTCCAGAGGCTTGATGTTGGGTGCCTCGTCTTGCTGGTGGGTATCCGGTTCTGGCTCAGACCCAGCCAACAGCTCGAGCTGCAGTTCGCTCTGCATAGGTTCGGCGCTGGCCGGTCCGGCACTCTGCACCAGCAGTTCGGCGGCCTTGGCGGTGGCCTGTTCCAGCAGATTGCTGGGGGCGGTCAGGTTGTCGATGATCCAGGCGGCCAGCTCGGCAGTCTTGGCCGGGGTCAGGATGTCGGCATCGTCGATTTGGTAGATGACGCCTTTCACCGCGGGGTGGTGCTGCCAGTGGGGCAGGGTGGGGGCACGGCTATCCTCCATGACAAAGCCCTGATGGATAGGCTGACCGGCCAGCAGGTTGGCGACGGCCATATCGAGCCGGTAGAAGATTTCGGAGAGCGGATAAGGCTCATCAAGCCAACCCTGCACATAGCCCTTGACCGTGGTCTGCTGAGCTTCGCTCAGGTCGACGCACTCCAGTTGCTTGTCCATGATGAGGCGGGCATCGGCATAGCCCAGTTCGGCCAGCATGGTGCTTTCCGTAATGGGCAATCCTAGCTCCAACTCAGCAAGCTCGGCCGCCGCCGCGGCGTTGGTAGCGTTGTCGCTGGCCACTGGCGGTTCCCACGCTGCCGGTTCGGTCACGGCGGGCTGATCCTGGATCACTGTCGGTACCAACTTGTGGGTGGTGCTCCGGATGACCTGATCGGCAGCCAGGGTAAGCTCTACGGCCTGGCGGTGGATCATGTCGAGGATGATCTGGCCGGTGGTGATGAGGTTGTCCCGGCGCAGGCGCGCCTCGGGGCGGCGCTCCCCCTGCCAGCTGGCATCGAAGATCACCACGGCGGATGCGAAGCCGCTGGCGCTGGGCTTGTCTTTCTTGGGGTCGCGGGGCACATACCAGCTTGGCACCTCAAAGCCGATGCGCCCGCTGATGAACTGGATAAAGTCGGCATCCTCCGGCCACCAGGTCTCGCTGGTGGCGGCCTTGATGAGCAGCATGATCTTGGCGCCTAGCGCCCGTTGCTCGCGGCAGTAGTTGAGGATGGCCTCCATCCCGGTGATGGGGTTGCCCTCGCAATCCGCGCACGGACGGGAGTAGGGCGGGTTGCCGAAGGCGGCGCCACCCAGCCGGCGCAGGTCGGCGGCCAGTTCCAGGGTGAGGGCGTTGTCTTTGGCGTCGTAGTAGTTCGGCACCAGGGCGTTGCAGTCGTCGGCGAACATGTCGAGCACCACCGGCCCCAGGCTGGGGGCGAACTGGTGGAACAGGCCCCAGGCCAGCGCCTTGGGGGTCTGCCATTGGTCGCCTATCTGCTTGAGCTCGTGGTCAGACTGGGCCTGCAGTTCGGCCAGCGCTTGGGCGTAGTGGTTCATCGTTGCCTCTTTGTTGAGATATGACCCGCTCCCCGGATCATGGCTTGGCCTTCTTCGCGACCCTGGCTACTGCACGGGCCGCCTTGAGGCACTCATCGAACACTTTCCCCTTTGCGAAGCTGGGTGTTCGGTCGAAAAAGAAGGTGGCTTCTTTCACCCCCAGCGAGACCGCATGAGGGGGAAATTCCTCCTTCTCCAGCGTTGCCTTGATGTGCTTGGCAATGAACTCGCGTGGGTGCATGGATGCCTCCGTTCTTCCAGAAACTGGTCTCATCACACAAACGACAGGCAATAGGAGTCCGTGACCCGCTGTCGGGCCGCTATCGCTTGTGGGATAAAGGCCCCGTTGACGGGGCCAGGAGAGAGCTGTAACCACATGCATTGCACCTGTGGTGGTGGCTTGAGCACTTCACAGTGAGTCAGCCGTTCTTGCTGTCGGTACCGGTGCGCCCTCACGGGCAGACCTACCATTCGAAACGGTCGCCTCTCGGCGAGGGCCTGGGTGGCGCTTCACAGCGGGACCAGGCATCCGCTTAACCCTGCGGTGGGAGATGTGATCACCTCCTTGGGGTGGTCATATCGGTTGGTTGTGGTGGCCGGGTCTGACACCGGCCGAGGTCTAGGGGGCATCCCTACGAATGCCGGTTGGCGCAAAGACCTTCCCATTCACCACAACCGTGGATTGCATTGGTCTCCGGGTCTCTCGTGCGGTACCCCATGGGCCTTGGCTCACCTGCAATGCAATCCCGGTTGTGTCCCGGCCTTTCACCGGGTGGGTGGCTGGGGAGTCAGACCCGCCACTCGCTGTGTTCGCTATCACTTCAACTGTGCTGTCTTTCCAGCTGTCAGCCGGTCACTGCCTTAATTTCCATTCACCTTGGTCGGCATGCATTCCAGCCTTGCCAAGGGAGAGCGGGGAGGTTAGTCAGCCCGGTTGCCGGTGTTATTTCCCCAAGCGGTTTGTTGCCACCGCTGCCAGTGTTGTGCTGGTCCTCCGGCTGGGGTTGTCCATCGTGCGAAATCAATTTGCTAACTATTGGTTAGCATATGCTTGGTTTGCTTTAAGTCAACACCCAAAAGTTAGTTTTTCAATTTTTTAATTCAGGGTCAGTTGGTGCAAGCTGTGGTGACGCAAAGGAAGGGGTAATTTTCGGATCATTGCCCTGCCGCCCGTTGCTCCGAACCACTGGGAGCTGGACCCCAACGATCTCGGGTGTGACGATGGACCTGTACTGAGGGGGCTGTGGGTCGTACCCCGATTCGCATGAGGATTGAATATAACCGACGTGACTGTTACATTTAGGTGGCTAAACCCGTCAAGCCCTCAGGAGTGAATCATGACCGTAGTCACGACCGCCGATACCTCCCAACTGTACGCACTTGCAGCCCGACATGGGCTCAAGCTCCATGGCCCGCTGACTGTCAATGAGCTTGGGCTCGACTATAGGATCGTGATCGCCACCGTCGACGATGGACGTCGGTGGGTGCTGCGCATCCCGCGCCGAGCCGAGGTAAGCGCGAAGGTCGAACCAGAGGCGCGGGTGCTGGCAATGCTCAAGAATCGCCTGCCGTTCGCGGTGCCGGACTGGCGCGTGGCCAACGCCGAGCTCGTTGCCTATCCCATGCTCGAAGACTCGACTGCGATGGTCATCCAGCCTGGTTCGTCCACGCCCGACTGGGTCGTGCCGCAGGACTCGGAGGTCTTCGCGGAGAGCTTCGCGACCGCGCTCGCCGCCCTGCATGCCGTCCCCATTTCCGCCGCCGTGGATGCGGGGATGCTCATCCGTACACCGACGCAGGCCCGTCAGAAGGTGGCCGACGACGTTGACCGCGTCCGACGCGAGTTCGTGGTGAACGACAAGCGCCTCCACCGGTGGCAGCGCTGGCTCGACGACGATTCGTCGTGGCCAGATTTCTCCGTGGTGGTGCATGGCGATCTCTACGTGGGCCATGTGCTCATCGACAACACGGAGCGCGTCAGCGGGATGATCGACTGGAGCGAGGCCCGCGTTGATGACCCTGCCATCGACATGGCCGCGCACCTTATGGTCTTTGGTGAAGAGGGGCTCGCGAAGCTCCTCCTCACGTATGAAGCGGCCGGTGGCCGGGTGTGGCCGCGGCTCGCCCACCACATCGCGGAGCGCCTTGCGTTCGGGGCGGTCACCTACGCACTCTTCGCCCTCGACTCGGGTAACGAAGAGTACCTCGCTGCGGCGAAGGCGCAGCTCGCCGCAGCGGAATGAGCGAACGTCGATATAGCCCGCTCGCGACGCTGTTCGCGGCGACCTTTCTCTTCCGGATCGGCAACGCGGTGGCGGCCCTCGCGCTTCCATGGTTCGTCCTGTCTCATACAAAGAGCGCGGCCTGGGCGGGCGCCACGGCCGCTAGCAGCGTCATCGCGACCATCATCGGCGCGTGGGTTGGTGGTGGCCTCGTCGATCGGTTCGGGCGCGCGCCCGTCGCATTGATCTCGGGTGTGGTGGGCGGCGTGGCCATGGCGAGCATCCCACTGCTCGATGCCGTTGGCGCCCTCTCGAACACTGGGCTGATCGCTTGCGTGGTGCTCGGTGCCGCGTTCGACGCACCCGGTATGGCCGCGCAGGACAGTGAGCTGCCCAAACTCGGCCACGTCGCCGGGCTCTCCGTTGAGCGCGTCTCGTCACTGAAAGCGGTGATCGGGAACGTCGCGATTCTAGGTGGCCCGGCCCTTGGGGGGGCCGCAATCGGCCTGCTTGGCGCTGCGCCAACGCTCGGGCTGACGGCGTTCTGCTCCGTCCTTGCAGGTCTGCTCGGCGCGTGGGTGCTTCCCGCGCGTGCCGCTCGGACGATGACCACGACGGCGACTCTCTCCATGCGCGCCGGCGTCGCTTTTCTCTGGAGCGAACCCCTGCTGCGCCCTCTCTTTGGTATAGTGATGATCTTCGTGGGCATCGTTGGCGCCAACGGCAGCGTCATCATGCCTGCGCTGTTTGTAGATGCAGGACGCCAAGTAGCAGAGCTCGGGCTGTTCTCCTCAATGATGGGGGCTGGTGGTCTCCTTGGCATTGCCATTCATGCGTCGGTCGGCGCCCGGATATCAGCGCAGAACTGGCTGGCGGTGGCATTTTGTGGCTCTGCGGTGGGCTCGCTTCTGCTTTCACAGTTGCCAGGCGTGCCGGTGCTGATGTTGTTGGGCGCGCTCGTGGGACTGCTGACCGGCTCAGTCTCTCCCATTCTCAACGCTGCCATCTACAACCGCACGCCGCCAGAACTTCTCGGCCGGGTACTCGGCACGGTCTCGGCGGTGATGCTGTCAGCCTCGCCCATGGTTATGCTTGCGGCCGGCGCGTTTGTCGACCTTGCTGGTCCGCTCCCTGGCCTCGTTGTATCGGCCGTGTTTGCGGGGCTCGTGGCTCTACTCTCGCTCCGTCTTCAATTTGCTACAATGGCGGCGGCAGCCACAGCCTCCGCCCCAACCCATACAGAAGGTGAACACTGATGCCCCGCCCCAAGCTCAAGTCCGATGACGAGGTACTCGAGGCCGCCACCGTAGTGCTGAAGCGTTGCGGTCCCATAGAGTTCACGCTCAGCGGAGTAGCAAAGGAGGTGGGGCTCTCCCGCGCAGCGTTAATCCAGCGCTTCACCAACCGCGATACGCTGCTGGTGAGGATGATGGAGCGCGGCGTCGAGCAGGTGCGGCATTACCTGAATGCGATACCGATAGGCGCAGGGCCGCAAGGGCTCTGGGAATTTTTGCAGGTGCTCGTTCGGAGCATGAACACTCGCAACGACTTCTCGGTGAACTATCTCATCTCCTGGTACGAGCTCCAGGTGCCGGAGCTACGCACGCTTGCGATCCAGCGGAACCGCGCGGTGGTGGAGGGGATCCGCAAGCGACTGCCCCCAGGTGCTCCTGCGGCAGCTGAGTTGCTCCTGCACTCGGTCATCGCTGGCGCGACGATGCAGTGGGCCGTCGATCCGGATGGTGAGCTAGCTGATCATGTGCTGGCTCAGATCGCTGCCATCCTGTGTTTAATGTTTCCCGAACACGACGATTTCCAACTCCTCCAGGCACATGCGTAAACGGAGGTGTGCAGAGTCCCTGCGGCAGGCGACGAACACGACCGTCGTCGATTAGTACCGGTACGGTCGGTGGTATCGAAGTCTTGATCACCACTCAGGTCTACGGCTTACAAATGGTGACCATCCCGATACTTGCGTCAGAGCACCGGGCCGATTCTTTGACAGTGAATCACTCCCGTAAGGTTGTGCCGGTGTGGGTGTCCCGGGTCGAGACGATACTCCGCCAATGCGCCCAGCAAACAACCTGGCCATCGCAGGTGGTGGGGAGCGGTGTGGCGGATGAGTTGGACAAGTTGGTGTAGCAGCACGAGCACGGCGAGATAACATCGCAGGAGTTCGACATGCTCAAGAGACAGCTGATTGCGAATCGCGATGCAGATTCATAACCCGATTGCGGGTTGGCTTCACTCCACCATCACCGAGCAGACTAGCACGGCGCATATCTGCACATCCTCATTGACCGGCAGCAGGGGGTATTGCGGGTTGAGAGGCTTTAACCACCAGGAACCGGAATCCATCACCAGCTCTTTGAAGGTCATGTCGCTGCCGTAGCGGGCGATCACCTTCTTGCCCGGGGCGGGCTCCACCTCAGGATCCACGATGATGATGGTGCCGTCAGGGTATGACTTGCCCCCCATGGGGGCCACCATGGAGTCGCCCTTCACCCGTACGGCATAGGCCCGGGTGCTGACGCGAACTGGGCTGATGGTGATCTCTTCTGCCTCTTCCAGGGTTGGGATATCGCCGCAGTCTTTGAACTCACCGGCGCTGACCCAAGAGATCAGGGGAACCTGGTAGACAGGGAAAGGCTGTGGTTCGACATTGCCGTCGCTCGTATCGGTGCCAGTCAGCAACCACTGCACGCTCTTGCCGGTGATGCGCGAGAGCTCTCCCAGCCGTTTGACCTCTGGCAGCCCCTCACCTTTCAGCCATTTCCCTACCGAGACCTCAGACAGATCTTCTCGCAACGTGCGCTTAAGCCGAACTATTCGGCCTCTAACGGGCCAGCCCATTTCATCGAGAGCGGCATTGAGTCGCTGCGAGAATGCCATTTTGTCGGCTTCATAACGCGCCATTGGTGTTTGTTTCTCATCCATTTCCTAACGTCCAGTTATTGTTTGTCAATTTGACCTAACTTTAACCTCTTGCGCATTTTACTAACCAAGAGTTATGATTTTGTGTGTGTAAAACGCCAGAGGACGCCATGCATACCCTGTTAACTCGATTCGGTACCAAGAGTGCCATCGCGGCTGCACTCGGCATCACCCCGGAGGGCGTCAGCAACGCTTTCAGGCGTGGCAAGGTGCCAAGCACCTGGGTGGCCAAGCTCAAGCAGCAAGGTTTGAGCCAATCTGAGCTCGCTGAATTGCCTCTGACTGACGAAGGGCGGGCGATTGTATCAGCATTCACCGGGCAATTATAACCAACCGTTAGGAATCACTATGACAGAGCAACGGAATGACACCACGGCAAAAGTCAGAGCGGTTTTCCGGTCATCGGACGTGATGGCTGCGGCTTATAGCATTGGCCACCGCTTCAACGCCAGCGAACTGGCGCGACTGATGGGGCGCAAGCCGGCGGAGTTTTGCAAGAAGCTCAACCCGGATTGCGATGACCGCCATCTCACCCTGGCCGAGGCGGTCGCCGTCACCGAGATCACCGGTGACAACGCCATCCTCGAAGCCTGGGCGGTGAGCCGCGGAAAGGTGCTAGTGGATCTGCCCTGGCTTCAGGAGATCGGAAGACCTCGGCCGTCGCGGCGCTTGCCGGTGGTGCTGACCCCGGATGAAGTGGTTCGCATCCTCGGTTTTCTGGAAGGCGAGCATCGTTTGTTCGCCCAGCTTCTGTATGGAACGGGCATGCGGATCAGTGAGGGTTTGCAACTGCGGGTCAAGGATCTGGATTTCGATCACGGCACGATCATCGTGCGGGAGGGCAAGGGCTCCAAGGATCGGGCCTTGATGTTACCCGAGAGCTTGGCACCCAGCCTGCGCGAGCAGCTGTCGCGTGCACGGGCATGGTGGCTGAAGGACCAGGCCGAGGGCCGCAGCGGCGTTGCGCTTCCCGACGCCCTTGAGCGGAAGTATCCGCGCGCCGGGCATTCCTGGCCGTGGTTCTGGGTTTTTGCGCAGCACACGCATTCGACCGATCCACGGAGCGGTGTCGTGCGTCGCCATCACATGTATGACCAGACCTTTCAGCGCGCCTTCAAACGTGCCGTAGAACAAGCAGGCATCACGAAGCCCGCCACACCGCACACCCTCCGCCACTCGTTCGCGACGGCCTTGCTCCGCAGCGGTTACGACATTCGAACCGTGCAGGATCTGCTCGGCCATTCCGACGTCTCTACGACGATGATTTACACGCATGTGCTGAAAGTTGGCGGTGCCGGAGTGCGCTCACCGCTTGATGCGCTGCCGCCCCTCACTAGTGAGAGGTAGGGCAGCGCAAGTCAATCCTGGCGGATTCACTACCCCTGCGCGAAGGCCATCGGTGCCGCATCGAACGGCCGGTTGCGGAAAGTCCTCCCTGCGTCCGCTGATGGCCGGCAGCAGCCCGTCGTTGCCTGATGGATCCAACCCCTCCGCTGCTATAG
>NZ_PXNP01000005.1 GCF_003007675.1 Marinobacter fuscus | reverse complement strand
TCCGCCACTCGTTCGCGACGGCCTTGCTCCGCAGCGGTTACGACATTCGAACCGTGCAGGATCTGCTCGGCCATTCCGACGTCTCTACGACGATGATTTACACGCATGTGCTGAAAGTTGGCGGTGCCGGAGTGCGCTCACCGCTTGATGCGCTGCCGCCCCTCACTAGTGAGAGGTAGGGCAGCGCAAGTCAATCCTGGCGGATTCACTACCCCTGCGCGAAGGCCATCGGTGCCGCATCGAACGGCCGGTTGCGGAAAGTCCTCCCTGCGTCCGCTGATGGCCGGCAGCAGCCCGTCGTTGCCTGATGGATCCAACCCCTCCGCTGCTATAGTGCAGTCGGCTTCTGACGTTCAGTGCAGCCGTCTTCTGAAAACGACAAGTCCCCTGCACGATGCTGTCTTGCGCCGTCACTTTACTAACCATAAACACCCTTTGTATGCCTTAGACAGAATTACGGGTTAAGTGACAATTTTTGACGACCGGCACGTTCTGGCTCACACTGTCACATAATCGAACGTTTGTGATACATGCTGATCGGATATGCCCGCGTCTCCAAAGCCGATGGCTCGCAGTCTCTCGACCTGCAGCACGACGCCTTGCGCGCCGCAGGTGTCGAACGGGACAATATCTATGATGATCTTGCTTCCGGCGGTCGTGATGATCGCCCTGGTTTGACCGCTTGCCTCAAGTCATTGCGTGACGGCGATGTGCTGGTGGTCTGGAAGCTCGATCGCCTCGGACGATCGCTTGCCCATCTGGTCAACACGGTGAAGGAGCTGTCAGACCGCAAGATCGGCCTGCGGGTTCTGACTGAAAAGGGCGCTCAGATCGACACCACGACTGCGTCCGGTCGCATGGTGTTCGGAATCTTCGCCACCTTGGCTGAGTTCGAGCGGGATCTGATCCGAGAGCGCACCATGGCGGGTCTCGCCTCCGCGAGAGCGCGCGGTCGCAAGGGCGGACGAAAATTCGCGCTCACCAAAGCTCAGGTGCGTCTCGCGCAAGCCGCCATGGCCCAGCGCGATACTTCAGTTTCCGATCTCTGCAAGGAACTTGGCATCGAGCGCGTCACTCTCTACCGGTACGTCGGCCCCAAAGGCGAGCTCAGAGACCATGGAAAGCATGTTCTTGGCCTTGCATAGCAACTCTTTTCTTTTCGCAGGTTGAGCCACCTCCGCGCCTCATCAGCAAACTGAAGGAACCTCCATTGAATCGGACTTATATTTTTTTGGGTGAATCGCATTCTGACTGGTTGCCTGTCAGAGGCGGAGAATCCGGTGATTTTGTTTTTCGACGTGGTGACGGGCATGCCTTCGCGAAAATCGCACCTGCTTCCCGTCGCGGTGAGCTCGCTGGAGAGCGTGACCGCCTCATTTGGCTCAAAGGTCGAGGTGTGGCTTGCCCCGAGGTAATCAACTGGCAGGAGGAACAGGAGGGCGCATGCCTAGTGATAACGGCAATTCCGGGAGTACCGGCGGCGGATCTGTCTGGAGCAGATTTGCTCAAAGCGTGGCCGTCAATGGGGCAGCAACTTGGGGCTGTTCACAGCCTATCGGTTGATCAATGTCCGTTTGAGCGCAGGCTGTCGCGAATGATCGGACGCGCCGTTGATGTGGTGTCCCGCAATGCCGTCAATCCCGACTTCTTACCTGACGAGGACAAGAGTACGCCGCAGCTCGATCTTTTGGCTCGTGTCGAACGAGAGCTACCGGTGCGGCTCGACCAAGAGCGCACCGATATGGTTGTTTGCCATGGTGATCCCTGCATGCCGAACTTCATGGTAGACCCTAGAACTCTTCAATGTACGGGTCTGATCGACCTTGGGCGGCTCGGAACAGCAGATCGCTATGCCGATTTGGCACTCATGATTGCTAACGCCGAAGAGAACTGGGCAGCGCCAGATGAAGCAGAGCGCGCCTTCGCTGTCCTATTCAATGTATTGGGGATCGAAGCCCCCGACCGCGAACGCCTTGCCTTCTATCTGCGATTGGACCCTCTTACTTGGGGTTGATGTTCATGCCGCCTGTTTTTCCTGCTCATTGGCACGTTTCCCAACCTGTTCTCATTGCGGACACCTTTTCCAGCCTCGTTTGGAAAGTTTTTTTGCCAGACGGGACTCCTGCAATCGTCAAAGGATTGAAACCTATAGAAGACATTGCTGATGAACTGCGCGGGGCCGACTATCTGGTATGGCGCAGTGGGAGGGGAGCAGTCCGGTTGCTCGGTCGTGAGAACAATCTGATGTTGCTCGAATATGCCGGGGAGCGAATGCTCTCTCACATCGTTGCCGAGCACGGCGACTACCAGGCGACCGAAATTGCAGCGGAACTGATGGCGAAGCTGTATGCCGCATCTGAGGAACCCCTGCCTTCTGCTCTTCTCCCGATCCGGGAGCGCTTTGCAGCTTTGTTTCAGCGGGCGCGTGACGATCAAAACGCAGGTCGTCAAACTGACTACGTCCACGCGGCGATTATAGCCGATCAAATGATGAGCAATGCCTCGGAACTGCGTGGGCTACATGGCGATCTGCATCATGAAAATATCATGTTCTCCAGTCGCGGCTGGCTGGTGATAGATCCAGTCGGTCTGGTCGGTGAAGTGGGCTTTGGCGCCGCCAATATGTTCTACGATCCGGCTGACAGAGACGACCTTTGTCTCGATCCTAGACGCATTGCACAGATGGCGGACGCATTCTCTCGTGCGCTGGACGTCGATCCGCGTCGGCTGCTCGACCAGGCGTACGCTTACGGGTGTCTTTCCGCGGCTTGGAACGCGGATGGAGAAGAGGAGCAACGCGATCTAGCTATCGCGGCCGCAATCAAGCACGTGCGACAGACGTCATACTAGATATCAAGCGACTTCTCCTATCCCCTGGGAACACATCAATCTTACCGGAGAATATCGTTGGCCAAAGCCTTAGCGTAGGATTTCGCCCCCTCCCGCAAACGACCCCTATAGCAGCGGAGGGGTTGGATCCATCAGGCAACGACGGGCTGCTGCCGGCCATCAGCGGACGCAGGGAGGACTTTCCGCAACCGGCCGTTCGATGCGGCACCGATGGCCTTCGCGCAGGGGTAGTGAATCCGCCAGGATTGACTTGCGCTGCCCTACCTCTCACTAGTGAGGGGCGGCAGCGCATCAAGCGGTGAGCGCACTCCGGCACCGCCAACTTTCAGCACATGCGTGTAAATCATCGTCGTAGAGACGTCGGAATGGCCGAGCAGATCCTGCACGGTTCGAATGTCGTAACCGCTGCGGAGCAAGGCCGTCGCGAACGAGTGGCGGA
>NZ_PXNP01000004.1 GCF_003007675.1 Marinobacter fuscus | reverse complement strand
GAAACACTTAAAAACCAAATTTTCGAAACTTATCAAGCGGTTAAAACCTTCAGAACCCGGCCTTACCGGCCTTGTCCCTCAGAAGTGGTGCGCATTCTACAGCCCTCAGGAAAACTGTCAACGACATTCTCGACTTATTTTCCGGAACTTCGGTTTCCACCTACGCGGCCGATCAGAATGCATCCACTTTGAGCAAAATGCAACCGGAAAATCGTAATTCCAGCTCTACAAGGTCACTTTTATCGCTGACGCTGCAAGAGTAGCTTTGTCCCGCGCTTCACTCACTGTATTTCCACGGGCCAGCGCGACTCCCATACGCCGGCGCCCGGACAGGCCGGGTTTTCCGAACAGTCGCAACTGGGTGTCCGGCTGCGCTAGCGCCAGATCTATACCAGAGAAGCTCACTGCAGACGATTCACCTTCCGGCAAGATCACAGCAGACGCAGACGCCCCATTCTGCCGGATGGCAGGTACGGGCAGCCCAAGGATCGCCCTGGCGTGCAATGCGAATTCGGACAGATCCTGGGATATCAGAGTAACCAAGCCGGTATCGTGCGGGCGGGGCGACACCTCGGAGAACCAGACCTGCTCTCCTTTAATGAACAGCTCCACGCCATAAATACCATACCCGCCAAGATCTTCCACCACAGAACGGGCGATCTCTTTAGAGCGCTCCAGTGCGCGGGCACCCATTGCCTGGGGTTGCCAGGACTCCCGATAGTCTCCATCTTCCTGGCGATGTCCGATAGGCTCGCAAAAGGCGATACCACCTTTATGGCGTACGGTGAGCAGAGTGATCTCGTAGTCGAAGTCGACAAACCCTTCTACGATTACCCTTCCCTTTCCTGCTCGCCCACCGGTTTGCGCATAGTCCCAGGCAGCCTCAATTCCACCTTCACTGGTGACGGTACTCTGCCCTTTGCCCGACGAGCTCATCACGGGCTTGACCACCAATGGAAGACCAACCTCTTTTACGGCTTGCAAATACTCCTCGCGGGAACCCGCAAAACGATACGGCGATGTCGGGAGCTTCAACGTTTCCGCAGCCAGCCTGCGAATTCCCTCTCGATTCATTGTCAGGTTTACCGCACGGGCTGTCGGTATAACCTGAAAGCCTTCCTGCTCTAACTTAACCAGTTCGGCAGTGGCAATTGCCTCTATCTCGGGCACGATAAGGTTTGGCTTTTCGAGTTCAACAATGGATCGCAACGACTGCGGATCGAGCATGTCAATCACATAAGAACGATGAGCCACCTGCATCGCAGGCGCATTGGCATAGCGATCTACCGCAATAACCTCGACTCCATAGCGCTGCAACTCGATGACAACTTCCTTTCCCAACTCTCCAGAGCCACAGAACAGCACGCGAAAAGCGCCATCTGTTAATGGCGTTCCAATACGAACTTCATCAACCAATGTGTTTGCCATAGTCAAAGGCCTACCTTCTCTTCCCGTTTGGCGACCTCTTTTAATACCAGTCGCCGCTCATCATCGGTCATTCGGCTCCAACGCAGAATTTCATCTCCGGTACGCTGGCAGCCAATACAGATTTCCTGTTCGTCCAGCGCACAGACACTTACACAAGGAGATCTCACTCGATCAGAACGGTTCATTGCTGCTCCGGCTCACACTGAGCCAGGCTCTGCCGGTATCGGGCGGCATTGCGGACATAGACGGCAGCACTCATCTCAAGCATGGATTGCTGCTGCTCGGTCAACTCTCGCTTAATCCTGCCCGGCGCCCCAATAACCATAGAGCCGTCCGGAATTTCCATTCCCTCAGGAATCAGGGCATTAGCGCCTATCAAACAGTGCTTGCCAATCTTGGCGCCATTCAGAACCACCGCATTGATACCAATCAGCGAATAGTCACCCACTTCGCAGCCATGCAACATGGCCTTGTGCCCAACCGTAACACCCCGCCCAAGTGTCAGGGGAATACCGGGATCAGTATGCATAACAGCACCATCCTGAACGTTACTCTCCGGGCCAATGGTGATGAGCTCGTTGTCCCCCCGAATCACCACGTTAAACCATACGCTGCTTTTCTCGTGCAACTCGACGTTACCAATTACGGATGCGTTATGAGCAACGAATTGCTCACTTCCTTTCAGCACAGGGCGCTTGCCCTGCAATTCGTGGAACATGTCAGCCTCCCAAAGGCGGTTCAAATAAATCGATTTTTGCGTCGTATACGGCATTCAGGAAATCCACGAGCACAATCGCAGACAACCCCCATATCTGATAGCGCTCCCAGCGATAGCAAGGCACATACAAGGTATGGTTCAAGAAGCTGATAGTGTCAGTCCGCTCTCTCTGATCATCCATAAAAAACGACATGGGTACCCGGAAAACACTTTCGATCTCATCGGGATTCGGTCTGGCCTGATGATCTCTGGGAACAACGCCGACATAGGGCGTCACCAGGATTCCATAACGCGACATAACCTGGCTAAGAGGGGAGATAATCTGAACCTGATCCGGTGGCAAGCCAATCTCCTCATGGGTTTCGCGCAGCGCAGTTGCCATCAGCGACGAGTCTTCCGGATCCCGCTTTCCCCCCGGATAAGCCACCTGGCCACGATGAGTACTCAGATTTGCGGAACGTAAAGTGAAGATCATTTCCGGATCCCGCTCATCGTCGGTTACGGGAACCAGAATACCGGCCTCCGGATAATCCAGTGCCAGTTGCCGTGGCGCATAGCCAGCCATTTTTCGGGTTAAAAGATCTCGCACTTATTACTCCCACATCAACTCAATATAGAGTGAGACACAGACAGCCGGGATGGTTACACTGACTACCGACAGACACACAGTATACGAGGAAAACAATGAAGTATTGCAGCCTGTGCGGCCAGCCGGTCGAACAACGGATACCGGAAGGCGACAACCGCCACCGCTATGTTTGTGTCAGCTGCGAAACCATACATTACCAAAACCCGCGGATCATTGCCGGAACGGTTCCAGTCTGGCAGGGCCGGATTTTGCTGTGTCGCCGCGCCATTGAGCCCCGCTACGGCTACTGGACATTACCTGCAGGCTTTATGGAAAACGCCGAAACAACCATCGAGGCGGCTGCCAGAGAAACACGTGAAGAAGCCCTGGCAGAGGTGACCATTGATGGACTCTACTCCATCATCGATGTTCCCCACATCAATCAGGTGCATATGTTCTATCGTGCCAGCCTGGTCGATGGCAGCTTTGGTGCCGGCGAGGAGTCTTTGGAAAGCAAGCTGTTCTCGCCCGATTGTATCCCTTGGGATGAGATCTCCTTCCCTACCGTGCGCAAAACCCTTGAGCTGTTTCTGGCTGACCAGGAAAGCGGGCAATTCGGCGTTCACGTGCGCGATATCAGACATCCTATGAGACAGACGGTCTGAAGGCCCCGATCAGCTGAAGTACTCCAGCTTATAGACTTCGTAAGCGGGCTCTTCATAGGGGTGCGCCCGCTTCAGCGCTGTCAGCGCATCCACAATCAGCTCATCATCACAAACCAGTTCAACCTTGAACTCTTTTACGGTTTCCAGCTTCCCTTTCTCCCCCAAGAACGGATTACTGCCGACCAGGGGGCGAAACTGACCCTGACCCTCGCATTGCCAGGCACAGGAATCGTAATCTCCGATCTTCCCGGCTCCTGCATCAAACATCGCCTGCTTGGTTTCTTCAAGGTGACTTGCCGGCACGAAGTAGCAGATTTTAAACATGAGAACATCCTCGAATATTGTTGTTTTTTAAGGCCACAAAATGACCAAGAAATTTATCCACAGATTCTGTGGATAACTCTGGGGAAAGTTTTTGGGTAGCCGCCCTAAACCCCCATGAATACTGGCCTCCACTCAAATTGCCGAGATTTTCACCCGCCATTTTTTTGCGTTTATTTTCAACAACTTGGAATTTTCAAGAAAATTTTGTGCCGCAACCTGCTGATTGACCGTGATTTATACAGCAGCGCGCCTGAAGTGTGCATAAAGTTTTTAAGTCAAGCCCGTCAACGCTAAAAATCAACATTTTTACCAAGAAAAAACCGGCCCGCAATCTCCAAGACTCTGAAGACCATGGGCCGGTTTTTCATGCAACCGTACTAATGCGTATGCAGGTCAATCGAACCAACGCCGCGCATTGCGGAACATTCGGATCCAGGGTGCATCCTCCTGCCACTCATCCGGTCGCCACGAATGCTGTACCGAACGGAACACACGCTCGGGGTGGGGCATCATAATCGTCACCCGGCCATCCCGGTTAGTGACACCGGTAATACCGGCCTCAGACCCATTGGGATTGTAGGGGTATCTGGCGGTTACCTGCCCACGATTGTCGACATAGCGCACAGCCACCAGCTCATTTTCAGCAAGCGCCCCGGCAGAGTTACTCCCCGCAAACTCTACCCGCCCTTCACCATGAGCAACCGCAATTGGCATACGCGACCCTGCCATTCCCTCGAAGAACGCCGACGGAGACCTGGCTACTTCCGCCATCACCAGACGTGCTTCGAATTGCTCAGACTGATTACGAACAAAACGCGGCCAGCCTTCACTTCCGGGGATTAGCTCATGGAGATTGGACAACATCTGGCAGCCATTACATACGCCCAGCGCCAGTGTATCCTGGCGATTAAAGAAGGCGGCAAACTGATCGCGCACCCGGTCATTGAAGAGAATAGACTTGGCCCAGCCTTCACCGGCGCCCAGCACATCCCCGTATGAGAAACCACCACAAGCCACCAGACTCTGGAAGGCTTCCAGTGTAATCCGGCCGGACAACAAATCACTCATATGGACATCAACGGCTTCAAAGCCAGCACGATCAAATGCTGCCGCCATTTCAACCTGACCATTTACGCCCTGTTCCCGCAAAACAGCCACTTTGGGCCGCTTGCCGGAATTAATATAAGGCGCCGCAATATCGTCATTTACATCAAACGTCAGCGACACAGACAGCCCGGGGTCTTCCGCATCCAGCAGATTATCAAACTCCTCCTGAGCGCAGTCAGCGTTGTCCCTCAGAGACTGAATCCGGTAGCTGGTTTCAGACCACAAGCGCTGCAGATCGGTGCGGCTCTCATCCAGAACAGCATCACCGGCGAACAGCAGCCGCACCCGATCTTTGTCGTTCAGGGTGCCAATCACGCTGGTATGGTCGCCCAATCCCGCGCCGGAGAACTGCTGTAGAACGAAATCGGTATCGTCACGACGTACCTGAATTACCGCTCCCAGCTCTTCGTTGAATAGCTCCCGGGCAAACTGAGTGGCGTTTTCCGCCAGTCCATCGAGCTTTACATCTACGCCGGTTCGGCCGGCAAAGCTCATTTCCGCCAATGTCACAAACAGGCCACCATCGGAGCGATCGTGGTAAGCCAACAGCTTATCGTCAGTATTCAGCCCCTGGATAACCGCAAAGAACGCCTTCAGATCTTCCGGGTCATCCACATCCGGTGCCACAGCACCCACCTGGCGATAAACCTGGGCCAGAGCCGAGCCGCCCAGACGGTTTTGGCCTGCGGCCAAGTCAATCAAAATCAGATCGGTTTCACCCGCATCCGTGCGCAGTTGTGGCGTTAGGGTTCGGGCCACATCGGTTACCGGTGCGAAGCCGCTGATAACCAGCGACAGGGGGGCTGTTACACTCTTTTGCTCTCCACTATCTTCTTCCCAGGTGGTCTTCATCGACATCGAGTCTTTGCCCACCGGAATGGTAATTCCCAGTGCAGGGCACAATTCCATACCCACAGCACGAACCGTTTCGTAAAGGTTCTCATCTTCACCCGGGTGCCCTGCTGCTGCCATCCAGTTAGCAGACAGACGTATGTCGGAGAGCCTCGCGATGGAAGCAGCCGCCAGGTTGGTGATGGTTTCACCCACTGCCATGCGACCGGAAGCTGGCGCATCGATAACCGCCACTGGAGTGCGCTCACCCATCGCCATCGCCTCACCGGAGCGGACATCAAACGATGCTGCAGTTACCGCCACATCGCTCACGGGTACCTGCCAGGGTCCGACCATCTGGTCGCGGGCAACCAGGCCGGTTATCGTCCGGTCACCAATGGTGATCAGAAAGCTCTTGGAGCCCACTGAAGGCAAACGCAGAACTCGCCTTACCGCTTCACAGATATCGATTTTGGTGGAATCGAACACTGGCTTGGTGAAGGTCGATCGGGTAATGCTGCGATGCATGCGCGGTGGCTTGCCAAACAGAACATCCATGGGCAGGTCGACAGGCTTGTCATTGAAATAGGAGTCGCCCAGTTCCAGGTGGTGCTCTTCGGTGGCTTCACCAATCACTGCATAAGGGCATCGCTCGCGGCGACACAGTGCGTCGAAGGCTTCCAGGTTTTCCGGAGCAACGGCCATCACATAGCGTTCCTGCGATTCGTTGCACCAGATTTCCAGTGGCGACATTCCCGGCTCGTCACTGGGGATATCCCGCAGTTCAAACTTACCGCCGCGACCACCGTCTTTCACCAGCTCCGGCATGGCATTGGACAAACCACCGGCGCCAACGTCGTGAATGAAGCAAATCGGGTTTTCGTCACCCATCTGCCAGCAGCGGTCGATCACTTCCTGGCAACGGCGTTCCATTTCAGGGTTGTCACGCTGCACCGACGCAAAATCAAGATTCTCATTGCTGGAACCGGAATCCATGGATGAGGCCGCGCCGCCACCCAGTCCGATCAGCATCGACGGGCCACCCAGTACGATCAGTTTGGCGCCAACCGGAATATTGCCCTTTTCAACATGCTCTTCACGAATGTTACCAAGGCCACCCGCAATCATGATCGGCTTGTGGTAGCCACGTACCTCATCCCCGGCGGCACCGGGCACTTTTTCCTCATAGGTACGGAAGTAACCGGTAAGGTTCGGACGGCCAAACTCGTTGTTGAAAGCCGCACCGCCAATCGGCCCTTCGATCATGATGTCCAGCGCCGAGGCAATACGATCCGGTTTGCCATAGCCAAATTCCCAGGGCTGCTCATCGCCCGGAATATTCAAGTTGGACACCGTAAATCCGGTTAAACCCGCTTTCGGTTTCGAGCCACGACCGGTAGCGCCCTCATCGCGAATTTCACCGCCGGAACCTGTAGCGGCACCGGAGAACGGAGAAATCGCGGTTGGGTGGTTGTGGGTTTCGACCTTCATCAGGATATGTATCGGCTCCTGATTATAGGTGTATACACCGTTTTCCGGGTTCGGAAAGAATCGGCCAGCCACACTGCCGGCAATCACCGATGCGTTATCTTTATATGCTGACAGCACGCCTTCGCTGTTCATCTCGAAGGTGTTGCGGATCATCGCAAAGAGAGACTTTTCCTGCCCTTCGCCGTCGATGTCCCAGGAGGCATTAAAAATCTTGTGCCGACAGTGCTCCGAGTTGGCCTGGGCGAACATCATCAACTCGACGTCCGTCGGATCACGTTCAAGACCGACAAACGACTTCACCAGATAGTCGATTTCATCCTCAGCCAGTGCCAGCCCGAGCCGGATATTCGCATCGGCCAACGCGGCCCGGCCACCCGACAGAACCGGAACGCGCCCAAGCTGGCGCGGCTCTTCGTGGCTGAACAGCAGTTCGGCACCACCGGTTTCATGAAAGACTTTCTGGGTCATACGGTCGTGCAGCAGGGCAGCGATCTGCTCACGCTGCTCCAGCCCAAGCTTCTTGCCGGACTGTATATAATAGGCGATACCACGCTCAATCCGCCGGATCTGGCGCAAGCCGCAATTGCGGGCAATGTCGGTTGCCTTGCTGGACCAGGGTGAGAGAGTGCCTGGCCGGGGTACAACCAGGAACAGGATACCCTCGGGCTCCTCCTGCTGAACGGCCGGACCATAAGTCAGCAGCCGATCCAGGATGGCCTGTTCGGCATCGGATAGGTTCGCATCGAGATCCGCAAAATGCATAAACTCGGCGTACACATGTGCCACATCCGGGACAATTTCCTGGAGGCGTGAATGCAATTTACGGGAACGAAAGGGCGAGAGCGCTGGTGCGCCGCGAAGCTCAAGCATGATATCAACCTGTATCGCGCGAATCGGGGGACGTCTGAAAGGCGGCAATGATACTTGAAAGCGACCGCAGGTTACAGCGCCAGCCGCCCTGTTTCGGACAGGTAAAAACAACATTGCTTTGTGCAATGATTAACCAGGCTAATTGACCCGGCCCGCCGCAACAGAGATCATTGTTCCAGGTCAAGGAAAAGACTCAGAAGAAAATATCAGTGCCGCAAGGTCAACGGAATTCATTCTGACCACAGGGTTTGTGAGGGAGATCAAAGATTTGTTAAAACTAGTCAGCCGCTTCAAAAGCGGCGGAGCCGGGCTCGGGCTGTTACTTGCCGTCGTTTTCAGCTCCGGCTGCTCTCGCCCCAGCACACTCCAGGAAATCAAAAACGAGGGTGTCCTTCACGTTATTACCCGTGTCGCCCCATCTTTGTATTATCAGGAGCAGGAACAGACCACCGGCTACGACTATGAGCTGGCCAGGCTGTTTGCCGAAGATCTGGGTGTAGAGCTCCGCGTGCGGGTAGCCGATGATAACTCTGAAATTCTCTCGGTGCTCTCACGCAACTACGCCCATATCGGTCTGGCAGGCATTGCCAAACGTCCGGGCCTGAACGGGCGTTTTCACACCGTCGCCACCGGTATCGGTGCGCGCTCCATCGTGGTGTATCACAAAGCGTCTCCCGCGCCGCGCTCCCTGGCTGAGCTGGCGTCCGAAACTGTCCACATGCTCGCCGACAGCAGCCATGAGCACCTGTTTAGCGACGCTCCGAACGCGCCCAGAATCGAACGACACCCCGGGCTGGATGCAACCGGCCTTCTGGCCCGCGTCCAGAGTGGTGAGATTGCCTATGCTGTGGTGGCGTCCAATGAACTCGATCTGAATCACGTTTTTTACCCGATGGTAAAGGAAGCCTTTGCACTCAATGACGACAGTGATTTGTTGTGGCTGTTCCCGAATGCACAGGATTCCAGCCTGGTGGATGCTGCGCGGGACTTTATCGCACAGCGAACAGCGGACGGCACCATTGCTCAGCTTGCCGAGCGCTTTTACGGCCATCTCGACCGCCTGAACTATGTGGGTGCCCGAACCTTCATGCACCACGTTAACAACCGCCTGCCGAAATACCAGACACTGTTTCAGGACTATGCCCGCAAGGCTGACCTGGACTGGCGCTTGCTCGCAGCCGTCGGCTATCAGGAGTCCCACTGGAGGCCGAATGCCGTCTCCCCTACCGGCGTTCGCGGGCTGATGATGCTCACCCGGACAACCGCAAGCTACATTGGCATCAATAATCGCCTGGACGCAGAGGAAAGCATTCAGGGCGGCGCCAAATACTTTCGCATGGTTCACGGCCGTATTCCGGAAGAAATCCCCGAGCCCGACCGCACCTGGTTTGCGCTGGCCTCCTACAACGTGGGTTACGGGCACGTACAGGATGCCCGCAAACTGACTCGGGATGCCGGCAGAGATCCGGATCGCTGGATGGACGTAAAGGAATTCCTGCCTTTGCTTGCCCAGAAAGAGTGGTATTCGAAGACCCGTTTCGGCTACGCCCGCGGGCACGAGCCGGTGACTTATGTCCAGAATATCCGGCGCTACTACGATGTACTTCTTCGGATTACTGAAAGCGAAGAAGAACCGATTGTCGCAGATGCAGGAAGTGCCTCGACCGAACCCGAACCGCTCTTGCAGAATCAGGATCTTAATGGCGAATTGCTGTCTGATCTCGATTTACGGGCCGCCCTGCCTCCGGAACTCCAGGAAATCCCACCAACTCTGTGAGCACCTTTTCACACTTTCACACGCCCAGGTGCCTGCGCGGAAGAACGTCGCAGGCAACGGCTAATCTTGCAAACAGAACGCGCCGTTCGCCTGGGCGCTGGTAAATCCACGCCGGGCCAGAAAGCGGAACTGCCTCGCCTTCTCTGACAGGTTACGCGGCAGCACCTTACCAAAGCGCTTTATCCTTGCCTCTGCGGCCCGCTCCACCCACACCTCCTCGGGGATGGACTGCAGACATTCCGGCATTCGGCAAACTCCTTTTTGCTGCAGGTCGGCTTCGATTTTCAGCGGGCCATAGCCCTGATCCATCTTTTGTCTCGCAAATACATCGGCGAACCGCTCGTCACTCAGCCAACCTTCCTGTTCATAGTCGTCCAGAACACTATCGATCGTGGCCGATGGAATATCCCGCTGCCGGAGTTTCAGTGCCAATTCGGAGCGGCTATGCTCTCTTCTTGCCAATAACCTGAGTGCCGTCGAGCGGGCACGATAGTCCGGGTCATCCTGTTTCGATTCTTTTGCCATTGGGCCTTTCCGCCATCACTCGCAAAACGATAGACTTAGCATCCCTAAGAGCAGGGAGCCAAATACGGCACCCCACTCCTATACGATTCCCGCACCGACAGGCACTGGTGCGGGCCGGAGGGCGCGCACACTTTGCCGCCGCCGCAAACTGGTTGCAATCCCGAGGATACTGTTTATGGCCGCATTTCTTCAGAAATTGTTCAAATCCCGTAAAGCCGCCACGACAGACAACCGGAAGGCACCCCGATCACCGGAGCCCGTGGCTCCCGCTACAGCTGAACCCGATCACCGTGAGCTACTAAGGGAGCAGCAAGAGCAACAACTTTCAGGAAAGCCGGAGCAGGCAGAACTGGCCATACTGGCAATCGAAGGCGCAACGGCCGCGATTCGGCTGAAGGCAGCCAGGGAGCTGCGCGACGAGCAACACCTTCAGCAAGTACAAAAAAATGCCAAAGGCCGTGACAAAGTCGTTTTCCAGACAGTAAAGCAAGCCCTGCAAGAACTACGTGAACACGAAGCGAGTAAACAAGCCACCCGCCAGCGCATTGACGAACTTGTGCGACAGGCCGAAGATCAGGCCCGCAGTGAAGACACCAAGCTGTTTGAGGCGCGGCTGAAGGTCTTGCAGGAAAACTGGCAGCAAGTCGATAGCGCAGCCGATGCTACGCAGACACAACGCTTTCTCCAGGCCATTCACGATTGTACCGGCAAGCTTCAACAGCTGGAGGCCGCACAGATAGAAGAGCAGCGGCACAGGGATCAGAAGCAACAACGCCAGGACACCCTCGCCCTGCTGCAGCAAACTCTGGAACAGCTGAAAGCAACGGGCGTTGCGAGTCAGCCGTCAGAACCTTCTCTGGATGCTCTGCAGAAAACCCAGGAAAACCGCTGGCTCGAGGCCACCCGGGACACTACGGTCGAAAAGCAGGAACAGAAAGAGTACGAACAGGCCATGCTGTCATTGCGAAGCCTGCTGGCTGCGGTGCGCAGACTTAACCACAGTTTGCCAGACATACAGGCACAGCTTGGCGAGACCGGCACGGGCGCACAGCCCCCGGGCCCTGAGGCGGCCAAGTCGCTGCTCGACGAAATCAGTTGGCCGAAAGAGTATCCGGCGCCCGAATCGCTCCAGCAACTCGCCAGGCACGCAGGCAAACCCGCCAAAGCGCCAAAACCTGCGGAGGATCGTGCGGATCAGCAGCAAAAGCTGAAAACACTGACCGAAAGTCTCGATAAACTCGAAGCGTCACTGGAGGCACAGCTGTTCAAGGAGTCCCGTCAGCTTCTGAAACTGTGCCAGCAACAATTCCAGGAACTGGACGAGCGCAGCCGCAGACCACTGCGTGCACGCATGCAACTGCTCTCTGGTCAATTCCGCGAATTGAGCGACTGGCAGGGCTTCGCCACGGAACCCAAACAGGTTGCTCTGTGTGAGCAGATGGAATACCTGGCCGATCAACACATGGAACCGGAAGCCAAGGCCGAGCGCATCAGGGAGCTTCAGGCAGAGTGGCGCGAACTTGGCGGCTCCTCGGATCGCACACTGTGGAATCGTTTCAAAGCGGCTTCAGACATAGCCTACGAGCCCTGCAAAGCCTACTTTGAGGCAAAGTCCGACCTCAAGCAGGTAAACCTGCAACAGCGCGAAACCATCTGTAATGAACTAGCCCTCTACCTTGACCAGGCCGATTGGCAGAATGCCGATTGGAAGGCTGCCGAGCGCATCCACCAGACCGCCCGCCAGGAGTGGAAAGCGGCATGGCCCGTGGATTTCCGCAACAACAGGAAGGTGCAAAAGCGCTTCGATGATCTGTTGAAACGGCTTGAACAGCCGCTGGATGCTGAGCGAAAGAAGAACGAAGACGCCAAGCAGGCCATTGTTGACCGGGCGCTGGAACTGGTTGCTCACGAACCCCTGCAGGAAGCCATGGAGCAGGCAAAAGCGCTGCAAACCGAATGGAAACAGATTGGCATTACCCGCCACCGTGAAGACCGCAAACTCTGGCAGGCTTTCCGTAAGGCCTGCGATCAGATTTTTGCGCGCCGCGACGCCCAACGGTCGGCCCAGAAAAGCGCCACCGAACAGGCAGACCAGCATGCCAGGGAAATTATGGCCGGGCTCAGCGATCTGGATACTGACCATACTGAAGAAAGCCTCGCAGAAGCCAAGAACACCCTGCAAACACTATCCGACACGGCCCTATCCAAAGCTATGCGGGAGCAGCTACACCAGCTTCGGCGGCAACTCGACGCCAAAGTACGGATAAAACGCCTTGAGAAGAAACTCGACAGCTGGAAAAACCTGATTAACCAGAGGGTTGCCACTGCCGTGCCCTCAGAACAGGCGCCGCAATCCTGGCAGTCCTTGGTGAACAGCGACGTAGCCATACCCGGGCGGGATCTGGCCATTCGCGCAGAAATTCTGGCAGGCACGGAATCACCGGAAGCCGACCAGGCCCGGAGGATGGAGATTCAGGTACAGCGATTAACCGATGGTATGGGCTCCAGCGAACACCAGTCTGCCGAGCAGGAGCTGGAAAAGTTGATCGCCCACTGGTGTCTGCACCCGGATGACGAAGGGCGGAACCGTGAAAACGCCAACCGCCTGGCCGCCGCACTACAGGCAAGTATCAGCAGACAGTGAACCGGCTCACTCGCGCTGATGCTGCCTGACAAAATCCCTGGCCTGCTTTACTGCGGCCAGGGATTTTTCTTTCATGTCCTTTAGTTCCTCATCCGCCAGATAAAACATCATATCGATGGAGTGGCGGTAATAGCGCGCGGGTAACCGATTCAGCGCCACACACATCACATCGGTAAGAAAATCGGCGGTATCGGACTCTTCCCGGGTTGCCTCAATAGCGTCTGCCACCAGTCGCTCGTAAAAATTATCGATGGCATCTCTTAACGACATGATTACACCTACCTGGCCGAGCCTGCTGTTTTCTTCAACATAGAAGCAATGTCCCATTCTGTCATTATCCAAACGCTTCCTGAACTGCTCAAGTCAGCCTGCGAACAAAAACACCGGGAGCAAGAACCACCCGGCAACCTTTATGGACAGATTGTCACACAGGTATACCCATAGCCTATGGCAACAGGTGTAGTGGTTGCCTACAATAAATTGAATAATTAGAGGAATACGCGGCAGTGGATTGCCGTGCAACGATACAGCAGCTCCAGGTAATCACTCTATGACCATCGCGGAAAACACTATGAAGCGTCCGTTCCTGCCGTCTCTCTCTCGGAAAGCGGGTGCCACTCTGGCCTTGACTCTGAGCCTTCTGGTGTCTGGTGCCTACGCGAAGGTAGACGAGTCCGCACGTTACGAGCCCGTCGCACCTACCATTGACCAGGCGCGTGCCAACATTCTGATCGCCCGACAACTGCAGTTCACCCATTTCCGTAATCTGGGCATCAGCGACGACCTTTCCGGCGATGTCTTCGACGCTTACCTGAACTACCTGGACAGCCAGCGGGTTTACCTCACCCAACAGGACATTGATACCCTGTCACGCGTCAAGCGTCACCTGGGATCGGCCCTTAAGACCGGCCAGCTGCAGCCCGGTTTTGATATCTATAACCTGGTACAGCAACGGGTGATCGAGCGTCTGAAGTTTGCCCTGCATTTGCTCGACGATGGCATTAACGAAATGGATTTCAGCCAGGACGATCAGATTCTGGTAGACCGGTCAGAAGCCAACTGGGAAGCCGACAGTGCTGCACTGGATGATCTATGGGTTCGCCGCATCAAAAACGCAGTCCTTGCCCAACGCCTCAATGGCTCGGACGACGACGCGATTGAAGAGAACCTGCGTCGCCGTTACGAAGGCCAACTCAAACGGGCCTATCAGGCCCGCAGCGAAGATGCGTTTCAGGCATACATGAATGCCTTTACCGGCATGTGGGATCCCCACACCTCTTATTTTTCGCCACGCACCTCGGAAAACTTCAACATCAACATGAGCCTGTCGCTGGAAGGCATAGGCGCGGTTCTGCAATCGGATAACGAATATACCAAAGTGGTGCGCCTGGTACCCGGTGGCCCAGCCTCAAAGCAAGGCCAACTGCAACCTGCCGATCGCATCGTCTCGGTTGCGCAGGGCGAAGATAAAGCTGTCAACGTGATCGGCTGGCGCCTGGATGAAGTGGTCGATCTGATTCGCGGCCCTCGAAACTCGACGGTGAGCCTGGAAGTGATTCCCGCAAATGCCGCAGACGAAACCATTACCCGCACCATTGCGATCAAGCGCGATGAAGTAAAGCTGGAAGAACAGAGCGCCAGCAAGGAAGTGATCCAACTGGATCGAAATGGCCAGACGTACCGTATCGGCGTCATCGACATTCCCACCTTCTATGCCGATTTTCAGGCCATGCAAGCTGGAGATCCGAATTACAAAAGCACTACCCGGGACGTGCGCAAGCTCATCAGCGAACTCAAGGCTGACGGCGTCGACGGCCTGGTGATGGATTTGCGCAACAACGGCGGTGGCGCCCTGCACGAGGCCAATGACCTGGTCGGGCTGTTTATCGACAAGGGCCCCACCGTACAAATTCGCAACGCTAATAACGACGTGCAGGTGCTGGAAGATGGCGATCCCTCGGTCGTTTACGATGGCCCGCTGGTGGTGCTGGTCAATCGAATGAGCGCCTCGGCATCCGAAATCTTTGCCGGCGCGATTCAGGACTATGGCCGGGGCCTGGTGGTAGGTTCCCAGACCTTTGGCAAGGGCACGGTGCAAGCCGTTCGCCCGCTGAACCATGGCCAGCTCAAGATTACCCAGTCGAAATTCTATCGGGTGTCCGGCGGCTCTACCCAGCATAAAGGTGTGATCCCGGACATTGAGATTCCTTCTCGTATAGACAAGGCCCGTATCGGTGAAGACGCTCTCGATCATGCCTTGCCCTGGGATCAGATCGAGGCCGTGCCTCACGCACGGTATTTCGATTTTACCAACGTGATCGACGAGTTACGCCAACGCCATGGTGAGCGATTCAACAGCAGCCCGGAATTCAAACTGTTACAGGAAGAAATCGCGTTCCTGAACCAGCAGCGGAAAACGGATTTTGTAAGCCTTAATCTCGACAAGCGCAAGGCGCATCACAACCAGATCGAACAAACCCGCCTGAGCATCGCCAACGCTCGTCGTGAATTGAGAGGTGAGGAACCGTTTGCAGATCTGGAGGCTCTGGAAGACTGGCAGAACCAGCAGGCAGCAGACCTCGATAGCGGCGATGAGGAAATGGATTTTATCATTCGGGAAGGCGGGCACATCATGGCCGACATGCTGGAGCTTGATCAGCGCATGGCGTCGATTCTGGCGCCCTCCCGCTATACTGCCAAGGCCGAGGCACCATGAACCATGGCTGAGAAGCCGGTCGATAACGCCACCTCGAATACGCAACAGAGAGCGCGGGCACTCCGGGACATGCTGCTGGATGCTCTTCATGCCATGTCGTCGATGGACGAAGTGGCAGAGTTGCAACAGACAGGCAGTACGGAAAAGGCACCCGATGGCGTACTCGACCGCATCGCCAGCCTGACCGGCTCAGCTTTGCGGCTGGGCGCCCGCGCCACGGACACCTCCCTGCGGGTGGGGCGGGCGCTGATCAATTCCCAGGATCAATTGCGGGCCATGCTAACGGCGGGCCAGTCCCTGAAAGATATTCGTGAAGTCGCCGGGCTGACCCTTTCCGAGATGAGCGAAGCTCTCAACCTCAAAGACAAAACCCTGTTGGAGGCCATCGAAAACGGCACCGCCACCCTGTCTTTCGAATTGATTCTCCGGCTCGCCTCGCTGGTAGCCCGAAACGACCCTATCCCATTTATTCTGCGTACCACCCGCAACTACAACCCCGAAGTCTGGCAACTCCTAAACGACTGGGGCGTTGGCCGGATACCCCTGCAATTCGAACGGGAGCGGGAATTCATCAACATTTTCCGGCGCCACGACGATGCACGTACCCTGTCGGACGAAGGCTTTCGCAAGGTGCTGGACTTCACCCGCCAGAGTTTCGAAATGTCCCTGCACTTCATCGAGCAGCAGGAACAGGAGCTGGCCGAGCAAAAAGCCCGGCTCAGTTCAAATACCGATGCCACACCTGCCCACGGCAAAGCCGGAAAAAGCGTCAGGTAAACAGCGCTTTCATTCCGGTAATCTCCGGATTCCGCACCACGCCTTTTTCAGTCACGATCGCATCGATCAGCGCTGCTGGCGTAACATCGAATACGGGGTTGAACACATCCACATCGACCGGTGCCAGCGGGACCCCCCGAATCTCTCGGACTTCCGTGCCCTCACGCTGTTCAATCGGTATGTCCTGCCCTGACTCCAGAGACATATCCACCGTACTGGACGGTGCAACGACCATAAAGCCGATTCGATGATGGCGGGCCAGCACGGCCAGATTGTAGGTGCCGATCTTGTTGGCGACATCACCATTGGCGGTAATCCTGTCTGCCCCCACCAGTACCCAGGCCACCTTGCCAGCGGCCATAATGGCTGCAGCTGCGCCATCTGCGTTTAAGGTTACGGGAATCTGATCACGTACCAGTTCCCAGGCGGTCAACCGACTACCCTGCAACCAGGGCCGGGTCTCATCTGCGTACACCCGCTTCAGTAACTGCTGCTCGTGCAGCCGCCGCACCACTCCCAGGGCTGTGCCATAGCCGCCGGTCGCCAGTGCTCCGGTGTTACAGTGAGTCAGCACCGATACCGGCTTTTCGGTACCGATCACCTCAAGGCCGTAGTCGGCCATCGCCAGATTCGCCGCCAGATCTTCCTCGTGCAAACGCACTGCTGCCTGGCCCAACCGGGATATTGCCTCATCCTGAGTGCCACAGTGACTGACTACCTGCTGCATTTTATCCAATGCCCAGAACAGGTTCACCGCTGTTGGCCGGGACTCCGCCAACATCCTGATCGCCCGGTCAACTTCACCACGCCAGTCTGCGGTACCGGCATGGTGGGCGGCCAGTGCGACACCATAGGCCGCACTGATACCAATCGCGGGTGCGCCCCGAACCACCATATCGGTAATACACTGTGCAACTGTGGCGGCGCCATCTGCCACCAGCCAGTGCTCTTCAGCGGGCAACAGGCGCTGATCCAGCAGCTCAAGACGATCGCCATGCCAACGCATTGCCACGGTTCCAATGGCTTGACCGGAAGAACTCTTAGCCATAATCAACTCCCATTCAGAAAAGAAAGCCCAAGTATAGTTCTACCCAACCCGGGTGGTTATACTTGAGCACTGAATTTTCAGGCATTCCACAGGAATTGCCCCTCTTAACAAGGCAGGTTAATGACGGCAAACACCATCATCACAGCCGATACCCGGATCAACGCCCGCTGGCTGATCCCAGTGGAACCCCGCGCTGTTGTTCTGGAGCATCAGGCACTGATCATCCAGGGAAGCCGCATTGCCGCCGTGCTCCCGCAAACGGAAGCGGACCAGACCTACCGCACACGGGAAACACTGGACCTGAACCAGCACGTGCTGCTGCCCGGGCTAATCAACCTGCATGGCCACACCGCCATGTCCCTGTTCCGGGGTATGGCCGATGACCTGCCGCTGATGACTTGGCTGAACGACCACATATGGCCCGCCGAGGGCCGGTTCGTCAGCGAACAGTTTGTCATGGACGGCGCCCGGCTGGCGATGGCGGAAATGCTGCGTACCGGCACCACCACCTTCTCGGATATGTACTTTTTCCCGGAGGTGACTGCCCAGGTCGCCCACGATACCGGAATGCGGGCCCAGGTGTGCTTCCCATTGATGGATATGCCAACCGTGTGGGGTTCGGGCCCGGAGGAATATCTGCACAAAGGCGCAGGCCTGATCGAGCAATGGCAGGGCGATGACTACATCATGCCCGCCATCGGGCCCCATGCACCCTATACCGTCGCCGACGACCCCTTGAAAGAGGCTGTCGCCCTTTCCCGGCGCACCGGTGCCGCACTGCAGATCCACCTGCATGAAACAGCCTTTGAGGTAGAACAAGCTGTCAAGGCCTCAGGTATCAGACCGGTTTCCCGAATGCAGGCGCTCGGCGTGCTGGGTGAAAACACCCAATGCGTGCATATGACCCAGATTGATGACAGCGATCTGGCCGCCTTATCGGCCAGCGGCACTCATGTTATCCACTGTCCGGAGTCTAACCTGAAACTGGCCAGCGGCTTTTGCCCGGTGGACACCCTTCAGCAGCGGGGCATCAATGTTTGTATCGGTACCGATGGCGCCGCCAGCAACAACGACCTGGACTTGTTCGGCGAACTTCGCACCGCGGCCATGATTGCCAAAGCAGTAGCCGGTGATGCGGCCGCCCTGTCGGCACACCGGGCCCTGGAAATGGCAACCCTGAACGGCGCCAGAGCTCTCGGACGCAGCGATGAACTGGGCTCGCTGCTGCCAGGCAAGCTGGCAGACCTGATTGCCGTCGACCTGAGCGATCCCTTCCTGCAGCCGGTTTATGATCCTGCCTCGCATCTTGTCTACAGCAACCACGGGCGGGCAGTAAGCCACAGCTGGATTCACGGCGTACCTCAGTTACAGGACGGCCGGCTGACCCGTATTGATGTGCCAGACCTGATGCTCAGGGTAGAGGCGTGGCGCAAACAGATTCTAAGTTGATGATCCGGAGTATGATCAAATCATGAGCAACCAGAACGTAGACCAGAAAGAGATTGCCAAGTTCGAGGCGCTGGCCAGCCGCTGGTGGGACCCATCCAGCGAGTTCAAACCACTGCACGACATCAACCCGCTGCGCCTGAACTACATCGACGAGCGCGTGTCGCTGGCTGGCAAACGCGCCCTCGACGTCGGTTGTGGTGGCGGTTTGCTGGCCGAGGGTATGGCACTGCGAGGCGCTCACGTAACCGGTATCGACATGGGCGAAGCCCCTTTGTCGGTGGCCAAACTCCATGGCATGGAAAGCGGTGTCACCGTCGATTACCGGCAAACCACCGTTGAAGAACTGGCAAGGCACCCGGAGCACGCTGGCCAGTATGATGTGGTGACTTGCCTGGAGATGCTGGAGCATGTACCCGACCCGGCCTCGGTTATCCGGGCCTGCGCGAGCATGTTACGCCCCGGCGGTGACCTTTTTGTCTCTACCATCAACCGCAACCCCAAGTCATTCCTGTTCGCCATTGTCGGCGCGGAATACGTGATGAACCTGCTGCCGAAAGGCACCCATGAGTGGAAGAAGTTCATTCGCCCGTCAGAAATGTCCGATTATCTGCGCGCCGCAGGCCTGGATGTGTGCGAACTCACCGGCATGACCTACAACCCCATCACCAAAATTTACAAGCTGGGGCGCGATGTAGACGTCAACTACCTCATGCACGCCAGGGACAGCCGTGAACGCTAAATCTTCACCATCCGCTGTTCTGTTTGATCTCGACGGCACCCTGATCGATACCGCCCCGGATTTCATCCGTTGCCTGAATCAGTTACGCAAGCAGCACGGATTATCTGCCCTGCCCCCGGAGCAGATACGCAGGTCAGTCTCGAACGGTGCCCGGGCCATGGTGAGAATCGGCTTTGGCCTGGAGCCGGAAGAGCCGGGCTATCTGGAAAGGCACACTGAATTCCTGGACCTGTACGAAGCCGGAGTAGCGGTCGAAACCCTTCTGTTCAACGGCATGGACAGCCTTCTGGCCAGCCTGGAAGCACGGCAAATTCCCTGGGGCATTGTCACCAACAAACCGCTGCGTTTTGCCGAGCCGCTGATTGCCGCCCTGGGCCTGGCGCCACGCTGTGCCGCCCTGATCTGCCCGGACCATGTTGCCGAGCGCAAGCCTCACCCGGAATCGCTGCTACTGGCCTGTTCGCATATAGATGCCGAGCCAACCCGCTGTATTTATGTAGGTGACCATGAGCGCGACATCGAGGCAGGCCGCAACGCAGGCATGCACACCATCGCCGTTCGTTACGGCTACATTGAGCAGCCAGAGACGGTTGACCTATGGCAAGCAGACCGCATTGCCGATACCGTCAGCGATCTGGCAAAGCTGTTACAATAGTGCCCCGTTACTTTCAGCTGGCCGTTGGTGGCCAGCCTCGACCTGAACACGGAGACAGGTTATGCAAGATTACCAGGCACCCGCCGATCTTCTGAAAGACCGCATTGTCATGGTAACCGGCGCTGGCAGTGGCATTGGCCGCGCCGCCGCAAAAGCTTACGCTGCCCACGGCGCCACCGTCATCCTGGTTGGCCGCACGGTGTCGCACCTTGAAGAGGTTTATGACGAGATTGAGGCGGCTGGCCATCCACAACCGGCCATCGTGCCCATGAACTTCGAGGGCGCTGCGGTCAAAGACTACGAAGAACTGGCCATGACGCTGGAAGACAACTTCGGTCGTCTGGATGGGCTGCTGCATAACGCTGGCATTCTGGGTTCCCGCAGCCCTGTAGAGCTCTACGACCCGGAAACCTGGAACAAGGTGATGCACGTGAATGCCACCGCCCCCTTCCTGCTTAATCGGGCGATGATTCCCCTGCTGCGTAAATCTGACGACGCCTCGATGATTTTCACCTCTTCCGGCGTCGGTCGTCAGGCCCGCGCCTACTGGGGTGCCTATGCGGTTTCAAAGTTTGCCGTTGAGGGACTGGCGCAATTGCTGGCTGATGAACTGGACGATGAACGCCATAACATCCGGGTAAACAGCCTCAACCCGGGCGCAACCCGCACTGGCATGCGGGTACTGGCCTACCCGGCGGAAGACCCCAAGAAGAACCCGAATCCGGAAGAGCTGATGCCCGTATACCTGTACCTGATGGGCAAAGACAGCAAAGGCGTAAACGGCCAGCAGATCGACGCGCAACCCCAAAAATAATGGATCTTTATTTCTACACAACCTCCCAGTGCCATCTGTGCGAACTGGCGGAAGCCCTGCTGGTAAACACACCCATGCCAAAACCCATTCCGGTGGATGTGGTGGACATTGCCCAGTCGGAAGCCCTGGTTGAGCGTTACGGCACGCGGATTCCGGTGTTACGGCGCAACGACACCGGTGCTGAACTGGACTGGCCGTTTAACCGCGATCAGCTACTGACGTTTCTGCAATGAGGATCTTGTGACATGCTGATGATCATCTCTCCTGCCAAGACTCTGGATTACGAGAGCCCGCTGGCGACACAAACCCATACCCAGCCGGACTTCCTGGACCAGGCCTGCGAACTGATCGACCAGCTCAAGGAACTGGAACCGCACCAGATCAGCGATCTGATGAGCATCAGCGACAAGCTCGGACAACTCAACGCTGAGCGGTTCCAAAGCTGGCAAACGCCTTTCACCCAAGACAACGCACGGCAAGCGGTTCTGGCGTTCAAGGGTGATGTTTACACCGGTCTGGATGCGCAAAGCTTTAGCGAAGACGATTTCAGCTTCGCACAAACGCATTTGCGTATTCTGTCCGGGCTGTATGGCCTGCTCAAACCGCTGGATTTGATGCAACCTTACCGCCTGGAAATGGGCACGAAGTTCCAGAACACCCGGGGTAAGGACCTTTACGCCTTCTGGGGAAGCCAGATTACCGATACCCTGAATACATTGCTGGCTAACGATGACAAGGTGCTGGTTAACCTGGCCTCTAACGAGTATTTCAAAAGCGTTCAGAAAAAAAACCTGGATGCCCGGCTGATCACGCCCCAGTTCAAAGACTGGAAAAACGGCCAATACAAAATGATCAGTTTCTACGCCAAAAAGGCCCGGGGACTGATGTGCCGCTATGCGATTCAGAACCGCATTACCCAGGCCGAGGATCTCAAAGGCTTTGATCTCGATGGCTACTACTTCAGTGGCGAGCAATCCGACCAGAATAACTGGGTTTTCCTGAGGGACGAGGCATAACCCGACTCGCAAGGCCCTGCCCCCGGGCAGGCATACATTCACCCGTTACAGGAGCAAGAATGAACGAAGCAGTCTTTTCCCAGATCGCCATGTTGGTGTTTCTGACGGGCCTTATTGGCTGGATGGGTTTTATCGTGTGGGATCTGGCCAAGAAATCCCAGGCCGGAAAGTTCGGAACCATGGCTCTGTTTACCGTGCTCGGTGCCGGTGTGGTTGGCTTTCTTATCAAGACCGTTCTGGTCGAAGTTATGCAGATCTGACCAGCCCGCCGTCACTTTACGGCTACTGCCGGTAGCCGTATTATCCCCCTCCTTTTTCTCCGACAAGCCCAGACCTGACGCAAGGATTCCGCTATGTGGTTTCGTAACGCCCGTGTTTTCCGATTTACCAAGCCGTTCGATATTTCTGCCGAAGCCCTCGAAGAAAAGCTGCAGGCCGAGGCTTTCAAACCGTGTGGACCACAAGAAACCAGCCGCCAGGGCTGGGTACCGGCCCTTGGCAAGCACAGCGATCAGTTGGTGCACAGCGCCAACGGCTATCACCTGATTGCGCTGCGCAAAGAAGAGAAAATCCTGCCCGGGCCAGTAGTGAAAGAAGCCGTGGAAGAGCGCGCAGAAGCCATAGAAATCGAACAGGGCCGGAAAGTCCGCCGTAAAGAAAAGGACGAACTGAAAGAACAAATCATGTTGGAAATGTTGCCCAAGGCCTTTTCCCGCAACCGCCGCTGCTTTGCCTACCTTGCGCCACAGGATGGTGTATTGGTGGTCGACGCCGGTTCTGCCAAGCAGGCGGAAGATCTCGCCTCTACCCTGCGGAAAGCGCTCGGCTCCTTGCCGGTTCGCCCGCCCGTGGTGGAACAGGCGCCAGCGTTCACCTTTACCGGCTGGCTGAACGAAACCGTCGACCTCCCGGCCACGGTCTCGCTGGGTAACGAATGCGAACTGAAAGACCCGTCCGAAGATGGCGGAGTGGTTCGCTGCAAGGGGCTGGACTTGAAAGCCGACGAAATCCGCAATCACCTGGAAGCGGGTATGCAGGTAACCAAACTGGCGCTGACCTGGGACGACAACGTGTCCTTTGTGCTGGACGAAGAACTTGGCATCCGGCGCCTCAAGTTTGGTGAAACCCTGCAGGAACAACTGGACGATGTGGATGCCGACGATGCCATGGCAAAGTTCGACGCCGCCTTTACCATCATGACCCTGGAGCTGTCCCGGCTGATCCCGGGCCTGCTTGAGGCGCTGGGCGGAGAGGATCGTTCCGCCATTGTGGAAGAAGACTAACTCCGGCCAGCGCCGTCAGGGGGGCGTTACAAATGCCCCCCTTTCCCCAAACGCTCTTTCTGCCAGTCCTTCTGCGGCTCGTTCAGCTTCAGCCGCAAATCCATCACTTCCTCTTCCGGGTTGTATTTGATCTCAAAACCCAGATGCTCAGCCAGTTGTAACATCGGCCGGTTGTCTGGCAGCACATTGCCGATCATTTCCATGGTGCCGCGGGCTTCACAGTAGTCGATCATTTTTTGCATCAGCGCCACACCCAGCCCCTCGCCCTTCATGCGGTCGTCCACCATCACCGCAAATTCACAGCGCAGGTTGTCCGCATCTGTCCAGGTACGCACCGTGCCCAGAGTTTCCTCCCCCTCGCCATCCTCGCGGGGCGCATTGGCAATGAAGACCATTTCCCGGTCGTAGTCGATCTGCACCATCTGGGCCACGTCTTCCCGGGAGAAATGCTTGCGATACTGGAAGAACCGGTAGCGAATGGATTCCGGAGACTGGTGTTCATGGAACAGCCGGTGTGCCGGTTCATCCTGAGCCAGCACCGGCCGGATAATCACCCGGCGGCCCGACTTGGGCAGCACCAGCCATTCTTCCAGCTCCCGCGGGTAAGGCTGAATCACCGGCTTGATCGGGCTGTCGTCCAGATCAATAGCGATGTTCACCGCCACCGCGCCCTGCTCGTTAAACAGCAACGGCGATATCTCCAGCCCCTTGATCTCTGGAATATCGATCACAATCTGGGACAGAGTCACCAGGGTTTCTGACACCGCCCGGATATCCTCCTCCGGCTTTAAGCTGTGCTCTTTCAATAACTTGTACATGTAGGTGCGTCGCAACAGCTCGCGGGCCAGCACCATATTCAGCGGCGGCAGCGCAATCTGGCGGTCGGTCATGATATTGATCTGGGCACCCGCCGCACCGCACACCACCAACGGCCCGAACACCTCATCCCGGGTAATCCCGACACTGAATTCAATGCCCCCCACATGCTGATAGGAACGCTGCACCGCAAACCCCAGGAAGCCACTGTTCGGGAAATGCTCCCGGTACTCATCCATCAGAAAACGGCAGCTGTCGATAATCGCCTGCTCGCTGTTGAGTTTTTTAACCGTGCCTTTGTAGCGCAGTTGGGTGGGGCTCAGATCCAGAAACGGATGACACACCTGCTCATGAATAACGGTGACATCAATCGGACGGCGCTCGATGGCAAAAATACCCAGCACTTCTTCTACATCGTCACAATAGCCGGTTTCGATGGTGCTGATGCCATAGTCACGGATCACCCGCCGTGCTTCTCGGTTGGACAGATGCCGCCGGCCATCTTTCAATGCCCGCTTCACCAGCTTGCGGGTGTTGGCGGCGTCGGTGAAATGGTCGGTAAAGGATTCCGGTGTTTCGGTCAGAAGCCGCTGAATGCGCTGGTGGCGAACGTGCTGCATAAACGCCGTTACTGCCTTCTCCGGGTTGAAGAACGACGGTAATCCGGCCCGATAAAACTCTTCCCGGGAATCCATCACCGTGCTCTGGCCCAGCCAGCAGGTAAAGATGTTCAGGCGGGTACCTTTCGAGGCCTGCACCACGGCATCGGCAATTTGCAAACTGTCTTCAAGCAGGGTCGGGGCGTACATCACCAGTACGTTGGCCACATTCGGGTCTTTGGCCAGAATCTTGATAGCCTTGGCATAAAGTTCCGGGGTGGCGTCGTAGTTCAGGTCGATGGGGTTTTTACGGGTCCAGTAAGGTGGCAGCAGTTCCGCCAGGCTCTCAACCGATGTCTCAGACAGCTCGGCCAGCTCTCCACCCAGAAACGCCAGGCGATCCACCGCCAGCACTCCCGGGCCCACTCCGTTCGCCATGATGGCCAGGGATTCCCGCCGTAGCGGGCGCATACGGGTAAGGGTTTCCAGCGCATCAAACATCTGCCCCAGACCATCCACCCGCAGCACACCGGCGCGCTGGAGCATGGCGTCGTAGACCGGATCGCTGCGCTTGATACCCGCGGGCAGTTGGTGAGTGAACCACTCGGAATCCGGCACCCGGCCGGATTTGACCGCAATCACCGGCTTGGTGCGGGAGGCCACCCGCACTGCCGACATAAAGCGGCCGGGGTTGGGGATGTTCTCAATGTGCAACAGGATGGCCCGGGTTTGAGTGTCCTGGGCCAGATAGTCGATCAGGTCGTCGTGATCGATATCCATACCGTCGCCAAGGGTCAGGAAGTAAGAGAAACCCACCCCCCGGGCAAACGCCCAGTCCAGCACCGAACTGGCAATAGTGCCGGACTGGCCAACAAACGCCACACGGCCCGGAATCGCACCCATGTGGGCATAGGTTGCGTTCAGGTGCCGCGCAGGCACCATCAATCCAATGGTGTTTGGCCCCAGTACCCGAATACCGGTTTCCCGCGCGGCATCACGCACCGAGTACATCAGGGGTTGCCCGGTTTTACTGTGGGTACGGGACATACCGCCGGTCATCACGATCGCGGTGCGAACGCCCTGCTCACCCAGGCGGCGTATCATTTTTGGCACCGTCTCCGGCGGCGTACAGATAATCGCCAGATCCGGGCTGAAATCCAGGTTGGAAACCTGGCGTACACAGGGCACCCCGTGAACGTTTTCGTAGTCACTCCGGTTTACCACTTCCAGACGCCCGGGATAACCGCCGCCGAGCAGGTTTCGAAGCACCATGCCCCCGAGGCTGTCACCGCGCTCGGATGCACCGATGACAACGATGGATTCGGGGTTAAAAAGACTTTCCAGATAGCGGGTACTCAACGTGGCACTCCCAGCAGTCGCGGTGATAAGGGTAAAAGAAACAAAGTGCTTATTAGTGTATACCTTATCTTAGGTTGCGATTTCATGATGTAAATCGACTAAGCGGTTATTAGACCAAAGAAATACGACAGACTTCGGCTTTCCCTGATAACATGGGAAAAATAATAAGGATACTCAGGTTCAGGCACTTTCCATGACCACGGCATTTTTCTCCCATGACGACTGCATGAAGCACAATATGGGCCCGGAACATCCGGAGAGCCCTGAGCGCCTGTCGAGCATTCTCGCCTACCTTGCCGACACCAATCTGCAGCAGGAACTGGACTGGGTTCGCCCGGAGGAAATTACCCGTGACCAGCTGCTGACGGTGCATCCGGAATCCTATCTTCACCAACTGGATCTGATGCAACCCACCCGAGGCCGCGTGTTCACAGACCCGGACACCGCCATGATGCCCGATACCCTGAGAGCCGCCCGGCTTGCCGCTGGCGGGAACGTGCAGGCCGTCGACATGGTGATGAGCAGCCAGGTAACCAATGCCTTCGTGTGTGCCCGGCCGCCGGGGCACCACGCCGAAAGAACCAAGTCCATGGGCTTCTGCTTCTACAACAACATCGCTCTGGCTGCCCTTCGGGCATTGACCTTCCACCATCTGGAACGGGTGGCGATCATTGATTTTGACGTGCACCAGGGCAATGGCACGGTCGACATTGTCAGCGGCGACGAACGCATTCTGATGTGCTCAAGTTTTCAGCACCCGCTGTACCCGCACAGCCACGTTCATCAGCAGGCTGACAACATTATCAATGCGCCCATTGCGGCCAACTGCTCTGCCGCCGACTACCGCAAGGCGGTCGAAGCCGCCTGGCTCAAGAAACTGCAAAATTTTCGGCCACAGCTTGTGCTGATATCCGCAGGGTTTGACGGCCACCGGTTGGATCCGATGGCAGAACTGAACCTGGAAACCGAAGATTATCGCTGGCTGACCGAAATGCTGGTGAGCGTCGCCCACGATTACGCCAACGACCGGATTGTTTCAACGCTGGAAGGGGGATACCACCTGAAAGCTCTGGCGGAAGGCGTGACGGCCCATCTGGAAGTGCTGAACGCGGTCTACTGAAGAAACCGATCTTTTCGAAGGAACAAACCTGCCTGAATACCAGGGGTCTGCGCCTTTCTACCGCACAGCTCCCCAGGCTCAGCCATTGGCGTCGCCACCCATACTATTGGCCTGGAGCAACTCCGGGCGATCGCCCTGGCGCTGAAGCCTGATGGTCACCCTGCGGTTATCGGCGTTTCGGCGGGAGACCGGGTACTGGTCGCCGTGGGCTCTCACAATCAGCAGGTTGTCGTCCACCCCTTGAGCTCTAAGATAGTCGGCCACCGCATTGGCCCGCTCTTCCGAAAGCGCGCGGTTATCTATCCGGCTGCCCACACGATCGGAATGGCCATCCACGAGGATGCGCTCAACCGTGGAGTCTGCCATCACATAAGTGACAATGTTGTCCAGCAATGCCTTGTCTGCCTGCGAGAGGCTGGTACTGCCGGTGGCGAAAGGGATACGGGAACGCTGGATCTGGTCAAAATTCACCGGCAGCAGGCTGGCCGCACATTGCCGGTATCTGTTCCAGGGCCCGGCAAAGTTGATGTTGGACAGGCTCACCCGCACCGGGCGATCGCCGTAAATCGCTGCGCGCGTAAGCGTTGGCTGCATGCCCCGGTTCAATCCCTGGGCTATCAGTGCCGCCTCCCGGGCCCCGAGATTCACCGGCCGGTTATCTGCACTTACCTGCACAGAACCCACGGGACTGGGGTCGACTCCGGGCCGCCAGCTGGGCGCCTCAATAACCAGCCTGCCCCGCCCCGGCCGCATCAACCGGAGATCAGACTCAAGAAAGAAGCCCAACTGCTCTCCGGCACGGTGGCGCAACACCGCGCGGCCAAAGCCTGGCACCTGGTGAACTAGGGAACACTCGAATACAGACTCTGACAGGTACCACTGGCTGTTTTCGATACCCGCACCATAGCTTTCTGCGTTCACCACCGCTGCGGCCAACGACAACACCAGGCCGCCCGCCAGAGACGGCGCCGCCGCAAACCATCGTGTTCTATCCATCCGCTCGGGTAGAGCCATGACACGCCCCGTGGAACCTTAATCACCGTAACTTACAGGATAACGGCGGGCGTGGGTGAAACTTGAGGATTTAATCAAACACCGGGACAAAAACATCTGGTCCTCTTCTGCTATACTCCGCACACTTTTTTGGCTGCTTTGCGGATATCTGCCCATGACCCGACAACTAGTGATCACCCGGCCGGACGACTGGCACCTGCACGTACGTGACGACGACATCCTCAAAGACGTGGTACCGGCCACTGCAGCAAGCTTCGGCCGTGCCATTATCATGCCCAATCTGGTGCCACCGGTCACCGATGCCGACGCCGCCAATGGCTACCGCCAGCGCATCGAAGCTGCCGCAGGTGATCACCACTTTACCCCGTTGATGACACTTTACCTCACCGAAGGCACCACGCCAGACGTGATCCGCACCGCCAAAGCGGCGGGCGTTGTGGCGGCCAAACTCTACCCGGCTGGCGCCACCACCAACTCCGCCTCTGGTGTTACCGACATTCGCAATATCTATCCGGTGCTCGAGGCCATGGCCGATTGCGGCATGCTGCTGCTGGTGCACGGCGAAGTGACCGACGCCGACATCGACATTTTCGACCGGGAAAAAGTGTTCCTGGAGCGGGTACTGGTACCCACTCTGGACGCTTTCCCGGCCTTGAAAGTCGTGCTGGAGCACATCACCACAGCCGATTCTGCCGACTTTGTCCGCCAGCACAAAGGCGACAATCTCGCGGCAACCCTCACACCCCAGCACCTGATGTACAACCGTAACCACATGCTGGTGGGCGGTATCCGCCCGCACCTTTACTGTTTGCCGATCCTGAAGCGCAACCTGCATCAGAAGGCCCTGCGGGATGCGGTTGCCAGCGGTGACAAGCGCTTCTTCCTGGGCACCGACTCAGCCCCCCACGCCCGCGACAAGAAAGAAGCCGCCTGCGGTTGTGCGGGCTGCTACTCGGCCTACGGTGCCATCGGTCTTTACGCCGATGTCTTCGAAGAGCTGGGCGTACTGGACAAACTGGAAGCCTTCGCCAGCTTCAACGGCGCCGATTTCTACGGACTGCCCCGCAACACCGATACCATCACCCTGGTGCGGGAGCCCTGGACCATGCCAGAGCACCTGCCCCTGGCGGGCGGCACCATCGTTCCCCTGAAAGCGGGCGAAACCATTAACTGGCGCCTGGCGTAAAAGCACCCAACCCATTCACTAAAACGGACATCGGAGTTCGAGTGTCAGACGAAAACAAACAGCCCCACCCCATGTCGCAACGCTTTCGCGGCTTTTTGCCTGTTGTGGTCGACGTGGAAACCGGCGGTTTCAACCCGGAACGGGACGCACTACTGGAAATTGCCGCTGTTCTGCTCACCATGGACGAAGACGGCTGGATTCACCGCGGCGAAACCTTCGTTCAGCAGATTGACCCGTTTGAAGGCGCCAATCTGGAGCAGTCGGCCCTGGACTTCACCGGCATCGACCCCTGGAATCCAGAACGGGAAGCCGTTCCCGAGCGCGAAGGGCTGAGCGAGATATTTTCACCCATTCGCCGGGCCGTAAAAGCTAACGACTGCAAACGGGCGGTGCTGGTGGGGCACAATGCCACCTTCGATCACAATTTCGTGTTTGCTGCATCGCTACGGGCCGATATAAAGCGCAATCCGTTCCATCCGTTCTCAACGTTTGACACGGCCACTCTGGCTGGGCTGGCTTACGGCCACACCGTGCTGGCCCAGGCGTGCAAACTGGCGGGTATCCCTTTTAGCAACAAAGAAGCCCACTCGGCAGCTTACGATGCAGAGAAAACCGCCGATCTGTTCTGCGGCATCGTCAACCGCTGGCGCGAACTGGGCGGCTTTCCCCCGCCCCTGATCCGTCCAGAGGACGATTAGGCCAAGGGGCCGGACAGCCACAAAAAAAACCCGCCTAAGCGGGTTTTTTGTTAAAGGCCAGAAGCCCGGTTACCAGTGCACTCCCCGCATAATAGCGGCAAACGCCACCTGCTCAGTGGACACCTTAGGCTTTTCACCGGAATTGCTGCCCGCGGCGGCAGGGGAGTCCGGGAACATCCGGTAACCGGTATTCATCACGATTTCACCCATCTTCGGCGCCAGAGCGTGCAACACCTGGGCAAAGATCCCCAACCGCGTGGCAATGCGCTTGGGCCGATAGATAATTGCGTCCGCCACCATCTGCGCCGCTTCATCCGGCGTCAATGTGGGCACAGAGTCATAGATTTTAGTGGGTGCAATCATCGGCGTTTTCACCAATGGCATATTGATGGTGGTAAACGTGACGTTGCGATCGGACCACTCAGCTGCGGCACATCGGCTGAAAGAATCCAGAGCCGACTTCGAGGCCACATAGGCAGAGAACCGTGGTGCATTGGTTAGAACACCGATAGACGAGATGTTTACCACATGGCCCCGTCGACGCTCGAGCATGGCGGGCGCAAAGCCCATGATCAGGCGAACCGAACCGAAATAATTCAGTTGCATGGTGCGCTCGAAATCGTGGAACCGGTCGAAAGACAGCGACAGTGAGCGTCGAATAGAGCGCCCGGCGTTATTCACCAGCACATCCACATGGCCGTGGTTATCCAGCACGGTTTTCACGAATCGGTCACAGTCTTCCATATCAGAAAAATCACACTGGTAGGCGTGAACACTGCCACCCTTGGCTTCCAGGCCAGCGGCCACCTCATCCAGTGTTTCCTTGGTGCGGGCACCGATCACCAGAATGGCACCGGCTTCGGCCAGCTTCTCGGCGGTCGCCAGGCCAATGCCGGAGGTTGCGCCTGTGACCACACAGACTCTGCCTTCAACCGCGCCCTTGAGCGTGCGATCCTTGAACAGATCCGGGTCCAGATTGCGCTCCCAGTAATCCCAGATTACCGGCGAATAGTCCGGCAGGCGCGGCACGCCGATACCAGTGCCCTTCAACGCCCGCTCGGTTTCACGGGCATCAAAGCGGGTCGGGTAATTGATAAACGAAAGCACAGAGCGGGGAATACCCAGGTCATCCAGCACCGCCCCCGTTAGCCGCTTCACCGGCGGCAGGTTCTTGATGCTCTGGCGGATAAACGGCGGGATAAAGCCGAACATTCGGGAGTCAATGCGCATACCCATGCGCGGCGCATGGCCAGCCTCACAAAAAATATTGAGTATCTCGCCCACTTTGTAAGGGTCGGAATCCACCAGGTGGAAACACTTGCCGTCTTCGCCCTCCAGGTGGGCGATGTGATCCATGGCATCCACCACAAAATCCACCGGCACAATGTTCAGGCGCCCGCCCTCAAGGCCAACCGTGGGTACCCACTGCGGCAACGCATGACGGATTTTCTGGATCATTTTGAAGAAATAGTAAGGGCCGTCAACCTTGTCCATTTCACCTGTTTTGGAATGACCGATCACCATACCGGGGCGGTAGATGCGGAAAGGCACTTTGCACTCCTCACGAACCACCTTCTCCGATTCGTGCTTGGTGCGAAGGTACGGATGCTCCAGCTTTTCCGCCTCCTCGAACATGTCCTCACGGAAAATACCCTTGAACAGACCGGCCGCAGCAATCGAAGACACGTGGTGGAAGCAGCCTGCCTCCATGGCTTCAGCGGCATCTACCGCGGCCCGGGTTCCCTCTATGTTGGTGGTAGCCTGAGCTTCTTCATCAGCGCTCATGTCATAGACCGCAGCCAGGTGGAACACGTGGTCGATCTGGCCTTTCAACGCACTCAGGGCTGCCGCATCAATCCCCAGATTCGGGCTGGTCAGGTCTCCGATCACCGGTCTGACCCGGCTTTCATCCACGCCCCAGCGCTCCCGTAACTCGTCCAGTTTATCCAGAGATTGCTCACGCACCAGCAGGTGCACGGTGCCGCCCCGGGCCAACAGTTTTTCCACCAGAAAACGACCGATAAAGCCTGTTCCACCTGTCAGGAAATAGTTCATAGGTACTCCGTTCTGCCTGTGATTTTATTTTCTTTTATCGCTTCAGGTACGACTAAAGTCGAACCCTGTTCCATCGCGCGGCAATTTTACTTTAATGCATCCTGCATGTATTGGCCTTTATTAGAGCATTTACTCTTTAAGCCCTTGTTTTATATTGATCCACTCATCAAGCCTGCACTGGCCAGGCAACACCTGTGTCAGAAACCCGGACACATTCTGTGTGAAATTAGCACATCTCCCGGCCATCGCCCATTCCAGGCGTTAATTACCCGGAGGCAATGCAAGGGAGCACCGGCAATGCGATAATCGGGAACTTCCGGCGCCGGTTGGCGTCACTACTTGCCAAAGTTCAAGGTTAAACACAACGCCCATGCAAAACGACAACCCCAACACCGAACGCTATATTGCTATCGCCCGCGCCTGCCTGAAGGCCATTAACGATACGGCAACTGAGAAAACCTCCCGGGAAGACAAAATTCAGGCGGTTTACCAGGCCATCGACAAAGCCTTCCAGGCCGAATTTGCCGACTACCGCCAGGCCGTCGCCATCATGGCCACGGTACTTGAACGCATTGCTACCGGAACCCTGGACGCCGACAAGGCCGCCAACCTGGCTCGCCAGACCCTGGACCAACAACCGGCCAGTACCAAAACCAACCAGGTACACTGACCGTAATATCACAACACCAGCCCCACTCTCCTGACCCAAGAGGCATCATGACTGCGAACCGAACCTTGCCAGCACAGGCTCAAGCGCTGCAATTGCTCTTGCTCGTTGTCACCCTATTGCTGGCGCCGCTGACCAGCGCTGGCATCGCCCTGAACCAGAGCCCCAACGATCCCAACGAGTACCGTTATCTGGAACTCGACAACGGGCTGAAAATGATTCTGGTATCAGACCCGCAGGCCGACAAGGCGGCCGCCTCGCTGAACGTCGCCGTGGGCAGCGGTGATGACCCGCAAGAACGAGAGGGGCTGGCGCATTTTCTGGAACATATGTTGTTTCTGGGTACCGAAAAGTACCCGGAACCGGGCGAATACCAGCAATTCATCCGCAGCCATGGCGGCAACCACAACGCCTTTACGGCCTTTGCCGATACCAACTACTTCTTCGACATTGAAGCCGAATTTCTGGAGCCCGCGCTTGACCGTTTCGCCCAGCAGTTCTCCGCGCCGCTGTTCACTCCGGAACTGGTAGACCGGGAGCGCAACGCCGTGCATTCCGAGTACAGCTCCAAACTGAAGCAAGACGGCCGCCGCTTGCTGTCGGTGCGCAAAGCCGCCGGTAACCCCAACCACGCCTTCAGCCAGTTTGCCGTTGGCAACCTGGACACCCTGGAGAACACCGAACAGCGGCCTCTGCGGCCAGATCTGATCGCCTTCTGGCAGTCCCATTACTCGGCCAATCTGATGACCCTGGCCATCTACGGTCCGCAATCGCTGGATAAGCTGGAGCAGATGGCCCGGCCCCGCTTTGCCAGCATTGATAACCGCCAGCTTACGGCCAAAAAACACCCGGAGCCCCTATACGACCTGGATAATCTGCCGCAGAAAGTCACCGCCCAAACCCTGAAAGACAACCGCAGCCTGACCCTGTCGTTTCCGATACCCTCGCAACAGAAAAGCTACAAGACCAAACCCGCAGCCTACCTGGCCAACCTTCTGGGGCATGAGGGCCCTGGTAGTCTGTTCGATGTGCTGAAACGGGCCGGACTGGCGGAAAGCCTGTCGGCAGGCCTTGGCATGGATACCGGCGAGCACGCCACCCTCGACATCAGCATGTCGCTGACCCGCAAAGGTCTGGATGCGAGCGACCAAATTCTTGCCCTGACTTTCGACTACATCGATCTGATCCGTGCACAGGGCATCAGCAAGCAGCACTTCCGTGAAATGCAGCAACTGGCAAACATCGATTTTCGCTTTCGGGAGCGGGGTGAACCTCAGCATGAGGTCATGAGACTTTCCAGTTTGCTGAGGGACTACCCGCCGGAAGACATTCTCAGCGGACCGGCCCTGATGGAAAGCTACGCGCCAGAGCAATACCGTGATTTACTGGCACGCCTGACACCACAAAATCTTATGGTCTGGTTGTCTGCCCCGGAGCCCGGCCTGACCTCGCCCAAGCATACCCGCTGGTACGACACGCCCTGGCAACGGGAACCCCTGACCCTTGCCAGCGCGGGCGCCGATGAACTGGCCAGCCAACTTGCGCTACCCGACGCGAACCCGTTTATCCCGGAGGATCTGGAACTGCTGGCCGGCCCGAGCATGGCGGCCCCCCAGAAACTGTCGGAATTCGGCGGCCTGGACCTTTGGTACGCAAAAGACACCCGTTTTGGCACCCCAAAAGCCAATGTGTTCATCAGCCTGAGAAGCCCGATCGCCCGTGAGACCGCACGATCGACCGTACTGACGCAACTGCTGGTGGACGCCATCGATACCAACCTGAACGCCTGGGCCTACTCAGCCCGGCTGGCAGGCCTGAACTACAGCGTCTACTCACACCTGCGCGGCGTGACCATCCGGGTTGGCGGTTACAGTGACAATCTGCACAAACTGATCAACCGGATACTGCTGGAATTCGCCGACCCGGCCATTACCCGCCAGCGCTTTCGTATTGCTCGCCAGAACCTGATCGATAGCCTGGAGAATCAGCGCAAGGAGCAGCCCGTGCAGCAGACCTCCGGCTTTATCCAGGCAGCCCTGCTTGAAGGCGTTTTCCCCATTGATGATCGTCTGACTGCCGCGCAACAGGTCACCCTGGAAGAACTACAACAGTTTGCCCTGGATTTCCTGAACACAACCGACCCGGTTATGCTCGCCCACGGCAACCTGACACAAGCCAGCGCCCTGAACATCAGCCGCCAGGTGCAGGCGTTGGTGTTAAAAGATTCTGAGCACACGGACGTCTCAAGAGCGAGCGTTCGCCAGCTACCAGACGGCGAAACCCAGGCCCGATTGTCGGTAGATCACCCGGATACCGGCTACACACTCTACCTGCAGGGCCAGGACACCTCGTTCAGCGAGCGGGCAAAGTATCGCCTGCTGGCTCAGATCATCAGCAGCCCGTTCTACGAGAACATCCGAACCACACGGCAATTGGGTTATATCGTATACGCCACCGCGTTCGAGATGCTGGAAACGCCCGCGCTTGGCCTGGTGGTGCAGTCGCCCAACGCAGATGCCGAGAACATTGATAGAGCGATAAGAGAATTTACCGGAGACTTCCGAACACAGCTTGCAGGGCTGGGCGACAAACAGCTTGAGCGAGAAAAACAGGCCGTTATCAGCCAGCTACTGGAACGGGATCGCCAACTCAGTGAGGCCTCTGGCCGTTACTGGCGGGAAATCGATCGGGACAATGCCCGCTTCAACAGCCGGAAATCACTGGCAGACGCCATTCAACAGGTTTCCCTGAAGGACCTGCAACAGACGTTCGAACGGGCACTGGCCGAACGCCAGCGGGCTCTGAGAGTCACCACCGGCAACCAGGATGTTAACGAGCAAGAAGTGTTGGAGCAGCTAAGACAGTAACAGTCTACCAACGTGCTCCAGTCAGCGCCTGGCGCAATACGCCCCGCCGACTGGAGCCAGCCCCTCAATCGGCTTGCAGCTGCCCCATTGAGGCACTGTGAAAGCCCCCGGTCGCCTCGTGCAGCATCCCGGCCAGATAAGGCATGGCCGCCGTAATCATAAACCCGATACCCTGGACACAGGCCGTCAAGGCACCGGCGAAACCAGGATGAGACAGGTGATCCAGAGCCACAGTCAGGGTTAGCAAAAAACATGAGTAATCCAGGAGTAAAACGACTTTAACTATGTGGCGATTGCCAAACAATGCTGTGCCAATACGGCCTGTCACCCGTAACAGACCAACTCAGCGTTGCTGAATGCCAACAGGAAGTGAAAATCAGGCCGATACCGAGCCGGGCAATCCGCCAGCAAGCCTTGAGCCCGCCGCGCCAGGCCGTTATTATACCGCCTCTTCGCGAAAAGCCCCCGTAGCTCATCTGGATAGAGCGATCCCCTCCTAAGGGATAGGTAGCAGGTTCGAGTCCTGCCGGGGGTACCATTTTTCCAATAAAATTAAATAGTTAGATTGAAGAAACTAACTGACCCAGCAATCTACCCCTCAATCCCGAAACGATCATTTTTTAGCTAAACCTTTCATTCCCTAGCCACATAATTTCTATGGCCTTGGCGACCGCTGTTTTCTGATAGGGGCGACATCTCACTATTTTGACAGTGTATTCGAGCACACGGCCCAGACAACATCTGTTTGCTTGCTAGAGCGACGAAATGGGGTAACGTCGAAATAGATCTCAAATCACGCGACCAACTCAACAGGCAAGCAGAGGATACTCCATACCTGACTCTGGGAAGGGGGTTATCGACACTCTTGTTAACCGTAGAGGGTAGCAATCATGGTCACTTGCCATTCAATATAATAACGCAACAAAGCTCGCTTAGAGAGCTGGGACGCCTTTCTTCCGGAAAGCTCGAACATTTTGTAGCTCTTGCTCGCACCGTTCAAAAGAGAAATTCCGCCGATAAAAACTTTCAGGGCTATCGTCATCCCTAAGATCCAAATCTGATCGACTCTCGAGAAGCTTGGTCACAGTTGCCGCAACTGCAGCCGGGCTCCAACCGGCCTCATCCGTCAGATCCTGCACCTCAAAAGCAGCGTTGCGGTATCGCTCCGCACTAACGCCGTCATTGTGATATGTGTCTGCGGTGTTGGCACAGAGCAGAAGATCCACATATGCGGTCGCCGCTGGCATTAAACGCTCATGGTATAGCAATTCCTCGCCAACTGCACCGGCTACTGGCACACATGACACGGCTACCCACAAGAGATAACGAATATACCGAACTGGGGTAAATCCTTTTTCAAATAACTTTATCTTCGCCATCTTTTCTTTCTGCCTGTTGCACTAGCGTATCAAGCACGATTTTATAACCGGCATGCAGCACAAGCGCAATTACAGGCCAAATCGCAGCGCTGAGCCAAAGGGTCGGCTCAGCGCCAAAGTAAGAAGAGATCAGAGTTACAGAGAGAGATATAAAAAATGCTGGAGCACCTACTAACCTGGGCCAAAGCCGCCCCTCCCTGCTAACGTTTCCGTTAACCAACGCACTAAGCGAGACATAGTAGGTGAACGCCCCAAGCAACCCTGTGACAAGAAGTACTACCGCCATTCTATAGATCGCTGTACGCAAGCAGCCCGCGAGCGGCGAGCTCCCGCTTCGCCATTTCAGACTCTTTATTTGCCATAATATTTAAGCCGGAAATAACGATAATAGCGGGTATGCTCATCATACCGATACCCGATACAATTCGATTCTGAAAACCTAAGCGTCGCGCGATTTCTTTGACAAGCCCGCTTTCTTTGAAGGGCTCAAGAATCTGACTTGCCTGAGCTCTCAATCCATTCTTGGATGTGTAATAAACAGCCCCTGCCAATGCCCCCACTGTGAAGTTTGGCACGGACACTGGATTCATTTGAGCGGTAATCGAGGCAGTTGTTTTTGAGAACTGAAAAAACTCCAGAAGCTCTTCGTCGGATAGAGACCACATGTACCAATATGGCTGAACACTTTGATCTACTACGAGTGTCTGCAAGCGTTGCGTTATATGGCCCCTCGGCACCTCATCTCTTATTGCCCTGTTCACTTCAGCACGAGCTGAGGCGGGAAGGTGTCTAAATACAGCAATTCCATTCAAGATAGGAGCATACAAGTCCGGGGAACCGGAAATCTGGGATTTAAAACTTCCTAAACCCATCAAATCAGCAAGAGCAAGCAGAGGAGAGTTCTGAAAATCAGAGGTAACATAACGATCAGCAGCTACGCTGTTCATAAACTATTCCTTGTCGTAAAAGTGCGACGATCCTGTCATTTAACCTTGGGGCATAATCGCCAAGTTTGAATTTTCTGTCAATAGTTTCAATTACTCCTCCTATTTTTCCTGTAGTAGTCAACTATTCCCGAACATTAATTGAAAGCTCCAGGATATAGCGACACCCCACGGCGCCTTCTTCGGTGTAGGTAAAGCCGGTTACCTTTTGCCCGCCACCAGCGGGTGGCGTCTGTCTGGGAATCTTCAACACTGGTGTTCGGGTCAAGCGGCGGCTGACCGACCTTGGGCGAGGCCAGAACGATATTCGCGCCCGCGTCTTTGAATGCGTAATACGGAAAAGCCAGTTCTTCCAGCCAGAAGCCGGTCTTATGGCCGGTTTCGCTCAGTTTGCCGTGGAGATCGCCGGTTCAACGACGGCCAGAGCGCCAGCACCAGCCACAGGCTCCACCGCAATAGCCACCGGGCCAGCACCAGTACCGGTAACAGCACCAGAAACCAAGCAGGCACCTGCACTACCCAGTGTGGCAGCCCCAGCACGTTGGCTACGCCTGCAAACAGATCATTCAATAGCGCAGGGTGGCGAACCGCCACGTAGGCGAGCGCCGCCATCGCTGGCCATTTGGCATTGCTCACCATCAACGATGCCATACGCCCTGCCCGTGCAAGCCGCGAGGAATATGCCGCAGAGCGGGCAGAAACTGCTGCCGCCCGGCTGGCCCCGGCTGCTGCCCTGCCTACTTTCAGGAACTTCACCGCGCTACCGATAATTACGGCATCCAGCGCCGCCCAGCCCAGATCACTGGCTCGAACAGGTTGGTCAGTCCGATAACGGGACTCCAGGGTTCGAATACCGCCGGTGAAGAACTGGCTCAAGCCCTCGGTAATACGCTCGGTCCAGATCCACTGGATCTCGCCATTCGGCCCAGCTTCAAACTGTCCAATGAAGTCGTGGCCTTCCTGGTTGGCAAAATTCACTGCATACCAGGCACGCTCTTCCGGGCTCAATGCTTTGCCCGTTCCGGCCACCCGGTTCACCATTTCCACCGAACCCACCGGATTGCGGTAAAAGTAGATCATGGGCAGGATCAGGTATTCGCCATAGCGGCGCAGCGCTTTGCGAAACTCAGGCTCTTCCCCGAACAGCTCCAGAAACAACCGGGCCTGCTCCGGGTAAACCGCCAGGGCCGCTTCGGCCTTGAGTCGTAACAAGCGGTCGCCGTGGTAATCGAGCATCAGAGCCTGTATGGGCAACGACTCCTGCAGCACCGCGGCCTGTGAACCGAACCTTTCTTTCGCCTGCAGGGCGATCAGGCGATCTTCTATCGGTTGCGGCTGCAGCCAGAGAGCGATAACACCAGCCATCACAAGAGCGATAGCCACCAGCCAGAGCAGCCCCCGGCGGCGGCGAGTTCGAAACAATTCGGTTTCAGGCATTCAGTGCTCCGGCAACCAAAAACCTCAGTCTACACGGAAAGTCTCCAGCATGGGCGGCAGCCCCGGAATGGCAGATTGGGCCGCCACTGTCGGGGAGACATCCCCTGCAGTTCATGTTCAAGATAAGCTTTGCAGGCCGTAAATTCAGATCTGGGCTTTCGGCTGGCACTGCAAGAAAACGAAGAATACGACAACGACAGCTACATAAAACTGCGTATTTCAGCGGTAATCCTTGCAAAAACAGGATAATATTTCTCCAAATCACTTTTTGCTGCTCCTACCTCCGTCATTTTATGGACATTTTTGAGCAAAAACGGCGCATTATCTCGATCGCCATCGTTGCCGTGGTGCTGACCGGCATTATTATTGCTGCCGCCGTCTCAAGCCCCCTGATTAACCAGATTCATAGCGAAGCGGCCAAGTCTGCCAGCCAGATTGCGGATGCCAAATCGAACAACATCCGAACTCTTTTTAGCCAGTATCAGAATCTGGCAAACCAAACAGCAAGCCGTTCTGAACTTGCCAGTGCATTGGCTGAGTACGCCCGTGGCACTATGTCAGCACACGCACTGAGGCAGATCTCCACTCCACGCCTTGCCGACGCCACTGCCGAGATTGCGCCTTTGGCGGCCCTGGTTCGGTTTGACGTTGCCGGCAACGAGCTGATCAGAATCGGTGCCGATTCAGACGCACTCCCAACTGACCTTGTTCTTCCGCACGAAGGTGATATCGCCAACTACCCATTCGATAGGGCCCAACTCAGCGTTCCCCTCTTGCAGGCGATCGCGCCCATCACGCACCAAGGCTACCTGGTTGGCCACGACTTGTTGCTATTTCATCTAACAGCTTTCGAACACACTCTTAGCACAGGATCCGGCTCTCAGGTGTGCCTGTTCGACGATACCTACGATCGCCTTCTCACGCGTTTACCAAACGGTGGGCTGGAACTCACGTCGCAAAACAGTTGCCGCTCCGAGCTCACTAACATGAGCCAGGTCACTGATACCGGTTTTTTCCGGACAACGTTGGCTGATGGCTCGCGGGTTCTGGGGTTTCATCGGTCAATCGATGGTTATCCGTGGAATCTGTTCATGCACGCCAAAATCACCAGTGTTTTTGGCAATGTTATCGAAGACGTTGGTATCACAATTGTCTTAATTTTGTTGCTGTCGGCGCTCGCGGGCTTCCTGGTCTGGAAGTCTCTCAATCCGATCGTACACGCCTTGGTCGCTCAAGCATCGCGCATCGCACGTTCGTCCGAGGAACTGCGGCTGGCCCAGCAGGTTTTCGCGCACACCCACGAGGCCATCGTTATTTGCGACACCGATCTTGGCATCGTTCGTGCCAACCCGGCCTTCAGCGACATAACGGGTATGCTGCCAAAATCCATGGACAACCTGTCTATTCTCAAGTTCATCAAAACCGAACAGGGCGATAGCTTCTCTGTGGATAGCATCAGGCGCCACCTCATGGCAGAGAACGCCTGGCAGGGTGAAGTCTGGTTAAAAGTGCAACCGGATGCCAGTACACCCACACTGCTGACCGTATCGCCGGTGAAGAACCAGAGCGGACTGAACCATCAATTCATTCTCACTTTCAGCGATATCAGTGCGCGGGTTCAGGCCGAGAAACAGATGTTCCGGTTGGCGCACTTCGACAAGCTCACCGGGTTACCCAACCGCACGGCGCTGGAAAACCATCTGGAGCAGGCTATTCAGCAAGCGCGTCGGCAGCACCACCATTTTGCCGTGATGTTTCTGGATCTGGACAAATTCAAGCCGGTGAACGACACCTATGGCCATCAGGCCGGGGATGGACTGTTACAGCATGTCGCCCGCCGCCTGAAACACTGTGTGCGCTCCGACGATGTGGTAGGTCGGCGCGGTGGCGATGAGTTTCTGGTGATTACCGGGCCCCTGGAGCGCGACGAGCATGTTGAAGCCATTGCTGGCAAGATCATCTCGGTATTAAACGAGCCCTTCGACATCCAGGGCCACAGGGTCAGCATCGGAGCTTCGGTGGGGATTGCCCTGTACCCGGATAACGGACAGGTTGCGGAGGAATTGCTGGAGGCCGCCGACAAAGCCATGTACTCGGTCAAAAGCAGCGGCCGAAACCATTTCGCTCTGGCCTGACAGATCAGGCCTGTTCGTATTCCTGCACCAGCTGGGCCAGGAAATATTGCCCCGCTGAACTGAGGAAATAGCGCCCGGCACCGGCGCGGAAAATCAGGTTTCGCTTCTCCAGATAGTCCAGGGCTTCCCCCATACCCTTTTCGAACCTGGCTGCCCGCAGGATCTCTCGGTATTCGTCGTCGGCCCCCAGGTTCTCAAGATCCTGCTCGTTCAGCCCGGCTTCCGGTCGGCCCAGAAACTCCAGGTCGCGACCACTGCGGGCAAAATAGCGGCCGATCAACAACAGCACCACCTGCACCCTGAAAGCGTTTTCATCGTGTTCCTCGCTTTCGTCGTCGCTGCTTTCCTTGAGAAAAAAGAAGGCCCCAACCTCGTTGAACACCAGCTCACTGCCCAGATGCTCGTAGAGCGTCCGGAAATGGGCCAGGTGATTGTAGAGCAGGTTATACAGCGGGTTGGCGCAGACTTCGGAGCGATTCGCGTCCCAGAGATCGCGCACGATCACCCGGCCCGCCTGGAACTCCCGGAACACCGCCGCACTCTGGGCCGGGAGTATCTGGTCAAAGCTGGCAGTGGTGGTCGGGGTTTCATCACTGACCATAGAGTCTGAATACTCAGGCATGTCGGGCGTCCTGCGGTTGTGTGGTCTCGGCGTAAAGGCGGCGTTTACGGTAAACAAACTGTTCGTCGTCAGTTTCGGGCGCCAGCACCCGGAAACGGTTGGTCGTGGCTACGCGCATACCCGCGGGCGGCGAGTTCACCAGCCGGTTCAAGGCCGCCAGCAAATCCGGCAACCGGTAGCCGGGAATGAAGCCGTCCAGGCGCCCGTGCAGCTCCCTCACCAGATCCCCGGTGGGCCGCAACTCCAGGGTTTCCAGCCACTGGTATAAACGGTTGATGCGTTCCACATCGATGCGGGTGTGCCGACCACTGCCTTCAACCTGCTGCAGCATCGGCACTTCCGCCTTGCGGCGAAGATCGTTCAGGCGCAGCTCCAGTTCGCTGAACAGCAGCTGGTAGTAGCTTGAGGACTGCCCGAACGCGTAGTGCTTGGCCCGCGGCTGGGCCCGAAGCCCCACCAGAAAGCCGGTGCTGCGGGCAAAATCGCGACCTTCCAGCCACTTGCGGCGCAGGCTAAGCGTCTCGGTTTCACCTTTGAGATCGCGCAGCTTGTGATAGAAGTGTTCCATGGCGTTGTACTGGGCCATACCCCGTCGGGTCTTGCGCAGGAAGTGCTCTACCTCCTGTGCCACCGCCTGTATCGGTTTGTAGAGCGCATTCAGACTGATCGAGGAACAGAACAACTGGTCGGCCAGACTGTGGTCGCCCTGGCGTTCCAGTAACCGCACCATAGCCTCGAGGGTTTCAAACAGGTTGCTGCCGTCTGGCAGCCGGGTGTCCGGGTTCAGAAACACCAGCGTGGGCTTGATGTGGCGCTCGTACAGGGTCACGATCTGCTCGAACAGATTCTGGCGAAACTCCAGATATTTATCCGGCGCCCGGCTGGCATCACCGGACAATTCCGCCAGCTGTGTGCTGATGGTCTGCATGCGCAACACATTCTGTCGCAACAGGCCGATCAACTGGCTGATCCGCTCGTTTAGATCGTCCCGCAGTTCGGTGTAATCCGGGTCGGCATTACTGAAACTGCTGAGCTCCAGGCGATTGCAAACATCCCGCAGGGTGACCAGATGGCCACGCAGGCGGGCGTCGGTGAGCTCCTGGTACAGTGAGGCGTTGCACGCCCGCATCAGGTTGATCACCGCATCCTGGAAGACCAGGCGGCGCTCACCCTCGGCTTTCATGATGTCGATCACCAGCCCGGTGCGAAACAGGTTGTCGGTACTCAGTGCCAGGCGAACCCGCTCCCGGTCTGCCCGGCCCAGTGACCGGCTGTAATCCATCACGTCTGCCACCAGATCGCTCTCCCGCACATAGCGGGCTTCGTTTCGATCCATCCGTTCGATCATCCGGAACAGAATCTTCGGGTGTTCGAACAGCAACCGGGTGGTATCCAGCGTGCTGAAACGCTTACTCATCCGCCGCCTCCAGCAGGCTGTTCTGGGTCTGGTCTGCCCAGTGGCTCAGCGGTTGGCCGCCGGTAAACCCCTCGGGGCCGCCCCAGAACACCAGGGTGCGCTGGGGGCTGTAGGGCTTGCCGGTGCGCATCTGGCCCACCTCCAGGTGCCGGCCAATCAGGTAGATGACTTCGGCACTGGCGCTGTGGGTAGCCGCGGAAAACAGATTAAAGCCCTGCTTGCCAAGCCGATCCAGCAACGCGGGCATCTGGCTGATGTCGACGCTGGCCAGTTCATCCAACACCATCGGGAACGACAAGCGAACACCAGGGTACAGCACCCGTTTCAGCAGCCGATACACCAACTCCAGGTTGATCAGTGCGGTGGTGGACGTGGACTGGCCTTTCTTGTCCAGGTTGGCGGCGTTTTCCTTGCGGGTCCGGTACGAGATCCCGGTGATCACCTTGTCCATGGTCAGGCGTTTGCTGCTGCCCTGCTCGCCGAAGAAATCCGCCACAAATACCCGCAGGCGATCGTAGAAGGCGTCCGACTGTAATTGATGGCCAAAAGGATCGATATTATTGGCTTCTTCCACCAGGTTTCGGAACTTCGGGTCGGTATAGATATCCACGCGGATTTCCACCAGATCGTTGATCTGAACCCCCTCCAGTTCCCGGTTAAGCTGGGCCTCAAAGCGGCTGATATGCTCGTGGTTGCTCTTCAACGCCTGCCGATAACTGGCCACGGTTTCGTTGTGAATGGCAATCTGCTCTTCCAGCATTCGCCACTGCTCCGGCAACCCGGCGAACAGATCCGCCAGGCCTTTGAACACCTCCCGAATGTGGGTGCTGGCCGGGCTGTCCTTTTGCAACTCGCCGTTCCCATCATCCAGGATGCCCAGATACACAAACTGTCGCAGGTGGTCGAGTATGCTGCGGCGACGTTCTTCCAGATCATCCAACTGGGTTTGCAGGTCATCAAACCCGGCAACCGATACCACATCCGGCGCCAATGGCGCCTCCGCCTGAACGGCTTTCAGGTGCGGGAAGCGGTGCTCAACGGTTCCTATACTCCGGTTAAGCCCAACCAGTTCCCGCTCCCGTTCTTCAATCCGCTCTTTCTCGCCTCGGGCTTTGGCGACTTTTTGCTGCAGTGCATCCTGTTGCTCCTGGGCTAATCGGGCCTGCTCCTCCAGCCGCGCCTGCTGCTGCTCGGCGGCTTCTTTCTCTTCCGTGGCGTCCCGCAACATGGTGGCTGCCGCCGGATAGCGGTTCAAGGTTTCCAGGTCTTTTTCAATCGCCTGGATTTCTTTCTCCGTACGTTCAATCAGCCGCGGGCGGTCATGCTCCTGATTGCTGGTGTCGGCCAGCTCCGAACGCTCTTTCTCCAGCCCGTGCAGTTCACTCTCCAGGTGCTGCCGCTGTTCGGCAAAGTTGGTCTGGCGCGCTGGCTCGGCCCGGAATTCGGTGTCATACCAGTCAAATCCCTGGCTGCTGGGCACGAACAGGCGGGCAAAGGCCTCAATCACCGCTTTACTTCCGGCATCCAGGTCCTGCCCCGGGCTGGCCATCATCAGGCGGGGATCAATGGCCCGCAGCGGTGCCGCGGTGGCCTCATCCAGCTGATTCTGAAGCTGCCACTGCTGTTTGCTCTCCCGCTCCGCAAGCGCTTCCTTTTGGCGCAGTAGCTCTTTGCTTTTGCGCTCAATCTGTTCGAAGCGGATTTCTGCCTGGGCCGCGCTTTTCAGGGCCGCGAGGTAACCCTGCTTGTTCTCAAGCTCCTCTTTCTGAATCTCGCCGATTTCCTGCAGCGTCATCTCACCGTACTGGGATACCAGCAGTTCGCCGTCTTTACGGGCCTGTTCCGCCTGCTGAATACGCCGGGCGGCGGAACGGATTTCCCCCTTCAGCCCGCTGTCTTCCTGCTCCAGTTTTTTCAGAGTCTGCAGTACGTGTCGCAAGGTGTCGTTCTGCTCGTTGAACACCTCAACGGCGGCCTTGCGCTGCTCACCGATAGCCCGGAGCGCGCCGGCCACGCCATCCCGGAAGGCGGCGAAATCGTACTGACTGCGCAACAGCCTCTGGTAGGCCTGGTAATCCCGGTTGAGCTTTTCGAACCGATGCCGTTCTTTTTCAATCCGGTTCCAGTGGGTCTGCTGCTGCTTCAACTGATCGTGTCGGCTCAAGAAGTCATCAATGTTGAAATCGAAGGCATCGTCGGCAAACTTTTTATCGGCTTCGATGATACTGGCCACGGCGTTAGCCATGGCCTGGTCGTCCGCTTTCATTTCAAACAGCAAAAGAATCAGTGTACGCAACGACTGCACCCGGCGTTCGTCCGACTCCCCCAACGGCAAGACCGAGTAGCGGACACCTTCGGCGTTCATCAGTTCGCTGCTGTAGAGCATGGTTTTGAGCCGGGCCGGGTCACTGACCAGCCGGGTCTCTTTGGAAAGCTTTTTCAGGGCCTCCGATAACCGGCTGAACGACAACTCCGGCACCGCCTGGCCAATCCCCTCGTCGTCATCGCCATCCCAGAACAGGGGCCGCAGCTGGTCGTAGCCCACCGGCACAAACGCCCGGCCATAGCTGAGCTGGCTGGCATTATCCCGATACAGAATCTGGCAGTGGGTGCCAGCAGGATTTTCCGCTTCCATAATCAGGAAGCTGTACTGGCTGGGAAAGTAGTGCTGGTAGCTTTCTTCGTTGGTGTAGAAGCTACCTGCACTGGCGTTACGAAACGCGAACTTCTTGCGGCTGTTCTTGAAGTTGTTCTCTGGCAACAGAAACAGCCGCAGGGAATTGAGCAAACTGGATTTACCCAGATTGCCCGGCCCCAGAATCAGGCCGTGGTTGTCCACCGGGATTTCCACGTAGCAAAAACCGGCAGAATCCACCAGGACCAGGCGGCGTATGCCAAAGGTAAAGGTGCTTGCGCTCGCCTGAGGCTCAGTCATCCAGAATCATCTCCTGTTCCATAAATTTTCCGGTTGCCCGGAACGGTCGGGGCAGCACCATCATGCCGAAACCGTGGTTCGATAGCCCGTGGATGTGCGGCTTGGTAAACTCTCGCCCAAGTTTACCAAGCCGAGGCAGATTATGTCCCTGAAGTACCGCGTGATTCCCGTGACCCCCTTCGAGCAGAACTGCACCCTGCTCTGGTGTACAGAAACTAACAAAGCCGCGGTGGTCGACCCGGGCGGGGATCTGGATCGCATTCGGGCTGCGATTCAGGCCGAGGGCGTGGTGCTGGAGAAGATCCTGCTGACTCACGCTCACATTGACCATGCCGGAGGCACGGCAGCGCTGGCGAACAGCGAGGGCGTGGCCATCGAAGGCCCCCACAAAGAGGACGATTTCTGGATTCAGGGCCTGCCGATGCAAAGCCAGATGTTCGGCTTTCCGGCACCGGAGGTCTTCACCCCGGATCGCTGGCTGGAGGATAACGACCGGGTCACGGTCGGGCAGGAAACTCTGGAAGTTATTCATTGCCCCGGCCACACACCGGGACACGTGGTGTTCTTTCACCGGGCATCGAAACTGGCCCAGGTAGGCGATGTGCTATTCAACGGCTCCATTGGCCGAACAGACTTCCCCAAAGGCGATCACGCCACGCTGATTCACTCGATCCGCGAAAAGCTGTTTCCCCTGGGGGATGACGTCCGTTTCATCTGTGGCCATGGCCCAATGTCCACCTTTGGCCAGGAGCGGGCCACCAACCCGTTTGTGTCAGATCACCGGGGCTGACCCAACCCCGGCGCCACCAACTATTTTCCGCCCTGCGATAGCCGGAACTGCTCAATGGTCCGGCGCAGGGTTTCCGCCATGGCCAGCAAGTCACCGGCAATACGCGCGGTTTCCTGGGCGTCGCTGGAGGTTTGCTCCGCCGAACGGCTGATCTCAATCACATTCTGATTGATGGAATCCGACACCTCGCTCTGCTCATTGGCGGCGCTTTCCATCTCTTCATTCAAACCGGTGATCTCACGCACCTCAGCGGCAATGGTCTGCAGCTCGGTTTCCACTTTCAATATGGCCTCAACCTGATGCTGAGCCAGCTCGGAGGCATGGCGCATGGTGCCGACGCAATCCACCACCTCCTTCTTCAAGCCTGCAATGGTTTCGCGAATTTCCTCGGTCGAGGTTTGAGTGCGGGATGCCAGCGCCCGAACTTCATCTGCAACCACAGCAAAACCACGGCCCTGTTCACCAGCCCGGGCGGCCTCGATCGCCGCGTTCAACGCCAGCAGGTTGGTCTGGTCGGCAATTTCTGAAATCAGTTCAAGCCGGGTCGCCATTTCTGTGGTGCGCTGATCCAGCTGCTCAATCCGGTGCGCGCCGTCCTGCACTTCAGAGTTCAGCGACTCAATGCCCTGCACTGCATTCCGAGCCAACTGCTCTCCGGTTTCAGCGGAGCGCGCCGTGTCTGCCGATTTCCGGGCAGTGCTTACGGCGTTTTCCCGCACCTGCACCGCCGATGCGGCCATTTCTGTGGTGGCGCTCGCAACCTGATCGGTGTTGTCCTTCTGAGCCAAAACTTCCCGCTCGGTGGTCTCAGCCTTACCTGCAATGGTACGAGCTGCCGCTTCGACCTGCTCGGCGTTGTCCATCACCGTGTGCATACTGTCCCGGATCTTCGCCACCATGCGGTTAAAGGCTCGGGAAACAGAGCCGATCTCGTCGTTGCGAGTTACCTCAAGTTCGATGGAGAGGTCAGAATTTCTAGAGATTTCATCCATGCGGTCATGCAGGCTGCGCAAACGGGAAAACACCAAACGCCCCAGCACATAAGTGGTGAGTATAAAAATCACTACAAAAATCAGAATCTGCAAGCCACCGCTCACCAATAACTGCTGCTGTAACCGGGCATCGCTTTTGGCCAGGGAATAATCCACGCGAATGGCACCAAGAACATCGCCCTCGTTGGCCTGATGGCAACCCAGGCAGTTCACCCCCTGATAATCGGCACTGGCGCGCACAGGGTCGATCAGCGTATACACACGGCCCTGGTCGTTTTCTGAATAGTGTTCGATGCGCTCGCCCTTGAGCGCCTTGCGGTCCAGGGGCTCCCGGCGTTGTTCCTCGGCACTGCCCGCGCCGTACATGGCATTCAGCTGATCGCTGCGAATCACCCGAACATCCAGCACCTCTTCCGGAGCGGTCACTTTATCCCGCAGAACGCTGCGGTTGCCGATGGTGCCTGTCACCATCATGGTATTCAGGCCGTCAAAATAAGATTTCGCCAGCCCATCCACGTATTTGTGGCTGTACTCTTCAAGGTGTGCCCGTTGAGACTGGGCGCTGTAGGCAATGGTAAACACCAGAATCGCAGTGAACGCCAGCGCTAGTGCAGCAAGCAACAGAAACCGGATGGAATAATGTTTTTTCATGATACCCCGACAACGGACGAAAATTCGGACACCTGAGGTATTGACGGCCAGGCAGCGGATAACTTTATACCCAAGTATCAATGTTTTCCTGTTCCAGATCATCCCCGCTAATGGTCATGCCCGCTTTATTGCAACTTTTAACAATCGCCGGGCAGCCCCCGAAAGCGGCTGAATTGGCCCGAAACCTGCAGATACTCCTGTAAGCATCACTAACGCGGCCGAAAACAGACGGTTGCGGCAGATTTTTTCCGTTGGGAGCAAGTACTCATGTCGTTGCTGACATCACTGATCCAAGCCAGCACCCGGTTTCAGCAGGCCATGGAACAGCCGGCCTCGCGCACGGACAAAGCGGAAAGCAATGCGCCCGAAGCGCAGCCACTACCCCAGAGCGAGGGCGACGATCGCTTCACTCCGTCGCAGCGGGACGAAAACGCCGCCAGCCTGAAAACCCGAAAACTGCCGTTATCCCAATACAAGCAAACGGTCGCGCAAGACCTTTCCTATGTGCGGGAAACCCTGCGGCATAAACTTGCCGAGTACAATCTGCACCCGGCAACAGCGATCAATGTCAGCAGGAATGACGACGGTTCTTTGCAGCTGAATGGGAAAATGCCAGAGCCGATCCGGGAAAAGATGCAGCAGGATCTCGCCCAAAACAAAAACTTCTCGGAGGCGCTCGGCCGGCTGAGCATAAACGAACCGACCCTGCACTTTATGGACAACGCTTTGAAGCTGAGCAGTGCCTACGGTGTGCAGAATAGCCTGCTGGATTCACTGGTGAGCGAAAACCAACAGTTTAACGGGCTGAATGATCTGATTCATCGCTACGACAGCTTGCGCCGCACCGCAGAACCAACCCAGACCATCAGCGCCAGACAACCCTACGCGTTCAGCCTGAATGCCCGGGCCTGAGCCCGGGTATCGGGCGCATCACAGGTGCCCGGCTCAGACCTGGAACGGTGCCGGGTCGCCCTGGCCCACCCGGGTTACCTCCGGCGCATCTCCGGTGAAATTCACCACGGTGGTCGCCTCCATGCCACAGAAACCACCATCGATGATCAGATCCAGCTCATGTTCCAGCACCTGGCGAATCTCGTAAGGGTCGGTCATGGGCTCCGATTCTTCTGGCAGAATCAGCGTACTGCTCATGATCGGCTCCCCCAGCTCACCCAATAGCTCCCGAACGATCTCATTATCCGGAACCCGCACACCAATGGTGCGACGCTTCGGGTGCAGCAACCGCCGGGGTACTTCCGTTGTGGCATCCAGAATAAACGTGTAGGGGCCAGGCGTGAACGTTTTCAGCAACCGGTACTGGGTGTTGTCGACTTTCGCATACACACCGATGTCCGAGAGATCCCGGCACACCAGGGTGAAGTTATGTTTGTCATCCAGCTTGCGAATGCGCTTGATCCGGTCTGACGCCTGCTTGTCCCCCAAGTGGCAACCCAGTGCATAGCCGGAGTCGGTGGGGTACACAATGACACCGCCGCCCCGAAGAATTTCCACGGCTTGTTTGATCAGGCGCTTCTGCGGATTTTCCGGGTGTATCTGGAAAAACTGACTCATCCGTTTGCCCCTTGTTCAAGTTTGCGAGCCATGTCCGGGTCGCCTTTGGAGCCCCCCATGCAATTGGGAGAATCCGGTGCCGCCTGCCCGCTGGCCTGCCATTCTTCCGGCGTGAACAGATGCAGAGCCAGTGCATGAACTGGCCCGGCGAGTTCCTCAGCCAGCACCTTGTAAATGGCCTGATGCCGTCGAACTTTCATCTGCCCCTCAAAAGCCGGTGACACCAGCGTTACCTTGAAATGGGTTTCCGAGTCTGGCGGAACCGCGTGCATGTAGCTTTCGTTTTCCACGGCGAGCAGGCTGGCATCAAATGCCTTGGCCAGTTTCGCCTCGATCTCTCGCTGAACAATCATTCTGGTTTCTCCAACCGGTGGTGCCGCAGCAATTCACTCAGTCTACTATAGATCCCGATGCCCTTGACACCTGCGGTGCAAGCAGCCACATTCCCTCCCGACCGATCACCAGCCACCGAGCTATCATGCATCTTTTTATTGCCGAAAAACCAAGCCTGGCTCGAGCCATCGCCGCTGCGCTACCCGGCCCCCATGAAAAAGGCCAGGGCTGGATTCGCTGTGGCCGGGGCCCGGATGCCGCGACCGTCAGCTGGTGTATCGGCCATCTGCTGGAGCCCGCCGAACCGGCCCGCTACAACCCGGTCTGGAAGAAATGGCGCATCGAAGACCTGCCCATGTTTCCGGACCCCTGGCAAATGGCGCCCAAAGACGGAGTAAAACAACAGCTCAGGGTGCTGGAATCGCTGGTACGCAAAGCCACCCGGATTACCCACGCCGGCGACCCGGATCGCGAGGGCCAGTTGCTGGTAGACGAGGTGCTTCGTTATCTGGCCGTAAAGGTGCCGGTGCAGCGGGTGCTTATTAATGACCTGACGCCGAAAGCGGTTGCCCGCGCCATCGATTCGCCGCGGGACAACCGGGAATTCCGGCGTTTATCCCATTCGGCACTGGCTCGCCAGCGGGCCGACTGGCTCTACGGCATCAACCTTACCCGCTTTTACACGCTGAGTTACCAGCATAAGGGCGAACAGGGCGTATTCTCGGTCGGCCGGGTGCAAACACCCGTACTTGGTCTGGTGGTCGAACGCGACAACACCATTGAACACTTTCAGCCCAAGCCCTGGTTTCGGATACAGGGGGTGTTTCAGGCTGCCGAACCCGAAGCCGACCAGCGCCCATTCACGGCTCGCTGGCTACCGGACGATCAGTTTCAGGATTATCTCGACGACGAAAACCGGCTCTTAGACAAAGCCGTGGCGGAACAGATTGCAGCGGATATTCAGGGCCGCCCCGGCCGAATCAGCGAATCCCGCTTCCGCGATCGACCGGAAGCGGCCCCACTGCCGCTGTCTTTGTCTGCTTTGCAAATCGAGGCAGGTCGCCTGTTCCACATGGCCGCCAAAGACGTGCTGGACACCGCCCAAAGCCTTTATGAACGCCACCAACTGATCACCTATCCCCGTTCCGACTGCCGTTACTTGCCGGAAGAGCACTTTGATCAGCGCGAACCGGTACTGCGGGCCATCGGGCGAGTGGCCCCGGCATTGGAGTCTTTCTGCGCGCAGGCAGACAGCGGGCGCCGATCCAAAGCCTGGAACAATGCAAAAGTCGATGCCCACCACGCCATAATCCCGACCCAGCGCCCCTCGTCGAACGGCAAACTCAGTGCTGCCGAGCAGAAAATTTACGACCTGGTCAGCCGCTATTATCTGATGCAGTTCTACCCGGAGGCGGTGCACCGGGAAGGCCGCCTTACCGTCAACATACAGAACCATCGGTTCCGCGCAACGGAAACGGCGATTGCCAGCGCTGGCTGGAAAGCCCTGGAGATACAACGGGCGGATCAAAAAAAGGAACCGGCAAAGCCGCCCCTGCCCAAACTCGCGCTGGAAGAACCCGTGCTCTGCAACCAGGCCGAGGTGGTGCAACGGGAAACCCAGCCACCGCAACCCTTTACCGATGCGACTTTGCTGGCCGCCATGACCAACATCGCACGCTTCGTTGCCGACCCGGAACTGCGAAAAACCCTCCGGGAAACCGATGGTCTTGGCACCGAGGCGACCCGTGCGGCCATTATCGACACCCTGTTCCGCCGGGAGTATCTTCGCCGGGATAAGCGCCATATCCGGTCTACCGACAAGGGCAAAACACTGATTGCGGCACTGCCGGAGTCTATACGCACACCCGACCGCACGGCGGTCTGGGAATCGACACTGGAGGCCATTCTCCGGGGTGAAAACGACCCGAAAGCGTTTCTGGAACAGCTGAAACAGGAAATCACCGGGCTGGTGAACCCTGCAGCCTCACCCACCGCAGACAATACCTCCTCGGCTCCCGCCATTCACTGCCCGAAATGCCGCGCCCCGATGATTGAGCGATCCGGTAAGTTCGGCGCTTTTTTCGCCTGCACCCGCTACCCGGATTGTCGCGGCACCCGCCCGATTGAGCAGCAGGCACCCGAGGATGGCACCGGCCAGAAGCCCGTGCCCTGCCCACATTGTTTTTCACCGCTGGTGCGCCGGAAAAGTAAAAAAGGCTGGTTCTGGGGCTGCAGTAATTTCCCGGCCTGCCGACAAACCGTAAATGATGCTAACGGAAAGCCTGCATTGGATTTACGGAAGGCTACATAACGACACTGAATACACTTCCTTTCTCTGGAATAATAGTGATAGTGGAACAGGTGTCCTATGCAGACACTTGAATTCTATCGCATAGCGGACAACACCTTGGGGGCTCGTATTAATGCGCATTGCTCTGCTGGAAGACGAAATTGAACAGGCGCAGCATATACAAGGCATTCTTTCGGAGCGAGGGTATCAGTGCGATAGCTTCCAGACCGGTCATACCTTTCTGAGTGCTGTTCTGCACCGCACCTATGATCTGATCATTCTCGACTGGCAAATACCGGACATGACCGGCATTGATGTGCTGGAAACCGTTCGCGCCCAGATGAACTGGCCGATCCCGGCCATTTTCCTTACCCAGCGAGACAGCGAAGCCGACATCGTGCGCGCCCTCGATGCCGGTGCAGATGACTACCTGGCAAAGCCAGCCCGCGCCGCTGAACTCGTGGCCCGAATCCATGCCCTGGCGCGGCGCATTCATCCGGAGAACGAAAAGGAGTGCCTGGATTTTGGCCCCTTCCGGGTGAATATCCATCAGCGCAGCATTCATCTGCATGGTGAGCCCCTGACCCTCACCGACAAAGACTTCGACCTGACCCTGTGCCTGTTCCAGAACCAGGGCCGTCTGCTCACCCGCGAAATGCTCTTGCAGCGGGTCTGGGGTTTGACCCGGGACATCAATACCCGCACGGTCGACACCCACATGAGCCGGCTGCGCAGGCGCCTGGGGCTAAACCCTGAAAACGGGTTCCGGATCAAAACCATCTATCAGCGTGGCTATCGCCTTGAGGCCATTGACGCAGGAAATGCAGATACCTCATCAGAAGACACCCTTGCCCATGCGTAACCCTCTGGTAAAAGGCTGCGGTTCACTGCTACTGGCGGCGCTGGTCTGTCTTGTTTCACAGCTGGCATCTGCCGAACTATCCGTTGCCAGAGGTTCGGCAAGCCAGGCTTTTCAACAGTCTGACCCGGTTCCCGAATGGGTGTACACCCTGCAGCAGGGAGATACCCTTCAGAGCATTGGGCAAACGCTGCTGGCCCGCAACGTCGACACCCGCAAGCTGCTTGAACACAACAACCTGATGTCAACCGGGCAACTGAGAAGCGGCGACACCCTGCGTATTCCGATCAACTGGCTGAAACGGCAACCGGAACCGGCAAAAGTTGTTTCGGTCACTGGCAGTGTTCGAAAAATTTCCGGTGTTGATGGCCGGCAGCACCCTTTGCAGAGCGATACCATTATCCGCGTGGGCGACGAAATCCTCTCAGGCGCCGGATCCGCCACGATTGCCCTGGCCGACGGCTCTGAAATCCGGATTTCACCCAACTCCCGCCTGATCTTTAACCGCCTGACCCAGTATGGAAAGTCTGGCATGGTGGACACCCGGCTGAGACTCCAGAAGGGTGAAGTACACACCCGCGTTCGGCCCATCATCATCGATGGCGCCCGTTTTGAGATCGAAACCCCATCGGCAGTGGCGGCTGTCCGGGGCACCGTGTTCACCATGCAGGCCGATAGCAATGGCAGCGCCATCCAGGTAGCCGAAGGTGCCGTCGATTTTGGCGCTCCCGGCAAGACCCGGCGCATACCGGAAGGCTACGGAGCCAGCCTGTCCACCACTGGTAACCAGGCCGTGATGATTCACAAGTTACCACCAGCGCCCACGATTAACCCGCTGCCGCCCGTGGTCACACGCCTGCCTGCCGAAGTCACCTGGCAAGCTGGCAACTATCAGCAGTATCGGCTGGATATTTTTGACGAAGACACAGGTACCTGGGTGCAAAGCCACGACCTGGCCAGCGATCGTTTCAACATCAGCCGTCTCGACAACGGCCGCTATGAACTGCACCTTGCCGCTATCGACCACCGGGGCATTAGCGGAATTCCCGGCGTTGAGTCGCTTGAAGTGAACCTCCAGGCCAGAAAGCCCACGCTGACAGCCCCCGCAGAAGGTGAAAAGCTGAACGACGATATGCCGGAGTTCCGCTGGCAGTTCAACGGCAATAACGAAGTGGCCCGCGTTGAAATAGCCAGAGACGATAGCTTTCAGCAACTGGTAACGACCAGCGAGTGGGCCCCGGATTCAAGAGCACTGCCCCTGCGGCCACTGAGCCCGGGCGAATATTACTGGCGGGTAGTCAGTGAGGCTGGCGGCAATTCCATTGCCACTTCAGAAACCCGCAAACTGGTGATGAACGGCACGCTGCCACCGGCACGTATTATCAGTGTGAACTACCTGGACAACCAGGTTCGAGTGTTCTGGGAAGACATAAATACCGCCTCTAGCTACAGGTTACAGTTGTCCGAGGAGCCCGGGTTCCGTAACATCATCAAGCAGGCCGATATTGCCGACACCACTGCAGCACTTCGTCTGATTCCCGGGCGCCGGTATTATGTTCGTGTCAAAGCCCTGTCTGAAGGCCCACTCACCGGCCGCTGGGGCCCTGGCCGGGAACTTTATCTCGACTAACTGGTAACGCAGCAAGGTACATGAAACGGGACTGGCTAACGATTGAAACATCACCCTGGTCCCTGGGTTTCCTGCTCGGCGTTATTCTGTTGCTGAGCTACACCAGCGAGTTGCCAGGCCACATCAACACCTGGCTCTACGACCAAACGGTCTCATCATGGCCAGCATCCGTGGATGAGCGAGTTGCGATTGTCGCTATCGACGAACCCAGCCTCCGGCAACTGGGCCGATGGCCCTGGCACCGAAGCACTCATGCTCAACTGATCGACAAGCTGGCCGTCGCAGGCGCAGAGACGGTGATCCTCGACATCCTGTTGCCTGAGTCCGGCCCCGGAGACAACGAACTCGCCCGCGCAATCACCCACCATGGCAATGTCGTTCTGCCGGTGTACCTGTCGGCAACCGACACAGAGCACCTGATGGCAGAGGTTCTTCCGGCCCCGCAACTGGCCAATGCCGCCAGCGCCCTGGGGCATGTCCATGTTGAACTGGAGAGTGACGGCGTAGCCCGGGGGCTGTATCTCTATTACGGCCTGGCACGGCAACTCTGGCCACCACTGGCGCTGGCATCGGAGCTTTCGCCCCGCCCTCCCGGGCAAAGCCAGGTGCCGCACTACGTGAATGTCCGGGAAGACTACCGCCGGATACCGCTTGTGGGCGGTGCAGGCACAGTGCCCGCCCATTCCTACAGTAAAGTACTGGAAACCCCGGCAAACGAACTGAACCTGAAAGGAAAAACGGTGCTGGTTGGCGCCACAGCCGCTGGCTTTGGCGACATTCTGCCAACCCCCTTCTCTGGCCTGAGCCGCCCGATGCCGGGTGTCGAGTTCCATGCCAACATCGCCTCCGCTTTTTACCGGAACAGCCTTATTGTGCAGGCTCCCACACTGGTGACCGGTGCGCTCGCGATACTGGTCATCCTCCTGCTGGCCACCCTGCTGCCAAGACTTCGCCCGGCATCGGGGCTGGTGATGACGCTTGCGATTTTAGTCACCCTGCTGGCAGCCCACAGCGCCCTGCTCGTCTGGTTTCGGTTTGAAATCGGCATTGCCAATGCACTGCTACTGCCCGTGGCGGCCATTCCTCTTGCCAGTGGTCTACGGCTGGCAACCGCCAACCGGTTTTTCAACAGGCAACTGGCGCACATGGCCACAATTCCCCGGCTATCACTGCCAGACCCGGCTCACCGGCACCCGCAACTGCTTCTCAAGCACTTACGCGTACTCTTAAAGCCGGAAGGCTGGTTACTGGCCGAAGGCAAGGGTTTGACCGAACTGCACAACATGAGCCTTGCCGAAGCCTTGCCCACGCCGGTGTCAGGGCACTGGTATCACCAGCAGAACCAGAGCTGGATCCGCCTGGTGCGGGGCAATGCAGAATACCTGATGGGGCTGACACTGCCGAACGACCTGAGCCGCGAAGTCAACCAGCATTACCTCGACCGTCTGTTACTGGAAACAGGCCCCTACAGCACGGCTCGCAGGGGTAGCCGGGAGCGCCTTTCCGCCCGCATCGAACGGGTGCGCAGTGCCAGCGAAAAGCTCGAGGAAATGCAGGGGTTTATCCGCAGAAGCTTTGAGCATATGCCCGACGGCATTATCGTAACCGACGAACTCGGCGTGATCCGGTTCGCCAACGCACGTATTGAGCGCTGGTTTGGCGAGCCCATGCCCAGCCTGAGCGGAATGCCCCTGGCCAGCCTGCTGGAATCCCGGGACAAGGAAGGCCACACGCTGTGGCATGAAATTCTGGCAGAGACACTGACCCTTCAAGAGCGCCGTACCGCGGATCTTACCGTGAACAACCGGGACTTTTTGATCCACCTGGCGCCATTTCTGCTGCCGGACACCCGCCAGCAAGGGCTGATTGCCAATATTTCCAACATTTCCAACCTGAAAGATCAGCAAAGACAATACCGCGAGGCCATCGACTTCATCTCCCACGACGTTCGCTCGCCACTGGTTTCCCAACTGGCCCTGATTGAACAACTGAAGCGCGACCCGGAGCAGGTAACCAGCGCCCATCTCGACCAGCTTGGCAGGCTGGCCAAGCGCAGCTATCAGCTTGCTGAAGAATTTGTTCAGCTCGCCAGGGCCGAACAGATTACCGAGACCCGCTTTTACGAGTGCGAACTGCTGGCGATTGTTGAAAACGCTCGGGACAGCGTGTGTGAACAGGCGCTGGAAAAATCGGTGGAGATCCACTTGTCGGGCACTGAAGACCTCTGGTTGCGCGGCAACGCAGAACTGCTGGAGCGGGCCATCATCAACCTGCTAACCAATGCCGTGCAATACAGCCCTGCCGGGTCGCTCATTACCGTTCAGGTGTACCAGGCCGCGCATCTGGCCTGTGTGGCCATAACCGATGAAGGCACAGGCATTGATGCCGGAGAACTGCCCCGGCTTTTTGACCGCTACCACCGCCAGAAAAGAACAGAGACAGGCGGTATCCACGGCACCGGGCTGGGCCTTTCATTTGTGAAAACGGTTATGGAAAAGCATCATGGCGAGGTTTTGGTGGATTCCGTGCCGGGCGACGGCGCCACCTTCACACTGAAACTGCCGATATCCGACCCGATGCTGGACAGCGCCGCACCTCAGGGCTGAAACGTTTTGCTAACGGGCTCTGACGGTTCACTCAGCAGCCCTGCGGTGTCCTGAACCTGTATGGTGAAGTACCAGGTGCCAGGCTGGAGATTGCGAATGGTATAGCTCATCTCCGGAGCGCTGGCCGCCCCACCGATAACAATCTTGCCGGTTGGTTCCTTCGGATTGCGTCCATACCGGATCACATATCGATCCAGCTCACCCATCGCGATACGATCACCGTTCACCCGCGTGGCGGGTGCAGACCAGCTCAACACCGCCGAGTGAGGTGTCGATACCCCGCCGGAGCCACCACACCCGAACAGAACTATCCCCAGTAAACACACAGCAATCCCTGGCAGTCGCCTGCAGATTGCGCATTTCATCATCAATATCCTGTCGCCCGGATTCGCCCTCGAAATTTGCCTGTGTCAGGCGGTAACTCTGATTACACCAAGCGTTTAGTATAAACGGGGAAGATTAAAATTTAACCAACTTTAATGATGCTCGGTGATAACGCAAAACTGGCAGGAGCCAAAATGAAACAAAGACTCGCCCATGACCTGGGCGCCAAAACAAAAAGGCCGATCAGTAAACTGATCGGCCTTTTCTTTTTTGGTAGCGGGGGCAGGATTCGAACCTACGACCTTCGGGTTATGAGCCCGACGAGCTACCAGACTGCTCCACCCCGCATCAAACTGTCTGTGATCGGAAACCGGAAGCTCCCTGATCAACGTGGCGCGTATAATATATGGCTGCCCGGGTTCTGTCAACTGCATTTTCAACATTTAATCAAATAGATCCGCCGGGTAATGCTCGACCTCGTTCTGGCTGGCTTGCTGGTACGCGCCCGCTGTTTGCAAAGCCAACTGCACCGGGCGAAACGAGCGCCGGTGTTCAGGGGTTACGCCATAGCGATTCAATGCTTCCAGATGTGCCGGGGTGGGATAGCCTTTGTGCCTGGCAAGGCCGTATTCAGGATAGCGCTGATCAAGAGCCTCCATCTCACGATCCCGGGTGACCTTGGCTATGATGGAGGCAGCGCTGATGGCCTCCACCCGGGCATCACCTTTTACCACGGGTTCAGACGGCCAGCGCCATTTCGGGCACCGGTTGCCATCCACCAGCACATACTCAGGCGCCGTGCTCAAACCATCTACCGCCCGCTGCATTGCCAGCATGGTTGCCTGGTAGATATTTATCTGGTCAATTTCTGTCGCCTCACAGCGCCCGAGGCACCAGGCCGCCGCTTTATCGAGAATTTCATCATACAGGGCAAGCCTGCGTTTCTCGGTCAGTTTCTTGGAATCCGCCAGTCCGGCGATCGGCCGCTGAGGATCCAGAATAACCGCGGCCGTCACCACAGCACCAATCAGCGGCCCCCGGCCAACCTCATCCACCCCAGCCAGGCGCCAGCCCCGGTAGTGGCATTCAAACGGAGGAAGCTCCCTGGCCGCCATCAGCTCCGCGCCCCGATCAGATCCGCCACAGCCGTGGCAGCCCGCTCGTCCGCACCCTGGCGCAGCATCTGGTGCAGCGCAAGAAACTCGGTATGTAACCGCTCACGTTCCGACGCATTCTGCAGCCTTTCAAGCACTGCAGAGCCCAGGCCCTCCGGGGTTGCCGCGTCCTGTAGCAACTCGGGCACCAACTCCTTTCTGGCCAGCAGATTCGGCAACGCCACCCAGGGCACTTTGATCAACCGGGAAAGAATTTTGTAACTGAAATCACTCAACCGGTAACCTACAACCATGGGTTTTTTCAGCAGCATCGCTTCAAGCGTTGCGGTTCCCGACGCCAGCAATACCACATCACTGGCCGCCATCACCTCGCGGGAACGGCCACGAACCAGGGTTAGCGGAAGGCTTACCTCAAGACTCTCGACCAGGGCCTGAACCTGCTTTTCGCGGTCACGGTTAACACAGGGAATCACCAGCTGCAGGTTTGGCTGCCGCTCCTGCAGCCAGCGGGCCGCCTCGAGAAACAACGTACCAAGGCGCTCCACTTCACCGCCCCGGCTGCCCGGCAAAATGGCCAGCACGGGCGTATCCACACGCAGCCCAAGATCCAGGCGAGCACCCCGGGTGTCGGTTTCAAGCTCAATCCGGTCAGCCAGGGGATGGCCAACACAGGCCACCGGCACGTTATGCTCTTCGTAAAACCGGGCCTCGAAGGGGAACAGCGTCAGCATAAGATCAACCGATTTGGCGATCTTGAAAATGCGTTTCTGGCGCCAGGCCCAGACCGACGGGCTCACGTAATGCACAGACGGGATACCGGCTTCACGACAGCGACGCTCAACGGCCAGCGTGAAATCGGGAGAATCAATACCGATCACGACATCCGGTGGTGTCGTCAAAAGGTAGTCCAGCAGCCGGCGACGGATACTGACGAGTTCGCGAATGCGACCCAGCACTTCCACCAGCCCCATTACCGATAGCCGCTCCATGGGCACGAGTGAATGAAAGCCTTCGGCAATCATCTCATCACCGCCGATACCCACGAATCGGGCGCCTGGAAAACGTCTTCGCAACGACCGGATAAGCCCGGCACCGAGTATATCACCCGATGCCTCTCCGGCGATGATCGCAATGGTGCGTGCTTGCATGGCGACAGGGTACGCCTGATGATTGGGCACCGGCAGAACTCCGGCAGAATTAACGGATGATGCCGCGATCCGCCCGTTTGAGCGAATCCACCAGCACTCGGATCTCGGGTACGCTCTGGAACCCGCGCTCAAGCTCGTCAATGGCCTGCTCGGTGGTCAGGCCCTGCCGGTAGATCACCTTATAGGCACGGCGAAGCTCCAGCAGCGCCTCTTTGGTGAACCCGCGCCGTTTCAAGCCCTCCACATTCATTCCGTGGGGCTCGGCAGACTGGCCACTGGCCATTACATAGGCCGGGATGTCCTTGAGCACGATACTGCCGCCTGCGGCCATACTGTGGGGGCCGATATGGCAGAACTGGTGCACCATGGTGCCTCCGCCGAGAATGGCAAAATCCCCCACCGACACGTGGCCCGCCAGAGTGGCGCAATTGGCCAGAATGGTGTTGTCGCCAACGGTGCAGTCGTGGGCAACGTGTACATAGGCCATCAACAGATTGCCGTTACCGATACGGGTTTCACCTCGATCCTGCACTGTACCGCGATGAATGGTGCAGTTTTCCCGGATCACATTATTATCGCCTATCACCAGTGTTGTTGGCTCACCCGCGTATTTTTTGTCCTGGCACTCTTCACCAATGCTCGAGAACTGGAAAATACGATTGTTGCGGCCAATGACTGTCGGCCCTTTTACCACAACGTGGGAGAGTATCTCGGTGCCCTCGCCTATTTCGACCCCGGGGCCAATGTAGCTCCAGGGGCCAACGGTCACCTTGTCTGCCAGTTTGGCTGACGGGTCCACAATTGCCTGCGGATGGACACCCGACCAGTCATTTGTTGCCATCAAACTTCTCTCTCAGCGGTAAGAATTTCCGCCACGCACACAACCTCTCCATCGACCAACGCGCGGCAATCAAACTTCCAGATACCGCGTTTGCCAGAGACGAATCGGGCTTCCATATCCAAACGATCTCCCGGCAATACGGGGCGCTTGAACCGCACTTTACTGGAACCAGCCAAATATTGTATCACGCCGTCTGACGGTTTCCGCTCAACGGTCACAAAACCAAGAATTCCGGAGAGCTGGGCCATCGCCTCGATAATCAGCACCCCGGGCATAATCGGGTTGTCGGGGAAATGGCCGGTAAAAAACGGCTCGTTGAACGACACGTTCTTATAGCCCTTAATCGAAACGCCCTTCTCGACCTCGGTTACCCGATCCACCAGCAAAAACGGGTACCGATGCGGAAGGTATTCCAGAATTTCGTCGATTTTCATCATGTTGATCGGCCTCAGCCCTCTAATTTCTTTTCCAGTTCTTTAATCTGTCGCGCCATCGAGTCGAGTTGCCGAAAGCGAACAGCATTCTTTCGCCATTGCCGGTTGGGCTCCGCACTGGTGCCTGAAGAGTAGACTCCGGATTTGCGAATATCTCCGGTAACGAGGGTCATGCCGGTCAGGTGTACCTGATCGGCAATCTCCAGATGACCGGCAACGCCAGACGCGCCGCCGAATACACAATGCTTGCCGATGCGCGTGCTGCCCGCGATGCCAACCTTCGCCGCCATGGCACTGTGGTCGCCGATTTGAACGTTGTGAGCGACCTGAATCAGGTTATCGAGTTTAACCCCGTTGCCGATCAAGGTGCTGTCCAGGGCACCTCGGTCTATGGTGGTGTTGGCCCCCACCTCAACATCGTCACCCAGCACCACGCCACCAATCTGCGCAATTCTGTGCCAGGCTCCCCGGTCATTGGCAAACCCGAATCCGTCAGAGCCGATAACCGCACCGCTCAGAATATGGCAACGCTTTCCAAGAATCACATCATGGGCCAGGGTTACCCTGGGGCGCAGTACGCTCTGATCACCCAGACGACACCTTGCGCCGATAAAACTGCCCGCACCAACAACCACCTGCTCGCCAATCTCGACATCAGCCTCAATAACCACATGAGGGCCAACAGCAGCAGATTCGTGAATTCGCGCATCAGGATCAACAACAGCCGTGGGGTGCACGCCCGCAGGCGCTCTGGGAGAGGGATCAAACCAATGGCTCAGGTGAGCATAGCCCAGGTACGGGTTCGCCAGTACCAGGACATTGGTCGGAACACTTTCTGCAAATTTATCAGATACGATCACTGCCGACGCCCCGGTTGCGGCGAGATAGCGGGCATAGGAAGGATTTGCCAGGAAGCTGATCTGGCCGGGCGTAGCCGCCTGCAGTGTCGCCAGCCCCGAAATCAGGGCTTCGGGGTCCCCCCGCAATTCGGCGCCAAGAGCATCGGCGATATCCTGCAGCCGATAGGACGTTTGCGTCATGGTGTTCTCCAAACTCAAGGCCGGGGAGCCCCGATAGCGATTACTTGTTCAGTTTGTCGAGCAGTTCTTTGGTCAGGTTCAAATCCGGCTTTACATAGACTACAGCTTCGCTTGGCAGAATCAGGTCCAGGCCGTGCTCCTCCAGAAGCTCCTTCACGGCAGCGTCCACTTCCGGGCGCGCACTTTCAAGAAACTGCTGTTTACGCTGGTTTACGGTTGCGTCCAGCCGTTGCTTGAGCATGTTGAACTCCTGAACTTTCTCCTGGAACTGGCTGGCGAGCTGGTTCCGCTCACTCTCGTTCATCATGGAACCGTCTTTTTCCAGGCGGTCTTTCAGACTGCGGGCTGCCTCCTGGGCCTCCCGTACCTTGCTTTCATCGCCTGCAAAATCCTTCTGCAGTTTCTCACTGAAAGTCTGCGCATCGTCAGACGAAAAGAGTGCCTGGCGCAGGTCGACCACACCAATTCGGGATTCTGCAGCCACCTGGCCCGAAACAACCAGCAAAGCCGCCATCATCAGTTTAGTCAAACGGTTCATACGTATCTCCTGTATCTCATTCTCTGTTTTTTTAGTATCAGAACGTCTGGCCCAGCGAGAACTGGAACACCTGGGTATCATCACCCGCTTTGTCGTTCAGCGGCTTGGCCAGGCTGAACGCCAGAGGGCCCACCGCGGTAATCCACTGGAAGCTCAGGCCAGCGGAGGTGCGTACCTCGGTAAACTCGGGGTCGAATCCACGCTCGGTATCGAACACCTGCCCCGCATCCACGAAGAACGAGGTTCTCATGGAGCGGGAATCTCCGGCAAAAGGCGTCGGGAAGATCAGCTCCAGCCCGGCCTCGGTCAGCACGTTACCGCCAAACGGATCCGGATCGGACAAGTCTCCGGATACGCGTTCGGCCTTGTTACCCAGAGAGTTGGCCCGGTAGCCACGCACAGAGCCGTAACCCCCGGAATAGAAATGCTCGAAAAACGGCATCTGGGTGCGATCGCCGTAACCGTCGCCGTAGCCCAGTTCGGTGCGGGCACGAATCACCCAGTTAGACGAGTCCACCAGCGGAAAATAGAAATCGGTTCGGTACGTCGCTTTGTAGAACGTCAGATCACTGCCGGGAACAGCCACATCCAGAGACACCGAATGGCTATAACCATCCGTTGGCAACACACCGCGGTTGAGCGTACTGCGCCGCCAGCTGGTAAACAGGAAATAGTTGTTGAAGGAGTCGCCTTCTTCGGTAATGAAATCCCGCACTTCCTGGGCAGAGAACACACCGGGCTTGATGTTCGACTGGGTAACGCCGAGGCCGAAATTGAGCCGGGTAATCGAATCCATCGGATAACCGAATGTCAGTCGGCCGCCATACTCATCCAGCAGATACGAGGAAATGTCCTCTTCCTCGTAATCGGTTTCCCGGGCAAACAGACTGAAGCCCCGGCTAACTCCGTCTACGGTGAAATAAGGATCGAGATAGGAAATATTGGCGCTCTTTACCGAATCGCTCACATTCACCCCGAAAGACACCCGCTTGCCGGTACCAAAGAAGTTGTTTTCCGACACCGAGGCGCCGAGGATCACCCCGGAGTTCTGTGAGAAACCAACAGAGGCCGACAAACTGCCCGTCGGCTGTTCCTGTACCCGGTAGTTCACATCCACCAGGTCATCGGTGCCGGGCACCGGTACCGTGTCAACCTCTACACCCTGGAAGAAGCCCAGCCGTTCCAGCCGGCTTTTTGAAAATTCGATCCGGTCCGACGAGGCAACACCGCCTTCCATCTGGGTCATTTCCTGGCGCAGCACCTCATCCTTGGTGGATACGTTACCTTCAAAGTTCACCCGCCGAACATAGGCGCGCTTTCCGGGTTCAACAAAGAAGGTCACCACGGCGGAGTTGTCCTCGCCCGGCTCGGGCACCGGGTTCACATTTGCAAAGGCATAGCCTTCACGGCCGAGGCGGAAAGAAAGGGCTTCGGAGATGGCCGTCATTTTCGCCCGGGAGAACACGTCACCGGCTTCCACAGGAATGAACTTACGCAACTCTTCCTCGCCCACAATCAGGTCGCCCCGCAGGCGAATCTCGGAAATGGTGTATTGCGGCCCCTCATCAAGGGCAATAGCAATAAACACTTTCTGCTTGTCGGGCGAAATCGACACCTGGCTGGATTCCACGCTGAAATCCAGATACCCCCGATCCAGATAAAATGAGCGCAGGGTTTCCAGGTCGCCACTCAGGCGTTCACGGGCATATTTGTCTTTGTTGGTGAGCGAGTTCCACCAGCTACTGGTGCGCAGTTCGAACAAGTCGGTGAGCTCTTCGTCGCCGAAGGCCTGATTGCCGATGATGTTGATATGCCGGATGGCGGCGACACTGCCCTCATTAATATCGAGCCGCACCGCTACGCGATTCCTGGGCAGCTCTTCCGCGGTGGCCTTTACCCGGGCGTTATACCGGCCCTGAGCTATGTAGGAGCGCAATATTTCCAGCTCAAGCTTTTCCAGAGTTGCGCGGCGGAACACTTGGCCTTCTTCCAGGCCGGCACCGGCAAGCGCATCCATCAGCATCTGGGTTTCTATGTTCTTGTTACCGTCGATTTCAATGGAGGAAATGGACGGCCGTTCCTTCACCGACAGAATCAGGACACCCTGATCACGGCTCGCTTCGATATCGGTAAACAGGCCGGTAGAAAACAGATCCTTGATAGCCGTCGCCAGCCTTGCCTCTCCCATGCGATCGCCGATGTTAATCGGAAACGCGGCAAACACCGAACCGGCAGAAACCCGTTGCAGGCCTTCAACTTCGATATCCGCAACCGTGAATTCATCTGCCAGCGCTGGCTTCATACCGGTTGCGGCAATGGCGAAGCCAACGGCTACAGCTAGAAGGGAACGTCTCATTCAGATATTTCGCCTGGTTAATGTGCGGTTAGGGGCTCGCAATTCTCACAACCGCATCAGGTCGTTGTAAAGAGCAAACACCATTAAAGTAAGGATCAAAGCCATACCAATTCGTAATCCGAATGCCTGGGCCTGCTCAGAAAGCGGCTTTCTGCGGATGGCTTCGATGGTGTAATACACTATGTGCCCGCCATCGAGCACCGGCACCGGCAGCAGGTTGAGCACTCCAAGGCTTACGCTCAGGTAGGCCAGAAAGCGGATAAAGTCTTCAAAGCCTGAGCTCACGCTGGCCTCGGCCACCCGGGCAATGGTAATCGGGCCACTGAGATTGCTGGGCGAAAGCAGGCCTGTCACCATCTTTTTAATGGCGACCAGTGTCAGGCGGGTGTCGGCCCAGGTTTCGCTGATGGCATTGGGAATCGCCGCCAAGGGCCCGAAACGTACCTCCCTCAGTGAGTCTTCGGGCCATTCAATTTGTTGCACACCCGCGCCGACAAAGCCGATAACCTCGCCATTCTCCAGGGTGCGGGAGGCTGGCGTTATGGCCAGCTGTAACGGATCGCCGCCCCTCTCGATGGCCAGTGCTAACGGCTGCTCCGGGGCGCTACGGATGAACTCTACCAGGGCAAACCAGTGCGTAACCGGCTCGCCGTCCACCGAGAGAATGCGATCTCCGGGCTGAAGACCCGCCATGTAAGCCCGGCCATCGGGTGATATTTCACCCAGAACCGCCGGAATCGTCGGGCGCCAGGGGGAAATACCGAATTCTGCCAGCGGATCCGGCGTATCATCGCTCAGCCGCCAGCCTCCGAGAGAACCTGAAACCTCACCCCGGGAACCATTGCGGGATACCTCCAGCGACACCTCGCCATGCTCCCCCGCACGCTCCAGCAAGCGCATGTTCACATCCCGCCAGGAATGGACGCCGTGGCCGTCGATGGCGTGGATCTCCATGCCGCTCTGCAGCCCGGCACGCTCGGCCACGCTGTTTGGCGCCACATCCCCCACCACCGGTGCCACGGTGGTAACACCCACTACGCTTAGCAGCCAGTAAGCGGCAATGGCAAACAGGAAATTCGCCATCGGCCCTGCTGCGGCAATGGCAATGCGCTGTCCGGGAGGCTTCGCGGTAAAGGCCTGTTCGCGAAGCTCATCCGGCACCGGGCCTTCGCGCTCATCCAACATCTTCACGTAGCCGCCCAGTGGAATGGCAGCGATGGCAAACTCCGTTCCATGCCGGTCGTACCAGGAAAACAGAGGTTTGCCGAAGCCCACCGAAAATCGCAGCACTTTCACACCACACCTTCTGGCCACCCAGAAGTGCCCGTACTCATGCAGGGTCACGAGGATGCCGAGCGTTAGCGCCAGCGCCAGAACGGATTGAATTATCTGCATAAACTCCCCGGATTTCGGCTTTCAGCCAGAGTGCAAACCATATCAGATTCAGACCGCCACCAAGGCAATGTGTTCCCGGGCTCTTGCCCGCGCCTCGGCATCCTTGGCGAAGATGGTTTCAAAGCTCCGCGCAGGCACGGATTCTGTGCTGGCCAGAGTCTGCTCTATGATAACGGGGATGCGGGTAAACGGCAGCCGACCTTCAAGAAATGCCGCCACCGCAATTTCGTTGGCCGCATTAAGAACCGCGGGCGAGGTTCCGCCTTCGGCAAAGGCATCGGCTGCCAGGCGCAGACACGGAAACCGGTCGGTGTCCGGCCGTTCAAAATGAAAGCGGCCAATGCTAAACAGATCCAGCGGCGCGACACCGGCATCAATCCGCTCCGGCCAGGCCAGGCCATTGGCAATGGGCGTGCGCATGTCCGGGCTGCCAAGTTGTGCCAGCACAGAGCCGTCGGCGTATTCGACCATCGAGTGAATAATGCTCTCCGGGTGCACATGCACATCCACAAACTCGGGGGTGGTGTTGAACAGCCAGCAGGCCTCAATCAGCTCCAGGCCCTTGTTCATCAGAGTCGCGGAATCCACCGAGATTTTACGCCCCATACTCCAGTTGGGGTGCGCACATGCCTGGGCGGGCGTAACGTGCTGCAAACGGTCGGCGCTCATGGTGCGGAAAGGCCCGCCCGATGCGGTCAGCAGAATACGGGTAATGCCCGCACCATGGGGGTTCCGGACCTGGCTGGGGGGCATGCACTGGAAGATAGCGTTGTGCTCGGAATCGATAGGCAATAACTCCGCCCCGGACTCGGCCACGGCATCCATAAAGAGCTGGCCCGACATCACCAGCGCCTCCTTGTTCGCCAGCAATACACGCTTACCGGCCCGAACGGCTGACAAGGTGGGCGCCAGCCCTGCCGCCCCGACAATGGCAGCCATCACCGTATCCGACTCGCTGGAGGCCGCCACCTCGCACAAACCCTGCTCCCCTGCCAATACGCGGGTTTCCGGCAGGTCGGCCAGCAGAGTCTCCAACCGCTTCGCAGCCCCGGAATCCGCCATAACCGCCACTTGCGGACGAAACTCCCGGCACAATTGCGCCAGTTCTTCGGCCCGGGTACCGGCGGTGAGTGCGTAAACTGAAAAACGTTGCGGGTGGCGCCGGACAACATCCAGCGTGTTCAGGCCGATAGAGCCGGTGGCACCGAGTATGGTTACTACACGTTGATTCATAAAGTGCCAGAACCTGCAGCCAACCACCCCAGGAGGGTAATGATCAGGGCAAAAACCGGAATCGCGGCCGTCAGGCTGTCGATACGATCCATGATACCGCCGTGCCCGGGCAACAGCTGACTGCTGTCTTTGATGCCGCGAAAACGCTTGAGCATACTTTCAAACAGGTCGCCAAGCACCGACACCATACCCGTAGCGAGGCTGGCAACGATCAGCAACAGGGCATCGGCCATCGTCGCCTGGGCGACAAAACCGGCGGCCATGGCCAGCAGCGCCACCGCCACCTGACCACCCCAGACACCGGCCCAGGATTTGCCCGGGCTGACCCTGGGCGCCAGCTTGGCTTTGCCAAAGGCCCGGCCCGCAAAGTAAGCGCCGATATCCGCCACCCAAACCACCAGCAAAACATACAGAATAGCCAGTAAACTATTGGAAAACACACCAAATTCAAGGGTTCCGGCGCGCAGATGATTCAACCCGACCCAGGCTGGCACCAGCACCAGCACCCCCATCAGTGCGCGAACCGGAACCGAGCCCCAGGAGCCAGAGCCTTCCGGGTACCGCCGCACCAGCCAGAACCCGGCCAGCCACCAGGCAACCGCGACCAAGAGCGCCGCGGCAGCAGGAACAGACTTGATGGCAAACAGCAGTACCGCCATGGCCAGGGCATAGCCAATTCGGCCGGGTTGATTTTCAATACCGGCCATATTAGCCCATTCCCAGGCACCCAGAGTAATAACAACACCGGTAAATAACGCAAAACCGGCGGGCGGCAGGAAGAAAATACCGCCAATCGCAATGGGGGCGAGAATCAAAGCGGTGATAATACGGGTTTTAAGCACAATAGAAGTCGCTTCTGGTTATTGTTGTGAAGAGCGGGCCGCAATCTGATCGTCGGTCTGCCCAAAGCGACGCTGGCGCCCGGCGTAGGCCGCCAGCGCCTTGATCATTTCATCTTGCTTGAAGTCCGGCCAGAACACATCCGAAAAGTAGAACTCGGTGTAAGCCAGATGCCAGAGCAGGAAATTGCTCACCCGCTGCTCGCCCGCCGTCCGGATAAGAAGATCCGGCATGGGCAGGTCGCCAATACTCAGGTTGGCCTGAATCAGGTCGTCGGTGATGTCTGAAGGCTGAAGGCGCCCGGCACTGACCTCCGCAGCAAGCCGCTGCGTAGCCTGGGTGATATCCCAGTGCCCACCGTAGTTTGCGGCGATCACCAGCGTAAGGCCGGTGTTGCTGGCCGTCAGCGCCTCGGCTTTGTCCATGTGCTGTTGGAGCAACGGATTGAACGCCGAACGGTCACCAATAATTCGCAACCGAATGTTGTTTCGGTGAAGTTTTCGGACTTCCCGTTCAAGGGCGATCAGGAACAGGCGCATCAGGGCCGATACTTCGTCGGCCGGGCGCCGCCAGTTTTCACTGGAAAACGCGAACAGGGTAAGCACCTCTACCCCCTCACGCGCACAGGTTTCAACTACGGCCCTTACCGCATCAACACCCGCCTTATGCCCCGCGACTCCCTTCAGGCGCCGCGCTTTCGCCCAGCGATTGTTGCCATCCATGATAATGGCTACGTGCCGGGGGCGAGCTTCAGCCGCCACCGGTATCTCTGCGGTCACTTTTACCGTCATGAAACCCTCTGTGCGGCGGCGACAACCGCCACTGATCCTGCTCCTGAATATCCGGTGGCGATTACACTGCCATCAGATCCTCTTCCTTCGCCTTCAGCATCTTGTCGACTTCAGCAATGTACTTGTCGGTCAGCTTTTGCACTTCGTCTTCACCGCGACGCTCGTCGTCTTCGCTGATTTCTTTCTCTTTCAGCAAATCCTTGATCATGCTGTTGGCATCGCGACGGGCATTGCGCACAGATACCCGGCCATTCTCAGCGTCTGCACGGGCCTGCTTGACCATTTCTTTACGGGTCTCTTCCGTCAGCATCGGCATCGGTACACGAATGATATCGCCACTGGTGGCCGGGTTCAGGCCAAGGTCAGAACTCATGATTGCCTTCTCGATCGTCGGCACCAGGTTCTTTTCCCAGGGGGCGACCGTCAGCGTACGGTTGTCTTCCACGTTAACGCTGGCCACCTGCTTCAGAGGCGTTTCCTGACCGTAGTAGTTCACCATCACGCTGTCCAGAATGGCAGGATGGGCACGGCCAGTCCGAATCTTGTTGAAAGCCGAATGCAGAGCCTCCAGGCTCTTTTTCATTTTCTTTTCAGCTTCGGTTTTAATGTCGTTGATCACGTTTGCTTCCTCAATTCGTTCAACTGGTCCAGACAGGCAAACGGCGCATCATGCGCTCACGCCCGCATCAATCATTCAATCAGTGTGCCTTCTTTCTCGCCGGTCACGATGCGCGTCAGCACACCCGGGCGGTTCATGTCGAACACACGCAGCGGCATGCCGTGATCCCGGGCAAGGCAGATTGCAGTAAGATCCATCACACCCAGCTTCTTGTCGAGCACCTCATCGTACGACAGGCGGTCGTACTTCTCGGCAGTAGGATCAAGGTTCGGGTCAGCCGAATACACGCCGTCTACTTTCGTCGCTTTCAGAACCGCATCGGCCTGAATCTCGATTCCACGCAGGCAGGCTGCGGAATCTGTGGTAAAGAACGGGTTACCGGTTCCGGCGCTGAAGATCACCACATCACCTTCTTTAAGATCCCGGACGGCACGGCGACGATCATAGTGCTCTACAATACCACTCATCGGGATAGCCGACATAACGCGAGTACGGATGTTGGAGCGCTCAAGGGCATCGCGCATAGCAAGGCCGTTCATAACCGTTGCCAGCATTCCCATGTGATCGCCGGTTACCCGGTCGAGGCCTGCCGCGCTCAGCGCCGCTCCCCGGAACAGGTTACCACCGCCAATGACCAGGCCAACCTGCACACCTATGCCAATCAGCGCCCCGATTTCGAGGGCCATGCGGTCAAGAACTTTGGGATCAATACCGAAATCGTGGTCTCCCATCAGGGCTTCACCACTAAGCTTTAGCAAAACGCGCTTGTATCTGGGCTGGGTATTGGAAGGTGTCGGCATGGTGATCCCCTTTTCGTCTGTTGGCTGTCCGGTATCAAACCCGTCGCAGGCTTGTATCTGACATACCCCTCAAAAAAGGGGCATCTCAGATACAAGCCCGCCACGAAAGCCGGGTAACCCCAGCTGACGTGGCAGACTCAGGCGCGCCAGCCGCATTACACGGCGGCGCAAATCAGAGAGGGATCAGGCCTTGCCTGTGCCAGCGGCCGCAGCCACTTCAGCAGCAAAATCCACCTCTTCTTTTTCGATTCCTTCACCCACTTCCAGGCGGACGAAACCAACCAGCTCGCCACCGGCGGCCTTGATCAGTTCACCCACTTTCTGGTCCGGGTTCTTAACGAACGGTTGCTCAACCAGGCTGTTTTCAGCCAGGAACTTCTTGATACGGCCACCCATCATCTTCTCAACGATCTCGGCAGGCTTGCCTTCCATATCCGGCTGGGCCTTGATGATCGCCTTTTCATTTTCCAGCTCGTCTTCCGGCATTTCTTCCGGCTTACCAACGCGCGGGTTGACAGCTGCCACGTGCATGGCGATGTCACGGGCCAGTTCTTCGGTACCGGCGCTCAGAGCCACTACAGAAGCGATTTTGCTGTTGCTGTGAACGTAGCCACCCACAACGGCGCCTTCGATCTTGACGATACGACGAACGGAGATGTTCTCGCCGATCTTCTGAACCAGCGCTTCGCGCTTGCCTTCCAGCTCGCCTTCCATCAGCTTGGCTACGTCAGTTTCGCCCTTGGCAAAAGCAACTTCCAGAACATCGTTGGCAAAGTTCATGAAGTTGTCGTCACGAGCAACAAAGTCGGTCTCAGAGTTCACTTCAAGAATGAAAGCAGATGTGTTGTCGTCAGCAACCTTCACCAGCGACACGCCTTCAGCGGCGGTACGGCCAGCTTTCTTGGCCGCTTTCAGACCGGATGACTTGCGCAGCTCTTCAATTGCAGCGTCAACACTGCCGCCAGCTTCAACCAGTGCTTTTTTGCACTCCATCATGCCAAGGCCAGTACGCTCACGCAGTTCCTTGACCATTGCAGCGGTAATTGCAGCCATGTTCAATCCTCTTGTCTATTCGGTATTCGGTGGGGAGGCGTGCCCGGACAAACCCGCAGACACGCCTTGCAACTCAAGCTTCAGACCCGGCGATTACTCGGCAGCCGGTGCCGCGCCTTCGGCGTCTTCGCTAACTTCAACAAACTCGTCAGCGCCGCCAGACTGGGAAGCTTCCAGGCAGGTATCAGCAACGGCTTTCACGTAGATCTGGATAGCGCGGATGGCATCGTCGTTACCCGGGATTACGTAGTCAACGCCGTCCGGGTTGCTGTTGGTATCAACCACACCAATAACGGGAATACCCAGCTTGTTGGCTTCTTTGATGGCGATGCGCTCGTGATCTACGTCAATCACGAACATGGCGTCCGGCAGGCCGCCCATATCCTTGATACCACCGATGGAACGCTCCAGCTTGTCCATCTCGCGAGTGCGCTCAAGCGCTTCTTTCTTGGTCAGCTTGTCGAACGTACCGTCTTTGCTCTGGGCTTCCAGATCGCGGTAGCGACGGATAGACTGGCGGATGGTCTTGTAGTTGGTCAGCATACCACCCAACCAGCGGTGGTTAACGTAAGGCTGACCAGCACGGGATGCTTCTTCCTTGATGATCTTGGAAGCCGCACGCTTGGTGCCAACGAACATGATCTTGTTCTTGTTCTCAGCCAGAGACTGAATGAAGTTCAGCGCTTCATTCATGGCCGGAACAGTCTGCTCCAGGTTAATGATATGAATCTTGTTGCGGGCGCCGAAGATGAACTTCGACATTTTCGGGTTCCAGTAGCGAGTCTGGTGTCCAAAGTGAGCACCTGCTTTCAGCAGGTCACGCATATTTACCTGAGCCATGATATTTACCTTTTAGCTTCGGGTTAGACCTCCACGCGTCCGATTGCCCCAACCAGCCCCTGAAATCAGGCTCTGGCACCCTGGGACAACGTGCCGACACGTGTGTGAATTTGCCGGATTCGTTTCCGGCGGCGCGTTTATACCATAAACCGAGCCGCAAACGCCATAAATTTACACCTTCCTTGTAGACTGGCCGCCTGCCGCTTAAAATGCCGGTTTGATTCAAATCAACAGGAAGCCCGATGCAGGTATCTATCAAGACCCCCGAAGAAATCGAGAAGATGCGCGTAGCCGGCCGCCTGGCCGCCGAAGTTCTGGAAATGCTCGATGAGCACGTCAAACCCGGCGTGACCACCGAAGAACTCAATCGCATTGCCCACGACTACATCGTGAACGAGCAGCAGGCCATTCCTGCGCCGCTCAACTATAAAGGGTTTCCCAAATCGATCTGCACCTCGGTAAACCACGTTATCTGTCACGGTATTCCCTCTGAGAAGAAGGTGCTCAAAGACGGCGACATCATTAACATCGATGTGACCGTCATTAAAGATGAGTACCACGGTGACACCAGCAAGATGTGGATTGTGGGTAAACCCAAGCCCGGCACCGAACGGCTAATCCAGATTACCCAGGAGTGCCTGTATAAGGGCATCGAGCTGGTTAAACCCGGCGCCCGCCTTGGCGACATCGGCTCGGTTATCCAGAAGCACGCCGAGAAACACCGCTATTCTGTGGTTCGGGATTACTGCGGCCATGGTATCGGCAAGGTTTTCCACGAAGAGCCCCAGGTAATGCACTACGGCAAACCCGGCACCGGCGTGGAACTGAAAGAAGGCATGACCTTCACCATCGAGCCCATGATAAACCAGGGCAAGTACCACACCAAGCTTCTACCAGACGGCTGGACGGCGGTCACCAAAGACCACAAGTTGTCGGCCCAGTGGGAGCACACTATCCTGGTAACCGCCGATGGTTATGAAGTTTTGACCAGGCGATCAGAAGAGCAATTCTGAATGGACCGTAGCGAGCTGGAATCCCGAATTATCAAAGATCCCTCGCCGGTTAAAGCGGCCCGAGAGCTGCTGGCCAACCACTACGAAGCAGACGCCGACGCCTTCCGGCACGGCGCCGATGTCCGCGCCCTGGTGCATGCCAGGGCCGAGACCGTAGACAATGTGCTCCGGCTGATCTGGAGCCGCTACAGCTTCTCCACCTCGCCCGACATTGCCCTGATCGCCGTGGGTGGATACGGCCGGGGCGAACTGCACCCCCACTCCGATATCGATTTGCTGATTCTTACCCGTGAGGGCATGGAACCGGGCTGGCAGGACGATCTTGGCGCCTTCATTACCCTGCTCTGGGATCTGAAACTGGATATCGGCCACAGCGTGCGCAGCATAGCCGAGTCGGTTCAGGCCGCCACCGACGACATCACCATTCTGACCAACCTGCTGGAAACCCGCACCATCGCCGGCCCCGACGAACTGAGGGCGGCCCTGAGTGAGCGAATCTATGCTGACGACGTCAGTTCCGACAGGGATTACTTTCTGGCCAAACAGAAAGAACAGCAGGAACGCCACAAAAAGTACGGCGACACCGAGTACAACCTGGAGCCCAACGTCAAAGGCTCTCCCGGGGCACTTCGGGATATCCAGACCATCGGCTGGATTACCAAACGCCACTTCGGGCTGCAGAGCCTGGCGGATCTTACCCGTTTCAGCATCCTCACCGAAGAAGAACATCAGATTCTGCATAAGGGCGAAACCTTCCTCTGGCGCTTGCGTTACGGCCTGCAGCTATTGGCTGACCGCAACGAGAACCGCTTGTTGTTCGATCACCAACGGGGCCTGGCGGAAATGCTTGGCTTTCGAGATGAGGGTAAGCGCCTGGGCGTCGAGTTGATGATGCAGGAGTACTACCGCACGGTTCTGGCTCTGGCGGAGCTGGCCGACGTGATTCTGCAGTACTACGACGAAGCCATCATCGGCAGTGGCAGTGACGACGAAATCCGGCCCCTGAACAAACGCTTCCAGATGCGCAACCTGTACATTGAAGCCATCAACAATCAGGTCTTTGCCTACGCGCCCTACGCCATCATGGAAATCTTCGTGCTGATGGCTCAGCACCCGGAAATCAAAGGCATCCGGGCAAAAACCATTCGCGCCCTGCGGGCCCACCGGCACCTGATCGATGACGCCTTCCGGGCAGACCTGGCCGTCACCACGCTGTTCATGGAGCTGCTGCGCACGCCCCATGCACTAGATGAAACCCTGTCGGCGATGAAGAAATACAACGTGCTGGGTCGCTATTTGCCGGAGTTCGGCCAGATTATCGGCCAGATGCAGCACGACCTTTTCCACATCTATACCGTCGACGCCCACACCATGCGGGTTATTCGTAATATGGTGCGGTTGAGCAACTCTGAAGCCCGGTCTGAATACCCGCTGGCCTCACGCCTGATCCACCGGCTGCCAAAACTGGAAACCCTGTTCATTGCCGGGCTCTACCACGACGTGGCCAAAGGCCGGGGCGGCGACCACTCCGAACTCGGCGCCATAGACGCAGAAGCTTTCTGCAAGCGCCACCACCTGAGCGAACGGGACACCCAACTTGCCTCCTGGCTGGTGGAAAACCATTTGCTGATGTCGATGACCGCCCAGCGCAAAGATATTTCAGACCCGGACATTATCCAGGGCTTCGCCCGATCCATGCCCAGCCAGGCGCACCTGGACTACCTGTATATCCTGACGGTGTGCGATATCAGCGCCACCAATCCGAAGCTCTGGAATACCTGGCGGGCCTCACTGTTGCGCCAGCTCTATATTGAAACCAAGCGCGCCTTGCGCCGGGGCACCGACACACCGGTCGACCGTCAGGCCTGGATCAAGGCAACCCAGGAAGAAGCCCGTGAAATCCTGCGGGCCCAGAACATCAGCAACGAGCAGATCGACCGTATCTGGGATACCGTCGACGACGACTATTTCCTGCAGGATTCCACAGTAGATCTGGCCTGGCAAACGGCCGCCATCATCCGCCATGGCGACAACCCAGACCCGCTGGTACTGATTCGCGATACCCGGGGCGGCCCCACCGACGGCTATTCCCAGATCATTATTTACATGAAAGACAGGGTCACCCTGTTTGCGGCCACCACCGCCGTTCTGGAACAGCTCAACCTGAACATCGTGGACGCCCGCATCAATTCCACCGAAGCGCCCTACTCCATCAGCTCCTACGTGGTACTGGATGAACAGGGGCAGCCTCTGGGCATCGACCCGGATCGCAAAGAGCGGGTGCGCAAGCGCCTGATTGAAGAACTGGATGATCCTGAAGATTACCCGGACATTATCCACCGGCGCACGCCACGCCAGCTGAAACACTTCGCCTTCCCCACAGAAGTGACTTTCTCCAACGATACCGTAAACCAGCGTACCGTGATGGAGCTGATTACACCGGACCGCCCCGGCCTGCTGGCCCGAATTGGCCAGGTGCTGCTGGAACACCGAGTGAGGCTGACCAATGCCAAAATCGCCACTCTGGGCGAGCGGGTAGAAGACGTATTTTTTATCACCGATGAACACGGTGAGCCCCTGAGCGACCCGGCCGTATGCCAGGCCCTGCAACAGGCTCTCTGTAAAATGCTGGACGACATTCGATGAATTCCAACCTGGACAAGCTACACCCCTACCCTTTCGAGAAACTCGCCAAGCTGAAAGCTGGCATCAGCGTGCCAGCAGACCTGGCGCCGATTTCCCTCGGCATCGGTGAGCCCAAACACCCGGCACCGGGCTTCGTGCAGGACGTCATCCGGAATCATCTGGACAAACTGGCCAATTACCCCACCACCAAGGGCATCGAAGAGCTGAGGGTCGCGATCAGCCAATGGGCAACCCGCCGCTTTCAATTAGCCGGGAATACGCTGGATCCCAACCGCCATGTGGTTCCGGTGAACGGCACCCGAGAGGCCATTTTTGCCTTGGTACAGGCCGTGGTGGATGCCAGTAAACCGGCCACCGTGGTCAGCCCCAACCCGTTTTACCAGATTTACGAGGGCGCCGCGTTTCTGGCAGGCGCCACACCGGTGTACCTGCCCTGCGATGCCAGCAACGGCTTTATCCCGGATTTTGACGCAGTATCTGAAGCCGTCTGGCAACAGTGCCAGATTCTGTTTCTTTGCTCGCCGGGCAACCCAAGTGGAGCCGTGATTCCGCGAGAGACCCTGAGCAAGGTGATTGATCTGGCCGACCGCCATGATTTTATTGTGGCCTCCGACGAGTGTTATTCCGAGCTCTACCCGGACGAAAACCAGCCACCTGAAGGCCTGCTTCAAACTTGCGCAGCCCTTGGGCGACACGACTTCAAACGTTGCATCGTGTTCCACAGCCTGTCCAAGCGCAGCAATCTCCCCGGCCTTCGCTCGGGCTTTGTTGCAGGCGATGCCGACATTCTGGCGGGTTATCTGAAATACCGTACCTACCACGGCTGCGCCATGCCGATCCACAATCAACTGGCCAGCATCGCCGCCTGGAGCGACGAAGCCCACGTTGAAGAAAACCGTGCCGCCTACCGGGCGAAATTCGAAGCCGTAGTGCCCATTCTGCGGGAAGTGATGGAGGTGGATTTCCCCGATGCGGGCTTCTACCTGTGGCCGCGCACGCCCATGGACGACGAAACCTTCGCCCGGGAGTTGTCGGCGCAACAGAACGTGCATGTGTTACCCGGCAGCTATCTATCCCGCACCGTAGACGGCCACAACCCGGGCGCAGGCCGGGTACGCATGGCGCTGGTGGCACCGCTGGAAGAATGTGTAGAAGCCGCCCGGCGTATTGTCGAATTTGTGAAGAGTAACTGACTGAACCGGCTGTGAAAATTGCAGCCCTGTGAGTGAGAGAACATGAAACTGTACGGCATTAAAAACTGCGATACCGTCAAGAAAGCCCGAAAATGGCTGGACGAACAGGGTCTGGATTATCAGTTCCACGACTTCAAAAAAGACGGTTTGAGCGAGGAAAAACTCGCTGAATGGGAACAGGCCATTGGCTGGGAAACCCTGCTGAACAAACGTGGCACCACCTGGCGCAAATTGCCAGACGACGTTAAAGACAACATCGACGCCCGGTCTGCCCGCCAGGTCATGCTGGAGAACACCTCTATCATCAAACGCCCGGTGGTCGAACGCGACAACACCGTAAGCATAGGTTTCAACGCCGAAGAATGGGCGTCCTGGACCTGAACCAGATTCAAGTAACGAAAAACAGGAGCAATCAGTAGATGAGTTTTGCATTCGGCATCGGAATCGGCACCCAGAACAACCAGGGCGAATGGCTGGAAGTCTATTATCAGCAGCCACTCATGACCCCGGACAAAGACCTGATCGACGTGGTGGAGTCGGCTCTGGACTATCAGGGCGGCAATCAGGCCATCACCGTAAACGCAGAGCAACTGGTGCAATTTGCCAATGCACTGCGTCAACTTGGCCAGAACCAGCAGGCCAAACTGGCAGAAACCGCCGCTGAAAGCCAACGGCCGGTGGTGGTTACAGTACTGGCCACCGATGACACCGCCTCCAGCACACCGGAAGTCTATCTGAAGCTGCACCTGATCTCTCACCGCCTGGCCCGCCCTCACAGCCTTAAGCTGGACGGCATTTTCGGGCTGCTGCCGAACCTCGCCTGGACCAGTGAAGGCGCCATCGATCTGCAGGAACTGCCGGATCGCCAGCTGCAGGCCCGAACCCAGGGCCGGGTTCTGGAAGTAAAATCCGTCGACAAGTTTCCGCAAATGACCGACTACGTGGTGCCCGCCGGTGTTCGCATTGCCGACACCGCCCGCGTGCGCCTGGGGGCCTATGTGGGCGAAGGCACCACCGTGATGCACGAGGGCTTTATCAACTTCAACGCCGGTACTGAAGGTACCAGCATGATTGAAGGCCGCATCTCCGCAGGCGTCATCATCGGCAAAGGCTCGGATCTGGGCGGCGGCTGCTCCACCATGGGCACTCTGTCCGGCGGCGGCAACATCATCATTTCGGTGGGCGAGAACTGCCTGCTGGGCGCCAATGCCGGTATCGGCATCCCCTTGGGCGACCGCTGCACCGTTGAAGCAGGGCTGTACATTACCGCCGGCACCAAAGTGGCGCTGTTGGATGACAATAACGCTCTGGTGGAAATCGTCAAAGCCCGCGATCTGGCCAGCAAGAACGACCTGCTGTTCCGTCGCAACAGCCAGACCGGTGCGGTTGAGTGCAAAACCAACAAGACCGCCATCGAACTGAACGACGAACTGCACGCGAATAATTAATTGCCCTGAGTGATCGGGAAGGCCGGGGCCGCGCACCTCTCCATCAGAGACGCTCTCAGGCCTTCCTTATCCTGTGTATCACCCTGAACAGGTTGCCGCTATGCCGCTGTCCCCCACCCTCGAACTTGCCATGGATCTGATTCAACGCCCGTCGGTAACCCCCGCAGATGCCGGATGCCAGGCCCTGATGATGTCCCGCCTCGCGCCCCTTGGCTTTCGCGATGAACACATGCGCTTTGGAGACACCGACAATCTCTGGGCCCGAAAAGGCCAGGATGGTCCGGTGCTGGCTTTTGCTGGCCATACTGATGTGGTGCCCACCGGGCCGGAAAAAAACTGGGCGCATCCTCCGTTCGAGCCGGTGATCGAAAACGGCTATCTGTACGGCCGGGGTGCGGCCGACATGAAAGGCAGTCTCGCCGCCTTTGTAACCGCCTGCGAACGGTTTGTGGCCAACCACCCGAACCACCGGGGCTCCATTGCCTTACTGATTACCAGCGATGAAGAGGGCCCTGCCAAAGACGGCACAGTAAAAGTGGTGGAGGCTCTGGAAGCCCGCAACGAAAAGATGGATTGGTGCCTGATCGGTGAGCCTTCCAGCACCCACCAGGTGGGCGATGTGATCAAGAACGGCCGACGGGGATCCCTTCACGGCTATCTGACCGTGCACGGCACTCAGGGCCACGTGGCCTACCCGCACCTGGCGGAAAATCCGGTACATAAGGTAGCTCCGGCGCTGGATAATCTGGCCAACGAGTTCTGGGACAACGGCAACGATTTCTTTCCCCCCACCACTTTCCAGATTACCCGCATTGAATCCGGTACCGGCAGTAACGTAATCCCCGGTGAGTGCCTGGTGCACTTCAATTTCCGCTACTGCACCGAGAATACGGCAGAGAGCCTGGAAGAGCGCGTAGTCGCGATCCTGGATCGACACCGGCTGAAGTACGATCTGCAATGGCACCTCAGTGGCCGCCCCTTCCTGACCGACAAGGGCGCCCTGGTCTCGGCGGCACAAAGCGCCATTCGCACCGTCACCGGGCGGGAAACCGAACTGTCTACCTCTGGCGGCACTTCTGACGGTCGCTTTATTGCACCAACCGGTGCCCAGGTGGTCGAACTGGGGCCGCTGAACGCCACCATCCACAAAGTGGATGAATGTGTGAACGCGGAAGACCTGGATACCTTGTCCGACATCTACGAGCAGATACTGATCGAACTGCTGGCTTGAGTGCCCCTGACACCCGGCGGGTAACCACCGGCCGGGAAGCGGAGCGGCGATCTCAGTAGTGGGGAGGCGGCGTCTCGTCTTCTTCGCGCCGGATGTTCGAGGGGGACATGTCCTTCAATTGCTTGTGCAGCATCCGCTTGGCATCCCATAGTTCGCGGATGTCCATTTCCTGCTTCGCCACCTGGTCGCTCAGGGTGTTGATCACGTCGTCCTGGAACGCAAGTCGCATTTCCAGTTCGGCGAGACGCTCTTCCAGAGAGTTTTTGCTCATGAGTTTTGGTCAGCCCTTTCTGTAATCTGGTATCATGCCGCCTTTTACCGCCTGCGGAGAGGAAAAGCCCATCATCTGCTTTTCCTGCCCGGGCGGCGTTCACCGGCCAGGCATGCCATGTTACCCGATGTCCGGCTTTTATCGTCAGTGTTAAATTATGGAGAAACTTCAGCAAATGCGTAATCCAGCCAAAGCGATCCTTGTCGCCATTCTGATCGCAATTCCGGCATCTTTCATCCTCGGCCTGTTACTCACCATAACGCCTGAGCCCCTGAAACTGCTGGCACTGGGTGAAGGCCTGGAAGCTCTGGGCAGCCAGGGCGGCGTCGCAGCGCTTCTGATCAGCGTGGTGGTTATTGCCGTCTCAGCTTTTCTGGCCGTTATGTTTACCGGCCAGCCCGCCGCCGCCAGCAACAACAGCACCGCAACGCGTGCGCCTTCCCGGGCAAACAGCAACGCTGGCCAGTTCGATGAGGAAAACGATTTCGACGACAGCACCCCGGAGGGTGTCGAAGAAGGCAGCGTGAAATGGTTCAACGTGAAAAAAGGCTTCGGCTTTATCGTGCGTGAAAACGGCGACGAGATCTTTGTCCACTTCCGTGCCATTCGCGGCCATGGCCGCCGTGTTCTGCGCCAGGGCCAACTGGTGCGCTTCGATGTGGTTGATGCAGACAAAGGCCTGCAGGCGGACAACGTGTCTATTCTGAGCGACTGATTCCGCTACGCCTGAACCAAAAAAAGCAGCCTTCAATGGCTGCTTTTTTATGCCTGACACGTCGCTCAGCTCCAGACCACCAGCTGCTCACCCCGGTGGTCGAGCCGCCACCACTTATCGTCTTCCACCGGGTCGCCCTCTTTCCACTCGCCGGGGCTGCAGCGGATTTCAGTATCCATAGCTCGCCAGGCGCTTCTGGCGCAAGCCAGATCCGAACTCCAGGGCAGGCTTTCACCCTCTAGCAGAATCGACGTAAAACGTTTGCCGGAGGCTCCTGGGTAAAGCGTAATACGAATGCCCGCACTGCCGTATCTGCCCTGCCCTTTCACCACGCGGGCCACATCGGCGTCATCCAGCTGCACTTCATCTAGCTGGCTTTCCAGCCAGTCCGATACAGACCCCGGCTCAAGGTCACGAACATAAATTTCCAGATCCTGCACCCAAGCACTCTCCATGCTGTTGTCCACAATGTCGCACATAGTGAACCGCGCCGGGCCTTGCTGCAACCCATTGCTCCCGTTCGGCACGCAAATCTTCCACCAACAGCCGCCGCAGCGTGCCTGCCCGCTGGCGTTCGTGCCAGTGCACGTTCATGGCGGCCTCATGAATACTCAATTCAGCCGTCGATGGCTCCGGCTCGCCGATAGCATCTCCCCTGGCCAGGGCCACCAGTGACCGGCGCTGCCAGCACTCGCGCTGCCCCTGAAGACTCAGGGCCTCAAGCGGCCCCCTGCGGGCAAACAAGTCCATGCGCGCACAGGCCTTTTTCACCCATTCCAGCATAGCACCTGGTGTGGCCACCCCCGAGCCTGTGCACGATGCAGCGTAGGCCATGACCTCCGGAGACAGCTGAACATTCCAGCGTTTCTCGATGGCAGGCTGGTGTGCAGCCAGAATCGCAAGCCGCTGATTCCGGCTGGCCGGTGGTATGGCCAGCACCTCCGGCGTTCGGCCCGCTGCCCGGGACAACGCGGCCACCGCGTCTGCCTCCTCCGGGGCGTTGCGGCCTGCCATCAATATCGGCCCGGCCCAACCGGTAACCAGCTCGCGAACGACATCCGCCGGGTTCGACAACGCAGCAAGCAATTCAGACGGCAAGGTGTTGTCGAGCACCAGCACCGGCCACCGGAGAGCTTCCATTTCGGCTGTTGGCAGGGTGGCATGGTCGTTGGCCAGAATTTCAGCTTCCCGCCTGGGGTCAACCTGAACCCAGGGGAGCCCCAGAGTACTCAGCAACGAGTTCAGCCAGGCAGTCTTTCCGCTACCCTCAGAGCCCCGAACCCAAAGCATCAGCCTGGGGTTTGCTGCCAGGGCAACCGCCACATTTTCCGACAGCGCCAGCCAGGCCGGATCCACCAGCGCAATCGGCACAACCGGATCGGGGCGCCCCTGCCCAGGCAGCATTTCGGCTGTTTCCGGCCAATGGCTGACCAATTCCAGTACCGCCACATAGGCCTTATCCTGAAGCCGCTCACAACCCGCCACCAATGAGCGGAACAGGGCCGGCCAACCCAGCCATCCCTTGCCGCTGGATTCACGGGCTGCGGCAATCCAATAGATCAGTTGCGAAGAGAGATCTCCGTCGCCAGCGATCTCGGGAACCCTGGGCTGTTCGCCCTGAATGGTGCGCACCAGTTCATCGAAATCGACACTGTGGCGCCGTAAAAAAGGGGGGATCTCAGAAATGGCATCGAGCAATGCCAACATAAAATCTTCGACAGTAATGACAGAGCCACCCCGGTGGCGCACGTTATCCCGCGCCAGCAACAAGGCGGACTGACATTCCGGAGACAGACAGCCTTGCCAGTCATCCATCCGATCAGCTCCTTCCATGGTTGTTCCAGCATCGTCCTGATGCACTTTTTTGTGAGGGAGCCAGTCTAGAACCGGAACAGCGCCCTGACAAGTGTTAACGCAGGTTACCGGAATCCGCCACCAGATGGCGGGCGCGCTCGGGTTCCGGCCAGGCCCCGGGAACCACGAACACCCGATCCACTTCCACCCATGCATCACCCGATGCAGCCGGAGCCAGTTCCGCAAAAAGTCGGGGCACCTGCCGAACGGCCACCTGTTCCAGCGACTCCCTGGCGTTATCCGATACAGGGGCCTGAGTTTGCTGCCAGGGGCCAATCCAGTGTGGCTTGTGGAGTGGTACCCAGTGGCCGATGCCGCTATCGGAAGGCAGGTCCCGATGATAAAGCCAGCGCCCGCGAAAGTGCGCGGAAGCCACCTGTTCGGGCGCTGCCACCGGGCGCCGGTTGGCCGGATAAAAAAGGTAGCCGGGCATAAACACTTTCGGAGTGACCGTTTCCCGAATGCCGAGGCTTGCCAGCCGGGCACGGGTTTCCGGCCGCAGGCTCAAGGTACGCTGGTGATTCAGCAAACGGTCAGTCTTCAAATCCAGCCGGTCCCGGGCATTGGGGCCATACCAGCGTATATCCCCCGCCAGTACGACACCCAGATAGAACTTGATGGCAATCTCATGATGTTCCAGACGGCCTGTTTGCCGGTTTCGAACCAGAAAATCCAGTTCACCCAGCGTGCGCCCTTCCCACCGGATTTGCAGGTTCTGAAGCACCATGTCCCAACCCAGCAATTCCGTAAGAAGCACTTCATACAGGCGCTCGAAATAGTGGCCCAAACGCCGCTCAGCCGGTTCCCGCAGGCGCTCGGGCACAAGCTCCGGATTAGCATCCCAACGCAGCAACCGCGCCAGCGTGTTTTCCGGCAGATAGCTGGCAGGATCAAAGCTGTCCGGGTGCTGCAGCAACGGCGGCGCCAGGCACAACCACGCCAGATGGCGAACCGCCGGAGTCTGAAAGCGCAGCAACGTCTCAGTGATCGGGTGAGTAGTCATAGCCGAAGAATACCGTAAACTGTAGGCCAAACCACCCCAAGCCCATTTCGGGAGGCCAATACAATGCAATACCTGCACACCATGATCCGCGTGAGCAACCTGGACGAAACCCTCCATTTTTTCAACCTGCTGGGCATGATTGAAATCAGCCGAAAAAGCAATGACAAAGGCCGTTTCACCCTGGTCTTTCTGGCAGCCCCTGAAGACCAGGCCCGTGCCCGGGAAGACAAAGCACCGATGATCGAACTGACCTACAACTGGGATCCGGAAGAATACACCGGCGGCCGCAACTTCGGGCATCTTGCCTACCGGGTAGACGATATCTACGCCTTATGCGAAAAGCTACAGGCGAACGGCATCACCATCAACCGCCCGCCACGGGACGGCCACATGGCCTTTATCCGCACGCCAGACGGGATTTCCATTGAACTGCTACAGAAAGGCGAAGCACTACCGGCCAAGGAACCCTGGGCAAGCATGCAAAACGAAGGAAGCTGGTAGCCCCACCCGGGGTCAGACCCCGGTACATTTGACCAACCCAAATGTATCGGGGTCTGACCCCAACGTCTAATTGGTCAATCACCGGCGAGAAAGATAGTATAGGTTCTCATTTCGGATGACGGCAGGGCCAAAAGCACTGGTGTTAAGTATCCAGGCCCCGTTCTGTGAGTGGCTGTGATCCAGTACTCCCGGGCTTTACGGGGCAAAAAACCCACACATCTCTTGCCAGGATCACGTTCATGATTGCCAGAATTACCCAGCTGTTTCCTCTCTGGGCCATCGTTTTTTCGGTGCTTGCTTACCTGCAGCCTGCGCTGTTTGTAGACTTGAAGAGCACGATCGTGCCTCTACTGACGATTATCATGCTGGCCATGGGCCTGACCCTTACGCCAGCCGACTTCGTCAACGTTGCCCGTCGTAAGGGTGCCATCAGCCTTGGCGTCGTATTACAGTTCTCCGTTATGCCCATTCTGGCACTGGCGATCAGCCTGGTGATGGGGTTCACTGCGGAACAAACCGTTGGCATGGTGCTGGTGGGCAGCGTTGCAGGTGGCACATCGTCGAATGTGATGGCGTATCTCGCCAAAGGCGACGTTGCACTGTCCATCTCCATGACGGCAATCTCCACCCTGCTTGGCGTTGTGCTAACGCCCATCCTAACCGGCCTGCTTGCGGGCAAAGCGGTGGACGTACCTGTTACCGCCATGTTGCTCAGCCTGGTCAAGATTGTTCTGGTGCCGGTCGCCATCGGCGTGGCCATCAACACCCTGGCACGCCCTGCAATAAAACGCATCGAAGCCATTCTGCCGCTGGTATCCATGGCCGCCATTGTTACCATCGTGGCAATTGTGGTTGCACTGAACAAAGACAATTTGGCAGCTCAGGGTGTTGCCATCGCTGTGGCGGTGGTACTTCACAACGGACTTGGGCTGGGGCTCGGTTACGGCCTGGCACGGCTATTCGGATTCGAGCCCGCCATCTGTCGCACCATCGCCTTTGAAGTAGGCCTGCAGAACTCCGGCCTGGCCACCGCTCTGGCAATGAAGTTCTTCACACCGGTCGCAGCCATCCCGGGCACCTTGTTCTCTGTCTGGCACAATATCTCCGGCTCTATCCTTGCTGGCTACTGGTCACGGCGCCAGCCAGAAGAAAGCACCGCCAAACCAGCCATAGCCGAAAGCTAAAGCAACCCCTTGGGGTCAGACCCCGGTACATTTGACCACTCCAAATGTATCGGGGTCTGACCCCAAATGTTAGTGAGGCCCCTTGAAGCCCTTGCCGACCAGGTACACCTCCCGCGAACGGGCACGGGAGGAGTCCGGCTTGCGCACCACAACTTTTTCGAACACGTCGCGTACCGCCTTCACGTACTCGTCGTAACCTTCCCCATGAAATACCTTGGCAACGAAACTGCCCTTGGGCTTCAGCACCTGGCACGCCATATCCAGCGCCAACTCAACCAGATACATGGAGGCAGCCTGGTCCGCCACATTCACACCACTGATGTTGGGCGCCATATCAGACACCACCACATCCGCCAAAGCGCCATCGAGAGTGGTCATAATCTGATCGAACACGTCCTGTTCGGTGAAATCGCCCTGAATAAACTCCACACCGGCAATCGGATCCATCGGCAGAATGTCTGAAGCCACTACCCGGCCCTTGTGGCCAACCAACTTGGCCGCCACCTGCGACCAGCCGCCGGGTGCAGAGCCCAGGTCCACCACCAGCATGGTGGGCTGGATCAGCTTGTCTTTGGTGTTGATCTCCAACAGCTTGTAACTGGCACGGGAGCGATAGCCATCCTGCTGGGCCTGCTTCACAAAGGGGTCGTTTACGTGCTCTTCGAGCCAGCGGTTACTGCTTTTTGAACGGGCCATGGGGTTGCATCTCTGAACTGCGGAAAACCCGGCATTGTACGCCGCCCGGCCACAGGCGGCAAAATACCAGGAGTCTGCGCGGTAGATATCCCGAAGGCTCCTGGCCACTGACAACACCACAGGCCACCCGTACAATAGGCGGCACAATTTTCACCAAGCCAGCAAGGGCCCGGGAACCACTGTGAAACTGGACGACATCAAAAAACTGCACCAGAAAAAATATCGCCAGGCCCTCGGGCACTTTCTGGTGGAGGGTGAGCATCTGGTTTTAGAGCTGGAAAAGGCTGCGAGAACCAACCCACACTGGCAACAGGCCCGCCTGCTGGTAACAGACGCCTTCAAAGACTGGCCCAGCCCCTGGCCGGTGCAAGTGGTTAGTGAGCGGCAAATGGCCCTGCTGGCCGATACCAAAACCCCACAGGGTATTCTGGCGGTGGTGCCATTGCCGAAAGCCTCCACACAACAGCCGAACCCGGCGGAAAAGGCCATCTACCTACACGAAGTACAGGACCCGGGCAATCTCGGCACCATTCTGCGCACCCTGGCCTGGTTTGGCGGCCTGCGTTGTTTGCTCAGCCCCGGCAGCGTCGACCCTTACAACCCCAAAGTGGTTCGGGCCAGCATGGGCGCCATTTTCCACGTACCGCTGGAAATCGATGTGCCCCTGGATTCGCTGGCCGAGCGATACTCCCGCATCGCCTGCCTGGACCTTGGCGGCCACCCCATCGCCAGCCCCGGCTTCGCTGACCACGAATGCTACCTGTTCGGCAACGAAGCCCGAGGCGTGCCTGCCGATGCTCTGAATGAACTTGGCGCAACTGCCTACACCATCCCCGGCGCCGCCGCCATCGAATCCCTGAACCTGGCTTCCGCCGTAAACATGTCCACCTACGAACTCAACCGTTTGGGGTCTGACCCCAAGACATTTCACCCCGGCAAATGTACCGGGGTCTGACCCCAAAAGATGTGAAAGGTGACTATGAGCGAGACAACCTTCAGTATTGAACACCGCTATCTTGAGTTGCCCGCCAGCTTCTATACACGAGTGCAACCCACGCCTCTGAGCAAGCCGCGCATGGTGTGCTTTAACCATACTCTGGCAGCGCAGATGGGATTTCATGTTCAGAATGAAAACGACTGGGCCGCCATTGGCGCCGGTGCCGAACTGCTGGAGGGTATGGATCCGGTAGCGATGAAGTACACCGGCCACCAGTTCGGTGTCTATAATCCTGAATTGGGCGATGGCCGGGGGCTTTTGCTCTGGGAAACACTGGGGCCCGATGGCAAGCGTTGGGACTGGCACCTGAAAGGCGCTGGCACCACGCCCTACTCCCGCTTCGGCGACGGCCGGGCCGTGCTGCGTTCCACTGTTCGTGAATACCTGTGCAGCGAAGCCATGCACGGGCTGGGCATTCCCACCACCCGGGCACTGTTCATGATCAGCGCCAAAGACCCGGTACGGAGGGAATCCATCGAAACGGCCGCCGCTCTGATGCGCGTGGCCAACAGCCACATACGCTTTGGCCATTTCGAATTCGCCGCTCATCACGAAGGGCCTGAAACTCTCAAGAGCTTGCTGGAACACGTCATTGCCCTGCACTTCCCACACCTGATCAGCCTGCCGGAAGAACAGCGCCACCGCCGCTGGTTTGAAGAGGTGGTGGAGCGCACTGCCCGGCTGATCGCAAAATGGCAGGCGGTCGGGTTCTGCCACGGCGTGATGAACAGCGACAACATGTCGATCATTGGCGACACCTTCGACTACGGCCCCTACGCCTTCCTCGACGACTTCGATGCCGGTTTTATCTGCAACCACTCCGATCATCAGGGCCGGTACGCCTACAACCGGCAGCCCCAAATGGGCTTCATCAACTGCCAATACCTGGCCACCGCCCTGTTACCGGTCATGGAGGAAGATACCGTTCGCGAGTGCCTGCAGGTGTACGAAAACGCCTACAACAACCATTTCAGAGATCTGATGCGGGCAAAGCTCGGGCTGGATGAGCCGGATGACAGTGACATGTCGCTGATCATGGACACCTTCAGCATGCTGCATGAACACCACATCGACTACACCCGATTCTTCCGTGGGCTGTCGAATCTGCACAGTCATGGCAGCGCACCGGTTCGGGATCTGTTTGTCGACCGCAGCGTGGCCGACGAATGGCTGCAACGGTACGAAGCCCGACTGCAGCAGGAAACCCGCGCCCACGATGCCCGCGAACACGCCATGCGCCGCACCAACCCGAAATACATCCTGCGCAACTACCTGGCCCAGCAAGTCATCGTTGAAGCCCAGAACGGCGACTATCAGCCCATGCATGAACTGTTGCGGGTTCTGGCCAACCCCTTCGACGAACAACCGGAATTCGACCATTACGCCGCCTTGCCCCCAGACTGGGGCAAACACCTGAACATCAGCTGCTCGTCCTGAAGTTGGGGTCAGACCCCGGTACATTTGACCGGGTTAAATGTATCGGGGTCTGACCCCAACGTTAGTTTTTGGCGGGGGCGAGGCTGTCGAGGCGGGCGCCGTTGCGCATCAGGTAGAGTACGAGGAGGATGGCGGGGATGCCCATCAGGCCGGCGATGAGGAAGAATTCGGCGTAGCCGAAGCCCGCCACCACCATGCCGGAGAAGCCGCCCAGGAATTTGCCGGGCAAGGTCATCAGGGAGCTGAACAGCGCATACTGGGTGGCTGTGAAAGATGCGCTGGTCATGCTGGAGAGCCAGGCAATCAGCGCCACGTTGGCAATGCCGCCGCTCAGGTTGTCGGCACTGACCACCACCGCCAAAGTCGCAAGGTTTGGCGGTTGCTGCGCCAGCAATACAAACAGCAGGTTAGTGCCAGCGGTCATGATCGCACCTGCCAGCAGAATCCGCCGCACGCCGTAACGCACCACCAGCACACCGCCCACCATAGACCCGACAATGGTCATGAAAAAGCCGAACACCTTGGTAACATCGGCAACCTGGGTTTTGCTAAAGCCCATGAAATCCAGGTAGAAAGGGTTGGCCATCACGCCCATGGCAATGTCAGAAATCCGGTAAACCGCCACCAGCAGCAGAATCACCACAGCCAGTTCCCGATAGCGCCGGAAAAAATCCACAAAGGGCCCGGCCACTGCGGCATAGAACCACCCGGTGAAACGGGCCAGGCCCCGGGGCAAGTGGCCACGCTTGCGAGCTTCTTCTTCAACCTGCCCGGCAATATCTTCCGCCGCTGCGAAGTGGTTAACCTCCGGCTCCCGAATCACCAGAACTGTAAGCGCACCCACCCCCACCAGCGCCGCCATTACCTGATACGACACCTGCCAGGACCAGAACTCCGCCAGATACAAAGCTCCGGCACCGGCCACCAACAGCGCTAACCGGTACCCGAAAATGTAGGTCGCCGCCAACGCCGCCTGCAAACGCTCCTGCGCGATTTCAATGCGATAGGCATCAATGGCCACATCCTGCGTGGCCGAGGAGAAAGCCACCAGCAAACCGCACAGCGCCAGGGTTTCCGGGGCGGCCAGGGCATCCACACTGGCCATCAGAAAGAGCCCCGTGGCAATGCCAGCCTGGGCCAGCAATATCCAGCTTCGGCGCTTGCCGAACAAAGCATCCAGCACCGGCAACCGCAGGCGATCCACCACCGGCGCCCAGAACACCTTGATGGAATAGGTAATCCCCAGCCAGCTGAAAAAGCCGATGGTGGCAGTATCCACCCCAACATCCGCCAGGCGCGCGTTCAGCGTGGAAAATACCAGCAAAAACGGCAGGCCGGCAGAAAACCCGAGAAACAGCATGGCAATCACCTGCCAGCGGGTGTAGGTGTAGACGGTATCCCGGATCAGGGGCAACGCGTTGGCAGGCAGGATAAGCGCTACTCCCGGTCAGTCGCGGAAATTGTTGTACTGCAGCGGAATTTCCAGTTCGGCTTCGCGCAGCATGGCGATGGCCTGTTGCAGGTCGTCCCGCTTCTTGCCGGTAACCCGCACCTTGTCACCCTGGATGCTGGCCTGCACTTTCATCTTCTGATCCTTGATCAGCTTGACGATCTTCTTGGCCATATCGGTTTCAATGCCCTGCTTCAGGGTAAAGTGCTGCTTCACCAGTTTACCCGCCTTGCTGTCGCCGTCTTCCGACAAAGCGCGGGAATCGATATTGCGCTTGGCGAAGGCCATCCGCAGCATATCCACCAGTTGCTCCAGCTGAAACTCCTGCTCGGCACTCACCGTCAGGCGCTTGTCTTCCAGCTCGATGTCCGCTTCTACATTCTTGAAGTCCCAGCGATTGCCCAGCTCACGTTTGGCCTGATCCACCGCGTTGGTCACTTCGTGCATCTCGATTTCAGAAACAATGTCAAAAGAAGGCATAGTCGTTATTCTCCTAAGCTGCCGGGGGGTATACTGGCCGCCATAGTGTTTAAAGATGTTTGAAGCCGCCAAGAATACCAAGAGCCGCAACGAACCGCATCTGACAATGGACCGGTAACAAGTAGACAAACCATGCCTAACCTGGATCTTTCCATTCTTGTAGTAGACGACGCCAAGTTCAGCAGTATGGTGGTCGGCCGCACCCTGAAAAATGCCGGATACCGCGACATACGGGTTGCCAACAATGCCGACGCCGCTCTGCGCCTGATGGAGCAACGCCCCGTAAGCGTACTGATTGCAGACTGGCTGATGCCGGAAATGGACGGCCTGCAACTCACCGACCAGGTACGCCAGCAAGACGAGCAGAATAACCACTACACCTACGTGATTCTGCTCACTGCCCGGGAAAGCGTGGAAGCGCTGGCAGAAGCCTTCGACCGCGGCGTGGACGACTTCATCTACAAATCGGACATGACCAAACAGCTGATTCCGCGGGTGTTCGCAGCCGATCGCATGGCCGACCGGCAAAACACCCTGCTGCGGGCCAATGCTCTGTTGGTGGAAAACAACCGGGAACTGGAGTCCAGCAACATCATCGATCTGGAAACCGGCCTGACCAACAACAAATACGCCCGCCAGCGCCTGCAGAAAACCCTGCGCCACGCCGAGTCCCGGGGAGGCGCAACCGCGTACGTGATGTGCGGTATCCGCAACTGGCAGGATTTAAAACGCCAGCATCCGCGAAGCATTATGGCTGAGCTTTCGGTGGGAATCGCCCGCCGGCTGAGCTCGCTTATACGCCCTATCGACACCCTGTGCCGGGTGGGCGACAACCAGTTTGCCATTGTCTCTTACTTCCCTGACAGCGATCACTGCAGCCCCAAAGCGTTTCGCCGGATATTCGATGGCATCAACCACAAAGCCCTGAAAACCACGGCAGGTTTCATATCGGTGGAAGCGGGCATGGCGCTGTGTAAATCAGACGCCCAACACGGCACGCCGTCTGTGCAGGAAGTGGAACGTTGTGCGGTACAAGCCCTGATCGATGCCTACGAAACCCGGCGCTTTACAGAAAGTACGCCAAGCGAACCGGAAAGTGCCTGAACCCAACAATCCGTAACACGGCGACACAGATCACAAACAGACTTGGTGGCCTGACGATCGTATTCTAAGAGCGTGGAATGAAGCAGTATCCACCCATGGCGGAGGAGCCGCGTAGTACCTCCGCCGCCGTATGGATGCTCTCCACAGGATTAACGAATTTTTCAGGCACTTTCGTTCTTTCCGACATATTTCGAGCCAGCTCCCAGGAGCTGGCTTTTTTATTTGTGGTTCAGGGGTCAGTCCCCGTGTGGGGACAGACCCCTGCTCCTTTTCCGGCTCTGCTTGCGAAAGTCTCCCGGGGTTTGGCCGGTGGCGGCTTTGAATTTGCGGTGGAAAGACGTGGTTTCGCTGTACCCCAGCCGCAAGGCGATGTCCGGAATTGCCATGGCCGTATTGCGCAGGTAATCCTCGGCCATTTGCTGGCGCACCTCATCCAATAGCTTCTGATACGACACGCCTTCCTGGCTGAGCTTGCGCTGCAGGGTTCGGCTGGTCATACCCAGATCTTCGGCAATCATATCCTGCCGGGTGATTCCTTCGGTCAGCTGTTTCTGGATACTCTGCTTTACCTGGCTGGTCAGGTCGGTATCTGAATCCAGCATGGCCAGTTGGGATAATGCGTGGGCTTCCAGGGTTTTGCGAAGCAACGGGTCTGGCTGGCGCAGGCGGGTGGCAAGCAGGCTCTGTGGCAGAATCACGGCATCTTCACCGGCGCCAAAGGTTACCGGGCAGCCCCAGCGTTCCGCATACGCCTTTTCATACTCCACGCCTGGCGAAGGCCGCTGCAGGCGCACACTCGACGGCGCCGCCTGCGGAACGTCCGCCAGCCAGCGGGCGTAATTGATCCAGGAAGCAAACACATTGTCCACCACCTGCGGGCGAACCACCGCATCCTGAAAATTGCAGTGCCACACCAGCGCAATTTCTTCACCTTTCATCTGCAACGCAGTGGTGCCCATATCCCCCACCAGCTTCTCGAAAGGCGCAATGCGCGCCACCGCCTCGCCCAGGGTGGCGCAACTCATGGTGATGTAGCCCAACACACTGTAAGAGCCGGGCTGCACATAATCGCCGGTTTCCAGGCCCAGAATGGGATTGCTGGTGGTTTCGGCCAACGCGCGGATGAAAGTCTGGAATTGCTCACCGTTCACGCGGCCGTCGTTAGAATTGAGAATATCCGGGGCAAGGCCTGCGCGGCCAAGAAGCTCCGCCGTTGGCATGCCCAGGGCATCCGCGTAGCGGGCATATTGACGCAGGGCGGCGACAGAAGCAGTTCCGAGAACACTCATGTAGACGGCTTTCGTTATGGATGGAGTAGGCCAGTATAAACAAAAACGCCCGGCGATTGGGCCGGGCGTTTCGGGGTATGGGGGGTAGTTCCCTGAGACCTTAAAGCTTGCGCCCCTTACCCGCCGCAATGCGCAAGCGCAGCGCATTCAGCTTGATAAAGCCTTCGGCGTCTTTCTGGTCGTAGGCGCCCTGGTCTTCCTCGAACGTCGCGATCTTCTCGTCGAACAGGGAATCCTCAGACTTCCGGCCAACCACGTCCACATTGCCTTTGTACAGCTTCAGGCGAACGGTACCGTTCACGTACTCCTGGGTGTTGTCGATCAGCGCCTGCAAGGCTTCACGCTCCGGTGACCACCAGTAGCCGTTGTAGATAACGTCGGCGTAGCGCGGCATCAGGCTGTCTTTCAGGTGAGCCACTTCGCGATCCAGGGTGATGGATTCGATGGCGCGGTGGGCCCGCAGCATGATGGTGCCGCCCGGGGTTTCGTAGCAGCCGCGGGACTTCATGCCCACATAGCGGTTCTCAACAATGTCCAGGCGACCGATGCCGTTCTCGCCCGCCAGCTTGTTCAGGGTTTCCAGAACCACATGCGGCTTCATGTCCTGGCCGTCGATGGCCACAATGTCGCCCTTCTTGTAGGTCAGCTCCACATAGGTGGGCGTATCCGGTGCTGCTTCCGGCGACACGCTCCAGCGCCACATATCCTCTTCAGCCTCCGCCCAGGGATCTTCCAGGTTCATACCTTCGTAAGAGATGTGTAGCAGGTTAGCGTCCATGGAATAGGGGCTCTTGCCCTTCTTCATTTCCACCGGGATGTTGCGGTCTTCACAGTACTTCAGCAGCTTCTCGCGGGAGTTCAGATCCCACTCACGCCAGGGGGCAATCACTTTTACACCCGGCTTCAACGCGTAGGCGCCCAGCTCGAAACGAACCTGGTCGTTGCCTTTACCCGTGGCACCATGGGAAATGGCATCGGCACCGGTTTCGTTAGCGATTTCCACCAGGCGCTTGGCAATCAGCGGGCGCGCAATGGATGTACCCAGCAGATACTCGCCTTCGTAGATGGTGTTGGCGCGGAACATCGGGAACACGTAATCGCGCACAAACTCCTCGCGCAGATCCTCAATGTAGATTTCCTTAACGCCCAGGGCCTCCGCCTTGGCACGCGCCGGCTCCACTTCCTCGCCCTGGCCAATGTCGGCGGTGAATGTAACCACTTCGCAGTTGTAGGTATCCTGCAACCACCGAACAATAACGGAAGTATCCAGGCCGCCGGAGTAGGCCAGCACCACCTTTTTGATATCAGACATCTGTGTGCTCCAGACTGAACAGAATGGATGTATTGAAAAGAAGGGCAATATTGTACGGGATGGCGGGGGGAATGGCTATGTGTGGGCGCACTACTGCCCCCCCCCTCTCCCCAACCCCTCTCCCTCCAGGGGAGAGGGGCTTTTAGGGCACCAGTCTCGAAGGGCTGCCTTTATACTCCCCTCTCCCCTTGAGGGAGAAGGGCCAGGGGAGAGGGGCTTTCAGGGCACCAGTCTCGAAGGGCTGCCTTTATACTCCCCTCTCCCCTGGAGGGAGAGGGGCCGGGGGAGAGGGGGGAGAAGTTAATAACGCCCCTGCAATCACCCCACCTGCGCAGACTGGCCTACGACTTCCTCCCGAATGCCGTCCCAGCCTTCTTTTACCGAGCGCAATAAATCCGCAACTTCATCCAGTTTGTCCGGATCGTTTTTCACGTTCGCTTCAAATAGCGTTCGTTCCATATACTCATAAAGCCCTTCAAGACGCTCAGCAAGCTCTCCTCCCTTTTCAAAATCAAGAAAGCTGCGAAGACCACCGATTATCTCAATGGCCTTGCCAATAAGGCGCCCTTTACCTTCAATATCATTGGCCTGCATTCTGGCCTTGGCCATATTGATTCGCTCCAGCGCACCATTGAACAACAGCTGGATCAGCTTATGAGGATCAGCGTCTGTAATACTGGTTTGGGTATTTACCCGCTGGTAAGCCTGTAATCCGTTCATAATTAACCTCTTCGTTGCCGGGCTGGCAGCCCTGCTATCGATTACTGTTGTTCTGTGGCGCCAACGCGGCCAGCTGCTGAGTCAGGTAGTCGCCGGTGTTGTTCAGCTGCGCAATCAGAGAGTCCGCAGCGGTAAACTGCTTTACCAGGCGCTCCCGATAGGCGGCAATCCGGTCATCAAGCCGGATGCGCTCGTCCTGAATCCGCTCAAGGTCCCGGGTCAGGCTCTCGGCCTTGGTATCAAGCACGCCACCTGCACCAACGATATCCGTTACCAGATTCACGGCCTGCTCGCCGATACCTTCAATGTAGTTAACTCGACCAAGATCACCGGAGGTGTAACCCGCTATTTGCAGCTGCATTCCCTTGGCACCGCCAGCGCCAGTCACCGTTAATACACGGCCATCGCCTGTCGCCTCCTGACCGTTCACGGTGCCAGCCACATCCTTACCCAGGGTACCGGTTTTGGCAGAAAGCCCCAGAGCAGATCCGTCTTCAACAGACAAAATACTAACGTTGGATTTACTGCCAAAAGCACCGGATGTGAACTGCAGAGCGCCACTACTGTCCAGCGCCACGCGAACCGACTGGCCCGCGGCATTCAACGCAGAATTGCTATCGATCTGGTTCTGAATCTCGGCAACAAGCTCATCCGCCGTGGCATACGTTTGCTGGGATAACTGAATCGTGAAGTTGGTAGAACCATCAACCGTAAACTCAATCTCATCATTGGTGTCGTTAATAACCACGCCAGCGGCCAGTGCAGAATCACCAACAACTCCACCCTGAGTAGCCTCCTGGGTAATATCGATGGCGTAATTACCACGGCTGGTCGCGCTTCCCGAAGACAGAAACTCCACATCTGCACTGGTGGTTCTGCCCTGCTCGGCAAACAGCGCGGTTACGTCATCCGGGTTATTCTTGAGCTGTTCTTCAAACTTGGCGCGATCAAACGCCAGGCCACCGGTCTCATAATCCGTAGTAATGCCCACATCGGCCAATGTACGGATGCTGGCGTTCTCAAGCCCGGGTACAACACGCCCAAGCACATTGCGCATTTGTGCCTGAATAGAGCGAATGGCAGTATCACCAGATAGAATGCCCCCCTGCCCGGTATCCGCGTTAAAACCTGAGAGCCCTTTTATGGTGTTCTGCAGCGCATTGAACTTCTCAACAAACGCCCCCACGCGATCTGCAACCGCACCGAAGTCCTGCTCTACCTTGATGGTAGATGTAACCCCCTCTGCCTTGGCTTCAAAGCTCAACCCGTCGATAACGTCGCTGAATGAGTTGGTGGGGCGGGATATCTCGATTCCGTTAACTTCCACCCTCGCATTCTTGGCAGCCACGGTTTCCTGAAGGTTCTGGGTTGTGTCGTTGAACACAAACTGGGACAAGCCAACCCCATCATCGTTATTGCTATCGTCATCGGTAACCGAAACCGAGATCGCGTTGGCTTCGCCGGTTTGTTCCGACGACAGAACCAGCCGAAAGCCGCTACCCGTGTCGATCACGCCTGCAGTCACACCAATTCCGGCGTCATTAATCTCGTTTGCCAGCCCTTGCAGGGTATTATTGGTTCCGTCAATCGTCAGGCTGGCCGACTTATCCCCGGCTGAAATGGTAAAGGTGCCGGTACCAACAGAGGTTGTATCCCGGTCAGCAAAAGTTCCTGAAGCCAGAGATTGGGCCTGAGCGAGTGCAAGCACGTTAACATTGTAGGTACCACGGCTCGCCTTGCCGCTATCAACCGTAACCGATACATCCTCACTGGACGATGTGGCTGAAAACGCTTTCAGGTTATCCGGCGCACTCAACTGCCGCATTGGTAAACGCAGCTCGGTGATTGCGCCCTTCAAAGTGCCGTAAGCAGAAATCAGCAGCTCGGCCCTCTGGGCCCGCGTATCCAGGCGATTTTCCGTGGGCGCGCGTTCTGCAGCCACCAACTGATCTACAAGATCCGAGTTCAGAATCCCGGAACCGATGCCTAATGAAGAAATACTAGCCATAACCATGCCTCCTTAAGGGGGCGAATCACTCACTGAAACCTTTATCGGCCGCAAGCGGCAAAACTTTGCCTTAATTGTAGCGCTGATTTGTAACGGGCGGTAAACGGGTGACTCCTACCCCCTCTCCCCAACCCCTCTCCCTCCAGGGGAGAGGGGCTCCTACTACTCCCCCTCACCAGGGTTTTCTCCCCTCTCCCCTTGCGGGAGAGGGGTCGGGGGAGAGGGGAAAACCACCGCCCATAACCACAAACACCGCCGAACCCGATGTGGGCGCGGCGGTGCTGAAATACCGTTGAGTGACATCCGCTTTAAAAGCGGCAAGTATTTACACTTTAATGTTAAACAACGTCAGCGGTTCATCCTGCTGCAATTTTTCTGCCAACCTCATTGCCACTTCATCAGGAATCTGGCGAATAACTTCCTGGGTTCTCTGATCAACCACCTTTACAATGGTTTGCCCCATCTCGTTATCTACCTCAAACTGAAGATCGCGCTGCACATTCTGCACGAAATCGTTCAACTGGCTTACCGCACCATTCAACTCTTCCCGCTGGGTATCCGAGCGCGCCTGGAGCTTATCAGCTCTGGACGCCTCAACGGCTGCCTGCGGACTCTGAACGGCTGAAGCATTCGAACCTGAAGCAGCAAGGTCAGGGGCTTTTCCGCCCTCGGCCTGAGATGACGACAGTGCCCTAGCCGGAGCCTGGGCACCAGGGCGCACAAGCTTGAGATCCGGGTTATTCAGGTTAACGTCATTCATAGCTTTACCTCGCTATTCTTCTAACGGCGTAAAGCCGGAACCCGAAGGTTCCGGCCATTACCGCCAAGCCCTTACTGCAGCAGAGACAGAACCTGCTGAGGACGGGCGTTCGCCTGAGCCAGGACGGAGATACCGGCCTGCTGCAGCACCTGGGCCTTGGACAGCTTGGCTGTCTCAGACGCGAAATCCGCGTCCAGAATCCGGCTCTGAGCGGCGCTCAGGTTAGTGCTGGTGGACTCCAGGTTGGAGATGGTGCTTTCGAAGCGGCTCTGGATTGCACCGAACTTGGCGCGCTGGGAGTTCAGGTTGTTAAGAGACGCATCAATCGTTTGCAAAGCCTGTGTCGCACTCTCAAACGAGGTGATATCAATTTCAGACAGCTTTCTCATCTCGGAAGCAGTGGCCGTAACCGCCGATGAAGCAGATTCGACTGAGAACGATTTATCAGAATCAAGCTGCAAGTAACCGCTGACACTCACACCTTCGGTATTTCCCGCACTCGTTGCCAAAGTCCGCTGGGTCCCAGTTGTTTGTAGCTCACCCGCATCGTCACGGTAATTCTTATCGATTGTCACATCGCCGTCACTCACAGTGTTGGTGTTACCAACACGGATATCGACACCCGTAGAGTTTGCCAAAACGACGCTTTTACCATCATCAGACACTTCAGCCGTAATACCCGTTTTTGCAGACTGATCATTGATCGCCGCAACGGCGCTGGATAGGGCGTCTTTACCTTCTGTCGCGCTCAGCGTAAATGAAATCTCTTGGGCCGTATCATTCTCACCCTTCAAAGAGAGTGAATAACTTCCAGCTGCGCTAAAGCCCAGAGATAGCTCGGTCTTGGCCGTTGCAGAAACGCCCGTTTCGCCAGCCACATCATTAATCTGACCCGCTATATCCTGAGCCGTGCCTGAAGCTGCTACGGTAATATCTTTCGACCCAACCGAACCATTAACTGTCAGCGTACCGCCAGTAACATTATTATTATCCGCGGCGCCCTGAACTACGATATCCGCACCTTGCGCAATGACCTGGTTATTACCGTAACTGTTCGTTCTCAGATTTGATGTTGAGGCACTAATGGTTTCATTCGCGTTCGCACCAACCTGGAACTGGGCGTTACCAAATGTTCCGTCGAACAACTTCTGTCCGTTAAAGTTAGTGGTGGTTGCAATTCGATCAAGCTCAGATACCAGCTGGTTTACTTCGTCTTGCAGCGCCTGCCGGTCAGATGAGGAGTTCGAGGCGTTTGCAGACTGGACGGCCAGTTCACGAACCCGCTGCAATATATTACTTGATTCGCCAAGAGCACCCTCAGCCGTCTGCGCCAGAGAGATGCCGTCGTTGGCATTGCGGGTTGCCTGGTTCAAACCACGGATCTGAGCTTCGAAGCGGTTGGAAATCGCCAGACCAGCCGCGTCATCTTTGGCAGAGTTGATGCGCAGACCTGAGGACAAACGCTCCAGAGCCTGGTTAGATTGGTTCTGAGACTTGTTCAGCTGGTTCTGAGCGGACAATGAGGCAACGTTGGTGTTAATACCGAGAGCCATAATGCTTCTCCTTCGACGGATGTCGTTTTCTCTTGAAACGGTCAGGCGCCCGATTCAAGTTTGGAGCGCCGCCCTGTTACTCCACTTAACGGCACTCATCCGGCTCTCTTTAGGAAAAATTCTGCCCCTTTTGTAAAAAAATGTAAGAGCTTTAAAATTTTGTCCAAACATCTAACCATTGCTGCAGATTTTCCCCTTCCAGCATCCAATCTCTGCATACCACCTTTTTAAGATCATCACCTTGCCGGACTGAAGCTCTCGGATCACTCAAATGCATTCTGATCGCATCCACCCAGTCTTTGTAACGGTTCTTGACTCTGGTAACAGGGAGATCATGCTCGCGGTAAGGCTCCACGTCACTACAAACGACCGGGAAGCCGCACGCGCCATATTCCAACAACCTGAGATTACTTTTACATCTATTGAAAAGGTTGTCTTCGAGCGGGGCAATCGCAAGATCAAGATTCATTGAGGCTAGCTTCTGCGAATAGAGAGTGATATCAACTCCTTCATGCACTTCTTTAACGTAGGGGCGAAGTACGTCTGGGCACATTCCAAAGAAAATCCAATCGATCTCGTCAGCCAAATCGCGAACAACCGCCTCCACCAACTCAAGATCGCCGGTATGCCCAATACCACCAGCCCAACCTACTCGCGGTTTCTCTGACTGGCACCTCTTAGACGTCAAGCCCTCCCACCATTCAACCGGCAAGCGGTTTTCTACAACGCGGATATCTGAATGAATCCCTTTAAAGGCTTCAGCTAACGGATGAGTAGACACTACAAATCGATCTACGTGTTTTAGAGACCGTCTCAGGGACTTGAGAATATCCCTCGGCATATTCTTACGATAGGCGCTTTTCAGAGGCAGGTTGGGCAAATAGTCATCCAGCTCATAAACTACCGGTTTTTTCAGAATATGACGGGCTCGCTTCATATTAGCTACGGCTTCATCCGTAATCTGCCGCTGGAAAACACAAGCATCAGGCTCCAACCTTGCCATCTCGGGGACGGTCAGCCATTGCCAGGCAATCATACCTCCGGCTACCCCTTGGGTCTTCATCGCCTCTATGGGCTGCATCATCCTGTAGTGTCCGCACCCCCACTGGTCCGCCGGATAAACTAAGATTGTCTTTTGATCCAACAATTTCTGAGGCTGCCAACTCAGATCGATTCGCTGTTCAACCTCAAAACCCGCTCCTGACAAAGAGAGGTTACGATTATAAGACGGATCATGAGCCATTTGAGGAAGCCAGCGGTCATAGACAATCTCTGTGGCTCGGGAATACTGAACACCTCCGGCAGAGGACTCCTCAGACTGCACCTCTTCCCCCGAGGAAACTGAAAGCCTCATCACCAAAGCTCGTGGGCTCCAGATGTTCAACCGCCCGGCTTGTGAAACACGCAAACAAAAATCGGCCTCAGCCAAGCTATCTGGCAATGAGCCATCAAAACCGCCGAGCCCCACAAACAATTCCTTTTCGAGCACCATACAATCCGCAGAAACGAGGCAGCAGCTTTGATCAATCTGCAAGCGATTCATGTAGCCTGCATCGTTCGCATTACTTTCGGCAAAGGTGGTACCTGAAACGTCAGTGAGACCAGCTACCAGCGCACCTGACTCAGTTCGACCTTCTTTCGTTAACAACTTCGCTCCAACAATGCCAACCTCCGGCCGCAGAGCATGGTTGAGAAGAAGATTCAGCCAATCTTTTTGAACGATTCCGATATCCGCACTCAAGAACAGTAGGTACTCTCCGCGCGCATCTCCGACGACCTGGTTGACGGCTACGTGCCTATCCAATGTCTTGACACTTCTAAACACTCGAATATTGGACACTCCAAGACCTTCGAGACCATTAAGCCAAGCGTTTGCCTCCGGAGTTTGACTACCGTTATCAAATATCAATAGCTCATAATTGGCGTAATCGGTTTTATCAAAAATAGACTCAACGCAAGCCTGGAGAAGAGACAACTGGTCTTTCATAACTACAATAATTGAGACAGAAGGCGAACCGACGTGACCATAGTCGATGTTATAAGTAGCCGGCGCACGACCCTGAGATATTGCTGCGGAGTGATACCCCCTACGCTTTAAATGATTGAGAACAACCTCACGCCCCTCCTCTGCGATAAACCAGCTCTCTTCAGTTTTAACGAACAACACAGGCTCTGCCACGTGGCCAAAAGCGCCAAAGCCAGACTGCTCAAGAATTCGTAAAATAAGATCGAACTCAAATGCTGTATTCAGAGATTCGTCAAAACCACCAAAAAGTGAAAACACCTCCTTTCGGAAAAACCAATGCCTTGTCATCACAGATGGGTGACTTAAGAGCATGTCAAGATTGAAGTCAGGGCGCAGTATGGCACCCCTAACGCCGTTCTCGCCGGTTATAAGCTCGTCGCCATACACTGAAAAGCAAGTATCCGGGGCAGATTGCAGCTCCAAAGCAAAGGTTAATAACCCGTGAGGGACTATAGCAATTCCTGAATCAATGATGGTAAACCAGCTCGCATCAGACTCTTCCAAGACCAATTTGACTGAGCCAGCGCTCCCTACCTCATCAAGTGAACGTATCTTGAGATCAGGGAAGTCGTAACTTTGATAAGTATTGGTTCTATCCGTAAGAACAAAACACGAAAGATTCGGCAACAAATTCTTCGTAGCAAGATAAGACTCAACAAAAGCACTTAATGATTTGCTTTCAGACTGAGTATCCATAACTATGATACAAATAGCAGAATGGCTGGCAAGCCTGGAGGTGAGCATTTGGCGCTGCACCTGTGACGGGATGCGTCCCTCTATCCAATGTTCTAGGGGACTAGTTTGCTCATGCGCCTTTTCCTCAGCGGCTCTTTGCGTAACTTCAACAAATCGTTTGAGTTGAAGATCAGACTCCTCGTCTTGCCTTAGACGATTCTCACGAAATTGGACTAGACCACGCCTTGCTTTATCAAGGCTCTCCGAGTCATCAGAAAAAGCAAACCCAAGTCCCTCGTATGCAAAGAGGCTTTGTTCGGTGAAACCATACCTATTTCCCGACTCATAACCTTTTACAACCAATGGACAACCACAAAGCATTGCCATAGTGCAGGTAGTGGAGTATTCGTACGAGTATATCACTAGAGCTTCTTGGAATTTCTTTGCCAGCTCCGGATGACTTAAGGGCTGGCTCATCGACAAAACTTCAATATCACTAGGCAGACTTTCAAATTCGACCTTATCTACAGGAAACCTATTCAGATATAGAAGCTTCCGGAATCGATTGTCATCTTCAGGCGGACAAAAAATGCTCGTATCAATTACAGGAATCTTTAGCTTCTCTCCCGAATCAGATTGTCCCTCCATAAACTGCTCACTATAGAAGAAGAATAAATCAGATTCTGAGGCAGCCATTTTTGAGCCACTTATAACACCCTCTTTATTCAACATATAACGAACACAAACATTCTCGTTCAGGGGATTACCAGAAACTATTTCCGGATAGACTGCAATCGGAAACTTCCCTTCTTTTCTATGCTTCAGAATTACATCATCTGAAATGATTGGTGCTATTTGCTGATCTATTGTGACCTTCGAACCAACTATATATGCATCTAAACCAATCTCGTTAAGACGTATACAGAGCTCGTACAAAACCTGAACTCCTGCGGAAGTAGCCGTGAAATCAGGCGCCAGAATATAATAGGGGTGATTCATAAGTCTCTCGATTATTTTTGATGCTTAAAACCAATCAACGAGCAATTATAGGCGGCGCAAAAATCCCAACACCGCTCCAGCCTGAGCCTCCGAATACCGACCGTTGCAAGTGACAAACACCGGTACCTGTTTACGAACACCGTAACTGCTACGAACGTTGCGGGCTCTCGCCGCGAGCTCGTCAGAATTAAACAGTAATACCGCGCCACCGTGCCTTGTTGGTAACTTCAGCAGGACTGGCTCAGGAAAGCCATCGGAAACCCCCTGCTCCGGGCGGGCGCTTGACCAGTCCGGATAATGGACGACAAGCTGCTGCTGGCCCTGACCAACCGCTGCACAGTTCAAGTCGCGTTCCTCCCTGAGTGTCCGAAACAGGACATCGGTGTCCTGAACAACACTGTCGGGAGTATCCAGAGGATGAACCGAAAGACCACTGAATGCCCCTACGTGTACCAGGCACGGATCGTCATCCCCGGGGTAATAGACCAGGCGTGAATGCTGCCTTGTTCGCAACGCAATCAGGGCCACCAGAAGCCCCAGCTCCAGGCTTCCGACCAACACCGCGTGCCGGGCCCCCATGTGTTCTTCCAGTGTCTGCTCCAGTGCACGGACAAGAGGCCCATGGTTCGTAAAATAGCGGTTGGCCAGAATATCGGAAACCACTTTACGGGCATTGTATTCAGCCATCACAACTCCCGGGGACATACGATAGTAGAGACTTGATCATGGCGACGACAAGCGTCACATCCGCTTCAGAGACTCTGAAGCCACAGGGTAGATTGAGCAATGCCCGGGCAGCATGTTCGGTTGCGGGAAGAGACTCCGGGCACAAAACCGGGTACTCATGGCTTTTGATATGAAGCGGCGGTGAATAGTGGGCCCGGGCCAGAACGTCAGCCTGATTCAGATTCCGCACAATGCGGTCTCTCCCTTCCCCGCTCACGCCTGGAACCTCAACAACAATATTTTTGAATGACGTTTGCTGAGCCTCATCAAACGCGAGAAGCCGGATACCAGCAACCCCTTTGAGCTCTCTTTGATACGCCCGGTAAATCTTGCGGTTGTGGCGGACGTTTTCTTCTATTTCGTCCAGTCCGGCAAGGGCAAAAGCAGCATGGATATCCGGCATGTCCGAAGCGAGCCAGTGCCCGGGTTTCAGACGTCGGGCGTTACTTTTGTCGCGGGATCTGAAATCACGAAGCCTGCCTGCATAGGCACTGTCGTTCACACACACGTAGCCGCCCTCCAATCCATTGATCAGCTTGCTCGCGTGTAACGAGAACACTTCGGGCACATCAAAAGACCCTACGCGTTTTCCCTGCCAGGTTTCGTGAACGGACTCCACGGCATCGATGACCATTGGCACGGCATATTTCGCTGCAATCTCTGTCAGTCGCGAAACATCGCAACAATTCACGATAGGATGAACCGCAAGGATGGCTGCGGTGTTTGATCCAATAGCCCGCTCAACTGACTCGGGAGAGATTGCCAGCGTGGACTCATCAATGTCCACGAAACGGGGAACCTTACCGGCCCAGAACACAACATCTGCCAGCCGGCGGTAGGTAAACGACGGGATAATAACCTCTGGAGCATCAAGGGCACTTAACCGCAAGCTCGCCACCAATGACCAGAATCCCGTGGACATGGCCACGCAGTGTTCAGCCTGATGGTACTCACAGAGACGTTTCTCAAGTAACGACACTAACCAACCCGGACTCCTTTCCCCACCGTTTTCGAGCCACTGATCTATATACCTCAGAATGCGCTCTTTCTCAGGCTCGTAAAGGTTGGATGTTGAGAGGAAGCCTGTCGAAGACATCAGACTGGCCTCGTCATAAGCACATCGAATCGGTAGCCGGCGCCGTAAAAATCATTCGGCATCGTCATGATGTCCACGTTAAAACCGCATGCTTCGCCCAGGACAACGAACTCGTCCGCGCGCCACCAGACCCCAATTGGTGACTGCGGGTCGTCCAACCGGTAATCCACAACATTGCGCCGCTGGAAGAAATCAGCAGCCTTCTTTTTATCCGGCACATTGCCGATAAAGATTCGCTCACAGGCGCCGTACTGACTCCCGATGGTCTTCAACAGCGTGCTCACTGAGTCAGCGGAAAGATAAGAGATCACGCCGTAGACGAGCACCTGCGTAATTCGGGAAGCCTCAGGAAACTCAAGGGTCGCCTCTACCGCATCCCCACAATAGAAATGCGTTTTGCCCGGTATCGAAAAGAACTCCCGGGCCACACCAACCAGGTACTCCGAAAAATCTACGCCATGATATTCTGATATCGAATCAAACAGGTAGCTGGCCAGTGCAGCGTTTCCACATCCCAGGTCGAGGAGAACGTCGCCAGGCCGAAACCGCAGCGCCCCCGATATCTGATCCACGATCATCTGAATATCCTGCTCACTGACAGGCTTGCCATTCACCGTCCGCTTGATCTGTTGCCAGAACGCGTCGCGATCAAACTGTTTCGGGTATTCCTTGTGCAGATAATCGTCACTCATCACTGACACTCAGGCTGGGTGTAGGGTGAAGTCGTTCAGCAATATGTCTCGCAGCGTCTCCTCATCACACCACATCAAGGCGTCGAGGATGGACAGGTTCGGAACATAATCGTAGCCATTCTGGCCGTACGGGCGAATAATCGATTCCATAAAGGAGAGACCAATGCCCGCCTCACGGAACTGCGCAGGCTCAAACAGAGCCTGCCCCCCCATTGGGTTAATGTAGTGCTCCGCCCCCATGGCCTTGGCGATCTTGAGCGCCCACTCCCCGGAATGGGCGACCTGATCGATCCCCAGGTCCAGCTCAGAATACACCACGATCTTTGTATTGATGCCAAGATGATCAGCCAGCACCCGGAGACTGTGGGTCAGAAATCTGGACAGGACAGCGTTGGGCGTCCCGATGGCTGATTCAAAAACCGACATGGTTTTCCGAAAGTTCGGCGCACGACGATAGTGAACCAGCTTACCTGTGAGGCTTTTACGCCAGTCACTGCTGTCGTCAATCTCAATGTCATCAATGAAATCGAAACGCCCCCTTTTGCTCAGGGGTACGGTGATGTACTGCCACCCTTTCTCCGGATTGGGGTGCAAAACACGATTGCGATTGACCCACCCCTTGTTCACAAACTGGCAATGATCAAACACAACCCAGGTGTCCGCGTGAGCCATCAGCTGAAAATAGCCCGGATACGGAAAGAAATAGGGCTGCATAACCGCCAGTTTCATTGCCCGCTTCCTGAGGCCCCATGATGGCCATTGGCGGCTTCACGAAGACAGCTCATGATTCGGCCAAAATCCTCATCATTGAGGTCGCTATAGATTGGCAGACAAAGAATTCGCTGGGCGGTATCTGCGGCATTTTCGAACACCGCCGAAGGGTCAAAGTACATTGGAAAATCGGAGACCAGTGGATAGAAATAGCGGCGTACCAGAATCCCCTGCTTTCGGAATTCGGAATAAAGGTCATCCCTGGACAGTGGGAATCTCTCATTTACCAGAACCGGACAATAGGAGTAATTCCACTCAGTGTCGACCGGCTCTTCCATCAGTTGCAGGCCTTCAATACCCATGAGTTCCTCACGATATTTCCGGTACACACTCTGCCGGGCCCGAATGTCGGAATCAATTTTCTCAAGCTGTAACAAGCCCAACGCTGCCTGGAACTCGTTCATCTTGCCGTTGATACCCGGGGCGACCACCGTGGTCTCGTTGGCAAAACCGAAGTTCTTCAGGTAATCGACCCGCTGCTTCGTTTTCTTGTCCTTGAGTATCAGCGCCCCACCCTCGAAGGTGTTAAACACCTTGGTGGCGTGAAAGCTGAGCACGGAAATATCACCTGCCTCCAGGAGGCTCCGGCCCCGGTATCTGACTGCAAACGCATGGGCCGCATCATATATAACGTGCAACCCGTACAGATCGGCGATTCGCTGGATTTCATCAATATTTGCAGGAGTCCCATAGCAATGTACAGGGAGTATGGCTGTGGTCTCCGGGGTGATCGCGGCTTCAATTTTTGAGGCGTCGAGGTTAAAGCTATCCGGCTCGATATCCACGAAAACAGGCTTGAGCTTGTTCCATAACAAAGCATGGGGCGTCGCCGCGAAGGTATAGGGCGTGGTAATCACCTCCCCGGTAACGCGCATGGCTTGCAAAGCGGTTACCAAGGCAATCGTACCATTGGTAAAAAGAGAAAGGTGCTCAACCCCGAGGTATTCGCACAAGCCAGCCTCCAGCGTCTCATGAAGCGGCCCGCCATTGGTCAACCGCCCACTCTTCCAGATGCCCTCAAGCAGAGGCTGCAGCTTTTCCAAATCAGGAAGGCTGGGCCGGGTAACAGTGATCAGGTCATCAGACACAGCGGGAACCCTCAAAAAGTCGTTATTGTTCATCTACTTCAATCCTAGCAATAAACCAAAGCTGCGCTCCACTGAGTTTCCAGAGTTCGTTAGCGGCAATTCTGTTCCCCTCGACAGGCCATTTTATTGACAGAGTGGAGTGCATGTTTGTATCGAGCAACGAATCTGATTTTCAACAAACTGTTTCATATGTATTTTTCACGCTCTGGCATGCGCCTCGCTTATATCGCGAAAACGGCAAATAAACGAATTGTGGCCGGCAAGGGTTCACCGTCAACGCATCAAATGAACCATTCACCGGCGAAGCTGAGCAGGGAGAATAGACATGCCTCAGATCATCAACACCAATATCGCTTCATTGAATGCGCAGCGGAACCTGAACGCGTCACAACGGGATGCCGACACCACCCTTCAGCGCCTTTCTTCCGGCCTCCGAATCAACTCGGCCAAAGATGACGCTGCAGGCCTGGCGATCGCTGAGCGCTTTACCTCTCAGGTTCGCGGGCTCAATCAAGCCGTTCGAAATGCCAACGACGGAGTCTCGCTGGCTCAGGTTGCTGAAGGTGCGCTGGGCGAATCGGGAAACATCGTTCAACGCATGCGGGAACTGGCGGTGCAGGCAGCGAACGCCACCAACTCGGCGTCCGACCGAAAAGCCCTGCAAGCCGAGGTAAACCAGTTAAAACAAGAGCTTGAGCGAATTGCAACAACAACCGAGTTTAACGGCCTGAGGCTGCTGGACGGCACCTTCCAGGCTCAGAAATTCCAGGCTGGGGCAAACGAAAACCAGACCATCTCTGTTTCAATCACGGGAACAAGAATTGACTCCCTTGCCAACAATACACTTGGAACAACCGCCAGCGGTACAGGAACAGGCTCAATAGCGGTATCAACAGCATCAGGCACTGCTCCTGCCGAGAACAATCTCGACCCTCAGAATCTGACAATATCGAGCTCACTGGATGAGCAAACGGTTGCGATTACCGCCTCTGGGGCAACAGCCGAATCCATCGCCGCTGAAGTCAACAAAAAAGCAGAAACCACAGGAGTGTCAGCCTCTGCCAGAACCTCTGTAGACTTTGGACCACTTTTGGCGAGCGGCACCGTTACCATGAAGCTTTCTACTGGCGATGGTAACGAAGCAACGGTATCCGCACAGATCTCCGACACAACAGACATCGAAGCTCTTGCCCGCGAAATTAACGCCAGCAGCGGCAAAACCGGCATAACGGCCGAAGTCGATGGCGGTAAAATGAAGCTCATTCAGGAGAGCGGTAAAGACATTGTTATTGAAGAGTTCACAAACAATGGCGGAGGAACCGTTGTACTAGAGAGCTCTTCCGGAGATACGGCAACGCTCACTAGTGGTGCCACTACTGACAGTGCCCGAATTGCCGGCGAAGTCACATTTGATTCGGCCTCAAGCTTCGCTGTTTCCAGTGACGTAGCCGGACCCACAGGTTTGTTCGCGGCGACAACGGCGTACGGCTCCAGCGCCGAAAAACTGGCGGACATCGATATAAGCGATTTCGAAGGCGCAAGCAGCGCCATGCGAGTGCTCGACTCCGCACTGGAAACAATCAACAGCATCAGGGCAGATCTGGGTGCCGTGCAAAACAGGTTGGAATCAACTATCGCCAACCTGAGCACCACAGCGGAAAACCTGTCTGCTGCCCGTTCACGCATACAGGATGCCGATTTTGCCGCGGAGTCTGCCAACCTGGCCAGAACCCAGGTATTACAGCAGGCTGGCCTCTCGGTACTGGCCCAGGCTAACGCCCGGCCGCAGCAGGTACTGCAGCTCTTGCAAGGCTAATTAGTCGCGCAGCGCAGTAGATCACGAGGTGAACTTCGTGATCTACTGCGACACGTCTAAAAAAAGGTCCGAAAACGACAACCCTTTTAAATCTTTCTCTGAAATGATCATGTCCCGAGGCCGCTCGACACCCCAGTCTATGGCCAGAGTCTCATCATTCCATCGTATGCAGCGTTCGTACTCCGGCGCATAAAAATCCGTACACTTGTACTGAAAGTCCGCGTGGTCACTTCGAACCAGAAAACCATGGGCGAACCCCGGGGGAATCCACATCATCTTGTGATTTGCCTCCGAGAGAACCTCGCCTACCCAGCATCCGAAGGTTGATGAACCGGGCCTGATATCAACGGCAACATCGAACACCTCACCGCGGCTCACCCACACCAGCTTCCCTTGAGGACGCTCGCATTGATAATGCAGTCCTCGCAGTGTGTTTCTGCAGGATCGACTAAAGTTGTCCTGCACAAAGGAAAGGCGCAAACCCCAGTCTTCCAGCGTTTTCTGGTTCCAGGTTTCTTTAAAGTAGCCCCGGCTGTCTCCAAACACCTGCGGGATCAAAACTTTCACATCGGGTATAGCGGTTTCAATAATATCCATGATTTCCCGGGTTTCATGTTTGCATGGCCAGTTTTCTCAGGTAAGCACCGTAACTGTTTTTGTCTAATTTCTCAGCCTGGGCCAGCAACTGCTGCCGATCGATATATCCCATCCGGAACGCCACTTCCTCAAGACAGGCAATTTTCAAACCCTGACGCTTCTCGAGAGTTTCAATAAACCCCGAAGCCTCATACAAAGAGTCAAAAGTACCTGTATCCAGCCAGGCAAAGCCCCTCCCCAGCAGCTCAACATTCAGCTTGCCAGCCTGAAGATACGCCTGATTCACAGTCGTAATTTCCAGCTCGCCCCTGGCCGAGGGTGAAATTGTCTTCGCGATCGACATGACATCGTTGTCGTAAAAATACAAGCCTGTCACCGCATAATCAGATTTCGGAACTTCCGGTTTCTCTTCGATAGACACTGCACGACCACCCTCGTCGAACTCGACCACCCCAAACCTCTCCGGATCCTTCACCTGGTACCCGAAAATCGTAGCCCCGCTTTGTTGAGATGCGGCGTGCTGGAGCTTCTGGCTTAGCCCCTGGCCGTAATAGATGTTATCGCCCAACACCAGACAAACGCTGTCGGCCCCGACAAACGGCGCACCAATAATAAACGCCTGAGCTATCCCTTCGGGCTTTGGCTGAACCGCATAATCAATTTCAATACCAAACTGACTACCGTCACCAAGCAATCTGCGGAAGGTCGGACAATCCTCAGGTGTCGTGATAACAAGAACTTCCCTGATACCGGCCAGCATCAGAACCGAAAGTGGATAGTAAATCATCGGCTTGTCGTAAACGGGAAGGAGCTGCTTGGAAACACCTTGGGTTATTGGATAAAGGCGTGTACCCGAACCACCTGCCAGAATGATGCCCTTCATTTTCGGCTCCGTATCTCACAGTCCATCCATTCATCCACAACCCTGGAAACACCTGCCTCCCACTCCGGCATGCTTAGCCCAAACGCTTGCTCCAGCCGGGACGTCTTCAGGCATGAATTCCGGGGGCGGACAACACCAGCATCATACTCCTCTGCCGTAACCGGGATGATGCTGGCAGTTTCGACAACGGTGTCCTTTTGCCTGGCCCTTAACACGTCTGCGATGAATACAGCATAGTCATACCAGGATGTACTCCCTTTAGCTGTCAGGTGGTACAACCCTAGCAGGTTTCGATTTTTCAATGCTTGTGTCAGGGCATTTGCCGTCACATCCGCGATCAGCTCAGCAGAGGTAGGCGCACCGAACTGGTCTGCGACAACGTTCAACTGATCCCGCTGGTATAAAAGCTTTACCATGGTTGTCAGGAAGTTGTTTCTGCGGGCGGAATACACCCAGCTGGTGCGGAAGATCAGGTAATCACAGCCGCTCTCGATAACAAAGCGATCACCAGCAAGCTTACTCTCGCCGTACACGTTTAAAGGCGACGGAGTCACATCCTCTGTATAGGGAGACAGAGACTTACCGTTGTACACATAGTCTGATGAGAAGTGGACCAACAACGCTCCACATCGTGCCGCCTCCCGAGCCATGACCTCTGGCGCAAGCGCGTTCACCATGAAGGCAGCATCCCGCTCATGTTCTGCGCCAGCCACATTGGTGTAGGCTGCTGCATTTACAATCACATCCGGACACAGATCCCGGACAGCCTTCCTGAGGCCGTCCAGGTTCTGCAAATCACCCGTCTTACCGGGTTTCCGCGCAAGCGCAACAACATCGCCAAGAATGGACAGCGACCGCCTGAGTTCCCAGCCAACCTGGCCATCGCCGCCAAGCAGGAGAATGCGCATCAGTGATCCTCCAAGCGATAGCTGCCGTTTTTAACTCGCTCGCACCATGCCTGATTTTCCAGATACCAGTGAACCGTTTTTCGCAGCCCACTCTCGAATGTCTCTCGCGGCACCCAGCCCAGCTCCCGACGTATTTTGCTGGCATCGATGGCATAGTGCAGATCGTGACCTGGCCGGTCTTGAACAAACGTAACAAGATCCAGAAAACGTTGAACACCTGATGGCTTGCCTCGAACAACGCCCTCTAGGACCTCACAGAGAGCATGAACCAGGTCAACATTGCGCATTTCAGCGTTCCCTCCAATGTTGTAGACCTGCCCCACCTCAGCCTGTGTCAAAACCTGATAGAGTGCTTCCGCATGATCCTCAACGTAAAGCCAGTCCCGAATCTGGCGACCGTCGCCGTAAACTGGCAAAGGCTCTCCGGCCAACGCCCGGGTAATCATCAGCGGGATTATTTTCTCAGGGAACTGGAATGGCCCGTAGTTGTTGGAACAGTTGGTCATCAGCACCGGCAAACCGTAAGTGCGGCTCCAGGCTCTCACCAGGTGATCCGAGCTTGCTTTGCTGGCACTGTAGGGGCTACTCGGGGCATAGGGGGTTGTTTCAGTAAACGCAGTTGCTGCTGAAGACATATCCGCGAGATCACCAAATACCTCGTCGGTGCTCACATGATGAAATCTGAAACACCTTCCTTCGCCCGCTGAAAGGCCAGCCCAGTACTTCCGTGCCGCCTCTAACAGAGTATAGGTACCGACGATGTTGGTCTCGATAAAGACTGCTGGCCCCTGAATGGAACGATCAACATGACTTTCCGCCGCAAGGTGCAGCACCGCACTCGGCTGATATCGCTCAAACACCCGGTCGAGCTGATCACGGTTGCAGATATCGCCTCGCTCGAAAGCAAACCGGCAATGCCCTCGGAGAGCGGACAGGTTGTCGAGGTTTCCGCAATAGGTAAGTTTATCCAACACCACAACGTAGTCATTGGTGTGCTCAACAATATAGCGGGCGACTGCTGAACCTATAAACCCCGCTCCACCTGTTACCAGTATTGTCCTGTGAGTGGTTCCCGCCATTAAAGTCCCGATCTATGCTTGATGATGAGCCTCGAGTATAAACAAAACGCGAAATAAATCTTATACATCGAAGCACAACCACCAGGAACGCCAAGGGCCACCTATTCCGAAATTCGGGAATTTGGGGTCAGACCCCAAGACAATTCACCCCATCAAATGTACCGGGGCCTGACCCCAGCTCCGGCTTTTGGCAAACAGCCGCTCAACCTTCGATAAGCCGGCTATCACTGATGCTTGTTCGAGCGGTGGTGCGCCCAAATCAGGCGATAGTAATCAACCCCTTCGAGATAACGCTTAGAACAGTACATAAGGCTAGCAAACACGGCCAAACTTAATCCAATGAGGCCTGTCAGCGCCATTCCGGTATGGCCATCGACAAACAATATGCCGGAGGCAACCGCTAGCAACAACATATAAAAGCGGTTGTGCCAGACCAGAAACCCGTGACATAAAGTCCAACCTCTGGACAAGAGAAATGTCGGGGTCGCTAGTACGAACATCATTACAGCCAAGAGTGCGAACTCTAAATATATTAGAGCCCGCTCACTCAACCAGCCGGACACAAGCTCAGAAATAGACATTAGGGAAATTGCTATACAAAACACCATTAACATGACAGCTGCAAGCATGTGCCATACCCCGACAGGGAACATCTGGTATTCAGGCATAGCTTTGTCGGAGGGTGTTTTGGTATTTCTATCCATGACTACTCCTCAGAAATAACAGCCACGGCCAGTGTGCGCAAAAAGCCACTAGCAGCACTTCCCGAGAAGCTTAAACCTGCGCCAACGGAATCTTTGATCTGACGTAGTGTGGTTGCTCTAATAGCAGCATTCGAAAAACGTCGTTCGATCTTGCCAGCACGCTCCATCGCTTTTAACGTTTTATTGGAAATACCTGGGGCATTGGATCGGGCAATCTCACGTGACAAATTCCGACGCTGCTGCCGATTCAATCCCATGAGCGCATTACGAGTAGTTATGCCTTGCGCCGTTAGCAGTTTCACACCTCTTACAGTCATCAAACCGGCTGCTGACGCCCCTCCAAGAGAAATCACATCAAGAGCCAGTGTTACGTTTTGATACCACTCCTCGCTATCTAGTTCGTCATTCAGATCTCGCGCATTCACCTCATTTCGCGTCCGGAACAGACTGTTTCCACATTGAAGCGAACTCGCGGTTGCTGCCCCATACGCCATAACAGAAAACACAGCCGACCCACCGCCACTGAACGGTATGGCAGCACTTGAAGTAAACACCACAAACCAACCAATCACAGCGGCACCACAGGAAACAGCAGCTCCTACCGCCTCAGAGACAATTCGGCTTTCTCGCGGGCTGTTCTTGACCTCTGTTATGTAATCGGCTGCAGTCAACCGAGCGGGCGGCTCACGCAGTACGACACGAACGGGTTTAAAGCGACAAATATACTCAAAATCCCGCAGGGTGACTGACGTCCCCCATTCATCCACAAACACCACACCAGCACCGATCAGCGCGGGATCACTGTCGATTGCTTTGAAAAGCTTCTCTTGGTCAAGAGTGTAAGCGAGGCGAGCTTTAAGCTGCTTCTGAGCGAAAGCATTCTGAAAAGGTAAGAGCGTAGCTTCCATTGCACCATCCTCAGCGTCTAACTGTTCATCCATGTAAGCCGCCACATATCTGCGACAAGCAAAATTGTAGACTTAACCTTTCAGTAAAAACAAGCTCCAGACTTTGAGAAGAAGTGAGCAGCTGCCTAAGGGATTCCTTCTACTAACAGCCGACGAACACTTAGCCCGGATTTCTCATAGGTCCCCGGCAAGTCTCGCAGAGTGTCCAGGTTACCGCCATTACCGCTCATTTGCGGCCGAGATTGATTAATAACTGATCAATTTCTGTTGTCCGGACACACGACCCCCTTTCCCCCATTGCGTCGGGCCGGGGGAGCCCGGGCTTCTATCCCGGAACCAGTTGACGTACCAGGTCAGAGAGTTCGTCTTTGTAAGGATAGGCATCGCTCATCAACACCCGTATGCGCCGAGTGTTACGAATGATGACCGCGCCCACCTTGATCAGTTTCAGCCGCAGGTTACCGGCGCTCATTCTCTCGAAGGGCGTCTTCTTCAAGTGGGCCCGTAATCGCTCGAACAACGTGTAGGCAAAGCTCGATAAGAGCAACCGCCACTGATTGGTCCACCACCGCGTGCTGGAGGTGCGATCTGCGAACAGACACAACTGCTGATCCTTGATCCGGTTTTCCATGTCACCCCGGGCACAGTATTGCTCGTAGTAGAGTTTAACGCCGTCGTCGTAACTGAACCTGGGGTTGGCACCGAGTTCGCCTTCCTCCAGACGCGCGATCACCCAGCGGGGGTATTTCCAGGTGTGGGCCTGGTACTGGAACCGGTAGGTGGCAGAGACTTTTTCTCCCAACTCCCCGTGAGCCCTGCGAACCAGCATCGAGGGCACGTCCACCTCCTTGAGCAGCCGGCTGTTTTTGCTGATGCCCACAAGGTAATCCACGTTGTTCCGGTCGCACCAGCTCAGCAATCGGGGACGGTAAAAGCCGCTGTCACCCCGGAACACGATGCGGGTATCCGGCCAGTACTGCCGGATGAACTTCACCAGCAGGGCCAGAATGGCCCAGCTGTGGCGGCTGTCGCTTCGGTTGCTGGTGCGCAGGTAGCTCACCAACAGGTGACGGCCGCAGAACACGTACAGCGGGAAGTAACAATGGTGATCGTAGTAGGCGTTAAAGAACTTGCCGGGCTGGTCGCCATGCACCGGAACGTCGGTGCCATCAAAATCCAGCACAATTTCCTTGGGTGGAGTCTCGTGCTGTTCAATGAAGTGATGCCACAGCAGTTCGTGGGCTTTGACCACCGCCTGCCGGTCCACGCGCTGTTCCATCCGGCACAAGGTCGATTTGCCCGCCAGAATGGCCTCTTCGCCGGTTGCGGTCTGAAGTGCCTGATCAGCGCGTAGCGCCTCGTGATCGTTGAGGTCTTCGTACCCGGCAGCCACGCCAAAGACCCGCTGCCGGACCATGGTTTGAAGCTTGTGGCGAACCAGCGCGGGATTACGGGCATCGTCCAGCACCGTAGCCAGGCGCTGAGTGAGCTGGTGTTGTTTGTCGACTTCGCGAAGCAGGAGCAATCCGGCATCGGAGGTGATGTGGCCACCGGAGAAATCGGCTTCAATTTGGCGGCGAGAGAGTGGCGAGAAGGTCAGTTTTTCAGGTACCATTTCGGATAGCGGCTGTTGGTGCTTGGTGAACGGTGTAAGGCCCTGAAACTATAGCACTTTCAGCCGCTTTCTTTTATCCCCTCATGAGAAATCCGGGTTAGGCCGCTACCCCGGCCCCGTCAGCCTGGTGTAATTCGGGGTCTGACCCCAAGACATTTCTAATTCGGGGTCTGACCCCAAGACATTTCACTTCATCAAATGTACCGGGGCCTGACCCCAGTTCAGGCTTGCCCCCAACTCAGGCCTTGGCAAACAGCCGCTCAAACAGTGCCGTTCGCCGAAGCTGCTGCGGTTCTTCATCCCGCATGCGCGTTTGCTCCGGGCTCAGCTCCAGTAAACCCAGCAAGCGGAACAGCCGAACCACCCGCGAATCCAGCACCCACCGCGCCTGCTGTTCTTCGCTTGCATAGGATTTGGGGTGCGCAGAAAGCGGCAGCATTGGGAAGGCTGCCAGCATGTCGTCCAGGTAGTCTTCAACCGGCAACCAGTCGCCGCCCTTTTCCGCCAGCAGCCATAAGAAGAAGGGGCCAACGATTTGAGCATCTTCCACCCCGTCGTAGCTGTCCATCCAGGCCCAGTTGAGCTCTTTAAAGGCTGTTGTCAGCAAGGCCTGGTAGAACACTGGCCAGCCCTTGGATTGCAGGCGCTTTGCCGCTGTCTTTTTGAGTAGCAACCGGCCTTTTTCCTTACGGGTGTAGCCGGCAAGCTCCAATAGCACGCGAGTGAGCTGCACGCCCAGAATCTGTTCTTCAGAACGCACGGAGCCGTACCCGAGAAACGGCACCACAATCTCAGCGCCTGCTGCTTCAATCATGGCCATTACCTGTTTCAGCGGCAGATTGCCTTTGCCGGTCAGGCGAATGCCCTTGTCACCCAACGCATCCACCAGTACGCGGGCCATTCGCACGATCGGCGCAGAATCCAGCTCTGCTTCAAGCACACTGGCATCCGCCAACGGCTGAAATACGGAGGGGCAGTTCAGCGGGCTTTGCAGCAGTTCATGCATCTGGTTCGGGTTCAGCCCGAGAAAATCCGCTGGCGGCAAGCCGCCAAGTCCGGCGTCGTCAAACAAGCTGTCCCGCTCAGCCAGCAGGTGATTGATCTCTTCAAGATCCACAAATTCCGGGTCAAACACACCACCCCACCACTCGCGGGCATCCTCATGCTCCGGGTGAGCCGGATTATGCATCGCCTCCAGAAACTCAAAATAACCAGGCACCCCGCCCACATCTTCCGGCGGGCACTGGCGCACGGCTTTTGTACAATGCGGCAGTGGGGCACTCTGCCCGCTGGCCGGGAGAATTTTTTCCAGCGTGATCTGGTGCTCCCAACTGTCACCGAAATCATACTCATACCGGATCGACTGGCCTTCCCGCACAAGCACTCCAGACAAAGACACTGCCGATTCATCCAGAAACCCCAGCATGCCGTCTTCGTCTTCTGCGAGATCGCCAATCAATGTGCCGTCCATCACCTGAAACAAATGCAGATGCGACGCCCGCCAGCCCATAGCTACCTGAATTATCCGGTGCAAGTCCTGAAGCGTCGTGTCCGCAGACACCAGCACCCGCCGCCAAACCGGCGGCTTGATGCCTGAAAGCGTTATCTTTACCTGGTAAACAAGGTTGTTCTGCATACAAACCACTCAACTCGGATTTTGGGGTCAGACCCCGGTACATTTCACCCCGCCAAATGTACTGGGGTCTGACCCCAAGGTAAACTGGCACAGCTTTCGCAGTATCTCTGCCAAACCCCGGCAAACCGTCAGAACACTGCAGACCTTTGCCGCTTCGGATATTGGCTGGTTACGAGGTGCTACATGCAAACACAACATCAAAACGCCCACCTTTCCCGCTCGCTTAAGGCGCAGGCTGCTCGGCTGGTTTTGCAGGCGAATCTGGCGTACGGCGAGTCCAATAGCAATGGGCTGTCTTATGTGCAGCGGCTGAAAGCCCGCAAGGAATGCCGGGAGATTCTGCAACAGGCGCTGGCTTTGGAGGCCGATAACGCAGCCGCGCTGGGGTTGCTGGGCCGGGTGGAGATGGATGATGGCCAGCTTGATAAAGCGCACGTGTTGTTCAATGCCAGCCTCACCAGCCAGCCGGGGCAGACGCAGCAGTATTCGAACCTGGGTTACTGGGCCCTGAAAAGCGAGCGCCCCGCCCTGGCAGAACAGTACTTCCTACAGGCGCTGGAGCACGACCGGCAATCCGCCGCCGCTTTTTGCGGCATCGCCCACGCCAAACGCCTGCAGGGTCAGTTCGATGTCGCCTACCTGCATTACCGAAAACTACTGCAAACCGGTTCCCGCTGGGATTCCGTGTATTCCGGAATGCTCACCTGCGCCCAGCGCCTTCAGGTACACAGGGCGGACAGGAGTCTGGCCGAAGACGCCATTGCCCTGCTCGCCAAAGACGGCCTACCGCATCAGGAAATCGGCCGGTTTGTGGGCGCCGTGATTCAGCAGCAGTACGATCTGGACAACACCAACGCGGAAGTGGTGCTGGATGCGGCCGCCGAAGACGAACTACTGTTACTGGCCCTTCGCAAAACGCTGATGCCAAACGCGGCCGTTGAAGAACTGGTCGCACTGCTTCGCCGGGCAGTGATGGCGGAAGTGGCGCAAACCGCCAGCCTGCGGGATGAACTGCAGCCACTGTGCCTGGCCCTGGCCGAATACGCCGACAGAACCGGTTACGCCCTGGCCGCCGAAGATGACGAAGAACGCCTTGCCGCCACGATCAACGACAGCATCGTAGCGCAGTTTTCACTGGGAGAGCCTCAGGACGCACTCATCGGTTCGCTGATGATCAGCGCCATGTACGGCGCCCTGTTCCACCAGAGTTTCGCCGTTCAGCTTGGCCAATGGAACCTGGTGGACTGGCCGCTGGCCATGCAGCCGATGATGGCCGCCAGCTATTACCACCGGGCCGAAGAAGAAGCCATCAAACAGAACTTCGATGAGAAAGCCGAAGAGCTCTGCCTGGCTAAAACCGACGTGCCCCAGGCCTGGCCTGCGTGGAGCCAGTTGGCGTATCGCACCGAAACCAGCCTGAAAGCGGTGATGGCACAGGAACTCGGCTTGCAGACAGAACAACTGCCCGACACCCTACGGGTTCTGGTCTGCGGCGCCCAGTCTGGCCAGCGCGCCCTCGAACTGGCCCAGTATCTGGATGATGTGGAAGTGATTGCGGTAGACGAATCCCTGGCCAACATCGCCAAAGGCACCCGCATGGCGCAGCGTCTGAACATGGACAACGTGGTGTTTTGGCCCTGGTCGATCGCCCAGCGGTTTGTGGCCGATGGCCATCAGGTGAATTGGGTGGAAGTGGGCCGCCTGCCCTCACCCGCCATGACCGAACTTTCGCTCGGCGCGCTGGTTAATGCCGCAACCGCCCGTGGTGCGATTGTGCACATGCACACCAGTATGGCGGAGCAAACCAAAGGTGACCGGCAAATCCGCCGCCTGGTGGCAGAGCATCAACTATCCCCCACACAAACGTCGCTGCGACAACTTCGACGTATGGTGCTGGCCAACCCCCAGGATGGCATCTGGGCCGAGCTGCTTCAGGATGAAAACTTCTACAGCCTTGGCGGCTGCCGAGACCGCTGGTTCCGCCCGCAGGATGACCGGCAACTGCGGGAACTGCTGGGGCTGGTAAGCAATGAAGTGGAATGGAAATTGGTAAAAGCCAGAGATGAAGACGGCCACAGCCTGGCTACCGCCCCGGTTCAGAAGCAAATTCAGGCAGAAGCGTTGGGGAGTGAAGTACAGAGTTTAATGGGGCAGAGCTTGAGTGTTTACTTTCAGCGGCGGCGGTGAGTGTTTGTTTTATCCACCTCTCCCCCTCTCCCCAACCCCTCTCCCTCCGGGGGAGAGGGGCTTTACTGATGTAGCCTGCGAGGTTGGAGGATTGCCTCCCCCTCTCCCCAACCCCTCTCCCTCCAGGGGAGAGGGGCTTTACTGATGTAGCCTGCGAGGTTGGAGGATTACCTCCCCCTCTCCCCAACCCCTCTCCCTCCAGGGGAGAGGGGCTTTACTGATGTAGCCTGCAAGGTTGGAGGATTGCCTCCCCCTCTCCCCAACCCCTCTCCCTCCGGGGGAGAGGGCTTTACTGCACCGGTTTGCGGGATTAGCTCCCCTCTCCCCTCGCGGGAGAGGGGCCGGGGGAGAGGGGGAAAGTCTTCGCTACCACCTTCACTCGCCACCCTCTTCAACCGCCTCATATATCACTGAAAGCACCACATCCAACTGCTTTAAAATATCGTGATTCCAGAATCTCAGAACCTTGTAGCCACGGGAGCGCAACCACTCATCCCGCACCTGGTCGGTTTCGGATTGATGGTGCTGGCTGCCATCCGCTTCAACGATGATTTTGGAACCGAAATGTATAAAGTCGACGATGTAGGGGCCAAGTGGTTGCTGCCTGCGAAAGCGTTTTCCGTTCAGGCGGTAGGCGCGTAAGTGGAACCAGAGGCGCTTTTCCGCCTCCGTCATGTTTTTGCGGAGTTGTTTGGCGAAGTTTGTCTGGTTCATTGCCTTCCCTGGCTGGTGGTGTGTACTCTCTCCCCCCTCTCCCCAACCCCTCTCCCTCCAGGGGAGAGGGGCTTTACTTTTGTAGCCTGCGAGGTTGGGAGGGTTGCCTCCCCCTCTCCCCAACCCCTCTACCTCCGGGGGAGAGGAGCTTTACTTATGTAGCCTGCGAGGTTGGAGGGGGCGCCTCCCCCTCTCCCTCCGGGGGAGAGGGGCTTACTGCATCGGTTTGCGGGTTTAGCTCCCCTCTCCCCTCGCGGGAGAGGGGCCGGGGGAGAGGGAGGCGGGGCAAGCAATCCATCACACCCCAAAGCCCCCTCCCCCTACATATAAGGAATCAACGACTCCCCATACAAATGCAAATCTTCCAGTATCTGCTGTCTTTTCGGCGTCAGTTCCGGATCGGCGGCCAGTCGCTGCAGTTCCAGGCCGTAGGCTTCCAGCGAGCGCCAGCCTTTTTTCGGTTGCATCAGGCGTTCGGTTCGGAACTGTTCCCAGCGTTCCATGTCTTCGCCGCTCAGGGTATTCGGGTAGTTGCGGGCGCGGTAGCGGAAGAGCATTTCGGGCAGGCGGGGGTCTTCAAAGCGCACTTCCTGTTCGCCCAGGGTCTCCACCGGTTGGGTCAGCAGCCAGTTGAGTTTCTCCCGGTCGGTTTTGCTGATGAAGCCGCCTGCGTATAGCTGTTCATCCGGGTCGGTCAGGTCGCTGCCCTGAAAATCCTGCTCGAAAGCCTCGGCAATTCGGGCAGGCAAATCCGGGGCTTTACGGAGTTTGGCGAGATTCACGCGCAGCACATCGCCATCCAGTTCCAATTCCGCCAGCCGTTCCGGGGTGAGCGTCGACAGCATGTTGGCGGGCACCAGTATTGGGCACTTGTTCAGCTGAACGCCTTTCAAGGGGAAGCGTTTTACCCCCTCCCCCAACTCCGCCTGAGAAGTAAACACCCGCTCGCGGATTTGCTCCACCGATGCATTAATCAGCTCTTCGGGGTCTTCCCGCAGGTCATACACGATTACCTGATTTTTATTGCTCAGGCTGTCAGCGATGGGTGCCACCAGGGCACAGCACCCCCGCGCAGACGAATACTTGGCAGAAACATGAAACACAGGCTTCATGGTGGCGGTATCCAGCATCTGCCGGGCGGAGTGTTTGTCTTTGTTGTTCAGCACAAAGTCGAACAGCTTCGGCTGCTTTTCCTTGATCAGTTTAGCCACGGCAATGGTGGCCAGCACATCCGACATGGCGTCGTGGGCGGCCTCGTGGGCAATGCCGTTGGCCACCGTCAGCTCTTCCAGACGAAAGCTGGGGCTGCCGTCTTCTTTTTTCGGCCAGTTGATGCCGTCCGGGCGCAGCGCGTAGGTCAGGCGCACCATGTCGATGATATCCCAGCGGGAGTTGCCGTTCTGCCATTCCCGGGCGTAAGGGTCGCGCAGGTTTCGGTACAGGGTGTGGCGGGTAACTTCATCATCAAAGCGCAGGCTGTTGTAGCCCACCGCACAGGTACCGGGCTGGCTGAAGGCTTCATTGATCTGGGCGATAAACTCCGCTTCCGGGTAGCCGTCTTCCAAGGCTTTTTGCGGGGTGATGCCGGTAATCAGGCAGGCTTCGGGCGCGGGCAGGTAATCGTCTGCCGGTTTGCAGTAGATAACCAGTGGATCCTCAATCACATTCAGGTCGGCATCGGTGCGAACACCGGCAAACTGGGAAGGCCGGTCGTGTACCGGGTCTACCCCAAAGGTTTCGTAGTCGTGCCAGTAAAAGGAACGGATCAAAGGAAGACTCCTGCTATCGCTCTTTGAAGAGACTGGAGTCTACCAAAATCAAAACAGCTTCGTCCCCATATCCACCTGATGCGTACGCAGGCGCTCGACGCCGTTGGGCCCGGTTAGCTGGCTCATATCGACTGTCATATTGGTTGGCAGGTTGATATAGACACCCTTCCCCACGGCGATGCTGTTTGCGCCGTCCAGAGTCTGCCAGGTCACGGAATCGTCCCGCTGGAACCCGACAAAGAAACCATCGGTGAAGCCAATGGTGCCGTCTGTGCTGCCGTTGTCTTCGCCCACGGTAATAGACTGCAGGCGATTAAGCGGCGCACAGCCGGTGCCGGTAGTGCAGTCGGCGCCTGCTACACCGATGTGGGTCGCCCGATAGTTGGTGGCATTAGAGGATGCATCGTAAAGCACCGCATCCTGTACGGCACCGGTCGAATCCTTGAGTTTCAGCCCGATGTTGCCGCTGAAACTACTGGTATTGGACGACATGGAACCGCGCGCCTGGGCGAACCCCATCCGGAACCCCGCCAGGCCGGTGGCATCGTTGGCAAGTTCGATGTAGGGCTTGTGGGCCTCAAAAGGAATGGCATCACCGGCGCTGTAGGTCTGGCCATTGAAGGTTTCACCATCCGCCCGGGCAATATGCCCGAGGGCGACATGGGTGGCTGAAAAGTCGCTGCCGCCGTTCAACTGGCCAAGCTCGACATTGTCAATGTTCAGCCGGGTCTCGACATCCATGGTCAGCGTCATGCGCGTGAACTCATGGTTCTGCCCGGCAATATTTTCGATATTCATGAAGCCCTGCCCCGTCACCTGCCCCAGCGCATTATCAGAAACGGGCGTCAGCTCAGCCCGGGACAGCGGTGTAACGGCCAGTGAAAATGCGGCAAGCAGAGCGCATCCGTACGCAGGCGTTGTCATAGCGTGCATCTCTTATTGTTGTCGTGAGCCAACCAGATACCCGACTTCAATCCGGCGAACACCTGGAGTCTGCCAGCAGGCCATCTGTTATTGTTTGTAACAATCTGTTTCTTTTTGACCACAACCGCACTATATCCGAACTGCCCTCGTACATTGAGTGAGGCATTTCACATTCGGGCATTACCAACACGTCATCCCATGGTCAGGTTGCCCTCTCCATATATCGCTATACTTCCGTAACAGAGAAACCGGATCTCAACAGCCAAAAATAAGTAGCCGAAATGGACACAAAAACCATTTCTGATACACTATCACTTCTTTCCAAGAGCCTGATGTACGGCACACCATGACCACCAGAATCCTCATCTGCGACGACTCTTCCCTGGCCCGAAAACAAATGGCCAGAGCTCTCCCACCCGGCCTTGCCGATGAAGTTCTGTTTGCCAACAACGGCAAAGAGGCATTGGCCATCCTCAGGGAGCAACGGGCCGAGTTGTTGTTTCTGGATCTGAACATGCCAGAGATGGACGGCTACCAGGTGCTCGAGTGCATTCGGGCCGAAGACCTGAAAGTTTTAACCGTTGTCGTCTCCGGTGATATCCAGCCGGAAGCACGGGAGCGGGTTCAAAAACTCGGGGCCATTGATTTCATCCGCAAGCCCACGGAAACAGCCCTGGTTTCCCAGTTACTCGAAGAATACGGTTTCTATCGCCCCGGCGACCTTGAACACCTGGCCCGCGAGGACAGCAAACTGCACAACCGGTTGGCGCCCGCGCCGAACATTCCGGTCAATCTGAGTGACTATCTGCAGGAGATTGCCAACGTTGCCATGGGCCGTGCCTCCGACCTGCTGGCAAGATTGCTCAAAGTCTTTGTGCAGCAGTCCATTCCGAAAGTCGCGGTGATTGCCCACTCAGAGCTTTATATGGCCATCTCGGCCGCAGATCGTTCGGAAAACTACTCGGCCGTGTGCCAGGGCTTTACCGGTGCCGGCATGTCGGGCGAAGCCTTGCTGTTGTTCGAAGACGCCAGCTTCCGGGAAATGGCCGAACTGCTGCACTACGATGAAGTGGACGGTGAACAGGTCAACGTGGAAGTCCTGATGGACATGTCCAGCATTCTGTTCGGTGCCTTCATGAACGGCATTGGCGACCAGCTGGACCTGAAACTCGGCCTTGGCCACCCAACCGTTCTCGGCCAGCATCGCCCGATCAACGAATTGCTGGAACACCACAGCACCCGGGAAGAACAACTGCTGTGCATTGAAATCAGTTACTGTATCGAGAACAGCGATATCGAATGCAACATGCTCATTCTGCTAACCGAAGATTCGGTTCCCTTTCTTGAAAAACGTCTGGCGTACCTGGTGGACTGACCATGGCTCTTAATCAGAACAGTAATGAGTTCCACTGGCTGATGGACATGCTGGAGTCCGTTGAAGTCGGCCTGGTGGTACTGGATCTGAACTTTCATGTTCAGGCGTGGAATGGCTTTATGGAACACCACAGCGGGATCACGGCCAGCCGCATTCAGGAGAAGAACCTGTTTGAAGTGTTTCCGGACATCCCCCAGGCCTGGCTTACCCGAAAGGTCGACGCCGTTGCGATGCTCAACACCCGGGCCTTCACCTCCTGGGAGCAGCGCCCTTACCTGTTTCGCTTTCGCAACACCCGGCCGATCACCGGCACTGAGGAGTTCATGTTCCAGAACCTGACCATCAGCCCTATTACCGGCAGCAATGGCCAGGTTGAAAAAGTGTGCCTGCTGATTTACGACGTCACCGAATTTGCCAGCAGCAAGCGTGCTCTGGAACGAGCCAACGAACAGCTCGCCAAGCTCAGCATGACCGACCGCCTGACCGGGCTGCTCAATCGTGGTACCTGGGAGAACCTGGTAGACGCCGAATACGAACGGTTTCGCCGCTACAGCCAGGCCACCAGCCTGGTGATGCTCGACATCGACCACTTCAAATCGGTGAACGATAGCTACGGGCACCTGGCCGGTGATGAAGCCATCCGCCAGGCGGCGGCTGTGATCAAGAACAATATCCGGCAATCCGACAGTGCCGGGCGTTATGGCGGCGAAGAGTTCGGCATTGTCCTGCCGGAGACCGATGCCGAGAACGCCCGCGTGATCTGCGAACGCATACGACAAACCGTGGAAAAACTGGTGATAGACACCCCGCCTGGAACGATACGGTTTACCGTCAGCCTGGGCGTATGCCAGCTCACCGAAGAACCGGAAAACTACATGCAGTGGATGCAAAAAGCCGATGAGGCTTTGTATCAGGCCAAAGAGAGCGGGCGAAACCGGGTGGTGGTTGGGTAACGCCCCCCGCGTGCTGGCGGGAGGCGCTTGATATCAGGCCTGCTGCCAGCTCTGGACAGCTTCCTTACCGTACTTCTCACGCCAGGCGTTCAGCGTTTTGTGGTTGCCACCCCGGGTCTTCACCTCTTCGCCGGTATGCGGGTTGGTGTAGGTTTTCATCGGGCGCTTGGCACGAGTCCCAGACGCAGATTCACCTTTAACACCGGCAACAGACGGGTCGATTGCCGCCAGAATCTGCAGCACATCTTTGGGCGACTTTTCGTAATTCTCCATCAGATTACGAACATCACGTTCAAAATCCAGCTGGCTTTTGAGTGCCTGGTCTTTTTCAAGCTGCTCCAGCTCGGAGGCCAGCTTTTCCATCAGCTGCTTTTTCTGGTAGTAATCGTTGATCTTTGCCATAAATATAAAACCTTTTGTGTACGGGTTTTAACTGCACAATGAATATGACGAATTGTCGCCGACAATATTAATCAACTTATTAACACAAGGCAAAATAATTTATCTACGTGTAATAAAAAAGCTGACGCCAGGGCCAGCTTTGAGTATCAACAACACGCATATTACAGTCTTAAATCGGCGTCTCCTAACGGAAGCACACCTTTCAGATCAAACAGCACACCCTTGTCGTGCGTAAATGTACGTAACTCAGCTGCGGTCAGGGCGGCATATTCCCGGTGTGGAACCGCAAGAAACACAGCATCATAGGAGCCAGGCGCCGGTTTATCCGTGAGGGTTATACCATATTCATGCAATGCTTCGGCACTATCTGCCCAGCAGTCTGTCACATCCACCTGGCACCCAAAATCCCTCAGCTCGTCAATAACATCTATCACCCGGGTATTGCGCAAATCCGGGCAATTCTCTTTAAAGGTTAAACCCATCACCAAAACACGGGAATCGGCAATCGTATGCCCTTTCCTGATCATGGCTTTGACCAGCTCGGCGGCTGCGTAAGGCCCCATATTATCGTTTACGCGGCGGCCCGCCAGGATAATCTCCGGATGATAACCAATGGCCTGAGCCTTATGGGTCAGATAATAAGGGTCCACACCAATACAATGGCCGCCCACCAGGCCGGGCTTGAATGGCAGGAAGTTCCACTTGGTACCGGCAGCCGCCAGCACCTCGTGGGTATCAATTCCCAGCCGCGCAAAGATCATCGACAGCTCATTCATCAAGGCAATGTTCAAGTCCCGCTGGGTATTTTCAATAACCTTGGCCGCTTCGGCCACTTTAATTGAACTGGCCTTATGGGTGCCCGCCGTAATGATACTGGCATAAAGCGCGTTTACTTCTTCCGCAACTTCAGGGGTTGAGCCCGAGGTTACTTTCATAATGGTTGTTACGCGGTGCTCTTTATCCCCCGGGTTAATTCGTTCGGGGCTGTAACCGGCATAAAAATCTTTGTTAAAGCTCAGGCCCGAGACTTTTTCCAGCACCGGCACACAAACTTCTTCCGTTGCACCCGGGAATACGGTTGATTCATAAATAACAATATCACCGGGCTTGAGCACCTTGCCCACACTTTCACTGGCTTTTATCAGAGGGGTAAGGTCGGGAGTTTTATATTCATCAATGGGAGTGGGTACGGTAACGATGTATATCTCGCTTTCAGCTACATCTTCCAGGCAATCGGTGAATGACAAATACCTGGCTGCCGCCAACTCATCACCCGACACTTCCCGGGTAACATCAATACCATTCTTAAGTTCCGCAATGCGCCGGGTATTAACATCAAAACCAATAACCTCACGGTTTTCACCAAACGCAACAGCCAGAGGCAAACCTACGTAACCGAGGCCGACGATCGTAATCCTTTTCATAATCCCTCCACAATCGTGTCGGAATCGGCCCCCTTGGATGAGTTAAGACCCGACGTCTGTAAGCTCTTTATATACACGGAAGTATTCGCTTCCGACGTTGTCGCCGGAAAACCGAGATTCCAACCGCTGGCGACCCGCACGCCCCATCCTGGAGGCGAGCTCCGGATCATCGTGAAACTTTAGCATGGCTTCGGCTAACTCAGTCGCACTCCCGGGCGAGACCACATAGCCGGTTTCACCATGTTGGTTCACAAAACTGGTGCCCGTGCCTATCTCGCAGGAAATCAACGGCCTTGAATACCACTGCCCCTCAAGCAAGGTTACGCCGAACGCTTCGGAGCGCAGCAGCGAAGGAAACGCCACCGCACGACAAAGAGTAAACAACGCGGCTTTTACTTCATCCGACACAAACCCTGCAAACGTTACGGTACTGGCACCCAGCTCTTCAGCCCTCAGCTTCAGCCGGTGCTCCTCTGGCCCGGTCCCGGCAATCACCACCGGCAAGCCTGTTTGCGCAGCGGCTTCCAGCAACACATGAAGGCCTTTGTAATAACGCAGCACGCCAACGAAAAGGAAAAAGCCCTCGCCATAGGCCGCACGTACTGCTTCAAGCGCATCCGCCGTCGCCGCCTGGTAGGTATCGAGGGTCAACCCCAGAGGGATTACCTCGCACTTTTCGCTGAATCGCTGAAGCACAGGGCTGGTTTTTTGATAACCCGGTGAGGTCGCCACCAGCCTGTCTGCCCGAGACAAAAACCAGTGCCTCAGGGGGCTATACACCACATCCAGCACACGTTGGCGAAGAATATCAGAATGATAGGTAACAACGACAGGTTTGTTCACACCTGAAAGCAGATGTACCAAGTCGGCAAACGGCCAGGGGTAGTGAATGTGTATCACATCTGCCCACTCGGCCTGCTCCCGATACACCCGAAAAGCTGCCGCCCCCATAGAACAGGAGGCGGGTTCCCACTGCAGCGGCACACGGATTACCCGCGCCTCAGGCCGCTCCAGTGTGTCCAGATTGCTTACCGGTGCCAGTGTCAGCACCCGATGCTCGGCGCCGTGCTTCCTGGTGGCTACGCAAATCTGCCGGATTGCTTCCTCTGCACCACCCTGGGTAGCAGGAAAATAGGTACGGTAAAATTGCAGAACCTTCAAAGCACGGCACCCGACTTCATCCGTTAATTCTCACTGATCAGAATGAAGTGCCCTGGGCGTTTCTGCGCAGATCAGCCTCTACCATCATCGCGCACAGGTCTTCCAGAGACGTTTTGGCCTCCCAGCCCAGCTCGTCCCGCGCCAGCGACGGATCGCCGATCAGCAGATCAACTTCTGCAGGCCGGTAGAACTCGGGGTTCACCTGTACAATCACCTTGCCGGATGCCGTATCAACCGCCTGCTCGGCCTCACCCTCGCCACGCCACTCAATACCGATATCAGCGGCTTTGCAGGCCATGGCCACAAAATCACGAACGGTTTCGGTGCGATTGGTAGCCAGTACGTAAGTGCCCGGTTCATCAACCTGCAACATACGCCACATACCCTCTACGTAATCGCGGGCGTAACCCCAGTCCCGGCGGGCGTCCAGGTTACCAAGCTCAAGCAAGTCGGCTTTCCCGAGCTTGATCCTGGCGATGGTGTCGGTGATCTTGCGAGTCACAAATTCGCGCCCACGCAGGGGGGATTCGTGATTGAACAGAATACCGCTGGTGCCGAAAATATCGTAGGACTCGCGATAGTTTACGGTCATCCAGTGAGCATACAGCTTGGCAACACCGTAGGGACTGCGCGGATAAAAAGGTGTTTGCTCAGACTGGGGAATGCTTTGAACCTTCCCGAACATCTCAGACGTCGAAGCCTGATAAAAACGGATGCGCGGGTTCACAATGCGGATAGCTTCCAGCAGGTTAACCGCCCCAAGCCCGGTAATGTTCGCCGTGGTGACGGGCTGGTTGAACGACACGCCCACAAAGCTCTGGGCGGCCAGGTTGTAGACCTCGTCAGCCTCTGTGGTTTGCATCAGGCGGATACTGTCAGACAAGTCGGTAAGATCATACTCAACCAGTTTGAGTTCCGGATGATCCTGAATGCCCAACTCCTCGATGCGCCAAAAATTGACGGAACTTGATCGACGGAACGTACCGTAAACACGGTAGCCTTTTTCAAGGAGCAACTGCGCCAAGTATGCGCCATCTTGCCCTGTAATCCCGGTAATCACCGCCTTTTTCTTAGCCATATCTCAACTCATCGTAAATATCGAAAATTCCGCACAGCTGCCGCACCAAAGCGGTTAGCCGGCCTACTCGTTTCATTGCGTGTTAAAAACCGGGCCATGAAATGGTGCCCGCAAAAAGCAATCGGCAAGTCTAGCATCGCCGCCGTGGAAAGGCATCCAAGGGAGATGACCTATCATTCACCCAAAACCCGCTGATAGACCGCACGCGTATTCCGTGCCGTGTCCCGCCAGCAAAAACGATAAGGCTCCAATCGCTCCGGCAACTGGCTCAACGCCTGCCGGAGCCCGCCCGAGAGCTCATCGGGATGTACCAGAAACGCCTGATCCCCGGCCACTTCCTTCATTGCGCCGTAGCTGGTGGTTAAAATCGGGGTACCGCAGGCCCTGGCTTCAGCAATCGGCAAACCGAAGCCTTCATAAAACGAGGGGTACACAAACAAGCGCGCACCGCTCAGCAGCCCAGACAGGTGGCTACGTGGCACGCGGCCGGTCAGAATCACACGGCCGGCCCCTTTGCGTTCTGCCAGCAGGCGTTTCAGCTCTTCATTCTTCCAGCCTGCGCCTCCCACCAATACCAGCGGCAAGTCCGACTGAACAGACTCAGGCAGGTTGCGGTAAGCCTTCACCAGTCCTGCCAGATTCTTTCTCGGCTCCAGAGTCGCCACCGAGAGCAGATAGGCGCCCGGAGACAAGCCATAGCCTGCAAGCACCGTTTGAAGCTCCGGCCCCTGCAAAGGCCCAAGGCTGTCCTCTACCCCCAGGTGCACCGGATACACTTTATCCGCAGCGAACGGAAAGAAGGCGCAAACCTCGTCTGCGGTGAAGTGGCTGTCAGCAATAATGGCCGACGCATTTTGTATCGCTTTGGGCAGGTAGCGCTCCAGAAAATTCACCCGCTCGGGCGGATGGTATTCCGGGTAACGCAGGTGCGACAGATCATGGATTGTAAGTACCGTGCTGCCAGAAAACGGAAAGGGGACAAAATTAGGCTCGTGATAAATCCGAACGCCATGGGCGGCACGCGAGGCGGCCCTGTCTCTCATTGCCTGCCGCACGCGATAGGCGCCCGGCACAGCCCGCACCAGTGGCCGCAAACGCGCCATCAGCGAGGCCGAACCGTTAGCGTCGGGTTCTGCCCGGTCATCCAGCAAATCTGCCAGCGCATCGCCTGCCAGCCGGCGGCCGCCAAACACACCCACCAGATTCATGGATGGCAGCTCAGCCAGCGCACGAACAAGGTGCTCTGTGTAATAGCCGATACCCGTTCGCGGCGCGACCAGAGAATCCAGCCGAATCAGTACATCCAACAGACAGTGCCTCCCAGGGCGAAAAAACGCGACATCATATCACAGCAACTCAACATTGAAGACGCCCCGCCCCGGCGGAGAAACCCGTAGATGTTGCCGGTGGCATTGATGTTACAATTGCCGGTTATCACGGCTAACCGCAAACGCAGACACGACATTTACACATCAGGGCACCCATGACAAAAGGATTCTATCAAAGCTTCGAGAACATCCACCGGGGAAGCGAGGAAGGGGTTACCCGCCGCCTGGGCGCCTACCAGCCTTTGCTGGATGCCCTGCATACGTCGTTACCCGACAGCCCCGTAGCAGATCTTGGGTGCGGGCGCGGAGAATGGCTGCAATTGCTGAATCAGGCCGGTTTTGCTGCAGAAGGCGTTGATACAGACCCAGACATGCTGGCCACCTGCCAGGAAAAAGGACTGGCCGTTCACGGCACTGATGCCCTCGCGTTTCTGAAACAGGCTCCGGATAACCACTATGCCATGGTTTCCGCCTTTCATCTGGTAGAACACATTCCCTTCGAGGCTCTGAATACGCTTGTGCAGGAAGCCTACCGGGCTCTCTGCCCCGGCGGTGTACTGCTTCTGGAAACACCCAACCCGGAAAACCCTCTGATCGGTGCCTGCTATTTTTACATGGATCCTACCCATGTAAAGCCGCTGCCACCCGCGTTGCTGCAATTTGTTGCAGACTTCAACGGCTTTGAACCCAGCCGCATCTGGCGGATGAATGAAGCCGACGGGTTGCGCAATCAGGCACCGTCGTTGTCAACGGTACTGAAAGCCTCCAGCCCCGACTACGCCCTGCTTGCTCAAAAGCCCGGCCACGCAGAAGCAACTGCCAACCTGCAGAGTCTTTTTCAGGAAATCCGGGGGATAACACTCGAAGAGCTGGCTACACGGTACGACAACCGGCAAACAGAAACCACGGAACATCTGGAGCGCCTGATCCAGGCCGAAGTCGCGCATGTTGCCGCACAAATGCATCAACTGCTGACACAACAGCAAGCGGAAATGCATGAACTGAGACAACAAAACCAGGCACTGACAACGCAAACAGAAGCCGACCGGCAAAAGCTGCAGCAGCAGGAATCCCTGCTGAACACAACCCGCCAACTGCAAGCCATCCACGATGAAAAACTACGCACTCTGGCCATTCTGACCGGCATTCTGCGCCCCGTCGACAAGCTGGCTCGAAACGCACGAAACTACCTGGCCAAACTGCGCCACGCCAGCCGAAACGGCACCTTCTACCAGTGGCAACTGATCAAACTGCTGAAAGCGCTGGGGCTTACCAGACAAGCCACTGCCAGAGCCGCCAGCCTTGGCCTGACCCTGGACGGCCCCCCCGTCCACACCCACTCCACCAGCCAGAACACAGGCTCAGACACCGCCACCGGGCCGCTAACGATTATCCAGCAGGCCCTTGTGCGGCGCCTGAGCCTGGCACACGGCCAAACCGTGGCTGCTGGCAGCGCACAAAACCAGACACTGTGCATCGACGGGCATTTCAGTGGTTCCTACAGCCTGGCAGCGGTAAACCGTGCACTGGTGATGGCGCTGGCTGATGCGCCGGGCCTGACGCTGGCACTGCTACCCAGAGAAGGCGAACCCACCAACCAGATTCACAGCGCACCAGAGCATCAGCTGGATCGTATGCGCCCGCTGGTCGCTACGCGGCCTGCCCGTGGCGATATCGCCATCTATCACCACTACCCGGTCATCGAAAACCCGGAGCCCGCTCAGGGCACGCCCATTCTGATGTTTTTCTGGGAAGAGTCCCAGGTACCCGAAGACACCATCCGGCAGATCAACGAACACTACGCCGGAGTACTGGTAACCAGCTGGGTCGTCAAAAAAGCCCTGATCGACTCGGGTTGCCACAAGCCGGTCTGCATCGTGCCGCTGCCTCTGGATGATGGCCTGCCTGTGCCTCCGGGGCCTGCCTCTGGCCAGCCGTTCCGTTTTCTGCATGTGTCCTCCTGCTTCCCCAGAAAAGGCGCCGATGTTTTGCTGAAGGCGTTTGCCAGGTTGCTGGAGCAGCATCAGGATCTGGAACTGGTGATCAAAACCTTTCCCAACCCCCACAACACCGTGGCAGAACAGATCAAAGCGTGGATTCCGGAAAACCGGCAGGCCAGAGTTACGCTGGTCATGGAAGATTACAGCGAGGCCGACATGGACAGGCTCTACCGGTCCGCTCACGCCGTTGTACTCCCGAGCAGAGGCGAAGGCCTGAACCTGCCCGCCATTGAAGCCTCTCGCTACGGGCTGCCGGTCATCACTACCGGGTACGGCGCGCACACCGACTTTCTTAAAGGTAAGGGTGTCCGGTTCGTTAACTACCGCTTTGCCCCCTCCGGCAGTCATTTGCAGACCCCCGGCTCCGTGTGGGTCAACCCGGACCCTGAAGACCTCCGCGAACAATGCGAAGCCATTCTTGAGCAGTTGCGCAACGGCAGCCTGAACACCCGGGATACCCATCAGGCCATTACCGATACGTTCTTCAGTGAAAACGCGAAACAACGCCTGGCCAGCAATCTGGCACGCTTTGCAGCCCCCCGCACAAAACCGGCCGAACGGCCGATCATTCTGATGACCACCTGGGGCGAAGCCTGTGGCATTGCCGAATACAGCCGCTACCTGGCCCAGGAGCTGCACGATGCGGGCGCCGAACTTGAAGTCTGGGCCCCCAAACACCTGGCCAACCCCGGGCAGGCCCCCATGGCAAATCAGCTGCGCGGCATCCAGTGTTGCTGGCAGCCCGCCAGCACGGTGTTGCCAGACGCGTTGGCAACTGCCCCTGAAACCGTGTGGATTCAGTACCATCCGGGCTTTTTCAGCCTCAGTGCGCGGCTGGAACAGATGATCGAAACCGCCACCCGGGCCGGGCACCTGCGCTTTATCACGCTGCACGCCACCCTGCCTCTGCTGCAACTTCCGGAGGCCGAGCGCGCGCAAACTGCCCGCACGCTTAACGCCTTCTACCGGGTGATTGTGCACACCCCCAACGATATGAACGTGCTCAAAACGCTTGGCGTGGTGGACAATGTGGCCCTGCTGCCCCAGGGCGTTACCCGCCCCGTCAAAGCCCCGGCACACGCTGTCGACGGCGAGTTTACTGTCGGCTGTTTCGGCTTTCTGTTCCCCCACAAAGGTGTGATGGAGCTGATCAATGCGTTCGCTCAGTTCCGCAACGCCAATCCCGAAGCCGCCTCGGCACGGCTGCTGCTGCTCAACAGCCTGCACAGCAACCCGGAGTCGGCCGAGTATGAACAACAGTGCCGGGCGAGAATCCGGGAGCTGGGGCTTGAGCAGGTGACTGAATTCTGCTCAGAGTTCCTTGAAGAACAGCAAGTAGCCGAACGCCTTGCCAGCTGTAACCTGCTGATCCTGCCTTACCGCGAAACGCCGGAATCCAGCAGCGCTGCCGTCAGAACCGCCGTAGCCTGCTGCCCTACCGTTGCTGTGACACCCGCCCGAATCTTTACCGAAGTGCGCGACGCCACGCTGACACTGCCAGGCTTCGGAATCGAGCACATCCTCCAGGTTATCGAGCAAACCTGGAGCCAGCAAAACCGGCAACAACTGGAGCAGGTTCATCAGGCCCGTGCAGACTGGCTTGCCGAACATCAGTGGCCCAGAGTCGCACAGCGCCATCATCAACTTATCAATGCCGGTATCACCGACACAGACTGGCTCTCGCACAAGGAATCAGACGCATGATCCAAAGGGCCATCCCCATCGCCCGTTACTGGTGGAGCTACCGCTACTTTGTCCGCAGCGCCATCCGCAACGACCTGCGGGCACGATACGCAAGAAGCAAACTCGGCCTGTTGTGGGCGCTGGTTCAACCGCTTGCCATGGTGCTCATCTACACCCTCATTCTCTCTCACCTGCTGTCGGCAAAACTACCGGAAACCAGCACGGTTTACGCCTACCCCATCTACCTGATGTCGGGCATGCTGGGCTGGACCCTGTTTTCAGAAGCGCTGATGCGGGGGCTGGGCATCTTTGTTGAACAGGGAGAACTGATCAAGAAAGTTGCCTTCCCCAGAGCCCTGCTGCCCGTTATTGCCTTTGGCAGCGCCACCATCAACGGCGCAGCGCTGTTATCCATGATGCTGGCCGTGTTCCTGTTTCTTGGCCACTGGCCCGATATTCACTATCTATGGCTGCCCGGTTTGATTGCCCTGGCCCTCTGGCTGGGCTTATCGATCGGGCTGCTGTTCGGCCTGATGAACGTGTTCTTCCGGGACATCCATCAGGCTGTGCCCGTTGTTCTGCAGTTTCTGTTCTGGCTGACACCCATCGTCTATGCACTCTCGATGCTGCCGCCGGAATACCACGGCTACTTTGCCTGGAACCCGGTGGCAAAACTGACCGCCGCCTTTCAGGACGTCATCCTGTACCAGCGAAACCCGGCTGAATGGCATCTGGTGTTGCTGGGCAGTATTGCCATGGTATTTACCATTCTCAGTGCAGGCCTGTACCTGCGGGTAAAACACGAACTGGCTGATCATCTATGAGCGTACTAATCAACGTAGAGAACCTCGGCAAGGCCTTCAGAACCTACCCCAGCGCCAGCCAGCGTATACGCAGCTGGCTGGGCCTGCGAACCAAAGGCGTGCAAGACGTATGGGTGCTCCGCCACCTGAACTTCCAGGTGTTCGCCGGTGAAGCCGTGGGCCTGGTCGGCGAAAACGGTGCCGGCAAAAGTACCCTGCTGAAAATGATCGCCGGCACCCTCGCCCCTACCGAAGGAAAGGTGGAACTGCTGGGTGATGTGCGCGCCATACTGGAACTCGGTATGGGCTTCAACGGCGAATTTACCGGCAGAGAGAACGCCCGCCATGGCCTGAGCATGATGGGCTTGAGTGCAGAAGAAGCCGAGGCCCTGTTGCCGGAAGTAGAAGCCTTTGCCGAAGTGGGCGACTACTTCGACCGGCCACTTCGCACCTACTCCAGTGGCATGCAAATGCGGGTAACCTTTGCGGTTGCAACCGCCCGCCGCCCGCAGGTACTGATCGTAGACGAAGCACTGGCGGTGGGCGACGCCTACTTCCAGCACAAAAGCTTTGAAAAAATCCGTGAGATGCAGCAAGCGGGCACCACCCTGTTGATCGTGTCCCACGATCGGGGCGCCATTCAACGAATCTGCGACCGGGTAATTCTGCTGGAGAACGGGCAAATCAGCAGAGAAGGCGACCCGGAAGTGATTATGGACTACTACAACGCCATGCTGGCCAACAAAGGCAACCAAAAGCACAGCGTTCAGAGCGAACAACTGGAAGACGGGCGCGTAGCCACCACCTCCGGCACCGGTGAAGCAACCATTCAGCGGGTAAGCCTGTACAGCGCTGAAACCGGCGAACCCATCGAGATCGCCACCGTTGGCCAGGCACTTGAGCTGCGCGTGGACCTGCATATACACGAGGCCATCGACCAGCTTGTGGTGGGCTACGTGATTAAAGACCGGTTGCGCCAGGATGTCTTTGGCACCAATACCCATCACCTGGACCAGGTTCTTGATAACCTGGAGCCCGGCCAGACGCTTGATTACCGATTCCGCTTCGACTGCAACCTCGGCGAAGGCAGCTACTCGTTTTCGGTGGCAGCCCATGCCGATGACACCCACGTACGCCACAACTACCACTGGAAAGACCTGGCCTGTACCTTTGAAGTGGTGAACGCCAACAAGAAGCGATTCCTCGGCGTTGCCTGGGTACCGCCCACTCTGGCCATCGAACACAGCACAACAACCACCGGAGAAGCCCCATGAGCACGCCCCCACACGTACTGGTTACCGGCGCCAGCGGCTTTACAGGCCAGCACCTCGTACCTCTGCTTGAACAACGGGGCTACCGGGTAACGGGCACCGGCCATGCCGCTGACCATGCTTTGGTTCAGGAGGCCATGGACCTGACCAACCCGGCACAGGTTGAGGCCGTGGTGGAACGCCTGCAACCCGACTATGTTATCCACCTGGCCGCACTCTCGTTTGTCGCGCACCCCACGCCGGAAGACTTTTACCGGGTAAACACCCTGGGCACAGAGTACCTCCTGAGTGCGCTGGCCAGGCAGAAGAAACCACTGAAAAAAATCATTCTGGCCAGCACCTCCAATGTGTATGGCCGCAACCCGACCCCAGTACAAAGCGAAACCCTGTGCCCTGCTCCGGTCAACCACTACGGCTGCAGCAAACTGGCGATGGAGCACATGGCCGGGAACTGGTTCGAGCAACTGCCCATCCTGATTACCCGCCCGTTCAACTACACCGGCCCCGGCCAGCTGCCACACTTTCTGGTACCGAAAATGGTTCAGCACTTTGCCGACAACGCCAGCGCCATTGAACTGGGCAACCTGGATGTGGCCCGCGACATCTCAGATGTACGCGACATCTGCCAGGCCTACGTTGCCCTGCTTGAATGCGACGGCCACAGCCAGTCGGTAAACCTGTGCTCGGGAGCCAGCATCCACCTGCGAGAGCTGATGGACACCCTGTGCGACATTGCAGGCTATCAGATGGAGATACGGGTAAACCCGGCCTTTGTCAGAGCGAGCGAGATACCCAGCCTCAGGGGCGACCGGGAACGCCTCGAAGCACTGGCGGGCGCGCTGCCCACCCGGCCGGTTCGGGAAACACTGGAGGATATGCTGGCGGTGGCCAGAACACAGAAGCGCTAAACGCCGGGCTCACCGTTCTGCAAAAGCCAGGCTTACCGGGTGTTCATTTTCAGGACTTGAAAACCCAGAGCCTGGCGCCGGCAAATACGAACAGCGGAACCAACACAACAGACAAGCAAATGGCGACAAAGCCAGACTTTATTCCCGCCATCAGGAACAACCACAGAAGGGTGTTATTGATGGCGAACCCCGACAAGGTCACCACCAGAAAGCGCACCGCACTGCCCTTCTGCCGAAAGGTGAACCGGGAATGCCCCCAGAATGACACCTGGAAGGCAATCACAAACGCCCCGAAATTCACCAGAAACGGCGAAAGAGCCGGCCACGCGTAAAGCAACCACCAGGCCACTCCCAGGTGGGTTACCGTTGCCAGGCCGCCAACCAGGCCGAAACGCATCAACTGCCCGAGCAGCTGCACAAACCGGCCCCGGGCGTTGTCCTGCCGACTGGCGACCGGCGCCGCCACATCGTTGTTACGGGTCATGACTGGCCTGCACCCTTGCCAGAATCGTCAGATGCAACCCGGGCAACCTTTTTTTCCGCAACCACATACAAAGGCCGCCCCTTGGTTTCCATAAACAGCCTGCCCAGATATTCCCCCAGCACACCGATGGAAATCAGCTGCATTCCGCCGAGGAACATAACACCCGCAGCCAGCGACGCGTACCCCGGGACATTTGCGCCCCAGATCAGCGTCTGCAACACCACCCAGGTGCCATAGACAAACGCCAGCAGCGCCACAATAACCCCAAGGTAAGACCAGACCCGAAGCGGCCAGGTGGAAAAACTGACGATGCCATCCAGCGCAAAATTCCACAGCTTCCAATAGTTGAAACTGGTCTTGCCCGCCGCACGGGCAGGCTGGTCATAAGAAACCGCACACGTGGTAAACCCAACCCAAGCATACAGGCCCTTCATAAAGCGATTGCGTTCCGGCAAGCTGCGAAGGGCATCAACCACCTTGCGATCCAACAACCGAAAGTCGCCGCCGCCCTCCGGCAAGGTGGTATGAGCCAGCATGTTGAAAAAGCGATAGAACAGCCGGGATGTCCAGCGCTTCATCGCCGTTTCCTCATTATCTGCGTTACGCACGCCATAAACCATCTCGGCGTTACCCTGCTGCCAGACTTCCACAAAGCGTGGAACGGCCTCAAACGGGTGCTGCATATCCACATCCATCAACACCACCGCATCGCCTGCTGCATGGTCCATCCCGGCGGAAAGCGCCACCTCTTTACCGAAGTTCCGCGAGAAAGAAACGTAATGGACATCATCGTGCTGCTCGGAATAATACCGCAGCAGCGCCAGCGAACTGTCTGACGAACCATCGTTCACAAAGGTGACATCCGCTGCAAAAGGCCAGGTTTCCCGTGCTTTGCGGAACGCCTCCATAAACAAAGGCAGCGACGCCTCCTCGTTATAAACGGGAACAACCAGGCTGATTGTTAAATCACTCAACGTCATCAACTCCAATTATGTGTGGCGACGGCAACAAAACCAGCGATTTCAAGCCTATGGCAAGCTCGCGAACATCGCCCCCTTCACCCGGATATCCTGGCTGCCGTAACGACTGATAAGCAAAGGATACAGTCAGTGGACTCCCCGAGCGTTGGGGTGGCAACGGTATCTCCCGCCAGCAACAATCGCCGCCTTCATAGGTACTTTGGCTGAACTCCCAGCGGGCAACGGCCTTACCATCGACAAGAACATCGATTGCCTGCTCTTTCACAGAGGGGCCGAAATAGGGGCTGAAGTGCACACGCAACGCCGTCACCTGGTCATGCACCCCTTTTACCAAAGGCAGAGACAGCGAAGACACCTGGCCGTTACTCCACACGCCCCAAGTTTCGGGGGCAGACCACCCCCCGGCAAGCAGGCCCGGAGCCTGAGAAGACCAGGAGGTAAAACCCACGTAAAAACCGTCGTTCAAGGTGTGTGGGTTGTCTACGGCGGCCCCGGCACACATACCTGAGCGGCGCACAAAATTCATATACTCAAGCCAGAACACCCGCCTGTCCACTTGTGGATGCATCGACACCCGCTCACCTGGGTCAATGGCAGACATCTGCTCGTCCGTGAGCCAGGCATTTTGGCCCGCACCACACGCCATTGCCTCGGCCCTGCCCCAGGGTGAAACCACATGGCGCATATCGGCTCCGACCACGGAATTCGCCGCATAATTTACACCGGCCACCAACCCCAGCAGAGCCGCCGAAACCCAGACCACAGGCTTTTGTTTTTGAGCCGGAGCCGCCCGCAACACCAGGCTCAACAAGGCGTAGGCCAGCGCCCCAAACCCCAGAAACGCCACCCGGCTGTCCAGATAGCCACACACACCCGCCTCGAGGCACCACTGCTGCTGACGAGCCGTGGCAGCCAGAGGGGCCACCATGTAAAACATCAGAATGCCACCAGCCAGCAACACCCCCGTGGCCGCACGAACCGACAAAAGCGGTAACTGGCGCAGCAAAAGCGATGCACACAGCAGGGTCAGCAGCGCAACAACACCCGCAACCAGCCAGGCCCCTGCCGCAACCGCCGCAAAATCAAACCCGGGCAAACGATGAAACACGGTGCCTGCATCAATGTGAAACAAGGCCGTCGCGAAGAACCGGAGTGGGTTCAGAATACCGGAAGGGTCGTTGCCCTCGTACATCGACGGATAGTGCCACCGGTATCCCAGGTACACGCCCAGGGCAACCAGCACCACAACCGAGTCTGCCAGCAACCGAAAGGGGCTGACATACAGCCCCAGAATACGCGTTCGCTGAGCACCGTTACGGGGCCAGGCGGAATGGCACAGATGATCGACCGCCATCAACGCCGTAGCGAACATAAACACGAACTCGCTCACCAGCATGGCGCCTGCGGTGAGTGCATAGATAAGGCAACGGATAAAGCCGTGCGCACCGGGCCATTGCAAAATGGCAAGCCGGGCCAGCAGAACCGCCAGAAATGGCAAAGTGTTTTGAAGGGGGTAAGCGTTCGGCGGCATGTGTTCATAGGCCAGAGGATGCACTGCCAGCAGCACCAGCACCATAAAACCGGCAGCCACCCGCCACCTGCCGGGCGCCAGCAACCGCCCCAGATACACAGACAAAAGCACCGGAGCCGCATAGTACAGCAGTAACAGGATAATCCGGCCTGCCGTAGAGCCCGCCACCAACGCCCCAAGCGCATTGAGTGGCGTCATGGCGTAGTGGCCGATTCGGCCACTGAACTCGGCAACTGCACCGGCCTCGGCCCAGACCCGCTCCCAGCCTTGCCAGATAAACTGCAAAAACATGGCGTCGTCGGCCGTTAGCCGATAGCCGAAGCGGAACTGCAAAAGCTGCAGCACCAGCAGGGTAAACAGCGCCAGCACCAAGAAGCCAGCCCGCCTGCCGGAAAGCCTCGATACCTCTACCGAAAACACGCAATCACTCCCTCGAAGCGCAACCCCGCTGCATCCGCAGCGGGGCACCGAACATAAAAACCATAAACGCGGATTGATCAGAACTTCAGGTCGTCGTCATCATCATCGGCAAACAAGGCCTCAAGATCGACATCATCCGCGGGCTTCGCCTGCTTGTTCGCCTCGGCGCGCAACTCGTACAACCGTACCAGCCCCTGCAGCCTGTGTTCAGACAATAACTGCGCGTAAGCAATCGACAGAGCACCGTTCTTCAGCAAGCGAGAGGCGGTCTCCGGTGGCAGTTCTCTCATGGCGGCCTCATCTACGTGATAAACGCCATTAACATCATGCCCACCCTCGCCCTTGGGGTTACTGGCTGAGATCTTCCAGGGAACAATCAAGCCAGCTTCATCAAGATGATTCACCAGCGCCTGGGTAACTTCACGGGACTGTTCCAGTTTTTCCAGGAACGTCATCAGGTCGCGGGTCTTCGGGGTCGGCTCACCATCCATGCCAAACAACCTGACTGCGTCCGGCCCGGCGTCTTTTTCAAACGCCTCGGACTCTTCATCCACACAGACAATGCGCCGGGTGCCGCTCTCGTCTCTGACCAGCCGGAAAGGGTGCGAACGGTACCAGGCCGGGCGGTAACCGCCTATCCAGCGGCCATTGGTGTGCACATACACGTTCACCCCCGGCTGCAGCGACTGCAGGGCGACAAGCTCATAGGGGGCGTCGTCTGACGCCCTCACAAAGGCTACAGGCATAGTGGGAAGCACCTGGAACAACTCTTCGGCAACAACAGGAACCACTGCCTGTGTCAGGGCGTGGCGGTTACTGGCGGCCACCAAACCAGAATCACGATGGTCAGATTTGCTCAAAGCAACATAACGGGCCATGGGGAAACCTCAGATTCAAAAAATGGGCGGGCAGAATAGCACACAGGGCAGCTGAAACCGACTTCGGCTGCCCCACTCCATTGCTCGCCTGGTTACATCGGTTACTCGGCTTCGACGGTTCTGGGCCGCGACCCATCTGCCGCGCGGGGGTCATCACCGTCTTCGGGGTTCCGAACCAGAATAAGCCGGTAATTGGCACCGGGGCTGTTGAAATCACTGATGACGCCGGTAGAAAAGTTGATACCCAACCGTGTTGTTTCAGAATTCGGGCTCTCATCGCTTGTCCAGACCGTCAACTGGCGCATATCCGGGAAAGCGGCTGGATCAATGGTCGGGCTCAGGGTGGGCGAACCGCAACCTTCAAAGATATCCAGGTTACCGATCTGATCCGGCGTTGCGTGCAAGTTGTTGCAATACACCAGAGATTGCAACTCGGCCAAAGACGCCAAACGGAAACCGTCTTTATCAATCAGGCTCCGGGCCACATCCCAGGCCAGGGTTTCAGCCGTTCCATCACATGCCGATAATTCCGGGTTCCAGGATTGACCGTGGTAGCAACGCTTCCACGCCAGGTTGGTTTGAGTATCCAGTACAATTGCGGCATTTTCTCCCAGTGGCTGATAGCGCTGGCTGATCGCCTCGCCTGCCGCTTCTGGCAACGGCGGAACCTTGTTCTCATCACTGGAGGACGACCCACCGCCACCACCACACGCCGAAAGCAGAGACGCTGTCGCAATCGTTATCAGAGAGACTCGCCATCCCGGCATAGCCGATACACGCATTACACTACCTCCAAAAGAAATACACCCCGGCCCTATCCAGGTAAGAACACAACAGGCAGGGGAAAAAGACGGATCAGAAAACGCTGAACACAGGTTTAATGGCCTTGCCGCGAACGCAACAAAACCCGATTATGATACCATCAGCCGCTATTCTCTGGCACTCCTCCGGTATCGACAGCAACATGCCCCGAAAACCCAGCTCTATACTCCGTGCAGCCGACATTTTATGCGCCCTCAGCGGCCTTGTACTGGCATCACCGGTACTTCTGGTACTGCTGATTGCCGGATACGTAGATACCCGCGCCCCACTGTTCCGACAGCAGAGAGTCGGTGCAGGCGAAACGCCCTTCATGCTGACCAAATTTCGTACCATGAAGCCGGATACCCGCCACGTACCCACCCACGAAGCCGATGCAGCAGCCATTACCCCGCTTGGCCGCTTCCTGCGCAAAAGCAAACTCGACGAACTGCCCCAGCTTTGGAACGTGCTGGCCGGCGACATGAGCATCGTTGGCCCCCGCCCCTGCCTGCCCAGCCAGACACAACTGATCGAAGCACGCCGGGCCCGGGGCGTATTCAACGCCCGCCCGGGTATCACCGGGCTTGGCCAGATATCCGGCGTGGACATGTCGACACCCGAAAAACTTGCGGAGCTGGATCAGCAAATGCTGGGCTCCCTTACCCTGGCCAGTTATTGCCGGTACATTCTTCTGACCATGACGGGTAAAGGGAGCGGAGACAGGGTTCGGGACAAGATGCAGTGAAGCTGCCCGAAGGCAGCTGCGAGAAGCGGTGTTTTACCGGCGATCCTTCAATTTGTAGTCCGCGGGAACTTCGAAACGACTGGCACGCTCAGGCTGCACCTGAGCACTGGCAACATCGTAGATATAGGTAAGTACCGGTTTGTCTGTACCGTACCCCATATAATCTTTCGCCTTGTCCTCGGCGGCTGTTTTAACCATTCCCTCGGCAAGTTTGCCCAGAGAGCCCACCGGGTCGCTCAGATCAAACCCGCCGGACCTGGACGCAGTCTGTTTCTCCTGCTGACAAGCCTGGTTGTTGGCAAACCACTCGAGTTTGATCGACACCGGGTAGCCCTCCAGCTGAGTCAACCCCTTGACCACTTCAGACTCTGTGTCGATTTCCGTCTTTGAAATATCTCCGGACACCATGGCAATCACGCTGTACACGCTGTCTGTGAAAAACGCCGACAACGGATTGCCCGCTTCCTGCACGTTGCTCAGGTAGTAATCCTGAAACCGGCCGTTGATATCCCACACCCCACGCATCTGGTCGTTCGCCTTGGCCATCCAGAAATCCATGGTCACCAGATGCTTGTCTTCACGCCCAAGCTCATCTCTGGCGACCATTTTCCACTGGGCCACGTATTGATCCGCATTGAACCCGTTAACCATCCGCCCGGTGTCTTTGGGGACTACCGAAAAGCTGAAATCGGAGGTCACCATTGCGCAGGAATCGCCACCGGATGGGTCGTAGAACTCCTCCTCGGTGTCTTCGCTCGCTTCTTCTGTAAACTGATCCCAGACGCTTACGTCGACACAGCCTTCAAGCGGGCACTCAATGTAACTCTCATCTTTGTGATCTACCCGCCACTGAAGGCTTTTGTCCGGGCGCATAATATCCGCCAGGTGGGACTCACCGAACAGTTGGCGAGACAGCCAGGAGTCGAATTCCACGGTACTCTCTATAGTGCGGCGATCGGCCAGGGTGTAGGTAACCTGTTCGCCCCTTGAATCAGGAAGGATGTACCCCCCGATGATATAACTCGCCTTAACAACACTGGTATCCGACAACGGTGTTGTATCAACCACTTTCGGGGTAGAACACCCCGCAAGCCCCACAGCTACAATTGCAGCAGACATCAAGGACAATGAATGTCTCACACAAAGCTCCCTTTTATGAAGGTTCAGTTAAAAACGTAACGCATTGATAGAATAACAATATTTTTAAAATTGCGTTACAAAAAAATCAACCAATCGCCTTCAGGGACGGCCCGCCTGCTGTGCAGCTTCAATAATCTTTTTGCCAATCAGCTCTTCGTAACTCGCCCACAAAGGCTGCATCGCCGCTTGCCAGGTTGCCAGCTCTTCCTGCGTGGGCTCATACACTGAAACGCTCTTCATTCTGGCCAGCTCCCGCATATCGTTCGAACTCTTGGCCTTGGCCACTGCGTTGCCGTATCTGAGCGACATATCCCGCGCATACTGAAAACTACGGCGCTCCTCGTCGGTCAGGCCACTCCAGAAATCCGCATTGGTAATCAGCATGTAGTCCAGCAGCCCGTGATTGGAAATCATCATGTAGGGCTGATGCTCGTAAAAGGCTTTGGAAAAAATATTCGACCAGGTGTTTTCCTGCCCCTCAATCCGCTGCTCGGCAAGAGCCTGATAAACCGCAGAAAAGGCCATGGGTACCGCTTTGGCGTTCAGCAATTCGAACTGCTTGATCAACACGTCGGAATTCATGGTTCGGAAACGCAGGCCTGCCAGGTCTTGCGGCTTCGTGAAAGGGCGGTCCGCCGTCAACTGCTTCAAGCCATTGTGTAAATATCCAAGCCCGACAATACCCTTATCTTGCATACTGGAAAGCAAAGCCTGCCCGGTTGAGCTCTCCTGAAAACGATCTACGGCGTCCATATCCGGAAACAGAAACGGCAGATCGAACACCTTCAGCTTTTGCGTATAGCCTTCAAACTTGGACAACGACGGCGCAGCAAAATGAATACGGCCTTCGGCAATGGCGGTTACCGCCTCATCGTCATCCATCAAATCGGCGTTGGCGTGTATAACCACTTCAAAGTGGTCACCCAACTTTTCTTCAAGAACCGATTTGAACATCTCCGCCATCTTGCCCTTGGGCGTATCGGGCGAGACAACATGAGAGAAGATCAATTGCCGGGGTGCCTCAGCCCACAGGGCCGCAGGTGATAGAAGAGTCATTAACGCAAGCAGAGAGAAGACAATACGACAGTTCATCCAAGTACTTCCTGTAAGTTGATGGTGGTCTTGTTGGTGCTCCCGGTTTTCCCGTGGGAGCTTGTTGTTTTGAGTTTTCCGGGGAACGGATGCAGTGCCGGAAAAGCGTTATATTGATGGATTAGTGCTTTGAAGTAAAAGGAAATATCTGGGGGGAGGTGTGGGGGCTTTGGGGTTGGAGATTTGAGGGCTCTGGGTTGGAGATGTGGGGTCTGACCGCGAGGGTCAGACCCCTTTAGCGAGTGTTGGAACAAGGGGTCTGACACTTGCTGTCAGACCCCATATCTCCAGGATTTAACGTGGGTGCCTTGCGAACCCTCGCCGCCAAACCCGACATTCTGAATTCTGCAAGCCCCGCACCACCCGCCGCGCACGATTTAACAACTTTTTACACAAACAATGCGAAATATTGAAAAAAACAAGTATAAAAAAAGCCTACAAAACGTTCATAATTGACAAAAATCATCTCCCCCACCCGCACCAACGTAAGGACACGGCATGGCAGTCTTCAATACTCATCCCGGTAGCACCTACAGCGAATCATCATCGTCAATCGGCGATTTTGACTCCCACGCTGGCCCTTCAGGCACATACGACAGCTGGCTGTTTGACTCTACGGGCACCTATTCCTTTCAAGGACACATTGCGTCTGGAGGCCCAGGCGACGCCACCGACCAACTGCACGTTACTTTCGGAACAGGCTATTACATTTCAGGTTATGGCATTAGTGTGAATACCAATATCGCAGATGGTGTTGCTGGAGGAGAGTTCATCCTAGAACCAAAGTCCTTTCAACCCGGCGATTTTTACATTCGAGAGAGTTTAACTGACAAGCCACTGACCAGCATTGAAGCACCTTCCGAAGCGCTCACCCTTTATATAGGAGGAGGCGTCAATGTCCTCGACTACACACTTACCCTGAATATCGGCTACCGCTCCCCCAATCAGGCGCCCACGAACATCGGCCTGAGCGACCAGTCGGTCCAGTACAGCGAAGGCAACAACAATGTCACCGTGGGAACGCTGTCTACCACAGATGCCAATGCCGGCGACAGCCACACCTACTCGCTGGTTTCCGGCGCTGGCAGCACCCACAACAGCCTGTTCGCAATCTCCGGCAACAGCCTTCAGGCGAACAACCCCCAGACTATGGCCCCGGGTAACTACTCCGTACGCATCCGCACCGAAGACTCCGGCGGCCTGATCTACGAAGAAGCCGTGTCCATTACCGTAATTGATGACCTGGCGCCGGAAATTCAGTCCATTACCGCCAGCGCCGGTGCGCCGGGAACCATCGAATACACAGTCACCTTCAATGAAAGCGCCAACAACGTCAGCACAGACGACTTCAAGTTAACCACGCCAGGCAGTGCCGCAGGCAACATTTCAGCGGTATCCGGCAGTGGCACCAGCTACACCGTCACTGTCAATAATCTGAGCGGAGACGGCAATCTTCGGCTCGACTTGAAAGCCGGCACGAATATCAGCGACAGCTGGGGTAACCTGGCGAACGCCTATTCCGGCGGTGACAGTTTCTATGTGGATGGCACTCCGCCGAACATCACTTCAACCAATATCAGCCTGAGTGGCGCCAGCGGCATCAACAGTGAATTCATCATTGGCGACACCGTAACCGCTACCTGGAACGCCACCGCCGACGGCAACAGTGACGTAGACACCGTTACCATCGACTTCTCGGCCTTTGGCGGCGGAACGGCGGTCGTTGCTACCGAATCCGGCGGCAAATATACCGCCAGCTACACCATCATTGCGGGCACTACCGATGTCACCAACGCCCATGTGGTCATTAACGCAACCGATGGCGCCGGCAACCCTGGCACAGGCCAAAGCAACGATGTTTCACTGGACAACCAGGCGCCTGGCATACCGTCGGCTGCCAGCCCGCTCGAGCTGCCCGAAAATGCCGCCGATAATACGAGCGTTGGCACCGCCACCGCAGCCCCCGGCGACGGCCTCAGTTACAGCCTTACCAACGATGCTGGCGGCCGGTTCAGCATCGACACCGCAACCGGTGAAATTACATACCTCGGCGGCGGTCTGGATTATGAAACCAGCCCGACCCTGAACATTGAAGTCACCACCACGGACAACGCTGGCAACAAGGCATCCCAAAGCCTGAATATCGCCATTACGAATGCCAACGAAGCGCCTTCTGTTGCCCCCGTGGCCGATACCGGTGACTATCGTGAAGGCGACGCCAGCACCAGCCTGTGGGCAAACCACGGCATCGACCCGGTTGACTCAGGCCAAAGCCTGAAATCAATCGTTTTAAAAGTAACCGGCGCCACCGATGGCAGCGCCGAGCAACTGGTCTCAACCAACCTGTCCGCGCCCATTGAACTGGCCAATGGCAACCAGAGCCTGACCGCGAACAGCCACGCCCTCTCCGCTTCAGTTGCCGCCAGCGGCCCGGACCTTCTGATTACGCTGGAATCGGGCTCAATGCCCCTTACAGACTGGCAGAATCTTCTGCAAACCCTCGGCTACCATCACACGTCCGAGGCCCCCACTCCGGGCGCCCGCCAGGTGAGCATCGTGTCAGTGGAAGATACCGGCGCCAGTGGTGAGACCACCACCACGGGCACTTTTGGCACCCGCACGATCAACGTACAGCCGGTGAACGACAGCCCGGACATTGCGGTGAACACCGGCGTTGACACGTTCGCCGGGCGAACCGTCACCCTCACAAACACTCACCTGAATGAAGGCGACCCGGACGATGATGGCGACCAGGTAACCTACACCCTAAAGACGTTACCCACACTCGGCAGTCTCTTTCTGAATGGGGTCGAGTTGGCCACAGACGACGTCTTTACCCAGCAGGATATCAACGATGGCCTGGTCACCTTCCGTGCAGCCAGAGTGGCCGGCGACACCAGCTTCGACCTGACGCTTTCAGACGGAGGCGAAGACAGCTCAACCCCGGCGACCGCGCAAGTCAATGTGAGTGTCCGAGCCACCCCCGTAGTGACACCCCCTGCTCCCGACCTTGCGCCGGGCGAAGTGCCCCTGCACTTCACCGGAGGCAATGCCATACCGGTTACCACCATCACCCTGCCCTCCGGTGTTGCGCTGGAAGCCTGGGACAATGCGAGCGCTCAGGGTAGCCACCAGGAACGCGACCTGCTTGGCCTGGTTCGTAGCTATGCCGGAGACCAGCTGGACTCTGCCCTTGATGCCGCCAGAGATCTGTTTACCGGCGTTGGCGACAACCTGTGGGTAAACGCCATCACCCTCACCCGCGAGCCCGGCTCTGACCCCGGCGACCCGATTCGCCTGAACGGGCAAACCAGCACCGGTAACTACCGCGAAGCCCTGGTCATCGATGCCCGGGAGCTGGGGGGCGGCACCATAGACCTCAGCAACATCGAGTTCGCCATCGTGATCGGCGATGATCTCCGGTTTATCGGCGGCGCGGGCAACAACACCTTCTTTGCTGTTTCCGGCTCCCAGAACATCGTACTGGGAGAAGGCGATGATGAGCTTTACGGCGGCGATGGCGACGATGTGGTCGGCTCGCGGGGCGGCAACGACCGGCTTTTCGGTAACAGCGGAAACGACACCCTCTTCGGCGGAGACGGCAACGACCTGATGCACGGTGGCATTGGCCAGGACATCATTACCGTGAGCGGCAACCGTGATGACTATGTCATCAGCCAGGAACACAGCATCGTTACTCTGCAGAGGAACGGAAACGATGACATCGACACCATCCTCAATGCCGAAATTCTGCGGTTTAACGACCAGGATGTCGCCCTGAGCTACAGCAATGAACTGAGTTGGATTGCTACCCTCTACGACCGCTTTCTGCAACGCCAGGGCGACCTGGATGGCGTGCAATACTGGGCGGAACAGCTTGAAGAAAAGGGCGACTTTGCCGACATCGTCTGGGGCTTCATGCATTCACAGGAATTCACGGAGAGTCAAAGCACCGTCATTGGACAACTCTCACTCACCGAGCAAGTGGAACTGATGTACCAGACCCTTCTTCAACGGACTGCAGACTCAGAAGGCCTCGACTACTGGGTGACCAAGCTGGAAAGTGGCACGTCACTCGCCGATGTGGCCGCTTCAATTGCCCACTCAGCAGAAGCGACCGGGCAATACCTGGACAGTGAAGCCTGGGAGTTTCTGATGTAACCACCCACAAGTTGGGTACCTGTGGGGTTGGAGATGTGGGCGGAGGGCCTTGGCGTTGGAGATGTGGGGTCTGACAGCAAGTGTCAGACCCCGGGGGCCGAGGTTGGTGGTGTGGGGTCTGACACTCGCTGTCAGACCCCATATCTCCGAGGTTTAACGTGGGAGCCTTATGGGGGCAGCCCCCATATTAGGCATCAAAGGCCAGCCCCGGGGTTGTGCACGGCCTCGCGGCTCTGAAGAAACTCATGCTTTTTCTCCAGATAGCGGGCACCTTTTTCAAACCCTCTCTTGCCATGATCCTCGTGGAGAATTTGCTTTAAGCCCCGGTCGTAGCAGTCGGCAGGCTCCAACACCCAGGCATCGTTGAAGAACTGCTTGTTGGCTCGTACGATAACCGTGTTACAGCGTGAATAGCCTGCTTCTTTGAAGGTCTCTGACCAAGCCGGATTGATCAGTTGATTACCGAACACAGCAAGCGCCACCCCAAGAAACATCACCCAAGTTGCCACTTTCTGAAGTTTTGCCATCAAGGGAGGCACACGCTTTTTCATCAGCCGCACATAAAAAACTTCTATATTGATGGTGATCAGAGCGCTCATCATAGGCACCCAAACAAAAAAGAGAGCACTTTGTTGCTTGTGGAAGACCAGCAATGGCTTTTGTAAATTAACGATGTTCCGCAAATAAGCAGAGTAGTCTTGATAAGACCACCACATCACCAGCGCAAAACCGATGAAAAGGACATTCATGATGAGCATCCCACGCAGTATTTTCGTGCGTGAGTGGCCGGGTGTCGCCGTCATTGGTAGCCTCTACCTGATATTCAGAGGGGACAGGCGTCGCAAGAAGCCCGAAACCCGGCTCTCAAGCTCGCGCTCCAAAGCCTCAACCACAATTGAACCTGCAGCATCCAAGGCACAATACGCAAAGTCGCCCACTTTTCGCGTTTGCGCAGCCAAAAACTCTGGAGGATTCATGATGGCTTCGACAGCCTCCTTGTACGCGCGCACAGTCTCTTCAGCAAATTGAGTCACGTCTGACCAAGTAACTTTCGAAACAGCGACACCCACAGACAACCCAACGACAAATCCGATCATGTTTCCAACGACAACCATTCCGGAAAATGCGGCGACCTTCTTGGCAGCAAAATAGCCAAAAGCCAAAGAAATAGCCGCCTTAACCAAATCCGCGGAGACATTTAACAAAAAGTCCTGCCACCCGAAGGATTCATCAAATATCCACGCATAGGAGTTAACACTCATCGACACCACCAGTGTCACATATACCCCACCTTTGGCAGCACCTTTCAAACCATCAGTGCCAATGCCCATTTTGATAATGGTCGGGTTAGATAACCTGTAACGTGTACCGCGAATTACCTGTCGAAGCCGATATCAGCCTGATTGTCAGACCACTCTTTGGAGAGCCGGGAGGAAAGCTGTCTTTCACGCGCAGTGCGGCGTGCACGATCATTCATGCAGGAAGCAATCATCACATAATCCTTGTGTTGTGGAATCCATTAA
>NZ_PXNP01000003.1 GCF_003007675.1 Marinobacter fuscus | reverse complement strand
GTTATAAAGCCCGGCTGGGGTGCAGAAAAACTCCCAGTTAACCGAATCCTACAGCGATGATCTGTACGAATAAACAGTATTTTTCAGGTTTGGGATTCGGTTCGAAGAACCAGACAAGGATGATCGTTGTTGAATGCGTTTTCAGCTACCCTCGGGGTATGTCCCAAGCGGATAACGCGCGGGTTGATCCGCTTGGGACATACCCCGAGGGAGAGCTATTCCTCAGCGATCGCGTTACCTTTTGGCTGGTTGCCAGTCTCGTCGCCAGAGCCCGTCGCAAACGGTTGGATTATGAAGTTTGAAGAACGTCTCGAAGCAGGCATGGCCGTCGAGGGTGTGCTTTATCAGAGCTCTTTCAGGACTTGGCTCTATAACAACACATTCATCCGACCCTCGCTTCGCTCGGGCAGATGAACGTACATCGTTATTGGCCCGGGCCGTCTTCACTTTTGGCGGGCTCAGGTGCAAAGGCCTTGGCGCCCGGCTTGGTTGTAAATCCGGTTCACTCTGGTGATTGCCAAGGCCGGAAAATTCGCTGTCTGGTTTGGTTGCCAAAGCGGTCAGCGGTGTTGGTATTCATGGCGTGCCCCAGTTGCGGGGCCGTCCGTCTTAAACGGTAATCGGGTCGGCGGCTTTTGAGTTCTGGTTCCTTTCGCCATCTGTCGAGTTTGTGCAAGCTGTTGGGGAGAGGGCATGCTGCCTTGGATACCTGGCTCAACCAGGGTGGTGACCGGCCACTAACCAGGCGGTCAACCGGACGCCAAAAGCGTACCGCTTTTGGTTCCCTCCGCTGGCGCTCCGGCGCCGGTTACCTCAGCGTTATACATGAGAGGGAACTCAGGTGAGCCTGAAAGATCACTTCGAATTGTTGTCCATTTACAATCAATGGATGAATTCCAAAATTTACGAGTCTGCAAGTTCGCTCTCTGCAACAGACTTAACTCAGGATCGCGGGGCTTTTTTCGGCTCTATTCTTGGAACTCTGAATCACATCGTCGTTGGTGACACCATCTGGCTGAAGCGGTTTGCCACCCATCCATCCTGCGTGGGTTCGTTGAAGGAGGTCGCCAACCTTCCAAATCCGACAAGCCTAAGCCAGATAGTGTTTGAGGATATTGGTCGCTTATCTGAACATCGGGCTTGGCTTGACCGACAAATTACCAGCTGGGTAGCCGGGCTAACCGAAGGCGATCTGGATTTCGTTCTCAGCTACCACAACACCAAAGGGATTCCGGCCAACAAGCGATATTCGAGCCTTGTTCTTCATTTTTTTAACCATCAGACTCACCATCGAGGGCAAGTTTCTGCTTTGCTATCACAGGCGGGCGCGGACGTTGGGGTTACCGACCTATTGACTCTGATTCCGGAGGAAACTCATGTATAACAAGTCGCAGCAGTTTGCGGCCGATGGCCGCCGGACACCACTGACGTGGCGCCGCTGTGCTCAGCGTTAGCTGGTAGTGCTTTGTACTTTTTAGGTGGCTGGGTGCTAATGGCCTTGGCCAAGAACCGGCAGTAAATCCGGCAACATGGTGCGGTTGCCAAGGCCCGCAAATTTGGCGTGTTGTTGGTAGCTCAATTGGTCAGTGGTGTTGGTAGTAACATGGGCGTTTGGGTTGTGGGGCCGTCCGCCGGTAAACGGTTCCTTGCTTACCTGCTAATCTGGCGTTCAGGTTCGTTCACCGCATCGTTGGTGGTGGTTTCAATAAAAGTGCATCGGCGGGTTTGGGTGCAAGGGCAGCGGTGCAGGCTGCGATGTTGGTTGCCAGGGATCGGGCTTCATTGATGCCCCCAGCTAACCAGTCGCTGTAGTACGTTCCCGGCCCGAGGGCCGTCCACCGGACGCCCTTGTCAGGGCGCCGCTAAGCTCAGCGTTATGTGAATTGACACCCGATACGTTTCAGGGTACATTCAGAGAATGATACGAAGCTTCAAACACAAGGGCTTGGCCAAATTTTTCAAGTCCGGTAGCACCGCAGGAATTCAGGCCGCTCACGCAAAAAGGCTTCGGCTTATTCTCGGTAGATTGAACGCAGCATCGGATGCCAAAGATATGGACTTACCCGGTCTTCGATTGCACGAACTCTCCGGCAATCGCGTTGGTATATGGTCAGTCACTGTTAGCGGTAACTGGCGAGTGACCTTCCGATTTGAAGATGGAGATGCCGAGATTGTGAACTATGAAGATTATCACTGAGGTAAAGCAAATGTTGATGCATAACCCCCCACACCCTGGTGAAGTATTGCGAGAGCTTTGTCTTGAACCACTCGGCCTCTCTGTCACGGCGGCTGCAGATGCATTGGGCGTTAGCCGCAAGACTCTTAGTGCCGTGCTGAACGGCAAGGCCGGTATCAGTCCCGAGATGGCTATCCGGCTCTCTATCGCTTTTGATACCTCTGCAGAGAGCTGGCTGAACCAGCAGTCCCAATATGAGCTCTGGCACGCCGAACAACATCGCAAAGAGCTCAACGTGAAAAGGCTTGTTGCGGCCTAAAGCAGCACATAACCAGTGCAGGCACGGCGACGCCTACTACATTGCGCCTTCGGCTCCATTTCGTAGGCGC
>NZ_PXNP01000002.1 GCF_003007675.1 Marinobacter fuscus | reverse complement strand
AGCGTTAAAAAGTCATGGAGACATTCGTATCAAAACTCTAGCTGAACTCTCCTTTGAGTATCTCTGGCTTGTCCTTTTCGCCGGAGAAGACGTGATTGATCTGGATTACTCAGTAAAATGCCAGGAGAACCTATCCGAGTATTTTTCCGCTATGACGCCAGGCGAGAAGGAAGCTTTATCTGCTGTTGCGCGAGAAACTCAAGCAAGGTTGTTGGCAGAGCCTGATGAGCACGGTTACACCCCGCGCAAATTGGTTACTGAGGAGCAACGGGCGTTTCTGGAGGCCTTGGCCTCTGGGGATATTTTTGAGCAATGGGGTTAGACTTTTTAACAAGTCGCAGCAGTACGCGGCCGATGGCCGCCGGACGCCCTTTCCATGGTGCCTTCGGCACCATTCCAAGGTCGCCGCTGTGCTCAGCGTTATAGCCTACCAACTTAGGATCCTGAGTTTGAAAAAAATTATTCTCTTAGCCCTTATCGGCTTTGGTGCGTGGAACTATTACACAAAAAGTGTAGATTCAACGCCGAACCCAACGCCACGCTCATCTGGAGTAGCCGAAATCCGTAGGGAGGCGCCTGTTCAGAACTCCCAAACTAGCTTCAGATGTGACGGACGCCAGTATTGCAGTCAAATGACATCCAGGGCCGAGGCTGAGTTTTTCACGAGAAATTGCCCAAATACAAAGATGGATGGGGATCGTGACGGTATCCCCTGTGAAAATGACTCCCGGTTCTAACCGCGAGAGCTATAACCAGTGCAGGCACGGCGACGCCTACTACATTGCGCCTTTGGCGCCATTCCGCAGGCGCGCATGCTGCAAGCGTTAGCAGTAAAATGAGCATGAATCAGATCAATCGAAATTTTGCTTGGAGTAACGAGTATTCAGATGATTCGTTCGTGGGGATATTTCATGAGGAAAATCTTTGGGATGATGACGAATACTTTAAATTGGAGAATTATCTTTATGAGCAATGCGAAGTATATAAAGACAATGACTTCATCCCAAGAAACGTATTTTGGCCAGCGATGCGGATACATAGTTATTTATCGCTATCCATAGGTTGTCATTTTGATTCAAATGACGGATTTAAGCTGGAGGGGCTTAGTCAAGAGCAGGTATATCAACGTCGTGAGAGGCTGCAGCTAGTATTTGAGGGCTTCTTTAAGGGTGAAATGCCAAACAAGAAATATTTAGGTTATTAATGTGTGCCAAAAAGCTGCTAACAAGTTTGTCCAGTTGACGTTTTGGTCTACGCTCCGTTTTGGGGTGGCTTCGCCACTTTACCCCAAAACTCCACTACAACCAAATCGCAACTGACAAAGGCGTTAGCTGGCAGTGCCTTGGGTCGTTTTGGGTGGTTCGGTGCCATTGGGCCTTGGCCGACAACTGGCAGCAAAATGGAAGTTCTGGAGAATTGCCAAGGCCATCGAAATCCGCCATCGGTTTGGTTGCTCAGCACCTCAGCGGAGTTGGTGTAAAGTTCGGTGTTTCGGTCGCGGGGCTGTCCGCCGAAAATTGGGACGGGGTCTGCTACTCTGAAACTCAGGTTCGTTCACCGCATCGTTTGCGGTGGTTTTAATCACGGTGCATCGGCAGGTGTTGGTGCTAGG
>NZ_PXNP01000001.1 GCF_003007675.1 Marinobacter fuscus | reverse complement strand
GCGTTAAATGCCGGTGATAGCCATGTCCAAAGCTCCAACGATTTGGTCTCTAAAGTGCGATAGAGAGCCAACCGGGTTTTTGAGATGCTTTTCTGAAACAGAGGAAATTTGAGGCGTTAACAGCAGAAGCTCTTGGTCTGCAAAGCTGATTTCCGGTGTGACTCCTTGCATGGCTTCACCACTAAATGCGGAGCGTTTCCCCAAGGGGATGACGATTCGCGTTGCCAGCTCGCTCAACAGGCTGCTCTGAATATCGACAAGGTAAGGGTAGTGCGCTTTGCTGGTCTTGCTTGGGTTGGGGTATACATCGAACTGTGCCATCAAAATTCCCTGAATTCGTCGCCAAAGCATCCATGTTGTCCGACAAAATCGTTGTAACTTTTTATCGCGGCGCGGTTTTCTTCAACCCATTGTTCTGACTGACGTTTTGAGAGTTCTTCTTTCAGCGCTCGCTCGAGGGTAGCAGACAGGTTAATGTTTAGTTCACGGGTCTTACGCAGCAGATCGCTATTGACTGAGAGGTTTGCCGCTTTTTTGGGGGCAGCTACGTTGTAGAGTTCTGCCATTTGAGCCTCCAAGTGGCTATTTAATGGATGGTCTCAGTTTATGCGCATGCGGATGCGCATTCAAGCATTTAACCAATGGCTGTTGTCGGACGCACCTACGCTGGCGCTCCGGTGCGCCGCAAAGCCAAGGCGTTAACGGCCAGGCGCTTTTGCGTTTTTGGCTGGTGCGGTGCAAAGGCCTTGGCATCAGGGTTGGCTGCAAAAACCGCTCATGCTGGTGATGGCCAAGGCCGGAAAATTCGCTGTCTGGTTTGGTTGCCACAATAGTCAGCGGTGTTGGTATTCATGGCGTGCCCCAGTTTTGGGGCCGTCCGTCTCAAACGGTAATCGGGCGGGTAGCCTTTGCTTTCTGGTTCCTTTCGCCATCCGTCGAGTTGGTGCAAGCTGTCCGGGAGAGGGCATGCGGCCTGGGTGTCAGGCTCAACCACGG